>CAWDSY010000001.1:0-24798 GCA_963805115.1 Methanobacteriota archaeon
CACGCTCGCACTGATAGGTCACGGCGTGAATGAGCCGGGACCTGCAGTAGCTGCCGTTTTTAAGCAGGATCGTTTCAGCTCTTTTGGGAAAAGGCCTCCGGTTTCTCGGCGGCCCCGGTGAAAGGCTCATATGGGAGAATGACAATCTTGCATCTAAAAGAGACGCAACCGCGCTCGCGTCGTGCTTCCCGGGATCAATGCCGAATAACAACGCGTCCATAGTAATCCCTACCTACAATGAGCGGGAAAACATCCCAGAACTTCTCGAACGAATCCATCGTTCGATGGGACCATTGGGCCATCCTTTTGAGATCGTCATTGTTGATGATGATAGCCCTGACGAAACGTGGAAGGTCGCGTCACAGCAGCCAGACGGTGATCAGGTGCGAGTCATACGAAGACAGGACGACAAAGGGCTCGCGACCGCCGTGCTGACAGGGATTCAAGCCGCGAATTATGACATAGTAGTCGTTATGGATGCTGATTTGCAGCATCCTCCCGAAAGGATACCAGAATTAGTCTCGCGCGTGCAAAATGGAGCGGATATAGCGATAGGAAGTCGTTTTGCTGAGCACGGCGCTTTGGAAGGGTTCAGCCCCTCAAGACGATTACTATCCAAAGGTGCCGACCTCCTCGCCCGAACGCTTTTTAGAGAGATACGCAGCATCAAGGACCCCGAGTCCGGGTTTTTCGCCTTCAAAAAGAGCGTCATTGCCCACGCAAACCTTAGCCCTGTAGGCTATAAGATACTGCTTGAGATCCTTGTTCAAGGAGATTACACAACGGTCTCAGAGGTTGGCTATACGTTTGACAAACGAGAGAATGGAGTGAGCAAATTCGGAGTGAAAAACGCGGTAGATTATCTTCATCACACGTGGAGTCTCTTTTTGCGATCGGGCGAGTTTCATCGTTTTTGGAAATTTGTGGCCGTGGGCGCCGTGGGCGCTATTTTGAATTTAGCCGTATTATATGCGCTTACTGAACTCGGGGTCTTCTATCTGCTATCGGGAGTTATAGCGATAGAAGCAGGTCTTTTGTCAAACTTCTTCTTGAACAGATCGTGGACATTCAGAGACAGAGGGACAAGCGGGCTTCGATATGCACTCACAGCTCTGTATAGAGATCACGCCGTGCGGTTTGTTGGGATCATAATCAACCTATTCATCTTGTGGCTCTTAACGAGTTTATTCGGTCTCTACTACCTCACGTCGCAACTCATCGGAATAGGCGTCGCGATGGTGTGGAACTATGGCGGAAACCAGTGGTGGACTTGGGAGCCCCGGTTATAATCTTGCCAAGCTCACTCGGCTCGCCACGAGGCTGGAGAGCTCTCGCTTTAATCGTCCTGTACGAATGCCTCGCGGACTATTGCTTTCACCTCGTCAAGAATCTCTATAGCTTCTTCAGTCGATTGGACGCGGTGGACGTCAACCCTGCCATTTCTGTATAACGTGATGCCACATCCTCTGTGGAAGAAGCGCGCCACGCCGAGTTTTTCAGCGCACTTGCCCGTTTCACGCAGAATCCGACACAACACCTCCATTGAGAACGGCTTGTCGAACGTTCCTTCGACTAAGATGCCGCCTCCTTTGCACGGCCTTACTGAACGTGCGTTGTACTTTGCTTCCGGCATAGCAGCTTTGGTGATGCGTTTCGGGTTTTTCTCACTCCGATTCATGAACTCAAAGCTACTTATCAGGTTTGGAGAATGACCTGCCGTTAGTTCGGCTCGTTGTGGTCTTTCGTCCGACTCTTCACCCTACTGGACGCACCTCGAGGTAGCAAAAAAAGAGTCGCTTGGCGATGCATTTCAGCATTCTCGTGGCTAATGATCGTAAAATGTGGGCACATATTGTCCTGATCGCAGCCGTTAAGTCAATTGTGTCACTACAAGCGAGTGTCTACGTGCATCGGCTTGTGCCGACATGGCGGAACGGCTACGCAGCCGCCTGCAGAGCGGCTTATCCCGGTTCGATTCCGGGTGTCGGCTTAGTGTATGTATTTACTCTTCCGGGGGATAGTCGACGGTAGATGGACAAAGGGGCAGCACGGTACTGAGATCTGTTTTTAGATATTGCATCGTGCAGATCGTTATGGCGCATTACGCTGTCCAACGTAATACTTTGTTGCTGGGCGAAGCTTCTGCTGCTTATGCAAGAGCGATCAGATGGATCCACTAAGCCTGCTCATGATTTTCTTCGTTTCTGTGTTCGTCGGAGTGATCACCTCGATGCTTGGCATTGGAGAGGGAGTTCTTTTGGTTCCGTTTCTCACACTCGCGGCAGGCATCCCGATACAGATTGCAATTGCCACAAGCCTTGTCAGCACGATAGCCAACTCCAGCGCCGCGTCGATGACGTACTTCAAAGATTGCAGGTTGAATCTACGGCTTGCTCTGTGGTTTGCCATCACCGCGACCGCCGGCGCGATCATCGGAGCCCAAATAGCAGCGCAGATAAACCGAACACTGCTAACTGAGGTCTTCGCTGCGGCCCTCGTCGCGACGGCTGTCGTTATGTTTCTGCGACGCAACGAAGCCGACGCTGTGCAATCTACCGGACTACGTGACGCGCAGTACGATCGATTCCAATTGGGTGGGGGCTATACTAACGCAATGGGTGAGCGCCTAGTCACCTATCAGGTAAGAAACCCGCTCTTGGGGCTGCTAAGCGGATTCGTAGCGGGCAACGCATCAGGACTGCTAGGCATTGGAGGGGGAATCATAAACGTACCAGTTATGACGCTCGGCATGCGAGTTCCCATCAAGGTAGCGACCGGCACAAGCGCATTTATTATCGGGCTGACGACCGCGGTCGGTGCGATTATCTACTATGCAAACGGATTCGTGCAGCCACTGCTCGCCGCAATTGTGCTTGAAGCGGTCTTTGTGGGGGCCTTGATCGGGTCGCGTCTGCAAGGCAAGATTCGAAACGAAGCGCTAACTGCGAGCTTTGCTGTGGTATTAGTCATCTTAGCGTCGCTAATGCTATTGAGGTCATAACGTGAAAGAGGTGATACTATTATAGGAAAAGAAGCCTCAGGCTTAGGCAGAACATTGGCGGTTTGTTCTGCCGTCAGCATTTCTGTGTGTCTGATTGGCATTTTTCTTTTCGCTGCTAACCCGAGTCTAAATAGCGACACGGCGCTGCCTCTCAAAGACGCGCTGACGGGCCTCAAATCTCTTAGTGCGCCCAGCGTCACCGCTTTGGGGGTCCTACTAACAATAGTTTCTCCGTTGGTCTGGGTCAGCGTGGCACTCGTGAGTTTCGCAACGAAAAGGAGCTTACTGTTCAGTTTCTTAAGCATTTTAGTCTTGTTTCTAATGCTGCTCAGCATAGCAATATCCTTCAAGTAGACCGTAATTCAATCACAAAGAGAGTGAGAGCGCGCGGGTTGAACAGAAGGCGCTGTACAAAGCTTGCAAAGGTCTTAACCCCTCGCAATAAAGAACGCAGCTCGCAAGCCCATAATCACCGTTCGATGCGGGCTACCAGACTACTCGCGCAGGCAAGGTATTTCTAACCAACCTCGACCTAGCTCGCGCAGCAAAACATTGGACTTAATCCTTGCGTTTGGGACAAAAATGGCACCTAACGATTGCCATAAGCTCGTCAACGCCAACTTCTCCGTAGTGAGTGCCAGGCACGAGTATGCGCGCTATTCAAGACAACTGATTCTCCCCGAGATCGGGACTGAGGGCCAGTCCGCACTGCAGAACAGCAGCGTTTCGGTAGTGGGATGTGGAGCTACCGGCTCGACAGCCCTTAATTTATTGGCGCGGGCGGGCGTTGGAGAGCTGACAGTCATTGACAGGGACTTCGTCGAGCTGACGAACCTGCAGCGACAGGTCTTGTTTGACGAGGGAGACCTCGACTTACCCAAAGCGCTCGTGGCTTCTGAGAAGATGAGACGCGCAAACTCAGACATTGTCGTCCACGACATCATTAAGGATCTCAACCTCAACAACGCGGAAGACATCCTCGGACATGCGGATGTGATCGTTGATGGCACCGACAATATGGAGACGCGCTTTTTGGTAAATGATGTCTGCACCAAGCATGAGATCCCGTGGGTATACTGCGGAGCGGTCGGAACTCACGGGATGGTGATGCCGATTATCCCTCGCACAACCCCTTGCCTACGGTGTTTCATCCCAAACATTCCGCCCCAAGGAGTTCTCCAAACATGCGATCTGGCCGGCGTGCTCAATACTATACCCACCATCGTCGCATCAATTGCCACCACGGAAGCCATTCGGATCTTGTTGGGCAAACAGGCGACCGATGCAAAACTCATCATATATGACGTTTGGGAACAAACCCTGCAAAAAATGGCCGTTGTAAAGGACCCCTCCTGTCGATGCTGTGTCGAGTCGCAGTTTGAGTTCTTGGACGCCAAAAAGGGCGATAAGATCACAACACTCTGTGGTCGCGATGCCGTTCAGATTACCCCGGCCCGAGAAGCCACCATCAAATTAGCGGAGCTTGCCGGCAGTCTCGACCGGATCGGGCGGGTTAAGCACAACGAGTACACTCTGCTGTTCAAAGACCCTCATACCGATTTCGAGATGACCCTTTTCCGTGACGGCCGCGCAATAATCAAGGGTACGCGCGATCCAGAGGCCGCCAAGAGCATTTACGCTCGATACGTAGCCTTGTAAGGACGATTGCTCTATGCGCCGGAGAGACCCTACTGCGTTGTGAGCATTTCGCATTTTTCCGGGCGTACTAGAAAGCCCCTTGTAACCCGCGCTCGTAGTGTGGCGGCGCCGTATGCACCTCATTAATAAGCGATGCATCGAATATGTCCGTCTCGCTCACTCGCCTCGAGATGTATCCGAACGCTTCAAGCGCGTTCACGAACTTCATCGTCGATGAAACGTATTCCGGAGGCAAAGAAGCGCAATACTTTGGAGAGATCTGATACGCTTCCGCCACAAAAGCTGCATCCACCACCCCTGTCGTTCGAGCAACGATGCGCGCGCATTTGCCCGGGTGATGCCGAATCATCTCACACGCAATCTCGTGAGCGACGAGAAACCTCCGGAGAACATCCGCGTGACGAACCAAATCGTCTCTCATTGCCACAATTCCGTAGCTTGGGTTAAAGGGCCATAATCGTGAGGGGGGCATTATCGTGTGTGCCCCATCGTACCTCCGAGCTGCTACGGCGAGGGCAGGCGTGCCTACAGCCGCTGCTATTTCAGCTTCCACGAGCGCATCGGGAAGAAAATCCGCCCAAGCATAATTGTTCACATGGACATCCTCGATATGGTACTCTTTCAGCAATTCGTTGACAATAACATCGTGAATCGAGCCCCGTGGTGGACAGCCTATAGCTGTCCCCGAAAACTGGCTGAGAAACGCTGGCATGCTCCTGCACTGATCAACCGTTCTCACACCTTCTCCCGCGACCATCAAAGTTCCTTCAATGTGCCCTCCAGCGATGCATATAAGCCTAGTACCTTTGTTAACGCCAATGATGGCGGGTGGAAGCCCGACGTAGCCGATGTCGAGGTGTCCATCGCGCATGGCATTCACAAGATCGGGGCCCGATGGGAAAAGTGTCCACTCGGCCTCAACGTCATTATTCTCCAGCAGGGCTGTACCCATAAGGAGGAACGAAGTATGGTACAAAGTGGGAAGATGCCCGATTCTGAGTAAGAGATGATTAGCTTCCTTTATCAAAATCCGTCTCCGCTTGCTTAATCGCATTTTCTAAGACGTGCATGCTCACATTTACGCCTTTGGTCACAAAGAATTGGAAATCAGCGGAACAATTACGAAATTGTGACGTCGAGCTATAAGAAGAGCATTAGATATCAAATCGCAGCATGAGCAACGAAACCAAGTTATCCCGAGCTGATTTACGAAGAAAGGCTCGTCGGTGCTTTGAATAGCGCATCGTCTGCTTTCGGTGTTTTAGAGACAACAGATCTCACTCTAGTTTCCGTGGAAAACGTTGGTGAACCCACCCGAATCAATGGCACCTGATGCATAATAATAGTGAGCGAAACTACCTCGTCTTAACGAGTGAGAGCAAACAGATTTTCTTCCGCCGACCGCGTTCTGGTCGCGCATGCCGATTATCTGGGGGGGATACTCAAATTCCTGTGATTCTTAGCCCTGCCTAGCATTTTCCTTCTTCCTAACGCCTTAAAACTGTCTTCGAAGCTAGTTTCGCATATCCGCTCTGATTACTTTTTTTCCTTAATGGGTTAAATCATAATTATTTCTATTACTTAGAGGATAACTTTTTGCCTCTTTCGAAACTTATTTGTAGGCATCAGGTCAAGAGTTTTGTATGCACCGTGATCAGATGAGCGAAATTACCGTCCTCCCTGGAACCAACCGCAATGGCGAAAGAGAAGGGTTTGACCAAATAATCATCCGCCCTGGGGACACCCTCTCGATTGTAGGGCCGACGGGGTCGGGGAAATCGGCATTCATAAATGATATCGAGGTGCTGGCGCAGGCTGATACGGTTACGGGCCGGCGTATTCTCGTAAATGGCGTTCCTCCTTCTGATGAGATGGCTCGAGATCCGTCGAAAAAACCGATTGCACTTATCACGCAGAGCACGCGTGTGATTGCAGATCTGGACGTGTCACGTTTTCTGGAGCTACACATCGAAGCGCGCAAGCAAACGCACATCAAAGACCTTATTGAAAACACGATTACGCTAGCAAATGAGTTCACGGGGGAGCAGATTACCAGGGCCATGAGCATGACCGCTCTGTCAGGAGGGCAGACACGTGCGCTTCTTATCGCAGATGCGATTCTCATCGGAAGGACCCCGATCTTACTGCTCGATGAAGTGGAGAACGCGGGTATCTTCAAGGAACGCGTCATTTCGTGCATAAAGGAGTGCAGGAAAACGGTCATCTTCGTGACGCACGATCCCTATCTCGCCCTGAGCACAGACCGGCGGATTGTAATGAGCAATGGAGCTGTAGTCAAGGTGCTTGAACCTCGCGAACGAGAGAGGGCGACGATTGCACGTGTTTCTGAGATCGATGATCTGCTCTGGGACCTCCGCGAGAGAATCAGATCTGGGGATTTAATCGGTGAAGAAGACGCAATAGACGAGGAGATAGGGGTACCCGCGTGAAACTCGCGATAATCGCGGGACCCGCCAGCGTCGGGAAGACTGCGGTCGTTCGGCAGATCATCCGTGAATTTCGCGAGAGCCGCAATCCGGCATACGTGAAAATCGACGTCGTTCGCGCGTTTGAAGACGAGGAGCTCAGAGAAGAATTTGGGATTCCGACGCGCAAGGTGTACTCCGGTGACCTGTGCCCAGATCACGCGGGCATTATGGTGCTCCAAGACGCTATTTCGTGGGCGCAGAACTTAGGATCGGGCCTTCTCATCATCGAGAGCGCAGGCCTCTGTCTTAGATGCACCCCCTACACAACCCAGTCATTCGGTATCGCTGTTCTTTCGGCAGTCTCGGGAAGCAACTCACCTCTGAAAATGGCGCCGATGATTGCTCAGGCCGACATGGCCGTTGTCACGAAGACTGACCTCGTTTCCCAGGCCGAGAAGGAAGTTTTTCGCGAATACATTAAGGAGGTCGCCCCCTCAATCGACATCATTGAAACCAATGCGATACAGGGTACGGGTATGCGGTATCTGATGAAAGCGCTCACAGCATATCCTGATCTTAGCGACGCCGCGCAAATCGTCCTCCGCGGGTCACCTCCGCTTGGAGTCTGCACCATCTGCGTCGGGAAGAAGGAGATCGGATGGCAGCACCATTTTGGCGTGATACGGCCGCTCGAGGAGGCCGATAACATTTATCGGGGTGATTAAGCGTGGCCTGGGTGCCGGCCGGAAAAGACTGTGGAGCCTGCGGAACAGCTACGTGCGAGCAATTTCTTTTGCACGTGCGCGCGGGAGAAAAATCGTACGAAGATTGTCCGTATTACGAGACAGAAGAGGGGGTGCGAAGGGAAGCTCCAACCTACTCCGGGACTGACGTCCTAGGGAATGAATACGATTTCGTGCTCCGCCCTTTGCCGGGCGAGCCCTCGGCGCGCAAATTCATCGTTCCTTTTCGCGCCGATTTGGTGGAGCGCTGGGGCATTGCAGCAGGAGACCTTGTGACTGGTCGTCCCGCCGGTCCAGGATGTCCGTTGTATCACGCTCTCCGGGTTCTCTCTGCCAATCCCATAACGGGAGTTCTCGAGTGTCATACGCTGGGCCCGCTTGCTGCTCGAAAAGAAAAGTCACACGACGTTCAAGCCTATTACGTGCACGCGTTCGAGGGTATGGCAGAGGTCATTCACCACGCACCCGTTATTGGGAAGAGGCAACGCTTCTTGCCTGGATACTGCATGATCAATCTCTCGCATACCGCGGTTGTTAACATGGTACTAAAGAAACGTGCTGGTATTCACGTCCGATTAGAGGACATACGGATTTTGTAATATCGAATCCGACGCTTAACAAGCAGCCTGTAATACGGAGAAATGGTGACCAAAACCGCGATGCAGGAAATCGATTCCATCCTAGTCCGATATGGTGAAATTGGGATAAAAAGCGACAGAGTTAGAAGTCGGTATGAAAGCACGCTTGTTAAAAATATAGAAAAAGCGCTCATCTTTTGCGAAATCCCGTTTGATGCTGTCGTCAGAGATTTTGGCCGTATTTTCGTTCAAACGCGAGACGTAGCGGCAGCTCTGACTATAGCAAGTGTTTTTGGTGTGGTCTCTGTGAGCCCCGTCCAAACGGAAGCAGCGACACTGGAAGCGATGAAAGACGCTGCTTTACGAATAATATCGCCGCTGCTTACTCCGGGCAAATCATTTGCAATTCGAGCACGTCGAACAGGAACGCACGACTACTCAAGCAAAGACATTGGTGTTGTTGTCGGAGGGGCGATTGAACAAGCAACAACCGCGCCCGTGCGGTTGACAAAACCTGACGTCGAGCTGTTCATCGAAGTGAGGGCGGAACGCGCTTACATTTACACAGAGGTCATAGACGGAGTCGGAGGTCTGCCACTAGGTACTCAAGGAAAAGTGATAGCCCTCATTTCTGGAGGGATCGATTCGCCGGTGGCAGCGTGGCTTATGATGAAGCGCGGTTGCACTATCATCCCGATGTTTTTCGACGGTGTGCCGTTCACAGGCGATGGCGGACGCGAGCGGGCGCTGTCTATTGTCAAAGCACTCGCAGTGTGGGCGGGGCGTCCTTTAGATCTTGGAATAGTGAACCATGGAGCTAATTTGGAGCAGTTTACGAGTTTTGCCCCAAGAACAACCTGCGTGCTTTGTAAGCGAATGATGTATAGGATCGCCGCATTGGTCGCTAAAGAAGAGCATGCACATGGTATCGTTACTGGAGAAAGCATTGGACAGGTCGCAAGCCAAACGACCAAAAACCTCTTGGCCATCGACCAAGCTTCTGATGTTCCCGTGTATCGTCCGTTGGCGTCTCTCGACAAGACAGAAAGCATAAAGAAAGCGCGACGTATCGGCACTTACCATTTGTCGACGGCAGGTCACCCTACAGTCTGCAGGGCTGCGCACCGACACCCGACTACTAATGCAGATCTTTTCGAACTGAAAGCGTTGGAAAAAGAGCTGCCGCTAGATGAACTGACCGCCGCAACATCAAACAGTCTCGTTTGGCAACGAATCTTTCCAGAAAAGTCATATCGATGGGTTTTGTGTCCTTGGCGTAAGCAATAAAACCCTATGGTTTGCTTCGGAATAGTTGCTTATGCTGCCGGACTACTATTTTGAGCTGAGTCAACCCTCGTCTGCAAAATCTCTTCTTGCAGAACTCAGTGCAATGTCCATGCTGCCTGATCGCAGCCACTGGAGATCCAAGGTAACGTAGGTAAACCCGAGCTCCACAAGCTGATCGACTATAACAGAGGAATGCGTAAGAACCTTTCCGGCCTCTTCCCTGTCGACTTCAATGCGAGCGAAGTGATCGTGATCTCTGATTTTCACGTGAATGATGCCGATCGCCTTTAACGCACGTTCAGCGTCTCTAAGCCTTTCAATTCTCTCGCCGGTTATGGTCGTGCCGTACGGAAATGAGGTGAGGAGACAAGCCACGGACGGCGCGTCAGCGTTCGATAAGCCGAGTTTGCGCGCGAAGCTTCTCACTTCCTCTTTGGTGAAGTCGAGCAACGGTGAAACGACGTCGAGTTCTCGCAGAGCTTTCAGACCTGGTCGGTAGCCATCAAGATCAGAGGCGTTGGTACCGTCCATGACCGCAGTGAAGTGTAGGTCTTTAGCCAAGTCGCGCAGCGCGCCAAAGACCAACTTCTTGCAGTAGTAGCATCGTTCAGGTTCATTCTGCTTCACTTCGAACACCGTCAACGGATTGAGAGTTATCACAATGTGGCGAATGCCGATCTCGTTGGCGATGGCAGCCGCGTGCTCGACTTCGCCGTGATGAAGCGCACCGTTATCTACCGTTGCGGCCACTGTTGCATCCCCGAAAGCTCGTTTGGCAAGCGTAGCAACGACCGAACTATCAACTCCGCCTGAAAAGGCTATCACTGCACTGCCATGCGAGCGAATGTCGGAAACGACCCGTTCAATTTCATTATCGTGCTCGTAGTAGTTTCCCGCTGCTTCTTTGGTGAGTCGGACCGACATCATTATCTCTAGTTGCACTCGACAAGCGTTGATATAAGGCTACAGACGATAACAATTCTTGTAAAGAACTTAGCATATAAGTATTCCAACGCACTAGTACCTTTTTACGATTTGAGCGCGCGTGATGTCGATGGCCAGTCAACATCTTCGCAGAGGCGATGATGGTAGTCATTGTGGCAGGCAACTGCGCAGCTTCTGCGTAACCGATGGCTCCTCGACTCACGGCGTACAACGAAGAGGCAATTGAACACAGGTAGCTCGCACACGTCATTGCACCGGGCGGCTGGTCAAAGGTATAAACGAGGGCACAAACGATGGATAAGACTGCGGAGACGAAAGCTTTTCTCATTGCAGAGGGAGGCGTAGACATTGATGAGCGCATACTTGGGCGCATTACGACTCCTGCGTCCGGGCCTGGTGCCGGACTGACGTCTTTTTTTTTACGATTTGACGGTCATCGCGTGCGCCTAGGAATAAAACATAGTTCCCGTCTCAAGGCATCGCTTGAAGGCGATGAAGTGGTCATCCGAGACCACGAAAAGGAGATCGTTCGTGGATATCTTGAGGATGTCGATTGCCCATTGCCCCGAACAAGCGTATATCACGGTAAGCGAAGTATGCATCTTCGATTGCCAGTACTGCCCCGTGCCACTCCTGGGGGGCTCGGTAAAAGACCGAGACGATGTTGAAACGGCGATTGAACGAATTCTCGCCGATCCGAAGCTCACTAGCAAACTAAAAGCCATTGCACTTACGTCTGGAGTAGAAGAGTCAGCACAAAGCGAAGTTGAGAGGATCGCAGCTCTAGTTCAGCTCCCTGAAAGAAAAATACGATCTGCCCATCGGAGTATCTGTTTATCCGACACCGAGTTCTACAAGACTTTTGAAGGACGCTGGAGCTGACGAGATAAAGTACAACGTCGAAACGATGGATCCTCAGCTCTTTCAGACCATGTGCCCGGGGCTTTCGCTCGAATTAATTCTGCACGCCCTCAAAGACGCCGTAGAGGTCTTCGGCAGAAACAAAGTCTTTTCGAACATCCTCGTCGGCTTGGGCGAGGATGATGACTCGATTATCAACGGCATGGAAGAACTGACCAACATGGGCGTGATCCCGATGTTGAGGGCTGCAGTTGAGCATCCGTTACGTTCACAAGCGGGGATACGACGGCCTGATGCCGATAGGCTCTTGCGATTAGCGCGAAAGGAGCGCGAACTGCTAGACAAACACGAGCTGCGGGCTGATGTAGCGCAAACGATGTGCGCGCCGTGTACGGGCTGCGATCTTGTACCGCACCGGGACGTCTAGCACTGACATATATCCGTCCAAATGTGTGCTGCGCACAAGGGAAGAGAGCAGCATGGCCCCTAAACTGAGTTTACACAGGCTGCCCGCACCATTGACCTTTTACGTGCGGATAAATGCACTCTCCGAGTCGCACTTAAGGCAGGTCGCAAAGCTCAAGGGCGTTTATGGCCCGAACCTGTTGCGGGATCTTTCGCAATGGAAGTGGAACTATCCGCCAGCCGGCGACAGCGCCGTGTGGGCTTCTATATTGCTCAACGCACTGCGCCCCGAGGAATGGGCCGTTGCATGCCTCCGTCCCGATATGGTGAAAGACAGCGTCGTACACGGGTGCAAGACCTTCACGTCGTACGTCGTGCAGCGCGGCAAGATCCTCCCTCAGTGGGTAATCGCCGCATTCTGGTGGGAAAGCATAGCCGCGCAAGGGGAGATGTCTGTGGAAGACCTCTCGTTCCTTATTGAGGGTTGGAAAAATCGTTTTCAGAATGCGGTATCGTGGTGGATGGAGCGAGGCACGAACCCCCCCAATGCGCTCCCGCGCGAGAGAGACGAAGCGCTTCTCTGGTGGTGTTTCTATAGCGACTTATGGCACTCAGGAGCACTCGATGAGCAGACCAACACCATAAGCCCCATGCTCAAGCTGTCCAGCACACGCCTGGTGCCAGGAGGGTACAAAAGCCGCGGCAGGCTTCCGTCCGCGGTGCAAGCAGGGATCGCCAAATACGTTTCAAGAGAGCCTGACAAAAACTAAACAACGAATGTGCGCCAGACTATCAGCGAACCATCCTAGAGACTCTGTGTCAATTTCAAGATCCACAGAGCAGGAAGTCTACAGTTAGTGCTTAAAATGCCTACAGAAGGTCAGCCTCGCGCCGAAAAAAATCCTCTCAGCTTCGCGGACAGTGTCTCACATTCACAAGTTAGCTGAGTAGTCTGTTATCCCCAATTTGTTGCCAAACGGATCTTCAAACTCGGCTGCCCGTCCGGTCGCTATCAAAAACGGCTCTGAGAAAAACTTAAGACCACGTTGCTTCAGGCGCTCGTACTCTTCTTCAACGTCGTCAACTACAAACCAGATCGTTGGTCGGGCGTCAGGGAACTGGTGCACGTCCTTCAAAATAAGTGCAGGTTCTTGACTTCCGACGGCAAATGCTATCATACCTTCATTCGAGAGATCAAATTTCACAGGAAGTCTTAGCACGCGGTTGTAAAATTCTTTGGCCGCTTTTAAGTCAGTTGCCGGCAAGAAGAAATTATCGTAGTCTCTCATTTGTGTCCCTCTTCAAATCATCCATATCGAGCTGAATGTTCATTCTCTCTTTTTCAATATTAAATTACGCTCGAGTCGCTGAGCAGGCGTTGATGATCATACCTAAGCGTTTGCGTAGTGCTCACTCACACACGCAGCTTTCGCTATATCCGAGATTCTCCGCCACGTCAGCTGGTCGCGCTAGCAGGCGACCGATGGACGCACTAAGGACAGTCGCCGATCCGGCCTTGTAACGAAAACAACCGCGTCCTGCGCACGCAGGTAGAGATTGATGCGAGGCGTTTCTGCGCCGCCCCTAGGTGTCTGAAACGTCGCTCTTTTTAGGGTGGCCAGAAGTTGTCCTCTAGACAAGATAACTCCCGCATTTTCGAATGTATCTTCATGGGTGTAGCTTATCGTTCGCTGTCGCCTGATATTGCGACAGTATTGGCTTAACCCGCGAGAGACGTAAATCGCTTTCTATGTAACTCTGATTTGTGATTGTCGTGTGAAGACGGAGGATTTGGGACTTTCTAAGGCATTTTTTCGAGGGGGGGGGCATCGAGAAAAATCGGCTAGCAATCAAAGGAAATCGAAAAAAGGAACAAAGAATCTACGAGATTCTTCTTAACTATCTCAAAGCCCGACGTATCACTTGTAGGCTGCCCGAATTCCAAAGAGCCGTCAAAAAAGAGGAATAAATCGCCTTTATTCAACGATAGCTTACGAAGGGACTACAACGGCGTCCACAACTAAGTCATATTCTTCATCCTCATCAAGGTCGTGGATCCGCACCTTTTCCACCTCTGAACCCCCGGATACTTCCACAAGCTCTGCCTGTTTCAAATGTTTAATATCGGATCGTTTTACCTGAGTCTTTAATTCATCATTCACCGCGAGCTGTTCCAAGGGTGAAAGCAAAATCACCCGACCTGTTACCTTCGTTAATTCGAGCGCAAATTCAACGCTGTTTTGATCAAATTCCACGACCAGCACGCGCTTGTCACGAAACTGCTCAGGATGCTCATAACCAGTGAATACACCTTTCCCCACGAATTCCGCAAGGCCTATGACGTTCTTCACCTCACCGGCAGGGCAGGCGAAGCGTGTTTCACCGAGCTCTATAGGTCCTTTTTTCCCTTCCCGGAAGTTTTTGATCGCCTCGTGGAGCGCATCTGCGGCTAGGTTGGAGCAGTGCATCTTGATAGGGGGCAACCCTTCGAGCTCGTCAGCCACATCTTGTCGGGTTATCTTCATTGCTTCATCGAGGGTCTTTCCCTTTGCAATTTCTGTGATCATACTGCTTGTTGCGACTGCTGAACCACACCCGAACGTCTTAAACTTGATATCCTCGAGCTTGCCGTCATCGTCGACTTTGATGTAGATGTCCATCAAATCCCCACATACAGGGTTTCCGACCCGTCCCACGGCAACACCCTTGCCTTCGAGGGTGCCGACATTCCGCGGATTCTTGAAGTGATCCAACACCTTCCGTGTATATTGTGTGCTCTTTGGCATTACATACCCACCTCTGTCTTTGTAAGTGGCGACATGTCACGGAGTCGTTTCACGATACCCGGCAGCGATTCAACGAATGTGTCGACGTCTGCTTCTCTCGTGAATCGTCCCATCGTGATTTCCAACGAGCCGTGTGCCTCCTCATGCAACAATCCCAGTGACATCAAGGTGTGACTCGGCTCGAGTGTTTGTGACGAACACGCGGACCCCGTTGAAACGGCGATACCACATTCTTTAAAAGAGAGTAACATCGATTCTCCTTCGATAAAATCAAACCGGAAATGGGCGTTGTTCGGAAGCCTGTTTGTCGGATGTCCATTGAGATACGATCGTGGTACGGTTTCTAATACCGTTTTGATGGCTTTATCTCTCAGCTGCCGCAACCGTTTGCTTTCCTCGGGCATATACTGTAAAGCCAGTTCTGCTGCCTTCGCGAAACCGACGATGGCAGCCACATCCTCAGTTCCTGAACGTAAGCCGCGCTCTTGACCCCCACCGATGATCAGCGGATTGAGAAGAAATCCTTTCCGTACGTAGAGGGCACCGACACCCCGTGGGCCGTAAATGTCATTTGACGATAAGGTGAGCATATCTATGAAGTCCTGCTGCACATCGATTGGTATCTGACCTTCTGAAGCGACTGCATCGACATGGAACACGAGATTGTTTTCACGGGCGATGTTTCCAATCGACATAACTGGCTGAATCGTTCCTATTTCGTTATTGGCGTGCTGGATTGAGATTAAGATCGTATCGGGTCTAATACGCTCTTCGAGTTTGTCGAGACGCACGGTGCCCGTGTAATCAACGGGGACAGTCGATACCTCGAAACCATTCTTTCTGAGATATTTGGCGATGTTGAGTATTGAAATGTGTTCAACCTCGCTAATAATCACATGTTTACCTTTCTGCTTGTTCCGCAACGCATATCCGATAAGCGCAAGGTTGTTCGCTTCAGTCGCACCAGACGTGAAGATGATTTCCTCTGGTTCGCGAGCATTCACAAAATGTGCGATCATCCTACGTGAGGAATCAAGAGCTTCAGTAGACCAATCACCCACCTCGTGCAACGACGACGCATTTCCAAACTTTTCGACCATATATGGAGTCATTGCGGCAATGACTTCAGGATCAACCGGCTTTGCAGATTGATAGTCGAGGTACACGATTTCTTTTGCTACGAGAAATCATCTCCTAGAAAAAATAATACACTAGTGCATTTTATTCTTTTCCTACGATTAACACCGCCAGAAAATAAAGAAAAAAAATTGGTACACTTTAAAACCACAGGGTGCCTCTTGCTTCGAGAACCAAATCATTTAATGTTCCCGCACCCACGATTTTTACACCCTCGATGAGCTCGACCTTGTCCCAGCCAAGCATCTGCTTCGATGCCTCACATACGTACACTGTAATGCCCATTTGCAGTGTCTGATCGAGCATCTCTTTTACACTTGGGAATGACCCCAACTTTATTTTTTCAGCCGCTCCTGGTAGTAAAATGCGCAATCCTTGTCCTAGATAGTAAATCATAGGTTCCAATTCCATTGCCTTCGCCGTTTGGGCAAGCACAAGTGGGGAATACTGGCGCTCTGGATTGTCGCTTGTTTGCACGTATAGCAACATCTTTTCATTTGTCATAATCATCTCACCTCTACCTTTTTTTCCTGATTAAGAAACGCAAAACTCCTTCATTGTTCTCGAATTTCACCAGTTCATGACCGGTCCGCTTCACAAACCGCGTAATATCTTCCTCCGCAGCTGGATCGTCTGCGATCACCTCAAGCACTTCACCAACTTTGATACTATCGATGCCCTCCCGTGTTTTAAACAGCGGGACAGGACAGTACAGTCCAACCGTATCGAGTTTTTTTGCGGGTAGTTGATCCGCCATGATCATCGATCTCCAGTAACTTACATGGCGCTTTAACGTATTAGAGAATATCTTTTGCAACAAAAAATGCCCAAATTGATTTCTGATAGGGCTTGCTCACAACTTGTTACGTTGTATGACCGGTAATTTGGCCAATCCAAGCGGT
Organism: Methanobacteriota archaeon; assembly: GCA_963805115.1. Taxonomy (GTDB): domain Archaea; phylum Halobacteriota; class Bog-38; order Methanoflorentales; family Methanoflorentaceae; genus Methanoflorens. The sequence continues at coordinate 16,734 of CAWDSY010000001.1, forward strand.
GAACGTTTCAGGGTCTTCATTCGCTCCGTGTCCCGCGTCCCACTGGCAGGAGAAGCAGCCTGGCTGTTTATTTTACGCAGAAGGCCTGATTTTAGCGTCCAGTTTTGCCGCAAGACAAGCAATTATGTCGCTAGGAAACAACGTATGGTCAAAGGCTGCTCACCTAAGGATGACTGCCCTGACTTAAGACTATAGAAAGTGCAACATTCCTTTACCGAAAAAGCTATTCAAGTCATCTACTATGTACGCCTGATGTATGATGTTAATGCGATACGGAAGGATTTCCCCATTCTTGAACACGTCATTTATCTTGATAACGCTGCCACTAGCCAGACACCAAAGCCCGCAGTCGAAGCGATAAACGAGTACTTTTTCGCCTACGCAGGCAACTACGGAAGGGGCGCACACCGACTTGCCCGACAGACAACTGAGCACTACGAAAACAGCCGCGAAACCGTGGCTGACTTTTTTTCGTGCGAACCTACAAACATCATCTTTACCAAGAATACGACGGAAAGCATCAACATCGTCGCACACGGGCAAGAGTGGTCGCCTGGAGACCACATCATTACGTCAACGATTGAACACCATTCCAACTACCTGCCGTGGGTCGCTCTCCGCACGCACGGGGTTATACTCGATGTGCTTGACTCGAATCAAGAGGGCATAATTGACCCCGCTCGGATTGATGCGGCCATTACTGACCGAACTAAGCTAATCACCCTCTCGCACGTGTCGAACGTCTTTGGCTCCGTACAAGACATAAGCCGCGTCATAAAGATTGGACAGAGAAATGACATACCTGTGTTGATAGACGCAGCACAATCCGCTGGCCACCTTCGTTTGTCCTCGAATGATTTACGTTGCGACTTTCTGGCGGTGCCTGGGCACAAGGGGCTGCTTGGTCCGCAAGGGACGGGGATCTTGATTCTGCAAGATCCGGAGGGGCTGCGCCCGACTACGTTGGGCGGGGGCGCGGTTGAATGGGTGCGCGGTTGCGAATACGAACTGCTCGAACCCCCTGCCCGTTTCGAAGCAGGAACCCCAAATATTCCAGGCATTATCGGCCTTGGGCGATCTGTTGAATACGTGAACACGCTTGGCGTTTCGAATGTCGAAAAACACGTTGCGAATCTCGCTAGGGTCGCTGCTAAAAAACTCTCAGAAATCGATAATGTGACGGTCTACGGGCCAAAGGACCGTGCGGGAGTGGTCCCCTTCAATGTAGGACAGCTGAACCCACACGACGTCTCAATGATCCTCGATGAGACTAGTTCGATTTGCACAAGAAGCGGTTACCACTGTGCGATGCCCGCCTTGGAATCTCTCGGCATCAACGGAACCGTAAGGGCGTCATTCGGGGCGTACAATACGGCTAAAGAGGTCGAAACGTTAGTTGAATCGGTGAGTATGATAGCGACCTCGCTTGTTGAGTCTCCGCACTCAGTCGCGTGAGAAGAGAGTTCGTTGCGTACAAAAGCGAACAACTCGCAAAGCGACATGCGCAATCTGGCGTGATGTTCAGAAGCTAGAATAGTGATAAATGAGGATGGTGCTTCACCTTAATCGTTGTGATTAGCCGCACTCGACTAAGCACTGATTAGCGCGCCAATTAAAAAAACCCGTGAAATTCCAGCGGTTTTCGCGGCCTGACGTATCCGCTCCAGACTCTTGCGAGCTTGCTCTAAAGCTTTTCTGAGAAGTCGATGGGACTTCTGTAGTGCGCCAGAAGAACGAAGAATCGGATGACGTCAGCCTCACATTCTCGCAGCATATCCCTGATAGTTGTGAAGTTTCCGAGAGACTTGGCCATCTTCTCGCTCATGGCATTGAGAAAGCCGGTGTGCATCCAGTGTCTCACCAGCGGCTTCTTTCCTGAGGCAGCCTCCATCTGGGCGATCTCCGCCTCGTGGTGAGGGAAGCAGATCCATAGCTCCGCCGTGGATATCATATTGCGCTCCGAAGCAGTTCTCGGTGAGGGCCGTGTCCTCAATATGCCATCCGGGCCGACCTTTGCCCCAGGACGAGTCCGAGGTCACCTCAAAGTCGAAGGCCCATTGACTATTCATGATTCCTTTCCCCAACCATCTCTCGCATGTGGCTATTTTGGAGGATGGACCCACGATCAGCGGAGTGTGCAACAAGCAACAAAAAACGGGTAAAAGGCGATTTTACCATAGCTCGCTTCGTCTCTTTGAGATCCGAACCAACATAAATGAAGAAAAAAAGCAGAGAACGATGACGCCGCCGCCGGCGTTAGCCGCGACATTGAAAACGTTACTTCAATGCTCCAGTTTTTGGAGGGTTCTATCTGCCGCTCGCTGGAAAGCGTACCCGATCAAACACGGCGCGGATACGCCGATGATCGTAAGCAGCATATCCCGCGGAAACCCCACAGGCAAGTGTATACCGGTGAAAATGGCGTTCAAGCCCGCCAAGATCAGAGGGTTGAATAGAAAGATAGCGTATGAAGCATACGAAATGAGCAAAAGCGTTGGGACAAGCTTGGTCAAAGAAATCAGGTAGCTGGCGAAATAGTAGACAAACGGGATGAACAACAACACAATTGCGTTCAGCACCCGGAACAAACTGATGTCAGCGTAAGGGCCAAACTGCCCGGCGTTGAATACATAACCCGGATCACTGGGCAGCTGATGATTATATAGCGCGACGTGCACGGTCATTAGGCCAGTCAATAGCAGAGCAGATCCAACAAAGGTTCTCCGCTTATCCAGCAGCAGCTTGACGTGAAATGTGCTCGCTGCAATCCCGCTGACGAAGATAAAATAGTACAAGAAGAGTCGCGTATCAACAATACCAAAACTGAGCCTCATCGCAAGAAATAATGCGAATATTGCCCCTGAAATTAAAACCAACCTGATCTTGTTGTTTGATCCATAACGCATCATGAGCGGATAAATCAAGTAGCAGAGCAATATGACGCCCACGAACCAAAACATGTAGAAGTCTGGCACGTAGCGAGGGGCCAAGAGGCCTTGTAGTCCAGTGCGTAGATGAGGACCCCCGCAGAGGAAAGTGACTGATGCGATTGCGAGGGAAGTAGTACGAATGCGCCAACAGCGATGGCCAAAGCAACCAGATAGAGCGGGTAGATGCGAAGCAGCCTCTTTTTGAAGAAACTCGCAACGTCGCTCCAACCATTAAACTTCCGGTTGTTGTAACCGAGGACAAAACCAGACAAGAAGAAGGTTCCTAAACCGAACAGCTCGAGATACGCACCCAGGACGTTCTCCAACCCGAAGAGGTTTGAGTGAAAATAGTAAATGAGATGGGTGGCCACAAGCATCAAGATGGCGACGGCTCTAACGCCGTCGAGTTCCAGTAGTTTTTGCGCGTTGACGGGGGTTTGCTCATTTGAACGGAACGCATGGAGACAGCTTCACAGGAATAGAGCAAGACAGAGAGAAGAAAAAAGGCTTTGACCGCTCTCGAAAAACGCAGCTCTTTCTTCTAGTCCAGCCTTTTTTTGCGCACCTGGTAACACTCGGGTTCCTGCCCCGTCCAAGGATTATGATAGCTGCGGCGTGTCAGCGTGAGGCGGCGGTGAGAATTTTTCGACTGCGACCTTCGCGGACCTGGAACCAGAAGCTCGTCTCGATAATGGCCAGCTGGCCCCTCAGTGCCCAGTATGATGGACTCTGCCATCCTCGCATCTAAAAGTGTGTAAACCTGCAAGTTTAGTGAGTGCTGAGCGCAGAGGCCGAAAAGTACCTGACGTCGTCGAACTCATTCCAGCTGAACAGGCGGATGGGATATGCGGGAAAGCCCGCGCTACCGAGTCTCTCCGACAGACCCCCCCTCCTATCTGTTCAGTTGTCGTTTCTCTTTCGTTCAGTTGTCGTGTCTCTTTCGTTCAGTTGTCGTTTCGGTGGTTACTATTTCACGTCTTAAATGCTGATTCCTTCGTCACCAGGTCTGACGTCTTGATGACAACAGAGTTGCCGCTGATGCTCATCGGCAGATGGCTTGGCGAGCAACCGCCACTCACATTAGCCGTTCCAATGGTGTTTATCGCAAAGTGCTTGCCGCAGTTGTTGCACACCACGTCGTTGCCGGACTGCTTATACCCCTTTGGACCGCAGACATCGCATGTGTCAAAAGCCACGTGGACGTTGCCATCGGTGCCCTTTACTGCGAAGAACTTGATTGCGGTTCCGTTTGATTTGTAGGTATAGAAGGAAAGGGTATTGGTGATGTTGGACAGCGGGATTTTGACCACATCTTGAGTCGGAAAGACCTCAGTAACCTGCGTGTTGCCATTACCAGCGTTCTCAACGCCGTTTAACAAACCTCCGGCGCCAGACAACACAATGAATCCTGCTGCAACTAAAACTGCGGCGACGGCTATCGCTGCGAGCAATTTCTTGTTCGTTCCCTTCTTTTTTTGATCATTCACCATTTCTGTCTCCTCCTGATTTAGAATCCTGCTCGATGCTCCCGTCGACAAGCCGAATCGTCCGGTCCCCAAGTCCGCTTATGTTCGGATTGTGGGTGACGAGGACGATCGTGCGGCCTTCTTCGTGTAATCGTTGTATCAATTGTAGTACCACGTTCCCGCTCGCTTGATCGAGGTTTCCTGTCGGCTCATCGGCAAGTAATATGGCTGGTTCATTGACGAGGGCTCTTGCGATACACACCCGCTGCTGTTCACCGCCAGACAGATGCGCTGGCGGATGGTCGAGCCGGTGCCCCAAGCCGACGTTTCTGAGGGCATCTGCTGCTTTCGTTTCATCGGGGCTGCCACGGTAATACTGCGCCAGCATGACGTTCTCGAGCGCAGTGAGGTAGGGAACGAGATGATGCTGCTGGAAGACGAGTCCAACGTTCTCCCGTCTCAACCGCGTCAGCGCCGCCTGATCAACCCCTGTGGCCTCTTTTCCAGCGATGCGCACGATTCCACTCGTTGGCAGGTCCAAGCACCCGATGATGTTAAGCAACGTCGTCTTTCCTGATCCTGACGGCCCCATGATCGTAGTCCACTCGTTCTTTTTGAACGAGAGCGTCACTTCGTTGAGAGCTCTCGTCGTACTGTCGTACGCTTTTGTGATCTTTTCCAGACTGATCAGTGCGTCTGCTGCTCCGTCCGTGGACGTCGAGGTTTCGATGGCATTCACTGCTGCGCTGTCCGTGGACGTCGGCGATACGGGCAAGCCGTTGTGCAGTACGATGATGTCTCCCTCTTTAATTTCAAGATCGGTTCGCCTCACCGCTTCAACGTTCTCGAACCGTTTGATAAGATCTTGCGTTTCGATAGCTTTCACTTTCATCGCGGTCATTCACCTCGCAGCACGATAGCGGGCTCAACCGCCGTCGCGCGTCTTACCGGTAGAGCGCTGGCGAACAGGGAGACGCCGATCGCAATTGGTATGGTAACGGCCAGCACCTCCCAGCTCAGCGGAATAGTCGTCGAAAATACTCTTAGCCCGATGAACTGCGCAAGGACGATCCCTACCCCGAAGCCTGTAACACCACCTATAAGGCCAGTTAAGGCAGCTTCGGCGAGGAAAAGCGACGCTATACTCCGGTTTTCGGCACCGATACTCTTCATAAGTCCGATCTCTCGCCGGCGCTCCGTGACATTGGCAGTCATCGTCGTGAAGATCCCCATCGTCGAAGCGAGCAGCGCCACTGCTGTTACGAGCGCCATCATGCTCTGATACTTGTCGAGTGTGCTCATCTCCGCGTTGGTGAGCTGCGTGATGGTGGTTCCCTGAACGCCGGGAATCTTGCCTTGGATTTCCGATGCCATGTCTGCCACGGGGCAGCGGACACACAGCGCGGAAACCTGCACCGTGTCCACTTTGCCAGGCCTCGAGCTCAAATCTTGAGCCACCGGCAGGTTGACGAAGATCTGGTTATCCTCGGCGCCGCCACTTTCCACAATGCCTGCTACCTTCAACTCTTTCACATTCGTCGCGGCAGTACCGTTTTGCATCGTCGCGGTAGTACCGTTTTGCGTCCCTGCATAGCTGACTTTGAACGAGTCGCCGACAGTGAGATTAAGCTTCTGAGCGACATTGGAGCCGACCATAGCACTTGTCGTGTCATTTTGGTTTGTTATCCAGTTCCCGGTGACCTTCCACCACGAACTGATGTCGGCAATGCCCGTGCTGAATTCTGAAGGGTCCTGAGGCGATGCCGGCTGAGGAATCTGAATTGTCTTGTTGAAGTACGTGCCCGCCAGAACGGCCTGCTGCGCGTTGGGCCCGTCACCGACTGTGACCACCTGATAGAGAAATGGCGCGAAACCGAGCACATTGGCCCTATGCTCGATGGTTTTTATCATCCACAAATCACTTTCGTTGATGTATCTCTGCTCGGTGACGGAGCCTATGCTGACGCCCGGAAGTCCGATCTGTATCGTGTTAGACTGTGGCTGCAACATCAAATCCGCCCCGTATTTTGTAAATTCTTGGCCGACCTGATCGCCGACGCCAAGTGAAACCGTAAACAGGGCGGTCACGACTGCAGCTCCGATGAGAACTGACGCGACGCCCATCGCGAACCGCGACTTGCGCCTTAGAATTGACTTCCTCAGGAGTCGAACGAACATGGTTTACACCGACTGTAAACTTCGAGGTGGTGATTCTTCATATAGTTTACGTTAGGTGCAAACATTGTCGGTTCGCGAGAAACCTTGAAGTAGAGGTATTTACACTATACGTAAACGATGGTGAAGCTTGAGCGCATCAGTCTGCGGAACGACGGCTTGAAGAAGTTCTTCAGTCCAAATGAGGTGAGAATACTTGGGCTGCTTTGGGAGAAGGAGCGAGTGACGTCCGGGCAAATACAGAAGCAGTGCGGCGATCTCTCACTGGCCTGCATCGCAGGAACTTTAGATCGGCTCGTAAAGAGCGGCTTCGTTAATCGAACGATAGATGCGAGCGAGTCACGAGTGCGGTACCTCTACGCCCCGACCTGCACCCAACAAGAGCTCGGGACGAAGATATCCGAACAGGTGGTTGACTGTCTTGTAGACACGTTCGGCACAGCAGTCGTCAGCAGCATTGGCAGATTCAGGAGGTAGGCGTATCGATTGGCTGCAATGCATTCTCGGGTGCCTGACACAAGCCGGCTCGTTGCTGCCTTTTGTAGCGATCTTAGTTACAGCAGCTAGCTTTTTGTCAGTTTTTCTTGTTTGGAAGAGGTTTGAGCTCCTAATCGCCGGACAAGCAGCCACGACATCGGCAATTGTCATGGGAATCGTTTCGATGACGTGTCCCATGTTTCAGTGGATTTGGGCGTACCTGGGGGTTGTCTCATTCGGACTGCTCACGATCAGCCTCGTTCGATACTGCTTCACGCGCAAAAGACAGACGAATCACGCAGGCCTTTCGTCGTACGTCGCAACGCTCGAGGCGCAGTTTGGCATACCCATACGGGTGATCGACACGCAAAGGATACGTGCATTTGCACATCGGCGCGCCGCCTATCTGTCCGTCGGGCTCTTGGAACGGCTCGACAAAGATGAGGTAACGGCCGTCGTAGCTCACGAAGCATACCATGTCAAGCACAGCCCGAGCAGGCTCGTATCGTCCCTTGCGGCACTAAGCTCTCTGACTTTTGTCCCGTATAACGACGAGCATTCGGCTGATCAATACGCCGCAGACGTCGCTGGCAAGGATACGCTGGCGCGTGCCCTTCGGAAACTGGAAATCGTGGGCGGCGAACAAAGAATAGAGGATCTTCTCAAGAGCGGATGAAATTTGCATCGGTGACAGTTTCTTTGACGTTGCACCGGTCTGAGCAAGCTCATCGTAATCACGGCAGATACCACACGCATTGTGAGACCCATAGCAATAAAAACAGTCTAAGAAAACAGCAGAAAGAATGAAAGGCTGCTCGCATATTATCAAAAGTATGACCGTGAGGCCTTACAATCGCGAATTTTTTTTGACAAGCTTTAGAGGGATGTATATGGACGATAAAACGTTAGAAAACGAGCTTACGGCGCTAGCTAAAGAAAACAACGCTCAAATTTATGAGGTTGACCCGCGTGAAATCGTAGTGAGCGAATGGGTAAGATGGCGCTGTAGGTTTGGGT
>CAWDSY010000002.1:0-41537 GCA_963805115.1 Methanobacteriota archaeon
TATATTTCATTACGGCCTAAAGCGGAACGTAATTTCCTACCGAGAATTACGAACAGGAGTTTTTGCCATGGCAGAAACGAAGGACAAAGACTATGTTGTAGCCCAAGTCGAAGAACAGGGCATAAAGTTCATTCGACTCTGGTTTACGGACATCCTCGGCGCTCTGAAAAGCTTTGCAATAACGAGCGACGAGCTTGAAGGGGCTCTCGATGAAGGAATGGGCTTCGATGGCTCCTGGATCCATCGGCTATCAAACGATTGAGGAGTGGGTAGTGATTGCGAAGCCGGATCCCAGCACCTTTGCGATATTGCCCTGGCAGCCGAAAAAGGGCGTCGCGCGAATCATCTGTGACGTTCTTGAACCGTCGGGGAGGCCTTATAAGGGAGATCCTAGGGACGTCCTCAAAAGAAATCTCCAGCGAGCAGAGAAGAAAGGCCTCACATTCAACATTGGGCCGGAACTTGAGTATTTCTATTTTGCAAACAATCAAGGCGCCGATATCATAGATACCGGCGGGTACTTCGATCTTACCCCATTGGATCAGGCGACTGATCTTCGGAGAGACACGATATTTGCGCTGCAAGACATGGTCATTCATGTCGAGTATAGTCACCACGAAGTTGGCCCTAGCCAACACGAGATCGATCTCCGCTACACGGACGCTTTGACCATGTCTGATAGCGTCATGACGTACCGCCTCGTCGTTAAGGAGATCGCGCTCCGGGCAGGCTACTATGCCACGTTTATGCCGAAGCCCATACTTGGTGAGAACGGAAGCGGCATGCATACGCACCAGTCACTGTTTAAGGGAAAGAAGAATGCATTTTTTGACCCCAATGATATGTACCACCTGTCAGAGCAGGGTAAAAGCTTTATTGCCGGCCAGTTGAAGCACGTGAACGAATTCTGTCTCGTCATGAGCCAATGGGTGAACTCGTACAAGCGGCTGGTTCCCGGCTTTGAAGCGCCTGTTTACATTTCTTGGGCGCGGCGAAATAGATCAGCCCTGATAAGAGTGCCAATGTATAAGCCCGGAAACGAGCTCGCGACGAGGGTAGAACTGCGTTGCCCCGATCCGGCCTGTAATCCCTATCTCACCTTTGCGGTAATGCTCGCAAGCGGGCTCGATGGAATCGAAAAAGGCTACGATCTCCCTGATCCCGTTGAGAAGGACATCTTCAAAATGACGCCGCAACAGCTCGATGCGCACGGCATTGGCTCACTTCCCGAGAACTTGGGACTTGCCATAAAAGAGACCGAGAACTCTGAACTCGTGCGGCGCGCACTCGGCAATCACGTCTTTGACCGCTTCATCCAGCTGAAAAAGAAAGAGTGGGATGAGTATCGCATCCAGGTGTCGGAGTACGAGATCGGACGGTACCTGCCGGTCTTGTAAAGAGCGTTTTGGGGCGGAGAACCGGCGGGCTGTTCCGCTCTGATCGCTTTTTTTTTGGTTTTGGTTCTCTATCGGACGAGATCGACCGGGATTATCTCTTCGTGAATCGCCGTCGAGAGAATCACGCCTGCAGCGCCGAGATCTTCGAGCGTATCTAAGTCCTCGTTGTTCTTAATTCCGCCAGCCACAACAATTGGATGGCCCGAAACGTCGATCACCCTCTCTATGAAATCAAAGTCGACCCCGTGCTTCGTCCCCACCAGGTTGATGTTCAGTACCAGCAGTTCGCTCATCTTGTAAAGGTTCATCGTCTCGATAATCTCGAGAGGATCCCCGGCAAGTGCTGGATCAGGGGATATTACGCTTCCCTCTCTCATGTCGATGCTAACGGCGATCCGCATCGATTGAGCTGCTCGAATCACGTCGAGTCGGCCCGTTTCGGTGCCAATTATCGCCGTATCACCAATTCGCTCGGCCTCTCGGACGTCATCGAGTCGCCGGATCCCTAAGTCAATAAGGGTTTTTGTGCGTGCGCCTATGCGTTGGATAACGAGTGAGTTGCTGCCACAACCGAGGATCCGATCGAGATCCGCGATGTACGTCCTCCTCGGCTTAATGGCGTCAACGACATTTAGCGGATCTGATGTCGTGCAGATCTTACTATGGCGTTCAATGGGTTCATATCGTTCTCGATCGCCTCTGTAGCCTTTTACGACGACTCCGCCTCGAATGTCCATTGCAAAGATAATATCCATCGGTTCACTCCTCACTTAGAATATCGTCCGCACGGGAAAAACGTATTGGTCTCGCTTGGCTCCGCTTTAGGTGCACGGACTGCGCGGCCGCGGCACACATCGAAACGTCCGCGTGTCGTGGGAAGCACCGCTTGCCCAAACAAACGAGGTCAGAGTCGGGCCAAAAGCTCCTGTTTCTTGGCCGCGAACTCCTCGTCGGTGATGACTCCTTGCTCTTTAAGATCGGCCAAATTACCAAGCAATTTACACGGGTCGGCGGCTTGCCCTTGTCCGCCCCGTCGTGCTTGGAACGCCTCTGTGAATCCGGCGCCGATAATGGCAATTGGAATAGCAAACGTGGCTATGCCTAAGAACATTGCAAAAACTGCCAAGAATTGCCCGAGCGCTGTCGTGGGGACGAGATCGCCGTAGCCTACGGTGGTCAGGGTCTGCGCAGCCCACCACCCAGCAGCAGGAATGCTTGAAAAATCGCGCGGGTCTGAGCCGTGCTCAATAATGAACATGAAACTTGAGAACGTTATCAGCAAGATTAGGTCGATTGCCAGCGCAGTAACGAGCTCGTTTTTTTTCGCTTTCAGAACATCGGTGACGAATTTGAATACACTGGAGTACGTGAGCAGCTTGAGGATGATGAGGATTATCGCCGCGTTTACGAATACTTCTGTTCCTGGAAACAACGGCTTGACATAAAAAGGCACAATGACAAGCAGATTTACGAGCAAGGATGTTGTAAACAGGCATTTTAGTCTCCCTTTGATCGGGCCTCTGAACCGCGGATCTACCGTGCACGACCATAATCGTAGCAGCAGTTCGATGGTGAAAACCGCGATCGAAAAGGCAAACACTGCGGTAAAGAGGTCGTGGTATCGTTGGAATATGTCGCTGTAGCTGGCGAGTATGACGACACCTACGAGTAACCAGATCAATGCTATCAAAAAGAAGCGAACGCGCGTAGCTGTGGAAACATCCCGACGATGCGCCGCAACGATGCGGGCCTCGCCAACAGGGGCGGGCTGGAATATCTCATATACACGGCGCTTCAGTTCGTCATTTTGCTTGGACATGCACGGCTTCGAGGTTCTGAATCGGAATAGTGCACCCCAATAGTCAACGTCAATTTGCATATAAATGCGTTGCGATCTTCCACGAGCGCTGTTCCGGTTTATATTTCATTACGGCCTAAAGCGGAACGTAATTTCCTACCGAGAATTACGAACAGGAGTTTTTCCATGGCAGAAACGAAGGACAAAGACTATGTTGTAGCCCAAGTCGAAGAACAGGGCATAAAGTTCATTCGACTCTGGTTTACGGACATCCTCGGCGCTCTGAAAAGCTTTGCAATAACGAGCGACGAGCTTGAAGGGGCTCTCGATGAAGGAATGGGCTTCGATGGCTCCTCAATCATCGGCTATCAAACGATTGAGGAGTCAGACATGATTGCGAAGCCGGATCCCAGCACCTTTGCGATATTGCCCTGGCGGCCAAAAGAAAAGGGCGTCGCGCGAATCATCTGTGACGTTCTTGAACCGTCGGGGAGGCCTTATGAGGGAGATCCTAGGTACGTCCTCAAAAGAAATCTCCAGCGAGCAGAGAAGAAAGGCCTCACATTCAACATTGGGCCGGAACTTGAGTATTTCTATTTTGCAAACAATCAAGGCGCCGATATCATAGATACCGGCGGGTACTTCGATCTTACCCCATTGGATCAGGCGACTGATCTTCGGAGAGACACGATATTTGCGCTGCAAGACATGGGCATTCATGTCGAGTATAGTCACCACGAAGTTGGCCCTAGCCAACACGAGATCGATCTCCGCTACACGGACGCTTTGACCATGTCTGATAGCGTCATGACGTACCGCCTCGTCGTTAAGGAGATCGCGCTCCGGGCAGGCTACTATGCCACGTTTATGCCGAAGCCCATACTTGGTGAGAACGGAAGCGGCATGCATACGCACCAGTCACTGTTTAAGGGAAAGAAGAATGCATTTTTTGACCCCAATGATATGTACCACCTGTCAGAGCAGGGTAAAAGCTTTATTGCCGGCCAGTTGAAGCACGTGAACGAATTCTGTCTCGTCATGAGCCAATGGGTGAACTCGTACAAGCGGCTGGTTCCCGGCTTTGAAGCGCCTGTTTACATTTCTTGGGCGCGGCGAAATAGATCAGCCCTGATAAGAGTGCCAATGTATAAGCCCGGAAACGAGCTCGCGACGAGGGTAGAACTGCGTTGCCCCGATCCGGCCTGTAATCCCTATCTCACCTTTGCGGTAATGCTCGCAAGCGGGCTCGATGGAATCGAAAAAGGCTACGATCTCCCTGATCCCGTTGAGAAGGACATCTTCAAAATGACGCCGCAACAGCTCGATGCGCACGGCATTGGCTCACTTCCCGAGAACTTGGGACTTGCCATAAAAGAGACCGAGAACTCTGAACTCGTGCGGCGCGCACTCGGCAATCACGTCTTTGACCGCTTCATCCAGCTGAAAAAGAAAGAGTGGGATGAGTATCGCATCCAGGTGTCGGAGTACGAGATCGGACGGTACCTGCCGGTCTTGTAAAGAGCGTTTTGGGGCGGAGAACCGGCGGGCTGTTCCGCTCTGATCGCTTTTTTTTTGGTTTTGGTTCTCTATCGGACGAGATCGACCGGGATTATCTCTTCGTGAATCGCCGTCGAGAGAATCACGCCTGCAGCGCCGAGATCTTCGAGCGTATCTAAGTCCTCGTTGTTCTTAATTCCGCCAGCCACAACAATTGGATGGCCCGAAACGTCGATCACCCTCTCTATGAAATCAAAGTCGACCCCGTGCTTCGTCCCCACCAGGTTGATGTTCAGTACGAGCAGTTCGCTCATCTTGTAAAGGTTCATCGTCTCGATAATCTCGAGAGGATCCCCGGCAAGTGCTGGATCAGGGGATATTACGCTTCCCTCTCTCATGTCGATGCTAACGGCGATCCGCATCGATTGAGCTGCTCGAATCACGTCGAGTCGGCCCGTTTCGGTGCCAATTATCGCCGTATCACCAATTCGCTCGGCCTCTCGGACGTCATCGAGTCGCCGGATCCCTAAGTCAATAAGGGTTTTTGTGCGTGCGCCTATGCGTTGGATAACGAGTGAGTTGCTGCCACAACCGAGGATCCGATCGAGATCCGCGATGTACGTCCTCCTCGGCTTAATGGCGTCAACGACATTTAGCGGATCTGATGTCGTGCAGATCTTACTATGGCGTTCAATGGGTTCATATCGTTCTCGATCGCCTCTGTAGCCTTTTACGACGACTCCGCCTCGAATGTCCATTGCAAAGATAATATCCATCGGTTCACTCCTCACTTAGAATATCGTCCGCACGGGAAAAACGTATTGGTCTCGCTTGGCTCCGCTTTAGGTGCACGGACTGCGCGGCCGCGGCACACATCGAAACGTCCGCGTGTCGTGGGAAGCACCGCTTGCCCAAACAAACGAGGTCAGAGTCGGGCCAAAAGCTCCTGTTTCTTGGCCGCGAACTCCTCGTCGGTGATGACTCCTTGCTCTTTAAGATCGGCCAAATTACCAAGCAATTTACACGGGTCGGCGGCTTGCCCTTGTCCGCCCCGTCGTGCTTGGAACGCCTCTGTGAATCCGGCGCCGATAATGGCAATTGGAATAGCAAACGTGGCTATGCCTAAGAACATTGCAAAAACTGCCAAGAATTGCCCGAGCGCTGTCGTGGGGACGAGATCGCCGTAGCCTACGGTGGTCAGGGTCTGCGCAGCCCACCACCCAGCAGCAGGAATGCTTGAAAAATCGCGCGGGTCTGAGCCGTGCTCAATAATGAACATGAAACTTGAGAACGTTATCAGCAAGATTAGGTCGATTGCCAGCGCAGTAACGAGCTCGTTTTTTTTCGCTTTCAGAACATCGGTGACGAATTTGAATACACTGGAGTACGTGAGCAGCTTGAGGATGATGAGGATTATCGCCGCGTTTACGAATACTTCTGTTCCTGGAAACAACGGCTTGACATAAAAAGGCACAATGACAAGCAGATTTACGAGCAAGGATGTTGTAAACAGGCATTTTAGTCTCCCTTTGATCGGGCCTCTGAACCGCGGATCTACCGTGCACGACCATAATCGTAGCAGCAGTTCGATGGTGAAAACCGCGATCGAAAAGGCAAACACTGCGGTAAAGAGGTCGTGGTATCGTTGGAATATGTCGCTGTAGCTGGCGAGTATGACGACACCTACGAGTAACCAGATCAATGCTATCAAAAAGAAGCGAACGCGCGTAGCTGTGGAAACATCCCGACGATGCGCCGCAACGATGCGGGCCTCGCCAACAGGGGCGGGCTGGAATATCTCATATACACGGCGCTTCAGTTCGTCATTTTGCTTGGACATGCCCGGCTTCGAGGTTCTGAATCGAAATAGTGCACCCCAATAGTCAACGTCAATTTGCATATAAATGCGTTGCGATCTTCCACGAGCGCTGTTCCGTGATTTGAAGTCGCGGGGTGCAGAGCCTGTCAACACGTTCTACGTTCTGGGTCTTGTCACCTGTTAATAAGTCAAGCTTACGGTATGGCATTCACGGACGAAGAGGCGTATGAAGATTTAGATGTCGGTAAGAGCTGCAACAAGAAGTTCACACTTGAATCTGAGGCTGGCGTTGAGAAGATGCAAGTCACGTCAAAGATGGTGACTGTAGCTTTAGACCTCTATTTTAAGGGAACGTCGCTAAGGGAGATTTTAGACCACCTTGAGCAGTTCTACGAGCGAAAACTACACCACACAACCGTTCTTTATTGGGTCAAGAAGTACAGCGCGATTATAAGCGAATACGCTGACACTCTCTCGCCTCAATTGGGCGGCATATGGCATGCGGACGAAATGAAGGTCAAGACGAAGCGAGATGAGTGGTCGTGGTTGTGGCACGTAATGGACAGTGAAACTAGGTTTATGGTTGCCAATCTGGTTACGAAGAAAAGAGAGGTTGGGGATGCTCAGGAGCTATTCAAGGAGGCAAGAGAAGCGGGTAGGCCGGAATTGCTAATCACCGACGGCTTGCAGTCATATCATAAGGCGTTCAACAAGGAGTTTTACGACCATCATCAGGAAAGTGAACACGTTGTGGCTGAGGGCTTGACCGCTCGGAGTAATAACAACAAGGTCGAACGGCGGCACAACACCGTGAGGGAGCGGGTTAAGGTCATGTGGGGGTTGCACAGCGACAAGTCGGCTGCGGTGTTCAATGAGGGATTTAAGACGTATTACAACTTCGTGAGGCCGAATCAGGCGCTAGGTGGAAAGACGCCGGCTGAGGTCGCAGGAGTGGGCTTGAAGCTTCAAGGAAATAGATGGTTAGGATTGGTAAAGAAGGCAGCAAAAAACGGGAAAGGCTAATTATGGTTAGTTTTTGACCTTATTAGCTTTAATATATTTATTGAAAATATTGAGCAAGAAATCGCAGTTCTTTTCTCGTGCTTTGAAAGACAGTTCTTCTCCGCTTGACAATCTGACTGTTACCGTTAATTCTGACAACGATTTTAGGATGCCTTTCCGGCTTTCGTAGAGCTCCCTCTCATCTTCAAAGCTCGTGCGCGTATAGTGCTTTGGCTCGATTTTGGGTATTGTGATGTTGCCTTTCAACTCGTATTGTTTAAAATTGTCCGCTGTTTGGAAGTCTGTTATTTCGGCGCAGTATTTTTCAGAAAAGAGCCAAAGCGTTTCCCACTTTTTTTCTTCATCCTCAGAAACAAAAATATCGGTCACTATATCGTCATAGTAAGCCTCATATCGCTTTACGAGCGTCTCCATGCGGCCATACAAATCGCTTGCATAAATCCTATCTAGGTACACAGTGAATCTCTGTATTGTGGGGTCTATTGGGGCCATAATATCTTCCAAGAACGTTTGGAAGGCTATTAACAGTTTCTGGTGTCTTTCTTCCGAATCAATCATCTTCAATCACGGTCAGAAACGGTTAAGATTAATCGCGCTAAATCGTTGGGCGGGAGCCAATAGCTCTAGGCTTAAAAAGGGCTTCCATATGCCTGTTCTCCGGCCTAGGGCTTGTGCTCCCCACCTTTTCGTTTCTAAATGATGTTGCCAAAGTGCATAAAGAGAACCGCGTTCTTGTAACAAAACAACGCCGCTCTGAGGGAAACAATTATACCGCTTCGAGCGTCGTTACTGCTGCAACACCACGAACAACATATCTCATTTTGTGGGCAGTGGTGTGGCAAACTGCCGGGGTCATTGCTCTTTGGCTCCGGCTCCTGCTTTTTAGCCTTCGGCCTTCGGCCTTCGGCCGCCAACCGATTCGGCAACCGCAGATTCAGCACTTGTTTTTGGGCGGGTTCACCGAAGATTCAGCAGTGCCGATTTGACTAACTTTTATATAGAATTGAAACTAACTATAAGTTAGTGTTACGATCCATTCCGACCGTGACACGCTAAGAAAGAGCAATGGACGAAGCAGCACTCCTTGACATTCTCGGCAATGAAAATCGCCGCAATATCTTGAAACTCCTTTCGCTGCGGCCTTTTTACGTGACCGAGATCTCGGAAAGACTTCACGTGGCGCCCAAGGCCGTGATTAGCCATCTGAGCATGCTCGAGCAGGCCGGCATCATCGCGTTCTTTGTCGACGAGCGAAGGCGGAAGTACTTCCACATCGCCGATAACGTGCTGCTTGAGATTCAAATCTCTCCGTTCAGCTATGGCGTTGAGACTGCGAACCCCGGACAGAAGGAACCAAGCGTTATTGAGTTCTCAACTCCGATAGGCGAGATACAACTCAAGACGCGAAGTCTAGGCGATGTAGCTGAGACACTCGATAGCCTCAGAAGGGCAAACCGCGAACTGATGGGGGCCCAGCGAAGGGTACAAGAGTTGATGAATGAAGTGATGGAACGTGGCGTGCGGAAGATCGACCGAATATCGCACGACTTCATTGAATATGACATCCTTTCGCTGCTGCTTACTGGGCCGAAGACTGCCCATCAGTTATCAGCAGGGCTCGCGATACCCGCCCAGATATTGTCAGAGCGCCTTAGCGACCTCGAAAAACGAGAGAAAATCAGAAGAATAGATGCAAAGACGTACTGGCTAGCGAGGTAGGAATGTACAAGCTCATAAACGCATCACGCACACGAAATAGGAGATAATTGAAAAATGACAGAAGAAATAACCCTCAAAGTCGTCGAGGCGTATCATCGCGACGCGGGAAGAGGTATCGCCCGAATCGACATGGATACCATGCGACAACTCGGGCTCGTAAGTGGCGACATCATCGAGATAATGGGCCGCAATAGAGCGGCCGCAGTGGTGTGGCCGGCATACCCAGAAGACCGCGGCCTCGGCATCATCAGAATCGATGGTAACATTCGCGGCAACGCACACGTGGGCATCGACGACAAAGTCGTCATTAGCAAGGCAAAATCGAATCCGGCCGTGAAGATCACGCTCGCCCCCACCCAGCCGGTCCGTATCGTCGGCGGGGAGGACTATCTCATGCGATTCCTCGAGGGGCGTCCGGTACAGAAGGGCGAGACGCTCCGGGTCGAAATGCTGGGCAATCCGATAACTTTTGTGATCACCGCCACCCAGCCAGCAGGCATCGTTATCGCTGGGAAGAGCACGCAAATAACGCTTAAAGAAAAGCCGACGGTGGCGACGGAACGTTCGATTTCTCAAGTCACCTACGAGGATATCGGAGGCCTCAAACGAGAGCTCGCCTTGGTTCGAGAAATGATTGAGTTGCCGCTACGGCACCCAGAGCTATTCCAAAAGCTCGGCATCGACCCGCCAAAAGGCGTCTTGCTCTACGGCCCACCGGGCACGGGAAAGACACTCATCGCGAAAGCTGTCGCGAATGAGACGGACGCCTACTTCATCAACATCAGCGGCCCGGAGATAATGAGTAAGTTCTACGGTGAGAGCGAACAGCACCTCCGGGAGCTGTTCAAAGAGGCGTCGGACAATACTCCTGCGATCATTTTTATAGACGAGATCGACGCGATCGCACCCAAGCGAAGCGAAGTGACGGGAGAGGTCGAACGGCGCGTCGTCGCCCAACTGCTCGCGTTGATGGATGGCCTTGAGGCGCGAGGACAGGTCGTCGTGATCGCCGCTACCAATCGTCCGGAAGGAATCGACTCCGCGCTGCGGAGGCCTGGTCGATTCGACAGAGAGATCGAAATCGGAGTGCCCGATGCAGCCGGCCGTCTGCAGATATTACAGGTGCACACCAGGGGCATGCCGATCGCCGGCGACGTGCGTCTGGAGGATCTCGCCCGTACGACGCACGGCTTTGTCGGCGCTGACCTCGCCGCCTTATCCAAAGAAGCGGCGATGCACGCGCTGCGTAAGATCCTTCCCGAGATTGACCTTGAACAAGAGATCCCACAAGATGTGCTCGATAAGCTCCAGGTCACCGCGGAAGACTTCACGAACGTCCAGAAGAACATCGAGCCCTCAGCGATGCGCGAGGTCTTTGTTGAGGCGCCCAACGTGAAGTGGCACGACGTTGGGGGGCTTGAAGCGCCCAAACAAGAGCTGATAGAGGCCGTGGAGTGGCCGATCAAATTTGCCGACGCGTTTACCACGATCAACACGAAGCCGCCAAAGGGGGTCTTGCTCTTCGGCCCACCGGGGACGGGAAAGACACTGCTTGCAAAGGCGGTCGCGACGGAAAGCGAAGCCAACTTTATCAGCATAAAGGGGCCTGAGCTGCTGAGCAAGTGGGTTGGCGAATCGGAAAAAGGCGTGCGCGAGACGTTTCGGCGCGCCAAGCAGGTCTCACCGACCATCATCCTGTTCGATGAGCTTGACGCGGTAGCACCGACCCGAGGGGCGAGTTCAGACTCACACGTGACAGAACGCGTGGTGAGCCAGCTGCTGACCGAGCTCGATGGCTTAGAGGAGCTGAAGGACGTGGTGGTGATCGGCGCAACGAATCGGCCCGATATGGTCGATATGGCACTCCTACGGCCCGGACGACTGGACAGGCTCGTGTACATACCGCCGCCAAACGTGTCGAGTCGCGCGCAAATATTTGCAATCCACCTGCGCGGAAAGCCGCTGGCGGACGACATCGACATCGAGCAGCTTGCCAAAGAGACCGATGGGTACGTCGGTGCCGATATCGAAGCAATTTGCAGGGAAGCCGCGATGCTCGCTCTTCGAGGCTTCATCCGAGACGACATGACGCCCGAGCAGGTTAAAGAAGGAGCGCCAACGATACGAATTACGAAAGCGCATCTGTACGCTGCAATCAATCGGGTCAAGCCAACAGCATCGCGTGACATGCTTCACCAGTACGAGAAGATCGCAACGGAGTTTGCAAAGTTCTCTGTTACCGAAGAAGAGTCGAAGGAGCAGGCGGCAAAGCCTGAATTTGCTGGTTATGCGTGAGATGAAACCATGGAATTAACGGCGTGAAGGAAGAAAAGGAGGCGTAAAAATGGCGAAAAGGCGACGGAGTTTTTTCGATGACTTTTTCGGTGAAGGATTCGATGAGCTGATGGATCAGATGCTGCGAGACCTGCAGGAAGGGGGGCAACCGAAACCCTTCATTTACGGGTTCTCAATGACGCAGCACCCGGGCGAAGCACCAGAAGTGCGAGAATTCGGGAATATCCAGCCCTTTGGCAGGAGCGTCAAGATGGAGGACGAGCGAAAGCCCCTAATTGACGTTATGGAGACGACGGAAGAAGTTCACGTTATTGCCGAGATGCCCGGCGTGGATCGAACGGATGTGCAGCTCGACACCACGGAGAGCAGACTTGACATCAAAGCCCAAAACGAGTTTAGAAAATACTCTGAAAGCGTTGAACTTCCCGTCAAGGTTGACCCACACAGCGCGAAGGCAACCTACCGGAATGGCGTTCTTGAGGTGAAGCTGAGACGCGTCCAACCTGAAGAAGAGAAGTCGCACATTAGCGTCGAATGAAGGGCTTCACCCTCTTCAAACTTCCTTTTTTATGGCATCGGGCAAGGTGCTTACGTCGCGCAGCACGAAATCGGGCTGGGCGCGGATCAGCAACTGACGCGTGGCAAAGCCGCAGAGCACTGCGGCCGTTTTTGTCCCCGCTTTTTTTCCCATAAGGATATCTTCGACCATGTCGCCCACGTAGAGCACCTCTGAGGCAACGACGCGCGCTCGCTCTATTGCCATAAGCAAGGTTTCCGGCGCTGGCTTCCCGTGCTCAAATCCGACATCGTCGCCAAACAACATGGTATCGAAGTACGCCTCGATTCCTTGTTCACTGACCTCGCTCGTGACGCGCTCTCGAGACCCACCAGAGACGAGGCCTAGCTTCAAATGCATCTTCTTCAGTTCAAGTAGGGCATCGGCAGTGCCGTCGAAGAGTACGCACTCTTTGTTGTGCCGCGCGTAGCAGTCCATCCACGCCGCGTCTGCGGTTTCCCAGTCGTCTTCGCGTATCCCCAAGTACAAGTAGTAATCGTGATAGTTGGGACGACTCTCTTGGCGGAACTCTTCGAGGGTTACGTGTGGCAGACCGAAAGCGTCCATGACGACTAGATAACTCTCATAGGTGGGAATGACCGAATTGTAAAGCGTCCCATCCCAGTCGAACATCACTGCTTTGAGCACGTCTACTCCCGCGGCAGTGTCTCGCTGACGATGGCATGGCATTTCCACAGTTCTCGCTTGTCATACTCAACAAGCCGCTGATGGGTGAGCTCTGCAATCGTATTGTTCTCGAGGGCGTCATTTATACGCGCTTCTGAAAGGCGCGTTATGTGAACGTTGTGTCTGACGCGCGCCTCAGGAGAGCGCTTGAGCTCTTTGAGCGCATCAAGCCGATCTTTGCCCGAGCAAAATTCGCAGTTGCACGTCCATTCGGTGAGTTTGTCCGCTCGCTTAAGCCTGCCTGAAGCTGTTAAAACAGAGCCATACGCGAGTCCGGCGATTACGGCACTCGAGCCGTCTGCTGACGTCACGTTGGCGTATGCGAGAAGCTCGAGGGCGTTCAATGAGCTGCCTCCCGAGGCGTGAAATCGCGCGTCTCCAAACTCGCCTAAGAGTTGATTGTATGCGGCGAGCACCTCAAACTGCTTCACACGATCTTCCGAGCGGAATTTTGCGAGGCGGGAAAACAGGCCAAATCCCGCGGAGAGCTTCGTCAAACCGGCATTCAAAGCTCTCTCGAATATGTACCGCGCATCGCGGAAAGTACCTACCTCAAAGCCAGCGTACAACAAATCAGGCCGTTGAGCGTTCTTGTTGGCCCACAAAGCGGCTTTTAGGCTTGTTTCGAGCGCCTTCAAACGATCTGCTTTGACGTGCTTCCAGTAGGGCGTTTTAAAATCGCCGTTGACCGGAACGTTGAGTGTCATCAAACCGTCGGTCCTGGTGTTCACCAGCCTTTCCTGCAATAACAGAACCCTTTCTTTCGTTCGCAGTTCGGGTTTTTTCGAATACGGGGGCGAGAAAAAGTTGCCGCTGTGAATGAAATGGTGTGGTATGATCGTTGGATCTGTCGCGTACGCCTTTTGAAAGGTGGTGTTATCAAAGGATAACACAACGGGGTCATTCAGCCCGCGCAGCGTCGGGAGGAACGTCCGGTAGAATTGAAACAGACTCGTAGGCATCGTGTCGTTTCTGTGGGAAATAGGCACGCAAGCTTATTAACGCGCGGGTATAGCTTATATCTACTTGAATTGATATAAAATGGTGACGTCACATGCCAAATGGACTTATGGACTCGGAGCGAATACGCGAGATTGTGCGATCAAGCAAAGACTACCTTCAGATTATTTATCAGAACGACACGAAACTTGTGCTGAAGGTGAAGAACGATCCTGCTATTGAGATCAAAGTTGAAGACGAAGGAACCACTGTTTCGATCGATATAGTTGAACCCGAAAGGCTTGGCCAGTTGGTCCAACAGTTTCGGGATCTGCTGTCGTAAGCACGGCGATGTGAGCTATAAAATGATTGGCAATGCACTTTCCGCGCTGAAAACGTTCGGTGTTGCCGCCCGCGCCCTAGATGACGAGGGCCTGACCATCGAAATACGCAACCGGGGCAAGCCCGCCGTTGCCGTTGGGCGAAATGCCCGTTCCCTCGTGTTGGACAAGGTCTATGGTCCAATAAAAGTGAGAAGCTTCAAAGAAGTCGTCGAATTGACGGGGAAAATCGCGGCTGGAACACAGGAGGAGGACGTCTCACGAGACTAGGCGCTTTCTTGGTGTATCTCCTCGGAGCACTGCTGATAATCGCCGGCGCGTTCGTTCTTCTATCACAATTGGGGATCCTTGGGCTTCTCCTTACCACTCTGAATCTTCCCGCTATCGTTCTGTTTGCACTCGTGATCATCCTCATTGGAATCGTCTTGGTCCGAGGGGCGTCATTGATCGCCTACAGCCCTGACCACCAAAGAAAAGATCGAAATGAGCTTGACTATAAAGATCTCACTTACGAAGACCAAGATCCGTGGGAGTACAAAAAGCGGTATTAGTCACCAGAGAGCTGCGCGCTTAGCGGCGCGTTTATTACGCCTTCGTAGTACCTGATTTTTTCGTTGATCACATTTTCAAATTTCCTATATTCGCGTATTACACCAATCCACATGAGCCCGTAGCACAGGGCGATCGAAAGAAGAAGGACGCCCCCGGCTAGCATATAGTTGTTGCTTCGCACAAGAACTGCGTTGCCGTTCAAGTATTGTGCTGTAAGTAAGACGTAAACGGCAAGAAGAATCCCCGCCACCCCACCCCACATCGATTTTACGTGCCATATGTGGCGTTCGTGGCGTTTTTCCATTTTTCGAAGATCTAGCTCAAGAATTCGGTTGTAGACGTCGTGCTTATTGACGTCGACGTATCGGTTTTGTCCGCGCTGCGTAGTCACATTCTCCTTGTCGTGTAATAAATGCCAACCATAAGCCCAACCGCGATAATGCCGATTATCGCTGCGCCTACAAGTGTAGGATCAGCGCCACCGCCTCCCGTTTGATTGGCTGAGGGCGTCACACTTACCATCGGCGAAGGCGTCACACTCACCACCGGCGAAGACGTCGGCGAAGGCGTCACACTTACCATCGGCGAAGACGTCGGCGAAGGCGTCACACTCACCACCGGCGAAGACGTCGGCGAAGGCGTTGGCGTCGGCGAAGACGTCGGCGAAGGCGTTGGCGTCGGCGAAGACGTCGGCGAAGGCGTCGCTCCAACGGCCTGGTGTGGGAGCATACAAAGCGCCGTCGATGAAGCTACCGCTATGATAACTATTAAAGACAGTACTAACACGCGTGAGATGAGAATTCTGGATCCTCCTGCTTGTAACGACAACTATTGATTCCCAGCTAGGATATAAATAAGTTGTCTGCCAGGGCACACTTTGGTGCTGGACAGAGCATCAGGTTTCATGCGCTTCACGACCAGCTATACGAATTTCGAGTGCTTGTCGAATGTGTCTTCAGTTACGTGTGAACAGTAGCAATCAAACACGAACCTGTGCTCCGTCGTCAGTGTCGTCATTGCTTCGCCGGCAGTGAATTTTATCGCCATCCCCCATCACTTCAGTGTTGCCAAAGCGTTTACGGACTAAACAGTTTGAGAACTCCCAAATCTTGCTCGGAAAGCGTTCGATCGCTGCTGTGACCGGACTAATTCGGCGCTTAAATTCAGGTTAACCCTCAAGATGAAGGGTAACACCGCTGACGCGTGGTCATCAGTCGGCACCAAAGCCCCGTGTGACGTGGCTACATCGCCGCCGTTTTTCGATACCCTTTAATTCGTAAGAACGTAATCAATACTTATGGATCGAGAGGTTATTGTCGCCGTAAGCGTGCGGGCTGTTGGTTATGATCACGAAACATCGACGCTTGAGATTGAGTTTTGCGATTCAAGCATCTATCAGTATGCTCCTGTCTCCGAAGAAATTTACAACGGCCTTATGAATTCGCTAGGGTCCAACCTCGAAAAAACTGATTTGAGATACTTTAGCGAACACATCAAGGGGAAGTATAAGCAGAAAACCATTCGGAGGCCGCGGCGTAATCTCTTTAAAGGCATTTTAGAAACGTAATCAGTCGTGCCCTCGTCTCCGTAGTTTTTGAATGCAATCGATCGTGGCGAGTAGTCCCCGCACTACCAGAGTGCTTTGGTCATATACGGACCTTCACGGGTGTAGCCTTTGGTGCGATAGTACTCGCGTACTCCGACCGCGCTGTTAGTCGCGATCTTACGCATTCCCGAATTGGCTGCGATGCGTTCAGCAGTTCGAAGCAGTTCTGTCCCGAATCCACGGTGTTGCCACTTTCTTTCGTGCCGCTCTCCAATCGTGGCTGAGTTCCCGTATACGTGCAGCTCTCTGATCAGCGCCGTTTCATTTGTAATCTCGGGCCTATCAGAAGTGTGCGGAATGCGCAGCCGTGCGAAGCCGATAAGGCACTCTAAATCGCCGCGCAAGCCGACGCTTGAGATAAAGTACTCAACGCCCTTACAGGCCATGTATTTCTCAACCCGTCGCTCGACGTCTCCAACGTTGGTAATGCCTAGGAGCCCCACCTCTCGACAGCGTATGCAGTTACATTCGCGCCCTAGTTCGCGCAAACGCTTTTTGGCTAGTTGTCGCAAGTTGCCTTTTTTGACGCCGGCCACGATTCGGTGAGCTGGGATATCTCTCTGCACTCTTTGGAGTCTTACCCAATTGGGGAGCTCCGCCTTGACTTGCGCGATCAGTTCAACGGCGTCGAGGAGATCAAGGGCATCATACTCCCCCCTTTTCCACAAACCGTGTAAGGGGGTACCCTCCGTCACAAGCGTCGGGTATATCTTGAGGTAGTCTGGGCAGAATCGTTCGTCGGTGAACAAGTCTCTAAGCATCTTACGATCAGAATCAAAATCTGAGCCCGGAAGTCCGGGCATAACGTGGAACCCGACCTTCAATCCGCTATCGCGGCACGCCCTATTTGCTTCAACAGCGTCGGCAACGCTATGTCCTCGATCTATGGTGGCAAGAATTCGATCGGAGGTACTCTGGAGGCCAAGCTCGACTTTAGTTGCTCCAAGGGACAACATTCTGTCGACGTGATGCCGTTGTGCAAAATCTGGCCGGGTTTCAAACGTGACACCAACGTTTCTCGTCGATGCGCGCGCATTTGCCGCGAACACCTGGTCTAGTTCGTGAGACTCGCCGAGCGCGCGAGGAAAATCGTTCATCGCTTGTATGCAGCGTCGCACAAACCACTCTTGATAATCGCGGGGACGCGCGGTAAAGGTGCCGCCCATTACAATCAGTTCTGCCTTGTCAGTCGGATGTCCAGTCTGACGCAACTGGTTGAGACGGGCCTTGACTTGCTTGTATGGATCGAATCCGTGTTGGATAGCACGCATTGCAGCGGGTTCAAGACCGGTGTAGCTTTGAGGCACACTGAATTCAGGGCCACCTGGACATGGCACGCATTTGCCGTGCGGACACGGATAAGGGGAAGTCATCACGGCAATAACAGCAACGCCGGAGGCCGTTCTCATGGGCTTTCGCTGCAGCACGTCGACCACTTGGCGCTGAATTGGGGCCTGTGCAGTTCCGTAGATTTGCGCGTTAGTCAGCAACGAGGACAGATGATAGCGTCTTGCTACCGCTATTTTCGCTGCCTGCAAATTCGCGCGCGTGACCTCGCCTGTCAGAATGCCGTCCAGGATCTCCACACAGGCGTCAGTAAGTTGCTGCACCATAGACAACCACTGACAGGTAATGCGGCCGGTTAATAAAACTCTCGGTTGTCCGCTGCCTTCAGCTGAAGCGCCGTTGCAAAAAGGGTTAGAGGCATTTACGCGCCGAGCGAGCTCCAGAGCTCTTGGTGGGTGAAACGACTCGGCTCCATTCGCACCGTAGCCTCAGGCGACTCGTCGGGGTATCCGATCGGCAGCATCAGCACAGGACGAATGTCCAGCGGTATTTTCAACGCCAGGGAAACACGTTTTTCATCGAACGCACCGATCCAGCACGTTGCCACGCCCAAAGCTTCAGCTGCAAGCTGTACGTAGGAGGCGGCAATGGTGACGTCTTGAACTGCATATAGCTCAGCACGTTGTCCATACGCTATGCGCGACCGCGCAATATTCGCGCAGCCAACAAGCACGACCGGGGCCATCGCGATAAAGAACTGGCCGTACGCAGCCTCAGCGAGTTCGTGTTTCGTGTTAGGATCACGGACAAGGATGAAGTCCCGTGCTTGTAAGTTGCCTGCCGAAGGCGCGAACCCAGCTGCCCTGAGAAGTTTGTCCAACAGCGCGTCGGTAATAGGCTCTCGTCCATACCGTCTCACAGAGCGCCGTCTTTGCATGACGCCCATTATGGTGTCGTAGTCTGGGGCGACCATGGAAAAGGGTTATTAGATCAATGCATATTAATATAACCAAGTTTGGAGTCAGAAAATGAGAATTTCCATGGATTTGGAGCTACAAGACACGCCAGGCCAACTTAAGCACGTCTTAACTCCTATTTCCGACCTTGGCGGGAATATAGCGAGCATCGTTCACCATCACGACAAAAAAACGTTTCGCAATACCGTCCCTGTTTCTGTGATTTTTGATATTGAAGAGCAGACGCTTGAAGAACTTCAGGACGGGCTTGAACAAAACGGCGTTACGGTCGTTCGGATTGGCAAAATGAGGCTTCGGGCCAGGACGCACATTTTGCTCATCGGCCACATAATCCATACCGATTTAAGGGATACGATCGATGAAATTGATGGTACGGGTTTTGCAGAAGTTCAAGATCTCAGTCTGTCAATGCCTGCCATCGACGGTCCATCATCTGCGGTTATCACAATAATGGCGACTGGAGACGAGGAACTGGAGAAGTCGATCGGGATTCTCAGACAGATCGCTGAGCGTAAGGATCTACTCATTATCGAACCACTAGATGAGCGCGGATCACCGGGAGGTGTGAGCAATGAGGAATAGTCAATCTCTCTTGACACTTTCCATCATTGGATTCGGGGCAGTAGGGCAAGGAGTCGCCACCATCGTGCAAAACGTGCCTCACATAAAAGTCGTGGCAATCGCCGATTCAAAAGGGGTTGCCCTCACGCCTGACTTAAAGGACGTTCTTGCGCGTAAACGAGGCGGTCAGCCCATTGCGAACTCTAATTTGACGGCGCTCGACGTGATACGCACTGTTGACCACGACGTCGTCGTGGAGGTGACACCTACGAATATCCATGGCGGTGAACCGGGGTTGACACACGTGCGTGAAGCGCTTAAAAACAAGCGAAACGTTGTCACCTCGAACAAAGGGCCTCTGGTGGCCGCCTTTGATGAGCTCACACAACTTGCTCATGCGAATGGGGTCGCGCTGCGGTACGAGGCGACCGTTGGCGGCGCAATGCCAATTGTTAACCTCATACGCGACACCCTCGCAGGCGCTCGGGTGCTAGATATACGGGGGGTACTGAATGGCACGTGCAATTACATACTCACTCGAATGGCCGAGGAGGCGCTCGATTACGATCAGGTCTTGAGCGAAGCCCAGGATATGGGCATAGCGGAAGCGGATCCCACGTATGACGTGACTGGCATCGACACTGCCTGTAAGGTTGTCATCCTGGCCAACGCGTTTTTTGGTCGCAACGCGACTTTCGCAGACGTTGACATAACCGGTATCGATCGCATCACGCAGGACGCGCTGCAACTAGCGCGGCAGAGGGGCTTTGCCGTCAAACTTGTAGGTGACGTGCAAGAGCTTACGGTCTCTCCTAAGCTGATACCGATAGGCCACCCGCTGAACGTCAGCGGCACGCTGAATGCAGCGTCAATCCTAACCGATACCGCAGGCGAAATTACTGTCGCCGGAAAAGGAGCAGGCTCGATCGAGACGGCAAGCGCCATACTGAGTGACGTTCTGAGTCTTATGCGAGACCGCCGTTAGTGTGTCGCAGACAGGCGCGGGTTGCTCGCCAAAATCACTTGTCGCTCAGAATGGGTATGCTGTGCTGCTCGAGTGACGGCTGTTGCCCCCTTTTTATGAGCGAAGATATGCCGATGCCCGTTAAGGCGACAACGATAGCGCCGGCAACCGAAAACATGAGCAGCTGGAAGGCAGTGATGATCTGGATGCTCCGTGAAGTCTGTATAATGAGAACGTCTGCAGGATTGAGAACAGGCACTGGCTTCCCCCCTAGCGCTAGGATGAGTATGCTGGCGCTCCACAAGATCAGACCAGTTGAAAAGATGAAGAAAGGATACTCCACGTATCGCCACACGTGCTTTGCGTCGTTCAGGTAAGCGTCGAGCACGCGACCTATGCTCGCGATAACCGCTGCGGCCACGAACCACCACGCAGTGGTGTTAATAAAGACCGCTGCCGCGAGTACGCCGCCGTAAGTAGCGACACCTAAACCTAAGGTCGTGATGATGCCTTGTGCCGTCCCTATGATCGCTAAGGCGATTGCGACTATATAGGTCACGAACGAGATACTGCCTCCGTAAAACGAAGACTTCACGCTTTGAGCAACGCCTACGAGAACGTCGTCGAGGCCAAGCCCTCGAAAGAGAAGATACACGCCAATGACTGCGCTTATCACAATCAAAGCATATTCGGGGTGCTGAGCAAGAGAGAATATCGCAAATAATAATAATATCAGTCCGACAGGTATGAAAATGGCGTTCGCGATCTTCGGGTCTTCGAACAGTTTCTTGATGGTGTAATAGGTACTCTCGAGGCTTTCAGACTGGCGTATGACCACGCGCTTCACGCCATCAAGTTTTATCCGGGATTGCACGATAGGGAGAATAAACTCGTCTTCGGCGCCGTCTGAAACGATGATAACGCTGGTCGCGTTGACCTCTTTGAGCACCAGGTCAAGCTGTTGAGACAGGATCTGATCTGATTTTAAGCCAACGTCCGTGTTGCCGGATATGGACGCGATCTGAGCGTCTATTCCTTGCGACTTCAAATCATCATAAACACGGATGCCTTCAAAAATGGCGTTTATGTCGGAATCTTCGGGGTCGGTCAATCCGAGCTGTAACGCGGCATTCATGTCGTCAGCTCGGCCGATAATCGGACCTGGAAGGTGCGCTTTCGACCCCAGATCATCGTCACGATCAATGCACAGGACTAGTTTCATTCTTGCCTATATGGTCGTCACTAAAGTCTACAGCAGCCCGGAGCGCTGGAGCAGGAGGAGATCATCGGTTTCAAGTTTTTGCCCGTCTTTAAACATTGCGTAGACCTCTTCTGCCCGCTTAAGCACGTCGACCTTTTCGCGGGATTCGCGGGCTTCTTTGGACCGTTTTTTGAGACTCGATATGATTTTGTCGTAGTCTCTTAATTCCTTTTCCATCTTGATATACTTCTGATGCTGTTCGTCGGCGCTCTCTTGCGCGCGCACGAACTCCTTATGGGCGGCATCCGCCTCAGTACGTACCTTGTCTGCTTCCTTGAAGCACTTGAGCATCTTCTCGTGGCATTCCTGCGCACGGTCTGCGTTATCCGTTAGCGCCTTGTGGAACTCACTCGCTTCGTCTCGGAGCTTCCGTGCCTTTTCCAGCGCCTCCTTGAGCTCAGCGTTATTCTCAAGCTCGACTCGCTTCTTTCTATATTCCTCCCAGAGGTGCGCAATATGGTCTACAAGCTCGCGCTCCTTTTCCGTGCTCATGACCTCGGTCTGCTGCCTAAACTCAAGGTGGTCAATTTCGCGCTTGAGCTCGCCTAGCGAAAGGCCGCCAGCGACTCTGAATCTTCTTTTAATTTGGTCCGCCTTCGCGAGCAGGTTGTTTGCCGTCTCATTGAGGCTATCTCGTTTCTCCTTGTTCTCCGAAACGAGCTTGTTGTACTCATCGCGCTTGTCCTTAGACTGTTGTGCACTGTCTATCAGCGCGCGGGTCTTCGTATTCAACTCGTCACGTCTCGCAGCGAATTGACTTGCTTCTGTGTTGAGCCGGTTTCGCTCAAGCTTCGAGGCGTCCGCGTCTTTTTTTAGCAGCGCTTTCTTCTCTTGTAACTCCTTCAGCATACGCTCCTCCACTGACTACAGGTAATATCAAGCTGAGATCCTTCTTTGTGATTATGACGTCTGCAATATCGTATAGAATTGGATTTGCGTTGAATGCTATCGAAAACCCCGAAGCTTCAAACATTGAGATGTCGTTTGCGCCGTCTCCTATAACAACGCAGTCTTTGGGTCGTACTCCCCACCTCTTAGCAATCGCCTCCAGCGCGTCTTTTTTTGAATTTTGGCGCACTAGCGGTCCAACAACCTCGCCGGTCAAAACGCCGTCTTCTATGACGAGTTTGTTTGCCACTAGACAGTCGATTTCGAGCTCTTGAGCTACCCTTTCGGCAACGATCGTAAAGCCCCCTGAAACCATTGCAACCTTATACTCTTTTTTCAACTCGCGTATGAGCTTTTTAGCCCCTTTCATAAGCGGGATGTTTAAGGCTACCTTATTAACCTCCTCCACCCTGAGACCCTTCAAGAGCTTTACGCGTTCTCTTAAAGCCTCTTCAAAATCCATCTCTCCCTTCATGGCGCGCTTCGTGAGCGCCACCACGAGGTCTCCGACATTGGCCGCTTTGGCTATTTCATCGATTGCCTCAGCATCGATGAGCGTGCCATCCATATCAAAAACGATCAGTATTGCACTTCCGTTGCAAAATAATCTACCACGCGGGGAATTGATAAGCTCCGAGCTCATGGCTGAAGCAGTATTCGACCTCCTGGTAGTCATTTTTAAACTCTACCACATCTTTTTTAACCTTTTCGGGTGCCTCGCCGTTCAGCACGCGCGTGATAAGCTTTGCCACGACCCTCATCTCCGCTTCTTTCATTCCGAGTCGCGCAAGCTCTTGCGTTCCGAATCGTAGTCCGGAGGGATTCTCTGGAGCATTATGGTCATCCCAGGGTAACAGATTCTTGTTGGCAATGATGTTTGCTTTTTCCAGAGCAAGCGCCATCGCACTTGCGCGCCCCACGTCCATTACGATCTGATGGGACTCCGTGAAGTCTTTTTCAGGACATAGCACGTTGAATCCGCTGTCGTACAGCGCCGCTCCGAGCGTCTTTGCATTCTTGATCGTCTGCTGTGCGTACGCTTTCCCGAATTCAAGCATCTCCACGAGCGTGACCGCTAACCCAGCGACGTGATGCAGGTGGTGGTTGCTTACAGTACCAGGAAACACTGCCTCATCGATTGCGTCGGCTAGCGCGTGTGTCGAAAAGATGATGCCGCCTTGAGGCCCGGGGAACGTCTTGTGTGTAGAACCAGTCATCACGTCAACACCTTCTCTAAGCGGGTCCTGAAACTGCTCGCCAGCAATGAGACCAAGAACGTGAGCGGAGTCATACACAATTGCCGCGCCAACTTCGCGCGCGGCATCGCGCGCGTCTCGGATAGGGTGTGGGAAGAGAAATAGACTCGCCCCAAACAGTATAATTTTGGGCTTTTTTTCATAAATCGTAGCGATCATCGCATCGCTGTCGATATTCATCTCTTCGTAGTCGAATGGATGTTTTACAATCCTGAGATGGCGGATACCCGCAACCGACTTGGTTCCGTGGCTGATGTGGCCACCGTGCGAGGTATCAAGCGCCATGAGTGCATCATTTCGGTTTGAAAGGGCAAAAAATGCGGCAATATTTGCGTTTACGCCAGAGACAGGTTGCACGTTGACGTGCTCAGCCTTGAACAGTGTAAGAGCCAAATCTATGGCGTCCTGCTCCACTTGGTCGATATACTTGACGCCTTGATAAAACCGGTGGCCGACCTTGCCTTCAGCATATCTGTGGCCAAAGTCGGAGGCCAGAAGCTGGCGCACGGCGGGACTGGTGATATTCTCACTGGCGATTAAAGGGAGGGATTCGCTGAACCATTTGTGATGCTCTCGCACCGATCGCGTCACGTCCTCCACCCGCATAGCATCTACAGATTATGCGTGCCTATGATAAACTTTTCTCACACCACGCAACCCATAGCAAGATCGAATTCGAGTTTTAACACTTGAAAATCGAGTTTTAACACTTGAAAAGACGTTAGTATTTATATTCGACATTTGACATGTACGTGCAAAGCGCTGGCTTCCTAGTGCTCTAAGGTGTTCGCGATTAGACCTCTGCGCAAATCTCTACTCATTTATGTTGCGGCCACCATGCTGCTCGTTGTCATATATAGCTTAGTCTTCCTCTTCTTGATGGTCTCTGCTGAAGGTAGGTCTTATACCGCGGTTGACGCGGTATATTGGGTGATCACGACGATGACGACGCAAGGTGTCGGCGATATCGTCTTTGTGAGCAGTATCGGCAGGATATTTGCCGTGCTCGTGGAGCTTACCGGAATCGTACTGTTCTTTGCGATCTTGATCCCCATCGTAGTTGCACCTTTGCTGCAAAGCGTTCGAGCATCAGTGCCGACGAAGTCAAAGCTCCGGGAGCACGTTTTGATTGCCGGCTATAGTTCCATGGTCGACACGATTATCGAAGAGCTTGACGAGCGGGATTTACCATACCTCGTCATTGACGGCGACCGTGACGTCGTGCAGGCATTAGTCGAGCGGAAGATCCCCTGCGTCTATGGAGATCCGAGCGATGAGGTGGCCCTACAAAACGCTCAGATACAGCGCGCAAAGAAAGTCGTGCTAAATCAAAGTGACGAAAAGAATGCGATTATCGCGCTTGTTGCGAAAAAGCTGACGCGAGCGGATATCATCGGACTTGTTGAAAACATGGCGAACGCGGTGTACTTGCTCTATGCAGGTGCTGACAAAGTCGTATCACCTAAACAACTCCTTGGCATCGATATTGGCCATAAGGCGGCAATGCCTATAACGCACCAGCTCATTGGCACTACTCCTTTGATTGGGTCTTTGCGGATTTTTGAGCTCCCGATTCTTGGGGAAAGCGGCCTCAACGGGTCGTCTATTGAAGATGCCAAGATACGCGAGCGAACTGGGGCGACAGTAATCGGCATATGGAAGGGTGCCAAACTCACCTTCAATCCATCCGCTTCTGAAATCATCACAGACACCACTGTCCTTTTGCTCATCGGCACAAAAAAGCAACTAAACGCAGTTAAGGAACTCTCAATTTGTCGGCCTGATGGCACATACTGCGCGATCAGGGGACACTATATCGTTGCAGGATACGGCGACGTCGGAAAACGAGTGTCCAAAGTATTGCGGTCGAACGGGATTGAACACATCATCATCGACAAGCACCAAGGCGATGTGGTTGGTAGCTCTACAGATATGGCAATCCTGAAACAAGCGGGGATTGCTGAAGCTTCTACGCTTCTCGTCACGGTCAATAGTGACATGGATGCCATCTATACGACTCTCGTCGCACGAAAGCTTAATCCTCAGATGGATATTGTCTGTCGTGCCATACGACCGCAAGCAGTTGAGAAGTTGTATCAAGCGGGGGCTGACTATGTGCTGTCGCAGTCCGTCGTGGCTGGCCAAGTCTTGGTAAAATTTCTCGCACCTAGGCCGCTTGGCACACAATTGCGGGAGGTCTTGCTCTCAGAGGACATGAAGGTTCTTGAGTATCCCCCTGGTCCATCCCTTGCGGGAAGAAGTCTCGAGCATCTGAAGATACGATCGCGCACCGGGTGTACCGTCGTCGCCATCACTACCAATGGGGCAACCACACCGAACCCGGATCCCCATCAAGTTATCCCTAAAGACTCTTTTCTTACCGTCATCGGTACAAGGGAACAGATACGTGAGTTTAAGCGCGTTTTCGGATAACGCTTACGAGGACGCTACGCGTTCAACCTAAAAAGGCCGTTGTTGTCGAATTGAGGGACGCAGCATCCTATCTATCGCGACAGGTCACGGCACAAGGGGTGCGCCGTAGCTGAACTTCTCAAATTCTAGGACGTATTTCCATACCAGTTGGTCGGCGCAAGTCGCAGTGAACGACGCACAGTCCTGAGAGAGCGAAAACTCTTTAATTTCTGAAATGACCTGGCGATCGCACTTGCCGCAGTTATGCGGCCCGCGAGCTGTGCCCGCCCCTACAGGATCACAAATGACAGTAGCTATCGGTTTCACGCGCTTGAGAACTTCCACTGCGGTCCACAGCCAAGGAGGCCTATACAGCTTTTTTTTCCAAAGCGCCTCGACTAAGGTGCCTTTTTGCACGTTGCACAAATTCAGCGAGATCGTATCTGCGTGCGGCGCAGCTTCGTGCGTGGATTGGATGGCGTCCTCCATGGCCTCCAATTCTGTCAGGAAAGGTGGCTTTAGGAGCAGATAAGCCTTAACGGTCAGACCGTCAGAGTGTGCGACTTTGGACGCTCTGACGAAGTCACGAAACGCAAATCCTTTGTTGATGTTGCTATTCCGGATCTGGTCGTTCGACGTTTCAAGACCGATCGCAACTTCAACGTGCCGGTTGAATCTAACGACATCACCGCAAATCTCAGATGTCACGAATTCCGGTCGGCTCTCGACGATGACTCTTGGCGTGTCCGCTAATTTGGCTAGGATGGCATCTCGCGCGTCGACGGGCACTTCTTCTTGATCAAGAAAGCTGCCTGAGGTGAACAACTTTACGATCTTAAACGCCTTATCGTAGAGTGCAAGCGCCTCGAATAGTTGCTTTTGAATATCAGAGCTCTGCGCGTCAGGATTCGCGTCGGTGATGTAGCCGCACATTGTGCAGCCAACATCGCGGGCCCAGAAGCAGCCTTTGGTCGTGAGAAGGATGGTCAGGGAGGGCACGATCTCGCCGTTGAGCAGATCCCAGCCGGTCCACGCCAATCGGTTATTGGCTCGTGTGCCGTGGCGGCTTGTTCCTGATGCAGCCTGACGCGGATAGCGCCTGCGCGACGTTCGAGCTGTTTTCATCGCGCCTCCACGTGCCGCACAGCGACAGCGGCACCTCGTTTTGACGCTTGCATCTCCCAACCGCTCATAAGGGCTCTTCCGACTGCAATGACGTGCTCGTTAAGCACGATCACCTCGTCGAAAGGCCGTATTCCCGGATCGGCGTTGAGCACGCCAATCGCAAAAACCGTCCCTTTCGGTACAAAGTCATCGATGCGTACGCAATATCGATTTTCGATTGTGCGGAGATACCGTCGGGCTCCTTCGATTGTCAGGGCAAGAGTGCAGTACTTACCTGCGATGGTCGCTATGCGTGTTCTGCCGTCTGAGGCGTAGTAGGTCGGGAAAAGACCGCGGATCTTCGGACTCTCTGCAAAAATAGCTGTCGAAGCGTGCGGGCCAAATTCATAGTCAGCGAGATCCTGTAGGTAATCAAACCGCAAATCGCGCCGCTTAGGTGCGTATTCGACTATAAGCTCCTGCGCGACCGCGCACAAGCGTTGGAGGGAATCGGAACTAAGAATATTCCCGTCCTCGGCAGTATGGATTAGATCAACCCCGAGTGCAGCCGCCGCTTCGTCACACACCTTTCGGTAGGGGCCACTCACGTGTGCTACCACCGCGTCGAAGGCGTTGGCCTCAAGATACTGCGTGAGACGTCCGATCACCCACTCACTCTCGTCACACGTCCATTTGCCGGTAACCGGTATGTCGTAGTTGCTGGCGGGGTACATGATCTCGAGGCCGCGGGGAACGATGCCTATAGGCGACGTTACTATCGCCTCGTGCAGAAACTGGCGCAGGTTGTCCAAGCGTTTAAGAATAGTCCTGTGAGATCGGGACCGCGAGTATGGTTTGCGCGCCGAGCAGGGAAGTAGCAGGAGGATTCCATCTCTCTTATTAAGCCGCTCGATGACGCGTTCACCAAATCTGAGTATTTCTGGCCGATTCAGCGATTCTTGAGAACACGCGAGTAGCGTGGCCGTCCGCACGATGGGTGATCGGCGCTCAAAGTAACTATGCTCCTCGTCCAGCAACCGCAGCAGCGCTGTTAGCATCGGGGCAGCTCTGCATCGTCCCTCGACGAGCTCTCGCAGAGTCCCGCGCTCGATGTTCTCGCGCGCAATACAGAGTTCAGCTTTGAGGGCTTGCCTGTTGTGCGCAGACAGTATTATCACCCGCTGCTCTGGCGGGAGCTCGGCTACGTTGACGCCACTGCAGGCGTCGCACAAACAATGAGAACGAGAAATCGCGTCAAACTTGCGTTCGCCTTCGGCAGAGAGGAGATACCCCTCGCGCGCCTTGACCTCTGCCATAATTGGGTCGACGAGATCCACCCCCGCATAGACGAGCAAGCTCACGTTGTTCGGGGTCGCCAACGCCGGGACATAAAGCGCTGAATCAGGATTTGTTGATTCTCTAGCTCTTACGAGCGCTTTGGTCAGGCCGCGCGGATCATCGCTAAATCTCGCAGCGCCTCCAAGAATGACAACATCGGCATCAATTCGCTTTGCTCTAGGGTCTTCCTGACTTGTGATGACCGCTACGTCGAGCTCAGCTTTCTGAATCGTCAAAGCGTGCAGGAACTCAAGTTCCTCTTTAGATTCAAAGCTAGAAGGGGTGGTAAGCTCTTCACCTCGCCACCTGAGCGTTCCGAGGCGGGCAGCTCCATCCCGCCGTGTCACCTCAAACTGTCGCGGCATGTCTCCTCATAAGCGTAAGAGCGTTGCAAAAGAGCTTAATTCGGCGAGCGCGTCGTGATCCCATTTCTCATCATAGGCGAAGGTCGCTTCGACATTTTTGGATTTAATGAACTCGATCAGGTTTCTCATAGCGGATTTAATTGAGGCATAATCTGGATCTGGAACTTCAGATTGCCCAATAGGATACGTTTCGGCTAGTTCTGGTGGATAGGGACCAAAAGGCGCTTTCATGAGCAGGGTCGTATCGAACTCGTGTTCCATGGCCCGTGTTTTCTGCCTGTTGGTCGTGATGAGCACTCGGCCGGTCATGTCAAGCCTGTTGAGCTTTTTCACGTAGCGCGCAACTTCTGGCCGCGCGGCAGATTCTGTGCTAGTATAAATGAAAGAATGTTTCAACGGTTCGATAGCTTCGAAGGAGGCAGAGCCCTCTTGGATCGTTCGCAGGGCTTGTAGTAGCGCTGGATGTCGGCATCGCCTCTCCACGAGCTCCCAGAGTTGTCCGTCGAGTATCGCTTGTTTGATGGTGCTGAGCTCACTGAATGAAACCCAAAGATTGTGCTCGGCAAGTTCCCGTTCCGTGAGCTTCCGATCGCTAGAGGAGCAGACCGGACACGCGCACGGCAGGTAAGCCAAATCTTTGAGCTTGTGAGTCCCGCTTGGCGTCAGATAGCGCCCATCTCTCGCGTAAAGCGCGTAAGCGGCCGAATCGAACAGGTCACAGCCTAACGCCACTGCGAGGGCGAACATCATGGGATGCCCTGCTCCAAACAGGTGAACAGGCTTATTCAACGCCAGTCCAGTCTTGCACGCCATAATGACGTTGCTCAGATCAGCATACCGATAGGATTCCATGAGCGGAACGACGGCACCGATAGGGTAGACGTCAGCGCTGAGCTTGCTGAGCAGCCCCGCATACCGTTCTCGCAAATCGAGGTGGGTCGAGCCCTGGATGGGCGCTGCTAAGAGCATGTCAGTGCCGCAGCACCTTGTTGCCTCTTGAATGCGTTCGATCGTTATGTCAAGCTCCCTGAGCGCACGGTGACGTGCAACGTCTGGGGGTGTCGGGATATCAATTGGTGTCCCTATGTCCGACCCAACATCGCGCTGGAACGCTACTATCTCTTCTGAATGGATCTCTATGTCACCATACGTGGCGAGTTGAAACGATCCCGAATCAGTCATTATCGGCCCGTC
This sequence comes from Methanobacteriota archaeon, assembly GCA_963805115.1. Classification (GTDB taxonomy): domain Archaea; phylum Halobacteriota; class Bog-38; order Methanoflorentales; family Methanoflorentaceae; genus Methanoflorens. The sequence goes on from CAWDSY010000002.1 coordinate 29,837, forward strand.
AAATCCGAGCAAACTGTGGATCCCCGCGGAGAGCGCGGCGTGCCGCAAACGGGGACTCCGGTAAATGATATATGCGTTGGTCATGAGCGCTTCCGCTCCGAACTGGCGCATCTCGCTCGGCGCGATGAGCATTAGGTTGAGATTTACAACCGGGAGTAAAGCTGGCGTTTCGATGAGGCCGTGTGGCGTATCAAGCTTGCCAATGCGCCCGAATACGTCCTTGTGTGTGATTTCAAATCGATCAGGCATCGCCACCTCGTGGCATGACGATGATCTCCCTGATGCGGGCGTCAAAAAAGTTGTTCATGTGCGCGGGACGTATCACTACCGCTGTATCGGAACCGCTGCCTGTGCCGCCTACGGCGACAATGTCGGCGATAGGTATAGCCCCGGCATCGGCCGCCATAATAGCTATCTCCACGCACACTTTGAGCCCGTGTCCCAGTAGTGAACGAAGGGCTTCCGCGATAGTCTCGACGCGCGAAACGCCGCCGAACTTCCTAGAGATACTCCTTTCGATTCCCGAAAGCACGTGTGACTGCGTCAGCACCGTGATTCCCTGCAGCTCGAGCTTTTTCCGTTTTTCCGCGTCGAAACGCTGCGCGCCTTCTTGACTGAAACCTGTGTGGTGTGTTACGACGATGAGTTTTGCCTTGTTTTCAAGCGCTTTTGCAAATTTAATCGCGGTGGAGCCCGTAGTACTAGCCACAACGACTCGATCGAGACCGCTGCTTGCTATATAGGTCTCTACGGCGCTGATTACGACTTCAGTGTTTTGAGGACCGGGTCTGTCTAGATAAATGATCTCTTCTTTTCTCATTGCGCATCCATTGCCTTCAAGCCAAAAAAAAGAGAGTTCAGCGTCAAGACCCGCGGGTCTTCACCACATCTTTGAGGATCCCAAAGGTCTCTCGAGAGAACATCTCTGCGATATCTCTTCCGATGGAAAGGCTTTCGTCCGGTTCGATCCCGCACGAGGTCAGACTAGTGATGGCGATGCCTTTGGGGGTCCCTGTGGTCGTTACGTTGATCCCCAAGTGTATTTTTTCGCTAGTTATGCTCGCTGTCGCAATGCTCACCGTGAGTTTTTCGTCGGCAATGTAAAGATCATCACCGGTTCTCGCGGTTTCGATACCGTACATATTGAGGACCGCTTGCGCGGAAATAACGAGCAAGCGCTGCAACAGGTACGAGATGAATATGTTTCCCGGGCTGTCGAAACGCTCAACGACAAGATGGAGAACATCGTCGCCTGTTATCTTAGTTTTTCCACGCAGATCTTCGCAATCTTTCATGCGCTCTTCTGAGACGTCCATGCCGCCCCTAAAAACGATAATAGAATCGCCTAGTATGCCGTGATGTTTGTAACCCCACAATGGGTCAATTTGTGATCCGTCGTAAAATATGAGCTCTTCTAGCACCTCGACGAGCATAGTCCATAGTCTTTTTCTGAACTTAAATAGTAATGGTCACTGGCTTAACGCATATATAAGACCTGAAATGAAACCTATCTGTAGTGAAGATTATTGGCTTTTCGTCTCTAAAAAAGACGTTACTAGCGTATCCTTCCATGGAGCTGCTGCCGCTCTCAGGCAGTCTCTCGCTTGGGATAGGCCGGCGAACCTGCATCGGCACGTGGCAGGCCGGCGTGTATCGTCCGTGCGATAGTGAAGAAGTCCCGGTGTGCGGCAGTTGTCAGGAGTTTAATGCCTGCGCAATCTGCACCGGGACGTGCCTGAAGGACGAAAAAACGTGTCTGGAGGAGCACGCGGTATATATCGCAATGTTCAGGCCCGACATTTTCAAGATCGGTGTTACGAAAGCCAGCCGACTTGATGACCGGATGCGAGAGCAAGGTGCAGATGTGGCTGCCGTAGCGGACTACGTCTTAGATGGCGAACTAGCTAGAAGACGCGAGCGTGAACTGCAGAAGCGTTACGGGATCAAAGGGACAGTCCGGCATTCTCAAAAAATGCTCGTTGATACTGAACTCGATTGGGCGGCTTGGGACGCGATGAAAGCTAAGATGGACATTCATGATGAAACTAAGCTCCGCTATTTTGATTTGCCGCTCTGGATGCGGCCCTTGCAGGCGAAGAATATTCTCCTGGGCCGAGTCATTGGCGTAAAGGGCCGGCTAGTCGTCTTAGAAAAAGACGCTACTCTTTACGGCTTTGACCTCAATCATATCCTAGGCGCAGAGGTGTTTCCGATTAGAAGCTCAAAGAGGCAGATATCGCTTGGAACATCCTGAGGATGTGTCCAATTCGGCCAAGCTACGCCACGTGAATTACGGCCGCGTGTGGTATAGTGACTTATCCTCTTTTGCGATCGCTCTGACGACTCAAACGGATTCGAGGTAGCAAGAACAGCATACGCACGATCCTGTCTCATTCTGGCTGGAAATCATTCAGTGAATACTGGAGCAAAGAGGAGGGGTACGTTATGTGGGCGCCATCAACCTTCGCAAAGGGGGTGAGCTCGTGGGTCGTAAAGCGAGACCCGTCCACAATATGCACGACCTCCCACCCAAGCGTCAGAAGATAGTCAGCGATAATCCGACGATGGCAACGCGTCCAAAGGATTTCAGCACACATTAAGGCGGCGGTTTTTTTTGTGGCAAGAGAAGTAAGTTCAGCGAGGGCGTCAGAAAAGGCGTCAGTTAGCGCGTAATCCGCGTAGTTCTTGAAACTTTTCACCCTCCACGCAGTGTTTGGCGAATCGTTCGAGATCTGAGGTCTGAACCCCCCAAGTCCTTCTCCCATCCAGCAATATTGAATACTTGATCGCGGAAGCTCGTATTCAAGCACTTCCTTGTTGAAGTGAGGGTTAGCGAGTGAGTGCGGATGGCTGCGCACGTCGATCACCGTTAAAACGGCATAATGCGACAAAATTGAAATGAATTCCTGCAGCGATCGATTCGAATGCCCCACGGAGTAGATCACCATCATCGAGCTTCGCCTGTACTGCTAATGCGATAAAGACTCTTTACATTTGCTCTTAAGGAGCCAGCATTCATTGACAAGACGAACGGCAGGTCACGCACAAATCGGGCGCGCAAGCAGCCTGGGGGAGCGAGCAAATCTTATATCAGTGGCGCGCTCATCACTTCTTTGGAACATAAACGGCTTCTAAACGTACGGAATAGTAGTGAAAGCCTCTGTGCGTTGGCCGCGCTTGTCCGTGAAGTTAGCAGATTGTAAAACGGGAGAAGTGTATGAAGGTACCAGACACCGAAGGCAACAGGAAGAGCTGCATTTGTGATAAAGGGGATTGTCCGACGTACAACCAGAACGCGCTAACTGATACGCTTTTTTGCGCTATCGGCGCAAGTCCGAAGAATCCACGACGCGTTAAGTGTCCGTGTGACGTATGCCCCGTATGGGCAATGTTTGACCTCGGCGATGCCTACTACTGTATAGAAGGGGCACCTAAAGAGTAACGAAGCTTTTTTTAACGTCGAATGTCGCCGGATATAGCGCAGAGAGATCAGCGTAAGAAGCGCCTCTGACAAGGCGAAGATAGAAATCGACCACTTTCGTAGTGTCACCGTTGTGTTCTCTAAAATGAGAGCCTCTTTCCGCAGTTCGGGCAGAAGTTGGCCACGCCGCAGTGAATTTTGTCGCGCGTGACAAAAAGGGTCCCTCGTTTGCAAGAGGATCGTAGCGTAGTATCCCAAAGCGCTAGGAATGTGCTCTTTTTGGTTGCACCAAAACCGCACCAAAACCGCACCAAAACCGCACCAAAACTACACCACTAAAACGTTCAATAAAATTATAGATTTATTTATATTTTAATTAATCAATAATAATTAAATTCAGTTAATATTTGCTGGGGTTTGTTTCGCATACAAGAACGCACATTAAATATATTTATATTTATATAAAATTAATTTTATAAACTAAGAAACGGTTCCTTCGTTTGCCTATGACACGTCAAGGCCGTCAGCCGCAACGATCTTGCCCTGATTTTTTAAAAGTGGCATGGTTCTGCCATGCTTTTGTTACACTTTTTTCCTTTTGATACGCCTTATCTAAGATTCTGTAGTATCTCTCTTATAATAGGGAAAACCAACGCCTAAAAGACGTTCATTTTTGTCTGTTTTGTCCTGTTTTCTATGCTGTTTTATGTGTGGCAATAAATGGGGCACGTTAAGGCCTTTAAAACCTGTTTTGGTTTAACGAGCTAGGAGCTAGGGACCGGTTCGACCCGCAGGCGCTCAGCATGCTGTTTGAGACCGTTTGCTACTGCTACGATCGTGATCTCATAGACTATAGGAGGTAGGCACGTATGTGATGCACCGATCTGAGACGTAAAATCAATGCACATCAACCATTTTTCGTTTTTTGGCCCAGGCTGGAGGCAAGAAGCCAAGGAATAAAAAGAGAATCCCTGCGAGTAATGCAGGGAGTTCTATTCACCCCAGCGGAGCAACGGTCTTTTTGTACATCTCATTTAATACCTGCGCGAGGCCGGCATAGATTGCCACGAAACCCGTGAGGATCCCTTCATAGCCGGCAATCGTGACTACGTTGGCATTCCCAGTTATCTCACCAATTGCCAGTAGGAAGAACAGCACGGTAAGTAAGCCAAGAACAGCCTGCAATGCCCGGTTTGCTTTGAGCGACCCGATGAACATGACGAGCGTAAAGAGCCCCCACATCGCAAAGTATGCCGCCATCCCATTCGCGCTTGTCGCGTCCGCAAGCCCCAGTTTCGGAAGGATCAGAAGGGCGACAAGAGTCTCCCAGAAAAACCCGAACGACAGGAATGCGGTCATCCCGAACGTGTTGTTCTTCTTCCACTCCATGATCCCTGCAATTATCTGGCCGAGACCCCCATAGAAGATCCCCATCGCGAGGATCATCGAGCCGAGCCCAAAGTACCCTGCATTGCTCAAGTTCAGAAGGACGGTCGTTATCCCGAAGGCGGTCAACCCGAGCGCCGCCGGGTTTGCGGTCACGTCCAGGTTCCTCACATGGGTGACGTCGATCTCTCCTGATCCGTTTGTCATCTTCAATGTCATAATCGTTTACGCTCCTGTATTATTTTTCATCACGTGTATCCGTTCAGTCTGCACGGGACTGTATTTGTCGAGGGACCCTCCGGCAAGTGGCTTCGAACTGCAAAAAAATGACGCAAAGAAGAAAGATGGTAACGAGCTGGCGGTTGCGTCGATAGACCAAAGCTTTTGGAGCGGAAGTTTAAAAACGCTCCACGAGCAAAAGCTGGATAAGCCGATGTTGATCGCAAATCCGAGCGCAACAAATATCCAGCGGCCTATTTTCGGGCACATTCCGAAGAGTCTAAGTGTACCGCTTTCTGAAATTTGACTGCTCATATAAATGCGGTCTATCACTATTAATAATTAATATAAAAACTTTTGCTTTTAAAAAAGCCGGAGAACATGAATGGCTTGTTGCTTCCCTTGGCGTTAAGCTCTTGGCAGAAACCAAGGGCCCTATCCGAAAGCACAATATTCGAAAGGTTGCGCTTCGTCAGCTCTGAACATGCGTCACTTTGAAGTTCAGTGCGGGTTGGCAGCACCCGACGACTAAATTGCTTTTTTCACAACTGGTCAGAAATGACCAAGAGTGCTTTGGAACGGTTGCCCCTCGAGCTCTGAATCTTCGTAATCGAAGTAATTCAGAATCCTTCCGACGGCGGGCAGAATTTGATGTTTGACGTAGTATTCGACGTCTATCTCGCGCTCTTGTCCGTAGGTGTCAACCAGTTTGCCCTCCTTCTGTTTAAAAATCTCAGCGGGATACGATCTGTCGCCAATCGACCCTGTCCCTTTCATCACGAGGTACGCAACCTTCGCGCCGACGTCAGCGGCGAGGCCGTACTCTTTCGCTCGCTTGGCAGCTCTTACGTGAGCCTGGACGGATTCATAGCTCGAAATCTTTTTGGTCAGCGTCTTGTAGATGATAAGCTTTGTTAACGGAATCTTACCGGCTCTAAGGCTCTTGATCGTACTCGTAACCAGTTCTGCGGCGGCTCCAGGTTCTCGCCTTTCAAGAATGATTTTGATAACATCGGATTGTAGCTCCTTTGCGAGTGCACACCAATCGCCTCTCCGCACTTCAAGACCTCTGACAACAATAGTCCCATCTTCGGTAATCCCAGCGTAGCGCTTCTTCTTCTCGGTAAAGAAGATAGCTTTGTAGTGTTCATGCACGTCAAGCCGAATTGGATAAATTGTCGAAAGCTCCTCGATAAGTGTGCGGACCTTATCTATCAGCTCAGTTGTCATTAGGCCCCTCCTTGTTGCTCATATCAGCCGTGAAAAGTTTTGTAGTACTATTAAACGGCACAAATCCCTCCTCGACTGCGCGTTAGCGCCTTAGTTGACTGCTAACTGCAAATCAAGCCTTTTTGAGCTTTACGAATAGACTGTCAGTGTCTCCGTAGATCACCTCGAGACCGTGCTTCTCAGCACGCTCAACCGCGTCCTGTATGATAGTGCGTCCCCACGCTGTCGTTGCTTCAGCACATTCTTTGCGGTACCACTTCGCCGCGTGCCATCCAGTATAGCCGTAGAACGCGTTTGTCAGGATCTTGATTGCGTTCTGGTGAACATCAAGGATAGTAAAATCGCGTGAACCCTTGTCCGTGTGAGTCATTTGCTCTCTAACCGCTCTTCTTCGTTCTATTAAATTCGTAAGGATGAGTTTGAAGAATCCATCGGGATGCTTCCTAAATCGATATTGCGTCTCTGGGGCCTCGTAGAATTCCGTAGGCGTCTCATCTGGCGACATAACGGTGTCAGGCGAGATGTTGTAGCTAATCATTATTGAAGGGTACATAGACGAAAAATCGAGGCTCAGTACGTCTTCGTGCACGCCGGGTTTTGGAAAGAGGACGAAGCCTCCGGCGTAGCTGCCCGAGCCCCCTCCTTTTGCCGGCACAATCTCATTTATCTTGTACGCCTCAGCAACCAAAAGTGACTCGACTTGCCGCCCCCTCCCCATTCCTGATACGTCGTCGAGCGGCTGTCTTACGATCCGCGCAAATTCAAACTGAAGAGGGAGCAGCCGCTCTGCGACCCCCCACGTGCTCACGACATCGGCTTTGGAATAATCAAAAAGAACCTGCCTAAGCTCAGGATCGTTCCAGTACCGCGCCATGTCCCAACCCTGCACTTGCACGCGCTCCGATTTGCGCATGACCCCCATGTAGTCGGCAACATTGTCCAACGTTTTAACGCTGAGCTCGCTGATGTCCCGTTTTACGACCTTGTACAAGTCGACGTTGCTGCGTCCGAAGATCCTGACCTCTTTCACGCCACCCCCGGCGCTGAACTTGGCAGGACTCTCGTCCCTTCCGATCGTTAAGCGGAGCTTAAATTTTTCCGCTCTCGTTTTCAAGTATTGCCAGTCAAACTCGTCAGTGTTGTAGCCGACGATAACGTCGGGGTCATATTCGTGAATGAAGGAGATGAAGTCGGCGATGACCCGCCTATCATCTTTGTCGTCGCCAACCGAAAGGAAGGTTGTTTCATCAGCTCCGGTCGCTATGGAAATAATGATGATAGGGTCTTTGTTCGGAATTGGAACGCCACCGTGGCTTAGCATCTCGCAGTCGAAGGCCATTACTTTGAGATCGGGATTCGTGTGATGCTGTTCTGCTTCTATGTGGTCGACATCGATGGCGAAGGAAAAATGCGGATCTGCGCGTTCGCGCCCTTCCACCAGAACCTGATCCATAGGAACGAGTTCGCGATCGATTATGTACCGGACGGCGAATAGAATGTCAGCTTCCCTGACACTCACGCCAACCTCGGCTACCTTTTCGCGCAATATCGGCACGTGTTGCGGGTGATCGACGTACACTTTGAGCACAGTGACGGGCTGGCCAAAGTCCTTGCGTACGACACGTTCGACGCGATTCGGCCGGATCTCCTCACCAGACCGCATCGACGCTACAGACATTATGGCGTCAGCGTCGTCCGTTACCGCATAGAAATAGGGTTCAAAAGTAGGATCAAAGGCGATGATATTGCGACCAAGCTCGTCTTTAAGCCACAGGCGAATGACTGCGCGACCGTCCAACGTGATGTAGTCGACATCAAGCAAAAAGCATCGAAGCCGCATTAATAAACGAGAGTTTTCGATGCTACATAAACGTGCCGAGGACTGCAAAAATTACGCTTTAAAAGAAAAGGTCCATTTCTTTGATATCGAGATCGTCTTTGCTTATTGCTCCGTCGTCCAGAATGGAGCGCCGTATCAGCACCGAGGTCTCTGCTCGAATCGCGAGCGCAATACAGTCGCTCGGACGGGCGTCCAGTTGTTTTTCAGTCCCATTAACCTTTATCGAGAGTTGGGCATAGTAGATTCCTTCGTCGACATCGTCTATGACCACGGTAACAATGCTCGCGTCGAAGTTCTCGAGTATCGACATTATTAAATCGTGCGTCATAGGGCGTGACGGCACCTCTCCGTGCAGGGCCGCATTGATTGAGATTGCTTCTGAGATGCCGATATAGATCGGTAGGAAGCGGTGTCCGTCGTCGGTCAACAATACCACTGGCGTGTGCCCAGTAGTCGTGCTGACCATGTATATCCCTTTGACCTCCACAGGGGTTACGTCGTCTCCCATTATTTACACCAATACAGTGGCTGTATATTAAGGTGACTGCCGCTTAATACGCGCGTTTATGTCTGAAAAAAACGCGAAAGCAGCCTCCCGGAAGGTCGCTTTGATTCGGACGCGCTGCGCAAAAAACGGTTCAGCACGATTCAAAGTCCTTCGATATGCGCGCTGGTAAACTTGCGCACGCACCCTTATCCGGATGTACGCGAATGCGTCGGAATCCGGCAAGGACCTAATATATACATTAGGACACATATCACTGAAGTGGATATCAATCGAGATATCGGTCGCCTTACTCACGTCTACGGCTATGAAACGAATTATTATAATTGATTACGGTCTCGGCAATTTAAGAAGCGTAACGCGCGGCCTCGAGCGGGCAGGGGCGCAACCTGAAGTCACTTCGGATGCCAGTCAGTTCGCCCGGGCAGACGGCTTGGTGCTTCCAGGAGTCGGGGCATTCAAGAGCGGCATGCGCAACATTAAAGATAAAAAAAAGGCGCTACTGCGTGCCGTAGACGAAGGCACGCCCGTACTTGGAATCTGCTTAGGGATGCAGATGTTGCTGACCGAGAGCGATGAAGGTCAGAGTGAAAGCGGGCCGGTCGAGGGCTTAAATCTCCTTAAAGGCCACGTCAAGCGGTTCAACTTTGGGGCTACCCCAGAAAAGCTTAAAATACCCCACATGGGCTGGAACCGGCTTGACGTGGTGAAAGAGAACGCGTTGGTCCAAGGTGCCAACGGCGCATACGCGTATTTCGTTCACTCGTATTATGTTGAGCCCGGAGAACATACGGTCGCAACCTCGAACTATGGGGCCGCATTTGCCGCTGTCGTTGCGAGCGGAAACGTTTTTGGAACACAGTTTCATCCAGAAAAGTCTTCTTCAGCTGGCTTGCAGATGTTGAAAAACTTTGTGGAGATGTGCTAATGGATCTTGAAGGCTACGCAAAAGGAGCCCTAAGGCGAGGCTTAGCCAAAGAAGCAATAGAGCGCACGCTTGCAGAGCGAATTCTAGAGGTCCGCAACATTCCTCTCGATTCAGCAATGCGTATATCTGAAGCGGTTGTCGAAGAAGCGGAGCGCACTCTCTGCGAAAGGGAGCGATCTGGGGTCACGATGGGTAATTTCGGAGTCGGCTCACGGGGGTCCGGCGATTTCTATTTGCACGAAAAAATAGCCACGGTCATCGGAAAAACGAGCGCGATCGTCGGCTCTGATCAACTTGATGATTCCGGCGTGGTCAGAGCAAAGGGTGACTTGATCGTGGTAACGGTAGACGGCATGCATTCGCGCTTGAGCGACTTCCCGTTTCTCGCGGGATTCCACGTTACACGCGCATCCTTGAGGGATATCTATGTCATGGGCGCACGGCCTGTCGCCTTGTTTTCGGACATTCACCTCGCTGACGACGGGGATGTATCGAAGGTGTTCGACTATACGGCCGGCATCGGGGCAGTAGCGGACGTTATGAATGTTCCGTTAGTCACGGGAAGCACGTTGCGGGTTGGCGGTGACGTTGTGATCGGCGACCGACTGACAGGCTGCGTTGGTGCCGTCGGCGTAGCGAGCGATCAAGGCTTGACGGCGCGTATCAATGCACGCGAAGACGACGTTATTCTCTTGACCGAAGGCGCTGGCGGCGGAACTATAACAGCTACAGCGCTCTATAATGGCCGATCAGACGTGGTAAAGGAAACGTTGAACCTGAAGTTTCTTCACGCCTGCGATAGGTTACTCCAAGATGGTCTCGTGACCAAGATACATGCGATGACTGACGTCACGAACGGCGGCATACGAGGAGACGCAGAGGAAATATCAAAAACGGCGCACGTAAAACTCGTTTTGGAAGAGGAGAAGATACGACAGCTCATTGATCCCACGGTTTTGACCATGCTCGACGATTTACAGATCGATTACATGGGCGTCTCCATTGATTCATTGCTCATAGTTGCCCCGGCTCAGCTCGAAGCGGAAATAAAAACAACCCTAAACGGCGTTATAAAGGTCGATGAAGTTGGCCATGTTGAGTCAGGCAGCGGCGCTGAAGCGCTCCGGGATGGTGAGCGTTTCACCATCACGCCGAAGTTCCGCGAATCAGCCTATACGCCCGTAAAGAAAGTGGTCGGTGAACACGCCGATGCTCGAGAAATACAACAAATGCGTGCCCGGGTCGATTTGGCTGCCGCGCGCGCGCTAAGCAAGAAGGAGCAAATGATCGCATATCTCCGAACGGGAGATAACCTCCCCGACGTGAGCTGCTAGGCAACGACTGACCCGTTGGATGAGGCTTCATCATGGCAAGGGTCGCACGTCCTTTTCGGCTCAAAATGATCGAATTTTTGGGTGCTTTGACGCTATAGAGGGCTCTGGGGAGCTTCTTGATTCTGGGTGGAAGTTGTCTACTTGTAGCGAAAAGTTGTCTACTCCACCGCAGTTGCTGCAAAGTAGCGAGCGCACAATTGAAACAGCCCCCAGTAGTGTGAGCGGTGTTTCGTTTGGTCAGCATCCCACAGGCGCGACGCTTAGTGACATCGCATTGCCATTCACAGCTAATGAGCTTTCAGGGTACGTTTCCAACCGTTTGATAGGTCTAGCAGAGTCTTCCTGCATTTGGATTGAACGGGCTGCGAAGATGTTCTGGCAAACTACTCTGGGCATCATTTCGCAACATACCTTGCAACCACTGCGAGCAGAAACGCTACAGCGGTATCACTGCTCTACGAGCCACAGAAAGATCCTCTCGTTTGCGAAGTCTTTTCTCTCGTACCTAACGAAGATTAGGCTTGATACCCGCTATCTTGCCTTCGGAATCTTCTTAGAGATGCCCAAAGCGGTGAAGGTACGAAAAGCAACTACGTCGCGCATTATTACGCAGGCCGACATCAAAAATGTGCTTCGATACATCAAACGAGCTGAACAAGAGGGCAAGATATCGCAGCGCAGATCATTGCAATATGCAGCGTTTATTCTGTTCGGAGCATACACAGGACAGCGGGCTATGTCGACGATTTCCCATCTCAAAGTGGGGCAATTTCGAGCTGCTCTCAAAACTGAAAAGCCAGTGCTGCTCGTAAAAGCTAACCAGGATAAGATCAGGATG
>CAWDSY010000003.1:0-102240 GCA_963805115.1 Methanobacteriota archaeon
ATTGAGAGGCACAACGGGGCAACCCCATCGGCGCGAAACGGACCGTCGGCAATCACGGTAGGCCGGAGACGTTAAATACCGCCCGTTCACTTCTATCGTGTACCATACGAAAGGAGGAGAAGAGAAGCCGCTTGAAAGCTTCTAAAGACAATCGGGACGCGAAACGGCCGCTTGCAAGGCCACGCGGCACCCGCGATTTTTTGCCGGGTGCGATGGCAAAACGCCGCTTTGCCGAGCTTCAGTTCAGAAACGTAGCCGAGCGCTGGGGGTACGGCGAGATCGTAACGCCCGCGTTTGAGCCACTCGATCTTTTTACGATCAAGTCGGGAGAAGCGATAACAGACGAGATCTACAGCTTTACGGACCGCGGGGGGCGCGCGCTAGCGTTGCGGCCTGAGCTCACTGCGCCTGTCACGCGCGTGTACGTGAACGAGCTGCAGTCCGCGCCTAAGCCGCTCAAGTTCTACTATTTCGGCGACTGCTTTCGGTACGAGCGGCCCCAGTCCGGGCGCTACCGGCAGTTCTGGCAGTTCGGCGTCGAACTGATCGGAAGTGCGAGGCCAGAAGCAGATGCCGAGGTGATCGCGCTTGCGCAGCATATGCTGAGAAGCTTGGGGCTTGAGGCGCGGATCCACGTTGGCTCTCTCGACATCCTCAGGGCCGTGTTTTGCGAGCTTGACGATGAAACCTGTGCCCTCGCGATGCGCTTAATCGACAAGGGCGATTTCGATCAATTGCAGGAGCTCCCGCACGGCGACACCGCCATAAGGATCATCGAAGCAGAAGACCCACTGAGCGAAGCGCAAAGCGTCGCGTCAGTCGATCACCTATTGCAGGTTCTTGAGCTTCTCGACACGCTCGCCATAGCGTATACCGTCGATTTCGGCATCGCGAGAGGGCTCGAATACTACACCGGGATTGTCTTTGAAGCATATGCCCACGGCCTCGGCGCTCAGAATCAAGTTCTCGGAGGGGGCGCATACCGGCTCGCCCACCTCTTCGGTGGCGATGACGTGCCGGCGACAGGCTTTGGAATTGGATTTGACCGCATCATGCGGGCTGCCAATATTCAGAGCGAAGAGCTGCCGCGGATTCTAGTCGTTCCGACCAAGGACGCGCGCATCTACGCGCTCCGCATCGCTGACGAGTTGCGGGCACACGTCTGCGCGGATGTTGACGTTATGGGGCGAACGCTTCGTGCGCAGTTGACATATGCCAACAGCGCAAGTTTTGACTTCGCCGTCATTATCGGAAAGAGCGAAATGCAGACCTCAAAACTTACGCTGCGCAATCTGAAGACCGGTGAACAAGAGTCACTACACGTTCAGGAGATTATCGATCGCGTCCTACGCCACACATAAAGGAAAACGGACTACAAGAGGGGGCTCTTATGAATGTCATGCAGACTGTGCTATGGAAACTAATAAACCCAATTGCGATTGTAACGGCCCGCTATGCGGGCAGCGTGAGCGGCTTTGTCGCAAGCTGGATCACCCAGGTGTCCTTCGTGCCGCCGCTGATTATGGTAGCAGTGAATCCATTGCACTATACCTATGAGCTCATTATCAAAAGCAACGCTTTTGCAGTCAATATTCTCAGAACCGATCAAGCGGAATTGGTTGATGTCTTCGGCAAGAGCTCGGGCAGGAAAGTTGCAAAGTTTGCGTCGGCGGCGTACGATCTAAGGAGCACAGGCTCGCCCATCCTCAAAGACTGCTTGGCGTTTATCGACTGTAACGTGATGTGGACCAAGGAGGCCGGAGACCACGTCCTTGTTGTCGGTAGCGTCGTTAGTGCCGCAATTACCTCTGCTGGCGAAACTCTTCAAGAAACACGGTCAATGTACACGCAACGCACACCAAGCGAGACTCGTCATCGGGGGATCAACGATGGTGGAGCTTAAATTCAAAAATGGCCTCATTCCGGTCGCTACGCAGGACAACGAGACCGGAGAAGTGCTGATGATCGCCTTTATGAATGAGGACGCATTTGAGATGACGCGAAAAACAGGCTGCGTCCACTATTGGAGCCGAACAAACCGGCGCATTTGGAAAAAAGGGGAGACATCTGGCCACATACAGCGGGTAAAGGAGATCTTAGTTGACTGTGATGCGGATGCGCTTGTGATCAAGGTGGATCAAGTTAAAGCGGCGTGCCACACTGGCTTCTGGTCGTGCTTCTTCAGGACTATAGACGGGCAGATAATCGGCGAAAAAGTGTTCGATCCTGATAAGGTATATAAAACGCGCAACTAAGCACCAGCTGTCGCCGCCCCAATGTGAGTTGCTAAGGCGCCCTCTAAACTCGAAGATGCTCCTTGCAGGCTGTAAATGATGCGAGGATGGGGAGTGCCTTGAGTCCGTGAACAATAGGCCTGCCAAAGCATCTAAATGCGCTAGTCAGGGTTTTGTCCCGCACAAGATTACAACTCATTCGGCTGCGTGCAGACGCCGGCGAAATGTTTAGGTAGATGTGTTGCACACTTTTTGCCGAGATCATGACGCGTAAATGCATCGAAAAAAGCTGTTTGTATCACGCTGAGTGCGAGCGTTACTTTGAGGATCAAAACTTGACTGACTTCAAGAAAACGAAGTCCGCGACCGGCGAGGAGCTCTGTGTATTTCATTGGGGCATTGGTTTTATGCGCGCAATGAAGAAATGTCCCGGCCGGGAACCGAAAGCATAAAACCGACCTTCAAACTGCATTTTAGTTGGAGAACCCTGCGATTGCTGGCGCTGGCGGCTTCTTGCGCGTATTTTTTTAGACCCTTACACTTGTGGCGTTGTTACCGTTTGTCGATTAGATACCCGTCGTTCAGCAGCAAGTGATGGTGTCTCGTCCAAGCGGGCATGCTGTTTCCAGAAGCTTCGCAGCTGGTTCGCGCTTCTGAATACCTTCGTGCCGGCAATTGCACTATCTTTAATAAAGCGGAGCAGTTGTTCGTCTGGTTTCGTTGTCGGACGTCTGTCAGTTAAGACTGTAACTCGCCGTCGCGATTATCGGCAATCCGTATTCTTGTTTTCGAGGCCCATTAAGATGTCCGGGAGGTTTGACGACTTATGGATTGCGGCCCTATCTCTCTTCTTCTTGCGCGCACGCCCTACACGTGCGCCGGTCTCGAAGCGCTATAACGGAAAGCGAGCAGATTGTGGGAGAGACACGCGTGAATGCCAAAGGTAAGAGGTGTTGGAGAGGATGCTTCAGGTTTAAGAGGCGCGGGTTCGTATGCTACTATTATGCAGAACAAGACGTATTCGATGAACGTTTCTGACATGAGTGAGGACGAAGTCGAAGAAGCGGTATCAGATGCGCTGCACGGAATCGTAAGGGCGATGAATCTTTGGCAAGAAAAGAAGTCGTTTCACAAGAAGGTCACTGAAGCGCTGTTTGACATTTTGAGACAGAACGACCTCACCATTTTCGATGTGCTTATCAAACGAGATGAGAAGGTCTGCGAGATTCTGGATGAGCCTACGAAAGACATCCCTGAAGGAAAAATGCTTGAAGGCTCGATAGATACGGAAACGGTGAAAGTGTATAACCTGCGCTCCAAGGATCCGAACGGCAATTTTCAGCTGCTTTATGACAATGAGTTTAGAAAGGACATCCAGATGACGCTGTACACGGAACGAAAAAGAATCAAGATGTGATTTCGTCAAGAACTCATCAATCCCTGCAACGTGCATTGCCAACAGGGCCGGTTTGTTCTTAGTTTGGGGGTTTCATTCATGTCTCTGTCTGAATACGATCGTAAGCGATACCATCGACAAATAATCATTCCTGGGTTTGGGGAAATAGGGCAGGAACGGCTGAAAAACTCGACCGCCCTTATCGCTGGCTTAGGCGGGCTCGGCTCACCTCTCGCGTTGTATCTTGCTGTCGCGGGCGTTGGACATCTTCAGCTGATCGATACAGACTCGGTCGAGCTGAGCAATTTGAACCGGCAGGTACTCCACTGGGACGAAGATTTGGGAAAACAAAAAGTCGAATCAGCATCGCAGAAAGTGGAAAGGATCAATCCTACAATCAGTGTTGAAGCATTCGATCTGACTATCGAGGACAAGAATGTCCTCGAGCTCACCGAACGCTGCGACATCATTCTCGATGCTATGGACAACTTCGCGGTTCGGTACATGCTAAACTCGGCGGCTATTGCTCACCACGTCCCTCTGATCCATGGCGCGATATACGGCTATGAGGGGCGACTTACGACGGTGTTGCCGGGCAAGACGGCTTGCCTGGAGTGTATCTATCCGCACGCTCCGCCTCGTGCAGTGTTTCCGGTGTTGGCTACGACGCCAGGCGTGATAGCATTGCTCCAAGCAACAGAGGCCATTAAGTGCTTAGCTGGCGTAGGCGTTCCATTGGTCGATGAGCTCCTCATCTATGATGGCGAAATGATGGCATTCGACAAGGTTAAGGTGGCCAGAAACCCGCACTGTACGTCGTGCGCCGGCTCCTGGTCGGAGTAGGCTTACCGTCAAAAAAGCGCATTTCGTTGTAGCGGCGCTTCACCGGAAATCCTTGTCAATACTCTACGACATAGAGGCAGCGACTGGGGGATTATATTGCTAGAACGGTGGTAATCAACGTCTGACGCGGTTTCCAAGCGGTGATTGCGGCCGCATCACTTGTGGGGTGGGCGGTTTTTTGGATGCTGTCAATGTCGAAGTCAAAGCGGAGCGTTTCAGACTCGGGGGTTGCTGCTGTCTGCCTTGTCAAACTCAAAATACGCCATAACACCAAGGCCAACGCCAGTGCGGCAATCCCTATGATGCCGATGAACTTCTTGTTGCCAGCATAGACGGCGAAGGAACTGGCAATAATAGTTATCAGTACCGAGGACAAGCAGTACCAGATTGGTTTTCAAAATGCGACTCAGGGCCTTGGCTTCCAGACAGTGGTGAGGTCGGCGCGGTCACTTTGTCGCCCCGTGTTGCCTTGACTAGGATAACCTCGTCGATGGTGTCTTCGTTTTGTGCGCGCTGCAGCAGATAAAAGGCGTCGCCTTCAAGCACCTCGTACATCTCGGGATGCGTGTAGCGGAGCTTCGGGCTGACGCGCGGGTGGTGGTGCCCGTACGTCTTGACGAACTCGAGTCCCACGTTGAAAGGCGGGATGATCGTGATGTCATAGCGGAGCTGTGCTTCAGTCGAGGAACTGGGCGGCAGCCGGTATGACTAGGCGACTATCGCACTGTGGCGGCGCGGCGGCTTCGGCTTCCCGGATAGCACCCACTGAAATCGACCTGCACGTCGTTCTTGCCTCCAGTCGCGCTTTCAGCGTCAAATCAGCAACCGCGTCGCGAAGGTGCGCTGCAATTGGCGGTTGCGAAGGCCGGGCGGCACCGACGGATTAACTCTGCACGTTCCGACATATCTCCCCTATGCGTGTTACGATCGTTCAATAACGGTAGTATTATATCCTATCGTCGATGTAGAACCTGTAGCACCTTCTGCGTGCAAAAGGCCGGCAATACGGTTTTTAACTTATGAGGAGGGCCACCAGATTGCCGGGCGAAGAAGAACAGAGACAACCAGATGGCATCTTGACCTCAGGCGAATCCGCTCCTGATTTTGGGGATCGGGGCGCGGGCGCTGACGGAACCGTAGCTACACGTAGTGCCCCCAGCAGAAACGATGCGCAGAGGCGCTCAAGCGGGGCCTCCACTCCCACAACAATCACCGCTATCGCCTCCCCACGACAACAGGTCATGGGGCACGACGTCACCATCACCGGAACGCTCACCGCCGACGGCACCCCCGTCGCCGAAGCATTCGTTACGCTCTACAACGCCGATGACATCATCGAGCTCGTTCCCGTAGCCACCACGTCGACCGACGACGAAGGCTTCTTCCAGTTCACCCTCACCGACACTGTCACCGGCCACTACACCTACGTGGTGCGCTCCCCCGGCACTGCGGCCTACGAGCCCTCCGCGAGCGCCGAGATGGTCATCACCTTCGTCACCATCTCCACCACTATCACCGCCACTGCCTCCCCCCGACAACAGGTCATCGGGCACGACGTCACCATCACCGGAACGCTCACCGCCGACGGCACCCCCGTCGCCGACGCATCTGTTGCCCTCTGCAACGCTGATGACATCACAGAGCTGGTCCCCATAGCTACCACGACCACCGACGCCGCCGGCGACTACCAGTTCATCCTCACCGACGCCGCCCCCGGCCATCACACCTACGTGGTGTGCTCCCCCGGCGACAGCCCCGACGCCCACGTGCAGAGTGCCGAGATGGTCATCACCTTCGTCACCATCTCCACCACCATCACCGCCACTGCCTCCCCCCGACAACAGGTCATCGGGCACGACGTCACCATCACCGGAACGCTCACCGCCGACGGCACCCCCGTCGCCGACGCATCTGTTGCCCTCTGCAACGCTGATGACATCACAGAGCTGGTCCCCATAGCTACCACGACCACCGACGCCGCCGGCGACTACCAGTTCATCCTCACCGACGCCGCCCCCGGCCATCACACCTACGTGGTGCGCTCCCCCGGCACTGCGGCCTACGAGCCCTCCGAGAGCGCCAAGATGGTCATCACCTACGTCACCATCTCCATCCCCATCACCGCCACCGCCTCGCCCCCGCAGCAGTTCATCGGGCGCGACGTCACAATTACCGGACGACTTACGGACGAGGGTTTCGGGTTGTCGGCCTTGCCCGTCACCCTCTACAAAACGGACGCTGCCGAAAAGGTTTCCGTAGCCGCTACTGCTACCGACGCCTCAGGCTACTACCAATTCACCCTCACCGACACCGTCCCCGGCCACTACACCTACGTGGTGTGCTCCCCCGGCACTGCGGCCTACGAGCCCTCGGTGAGTAAGGAAGTCTCCGTAACCTACGTCACCATCCCCACCACCCTCACCGCCACCGCCGCCCCCCGACAACAAGTCGTCGGGCACGACGTCACAATTACCGGACGACTCACGGACGCGTGTTTCGGGTTGTCGGCCTTGCCCGTCACCCTCTACAAAACGGACGCTGCCGAAAAGGTTCCCGTAGCCGCTACCACCACCGACGCCGCCGGCGACTACCAGTTCACCCTCACCGACACCGCCGCGGCCACGCACGTCTATATGGCGTGCGCTGGGGGCGACAGCACCTACAGCCCTGCGCAGAGTACGGATCTGCTCGTAGCCTACACCGCGCTCCCTGCAGAAGTCCCGGCGGTTAAGGCGAGGCGCTCACTCAACTTGGCGTGGTACGAAATTCTTTCCATAGTCCTCATCCTTGCGGCAGAAGGTTTGCTTTTCGCAGGCTTTCGGTTGCTCGGCGTCGGCGTGCAGGCGCTCAACATCGTCGCGGTTGCCGCTATCGTGGTGGCGCTGCACGGGGAGCGGGTACAGCTCGTCACGGCGCTCGCTCTGATATCGGCGTTTCGTGTCGTCAGCTTCTCATTTGCGCTCGTCCCGACGGTGACCATCTACTGGCTCACCGTCATCTACGGCGTGATGTACTTGCCTCTCATCTCGGTAATCGTCCACGAGAAGATGAGCCGGTATGACCTGGGCATCGCCAACGTGCGCCGCTCCGTGTTGTTAGTCCCGCTCGGCGCTGTTGTCGGCACAGGGTTCGCGTTTATCGAACACGCCATTCTTGCGAATGGGCCGCTTATCGCGAATGCTTCGGCGATAGAGCTCATCCAGTTGAGCATCGTAATGATCTTCTTCGCGGCGGTCGTTGAGGAACTGCTCTTTCGTGTCCTGCTGCAGCCGCAGCTCATTAACCGAAGCGGTGCGGTCGCGGGCATCCTCATCACGAGCGTGATCTTCGGCGCCATGCACGCGGGCTTCGCCAACGTCTACGAGCTCCTCTTTGCGACCGCAGCCGGCGTTGTCTTGGGCGTCGCCTTCTACAAAACGAGAGATCTGGCGCTGGTCGTGACGATCCAGGCCGTTAACAACATCGTCCTCTTTGGCATGCTCGGCTTCCTTCCGCGGTGACCAGAGGTGCTGTCAGTTGAAGCCGCTTAGCGTTAGGCCGTTCCGGGCCCTTGTATTTCCGTTCCGCGAGTTGCCCTGCGACGCCGCCCATAGAAAGCAAGCACGAGGACAAGGACTCCGATCGCAATGGCGCTACCGACAAGGATTTCACTCAGCGCGAATGCTGATGAGGTAGTCGACGTGACGCTTGAACTGCTTGGCCAGTTCGCTGTCGTGAACATGAACCAAGCGCAAAACGTCACGAGGAGGGGCATGCAGATGGCCCGCAACGCTGCCAACATATTTCCGTTCCGGGCCCTTGTATTTCCGTTCCGCGAGTTGCCCTGCGACGCCACATCATAGAAAGCAAGCACGAGGATAAGGACGCAGATCGTAATGGCGCTGCCGGCAAGGATTAGACTCAGCGCGAATGCTGATGAGGTAGTCGACGTGAGACTACTCATGCTTAAACTGCCCGAAGGCAGCGTCACGATAAGTGACATGGGACTTAAGACACGTGGTTATCAGTATTTAAAAGTTGCTAAATATCATTAATAGTTAGCTTATATAAAATAATAAAATAAATATTAAAAGTTAAATTAATATCAACCCATGCTTTTAGCCAACCATTGTATTGTATGAAGAAAAACGGAAAGCCTAAAAGTATTAACGCTTTTCGCGTTGCTCTCTTCACGGGTCGCATTATGTCTTGTATTGCTATTTTGAGACCTATTGTTCAGCATACCATTTGATTCGAGCAGGCAATTACTTACACAGCCCTTTACAAATAAAAGCTGGCAGTGGTAAGATAACACGGAGGTCACAGACGAACGGGCCACCGCCATGGAACCAATAACATTCTTATACCCCTAGCGAAGCTCATTCGACTGGAGATGTCATAGACCAGACGATCTTTTTTTGCCGATAGATACACGCAAACTGCATATGTCGTAGAGGCAGATCGGCACGCAAACCAAGCGATTATCATAAGCCGATCTGATTGAAGCGAACCTCAACTCTGCGACAAGCATCGTGCGCTTTCACTTGCATTGCCTTCAAAAACTTGTTACGCATCACTGATCGCTGGAAGCGTGCTAACGTTATATAAGTGGTCTCAGGCAACAGTTGCCCATGAACCCGCGTCACTTTGCGTTTTTCCTATTATTTCATCGCATTGCTCGACGTAGGCGAGCACTTAGGAACCTGAGTGCGCGGTTGCGAAGGCCGTACCGACAGGGTAACTCTAGAGTTCCGGCATATCTCTGCTATGCGTGCTACGGCCCCCGGTGACGGTAGTATTATACTCTATCGTCGAAGTAGAACCTATACGACTTTCTGCGAATAAACAGCCGGCAATACGGTTTTTGAACGATGAGGAGGCTTGCGAGATTGCCGGGCGACGAAGAAAAGCAACACCAACGCGGCATCTCGACCGTAGACGAATCCGCTCTTGCTGTCGGGGACCAGGGCGCGAATGTAGACGCTGAGAGAACAGGAGCTGCGCTTAGCGTCCCGGACAGAGACGAACTGCAGAGGCGCGGAGAGGTGGGAGTAGAAACTCCTACGACCATCACTGCTACGGCCACCCCTGCACAACCGTCCGTCGAGGACGACGTCACGATCGCGGGACACCTCACGAGCAGCATCGGTGCAGATATGGTGGCGGTGCCCGTGGTTCTCTACAACACGGATGATCCGGCGAACAAGGTGCGCACGGCCACCACCACTGACGCTTTCGGGCGCTATCAGTTTACGGTCACGGACAGCGTCGCGACCACACTTGCGATCGTGTGCGCCGAGAGTCGTAGCGCCTACAGCCGTGCGCAGAGCCCCGAAGTACTAGTCACATATCATGGGCGGCGTCTGTATGACACGACACAAGCCACGCTAACGCCTGCAGCTAGGGTGCGGACTGTTTTTGACTTGGCTTGGTATGAGCTCCTCGCCATTTTCCGTAATCCAATGAAGCTCGAGGCCCGCATTAAACTAAACGACGTAAGCATAAAAAAGCTGCTAGTCACGTGCTGTCGCTTCAGATCGCACTATGGGCAGTGATAGGACTAAGTGCGTTCGGAGTCTCGATGCCGATTGTTCAGCCGCTTCTAGGCTTTCTTTATCTCACGTTCGTCCCTGGGATTCTTATTCTTGCAGCTCTTAGACTACGCAACCTGAGTATTGTTGAAACTGCCTTGTATGCAGTCGGGCTGAGCGTCACAGTCGTGCTATCAATCGGGCTTGTGAATAGCGTTATCTTCAGCGCGCTAAAAATAATCAAGCCGATTTCCTTTCTTGTCGTTACGAGCTCGGTAAGCTTTGTGGTACTGCTGTTGTGTGCCATTGCCTATTTCAGAAACAGCACACATTACGGTCAAGCCCCCGGTTTCGGTAAACGATGGACAAATGCAAAACCGCTTTTCACCACCGAAACATCGGGCCTTTTGGCTCCAACATTCTGATTCACTCACCCTACCGTGCCACTGGTCTGATCTTCCACGCTATTCCGTCTAGCCTCATCTTTTGCTCTTTGTTCTGCACTCTCCCTAAAGGTATCATATATCTCTAGGCTGATCTTTATCCGTTCATCACGTACGATTCGAAGCGCTTTGAGGAGGTAAAGAAGCC
This sequence comes from Methanobacteriota archaeon, assembly GCA_963805115.1. Lineage (GTDB taxonomy): Archaea > Halobacteriota > Bog-38 > Methanoflorentales > Methanoflorentaceae > Methanoflorens. The sequence continues at coordinate 10,575 of CAWDSY010000003.1, forward strand.
TTTATTTTCTTCAGGGCTTCCAAAAAAAGTAACTCTGGTCCTTGCCAGTCCCCGGAGACTAACCTTATGACCGCCATGAAATACCACGTGAAGTTTGTCTCTTGGAATTCCGACCTGTATCATGCGATCCTTTTGTTGTTCGGAATGAACGATGACAGTATCAGCATATTGATACACTCGGTGAAGTAATCGTAGACGGGGGCCCGGTATAGACGTTTACATACGCAATGACTCGTTACAACCTGGACGGAGACATCCTTTCTCATAAATGCATTAATAAGATTCTCCGAGTGGTTAGCCATAGAAACATTATGATACCAGCAGCTTATCATGCAAACAGAGAGATTCTTAATCACAATCATCACTTAAATCGGCATTTTTGCATACATTGAACTATGATATATGGTAGAAATGGGCCCCTGGAAGCACAAAATAGCATGAAATGGCCTACTCAGGACACCAAATGACTACTAAAGACAAAAAAAAGAGTCCCCCGTGGCTCCGAATACTTGAGATCAGCGCAGGTCTTATGATTATTGCCCCGGGCGTCGCCGCCTTTTACCCAGGGGTGGCGTGGAGTCGGACAGCACTCCTTGCATTCCTAGCAGTCGCGCTAATTATCCTTGAAATTGCATATATCCTACGCATATTTGCGAACGGCATTTCGGGACGGCGGCGGCTCAACTTGATTCTGTCAGTCCTAGCAATCCTAATCGCCGTCTTGGTACTCGTTCTGTCTTTCTATGTCGTTCTGTCTTACTATGGATTTATTTTGACCCTACTCAACCTGTTGGCTCTAGGATTGCTCTTTGCCGGAATCGCGAGCGCAGTGCGCGGCACAGTGGGCGGCATAATCGTGGGCAGCTTTGGCATTTTCATCGGCGTCTTCGTGTTGATAGACCTACACATCGCGGTCAACGTCGCCATTTTCATGTTCCTCTTCTGGTTAATAAGGCCATTATTCCCCCTCTCAACTGACGTCGCAGCACTGATTACACTGTCCTTGACGATCTTCGGGTTGGAGCCGATAATTTCCGGGATAATGGGAAGATGGATCTAGCCGCTCGGTGGTAAAAAGTAGGTTGGACATACAAAATCACACAAAAATGACCTATTTAGGACAGTAACAGCCTACGTGTCCAGGCCATAAATACACATCTTTGAACGAGGCCAAAATGCAAAGTCTTACTTTCTATTTGTGTCATTATAGAAACTCGCTTCCCTAGAACACGAAAGACATCACCAATTATCTTGAGAAGCCCTACGTTGACGTTATGCCGGAGGCTGCGGCCAGCTGTAGCACGAGAGACTACCTAATTATAACGCTGCTATGGCGCACTGGGATCCGGGTGAATGAGTCCTGAATATCAGGCCGGTGGACCTGGAGTATCACACAGGCATGGTTCGGATCCTAAAAGCAAAGGGCAACAAGCAGCGTCGTCTGCCTCTCGATGATCCTGAGACATTGGCCCAGCCGCAGGCTTACATTGAGGCTAATGCAATACCTGCTGAGGCCCCTCTATTCCCCATAACACAGCAGTGGGTCCTAAGGCTCCTAAACACGTATTCCAGGTTGATAGGCAAGAAGATTCACCCCCACCTTCCGGCACGTTTTGCCATCAATAGCGTGTGGCAGGGGGTTGACCTGCGTCGCCTGCAGCAGGTCTTAGGACATATCAATATCAATACAACAGCAGTATACCTGCAATTCAACGACCAGGACCTGCAGGACGTGTATGCTAGCCCTTCTAACTGTTAGCCTTGATACCCTACCAATACATTTTTCATATATGCTTTCCGCCGCTGGGCTCATCTGAAAAAAAGCAAAGCACACACTCATAGGGGAGATCAGAGGTTACAAACCAAGTCGATTCCTTTCACGCACGCTGCCTTCATTCCGGGGCAACGAGAGGCGCTCCAATGCTCACGTCAGCGAGTTTTCAAGATCCTGCTGATGGCGATGGGAACCCGTCTTTGCTCAGTTCGTCTGTCCGTTCGCGCGTAGTCTCGCCGCGTACCCGCAAGAACAACAGGCCCATTTTCTCGTAGCTCTGCGCTACGTGTTTGATCGCGCCAAAACGGTAGTAGCATATTCCTGCGGCGACCTAGAATACCTGATTCTAGAAAGGGGAGCAACCGGGATGATGGTATTAAAAACGAGGAGAGCCTTGAACGGAAAGCACTGTTCGACGCGCTTAAGGATTTAGTCTAAGGGAAAGGGGCATGGAGGCAACTGAAACTCGGCGGAACCTGCGCCGAAAGTTGGGTTTTGGAGCTATATCTTCGGAGGCGATAGACAGAAGGACGAATGAGAACTTTTATCGTCCCTCACGCCGACAGACCATATAACAATCAAAGCATGCCATACTGAGCGCGGCATTACCCTAGGTGCGTGTTCGTTTTGCGGGTTTTCCCGTAGTGCACTTCTATATCCCCGGCTTGCTGCGCTGGTGCTGAGACCGCACTTTCCGTCTCGTGGAGCACTAACGTTTGGTGTTTTGTCTTTGGAAAAAGAACGAGATTGGAGACAGAAATGAACGTCTACAGGCGTGTCGTTCCCTTAATAATCATTGTCCTGCTGATCGTCCTATCGGTCGGCGTGGTCACCATGCAGCTAACGATACCATCAGCCGAACAGTCTAGAGTCTCGTGGTCTGCCCGAAATTACAGGGGGGTTTCCTACGTGTCTTACACACCAAACGGGTACCTTTCTGCTATTTCCAAGTCGTCGCTCAACGCTTTAAAGAGTACGGGAGCCAACTCCGTCGCCTTAATCGTTTTTTGGAAACTCGACACTCACACATCAAACACCGTTTATCCTGTCCCTAACGCAACCCCCACTGACGCCGCAGTGATTGCTGCGATTAACGACATCCACGCTCGGGGGATGAGGGTGATGCTCAAACTGCATCTTCTTTACGGTGACAAGTACGGCGATATAGAGCCGACAGACCCTGCCGCCTGGTTTGCGAGTTACGCGACGATGTGTGACCACTATGCACAGATTGCACAAGCCAACGGCGTGGAACTGTTCTGCGTGGGCAGCGAACTCAACGGACTCGACACGAGCAACTATTCGCTCTGGAGCACCTTGATAAGTGGTGTGCGAGCAATCTACAGCGGGCCGCTCACCTACGCGGCGCTGTTTTGGAATGATTTGTATAGTCAGGTTCCTTTCTGGGGGTTGCTCGACTACGTAGGAATCGACGCATACTTCCCATTGAGCAGTGCGCAGACGCCTTCGGTAGCTGACCTTGTTACTGGGTGGTCAAGCTATAACGATGGAACAACGGTTCACAACTGGACGCAAGAGATTGAGACGTTGCAGGCAACCGTGAATAAACCGGTGCTATTCACCGAAATCGGGTACCGGAGCGCCGATTACGCTGCGAAGCAGCCTTCAAATGGCTCCGTCGAACCTTACAATGGACTCGGGCAGGCCAACTGCTATACGGCAGTCTTGCAGGTATTTGCCAACAAGCCGTGGTTTGCGGGGATGTTCTGGTGGGGGTGGTCCCCCGAAAATGCGGGCGGTGCCGGCAATACCGGCTTCACGCCGCAGAATAAGCCCGCGCAGAGCGTCTTAGCCGAAGATTAGCTTCCCCCCTCCGTATTTTCGCTTCCGAGCGCCTATTAATACCATCCACGTCTGTCTTAACATAGTCCTTGGGCAGCAAATTTGCAGCAAAGAAGGAAAGCAGTCACCAACTGAGTTTTATAGAGAATTTAACAATATTATGCGTCTCAGTGGTCGTGAGCAGGTTTCCCATAAGACGCTTTCAGCACTCATCGCCGAATTGGAGTTGTACGGCTACGTTGAGGTAGAACGAAAAGGACGCGGCAGGGGGCGCGGTGTCGATTTTTTATATATATCCGACTGACTCAGGCCGAGCTGCCAGGCGAAGACACAGACGACCAGATGGCATCTTGCGGCGACCTGCTACTTCAGCTGCTCACCACTATCTATACACCGTGTGAGCAGTTCTTTCTTCCTGCCGTCAAGTAGGGGTCCGCTGACTGGAATCGCGATTGATCCTCAGGACGAGCGCTGTGGTGACCGGCGAAGCGCACTTTATCTTGGTTGCCTAAATAAGGCCCTAGTTTGATCACAAGCATCTCTGTCGTTTCAAGCATTGTGAAGCCATGGCCCCCGAAGGCCAAAAAAACAAGATCTCCTGCCCCCAACGTGAAGCTACCCCTATATTTGTTTTCGCCGTTGTATAGGTCGACTTGCACTTTTCCACTCCTTACAATGAGGACCTCTTGGGTGCGCGCTATTTCACGATTCACTTCGTTGTAACGTGAGCCTCGATAATTTCTCCCTTTTCACGCTTCATATATGCAAGCTGCTGTGAGAATTCGTGGGGAGTGAAAAACCGTATCCCGCTTTGCTAAAAATCTGAGCGAATAAGTATCTCTATGTGTGTAAGGGCCGCTCCTAAATCCGACGCATTAGCGTTCTTTTTTTGACAAAAACGCACAGCCTAAGCATAGCTTCGGATAGCTTCGGACTATAAACTGTCCCAATACATTTTTCCCCCTATTCTCAGCGCGGGGGGCCGCCGTGCTTTCGATTGCTATTTTGAGACAATATTTGATAATGTTCCGATTTTATGCCTAATCAGAAAAGGGTATTTTTGCTGCAATCTCAAGAATATCTATCTGGTACTTGACGACGATAAGACAAATTACTACGCTCTTGGACCTCTGCGCACACCCCGCACGTATGAATGTCAATGAGCTACCTGCGATCCATTCTGCATTGTTATTTAGTTACTGCGAAGTAGGACAGAAGACCGAGTATTACTGCACTGAAACAACAATTCAGAAGAAGGGTGATTCTAGCACGAATCACACTGATGAGTAAGGGCAATACATTATTTCGAACACAGCTACTCGCGTTCTAGGGTCCCAAAGCCCAACACGTCCTTCGTGAACTGGAGAAATCGTCGCGGGTGCTGGAGGTTTGACCTCCGGAAGGGGTCGTATGCAAATGCCCGGCAGAAGCACATCAGCGCCTTTCCACTTTGGCCGAGCTTGTAATAGCGCTGGGCTAACCTGATGAGTGTCGTTGCTTTAGCTTTTGTCGACATTTGGTGGTGCCACTTGCTCAGTGCATACTCTAGAACCATAACATCCTCCTCGCAACCAACCCGATTTGCCTCACCTTGGAACCCCCGAATGCCGCAGGTGTTGCTCGAATGTGCTCGATACTGAGCAAGTGGTTCTGGTATGAAATAAAACGCGTACTTTGCTGCTAACTCCAGATACAATTTATAGTCGTTTGCGTATTTCAAACTCTCATCATACCTAATGTCGCCTAGATTAGCCCTTTTATATATTATTGTTGAGCCCATGAAGAACTCCCACCGCCCTAAGAGGTCGTGGAAAGTATCCCCTGTTTGCTTTGCTGAGACGCTGCTCCAATCTAGATGCGTTGAGCCCACTGGTTGTCCACTCTCATCGATAATCTCCACTTCCGTACAAACGATCAGGTCCTCATCGGATTTGAGAACGGCAAGTTGTTTGCTGAGCTTATCCTTCATCCAAACGTCGTCGGATGCAATTTCCGCCAGAAACTTTCCTTTCGCAGCCGCAATACCGTCGTTCATCGTCTTTGCGATTCCACAGTTTGTCTCGTGAAGGATTACACGTACTCTAGCGTCTTCCATTGCGTATTTTTGAATAATTTGTCTTGATGTATCTGTCGAAGCATCATCGACAATTATCAATTCAAGGTCCTCGAAGTCTTGACCTAACACGCTCTCGATAGCTTCGGAGACAAACTTCTCATGATTGTATGAAGTAATTACTACGCTAACTAAAGGCATCTTTATTTACCTCAGCGACATACGTGACTCGCCGTCGGCTAACGACGGATAGAGCGGGAACGATGACTTCGTTGCAGATCGTCCGCGTTACCACTTAATCCCCCCTCTCGATTACTAAATAAGCTTTTGCTCATGAACTGGAATTGGATAGCGTGTAAGTGTTTGAATGCCTGTAGAAGGAATCTGCTTGCGAGCGCGTCTGCAGCAAGCGGTGTTTAATATATTAGCAGCCGTGAGTTTATCGCAGCACATAAGTCATTTAAACTGTTAAACCTGTATGTTTGTTCGATCCTAAAAATATAGTGGTGTTACTATGGAAATAGGGGGTTTTTTTGAATTTCCCAAATTTGACAGTATTGATAACGGTGATTCAACCTATCACCATCTAACTAGCTTATACGAAAATTATAGTTTTTTTAGAGATGGAAGGCAGGCAATCAAAGCTGTCCTGCAAAATTCAGATGAAATCAAAGATAGACTGTGTTATCTACCCTCATACCTATGTGATTCAATTATCCAACCTTTCACAGAAATGAACTTAAAAATAAATCTTTTCGGTCACGAAGATCCTTTAAAGCCAATTTTGGATATGGACATCAGTAATTCAGTGATATTGATAATTGATTATTTTGGAACGGAATCTGTTTCCAACAAAGAAATTCGTGAGCTGTTAGATAAAGATAATATTGTAATTATGGATGTAACTCAATCAATACTTGATAACAACCGATTTTCGGTCACGCATGATTGTTATTATCTAGTTGCCAGTCTAAGAAAGATTTTTCCTATCCCAGACGGAGGGATAGTCTACCACAACAATGAAAAATTCATTGCAAGTGATATCTTCCCTAAAGATCATGAATCAAAGTTGGAAGCTATGGTTTTGAGATATTTATATCTTAATGGAATAGCCGTAGATAATGTTCCTATCCATGACGACCAAAAGCTTGATTCCGTTTTTGAAGCTTGGTATACCAAAAAGCCTGAAGGATTTAAGAAACGTTTAGAAGCTGTAAAAAGGCATTATTTATCCCTTCATTATGAATACGAGCTGAAAAAATATGAAAATCAGGTAATACCCCAAAATATCCCTGCGATTTCATTATATATCTTGCATAATATCTCGTATTCAAATATTATTAACAAAAGAGCTGAAAATCTAAAATTTATGTACGAGAACATCATACATAAGGATCTATTTGTGTTCAATTTTGACGATATCAAAAGTCCATTTTTGCTACCATTAAGATTTAAGTCTGAAGAAGAAAGAGATTTCGTCAAAAACTCTCTAATAAAGGATGATGTTTATCCGCCAATCGTATGGGATATAGAAGAATATGTCCCTAGCGAATACAGTTATGAACGTGAATTTAGTAAGAGGATGCTAACAATACCTATAGACCAGAGATATACACCGGACGAACTATCAAAACCTGTTACCATAATAAATCAGACATATCAGAAAATACAACAAAGCTGACAAAGAACTATTTCGTCTTTTTATAGGCGCCGCCTCAAATTTCTTTACCTACTGTCCAAGAACGAACAGGCCACGGTCGAGAACTGAACCGATGCCTGATTTATGTGAGGTCTCATCTCTGCGTCTTGTCGACGCAGGTCAAGAAAGGGACTTGTTTTTAGTCATGATATTATGAGTTGCGAACGTTGACACAACAACGACGTGCCGTCTGCCAACCGTCAAACATTTTGTTCGAGGACCTACGGTCGTTATAGCCCCCCTAGATATGAGTTCTAGTGATACGTCCCCTGATGCGTCGTCAACAATTATCAACTCGAATTCATCGAACTCTTGGCCTACACGCTCTCAGCTGACCGAGAGATAAATCTCTCGTGATTATATGGGGGCATTAAAACACTAACTAATGGCATCTTTAAGTGCCCCCCCTATGTACGCAACTTCTTCATCGGTCAAAGAGGGATAAAGCGGCAGCGAGAGAATTTCGTTACATATCGCCTCAGTGACTGACAAGTCTTTCGCAGTCTCAAACTCTTTGTAGGCATTTTGCTTATGGACTGGTATTCGATAGTGAATCTGTGTTTGAATGCCTCTCTTTTGCAGGAACCGTTGACACTTGTCTCTCTTAGCTAATCGCGTTACGAACAAGTGATATACGTGCCTTGCATAGGTTCTTTCGACCGGCAGAATAATGCCTGTTTGATCGAGTACTTCCGCGTATAGTTTTGCTATACGCCTCCGCTTTTCGTTCCACGTATCCAAGCGCGACAGTTTGATTCGCAGTACTGCCGCTTGCAGCTCATCCAAACGGCTGTTGACACCTACACAGTCGTGATGATATTTCTTAGATTGGCCATAATTCCTCAGCGATTTTATTCTTTCTGCCAAGCTGCTGTCGTTTGTCGTGACGAAACCTCCGTCACCATAGGCGCCGATGTTTTTCGCCGGATAAAAACTGAAACACCCCGCATCCCCAATGCTGCCTACCTTTTTCCCATTATATTCTGCCCCGTGCGCTTGACATGCATCCTCGACTACAGAAAGACCGTGTTCTTTTGCGATCTCAAGGATGTACCCCATGTTCGCTGGGTGCCCGTAAAGATGGACGGGCAAAATGGCCTTGGTTTTTTCCGTTATTTTGTCCTCGATCAGCGCAGGATTGATGCAATAAGTTTCAGGCTCTATATCGACGAAGACAGGTTTCGCTCCACACCTCACAATACTATCGGCTGTTGAGACAAACGTATGAGAAACAGTTATAACTTCGCTATTTTCATCGATTCCTAATGCTTTCAAGGCAAGAAATAGAGCATCGGAACCTGAATTCACACCGATACCATGCTTTGCTCCGATATACCGGGAAAACTCTCTTTCAAACTCCTTCAGTTGTTGTCCAAGGATAAACCACCCATTTTCCAGAGTTCTTTGGATGATGCTGGTGATCTCATCACCGATTTCAGCATATTCTCTGGTTAAATCCATGAAGGGTATCATAATTTTCGCAGACACTTCACGTCTTTTACTCACGCTCTATTAGTTTTTGTAGATAGTTCAGTGATATTGGTTGGTTCATTAACTCATCTAAATATGCAGCATCAGATGTTTCAACGTGCATTCATAACGATATCGCTTGGCGGAGAGACTGCAATCTTCATTCTTACGACTTTGCGGCTCCGTTTTTAAAGCTTAGCGAGTCACTGATCTAATGCACTTTTCTGCCGACAACATTTGGCAAGCGCGATAAGCTCAGTACTAATATAAAATTACCACGTTGGGGATATTCATCGATTTATAATGTATTAATAAGATTCTCCGAATAATTGGCCATAGAAATATTGTGATACCAGCAGGTTATCATGCAAACACAGAGATCTTTAATCATAATCACCACCTAATCGGCATTTTATCGTGTATTGAACCGTGATATAGGTTTTTACGCTACATCGAATTGCACGAAAATGAGAAAAACAAGGAATCCATTTATTGTGTTTGACATTTCAACTCGTAACCTTCTGTAGAGATCATAGAGAGGAGAGGGATTGATGGTAGTGAAGGGAAATATTCAGGTTCTACCAATGCACTCAAAAATGCTATAATTTCGGTAAATCACTCACTTCCTCTCAGTGAGGGGGGACGATTTTGAATGCTATTCCTGAATATTTATTATCTTGTTTCAGGGGACCTTTGGCGAGAACATAATCGCTACTGTTGCATTTCCCTGACAGATTAGAAGATGTTCCTTCATTAGATCTTTCAATCCAATCGGGCCTAAAAACCTGCGGTTATCGAGCAGTCAAACAAATGTAAGCATCGTTACAATAAAAGTTGGAGCCACCAGAAATCCCTGAATTGTTGCGAAGGCCCGTATTGCGGCAGTAGCTGGCGATGCCTGCCTTGCCCCGTGCTAAATTTGACCAATGAAAGGAGCGGCATGCAGATTTGCAGTGCAACGTGAACACGGCTACTAAAAGTCTTACGTTACGGAAGCAAAAGAGCAGTTAGATATATCGATGCGAACACACTATCGACGCCTTAAGGTTTTATGATACGCAAATTTCTTGTTTCGCTGGGCTTTGGTAAGCTAGTGAACAAACTGTTTTTGCCCGGCCAAAAACTTGGGTATAACCTCACTTACAATAATTATTATTCTCCAATCCCCGATTTGAGAGAACTGAGCAATGATCTATGGCTGAAGCGCTCTGAACTAGTAGCGATCGACATCAAAGAAGAGAATCAGATTGAACTGCTATCGCGTTTTACATCGCGTTATAGAAGCGAATATGACACTTTTCCACGACATAGGACTTCACGACCATATGGATATTATGTAGATAACGGAGCTTTTGGATCGGTGGACGGCGAAATCTTGTACTGCATGGTTCGTGACTTTAAGCCAAACGTAATAATTGAGGTTGGATCAGGGAACTCTACCTACTTAATCGCGCAGGCAATCCAGAAAAACAAAGAAAAAGATAAGGAATATGCCTGTAGTTTGCAGGCAATTGAGCCTTATCCAAATCCAACCCTAAAAGCAGGTTTCCCAGGATTAACGAGATTGATCGACGAAAAAGTACAGCGCGTTGATTTGAGCGAATTTGACAAACTGTGCAATAACGACATTCTTTTTATCGATTCGAGCCATGTAGCGAAAATTGGAAGCGATGTAGAGTATGAATACTTAGAGATCCTGCCGAGACTTAGAAAAGGGGTCATTGTTCATTTTCATGACATTTATTTGCCAACCGAATACCCTAGAGAGGATATATATATTCGCCATCTGTTTTGGAATGAGCAATACATTTTCCACGCATTCCTGTCATTTAATGACAGTTTTGAAGTGCTTTGGGGGGGAACTTACATGCATCTGAATCATTCTGGTGCCCTTGAACGTGCATTCAGTTCCTACTCGAAGGACAAACAGTGGCCCACCAGTTTTTGGATTAGAAAAACAAAGTAAAATTTGGTCCGATGGTGTTTTTTGTCGCTTTACGGGCAAAACCGAAGGTTTCCTTCCTCTGCAGCTAGGTTTAACCGGTCAGTCGCGGTTCCACAAATAATGACATAGACAGCGAACACGTATATATCAATGGTTACGGTGTTTTTCTCAACTAACCAGCAAAAGCTGGGCCTGAACGTAATTGTTGGGGCAGTTGCTGTTAAATTTCCTGAACGTTCGCTGATCCTGAAGTACGACTGCTTGGATGCGTTATTTATAACAGTGGTCAAAGAAGTCTACGGACCGGTTTAGCTCTCTTTTTATTGAGACGATACAGTTATGCTCTTTGGTTAAAAAGGGCGAGCTTGCCACCTATTTAGATTTAATTATCATTTTGATTGTTTAGTGCTATTTCTTTTCGAAAGATCTGTAGACGCTCTTCACAAGCATCGAACTCGTTGTTTGCGCTGTAGTTATATACAAATTCGGAATAACTTATAATGATAAACGTTTGATTCTTGGTTTGCTCAAACCGCGAAACTGACAAAAGCTGAGATGTGAACCATGAGAGAAGAAATTGGTCGCATAATTCAACTTCCGAACGTTGAAAACGTGAGAGGCAATCTGACGTTCATTGAAGCGAACCGCCATGTACCGTTTGAGATAAAACGAGTCTACTACCTCTACGACGTTCCAGGCGGCGAGTCACGAGGTGGACACGCGCATAAGCAGCTGCACCAATTTCCCTTTTCACGAACCTCATAAAAAGAATTGACAATCAGATCCTCCTTATTCACTAGGATATGGTTCCAGACCCCTACGTTCTCTCTGAATATTGATTCATACTTGCAGATTATATAGGATCTTAAGGCGTCAACAATTGTATTCGCGTCTATATACCTAACTGTTCTATCACTGCAATCAACTTCTCTCTATTCACTCCTACCCCGTAATGCTTTTCGATCGCGCGTCGTGCATTTTTTCCTACTCTCTCCATAAGGTCAGAGTCAAAAAGGGAGTCATTGACTTTAGTCACTAGCTCGGATTCTCAACTCAGCTTTGACGGCTTGATTACCTCTATATTGTTGGCCTCTCTCTGGTCCCTCCCTCGTATGATCAATGTGCAATCATATCCCTTTTTTTGCAGCTGTTCAAATACTCGTTTTGCTCGCACGCTTGTGCCATCATTCATAGAGATATCGCTTAGCGTAGAGATTGCAATCTTCATTCTTATGACTTTGAGGTTCCGTTTTCAAAGTTTAGCGCGTCAATCCCCAGTGCACTTTTCTGCCTTTGGTCTATTCAGCCTGCGCGATAACCTCCGTACCATTATAAAACTTGCCGCTTGGGGCATATTCACAAAATCTTGATGTTACTATATTGAGTTAACATCAGTTTTGAGATTGATTCTGTGCATGATGAAAGTTTATAACCGTCAATGCTTTTGTTAATTATTCATCAGAGTTACTATCTGAATTCTTGTTTATTCTAAGGCGTATTGAAACTAACTACCCCGTGTTTGTAAAACTGGCAAGCAATCGAGTTCAGGAGCAAAACCACCTATGAATGCTTTGGAGGTTTAATCGCATCGCTCCTCAAATCGACTTTTTTGGGCAGCGCGAAGTCGTTGAGCGCTAGTTACGAAGAGGGCTGAGTATTAACGAGCAACGCTAATTTTTCCTCAGTGTTTAGAGTCTCGTTCAAGCTCCTCTCTGAACGAAACTCGCAAAAAGTAGCCCGACCCTTTCCATTACGATATTTGAGACGCATCTTCGAATTACGCGATCGTTACGTTGGACATTTTGGTATCACAATGCTCAGTAACTAAGCCTTCTCTAATTTTTGCACCTTACGATATATTTAAGAAGACGATTCATTTCGCTTGAACGAAATGACAGGTTTTACGTGTTAAACGTGCATTGAAGACTTTGTGCCTATATTGCGATTTTGGTAGCTGAGTGACTAGATGCCGTATTAACTTTAAGGTTTATCCTGACAGCGTCAACTGATCGAACGAGAGGCTAAGAAGCTGTGAGACGTGCGCCATAACGTGTCCTTCCGCAACTAGCATGACCCTAGAGACGAGAACCGTACGCAACATTGGCTGGACTGCAACGTCAAAACTTGCTCAAACGCTAATGTCAATACTGATTTCTGCGATCTTAGCGAGATTGCTTATGCCTAGCGACTTCGGACTGATTGCTATGGTGCTCGTGTTTTCGAATTTTGTCGCCATTTTTGCAGGATTTGGATTGACGAGTGCTATAGTGCAAAAACAAGAGATTAGTGACGAGACGTTATCGTCGACTTTTTGGATAAACGTGGGCCTGGGCGCGTTGCTGAGTGTGGCATTGGCATGCTCAGCGCCGTTAATAGCTGCTTTCTATTCTCAACCACGACTGACCCCCCTTATCGTGTTTATGTCCACGACCTTTTTCATAGGTTCATTTTGCAATGTGTCGTATTCGCTGCTTATGAAACGTATGAATTTCAAAGCACTTGCCATCATCGGCATTTGCGTCATCGCGATTTCTGGCCCCATAGCTATTTTCTTGGCTTTTTCCGGATACGGCGTCTGGAGTTTGGCTTGGTACACGGTTCTTTCCAGTGTTTTTTTTGCTGTATTCACTTTGATTTATGCTCGATGGGTTCCCCATTTTTTGCTTGGGTTGCAGCACGTGAAAGGGCTATTAGGGTACGGTGCGAACCTCACAGGATCTAGTTTTGTTACCTATTTCGCTCAGAACATGGACAACCTGCTCGTTGGACGGTTTCTTGGCTCCGCTCCCCTCGGCTTCTACAACCTAGCTTACAACTTGCTTGTGCTGCCGACGACTGCCGTCACCGACGTCGTCGGGAGCGTCATGTTTCCTGCACTTTCGATAATCCAACACGACATACGGCTGGTGCGCGACGCTTATGTTCGTGCTAATCGCTACATCGCCGCCATCTCTTTTCCGTCGATGATATGGGTGCTTGTCGCGGCGCCTCAGCTTATCCGGGTAGTTTACGGTCCAAAATGGGCAAGTGTGATCCTGTTAATACAAATTTTCGCGTTAGCAGGACTAGAACTATCGATAGGAGAAAATGTATGGTGGATATTCACCTCTCAGGGCAGGACTGATATGATGTTCAAGTTGAGCATCTTTACGACTGTTGTGGTTCTTATTTCCTTTGTTGTCGGGATTCGTGGGGGGGTCGAAGGGGTTGTAATCGCGTACACTGTAGCGATATACTTGACAGCGTACCCTGTTTTTGCCATCGCATTTCGATTGATAGACTTGAAAGTAAAGTCCGCACTGGCACCACTGTGGTCAGTTACATTGGCAGCTCTCGCGCTAGGGATTGTTGCGTTTCTCCTTCAAATCTCGCTCGAGAAACTGGGGGTCACACAAGACTTGACCATATTAGCCATCGTGACAGGTGCAAGCATATTGAGCTATTTAGTGGTTCTTTTTTTATTAGACAAAGAGCTCTTTATCGGAATCGTGCAACTCCTCCGTCAGTTAAGATCAGTTGACAGTGCATAATCCGAAGCTCAGAGCACGCGTGAATATAACACAGTTTGGGGGGGCACATTAGGCAGTGATAAAGCAAAGAAGTGAAAAAACCCGATCATCGAGAGGGGCACATTGCTAAACTCGGGCTGTCATTCTGAACTAGATTAAAAAAAAACAAGTCGGGAGATTAGAGAAGTTAGCGTAATGTTCAAGTGCACTTGGGCGCCATCATTCGTTTTTCTACTTGCCTAATTGCAAACGCGTCAAGTGAGGCCGTCGCTGAAGTGTCGGGCTATTTGAGGTGAAGGCGATATCGCTTGCAGCTTAGCAATACCATAATCGGAAAACTGAAAAAGGAGGGCACTAAAAAATCGCAGGACGTACAGAGTTCATTTCAAGAGTCGCACGGACCTTACCACACGCCATCAGATACGATTGACAAGATTTCATCGGCATATGCTCTGAAAAACGGTCAGCTGGGTATGACCGTACTGGCGCAGGTTACGGGAGTTCTGGGGGTTTTACACAACACGTGACGCTCGATGCGTAGTCATCGCTGACCGGGCGCGGGCCGGGAGACGTAGCATTTCTTTGGTTAGTGGTGGTAAAGGCAAGTTGATGTAGCCCTTGTGCAAGTTGATTTTAGTAGATCTAGCGCTCCGCACGAAGCTAATTGTATTACCTTGTTAATCGTTAATAAAAACTCTAGATCTAAGCGCAAAAAAATGACCTTAGTCCCCGATGCTGATAGAACGGACGCTGAATAGCGTCTGATACGCAGTTTTCCTAATCGTTCATCTCAAATAAGTCGTTGCTTGCCATAATATATCAGAAATACGTTCGCGCTTCACAAGGAGAGGCAAAAAAGAATCCTAGAACTGTTTTATACTTCATGTGTCATCGCTGACTGATATATCTGAATAGTTTGCTCTGCTATGGCATCCCAGGATAAATACTGAAGCGCTCTTTGTCGGGCCATTTTTCCAAGATCCTCCCGCAGTTTCCTGTCCTCGAGAAGGGAGCAAATAGCAACGGCAATCGCGGACGGGTCTTTTGGGGGAACATATATACCTGCATCACCCAAATATTCTGAACTCCCCCCTAGGCGGGTTGTGATTACCGGTGTGCCATTCATCATAGCTCGTGTAATAATACTGCTCCCCCATACTGGTTCGGTATAGACGGCGAATGTGAAGATGCTCTCCTGCATTTTTTCATCAAATTCTAACTCACTCACCCTACCGCACCACTGGATCTGATCCTCCACGTTATTCCGTTTTGCCCCCTGTTTTGCTGTCTGTTCTGTATCCTTGCCATAGATACCGTACACTTCTAGGCTAATCTTAATCCCGTCATCACGCAAGATTCGAAGCGCTTTTAGAAGGGTAAAGAAACCTTTAAATTCTTCAGGGCTCCCAAAAAAAGTAACGCGGGTTCTTACCAGTCCCCTGAGAATGACCTCTTGACTCCCAATGAACACCACGTGAATTTTGTCTTCTGGAATTCCAACCTGTATCATACGATTCTTTTGTTGCTCGGAATGAACGATGACAGCATCAGCATATTGATACACTCTGGGAAGCAACCGTATGGGGTTATACAGACTATGAATGGTCACCACCTTATGCGGCACTTTCGTTTGTGTGAGAAGGGTAAGGAGGGGGAGTTCCCCAAAAGACCACATTGAGGATTGTTGGTAATGGATGATATCAGAGTCTCTACACTGCTTTGCGTAGGACAATCCCAGAGGGATCCTGCTTGTTCGATAAAAGAGGTTTTGAACCCTAGATCGGTCAGGCGCATCTCCAAAAGAATCAAACGGTGTGGTAACGAGACTATGTTTGCCATGAAAAAGGGAAGAAGAGCCGTGATATCTATATTTACACACACAATGACTCGTTACAACCTTGACTGAGACGTCTCTTTTCATCAATGCATTAATAAGATTTTCCGAATAATTGGCCATAGAAATGTTATGATACCAACAGGTTATCATGCAAACAGTGAGATTGTTAATTATAATCACCACTTAAATCGGCATTTTTTGCATGTATTGAACCATGATATAGGTTTTAGTACATCGAATGACACGAAAATAGGGAAGACAAGGAATAATTTCCATTTATTGTGTTTAACCATTCAACTCCTAACCTTCTGTAGAGATGCGGAGAGGAGGGATTGATGGCAGCGAAGGGAAATCTTCAGTTTATGGTACTACTAATGCCCTCAACTATTCTATAATTGCGGTAAATCACTCTCGCTTGCACGACGTTCGACGCAAATATATCAAACGGTGCACGATGGGGTACTTGCTTTTCTTGTTTTCGTTTCATCTGCAGGCTACGCTGCAGAAAAAATGACAGGAAATCAGAAAACGCTAGAATTAGCGTCAAATCACTCCGTATTCACACGACAACGTCCGTTAACCAGACTGCCGTGGATGCTGCTCAAAGAATCTGCTCGCCGTACGGACCTATTTTTTGACTGTTCGAATTTCACGACGCTTGACCCGCCGTCTGATGGTTGTTTTGGCGCCGCCTAAACTCTGTGCAGTCTCGTCTATAGCCTTGAGTTTATTGCGGCGTGCTGTTGACAATCTCGCAAAGGTCTCAACATCTGCAGCTGATAACTGCATCGAAGAATGCGGACCACGATTTTTATGACGGAAGTCTTGCATTGAACTGCAACGACAATGTTTCGCCATCACTGTAGGCATTAGACTTCTGCCTTATTTAGGAAAAAGCGTTACGTATGGCCTGTTCAAACTGCTTAACCGAGCAACTAGTTGCGAATCTATCAGCTCATTTTGTGTCTGGTGCCACACTTCGCAGCAGGACGTCCGAGCTGTGTAAGAGAATTCCAAGAGCTTTTTCAAATCGAAGCCTCTATGAGTAAAGTCGCGCCGCGGTTGCTTGATTATTCGAGTTTGCTTGAATTCCTTGCTATGTGCTGTTTGCAGCGAAAATTCTGGATTGATGTGTTTCTCATATTCAGTCTTTCAGAATAAATTATGTCGACCGCTCAGTAGCGTCATCAAATGTAAAATTGTGTGGCACAAAACAATCACGTCTTCCCTCATGCGAGGAGTCCGAATAAATTTCGACCTTTTGATAAATAAGTCAGCTGCTTCAATTCTGCGTACAGAACTACTCTGCCGCACGCTGTCCAGCAGGTCACTGAGCGTTACTGGCGTCAATCCTTTAGTGACAACTAAGAACCGCAAAAGCTTTTCAGTGCGCTCTCTGTTTCGGACGGCAGCTTCGCGAAAGAGGTGACATAACAAGGTCAAATCTAGAAAGCGTTGGCTTTTTCCTCGCGCAAGTGACGAGTCGACCATATTCTTAGTTAGGAGCCAAGGCAAGCCGTAGGTGTCGATCGAAATTGGTAAAGAGTATATCGCGCCTTCTTCAGCTTCTATGAGTAGTGGTTCTGGTGGGTCCGGCTAGGCGAAGTACCTGTAATAGTTCGATGAATCACAAATTAAGTAATCGAACTGGTTTTCGATCAGGGCATTTGTAGTGTTCACGTCCATTCGATAGAGATAGTTTGCGCCACGGCAGTCTTCCGGCATTCTTGATTTCGCAAGGTCGATACACTTCTTCTGCGCCAGCAGCTCAGCTCCACGTAAGTCTTCGTGCCACAACCCGTGGCGGCCAACCGCGTGCCCGTGTTCTGCAATCAAGCGAGTGCAGTTCGGCTACACAGTGTTGATGAGATCGGTTACGAAGAATGTCGCTCTGATCTTGTATTGATCCAACAAAGCAAGCATTCGCGGAAGTCCGTATTTCACGCCGCCTACCTGCTCGAGCTCAAAGACGAGAGAGAACGTTCTCTCTTTGGATGTTTCCTGGTCCCGTGCTACTTGTCGTCGTTCCATCGTAACGTCCCATCTTGTCGCATTTGACGAAATCCTCAAAACATTGAGCCATCTGTTCAATTCTATGTGCTTCATCAATCCCGCTGAAAGATGTGTATCCCGTTCGTAGTTTTTCAACTGATGGAGCGGTAGCTAGGCGATTGCATACCTGTCGTTTCGTGAAAACGCCAAAAAATCAATTGCGTTCTGGTTCACCGCGTCACTAAGTTCTCGCGCGCTCTTATAGGGTCTCTCGTAGTCAACTATATTTAAAAAGATGTTCCATTGCTTCGAAGGCATGGCTGTATCCAAAAACTCATCTGCCGGGTCAGGGCAATTACAAGGACATTTGCTTTTCTCATTTCTAAAGCTCGTAATTCTATCTTAACAATAGGTGTTTAACAGTGAATGCCAAAGCAACTTTTGGCTGACACGTTAACGGCAACCGTTGTAAATATGTTAACTATTTTTTTGCAGTGTCTGCTTTTTTGGGATATTGCTACTGCTTCGACAATCGCGGATCTCCTCCGATCCTCTTTGCGGGAATGCCAGCGATTGTAATATTTGGTTCAGTAAACGAGTCAATGACGACAGCATTAGCCCCTACAAGTATTCCATCTGCGAGTTCTATATCGCCTAGTATTCGAGCTCCTGCACCGATTGTCACGTTGTCACCTATTTTTGGAGCCTTATCCGAATACCACGTCCTTTGTGCGATGTGCGTGCAATTGTGAAGGGTGCAATTTGCCCCAACCTTTGCATTTGCGTTTACTATAATCGTACCCCAATGGACTACGTGTAATCCCGGCCCAAAAACGTTTAATGGAATGGTAAAGCCGAGTTTTATGCTTGATTGCTGCAGCTTGCGTCGAAGATAAATGTTGTAAGGTCTCGAAGATAGTGAAGTTTTGCAGTTATGATAATACTCGGCTTTTCTCAACAAACGCTGCCAAGCTAATACGACTTTATAGAAACGGCTAAAAGCCGTCCATTTTTGTATGTTTAATCTGCGCATGTCGGCTTCTAAGAAAAGATTATAGTCTTCTTTTGAATTGATTGGAGACCAATACCCCATAGCAACACCATTCGCAAGTCGCAATCTGTGAGTATCCAACATGTATCCTCTTAAATCCGTAATAGTCTTACGGTTGGATAGCTGTAACCTTCCTTTACGTGGTGGAGCGAGATTTTACTGCGGTGGACTTCCAACAAGTGTTTTGGATTGCAGCATCAACGTAAAGGTCTGCAGTCGCAGTACCTAATCCCGAACAGACGATTGTCGAACAACTGCTTTGATTAGTTATCAACCGCCGCAGTGAACTACAGACATTTAAATAAAAGGCCTGCTTATGTCAGACACTAATATGCGTTCCCCGCTTCGTTTGTTAATTATCGGCGCTATAGCAGCAATCGTAATAACGTCTGCAGTCTATTGGGTTACGCAAAACTCAAATGAGCAGCCCATGCGCCCTGGCGATTATCACGTGACGTTAACGTACCAGGGATTAGCACGATCATACGTTCTCCACGTTCCACCTCAGTATGATGGAAATACATCCCTCCCCCTCGTTATTGCGCTCCACTATTTGGGTGTCGACGCTGAAACCTTTGCAAATGTCAGCCACTTAAACGAAAAAGCTGACGCTGAGGGTTTTTTTGTTGTATATCCTCAGGGACTGAATAACTCCTGGAATGCAGGGTCCTGCTGTGGATCGTCTTCTCAGCAAAAAGTCGATGATGCCGGATTCATTAAGGCCATCCTCGTACAGCTCAAGAGTCAGCTCCCTGTGAATGATTCGCGTGTTTACGCCATTGGTGTTTCGAACGGCGGAATGCTTGCGTATAGTCTTGCCTGCGATTTTCCTGAGGACTTCGCTGCCATAGCTTCTATTGGTGGAACATCTGTCGTTGAGGGTTGTAACGCGACCAGACCGGTGTCGGTTCTTGAGGTCCATGGCACCGCTGATGAGGTCATACCGTACAATAATACAACCCGTAATGAGAGCGTCTTTCGTGTCCCCCCTGCCGTCGACGCCATCTCCTACTGGGCACAGCACGACAGGACCGTTTCCGTCCAACGACAACAAGTAACAAACAACGTCACAGCAACCACCTATAGTGGGGGCTCAAACGGAACCGAGGTGGTCCTTTATACGGTCATTGGCGCCACACACTCACAAACATTCGCGAACCCTATTCCGACCCTCGATCTTGTATGGCGCTTCCTTGAGCTGCATCCACGGCAGTCTGCTTAAAGGACGTTGTCGTGTGAAGTCGGACGATTAAGCATTTTTTGAGGCATTTTCTGACTTTTTTTGCACCTTTCTACGGAGCTTCCGGACGGTGAGATAACAACTGGAAAGGGCAAGTACCCCATCGTGCACCGCTTGATAGCTGCGAGTCGGTAGTCCTGCAAGCTTTGAAAATGTGTTAGCTAGTCTTACGGTTACTATAACTTTCCTTTACGTGGTGGAGCGAGATTTTACTGCGGTGGACTTCCAACAAGTGTTTTGGATTGCAGCATCAACGTAAAGGTCTGCAGTCGCAGTTAACGTGGCCCTGAACGGTTTGCTTATTCCGAAGTGCGGTTACTTTGATGCATCATTTGCACAGTGGTCACGGAAGCCTTGGGCGGTGGCCCTCTTTTTCTTGAGACGCTACGGGTATGCTCTTGGGTTAAAAAGGGGAGCTTGCCGCCTATTTTCGGTTTAGCCATCGTTGGGATTGTTTCTGCACTATTGCCTCCCAAAAATGCCCCATTGCCGCTGATAACAATCGTCGACCTCGCTGTGTACGCTGCAGTTATATACAAATTCGGAACAACTCATGATGAAAAACGGTTGATTTTCGGTTTGCTTACAACCGCGAGACTGATAAAAGCTGAGATGTGAACCATGCCGGAAGAAATAGGTCGGATAATTCAACTTCCGAAAGTTGAAGATGTGAGAGGCAACCTGACGTTCATTGAAGAGAATCGCCACGTACCGTTTGAGATCAAACGAATCTACTACCTCTACGACGTTCCAGGTGGAGAGTCGCGAGGCGGACACGCGCACAAGCAACTGCATCAGTTCATCATCGCAGCGACCGGCAGCTTCGACGTTATCTTGGATGGGGGATCGAGTCAGGAACGATATAACTTGAATCGGTCCTATTACGGCTTATACATCCCGCCGATGGTATGGCGTGAAATCGATAATTTTTCTTCAGGCTCCGTTTGCTTGGTCTTGGTATCAGATTATTTCGATGAAGAGGATTACATTCGAGAGCATGAAGTTTTTAGGAAGCAATTGCAAGCGCAACAAAATGACCGCAATCAATACTCTGGTGGCTCTATCACGTTGGAGAAGGTAGTGACCATATCACAACGGCGTGAGCCGTCATTCCACGACTCGGCTGAGGATTGACCCTGCTTGGGAACTAAAATGCAATTAGATGAAGAAGCTGCATCCTATGACCCAAAATCTCCTGAAAAAGATTTTGAGTATTGGTTTACCCAGTTCGACATAGATGTGCTCGGTTTATTTCTAATAGGCAAAAAAGTCATTGAGTTGGGATGTGGTAAAGGAAATGTAACTGAAAAATTGGCGCAACGATGTCAAAAGCTAATTGTAGTAGAGGCAGCTGAAGCAAATATCGCAATCGTAAGCAACAGGTTGAAAGAACGCTCGAACGTTGAATTTTATCATTCTTTGTGGCAAGATTTTGATTACGCCGCGGCTGACATCAGTGATATTGTTTTTTTTATGGGATTGCAGTATCTCGATCGTGAAAGCGCATTGTTAGTCCTAAGGAAAATAAGGCCTTTCCTTAGGCCACAAGGACGCTTGCACGTTATTATACCTAACGCGAAGTCATTACATCGACGAATCGCTTATTATATGAACTTGATTAAGGACATTCACGAACTTAGTGCGAGGGACACTCAGTTGCCTGGACACGTGAGAGTTTACGATAAAGAGATCCTATTCGACGAATTGAAAGAGTGCGGCTTTGATATCTTGCATTGGGAGGGGGTACTCCTCAAACCACTTCCAAATGATCTGATGACGTCATTAGATAAGAGTGTAATTTACGGACTTTACGAGATAGGAAGAGAACTGCCCGATTATTGCGCTCAAATTTATGCATTGTGCAGCAAATGATGGGGCGTTTTTAATTTCGACGAGACGCGTGTCGACACCTCCGCGAGCAATGTAAAGCCGATGTTAATTACAGTTGGTCTGCAAAACAGCGACACAAGATACTTTCTAAAACTATGAACGACAAGCCAAAGAAACGAATCGCTCGCTCAATTATGTTAATTTCTATTGCTACTAAATGAATTTCGCACAGAAGCGCTTGCTTTTCAAAAGATAATCAGAATAAACAACTGCAGAATTACGTTCAACATATTCACCAGACAGGCGCGACGTAGCATTTCGGACAAGCCTAGTGAAAAGTAATAAGAGCTCCTAGCGTGATTAAAATCGCCAACTACGAATCACAACATAAGTCACTCTGGGACGAGTTCGTATAACGTTCAAAAAATGGAAGCTTTCTATTTCAAAGAGACTATATGGAGTATCACTCCGATCGATTCTTAGACTCGTCCCTTCTATTCTTTGAAAGCGGCGCTTTAGTTGCTGTTATGCCCGCAAATGTCGCAGATGATATCTTTTACAATCACACTGGTTTGACATTTGGGGGGATTATATCCGATCAAAAGATGAAAATCGCACTGATGTTGGACCTATTTGACTCTTTAATGGAGTATCTAAGCCAACATCGGATTAAGACCATAGTGTACAAACCAATTCCGCATATTTACCACACGGTCCCAGCAGAGGAGGATCTTTATGCACTTTTTCGATATGGTGCAAGGCTAATCAGACGCGATGTCTCTTCTGCCATTGTTTTCGATGAACCTATCCCATTTAGTAAATCAAGAAGGCGGGGGATAACGCTAGCCAAGAAGAGCGGGATCACAATTAAGCGAACTGATGATTTTGAAGCGTTTATGTCCATAGTGGAGGACGTACTCAGGAGTAAATACAACGTAAAGCCCACTCATACGTCGAGTGAGATAGCATCCCTCGCGCAGAAATTCCCTGAAAATATTAAGCTTCTTGCGGCTTACAAGGATGAGATCATGCTTGCAGGCGTGATTATCTACGAAAGTGGACCCGTCGCTCATGCACAGTACATCGCATCGAACAATACAGGGAAAAAATTGGGGGCCACAGATCTAGTGTTTGACTCCCTAATTACCCAGTATTCCACTGGGAAGAGGTATCTTGATTTTGGGATATCAACGGAAAAAGGTGGGGCTTGCCTAAATCGTGGCCTCGCTGCGAACAAGGAAGGTTTTGGCGCCCGAGCGATCACGTATGATACCGACAAGGTAGGCGTGGCACATAATAACTCCCCTCTCAGATCCACTCCAAGACCAGAGTGTGACAAAATTCAGCGTTAACGGATACGAGTATGTTTCACTCTTGACGCAACACAAGTCCTTAGCGAAAAGCATAAGTTGTTGTCTAATTGACGCTTGACCACCGGTCCATTTTTATATAAATTAAAACTATTAATGCTTTACATAACATTTAAATGCTTTAACAATAGTTAAGACCTAACGATTGCATAAAAAAACAGCAGTAGGGGCCCTGACATGATTGAAACAGCCGAGTACGAATCAAGCTACAAACCGCGATGGGACGATTTCGTAAGCAAGAAAAAAAACGAACCTAGCGTGATCGAAATCGTCAAGTACGAATCAAGCTACAAACCGCGATGGGACGATTTCGTAAGCAAGTCCAAAAACGGGAGCTTTCTTTTCTATCGAGACTACATGGAATACCACTCAGGTAGGTTCCTAGATTCATCGCTTCTGTTTTTTGAAGAGGACGTCCTGATCGCTGTCATGCCCGCAAATGTATCGGGCCGTGTTTTACACAGCCACGGAGGGCTCACTTTTGGAGGCATCATATCAAACAAACAAATGAGAATGGAGTTGATGTTGAACCTATTTGGTTGTCTAATGAAGTACTTGGACCAACAGCGGATTACGACGTTGGTGTACAAAGCAATTCCGCATATTTACCACACGGTCCCAGCAGAGGAGGATCTTTATGCACTTTTTCGATATGGTGCAAGGCTAATCAGACGCGATGTCTCTTCTGCCATTGTTTTCGATGAACCTATCCCATTTAGTAAATCAAGAAGGCGGGGGATAACGCTAGCCAAGAAGAGCGGGATCACAATTAAGCGAACTGATGATTTTGAAGCGTTTATGTCCATAGTGGAGGACGTACTCAGGAGTAAATACAACGTAAAGCCCACTCATACGTCGAGTGAGATAGCATCCCTCGCGCAGAAATTCCCTGAAAATATTAAGCTTCTTGCGGCTTACAAGGATGAGATCATGCTTGCAGGCGTGATTATCTACGAAAGTGGACCCGTCGCTCATGCACAGTACATCGCATCGAACAATACAGGGAAAAAATTGGGGGCCACAGATCTAGTGTTTGACTCCCTAATTACCCAGTATTCCACTGGGAAGAGGTATCTTGATTTTGGGATATCAACGGAAAAAGGTGGGGCTTGCCTAAATCGTGGCCTCGCTGCGAACAAGGAAGGTTTTGGCGCCCGAGCCATCGTGTATGATACCTGCAAGGTAGACACGGCGTATAATGACTCCTCTGAGATCCACTCCAACACCAGGATATGATGAAATTGAGAATTATCGGCACGATCATTTTCCACTTGTGATTGCTTAACAGAAGAAGATGATTTGTGGCGAAAGAGTCTCCACTTAATAATTCCTCGCTGCATACTGCGCGGCGTATCTGTCAAGCCCGAGAGCAGAGTACAAAGGGAAGAAAGTAGGTAGCTTTGGCGATGTTGCGTGTTTTAGCTTTTATCCCGTAAAAAACCTCGGTGCTTGCGGCGATAGTTTAGCCTCAAAGATTGAATAATCTTTGCTTACCTCACTCTTTCTGCTGGGTGTGGTCTTAGTGCGAGGCAGGGGTGTAAATATGGTTGTTGAGTTGCTTGAAGATAAAAAGCGATGGGACCAGTTTGTCGAAACTAGCCCGCAGGGATTACTATTTCACAAGTGGGACTTCCTAAAGACTGTTGAGCGACATTCGAAGTACCAATTCTTGCCCTACTGCGTATACTCAGGAGAAGAGTTGAGATGCATATTCCCGTTCTTTATTGCGCGAGACTACGGGCTGACTTATTTATGCTCCCCCCCGCAGTTCTATTTAGGTACACAAATTCCGTATTTAGGTCCCGCTTTTGATCCTAGCGTGCAAACACTCAAGGCAAGCGTTAGGGAAAAAATTTTAAACCAAGTGACAAGCGAGGTGTGCAGGGAAATTGATACGATCGCTCCGAATTTCGTCCAGATTGCGACCGTCCCAAATTTCATTGACGTACGCTTCTTCATTTGGAACGGGTATGGGGGGCACATAAGCTTCACATACACTATCGACTTGGAAAGATCCCTCGACGAGATCTGGGCCTCATTTTCTGGAAGCTGCAGGCGGAAGATTAAGCGTGCACGGGCACATTCACCTGAGATACAACAAACGCACGACGTCACTCCGTTGCTTGACATCTGGAAGGGGAGATTCTCCGAACTCGGGGTGAAAGTGCCGCTTCTCAGTGATAGCTACCTCAAAGAGCTTGTGGCTACGTTCCCCGAGGACGTGACCGTGTACACCATCAGCATCGACGGAAGACTCGCGACCGCAGCCGCGTGTGTTATGCAAAAGGAGCGATATTTCTACTGGATCGGAGGCGTTAATGCAAGCAAGGACCTGAGCGTTCAAGAGTATCTTATATGGGAAGGCATTCAGCGGGCAAAATCAGAGGGCTTTAAGAAGCTGGATTTGGGCGAAAGTGATGCGCGTATTTCTCGATACAAAGCGAAGTTTGATCCAGTTCTAGAACCGTTTTACTATGTCGAGAGGGTCGACAGGCTGTGCAAGACTGTCGGGTTTGCTTTCGAAAAGCTGAGCAGGGCTAGAAAGCTAGTCTCAGATGCATTACCGCGTGCTCATCCATGAAGCTTGCGAGACAATAAGTTGCTTAATCATGTCTTCAGCTAGTTAGCCCCTCATAGAAAAGTCCGTGTGGCGGTTATTCGTGTATACGGTAGGGGTGACGCTAATTCGGGAGCACGTTACTTATCAAGCACATTCCACCGCAGAGGGGCTATCTTTAGAGAGCGAATTAGAGCGAGGATTGTTCGCGCACGCGAAGTCTTTTGCGAGTACGCGAGAGGTCTCGGAAAGGCCTATTGATGCCTTGAACGCGATAAGGGCGTTCTTACACCCTTGTGACATAATTATGTCTCTTGATCTCCGTTTTGCGCTAAATCGGTTAATCTTTATCAAATGATGTTACTATACTGCTCCAAAAACACCTTGATGACAAACAGCGGAATGGGGATGGCGCAAAATAGTTGTTGAGTTGCTTGAAGATAAAAAGCGATGGGACCAGTTTGTCGAAACTAGCCCGCAGGGATTACTATTTCACAAGTGGGACTTCCTAAAGACTGTTGAGCGACATTCGAAGTACCAATTCTTGCCCTACTGCGTATACTCAGGAGAAGAGTTGAGATGCATATTCCCGTTCTTTATTAGGCGGGACCGCCTCGGAATGACTCACATGCTTTCCCCACCGCCCCCATATGCAGGTACACAAATTTGGTATTTAGGTCCCGCTTTTGATCCTAGCGTGCAAACACTCAAGGCAAGTGCCAGGGAAAAAATCTTTGAGCAAGTGACAAGCGAGGTGTGCAGGGAAATTGATACGATCGCTCCGAATTTCGTCCAGATTGCGACCGTCCCAAATTTCATTGACGTACGCTTCTTCATTTGGAACGGGTATGGGGGGCACATAAGCTTCACATACACTATCGACTTGGAAAGATCCCTCGACGAGATCTGGGCCTCATTCACTAGGCGCTGCAGGCAGGGAATCAAGTATGTGAGCGCACATTCACCTGAGATACAACAAACGAACGACGTAGGCCCAATGCTTGAACTCTGGCGAAAGAGATTCCCCGAACTCGGAGTAAAAGTGCCTCTACTCAGCGATAGCTATCTCAAGGAGCTTGTGGCTGCGTTCCCCCAGGACATAACCGTGTACACCCTTACCATCGACGGAAGACTCGCGACCGCAACCGTGTGCTGCGTTATGCAAAAGGAACGATATTGCTATTGGATCGGTAACGTTAATGCACGCAAGGACCTGAGTGTGACCGATTATCTTATATGGGAAGTCGTTCGGCAGGCAAAATCAGAGGGCTTTAAGAAGCTAGATTTGGGCGAATCTGATAAGCGTCTCTCTCAATACAAAGCGAAGTTTGATCCAGTTCTAGAACCGTTTTACTATGTCGAGAGGGTCGACAGGCTGTGCAAGACTGTCGGGTTTGCTTTCGAAAAGCTGAGCAGGGCTAGAAAGCTAGTCTCAGATGCATTACCGCGTGCTCATCCATGAAGCTTGCGAGACAATAAGTTGCTTAATCATGTCTTCAGCTAGTTAGCCCCTCATAGAAAAGTCCGTGTGGCGGTTATTCGTGTATACGGTAGGGGTGACGCTAATTCGGGAGCACGTTACTTATCAAGCACATTCCACCGCAGAGGGGCTATCTTTAGAGAGCGAATTAGAGCGAGGATTGTTCGCGCACGCGAAGTCTTTTGCGAGTACGCGAGAGGTCTCGGAAAGGCCTATTGATGCCTTGAACGCGATAAGGGCGTTCTTACACCCTTGTGACATAATTATGTCTCTTGATCTCCGTTTTGCGCTAAATCGGTTAATCTTTATCAAATGATGTTACTATACTGCTCCAAAAACACCTTGATGACAAACAGCGGAATGGGGATGGCGCAAAATAGTTGTTGAGTTGCTTGAAGATAAAAAGCGATGGGACCAGTTTGTCGAAACTAGCCCGCAGGGATTACTATTTCACAAGTGGGACTTCCTAAAGACTGTTGAGCGACATTCGAAGTACCAATTCTTGCCCTACTGCGTATACTCAGGAGAAGAGTTGAGATGCATATTCCCGTTTTTTATTGGGCGGGACCGACTCGGAATGACTCACATGGTCTCCCCGCCACCCCTCGAATTTGGTACACAAATTTGGTATTTAGGTCCCGCTTTTGATCCTAGCGTGCAAACACTCAAGGCAAGTGCCAGGGAAAAAATCTTTGAGCAAGTGACAAGCGAGGTGTGCAGGGAAATTGATACGATCGCTCCGAATCACATCTTTATAATGACCGTCCCAAATTTCATTGACGTGCGCTCTTTCATTTGGAAGAAGTATTGGGGGCAATTGTGGCTGACGTACACTATCGACTTGGAAAGATCCCTCGATGAAATCTGGGCATCATTCTCTAAGAGCTGCAGGCAGAAGATAAAGTATGTGAGCGCACATTCACCTGAGATACAACAAACGAACGACGTAGGCCCAATGCTTGAACTCTGGCGAAAGAGATTCCCCGAACTCGGAGTAAAAGTGCCTCTACTCAGCGATAGATATCTCAAGGAGCTTGTGGCTGCGTTCCCCCAGGACATAACCGTGTACACCCTTACCATCGACGGAAGACTCGCGACCGCAACCGTGTGCTGCGTTATGCAAAAGGAACGATATTGCAGCTGGATCGGTGGCGCTAGTGCGCGGAGGGACCTGGGTGTGAATGAGTATCTTGATTGGGAAGTCATTCAGCGGGCAAAATCAGAGGGCTTTAAGAAGCTGGATTTGGGCGCAACTAATAACGAGCGTCTTTCTCGATACAAAGCGAAGTTTGATCCACTATTAGAACCATTTTGGATGCTCGCAAAACGCGACAGGGTGTACAAGATCCGTGATTTTGCATACAAAAAGCTGATTTGGACTAAACAGCTGGGCTGGGCTAAGAAGCTAGTCTCAGTCACATCGCGCGCGCACAGATGAGTGTCGGCTAGCCTATAAGTCGCTTAGTCGTGTCCTCAGCTAGTTGGTCTCTCGACAGCGCAGTGCGTTCGGTGGTGATTCGGGTATGCGATTTCGGTGACGCTAATTTGGGAGCGCCGTCTCTCATCAGGTACGTGTCACCGCGGACAAAGCCTTTTTAAAAACCCAAGCTTGCACTTGGTGCTCTCTTGAACTGAATGCGCCATTTCGCGAGATCGACGCATTAGTTTCAGGCGAGACAACCAATTTGTCCATGAATTAAATTCCAGTGATCAAAACACGCTCACACATGATAATTTTTGGTCTAAATGATCACACAAAAAATCGAATCGATTGATTCTTATGAAAGACGTGACTAAATGAACTTCCTGGAGGAATGTTTTCCGTAGTTAAAAATCTGATTAGAATAAAAACTGTAGAATTGCACTCGGGATATCTGCCAGATAGATCCTACGTCACGTGTTACTACACATTTAGTTGAAAGGCAAAAAGAGTCCCTCAGATGATTGAAATAGTCAAATATGATCCAAGCTACAAATCTCGATGGGATGATTTCGTAAGTAAGTCCAGTAACGGGAGCTTTCTTTTCTATCGAGACTACATGGATTACCACTTAGACAGGTTCCTAGATTCATCGCTTCTTTTTTTTGAAGAAGACGATTTAGTCGCTCTCATGCCCGCACATATCGTGGATGACATTTTTTGCAGTCATGCTGGTTTGACATTTGGAGGGGTGATATCTGATCGGAAGAAGATGAAAATCGCACTGATGTTGGACCTATTTGACTCTTTAATGGAGTATCTAAGCCAACATCGGATTAAGACCATAGTGTACAAACCAATTCCGCATATTTACCACACGGTCCCAGCAGAGGAGGATCTTTATGCACTTTTTCGATATGGTGCAAGGCTAATCAGACGCGATGTCTCTTCTGCCATTGTTTTCGATGAACCTATCCCATTTAGTAAATCAAGAAGGCGGGGGATAACGCTAGCCAAGAAGAGCGGGATCACAATTAAGCGAACTGATGATTTTGAAGCGTTTATGTCCATAGTGGAGGACGTACTCAGGAGTAAATACAACGTAAAGCCCACTCATACGTCGAGTGAGATAGCATCCCTCGCGCAGAAATTCCCTGAAAATATTAAGCTTCTTGCGGCTTACAAGGATGAGATCATGCTTGCAGGCGTGATTATCTACGAAAGTGGACCCGTCGCTCACGCGCAATATATCGCATCGAGCGATACAGCGAAAAAAATGGGGGTCGCAGATTTAGTGTTTGACTCTATAATCACTCATTATTCAACTGGGAAGAAGTATTTTGATTTTGGGGTATCAACGGAAAAAGGTGGATCTTACCTAAATCGTGGCCTTGCTGCGAACAAGCAATATTTTGGCTCCCGAGCCATTGTGTACGATACTTATGAAGCAGACGTGGCGAATAGTAGATTCCTATAAGACATACTTCAAGACTAGGGTGTTATGAAATTACGCGTTAACACACGATTGTGCTCAGCTCGTGAATTACGTAACAACACGATAGTAGGAGCCCGAGCATGATTGATATAGTCAGGTATGAATCCAGCTATAAATCTCGATGGAATAATTTCATAAGCAAGTCTAAAAACGGGAGCTTTCTTTTCTTTCGAGACTACATGGAATATCACAAAGATAGGTTCCTAGATTCATCGCTTCTTTTTTTTGAAGACGACGTCCTGATCGCTGTCATGCCAGCAAATGTATCGGGCAGTGTTTTACACAGCCACGAAGGTCTCACTTTTGGAGGCGTCGCATCAAACAAACAAATGAAAATCGAGTTGATGTTGGACCTATTTGACTCTTTGATGGAGTATCTAAGCCAACATCGGATTAAGACCATAGTGTACAAAGCAATTCCGCATATTTACCACACGGTCCCAGCAGAGGAGGATCTTTATGCCCTTTTTCGATATGGTGCAAGGCTAATCAGACGCGATGTCTCTTCTGCCATTGTTTTCGATGAACCTATCCCATTTAGTAGATTAAGAAGGCGGGGGATAACGCTAGCCAAGAAGAGCGGGATCACAATTAAGCGAACTGATGATTTTGAAGCGTTTATGTCTATAGAGGAGGAGGTGCTAAAGAGTAAGTATAACGTAATGCCCACTCATACGTCGAGTGAGATAGCATCCCTCGCGCAGAAATTCCCTGAAAATATTAAGCTTTTTTCCGCTTATAGGGATGAGATAATGCTTGCAGGCGTGATTATCTACGAAAGGAAACCCGTCGCTCATGGACAGTACGCCGCATCGAGCGAAATAGGACTTAAAGTGAGGGCCGCAGACTTACTCTGGAATTTCTTAATAACTCATTGTTCAACTGGGAAGAAGTATTTTGATTTTGGGATATCAACGGAAAAAGGTGGATCTTACCTAAATCGTGGTCTTGCTGCGTACAAGGAAAGTTTTGGCGCCCGAGCCATTATGTATGATACTTACGAAGTAGACGTCGCAAATAATAAATCCCCTTCAGCTCCACTGTAGATCATGGTGTGTGAAATAACGTTAACGGGACGAATGTTTCTACTTGCATCGCTTCCAAAAACTTATTGCGCATAACTGATCACGTTAAGCTGCTTGAGAATAGTGCCAACGAACCCTAGGTATCTTGCATTTATCGTATCATTTTATCTCATTCTTAGCGTATCCCCGTAAATCAATGAAGCTCGAGACCCGCATCAACCTGAAAGAAGTAGGCATAAAACAATTGCTAGCCACGGTGCTTTCGCTTCAAATCGCATTGTGGACGCTAATGGGACTAAACGTTTTAGGAGTCTCGATCCCGATTGTTCAGCCGCTTATAGGCTTTGTGTATCTCACGTTCGTCCCAGGGACTCTTATATTAGCAGCCCTCAGACTGCGCAACCTGGGTATCGTTGAAGCTGTATTGTATGCAGTGGGGCTGAGCATCACAGTCGTGATGTCGATCGGGCTTGTAAATACCATTGTGTTCAGCGCAGTCAACGTGATTAAACCGCTCTCTAGTATTAGTGTCACTAGCTCGGTAAGCTTGGTAGTACTGGTATTGTGTGCTGTTGCCTACTTCAGAAACAGAACAACGGGTCACGTCGGTTACTCCCCCGGTTCCGGTAAACGCCTAAACCCGATACCTCTTTTCAACACTGAAATATCGGTCCCGTTGACTCCAACGTTATTTTTAGTCATAATACCTTTTATCACAGTTTTTAGCACCTACCTTGTCAATACTTACAACGTACCTGTGGGACAGTTTGCTCTTTACTTGATACTTGGTGCCGTTGTCCTTTTAATCGCGTTCGATACGTTCATTCCGTCGAAACTATATCCTTTCGCAGTTTTCGTGATAGCCCTATCGCTCCTGTTTCAAGAGACACTTATCTCAGCGTTTGTTACTGGATGGGACATTCTGAGTGAGTGGAGCTTAGCTAACTCCGTATTGAGTGCAGGTGTCTGGAATCCCAGTCTGTTCAATCACTATGATGGTATGTTAAGCATTGTTGCATTTGCGCCTATTTACTCCATCATCTCGAGCCTCGACCTCATATGGGTTTTCAAGATCGTGTATCCCGCAATATTTGCCCTGGTTCCGCTTGGCTTATACCAAATATTTCGCAGACAGGTGGATGAGAAAATAGCGTTCCTGTCGAGTTTCTTTTTCATGTCGATCTTGAGCTTTTTCGTCGAAATGACTCAATTGGGAAGACAGGAAATAGCCGAGTTTTTCTTTGTTTTATTGATTTTGCTGCTCGTAAGCAAAGAAATGAACAAAACGATCCAATCAGCGCTTTTTATAGTATTCAGTCTCTCACTGGTGGTATCCCATTACGGCTTGACGTACATAGCCCTATTTTTCTTTTTTGTGATGTGGCTCGTATTAACCGTAGCACCCGTCGATGGATCAAAACCGACGATGTCATTATTTCGAACTGAGTTAGGGATCCGCAAGGACAATGAGCTCTTTGCTCCGTCACCTAAATCATCCCCGCGAAGCGCCGTAACGACTCTCTTCATCTTGATCCTTTTCATTGCGTCATTTGCGTGGTACGCTTTCACTGCGCAACAACAAAACCTTTTAGCTCTCTCTTCACTAGGTAGTCAGGTCGTAGGTTCAATACAAAACATGTTCGACCCTACGTACAGCCAAGCCGTAAACATCGCGGCTCAACAGGCGCATGCACCGCAAGGCTCCATCCTTCATCGGGTAGTATCCGTAGCCGACGCGTCTTTTTACTACCTCAACCAGTTCTTTATCCTAGCGGGCGTGTGCGTGGTAATTTTTCTGAAAAAGCACCGTTTCAAGTTTCAACGCCCCTATGTAGTCATCTCGGCTGTTGCGTTAGGATTCCTGATCGTTAATGTAGCGGTTCCTTATATCAGCCGCTCCTTAAACTGGTCTCGGGTGTTCCAGATTACGTCGATCTTATTAGCACCATTCCTCGCCGTAGGTTTCATCAAAATCGGTGAGGCTGGTAGCGCGACAAAGAATGTAGTTAAAAGTAAGCTCGAGTTTGGCAGCTCGCAGGCGAATCTCTCACGTTTGACAAGGTTGCTCGCCTTATACTTAGTGGTCTATCTGTTTTTTTCGACCAGCTTTGTTTTGGCCCTTGCAGAGGGTAGTCAGACGATCGCGCTGAGCAATAACATTGATGATATGCAGTTCAATCACCAGGAGATCGTCGGAGTCTCGTGGCTGGCCAATAATAGCGGTATGATCCCCCTCTCCGGAAAATCCGTCACCATATTCCACTACTTCAACGGCGTCAGGTACAACGACACCAAAGAAACCACCAACGCCACCGGTCAGATTACCCTCACCCAGCCGTTGAGCTCCGCTGGTCAATATGTCTACCAAGCCACCTTCGCCGGCGACGGATCTTATTACTCCACAACAAGCGGCGCCGTCATCGTCCGTGTCGGCAGCAGCCAAGCCACAAGCCAAACCACAAGCCAAGCAATCACATACGAAGGAAGCGATGCTATCACCCTCGCCGCGTCCACCACGGCCCCTGCAATCGGCCAGCCCGTCACCTTCACCGCTACTCTCACAGGTAGACAGATCATATACGGAGATGAGTTCAGATCAGCGTTAATTGCCGCTTTTGTCCCATCAGCACAAGGGCTGATGCTACAAAACACATCAGCTCCTAGTAGTTTCATCTTCTTGGGCACTTACAACATTGAACACAATCAGGCTGTAATTCCCTCAAGTATAGGCGTAAATGCAGGGGTGTCTATACAAAATGTCACACTCTTTGTTAGTGACAAAAGTCTGATTTACTCTAATGGAGGCGCTAATGTATATTCGTGAGAGAAGACTTTCTTCTCCATATAACAATGACAGTCTCGGTGTTTGACAGAATAAGCAATAACTCGCTCTTCGATTCCTGCTTTATTGATCTAACGTGAATTCCTTCTGTATCGAGACGATGTTAAGATGAGGCATGATTAACTCTTTGCTACGAGCGTGTCTGCCCGGGACTAAAAGATACAGCAGAAACCTGAGTATCTCGAGCTGTTTGTTTAGTAAGACATCTCCTAAGATTTGTTGACCGTTATGGTAATCCCCCTCAGCTCAACGTAATATCGCAACAATAACGTCACCTTGTAGCAAACAAGCTCAATTGCGCGTTTCGTGTGTTATCGCAAAGCTATGGACTTGCTCAGTGGCTCGTGTGCAAGTACTCATTTAAAACGGCGACGGATGTACCGCGCGTCATGCGCCCATATGCGCATAACCAACTTATTATCACGAAGGCGGCGTTCCCGACACAAGGGTGCAGGCGCCACTGCAATGGGCTGTGACGAAGATTCAGAAATCCGATTTGTTGGCGACTTGTGTGCAAAGAGGTGCGAAAGACAGCAGTAATACCCATTTCTTTTAAAGAGTTGGGCTGTTCTACGTAGTATCGCGATAGTCTAGGCAATAATGAATGATATAGCTCGCGCCAGTATCGCAACTCGCCTGATTAGCTGGATTTAGTCTGGTTTGAATACCTACTGAGCCATGTTCGATCATACTAATAATCACTCTTACGCAGGGTGAAGTACCATCCACTCACGACAGCCGAGGGCAATACGTCTGCGAGAGCAAAATCAATCCTGCAGAGAAGGGCCGACTTTCGAATCACATGGTGAAAAGGTATTATGCCCGAAATGAAATCTGAAGATCTGCTGTTAATAATCTTGAAGCCGGTTGTTTCAAATAACCGGTATAATCTCTTTTTTGTGAAGAATTGAACGTGTTGACTCCCTTCACCACTAGTATTAACGGACTGGACATTCGCTTCTCGAGACAAACGATACTTAAGAGACATGCATAGGCGTGCTATGTGCTTATTTTTTGGAATTAGGCCCCACAGCTTGTTTGATACTTCAAAAGGCCCATAGCCATTTGGAACCGTGACGATCAATATACCATCTTGCTTCAAAACAGCGTGAGCTGCAAACAGGATCGATATGGGCTCATACGCGTGTTCCAGAACCTCTGAGCAAATGACTGCATCAAACGATCGACCAAGGCGTTGAACGTCGCTAGCATTTCCGAGCTGAAAATTGCAGTTTTTTAGACAGTATTTGCTCTTCAGGGAGGTTGCATATCTTATGCAATCCTCGCTCATATCAATCCCTAACACGTCATGCCCAAAACTTGCTAGAACGGTTGAGACATTGCCGTTTCCACATCCAAGATCCAAGAGGTGCATGGAGGCCCCCGCACTTAACTTCTGGATGCTTTCCACGATGTAGTCTAACTTCTTGAATTCGGAAGATGAAAATGAATATTCGCTATATGCTTTATAGCGCTCGTAATCCGCTTTCTTCAAGTTCATTCAGACACTCTCTTCGCTTTACGTTCCTCTTTCGAGGAACGCCTCAATGAAGAACATCGACTCGTTCGATCACATTAATGAGCTTTGTGTTGTTAGCTGTTGCACTATAATAGGTTTCAATCGTGCGCCGAGCTTCTTTCCCAACTCTCTCCATAAGGTCTACGTCAAATAGAGATTCATTGACCTTGGCTACCAGCTTAGCTTCATCGCAGATGAAGATGTCATTCTCGGACTTGACATGATCTAAGCCGACTGCGCCCACTGGTGTTGTAAAAACTGGTACCGAACACGCCATTGGTTCTAGAATTTTGTTCAGCGGTCCAAATGTAGGGAGATCCATAGGCACTAAAACAGCATCCAAGAGCGTTAATTGGTTTATATAATCTTCGACATCGTTGAGATAACCGGTGTAGGATATTCGCTCATTTTTGATTCTATAGCTGCATTCACCGATGATGATGACCTTGATGTGCTCATCAAACTTGCCTATGTTATTATATATGAAATCTAGAAAATAGTTATTCCTTCTCCCTTTGATGAAGGGCCCAATTACCCCAACAACTCTTTGTTCTTTGCGGTCTCTTTTGCGTTGATTAGAGCTTTCTTGAGGCTTAAATTTTTTTTCATCTACAAAAACGGGGATTAAGAAGATGCGCTTGCTAAACCTTTGGCAGTAGGTAAAAATGTCTGAGGATAGAACAATTACGCAATCGGCGTGTTTGAGGGCGAACTCCTCGCGCCACTTGCAGGTCGCAATCCTGATGTTGTCCATCCGACCCGGGTTCGGCAAGCCGCATTCCTTTTCGAACAATTGGATCCCGTGCGCTTCAAACACTATCTTGTAACTGTACAACTTTGCTAATGTGAAGTAGGTAAGAAAGCCCCAAAAATCGTTTGAACAATAAATAAGATCGAATCGACTCTTTAAAACAACGGGTATCAGTTGAAAATTGTAAAGCTTTGATGGCCTGATTATCTCTACATTTTCGGATTTGCTGCCGTGCTTTCCCCTTATGATTAGTCTGCAATCGTACTTTTTCTGCAGCAATTCAAAGACACGTTTTGCTCGCACGCTAGTTCCATCATTGGATGAGATGTCGCTCATCGAAGTAATAGCAATTTTCATTCTTGCCTCAATTTGGCGTGGAATATGCTTATTCCGAGCAATTAGATTTAAAGAGTGGAACTAGTCCGCCTGTTTTGTTTGCGTGTTGCAGTATTTCGTTGTTCCAACGAACTACTTTATTTTGTTGCATGAATAGAAAAACAAAATATTTTAAGTTGGCGAAGTAATTGGACGCTTGCAGGTAACAAATGAGTTTGGAATCAACTAATAACTATCTAAATTGAACACGGAAATCATGTGTGTATGCTAGAATTTTGACGGATCTGTAATTTAAAGATTGTAAAGATAGAGGCAAGACATTGGGATCTCCGATAAATGACAAACTCAGAACGCATTTTTCAACTGACACAATCATTGATTATCGCAGTAGACGCGGTCTTGTGCACGCGGAAGATAAAGACATCATAAGCTTCGTGAATGAGACGTGCAATTCCGATTCAAAAGTTTTAGAAATCGGTGGTGGAAGTGGCGCCCTTTTAGATCTAATTGAATCTAACTCCTCAGTGACTAAGCTTTACAACTGTGATTTTGTTCCAGAAACCTATCAGTTTCAGGCAAATCCAAACATCAATTTAATCGGATGCACGGCTCTAAATTTACCTTTTCAAGATCAGACTTTCGACTATTGCATCGCGAAAAACTTACTCCATCATCTTGTTGGGAGTACACAAAACGAATCAAAATTAAATGCAGCAAAAGCTGTTGAAGAACTTATTCGCGTTGTCAAAAACGAAGGTTTTGTCATCATCCTTGAACAGTATAACAAATGTAACCTCTGCACTACATTACTTTTTCACGCTACCCTTTTATTTTCACATATGGGTATTTCTTCAAAGTTTTTTGGAATGGGCAAGAACGTAATCGTTTCCTTCTTAACGCCTGGCGAAATACAAAACCTTCTCTGCGGGCAAAATAGCCGCATAACGAAGATATCCCTCCTTAAAAACATCAACAACGACGCAACCATCGCCTTGAGGTTTAAGCTCTCTCTATTGATGTCAAAGGTTGGCGTTGCACTTTTAATCGCCCGTATTGATAAATCTGAAAGGCAAAGTGACGCGTTATCATTTTAAAAGGTGTTCTTATATCTCTACGTGTAAGTCTGCATCTAAATGACAAAATTTTGGATCTCCAGAGCTCAGCTACACAAAAGTCCGTACGCTAAGCTCAGAGAGAATGACAAGAGGAATTGACTCAATTAACTCCGCAACTTCCTTCCTTGGCTAGCCCCCAATGAAGTCAACGATTTCCTGGCGTTCCGCGATACTCTTTTCTATTTTGTACGAAGAAGTGTCGACAAAGCTGGCGTACCAAAAAGCTATGGACAGCGGCGATTGCTTTGTGCTCGCAATTGAAGCATTCTGGCTACTTACTTTTCCGGATGGAATCTCCCCCATTTCAGCTCCGTGTCAATGCTAATCATTTGACGCGAAGTCAATGCATTACTTACTAACCGCGAGTTCTAAGATTCTGCGCCAGCGCTCTACTGCCTTAATGTACGTGAATTTTCGCTCGATTACGTTGTAGGCATTTGCAACAATTCTATCTATATCGGGGTAAGATATCGCCCTTGTTATATTCTCAGCGATCACTGCGGGGGTACGATCCTCCGTGATGAAGCCCGTTTCTTCATCCTTGATCACATCTACAATGCCTCCTTTTGCTGTAGCCAACACTGGAGTACCGCACGCCATCGCCTCCAATACGATAGTCGGTAAACCCTCGGGGTGCGATGTCGGCAGTACGAGTAGTCGAAGTGTGTTTAGATAGATTGGCAACTCCTCTTCTGCGATCCAACCTGTGACTTCTAAATCAACGCCAAATTTTTCAAGGAGGGCAGTCCTCTTTTCGTCGACAAAATGCGACAATTTTCCTGATCCAACGATAAGGAACTTCACGTTGTTATAAGACTTGGCCACGAGCGGGATTGCTTCGACAAACTCGGCGACTCCTTTTGCTTTGTCCAGCCGACCAACAAAACCGATTACTAGTTCGCGATCTTCTATATCATTGTCTATTTTGTAATCTGACGTGTCAACAAATCGAGCTCCTTCGGGGAGGACCTTGTTCTGATATTTTGTCAGCCTCAATTCATCGATCAGTGTAGAAGTCTCTGGCGAGATTCCATCAAAGAGCTTGAAGAGAAACGGGTCCTGCACGCTAAGTATTCTGTCCAGCAGATCTTCTGGCGTGCTCCTGGTGATAACGTCTATCGTTCTTTTCCGCAAGAGCTTTGAAGTAACTACAGGTATTAGATAAAACGGATTCGCCAGATAAAAAATAACGATATCCACTTCACGGCGGATTTTTATAAGTTCCAGGCTGCTTTTCGCCTGCGCGAGAAAACATTTAACGATCCACAAAAGCCCAGAATAGAGTGTCGGTCTTTTTTCGGCTACATAATGTAATCCTACACCTATATCGCGAAGTTCGACGCTTTCAGATACTACGTTGATCCTGTCCGTATTTCCGTCTATCACCACAATTTTTTTGCAAAGAGGGTCAAGAATTTTCAGCAATTCCGACAAGAATTTGTAGGGCGCGTTAGATTGCCAAGGGAAGGAAACAGTGGCAACTCGGCATTTTGGGTCATTTTCCAAAGATGCTTTTCCCGTCAAAATCAAACCGTCTCCAGTCAATATCTAACAGATCTAAAATGGTCGGAGCGACATCCATCAAATTCATGTCCTTCTTGCTGACGTTTCTTTCTGCATTGGAGATCAAGAAAACCGCGTGATGTTGTTTGTGGTACCCAGGTGCAAGACTATGCGTAATGCTCCTACCAAAGATTGGTGCGGGAACGGCCGTCCCCGCGCAATAGTCAGAGCTTAGTTCAAACACGATATCCGGATAGCGCTTCATGTAATCACCTTCATACAGCTCCTCACGCTTCACCGCCCAGTTTGCAACTCTTTGACCCGTTTTAGGATCCGTGATTTTGAGAAACGCGTCTATGATCGAGTCGCGCGATGGTTCGTAATCGCCGTCGTCGAGGTTCTCCTGTTTGAGGAGAATACCCCCGTATGGATAGTTCTTGATTCCTGATTGGTCGGTCAAATAAGCCACAGTATTGTCCCAGTCAATGGGATTTTGACTGAGTATCCACTCTTTGGCTTGCGGGAAGACACGCAACGCCTTAACCGCGTGATTGCCAAGCTCGTATTTGTTTACCGCTGTTACCACGGAGCGCTTTAATCGCGTTACAGGCGAGAATGCACGCGTTTTGCTCTTCGTACCATTTCGCACGGACAACATGTCGATTCGCCGAAGCCATTCATTGAGATTCACCAAATTGACGGGGCGACTGCCTATCCCATGGTCGCTGACCACAATCGTAGTGGTGTCCGAACCGCTCGCGGCTAGAAGCTTAGCGATGATCTCGTCGTAAATCCGATAAAAATCTGGAATTACATCTTTGTAGGCGTTGTTTTCCGAATACTCTGGATCTTTCTCATCGTAATAGCTCCAATAAGAATACTGAATTACGTCAAGCTCTCCAAACGACACAAAGAACAAGTCCCACGCGCATTCCTTCAGAAGCTGCATCACGAATTCCGTTTCGCGCTTAATCTGCTGCTTGGCCAGACGAACGTACGCGTCCTTGCGCCTCCCAGGATACAGATCAAGGCCCCATCTGAATTCAGAGACGGGGTGATTTTCGTTGAAATCCCGTGGGTACGCTTTGGCTTCGTTTTTCACCCCCGACCTCCCTATCATGACCCCGTTTACACGCCAAGGCGGGTATCCCAGAAGGTGTGGGAGAATGACGACGCTTCTTCCTTCCGCACCCGCTAAGTCCCAAAATGTTCGTCCGCGGATGGTTGTATCGTCGACATCTTTTGTGATCATCGTGCCAACTCTAGTCAAAGGATCAGTAAAAAGTACGATGCCGTGCTTTGCCGGATTTAGCCCGGTATATATCGATCCCCAAGACGTGGGCGAGTCAGGAGGGAAGACGCCATCGAATTCGATGCCTCCCGATTCTTCCCTTAATTTGCGAAACGTTGGCAGCCCTCGTTCAAGCTTAGACAGCGTCATCGAATCCAACGCATCGATCCCAATCACCAGCACTTGGCTCATTGCAACCTCTCACGGTCAACCAAACTCAACGCTTCTTCCAGGATCTCCTGTTGTGCGTTTTCTATGTCGCGCGTATTGTCGATGATGACCGACTTTCCGGGAAATGAACGATCTACCGCGCGGAACAGCTCTTGGTGGTTCTGCCAGAGTGCTTGCGCACTCTTAATCGACCGAAATTCCTCCTTTTTTCGCGAGAAGGCAATTTCTGGTGGGATTTCTATCATAAATATCTTGTCTGGGATTGGCAGCACTCTTCCGAACACTCTGAACAAGGCTACCCTCGTGGGTTCAGCATAACCAAATTCCTGACTCAGAGAATAGACCACATCATAAATATACCGATCGAAAATCAGAATTTTTTTTTGACCTGTCTTCTTCGGAATCCAAACCTTTCTCATTCCGAAGAGCACGTAATCAAACAGAACCAGCCGCGGATAAAGTGCTTTGAAGAGTTTATATGTTAACCGGTCCTTTCTTCGCCCGAACGACTCCAAGTCATTCGGGCGCGGGCTAAACCTCAACACACTCGTTCGGCCTAGCCTTCTCAGCAGCCTCCTGAAAACCGAATTCTCATATTCTAACCACCAAACGCGTTCAACGTTGTAACTTCTGTCTTGAAGCTCTTTATACAAATAGGACGAAAGAGTGCTTTTGCCAGAGCCGTCCATCCCCATGAAATAAATTACCACAGTATCTTTCATCTTGATGGCTTCGCGTTACGCGAATAACACTTAAACGTGTTTAGAACCTATTAGAAATCGTAGCTTTTGAGTACATTCCCCCACGTTCAATCTTATACCTCAGGTGTGTGTTGTGAGCGTGTTTGGTCTTCTTTGCGCGAGTGAGACAGCCACACCTCGGGTTGAGGTTTCCTTGTGGAGTACGGGGCGACCCTTAATGGCCAGAGCTCGCAGTGTGACTCGTCCTTACTTAAAGTTGATAAACTACATTGGCCTGATCTTTGCTTGGAACGACCCCCTCCATTACAGTCAGTGATGTTACTTAGGGGTTCAAACCAATTCACTCCAACAGCCCCTCATATATTCCGACTAGATCCTTCGTCAGATTGTCCCAAGAATATTGCAAGATATTACCGCGGGTCTCAACTGGTCGGCGCTCATTTTTCACGTCAAGCACTATTTGGGGTATGTTCTCCGCGTTTTCAGCAAAGAAAAGGCCACAGCCCTCGTTAAAGATCGTAGGAAGCGCTCCAAACCTCGTCGAAATAGTTGGCAGGTTGCACGCCATCGCTTCCAACACCGACAAAGGGGTTTCTATACAAGCTTTTTTGTGAACAGTGGGAAACACGTAACAATCTGATACGTTATAAACTTGTTCTACGCTAGAAAAATGCTGCACCCATACTAAACATCCCGCTGCCCGCAACTCGCTTATTAATTTTGTATCTGTAGCTTCGCGCTCCCGCCCAAGAAGCAATACTTGAATTCCTTCTTCCGCTTGAATTTTTTTGAATATATCAAGATTTCGTTCTCTACGCAGCGATGCGAGGTGCAAAACCACAAAGTCTTGCCTGGATATCTGGAACTTAGCTCTTAACTCACTCTTACATTTCTCATTTGCCGGTTTGAATTTGATGACGTCGACTCCGTTGGGAAAAAATCGCGTTTTTATGCCCATCGATTGGAATAAGTCGTTGCTGCTCGGTGATTGAACTAGCATCAAATCCGGCTTAAAAAGCTTCAACAGGTGGCTTCGTCGGAGGGATGGATGAACGGCTGAGATCACAGTTTTTGCGGGGGGAAATACCCTAGATGCCAGTCTAGCTATTGAGACCCCGAGGAAGGTTGGTGTGAGGATGAAGTGGATAATATCCGGACGAAACGCCTTAATCGTCTTCCACTCGATCAACGAGGAGAAGTCGACTTTTTCGACCTCAATATCGTGAAGTTCCAATCCAACTTTTAGAGACTTTCCGACATTTCTCTTGCCTTCGTCAAGCGAATCATTGAACTGTCCAACTAAACAGACCTTCACAATATCACCAGAATTGTCCAGTTTTCGTTTGTGGATGGGGCGCGGCACCTTTTGTTTACACTTCGCGTTAAAGTGCCGACTCCACAAGCAAGCGCTCAAGCCGTGAGCCTATG
This sequence comes from Methanobacteriota archaeon, assembly GCA_963805115.1. Lineage (GTDB taxonomy): Archaea > Halobacteriota > Bog-38 > Methanoflorentales > Methanoflorentaceae > Methanoflorens. The sequence goes on from CAWDSY010000003.1 coordinate 53,782, forward strand.
GATCCCCAGCTGTACTTTTCTTCCACAATCTTCCTGCCGCGCATTCCCAGCTCGATTCGATAATCTTCATCCTCATAAAGCCTAGTGAGGTGAGATTCAAACTCCGCCCCATCGGACGCATACAAGACGGCGTCACCGACTGCTTCAACAACGCCTAACAACTCTGTTGAAATCACGGGCTTTTGACAAGCTAAATACTCAAGTAGTTTCAGCGGGAGCGCGCTTTCTGCTACTGCGCCCTTATTGAACGGAATGAGACATACATCCATTAGGTGTATATATGCTGGAATTTCATTATAGCTCACACTTCCGACGAAGTCGATTTTGTCCAGAACATTGAGTTGTTTTGCAATTTCTTTGGTATGCTTGCCTGCCGGCCCATCTCCTACTATAAGTAACTTAATGTTGTATTGCTTCTCAGTCAGCTTCCGCAAGCATTTCAACGCATATGTAAAATCGACCCAGTTTCCCAAGAACCCGACAAATCCTACCGTGAATTCGCGTGCACGCGTGTCCGCATTTTTCGACAGGTTTCTATGCACTTGAAAGAGTTCTAAATCGACACCGTTCGGTATTAACAACGACTTGTCGTTACTTATTGCATATTTCTCTCTGAAGGATTCTAAAGTGTAAGTGATTTTCTGACTTATGTCGATGTTCTTCTTGAGCATTTGTCTTCCAATGTACTTAGCAAGTGGTTTAAGCACGTGTGGCACTTGAGCTGAGACGCCGATATACCCTGGCATTTCGTCACATATATCGTAGACCATGGGGATTTGGGACTTCTTGCAAACAAAATAGGCCGCAATTAAGTTGTGGAAGCTAAACAAAACATCAAATTCTTGCTTGAGAGAGGGGTTGTAAGCATATTTCTTAACGATCAAAGCCTCTTGAAAGACCGAGTTTATTCTTTCATCTGTTGCGTATTTGAGGTCTATGTTCTCCAAGCAGTTGTCTAAGTATTTGTCCTGCAGCTCCTCAAGCCACCAAGCTTTAACGCATACCAATGTAATCTCGTGTTTCTGAGACAAATATTTGATGAGATGATGTAACCGTTGAGGGTGGGTCCTCTTCAAGTCGGGCATAGAGACAATTAGTATACGCATACTGAACAAGTCCTAGAAGTCAACGATAATTTTTTTCGCAATTTCTTTAGCAAACTCCCTGAAAATTGTGCTTTAACAAATGCATATTGGGTGGCACAATCTATATTGCTTATCCATTCTGGTTCTTCACTTTTACTTACTCGCTTTAAAATCACTCAAACCTATTTCTTATGCTATAAATGACGAAGCTGTGTGATTAAGAAGGCAGTTTTTTCATTTTTTTAAAAACTTGTTTCAAGTAACTGAACTCGGAACAACTTGAGCGTAGGAGGATAATCCTCAGGGGAACCAAAAATGAAGTCGTTCCAGATTCTCAACCTGTTAGTTTGGTGGAGCTATCAACGCTTAGTGTCGTTAGCTGTGCCCTCTCTTGTGTTTTTGCATTCTGATAGCTCCTGATTCTTACTAGACCCCAGAGGCAACAGCTTGGAGATGCCATTACCTTCATCGTTTCACGATCAACAACTGATCGTGCACGGGTGAACCAAATAATGAAGCCACGTTTTTCGATCTCACGGCAAACCAGACCATCTGCTTGTTCATAGAAACATACCATTTTTGATGGAGATCGTCGCCGCTTCTAAGAACTCGTTTGTGCGCACTCGAACCAGCCAACGATAGGCACTTCTCGTTCAACGTCAGGCCGTCATCCTCTGTGGCTATAAACTTAAGGCATATTGCTCTGGGCGTAAACGGGTCGTGAATATTCTCACTAGGTATGATGTTTGGCTGAGCAGGTTACTAATGCCAATGGTCCTTGTAGCGCTCGTTACGAACGAAATGACGTCGAGTTATTCAAAAGTCAGGAAGGGTCAGTCTAGAGTCCGACAGCGTGACCGTCTCCCTTGTGAAAAATCCATGACACCCCCCCAAATCTGTCTTGTCCTCAGTTGCCGCGACGATGTCTCTAATCAAGAGCTCCTACTCGTCCTCCTCACTACGTCCGGGTGGTCGTCTTGAAGCATTGCATCTGAAACTGAGACCAAGCGGTCCGACTGACACTGAAAAAAATCACCATCTTATTTCAATTGCCGGATGACGTCGAGGTCGTTTTTCTCGCTCGAGAAATTCGACTCGATCACGAGTATATCCGAATCGAAAGCATTAGTATCGTTCTTGACCACTGGCACCCCCCGTTCCTTTCTGACACGTCTAACAGTTTAGCTTGGTAGCCGCTGCGTCAATGAGCTCCTGTTGCGCACGAAAACCAAATCGGATACCAGTACACGCTCCCGAGTGAGACACCCCCGCCACCGCGAGCACAGGGACTTGCATAGAATGCTTCCGTTTGACACAAAAAGTACGCAGAAAATAGATTCTCATTTGGTCCCACCGTCTCTCCTTGTCGTTCGTACGGTGTCCGCGAGCACGGCAGCTCGCCGACTTTCCTGAGTCGAACCAACAGATCGCAACCTAGCCAGGGAGTTCTTGCTTCAGCGGCCCAATCGGGTGCGAGCCGCATATGAATGTTTGTGCCTGTGCGCTGACCGTATGAGATTCAAAAAATCGATGATCGGTCAGTGTGGATGGATCGCCAAGGCTTTTAGATGTGCTCCTTCACGACGCGGCGGCGATCATATCGGACCGTTTAGAGTTGTTAATTAGCCATATCTGTTTTTGTTCTTAGAGCATTCTTCATTTCAGCCGTGGATCCTCCTTGAGGTCGCTCGCTCAAGAACAGTTTAGAAGACCGGGTCTGCGTCACATCGTTTCTCTAAGGTGTGATGGAATGGCGGATGTAGCGAGGGAGGGAGAGAGACACGAGTTCGTCAGATAAACTGCAATGTGCTCGACTGTTATGTGAGGCTCAGCAGTTTCACATAGCGCATTGACGAGAGATGCGTTTTTGCATATCCACGGCGGAAGGTGTCGGGCTGCTCAGTTACCACCTTCAAGCTGGTTGAACCTGACCAAGACAGCTGCGGCACGCGGCTCAGTTTTCGCAGCCAAAAACAAGGTTCCGGCTGTTGCTTTGCTTGGCTGCGCAGGACGCAAACTACGCGACATTCTCGCTGCGCGTCTTCAAGATCATTAGGAGAAGCGCCAGTTCCTGCATTTGACGCCAAGACTAGGATACGAAGCTCGATGAAAAACGCAATGCCAACTAGATTGTGCAAAGCATATATTGCAGATACGTGTGAACGATTTGCAGTTTACCTCACATGAGCCAACAAAATTTGCTGCAAATTTGATCAGTGTGCCAGTATTACATGATTGGACAGTGCAGAATACTGGCGCCATTTCTCTCTTTACTTGAAAGCAGCAGTTAGTAAGAAGACGTTTTTCGTTGTAAGTAGCTGCGCACTGGGCTCAATCAATTAGCGTGTCCAAGCCGCTGTGAACCTTTAGAACACTGCGTGACATTAACTCCGCAACATCCGTGACTTCGAATCTGCTCGGCGCAGTCAGTCTGCCGTATGGAAGGAGCTGCACTTATTTGAGTACGGGGGCGTGTACCGTGAACAACGTCATTTTTGCTTTGCAGTAACGTTAACCATTTCTGAGGGACGTGCCTTACAAGCACGTATTGCTAGAAAAACCCCCATATCAGGTTTCCCAGCTGCAATATCCGATAACATCGATAGAACAAGCGCTAACGGGAAAAGTGCCGCATTCACGAATGGCCGCCTAATACTTAACTCAAATAGAGAGACGGCTAATGGGGAATTTACGAAGTATTTTGAGTCAGTCACCTCAAACCCAAGCTCTGTCAGTTTCTCCTTCAGTTCAGGCAGCGAGTAGTAATGACTGACGTGGTATCTTGTCGTATGAGCGGTCACCAGATGTTCCGGAAGCGGATATGTCAAGCTATCAACAGTCAAAACCACGCTTCCGTTCGGTTTTAAGATTCGATAAATCTCTTTGAGAGCCGTCTCTCCTTCGCTGAAATGCTCCAAAGCGCATACAGAAACAACCTTATCGAAAATATCGCGTTTAAATGGTAATTTTTCAGCATTTGCCAGCGCGAAGCTATTTTTTCCTGAAAATGCCTGAGCAATGGCAATACTCTTTTTATCAAAATCGGTTCCGACGACTTGGCAGCCTCTTTTGATCAGTCTTATGCTAAGTTCCCCACATCCACACGCTACATCGCATACTTTTTCATTTTTACGAGGTTCTAAATAATCAAGTACGATTCTTGCTTCTAAGACCTTAAAAAAGTTCAATGAAAAAAAGGTAACCACTACGTATGCAACGATAGAACGAACAAGAGGTGTATTCAGATATCGCGATACTAAATCAACTTTAGTACAGGTGTACTCTGGCATGACTGACCTGCCTTGGCGTCCGCGCAATCTTCCGACACGTTGTGAACGTGTTGCAGTGTACCCTTCAAACGTAGCTTCGCTCGTAAAGCGAGTCTATTTTCATGGCACAGGCGTTAAACTCGCTGCAGCTTCGTCATTCATCAGAGTCCTCGCACCGCTTCGTGGAATTCTCAAAATGCCTTTTTAAACCGCAGTTCAAGACTACCAAACTGTCACCTGAGATTAGGACACTCGGTATTTAAAGGCATGTGACCGAAATATTCAACTGCGTAGAAAGCGCCTGTTTTGAAGGTGCAGGGATTATGCGATACCTGACGATGTTAAAGATATCGCCTACGTGGTCCTTGCACACCGTTTAGTGCTCTCTGAAGAAGCTGAAAAGGAAGGCGTGGCCATCGCAGCGATCATTGATGGAGTTCTGGCCAACACACAAGTAGTATGCGATAATCGATGAGGGTAAACCGCAGTTCTACGTGGTCGTTATGCTCGCGTTGATTTTCGCTCTTCTCTGCGCAATCATCAACTTGGAGTTCTACGCGACAGCCACGTTTGCACTCGCACTGTACATCGCGTGGCGTTTTTTTTTCACCGCAGTTCTCGAGCAGCTAACCTTCTGTGTGGACAGAACCGTGGAAAAGCGTGCTCAGTACCACCCAGCAGATAGCAGTTGAATAGAACATTCCAGCAAATCTGGCCATAAAAGGCGCCTGTCACAAGTTCTTACATATCACGGTCCTTGAATCGTAGCTAAGTGACGTCAGGTTCAGCAACGGATGCTCCAAGATATGTAGCAGGCGTCGCAGATCCCAACCCATTTCGCACGCTGTGCATTCAGCTAAGCCCGGAATGCGTAGGACGTGATGAGAAACAGTTAAAAATGGACAAAAGCAGATCGATGAAATGGTTTACCCGCGGTGACCCCGAACGCAGGAGTCGAGGTAGAGGTGTATCAAAACAGAGTATACATGTCCTCACTAGTCAGTCCACGCGTCGGTGCGCGATCGCTATCAACGGATTTTCAAGTTTTATCAGGCTTTTGAGCAACGGTTTAAAGATTTCCCTGGCGTTTGAAGGCACTACGCCCCTCAAAGGACACCTATCGAATTTCCCGGTTCACGCCTTCAGAGGGGCTCTACAGGTTCAACTGACTCCCTAGTCGAATCGATTTTTTCCCAAAGCACCGAGTATCTCCTGAAAAAAAAGTCTCTCCAAGCAAGTAAGAGCAGGTATTCATCGAAAAGCACGTATCGTGCTACTCGAAGGAATGAGAACTTGGCGGGCCGGGTGCTGGCGTCAGCCCGGTACAATCGGGGCCCGTACCGCAGGTACACAGCGAGCATGATCAGAAAGAGTGCGGACATGATAAATATATGGTCCAGCACTACAAGCGGGTTCCAGATGAGTATATAGCCGACGAGTATTCCGAGGAACATGAAGGGGCTGGCCATAAGCAAGCCTTTGTGGGACGGAAATATTATGAGGCGGTACCAGTCCCTCGGGACAAAGAGATACCGCCAGTGCTTGAAGATGTTTTGGATGGTGCCCAAGCAACGCCGTTGTTTTTGCGTTCTTTGTTCGCCAAACGACGTGGGAGAGGGCTCGTAACATATTGCATTGGGCTCAAATGCCACCTTGTAGCCTTTCTTTCGTATCGCTATTGACATATCGAGATCTTCGCCAATCATCGCGGTGTCAGCGTCGACGATGCTTTTTCTCCAAGCGTTAATCTCTCCTTGGAAAAGGCACGCGGAATCTAACGCGGACTCGCCGGTGCGAAGCAATGTTTCAAGGTCCCAGTAGAACTGCTCGGTGCGCGGAAGTGGGTTGTCAGGATTCGACACCATGTATCGCCCCCCAACTCCGCCTATTTCAGGTCTCTCGAAATGCGGCCCGAGCTCTGCGAGCACGTTGGCGTCAAAGAATGAATTTGCATCCGTAACGAGGATGATATCCCCCGCGGCATGGGCGCTGCCACAGTTGATTGCCGAGGCCTTGCCTCTGCGTTCGTCTTCACACACGAGCTTCGTCCGCGGCGCCCCACCTTCTGCGCACAATCGCTGAACGATACGCTTCGTTGCATCCGAGGAGCCTGAGTCGATCACGAGGATTTCGTACTTGTGCTTTGGGTACCGCAGCGCCCGTAGATTCTGGATCCGCTTTTCGATAACTGCCTCTTCATTGAACGTAGGCACAAGAATGGAGAAGAAAGGCTGAAATGCATAGTTCTTCTTGTCGCCCTTATGAACAAGAGCGAACCGTAACATCAAAAGCGGGTAGCCCGAGAACACCCAGATGAGTAGAAATGCAAGCAAATAGAGAACAACGATGTCCAGCGTGACAAAAGGTTGAGGTATCATCGTTTCAGCCCATCAGGATAGTCGTCGCTTTCCGTCGGCGATCAAAACGTTGCTCGCTGATGCCGGCCGAGCTGTCGCTCAGACGTCGACCGCTATTCATCGAGCCAAGTCGTTCCATACGTCCGATCGGGTGTCTCGGATTCTCGCTTGCTCGAAGCACTTCTTGAACAAGCAGGCGCTTATTCATAGCAACCCCTCTCCTACCAGGGAGCGAGCGCCCGCGTTAAAAAACCCCCAAAAAAGAATTAGGGCATCTCCCAAAGTGTGGTAGACGATATCTCTACGCCCCAATATAAATACTTTAGGGCAGTATTGCACTGGAGATACAATATTGCCTAATGAGGACAATATTGACCGCTTAACGCGACTGCGTGCATACGTCTTTATATCCCCGTCTAATGCGTCAATGTGAGCCAGCGTTTCTTTTAAGAAAGGCTCCGCTCGTTCTTGCTTATATTCCATAGAAAACTTCCTAGTCGCTAGTTAATCGTCTTTATCTGCAACTCATCGTTTCAAGCCCTAACGCAATTGTCGCGCCGCTGCACGCGAGATTTCATATACCGGCACCTTCCGCTCAACCTCCATGCAGTCGAAGGGGCCGACATGTTGCCGACGGGTTCTGCGAGGTAGTCCGCTTTACATACCATCAGAATTCGGCGCTCCCTTAATATTCTCCCAGTCTTCATCCGGCTCTTCGCTCCTCTCCCTCTCATTCACCCATACGTAGTAGAGCATAACTATGCAAAGCAGAAACACCCCAACTATAAGGAGTCCCGCTCTGGTATCCGACTGCATTCCCTGCAGTATCTGCGCCACGTTCACGTTAACCATCTCCTAAGTCGTCTATTCCATCTCATTGTTTCAAGCAGTAACGCCGTTTCGCCACGTGCCGATGCTGTGGGTCAGCCATGTCATTTATGCACTCCATCGGAGTTTTTCGCCCGAGATGCAGCAGTTCGGCCTCTTGGTTGGTGCAGGTATTTTTTAAACAAAAAGGCGCCTATTTTCAACCCGTCCCGCAGCGAAACCAGTTTGGGGCGGTCGTGCCGCGCTCGGTAGGTGATAGGGATTTCTGTGATGCTGCACCCTTTAAGCACGCTCTCGGCAAACAGGTCCGCCTCAAGCTCGAAGCCCCGCGCGGTGAGCTCTAGGCGCCGGATCGCGTCGCGTCGGAAGCCCCATAACCCGGTGCAGACGTCGCTGACCTTCACGCTAAAGAGCAGCCGGGCGAGCAGCGTGAGGAGGCGGTTTCCCACGATGTTCATCCGCGTCATCGCTCCTGGCTCAATCCTGCCTTTGAGTCGTGATCCGACGACGACGTCGTGCGTCTGCAGGAGCCGAACCATGCGCGGGACCACATCAACGGGATACGTATCGTCGCCATCAACCATGACGACGTAGTCGGCGTCGATCCCCCGAAAAGCGGTTCGAATCGCGGCGCCCTTGCCTCTGCGCTCTTCAATGATGATATGTGCACCCTTTTGGCGAGCGATGTCGATCGTGTTGTCGGTCGAACACCCGTCGACGACGTACGCGGTGGTCGTTAGCCCGGCGTTCAGAAGTTCGTCTACGGGAATCTGGTCGATGACTTTTCCAATTGCACGCGCTTCGTTTAAGGTCGGTATCACGACCGCTACGGTCTCCATCATTCCCCTCCTGTAGCGCGGCGCTTCTTCCTTGTCATTGTCAACTCGCACGTTATGGCGAAGCACAATATTCCCCGCACGCTGCCCCCCTCCTGTGCGTTTTTTCATATGCCCAACGGCGTAATTACCATTGAACGTGTCAGCTCTTCCGTCAACGCAATTGATGCGACTCCGTCCAAGAATCGTGATTATCAAGCCTGTTCGCACAGAACGCCACATATCCTCACCCCGCTTACGAGATTTACGTCCTCACGACCCTCGTCTTGATACAAGAAGCCGCTAAGGCGTGGACTCTCAAAGATTTTCTTTTTGAGAGAGTTCTTTTGTCGACAGACAACTCCGGTTACCTGCGGCCATGGCACGATATGCACGGTGTCACTGAAGTCTGCAAAGAGCGTAGCGTCGTCAGATCCCTCCTCTTGATAAATTAAACCCTTGATCCGCATATCACACAGCAATCGTGTGCCGAGAGGGGTAGGGTCTCCGTACAATATGGCTATGATTTTCGACGCGTCGAGGATTCGCTCATCATCCTCGCCAGTCGTCCAATAGGTGAGGCCGTCGAGTTCTAAGTCGCTCACAAGGCTCTCATCGGCACCGTCGTCGTGATACAGGACGCCGACCACTTTCGAGTTGGCCAAGAGTTTGACCTGAACGTTCATCCCGCTGGCCAGCTTCTTTTCGTCAGTCAATTCGTCCAGGTAAATGATGCCCGTAATTTTCACTTCACGCAATTCCTTCATGATAACACCTTCACGAACGGTTGGCGGTCGACCTACCATTATTATAATACCTAAGGTAGAGCAGGTACGCTACAGGCACGACAATTAACGGCACGGCAAGAAATGAGATCAGCCAAAGGAGGTTGAGCTCCTTCAATGCTAACGGCACGACGAGACCAAGAACGCCAATGATCGGCAAGAGGTACAACAATAAGCGCTCGCCCTTGCGAAATCCGTTTCCTACCGGCGCCTTCGCCACCCGTGCGCGGCGGGCTGCGCGACTCGGGGGCGCTATATCTCGATAGATAATGCCAATGATCCTTAGACTGGTCAAGATGCCTTCCTCACTGGAGCCTTGCTCTCTATACAGTACTCCCGTTAACACTACGTCGCGCAAGGACGTCGCGGTTACTCCTTTGTTCTCCTGATAGACAACGCCGGTAATTCTCGAGCCGTTGAGGATCCGTGCGTTCAACTGCGGTCCGCCGAGCAGCTTCAGTCCGGTGCTCCCTGCCTCTTGGTACGTAATGCCCCGCAGTTTAGAACGGTTTAAGATTGTGCGGTCGGCAGACGTCCCCTCCTGGTAGATAATTCCCAGCACCTTGCGCGCGGTCAAAATACTCTCAATGGAGGAGTCTTCATCTTCGTAGATGACCCCTTTGATGTTTAATCCGCTTAAACAGTTCTCTTCGCCGTTGTTCTTGTTTTTGAATAAGATGCCGGTGAGCTCCCCATTATCCAAAAGCTTGACTTTTATATCGGGCGCATTCAGCAAAACGGCATCTTTGCCCTTAGGGTCCTGATAGGTAATTCCAATAACTCTCGAACGGTCTTCTGACGCCATTTAAACCTCAATCTTCGGTGGCTGATTGGGTGATCCAGGTTCCAAGCTTGGCCGGGTAACCCTCATCAGGCGTTTCTTGTTTTACGGGTGTATCGCCGTTTCCGTGACAATGAGCGCTCACGCTCTTTGTTTTTCTTACCACGTCATGGAGTCCTGGGTTGCTCTTAATTTCTATTATGGGGATGTGCTGCTTGGAGATACAGAACGGGCATAATACGTACAGGTGGCCGTCTGCTTCTGCTAGGAGCGGCTGCATATTTATTGGGCGTCCGCACGAGGGGCAATTTGCTGGGTTCATGGTCTCTCCTGAGGGTTCGACAGGATACTCTCAATACTCATTTTCAGTCGTCTCCTTCACCTGTGCGTAAGCCTCAGGATCAAACGTGTCGAGGATTGCGCTCATCAGGTCAACCCTACCGATGAATACCTCCTTATCGGTCCAACGGAGCTGAATCCCCGTTTTCTCTTCGAACAGTCTCAAACCCTCTTTGAGCCCATCCGCAAGGTACGGCGAGAGTGTCAGGAAGAAGTCTTCTGCGTACATTGTCAATTACCTGTTTCTTTAAGGCGCACCCCACGCAAGACCAACTGATCTTTTAACGATATGCCCAGAATTGCCCTCGTTTTCCGAGGGATACTGGTGGGGGATTTTTCGTTTAGAGTTGTTTGGCGTGTGCTCAGGATCTCTCCTGTTGGTGCGCCAAGATCTAATACTTGTTAAAGTATTTAAAAGTTGCTAATTTATATTAAAGATTGTAGTTTAGAATAAGATATTTAATTTATGTTAATTATTACAATCATATATAAGAAATAAAATCTTAGTTAAGCGTTAACTTCGACATAAGTCGAGCTTTTCATTAAAAAATTGGATTACTTAAGCAAAAGCACAAGAATTATACAACACTAAAAAACTAAATAAAATGACAACTATTAAATAAATGAAACTCTAATTGTACTAGAAGCCCCTTGCGCCGTTTGGGCGTTGGTGTCGTCGCAGATCCACGAGCACGCAGGAGAAACAAAGATGAACGATCCTGAAACGAAAGAAGAAAAAAAAGGCGTTCACAAAATTCTGCAAGTCTTAGCCTGTTCTGATTTACGTAAGAGTCTTGCTGAGACTCTTCGAGATGGTCAGAGCCTAACTCTCTCCCAACTTAGCGAACGAGTAGGCGCCAGCTCACCCGCGGCGGTGCACGCGTTGAGAGAGCTGGCAAAAGAGCAGTTGACATATCAAGATGAGAAACGCAACTACGCGCTTACAAACATCGGTGAGATCGTAATGCGAAAGTTGGAAGAGATCAACGTAGGAATCAACACGCTATCAAAACACAGGCAATTTTGGCTCGAACACGACTTGAGCGGGATTCCGAGTAGCCTGCTCGACAAGATCGGGTGCCTCGAGGATTCGGAAGTCGTAACAAGTACTCCAACTGATCTTTTTAAAATCATTTCCACCTACAATCTGTTACTCCAAAACGCTAAAGAAGTACGAGGAGTAACTCCCTTCTTCACCGAAGATATGCCGGCTAGTTTCATTGAATTGGTGGGCAAAGGCGGTGACATTGAACTTGTTGTTACGCCTGAAGTTTTAGACGCGGTGCTCAAGCATGTGGATCGCTCTGAACTCAAAAAAGCCCTTCAAACAAATCTCAAGTTCTTTACGATTGAACCCCCACCTGCTCTCGCATTCACGGTCACTGACTACTTTATGGATCTTGGTTTCTTCCGGCATGACGGAATGTACGACTGGTCAAAGGAACTTCTAAGCTACAGCGAAGGCTCGCTTAGCTGGGGAAGAAAGCTATATCAATATTATGTCGATCGTGCAAAACTCTTTGTTCTTTAACGATATGCCAGTTTAGCAACTTTTTTTAAGAAGTAACAATCAGTCTCACTCACTCTAGGCGATGCGGATTACGAGCGTGATATTTTGAGCATAGCTGACAATATGAATCGCAACATAAGCGACGAATGGAAAGCAATTAGCGAACAGCCCCGAATCGCGTGGGACGTTATCGCGCTGTTAGTGCTCTATATCTTTTTGACCAGCTTTCATCATTACTCTGATGGGCAATTTCAACCAGACTAAGACTTCATAGCCAGAATGAGTATCATTATGCCGGAAGAGCTAAATCTGGGATTTAGTATCAGTTATTTGAATTTGGGGAAGAAAAATCCAGTCTTTTTCATATATTCCCTGTATGTATCACCATAGCGGAGAATAAGATCTTTTTCTTCAGCTAAACACATTAAATAGAATGCAGGCACCCATATGAATGACAGTATTACGAGAAATGGAGAATTTAGTATAAAGCCCAGTATCCATCCTATGGGTAAAAGCGCACCTGCTTGAGGGTGTCTTATTTTCGCGTAAATTCCACTATATAATTCACTTTCTTTTTTAGGCCGTATAGTTCCCTCCCCCGCATCTTTAGCAGCTATGTAATATACGTATCCAAGTGGAATTATGAATAGAGCAGCTATTGGGGCGAGTGTCCATCCACTTATTGGGAATGTTTGTGGTAGTGGCACTTGAAGTGGGTAGAAATAGTATATTAGGTAGGTAATGCAAATCATGCTGAAGAAAAACAGGGACACAATACTGTATTGCTCACATTTTTTATACGCGTCTGGGCCGATTTTCCTCCTGCCACCCTCGAATAAAGCGGAAAGTCGTGTGTGGAAGAATGCTCTCTCTAATCGGATTATGCTCACACTTTGGGCGTAATAATACGCAGCAAGGATTGGAAAGACTAGCATTAAGATGAAATTTATCCATTCAATCATGAGATACCGCCCTAAAATCACCTTAATTATGCTTGTGTACCCGTATACGGCTTTGGACATAAGGGTAGGAAAAGCAAAATGGCGAATACGTAGACTATAATCAAGCGCCGTCGCTCATATTCTTTCCGTGTCACGTTTCTCTCTCCCGTTCTTAACTAAATCAATAAGAAGAGTAAGCAATTAGCCCGATTAAAGGCCGCACAGCATAGCCGCGGCTATCAGTAATATCAAGATAAACGCCGCTATGCTCGTTAGCGTGCCGACTTTAGCGCCCACGTCTTGTGCGTTCGTCATATTACTACGACGGTTGCAGCTTAACCTAAATATTGATATTTTAAGTTCAACATTTTTATCTAGTTAACTTTGTTGAGCATTATATATAGAAGCTCAACGTAGCAAGTTTTATATCTCGTTAACTCATTGATTTAAGTTAGCATCATTGATATAACTTAGCAATTGATGTACGCAATAGCAGGGAGATAAAAGAGTTGAACGGAGCGTCAGAAAAGGACTTTTTAGATGTTTTTCGTTTGCCACAACACCGCTCGAGACGAGAACGCGTCTCCTTAATCATCACGGTTAGTTCGATTTTCACAGCAGTCACGTTTGTGGCGTTACTTTACATCTCCTTTGTGCTCGAAGGCACGTCAATCAGCTACTTGTTGCTGGCTGCCACTTTCTTTCTTGGCGTGTCAGTATACAGCCTTAACAAAGTCACAGACTTGAACGAGGATTCTATAAATTCTCCCGACAGATTTCGATTCGCAAAGAAGTACCGCAACTATCTTCTTCTTGCAAGTATCGAGTCAATCAATATTGCGGTAGTCTTCGCTTTCTTTTCCGATCCCTATGCGATCCTTTTAATTCTCGGTATTTTTTATGCTGGCGCCTTGTATAGCCTTGGCGTGAGTAAATTGAGAGTAAAAAAAACGCTTGTTGGTAAGAATTTCATGGTCGCCGGCGCGATCACGATCGGGGCGGTTCTTTTGCCAGTCGTCGTCCATTTCAGCAACTTACTCATCGTGGTGCTCGTCGCTTATTTCGTTTTTCTGAAAGCTTTTATTAACACTGTGCTCCTCGACGTTCGAGATATCGAAGGTGATCGAAAAGCTGGGGCACGGACTATACCGTTATACCTGGGCAGACAAAAGACGCGAAATCTCCTGCTTCTGCTGAACTCAACACTTATCGTGTGGATCGGCTTCTCGTTTTTTGAAGGATTATTTTTCCCATACCACATCGTTTTGGTGGTCAGCCTCCTCTATGCATATTGGTACATCCTTCGCTTCACGAGAGCGAATGGTGATACAAACAAATACGAAGATTTTCTTGTGGACGGGGAGACTATTTTACTTGCTCTGTATGTGCTACCGTTTTTTTTGGGCTGGCCACATTTTTGATTGGCTCACGGAGACTGAGCGCGCGTTCTTGTGTGACGGCACAGGTCTAACGCTTTAGAGGCATACGAAAACCATAAGAGCCTCTTAGCGACTACCCCGCTCACATTCACTACAACGACAGCGTTTTCGAGAACAATTTCGGCATCTTTATATTATGGTTAGTACGATTGGTCGGTGAGGTAGGTGGCTTTACAATATTGTCATGAGAGGACAGTATTGACAACGCTCACAACGATCAGCGCATCGACACGCACTCCTCGAGAAGCATATCGTGGATTTCATGCACCCATCGTCGCTCCTGGGTAAGGTTCCAAGTGCGAGCGCCGACTGGTCTAGTCTGTGGTACGCCTAGCTCTTGAGGTTAAGAAAAGCGCTTCGTCGCCGAGATAGGGCAGAAGCGTGCTCAGTTACGGCGTTTCCGGCCGCCTTTACGCCTCTGGAGGGCTGTGCGGGGTTAGAAACTACTTGAGAAGGGAACAATCGGGTCAACGGGTTGCTAGACGATTTGTTGATACTTAGTGAAACTGTTGATATCTAAAGTCAATAATCATATATTTAGACAACTTTAGGATGTATTATGCACCTTAAAATACTATAGCAAGCTTTATATCAAATTCCATCGTTGATTTAACTCGACATCGTTGATATGAATTAATAATTGATGTATGAAATAGCAGGGGGGATAAGAATTGAACGGAGCGGTACTGGAGCCACAAGCCGACGTTGCGAGGCTATTGATATGTTCAGACGTCAGAAAGAATCTCATTCTCTCGCTTAACAACGGCGCGACAACTCTCGCCGAGTTACGCGAAGCAACAGGAACAAGCTCAACGGCAGCAATACACGCGCTCAGAGAGTTGGAGAAAGAACGTCTCACCGTGCAAGACGGTAAGCGCAACTACCTGCTTACAAGCTCCGGCAAGATTGTCGCTTTACACTTGGAGAGCTTCGTAAAAACCGTCGACGTAATTACTCAGTTTGGCGAGTTCTGGCTTGGACACGATTTAAGGGGTATCCCTGACGATTTCCTTAAGAACATAGGAGTTCTGCAAGAGTCACACCTCTTGACAAGCACGCCGACTGACGTTTTCAAGGCCTTTTCGACCTTTGTCAAGCTACTCGAAAAAGCTAAAGTGATAAGAGGCGTTTTCTCCGCATTCACACCGGACTTGCTTGATACTTTCGCCGATCTAGCCGCTGAAGGGGTACCGATCGAGCTTGTCGTTACCGGCGAACTGCTCAACACCGTACTAGAGCTTATAGATCGCAGCGCGCTCAAGGATGTACTTAAGACAAATCTTACGCTGCGCGTGATTGATCAAAGCCCAAGAATAGCTTTCACCGTAACTGACTATTTCTTTATGCTCGGACTTTTCAGATTCGATGGGTCGTATGACTATTCAGACGAGTTGCTAAGCTACAGCGAACCGGGCATGGGGTGGGGCCGCGGACTGTTTGACCACTACGTTAGAGCATCAAAAGAATTCGATTTGAGAGTTGTTAGCGCCGTTCATTGAGGCTGCGTACCTTTGAGCGAGCTTCTCAACGAGCTCAAAAGGAGCTTTGTTGTGTTGCCCAATGCAAAGGTGAACTAGCCGGCGTCGGTGTAAAGCACGCTGAGACCCTTCGCTTCAAAACTGGTTCTAAACGGTGACAGCGCTTTTTTTAACGAGCAGCTCTAGTCCAAGCAGTGCCCCACGCTAAGCGTCGCTAGGAAAGGCAGCAGCGTCCGACGAGTCGCCGCTACTCGGCCTTATCGCGGCGCAATAAGCCAAGTGGCTATTCCTAAGCCTCAACCTCCTTTTGCGAGATCTTGCCGCTGCACGCAGCAGTATCGGTTGCGCCCATGTTCGCGAATTGCCTGAAAAACTTATAATTAATCAAAGGTTTACATGCTTCAGCTAGATTTGTTCGCGAGCGCGTGCGGCGCGAAAAACGGGACGCTGATTGGAGACAATTTTTGGCAGATCATCGAACGTACGTCTATAGCCCATTTTCGCTGGCCATAACTGCATTTTTCATATTCACGCTAATCGTACTCTTTATTTTCATCTTCTTCGGACTAACCGGAGCTGCTTTTGGTCGAATCGGCTTCTCTGCGCAAGCAATCACACTGTTGCTCTTAGCGGTGCTTGTCGGGAGCTTTATCAACATACCGCTATTCACCCTTGGATCTCGGGAGCCTGTTATGCAGGATGCGTATGTCACCGTTTTCGGGATGACGTACCACGTACCGGCAGCCGCTGTGGGCTCACGAAGAACGATCGTTGCCCTTAACGTCGGTGGCGCCTTCATTCCATCTATTGTCTCGCTTTTCTCCTCGGCGATTTCCAAGCGTCGTGGGCTTTGCGATCGTCGGAGTTGCTCTTGTCGCAATCATTTCCCATCTCATATCAAGACCGGTAGAAGGAGTTGGGATCGTCTCTCCCGCACTTGTGTCGCCGCTCGTCGCGGCTGTATACACCATTGTCGTTTTGGCGCAGTTTCCAAGCGTCGATAACGCCTTTGCCTTAGCCTACGTGTGTGGAGTACTCGGCACTCTCATCGGCGCCGATTTAACGAATTTGGGTGCAATCAAAAAAATTGGAGCGCCAGTTGCGTCAATTGGAGGCGCCGGGACCTTTGACGGGGTGTTTCTTTCTGGCATAATAGCCATGCTGCTCGCTTAAAAGCACGTGCTAACGGGCCTCGACACGCGACAAAAACGTGCCCCAGAGCCAACGAACAAGCTTTATGTAGTTTCTGCCCAAACTCCGTTTGTTCTATTAACGCGGACGCTACAAAATGGCCTACAGTCGCCTTTTAAAAACAAACCTTGTGCTGCTTGTGCTCGTGGTGATCGGGATTGTTGCCAGCTCGATCGCTCTCTACGCCGGCAACAAGAAATTCATCGGGATACTAGGGATCGCACTACTCGCGTTGTTCCTCGTTTTTTGGCGCATCTTCAGTCTGACAAGGAGCGGCGTCTCCGAGCAAGAACAGGTCGACATCGACTTCGACCCCAACCTCTTCCAACGGGTTCGCCCGCCGCAGAAGTGACACTGCGACGTCAATCTGCGTCTTGCGACGTTTCCATAAGATGTTGATTACCACCGTTCTTACTACATGGCCCCTAGCCGCTGCTTTTTTCTGTTGTTCCGAGCGATGATTGTGCCGAGCAGATATGCACGACGAAACTACATCTTGATCCTCTTTCGTTCCGTATAGAGTCTCATCTGGATGTCCTTTCGGAATTCGTCCTCATAGAGCAGCTCAAAATTGCCGTCGAGATCCTTGGACCGCAGGTTGTAGATCTTGATCGTTTCGGTGTCGATCGAACCTCCAAGCACCCTTCCCTCGGGGGACGTCTTTAGTAGGCTCATCTAAGATCTCACATACCTTCTCGTCCCGTTTGATAAGTACATCGAAAATGGTGAGATCTTTGCGTTTTAATATGGTAAATAGTGCGTCAGTGACCTTTTGGTGAAAGGACTTCTTCTCTTTCCAGAGGTCCATAGCCTTGATGATCCCGTGCAACGCTTCTGATACCGCCTCATCGATTTCATCCTCGCTTATATCAGACACGTTCATTGAATACGCCTGATTCTGCATAGGAGTAGAATAGAACCTGCACATCCTAAACCTGAGGCATGATAGTGCGCGTTGGCAACAAACCAGTTCGTCAATGCCGTTGGGCTGGTTACGTTTATCACGTTCAGCATTGCGTTTATCGTGTCGTTTGGAAGCGTGGGGGGGGATACGCGATGGCGCTGAGCTGTGGCCTTCTGAGCGCGCTGATTTTGAGTATGATAAGGAAAGAGGGATTAATTTCGCAAAAGCACCATTTAGCTAGAGATAAATAAGAAGAGAGTCCTAGTTGCAGCAGAGCATTGAGGAGGGTCCAATCGCATGAGATGGCGAAGCGGAACGAAGATCATAGGCGTGATTCACGAGGAACGCGACGACGCTGAATTAGAGTTGCTGGGCGGATCACAGATTACGGGGATCACGTATCTTGAAAAAGAATCGGACGAAGTCAAGCATTTAAGTGCGTCAAAATTCGACGCGGATCTCTTGCGCGACGCGACAGCTACCGGCGTGCTCTATCGAGATCAAACGGCCGCTGACGTGCAACTATTGCCGGGGTCAAAGATCGCCGGTGTGCTATATGAAGAGGCGAAAGCGCCTGAGCTCAAGCTCTTGCGCGTAGCGCATACGGCGCTGAAACTCGTCAGCGGACAAGCGGTGAAGGGACTCCTCTATCGGGAGCAAGGTGGCGCCGAGATCAAGCTCTTAAACGACGTGAGTGATCTGTCGGCCGCGGCAGGCGCACTACTGATCGGTGTGCTTCACCAAGAAACCCAGACGGGCGCTCTGCGTCTTGTCAGCGGACAAGCGGTGAAGGGACTCCTCTATCGGGAGCAAGGTGGCGCCGAGATCAAGCTCTTAAACGACGTGAGTGATCTGTCGGCCGCGGCAGGTGCACAGGCTGTAGGCATTCTTTATCGAAATGAGGTTCCGAGCCAATGAAAGTCCCAGAGGATTCGTCTATAGTCACTGGGATCCTCTACCAGCATAAGGGTTCGACGGATACGCAGCTTCTGGGCGGACTTGCAATTAGCGTCAAGTTGTTCGCAGGCGTCCCAATTACCGGTTTCACTTACCGTGAAGAGAACTCGATCGAGAATAAGCTCGTAAGCGGTTCACGGGTTACGGGTATCGTGTACCGACACGAGGCCGACGTCGATGAACAAATCCTCAGAAGTGTGAGGATCAAAGGCGTGATATTTCAGAATAAGGGTGGTGTTCAAGATGACGCAGCCGGCGAATCCGGGAAGGTCGAGGCCTCGCGCGAAGCTCCACTTCTGCCTGAGCACGGGCCCGTCAGCGGGTCGCAGATTGTTGGGATTATCTGTCTCGACAAGGGTACGGGCGAGGAGGAGCTCACTACCGGAGCAAGAGTCGACATGAAGATTCTTAACGGAGCGTCGATCGTCGGCATCATCTTTGAAGGAACAGAGGGCGAGATTATCAAGCGCCTCACCGGATCGAACATCACTGGTCTGCTGTTTCAACAGCAGAGCTCCCACAGCGAAACGCTCGTAGGCGATATGGCCATTTGGGGTTTCATCTACCAAGAGAAAGACGCTATTCTTGAGAGACTTACAAACAGCTCGAAGAATGCAGTCTCGATGGCTAAGAAGGTCATTCTCTATGTGCTGCTGATTGTTGGCGTTTTAGGTCTTGTTCTTCCGGCCGTACGTGGCGAAGCCGATTTCTCACTGTTGAACTTGCCGGCGCTTCCATCGGTAGTTGTGACCACTCTTTTTGTTCTGATTGTGGCAGTTCCCGCCACCATCCTTATTTACGGGAGATATAGACGCTCTCGCCAGAATGAGGCGCTCGACTGAGCGCACAAGAGCTTGTAAGCACGACACGCGTTGATCTAGAAGGGGACATTAGGGCACGACTTATCGCCAATTAAATCCGACAGAACGGCGAGAATTCGCTGGTTCGCTAGGCACGAGGCGTTCAACGGTCTGGTCGCTGTTTATTTTGCGGTTTTTTCCCTTTCGCGCTCCTTTATGTGTACAACGTTCGGCCGATTACCTATTACGGGCTCGTCACCACTGCGGCGGTTGCTATCTTCCTCGAAATACTCTTATGTGCATTTACTCTAGGAGATTGGGCGTCTGTTTGCATCGCAGACCTTAGGAATGCCTTTGCGTCACGATTCGAGAAGCGAGTTGTTTGCCCATCTCATAATATTGGGCGAGCTCCTTTTCTGACGGCACATAGTTAGCTTCCAAAGCTTGCAGTACCTCAAAGCCACACGCTGAAATGGCGTCTGCGAGCTTCTTGGCCGCGCCGCCTCGCCACCCCATAGAGCCAAACGCAACGGCTAGCTTCTTTTGGCCAGTCTTGTCAAATCGCAGCCCCCGAAGATAGTACACAATATCCCCGATACTTGGGAACGGCTCGTTGTGCATTGTCGGAACGCCGAAGAGGACGAGCTTGCTGTCGAGGATATCCTTTGCAATCTCGCTTCGTTCGTCGGTGTGCAAGAAGTACACCATGACATCAACCCCCCCGGCTATGAGTCCCTCTGCCAGTTCGTGTGCCATCTTTTGGGTGGAGTAATGCATAGTGTCGTACACGATCGTGGCCTTGTTCTTCGCTTTTCCCGTTGCCCAGCCCGTGTAGGCGTTAATGATTTTGGCCGGATCGGTCCAGATTTGTCCGTGAGAAGGCGCGATCACTCGTATCTTGTCGAGCAACCCGAGCGTTTTAACTTCGTCCAATTTCTTGAGCACTAACTGGGACAGCGGCGTAATGAGGTTGGCATAAAACTTTTGCGCGGCCTGCATTAGCACGTATTCCGAGACGTCGGAGTCGTATCGCTGCGCCAAGCAGAGGTGTTGGCCAAAGGCATCGTTCGAGAACAGGATCCCATCCTCGTTCAGCAAGGTGAACATGCTGTCCGGCCAATGCAGCAGCGGCGCCTCGAGGAAGGTACACGTTTTGGCGCCAAGCGCAATCTCATTGCCGGTCTTGACGGTGGCAAACTGGACCTCGTCGAGTGCCGGATAGAGCTTTTTTAGTCCCTTAACGGCAGCTTCCGTGCAGTAAATTGGCGCAGCAGGAAACTTGCGGCGAATCTCGGACAACGCCCCGCTATGATCGAGCTCGATATGGTTCTGAATGACCACGTCGAGTGAGAGTGGTCGCCCCTCCGTTTCGCACGCATCTTGAATCCGTGCCCACATCTGTGCGGACGTGCCTGGGTACGTGTTATCTATAAGAGCGGTGCGATCCTCACCGAAGATGAGATACGCATTGTACGTCGTGCCGTGCAGCGTATATCCGTGGTATGCCCGTAACTCCCAGTCTAACACGCCTACCCAGTACACGCCGTCAGCAATTTGAACAGCATCAGCTTTCATGTTTTCACCTGCCGTATTAACATGAAATGCTCCGTTATTAGTGCTTCGCTGCGCGTTTGTGAATCAATGCGACAAAGTCGCGCGTAAAAGCATGTTTTTTTATATTGCGAGCCAATACTGTTGACAGCATATCTTGCTGTCTAAGATATTTAAAGCGCGATAGCAAGCGAATTTTTATCGATTTGAAGGTGCTGGGCATGGGAGCCACTATAATCGTCGGCGGGTTCTTTGGAGACGAAGGAAAAGGTAAGATCGTCGCGCACGTCGCATTTGCAGACAAACCCGCGATTATTGCCCGCGGCGGAATTGGCCCCAACGCAGGCCACACGATAGACGTACGTGGACGAAAGTTCGGTGTGCGCATGATACCATCGGGGTTCGTGTATCCGGATGCGCGACTGCTCATCGGCGCGGGCGTGCTTGTTGATCCACGAGTGCTCCTTAGCGAAGCGGGGGCACTCAAGGTGACAGAGCGAGTTGGTGTGGATTATCGCTGCGCGATAATCGAAACAAAACATATCGAAACCGATAAGCAGGATCCGTACCTTTCACAAACGATCGGGTCAACCGGAACTGGCTGTGGTCCGGCTGCAGCTGATCGAGCGAAAAGGACAACGGCACAAGCACGTGAGGTGGCAGAACTCTCGCCTTTTTTGACGGATGCAGCGGCTGAGGTAAACAAGACGCTTGAGGCGGCGAAAAACGTGATTTTAGAGGGTTCGCAGGGATTTGGCATCTCTCTCTTCTACGGGACGTTCCCCTATGTAACCTCAAAAGATACGACAGCCTCTCAAATTGCTGCCGATGTCGGCGTCGGACCGACGCGTATAAGTGAGACGATCGTGGTCTTCAAGACATTTCCGACACGCGTCGGAGCGGGGCCCTTTGACACACAAATGAGCGAAGACGAGGCAAAAAAGCTAGACATTGAGGAATTTGGTACCGTTACCGGGCGGCAACGGCGCATCGGTTGGTGGGACCCCACCATGGCAAAATACTCTGCAATGGTAAACGGCGCCACACAGGTGGCGATAACAGGGCTGGACAAGCTGGATCCATCCGTTAAGGGAGCGAACCAGTACCATGAGTTGTCCGCAAAGGTAAAGACGTTCCTGCGCGAAGCTGAAATAGCAGTAGGCGTTCCATTTACACTGCTTTCAACTGGACCAGAGCTAACAGAGATAGTTGATTTACGAGAGGAGAAACTCGAACGCGCTTGATTATATGCGGCGCAATAATAGGCGGCTGAAATGAAACGGGAGTTACTGAAAATATTGTGCTGTCCTGTCTGCAAAGGCCCGCTCGCACTAAAGGTCGAGAGCGAAGAGGCAAGGGAGATTATTAAAGGCACGCTCTATTGTAAGGCTTGCAGTGTGTACTATCCAATAGATGAGCGAATTCCTAACTTACTTCCGCCTGAAATGAGGTGAATTGTGCAGAGCGTATATATAAACCGGAAGGGGCAGCAATCTATCGAAATCGAGGAACCCCTAATTCGACTTCCGCTCAGGCCAGGCGGCAAGGCGACTCTCGATATCGACGTGGTCAATTACGAAGCTCCGACACATATTTACCTCTCATCGCGTGGCGCGATCAAAGACAAAGTAACTTTCAACCGCAATAACCCGTACGTCGATGGCGAAGAACTACTTACCATTACCGTCGCAAATCCCCCAGGTCAGCAGGAGCTTTATGAGGGTGAGGTAAGTATATCAACCGGGTACGGTTCACGGGAGGGGAGCTTCATTCTGCAAATCGGACAACTCGAAAACGAGCCGTCGCCTGATGCTATTGAGGTCGACGATGCCCTCTCGCGCATGGATTATCGAAGCAAGGCGCGTTCCACTAGGGTTTGGCACCCTTCAGTGCAGTTTCGGTGGCCGCATCCTCGTGTAGACGCAGCGAGAATCAGAAGGATGAGGAATCTTCCTTACATTCTCCTTGCGATCGGCGTGATCATTGCGCTGATACTGCTGGCCGCAGGCGGCATCAGCTACGGTGTGGCGATCCTTGGCTTTATCGTCGTCGTCGTTTTGGCGTACTACACGTGGAGATTATTGGACTGAAAGGGCGTAAGCATAGGGCACGTTACTTTGCACCCGCGCTGTGCGTGCAGCTATTATGTTATTGGCGGTTGTCGCGAAAAGCATTCTGAAATCAGGCTACGCCTTAGTCTTGAGTATAAATAGCTTTTCGGCAGCATATTAGAACGATAACATCATCATTGGCATTGTGGAGAGCTAGAAGATGCGATACGTCGTCGTCACTGGCGGGGTCATGAGTGGCCTTGGCAAGGGTATCACAGCCGCCTCAGCTGGCAGACTTCTGATCAACCGCGGGCACAACGTAACGGCGATCAAAATTGACCCATACATAAATATCGACGCCGGGACCATGAATCCCTTCCAACACGGCGAGGTATTCGTCCTCAAGGACGGAGCTGAAGTTGACCTTGATCTGGGAAACTACGAACGATTCCTCGACGTTGAACTCACAGGCGATCATAATATTACCACAGGCAAGATCTATAAGTCGGTCATCGAAAAAGAGCGGCGAGGGGACTACTTGGGCAAGACCGTTCAGATTATTCCTCACATAACCGACGAAATAAAGACCAGCATCAGGACCGTGGCCGACCAGGCAAAGGCTGATGTATGCGTCGTAGAGGTGGGCGGTACCGTCGGCGACATCGAGAGCATGCCATTCTTGGAAGCGGTGCGACAAATGCACAGCGAAGAAGACCACTTCGTCCTGCTCCACGTAACGCTCGTGCCAGAGGACATGACCGGGGATCACAAAACGAAGCCGACCCAGCACTCGGTAAAGAGCCTGAGAGAGCTGGGACTCAGTCCTGACGTCATAGTTGGCCGAGGGAAAACGCCGCTTGGCAAAGACGCTCGCGCCAAGATCTCGCTCTTCTGCGACGTGCCACTAAACGCCGTCATCAGCGCGTACAACGTACCGGACATCTACCAAGTGCCCTCGCTGCTTGAGCTTGAGGGCTTAGGCGACTACCTCGTGGAGAAACTCGTCCTCGAAAGGAAAGCTGCCAGACCCTGGGATGTGATGAAAAACCCGCCTATTTCGCGATCAATTGCCATCGTCGGCAAATATATGTTTGAAGATGCGTACTTCAGCATCAAAGAGGCTATCAAGCACGCCGCAAGCGCTCTTGGAGGAGGCATTGACGTCAAGCTCGTCGATGCAGAAGACCCGCACGCCCTCGAGACGCTGAAGGCGGTGCACGGTATTTTGGTCGCACACGGGTTTGGCCCTCGGGGAAGTGAAGGGAAGATAGACGCTATTCGTTTCGCGCGCGAAAATGACGTTCCTTTCTTAGGAATCTGTTTTGGCTTCCAGTTGGCCGTCGTCGAGTTTTGCCGTAACGTTCTCGGGCTCGAGGCAACGAGCGCTGAGCTGGATCCCACCGGCGTCCACGTCATCGATGTACTGCCCGAACAACTTGACGTTGATCACATGGGAGGCACCATGCGATTGGGCAACTACGAAATCGTCCTCTCGCCTGGGACGCGTGCGCATGCGATGTACCAGAGTGCGTTCGTGACTGAACGGCACAGACATCGGTTCGAAGTGAATCCTGAGTACATTGAGCGCATCGAGCAAAACGGAATGGTGTTTTCAGGGAAAGCTCGAGGCGGCATCCGAATGGAGATTGCAGAGATTCAGACGAAGAGATTCTTCTTGGGGACGCAGTTCCACCCAGAGTTTAAGTCGCGACCGGGTAGGCCGTCACCGCCGTTTCTTGAATTTGTGCGATCCGTCCTCCGCATGAAAACGAGCACGTGATCTCACTTGACGGCGCGGCTCAACGTTGAACAAAAGAAACGATTGGACTCATGGTAAATAGTCAGGAATTTATTGAGGGCGCAATCGCAGAAATCAAGAGAGAAGTGGGAAATCATCGAGCGATCATCGCTCTCTCTGGCGGCGTCGATAGCTCGGTTTGCGCAGCGCTCGCGTACCAGGCGCTGGGAGCTAATCTGTACCCTGTGTACGTGGACACAGGACTGATGCGCAAGGGGGAAACTGAAAACATCAAGCAGGCTTTTCGTCACATGCCGTTAACGATAATCGATGCAAAGGCGCGATTTCTTAATGCGCTCGACGGAGTTGTAGATCCCGAAGAGAAGCGAAAGGCAACAGGCGAGACGTTTATACGCATATTTGAGGAAGTGGCGAGGCAGAAGCAAGTAGAGTACCTGGTACAAGGTACGATCTATCCGGACATTATCGAATCTGAGGGGCAGATCAAGTCGCACCATAACGTCGGTGGCCTCCCCTCGGAAATTGCGTTCAACGGGGTCGTTGAGCCCCTCAAGTACCTGTACAAGGATGAAGTCCGCGAAATCGCGCGCGCCCTGGAGTTGCCGCCTGAGCTTAGCGAGCGCATGCCGTTTCCCGGACCCGGGCTCGCGGTGCGCATTATCGGCGAGGTAACCGAGGAAAAGCTCCACGTTATTCGCGAGGCGAATGCAATTGTAGAGCAAGAGATCTTGAGGTACAAACCGTGGCAGACTTTCGCGGCGCTTTTAGAGAAAGGAACCGGCGTCAAGGGCGACGTGCGTTTGCACGGCTGGATAATCGCAGTGCGCGCTGTTCAATCGCGAGACGGCATGACTGCCGACGTGCTTGAAATATCTTATGACGTACTTCGCAGAATTGCTTCGCGCATTACGAGCGAAATACCGGACGTCGCGCGTGTGGTCTACGATATTACGCCGAAACCGCCTGCGACCATCGAATTTGAATAGAGGCGCAACGTCTTGTCCGGAACAATGGCCTCTCAAGAGTGCACTGCCAGGCGTGGACGTGTGCAGGCACTGCCGTAGGACGTGGTAAGAAATGCGCGTATCCGAAAAAGAAAAGGTAATCGCCCAAGAATTGCAACACTATATGCCGGTGTTCACGCGTCAGCCGCTTGTGATTGAACACGGCAGGGGGGCGATCGTTACAGATAGCGACGGGAATGATTACGTAGACTGCGTCGCAGGAATTGCCGTCAATAGCATCGGACACTGTCATCCGCGCTTGGTCAGTGCCATCAAGGCGCAAGCAGAGAAGCTCATCCACACCTCAAATTTATATTACACCGAACTCCAGGCGCGATTAGCCGAGCGCATGGCAAAGCTGACCGGCATGGAGCGCCTCTACCTGACGAACTCCGGAGCTGAATCAAACGAAGCCGCGATGAAGCTCGTGAGGAAGGCAACCGGCAAGAAAGGCTTCGTTTCGACTAAAAATGCATTCCATGGACGAACTATGGGTTCACTCAGCGTGACGTGGAAAGAGGCACTCCGAAAACCGTTTGAGCCCCTTATTGATGGCGTCACCTTTGTCGATTATGGTGACGTGAACGCAATCGCCAGAGCAGTCACGGCGGATACCGCTGCTGTCATCGTGGAACCGATTCAAGGAGAAGGGGGGGTTATTGTGCCTCCGGACGAATACCTCGCAGGAGTCCGCGAGCTCTGCACAGAGCGGGGCATACTGATGATCGCGGACGAGGTGCAAACCGGCTTCGGCAGGACCGGAAAATGGTTCGCGTGCGAGCACGCTGGCGTCGTTCCGGACGTGATGACGTTGGCTAAGGGTATGGGCGGCGGCTTTCCCGTAGGCGCAATGATGTCGCGCGAACCATATAAGTTCGCGCCAGGCGATCACGGGGGGACGCAGAGTGGCAATCCACTTGCGTGCGCTGCCGCTCTTGCTACGATCGACGTGATCGAAAGCGAATCTCTCGTCGAGCAGTCGCGATATAATGGTGAGCTGCTCAAAAAGCTGCTACGGGAGCTCGAATCGACCTATACGGTTGAGATACGAGGCAAAGGACTTATGGTCGCCTATGAGTCGTCGCTTCCAGCTCCCCCTATCGTCGACTATGCCCGAGCGAACGGCGTATTGCTGAATAACACCTCAGAAAACGTTTTAAGGTTCGTGCCCCCTCTGGTGATCACAAAAGAGCAAATTGCAACGGCTATTGCAGTGGTTGAACGTGCCATCAACGTATATTCCAGGTAGGTCTGCCGAAGAAGTAGCTGAAGCTTATGGCATTAGTCTCGACCATGTGATCAAACTCGGATCTAACGAAAATGCCCTAGGACCGAGCCCACGAGCAGTCGAAGCGATTAAGCAACACATCAATGAAATAAGCATTTATCCCTCTCCTGGGTACGTCGAGCTCAAGGACGCCATCGCGCGCCACACTGGAGTTTCAGCAGAGCGTGTGATTGTCGGTAACGGATCGGACGATCTCCTCAACACTCTCTTGCGTTACGTCATAGTGCCCGGTGATCAGGCGATTATTCCCATCCCCACTTACTCATACTACGAAGTAATCGTTGAGGCGGGACGTGGCACGTGCGTCTACGTCAAGCGTGCGGACGATTTTTCAATCGACGTTGATGGTGTAATCGAAGCAATTACCGACAAAACCAAGCTAATCTTCATCTGCGCTCCCAATAATCCGACGGGAAACGCAATTAAGGAAGAAGCGCTGAGGCGCTTGCTACGATCGACAGACGCGCTAGTCGTGCTGGACGAAGCCTACGCTGAATTTACGTCGCAAAGCCACATTGAGCTCGTAAGTCACTTTGATAACCTGATGGTCTCTAGAACGTTTTCAAAAGCTTTTGGATTGGCCGGGCTGCGCCTCGGCTATGCGGTGGTTGCAGAGGAGCTGGCGCGTTCGTACGAGAGACTCATGCTCTGCCTTTTCCGTGAATCAGTTGGCTGTCAAGGGTGGTATCGCAGCGCTTTCAGACCGCGACTTTCTGGACAAGACCGTGTCGATGGTAGCGCAGGGACGTAAGTACCTACGCGACAAGCTCCCCTTCCGGACGTACCCAACGGAAGCGAACTTTGTCTTCGTTGACACCGCGCCACACACCTCGCGCGAAGTATCAGAATACCTGCTGAGTAAGGGCATAATCGTTCGAAACTGCGAGACGTTTCGTGGATGCTCCAATGCCCACATTCGAATCACCGTAGGCCAGCCGTGGCAAAATGCGACGCTTCTCAGTGCCATCAACGAATTTCTGTCCACGAACTGACCTCTTTAGTGTCTTATGAAAATTGCTCTCACGGGAACTCCAGGCACCGGCAAAACCACAATTGGCAAGATTCTCCGCGACCGCTATGGCCTTAAGGTGGTGGACCTTAATGAGGTGATTCGCGCTCAACAATACTACGCAGGGCGGGATGAAAACCGTGACTGTCTGATAGTTGATCTCGAGGCATTGAAAGCGCACCCGTTTTCAGAAGATCTCGTCCTCGAGGGGCACCTCTCCCATAACCTGCTAGTCGACCGTGTTATCGTTCTCCGGACTAACCCGGTCGCGCTTCGAAGGCGCCTACAGCAGAAGGCTTTTTCAGACAAAAAGATAAACGAAAACGTAGAAGCAGAAATCCTTGATGTCATCCTGGTTGAGGCCTTCGCGCAGCACGGTACCAATGTGTACGAAGTAGATTCGACAGGTGCGCTGAGCGAATCAGCACAACTCGTCTGGGAAATCACACAAGGACACGGGCTCGAGCGATTCGCCGCTGGCCAATGCGACTGGACTGCCTATTTGAATGACGCTTGACACATACCGCGGAAGAATGGGGTGGATCCTAAATCCGATCGCGCTGGCGCTTTACAGGCACGGCGTAAGTGCAAACCAGCTGAGCGCCCTCTCCCTCGTTTCTGCAGTCGTCGCCGGCGTTGCGTTCTACGCGCAACTGCTTTCTTTGGCGATATTAGCCATAGCCTGCAACGCACTTTTTGACGCATTAGATGGGTGCTTGGCGCGAAGTTCTAGCAGCGAATCGATGCAAGGTGACCTAATCGACCACGTCGCTGACCGCTATTCTGATATTTTCATATTCGCGGGTATTACGCTCGGTGGGTACGTCGCTTGGCAGATTGGGCTGTTCGCGATTGTAGGTGTTCTTATGACGAGTTACCTGGGAACCCAGGCGCAAGCACTTGGCGTTGGCCGGAATTATCGGGGCTTGCTCGGGAGAGCAGACAGGCTTGTCCTCATTTTCTTTGTCGCTTTGCTGAGCCTCATATTCCCGGAAAACGTCATCTGGTTCCCGTTGCTCGGCTGGATGATGGTTTTTGTGGCCTTCGCCAGCAATTTCACAGCGCTGCAACGATTCTATCTCGCTTATCACCAGCTATAGAGGAAAAACGTGAAGCAAGCGCTACGTGCATAACTAGAAAATGCTGAATCGCACGCCCACGCGCGTCAACTCTTCGCCAGGTAGACCATAGCACGCGCTAATGACGAACGATTCAGAGAACGGCGAATGCTGCTCGCTTATGCGAACATTGACCCCAGCTGCTGCGCCTCGACGTTAGGCGTGCCCATCACTTTACGCACGGCATCGTCAAAATCGGCGGCGGTCACTGACTCGCGCTCCGCGCGAATGGCAAACATGCCGGCTTCCATCGCAATTGCTTTTATGTCAGCACCACTTGCGCCCTCAGTGAGCTTGGCAATCTTCCCGGCGTCAATCTCGTGAGTCAAGTTCATGCCGGACGTGTGGATCTTGACAATTTCAACGCGGGCTTCGTAAGTTGGGAGTGGTATGTCGATAAGGCGATCAAAGCGGCCTGGCCGAAGCAACGCAGGGTCAAGTATGTCACTCCTATTTGTCGCACCGATGATCTTTACGTCGCCGCGATTTTCAAATCCGTCCATCTCGGCGAGGAGCTGCATGAGCGTCCGTTGGACTTCACGGTCTCCCGAAGTTGCGCTGTCTAAGCGCTTCGCTCCTATAGCATCGAGTTCGTCAATGAAAATGATGCTGGGGGCCTTGTCCCTGGCCATTTCAAATAGCTCTCGAACGAGTCGAGCGCCTTCGCCGATGTACTTTTGAACGAGCTCACTGCCTACGATTCGTATGAAAACCGATTCGGTCTCTTTTGCTACTGCCTTCGCAAGAAGGGTTTTTCCTGTCCCTGGGGGACCGTAGAGAAGCACTCCCTTAGGCGGTTCTATGCCTACTCGCTGAAATAGCTCAGGCTTTAATAGTGGGAGCTCTACTGTTTCGCGCAGCTCTTGAATCTGACCGTCAAGGCCTCCGATGTCATCGTAGCTCACGGTTGGGGTCTCGATGATCTCCATCCCATACACCGTGGGGTCCTTCGAAGGCGGCAAAGCGCCGACGATAGCCAAGGATTGTTGGTTCAGCGCCACTCGCGCGCCCGCGATGAGCTCCTGTTCGATGAACTGCGAGGCGTTGACCACAAACTTTGGACCCGTTGAACTCTTGATCACAACTCGATTATCGTCAAGCACGTCAAGGACGGTCCCTACGAGTAATGGTGGTCCTTTGAGTCGTTCAAGCTCACTTCTGAGTTTTCGGACTTCGCGTTCGTAGCGTACTTTCTGATTCTCGGCGGATCTCTTCTCGTTTTCGACCTTGCGATTAGCATCGCGGAGCTTGAGATTGCGCTCTTCCAGTTGACGAACGCGATCCAAGAGGTATTCAGAAAAATCGTTCCCCTTCTTTTCGCTTTCGTCAAACGAGTCTTCCACTGTCGTCTCCTCCGCATGGTATTTACCAATGCATGCTATATATCCTTTTTTCGAGGAAAGCGATGCACTGCGAATTATGCGGAAAAGAAATCCCAGGAAAGCCTAAAAGCGTTGTAATTGAAGGAGCACAGCTCGAAACGTGCGCCGCTTGCGCAGGTTTTGGTACAGAAATCCGCCGCCCCCAAACGTTGCGCGGACCCACGAACAAAGGCGCCGCACACGCCCGCATCCGGTACCGGGATATTTATCGCCAAATGGAGGGTGAACTTGATCCCGATTTCGATCATATCGTGAAGTACGCCCGTCAAAAAAGTGGACTAACCCAGGAGCAACTGGCGGCCAAAATAATGGAAAGGGCGCTCATCATAAAGAAAATTGAGCGAAAGGAATTGACTCCTGACGATAAGCTGCGAAAGAAACTCGAAAAGGCGCTGGATGTAAGTCTCCTCATCGACATCGGCAGGGAAAAAGCGCAGAAAGGCAAGCCGTCCGAAAACTTGACCTTCGGAGACGTGGCCATCGTCAAGCGGCGGCACTGAAGGCGCTACCTGTTTGCAGACAGCTATTTGCCGAGGAGCGTACGGTGGCTATTATCAAGGTGACTAGAAGTGTGCAGGCCGCTGCTAACGCTATCAAGGCCGGTAAGGTAGTAGCCTACCCGACCGAGACCGTCTACGGAGTTGGTGCGCTCGCCCTGCAAGAATCAACCGTGAGGAAAGTCATCGCGCTGAAACAGATGGCTTCAAAGCCTATCTCGCTTGCAGTTTCTCGCTTCGACATGATAGAAACTGTTGCGCATGTCAATAACGCCCCCCTCCTCCAGACGCTATTGCCAGGGCCAATAACCGTGCTGTTACGAAAGAAAGACGTCGTTCCTGATGTTCTCACGGCCGGTGCGAACCTCGTCGGTATTCGGTTTCCGTCGCACATTGTTACTCGAGCGCTGATTGACTCTGTAGGGGCCCCCATCACGTCGACTAGCGCTAACGTGACGGGCGCGCCTCCAGCAATGTGCGCAGAAGATGTAGAGATCGGCGTCGATTGCGTGCTTCAAGGGGGCAAAGCCACACTGGGTCCTTCGACCGTCGTCGATCTCGTCAATTATGTGGTGGTGCGCCGAGGTGCGGGCTTCGACACCGTGGATGAAAGCTTGGGATTCTACCTCGGAGCATGACGCAAACGTGATCGGGCGTCAAAAATTCTTCCTTTTTGCCAACTCCATCCAATGGTGCTTTATTTTTCCCCTCTTTGGAGGGCGATACTTCGTGAACAAGGCGAGAAAGTGCGAGGTTTCGTCCTCAGAACACACGTCAAATGCCAGGAATGAGTGACACGTGGCTAGTTTCGGCAGCGGACGTGACTCGCGACTTTCGCGAGCACTCATAGATCGTGTTTATTTCACGGGGTCATGCACAGCCGGGGCGGTCAAGTACCAAAAGCGAGAAACTTAATGATGGAGCAATGACAACACGATCGCGAGATGATGTTGCAGGAACCAGTTAGAATAAGAGATTTTGTGGTAACCAAAAACAACTGGATTTATGCGGTCGTTTCATACGACAATGAGCCACATATCCGCGGCTTCTTACGCTATATTCCGGACAAAAATGGCGACAGAGTGAGCCGGGACGGTACGCGGTTTCGCAAAGTCGACTTCGAAGAAGCACGTAAGCTGATGCATAAGTCTGTTCACTATCGAGACGGGCTCTGTGCCATTCCCAGCGAGGACATTGCGCAGCTAGAGTACCCTCGGCAGAGCGTGGAACGCTGCGATGATGCTGATGTGTCGGCTATCGTCGATTTTTTTGAGAGCAATGGCATCAGTCGGCGCCATATGGGCGTCACAGGTTCTCGACTTGTGGGGCTTGCAACTGACTCGTCTGACATCGATTTTGTTCTTTACGGCAGACCGAGCTTTGAACGCGGGCGAGACGCTCTGCGCGAAGCGTTAGAATCCGGATTGTTGCCTGAGATTGATACTGGTATGTGGCGGCGGATATTCCTAAAGCGCACTCCAGAGCTGACGTTTGAAGAGTTCGTTCTGCACGAGAAGAGAAAATGGAACCGCGGGTCAATAGGTTCGACTTACTTTGATCTGCTATTCGTAAGGGACTTTGATGAGATAGCCATTGAGCCTCGAGGAACAGACGATGGATTTGCGACTCTCCGCGCTACGGTGACCGATGCTACCTATGCATTTGACAGCCCTGCTATTTACGAAATAGAGCACGAGACCGTCAACAAGGTGCTCTCATACACTCACACCTACGCGGGCCAAGCAGATGAAAGTGAAGTGATCGAAGCGCGAGGAATCTGCAATGAAGCTGGAGTTACGCGCCTGATCGTCGGCACCTCGCGGGCGGCACGAGGGCAATGGATCAAAAGCTGCACGTTGCTGTCACACAACGGGACACGACCAGGGTGAGATTCATCCCAGGGTTGACTTGGCAAAATATGATGTTTTATGCTCACTGCAGTCCATTCAAATCGGGCGTCGTTAGCGCACGGCACGCGAGCACATGGTGAGAAAAGCGTCTCCGCGCCCAGTTTGGCAGGGGGGTCGGCATGTGGCCTCCGTATGTTAAGTTAAGCGCGAATGGGGGGAAGGAGCAGACCGGGGTCGGTCGCGACTTGCGGGTGATTTAAGTGGAAGTGCGGATTAAATACGACAAAGGAACGCTGCTGATTCGGGGCGATGTGCAGGTCCCGAACTCCCACTGGGACGCGCGCTCTGGCGCGTATCGAGCACTGGCATTGCACTATGGAGATATTACCGATTATCTCGAGAGCAGTCACATCAACTATGTAGATGAAGCGCTTGAGTTGCTCCCGGTCCCGCGCCTGCAGTTCCACGCCTCGCTGCGGGACTATCAAGCAGACGCGTTGGACTCGTGGATGCAAGCGGGAAAGCGAGGCACGGTTGTCTTGCCGACTGGTGCTGGAAAAACCATTGTCGCCGTCGGAGCAATTGGCACGCTGCAAACGCCTTCCCTAGTCATTGTACCCACGCTCGATCTAGTGGAGCAGTGGCGCCGTGTGCTCGCTGCCCAATTTGCGATCGAGATAGGGACGTACGGGGGTGGAGAAAACGTGCTCAAACCACTCACGGTATCGACGTACGACTCGGCATATTTGCGCGCCACTGAGCTCGGCAATCGATTTGGACTCATCATCTTCGACGAGGTCCATCACCTGCCTGCGCCGGGCTATCGTCACATCGCCGAAATGTTTCTGTCGAAAGCGCGGCTAGGACTTACAGCAACGTATGAACGCGAAGACGGACTGCACAGCGAGCTCCAACGTCTCATTGGCGGCAAAGTCTATGAGCTGACCGTGCAGGACCTTGCCGAGGAACACCTTTCTGGCTACGACGTCGCGCATCTCTTTGTCGACTTGACGCCTGATGAAGCTGAGGAGTACGCGCGAATGTATGGTGCATTCACTGACTACCTCGCGCGCCGCAATATTCCGATGCGAGGGCCGGACGACTTCTCGCGATTCATCATGCGAAGCGCGCGAGATCCAGAGGCTCGGAAGGCGCTTCTGGCTCGAAATCGGGCGTTGGACATCGCCTTGAACTCACGGGCGAAGATGGAAGCGCTTAAAGAGCTCCTTCTCGAGCATCCTAGTGATCAGACGATCATCTTCACACAACACAATAAGCTCGTCGACTGCATCGCGCGTACGTTCTTCATTCCCGCAATCACGCACACGACGTCTAAGGACGAGCGCAGGGAGATCCTGGATAACTTTCACGATGGCGTGTACCGGATGATAGTCACGTCCAAAGTGCTTGACGAAGGCGTGGACGTTCCCGACGCCGCCCAAGCAATCATACTGAGCGGAACCGGCAGCTCTCGAGAATTCATTCAGCGCCTCGGGCGCGTGCTGCGAAAGCGAGAGGGAAAGCGTGCGAAACTCACTGAGATCGTGACACGTGACACGACCGAAACAAAAATAAGTCACCGCCGGAAGCGAAAATGGAGGAACGCAGAGCGTGCTGCCTAGCAATCTTCTCATCGCTCGTTCTCGCTCGGGAAAGATAAAACCGGTGTACGCGCCGCTCGAAGACCGTTACTTGGAGTTGGCATCGCATTTGATCGAAACCTATGAAGCACACGTGGGCAAGCGCCAGGGCGACCTAGTAAAGCACTGTCAGCAGTTCGAGGACGACGGCTTTGATTACCGACTGGTGAGAGGTTTAATCGCGTTGCTCAACCGATCAGCAGTTTTCGAACCGCGAAGCTATATTGCTCCCAAAAAAGCGCGCCGTGAAGTATTCACAGAGGCAAATCGTTATGCGCTTGTCGCGACGAACGAAATGAAAAGAGAGGTGATGGCGCAGGCAGCCTCACGACTCGGCATCTCACCAGTGCAGCTCGAAGAGTCGCTGTGGAGCGATGCCGAGGACGAGTTGGTGCTTGAACGCTTCGCTCCTCCGCGTCCGCGCGAGCTAATCCAACAGTACAACCTAAGCTTAACGCAGACGTTGCTGTTCAAGGCGGTCTCTCTTGAGTTTACTGCGGGGGGGAACTACCAGCGTATTTTCAGACGGCTAAAGTATCTGGGCCTCATGTACACCGTCGAGCAGGTCGGCGGCCGTTATCGAATTTTCGTGGACGGCCCCGTCTCGCTCTTCAAGATGAGCGAGCGGTACGGCACATCGCTTGCGAAGCTGCTGCCATCAATCGTGGAAGCTCGTGAATGGCGCTTAAAGGCGCATATCTTTGGCGGGGAACGACATGCACCTAAGCTGGTCGACCTGGAACTTGACAGCGACAAGGTAAAAGAGCTCCTTAAAGTGCCGGCTGCCGAGGAAACAAGAGAGCGCTTTGACAGCTCCGTTGAAGCGGCGTTTGCCCGATCGTTTAACGCGTTGAGGTTGGGCTGGACTCTGAAAAGAGAACCAGAGCTTTTGACTGCTGGACGGTATGTGTTTATCCCTGATTTCGGCTTTGAAAAGAACGGTGTGAAGGCGTACCTGGAAGTGGTCGGTTTTTGGACTGATGAATACCTTCAGAAGAAGCTCGGGAAGCTGCGGGAGCTCGACGTTGAGAACTTGCTCATTGCTGTTGATAGAACCCTCAGTTGTGCTAAGTTCAAGGAAGTGAAAGGCCACATCATCTTCTACGACAAGAAAGTGCCGCTGAAGCCGGTCGTCGACTACCTAAAGCAGTTAGAGGAAAAGACCATCATGCAGCAGGCCGAAACCATCGACAGCACACGGCTCGGACTCACAGGTGACGTAATCGACGTAGCGCAACTGGCCGACGAACAGTCCGTATCGGCAGGGGCCGTCGTGCGGTGGCTGCAGGCCAATCCAGCAGCGCATTACCGTCTGATCGGCACACTTCTTATAAGTGAACAGAAGCTTGACGTAATCGCAGAGAGACTGGAAGCGCTTGAAGGTGGCACACTACCTGCTGCGCTCCGTGTAATCGAAGAAGAAGGCTTCTCATCTCCAGAGAAAGTGTTGGAAGCTCTCGGCTACGTTGTCGACTGGCGCGGCCTTGACCCAGATAGCGCCACAATTCGGAAGCAACACGAGCTATCCTCATTTTCATGAGTTTTATTCAGGTTTTGAAACTATTTTGGCTCTACAGTAAAATGTGACCTTCGCGGAACAGTGACGAAGCATCGAATGGCCGTCTATCGGATTCACTAAATCAGCAAGCACAACGCGTGACTTGGTATAATCTTAGCTGCGACACGTTGTGTCAAGACATCGAGTTTTGGTTTTCAATTGCAGCTTGGGGAGCCCGCACTTACACCGGCCAACGATCGCAGCGTTGGTTGGCAATAGAAAAGCGGTTTTGCAGCCGTCGTAGTATTGGGCGCACCCCACGATGACCCCCTTCCGGCGCACAATGGTCAGCGGACCGTGACAACGTGGACAGATGAAGTTACTCGCTGCGAAGTGTTTGGCAATCACATCATCCATGCTCTCGCATTGACGGTCAATGCATACGTCAACGCCAAGAAGCTTAAGCCTGAACTTTGGCAGCCCGCAGCTGCAAGTACTTTCGGCGAGTTCTGCTCCTGTGGGCAGTTTGTAAAGAGCTCCACAATCGCACGTTATTGCGCTTTCA
The DNA here is from genome assembly GCA_963805115.1 of Methanobacteriota archaeon. Taxonomy (GTDB): domain Archaea; phylum Halobacteriota; class Bog-38; order Methanoflorentales; family Methanoflorentaceae; genus Methanoflorens. Next base: position 90,473 of record CAWDSY010000003.1, read on the forward strand.
GCGCGGTTCAACGAGCCGCCGCATTGCTTGCAGCGCCCGACGGATCTCGAGCGCACGTCTGAAACACCTTCGTTCGGCTTTGTGCTCTTCGTGCGCGTGGCGTCGTGGGGGGTCTTGAGCGGCGTCTCCAACGCTCCTGCTCGATGTGTCTCTCCAAGCGTTCCTGGAAGTATCGAAACGCGTGGGACTTCTGCCTCATCTCTTGTCCCATTGCCGGGAGTTGCTGGTCTTCTGCTCGCGTTACTGGTAGTTACTCTTAGTTCGCTTGGGAGCCCCGCTATCACTATTTGTTTCTCTTTGATCTGCGGAGATTCGACGCAGTCGAGATGGTCGACTCGCACTTGATACGTGACTCGTTCGTTTTGAGAACCATAGGTGCCGATAGGAATTGATTTGGCATATCCATTCGCCAGATAGAAGCTATCGCGAAGCATCTTGAGCCCATTGGCAAATACGGTTACCGACACACGTGCGCCTCCGCGGGCGTTTGCGAGAGTTGCGTGACACATTAGGCCTTGTCCAAATGCTATGGAATCAGGCAACTGCATGTCAATCACGATTTCGGGCAGCTTGTTTATTGACTGTGCGATCCGCGTGCCGGCAACGAGTTTTGAAAGCATAGCTGGGGTGATGTCAAACGGCGACCTGATCCCCTGCGTATAGAGCTGAGTCGCCTGTTTTATGCCCACTCCGTCCAGCTGAAGCAACGGGCAAAGCTGCTCTGGCGCTCCGTATTCGAGTCTTAGAGCGAGAATTCTCGCGCGCAAGACGGTTTCCGGTGCGTTGAAACGGAGGAGGAACGCTTCGAGTGCCGATAGAAGCCGAAGCGCGTTTTGTCGGATGAGCCACGCATCGCTGCGCAGCGCTTCTGGAACCTCTCCGCGCTCAATGTATACCTTCAGTATCGCGTGTACTTTCGACTTTGGCCCTTTATAGTGCGCTTGCGCGCCCTTTATCGCTGACAGTTCATTGCGCCTAACGACCACGCCGGTGAACTCTTCAGCCGAAGCAACGGCGTCGAGCAGTTCCTCGTCTGAAGGCCCTTCTCTCAATTGTTTGAATCCGAGAGCAGTGTCGAGGCGAAGATAATACTTCGAGGCAAGCGTGCCAAGATCGGTCGGAAGCAGATTATCCTGTGCCTCGACCGCGAAGCCTTTTTCGATGAGGGCGTTCACGTGATCGTCCAACAAAACACTTGATTCCGGGTGTTGCACGTAGTAGAACGTCCCGCTAAACCATTCTTGTGCATCCTCGCGGCTCTTGATAGTGCCCATGCTGATTTCGGCGTTCAAATGCTCACTGAGCGTTGTGTGCAACTGCGAGCGTATGGGCGGCCCCTCCCGCAACATCTGCACGAAGTCGTCCGCACGGTCGCGTGGAGCGATAATCCACCCGAATCCGCGCTCGTCATACTGGGGCCTTCCAGCCCTACCGAGCATTTGGAGCAGATCCAATGAGCTTGTTTCCTCATCGATGGCTTCATTCGCGATGTCGCGAATAACGACAACACGTGCAGGTAGGTTCACGCCCCAGGCGAGCGTCGACGTAGAGACTAGTATCTTGATGTGTCCGGCTTTGAAAGCCTCTTCAACAAGGTCCCTGTCTTGCTTCACAAGACCCGCGTGATGAAAACCGATGCCGTTGCGCACGGCGTCTCCGAGGGATTTGTTCTTGATTCGTGCTGCCACTTGTTCGGACCCGTGTGTTGCAAGTCTCGCTTTTTTTGTGGCGAAGATCTCGACGAGCTTTGACGCTGCCTGAGTCGTGTCAGACCGCGTTGCTACGAAAATGAGTGCTTGACCGCCGGCGAGGTGCGGCTCGATCAGCGAGACGGCCTTGTAAAGTCTAATGTACTTGTCTACGAACCTGTTCTTACCAGGATTGTATCCAAAAACGTCGGCTTTGAGTGGAACTGGGCGGTAAGAATCGTCAAAGGCAAAGGTTCGCTCTTCTGTGGCTCCAATCCATTGAGCGACCTCGCGAACGTTGGGCATCGTCGCGCTGAGTGCAACGATCCGGACTTTGTTGTCCCTGATGCGCTTCATCCGCGTAATCAGAGCCTCAAGCACGCCGCCGCGCCCATCAGAATCGAGCAGATGCACCTCATCGATGATAATAACCGAGACGTCTCTTACGAACTTGTGTGTCGTGCTGAACTTTCTGCTCGAAGAATCCCATTTCTCCGGCGTCGATATGATGATGTGTGCGCTGCGGGCTTTTGCAGGGTCCAGCTCGCGTTCGCCAGAAACGACGTAGACCCTCAAACCCCATTGGCTCGAACAGTCTTTGCCAGTCGCCTTCCTTCTCGTTCGTCAGCGCCCGCAGCGGTGCGAGGTAGAGGATTTTGCCGCTTCGCGGCTTTGAAAGCTCCCGAACCATCGCAAGCTCAGCAAGGACGGTCTTTCCGGATGCGGTCGGCGCCGCAACGACAACATCTTCATCCGATGCGAGGAGACTTGGCAGTACGCGCGACTGCATTTCATTGAAAAATGTGAAGGGAAAGAGAGGCGCAAACTGACCGCTAATTGAATCTACAACTGAGTGCATCCTCTGACCCTACCCGATAACAATAAGACTCTCCGCTGAATGCTATTTTAAGCTATGTATTAGGGGGAAAAAGTAATATCGCGTCATCAGCAATGGGAAATGACAGGAACGGTGTGCGAAGATGGCGTTTGACATAAAAGACGACAAAGTGGTGCTGTCTAGGGCGTTCCTTTGCGGAGGAGGACTACAGCTACTATGGTCGGCTGAAAGGCGACGGCCTCGAGCTGTCACTCGTCGAAGCTGCCTTCTTGATAGAACGGGATAGGCTTGAGCTGGGGGTCTCGCTCAAAGAGTTTATGAAAAGAGCTTCGGGCAAGCAACCCTACTTTGACCTCAAATACGTGGTCTACAAGGACCTTCGCGAACGGGGTTACTACGTGCAACCAAGCGTGACGGACTTCCGGCTCTATCCGCGCGGAGGACGGCCAGGCGAGGGTGCGGCTTCTGCTTATGTCTACGTGCTTTCAGAACGTATTGCCGTTCCCTTTGCTGACCTCGTGCAAAAGGTCAAACTCACTCAAAACGTGCGGAAAAAGATGCTTCTTGCGGTCGTTGACGGGGAAAGCGATCTGACCTTTTACGAAGCTAAAAACGCGCGCATGCAGGGCAAGATGGCGCCCTTAACAGTGGATCTCTCTGAAGCCGACGCTACCCTTCTTGACGACCGAGTCGTTATCTGGGATCAGCAACACGCCGTGCAGCTCTACAGAGCTGGCTTTTACGGAAAGCTCGTTGATGAGAAATTGCTCCAGCTCTCGCTTCTTGAGTGCGCGTACCTCATGCGACTTGGGTTGCCAGTTGAGGACGGGGCGACGAACAAGCGCTTCACCGCACGGCAATTCACGCGCAAGGCGAAGGCCCTCGAACCAGAATTCGTGAGGAAGCTTGACGTATACACGGATCTTCGCGATCGCGGTTTGGTCGTGAAAACAGGTTTCAAATTTGGCAGCCATTTTAGGGCATATGAGCAAGTCAGCGACGTAAGCGCGATACCGCACTCGAAGTACCTCGTGCACGCACTTCCGGAGGATTACGTCGTAATGCTTCCGGAGATGTCACGCGCCGTGCGTCTCGCACACGGCGTGCGCAAACGAATGATCTTTGCGTATGGTGGAAAAAACGGTCTCGAGTACCTTGACATTGGGCGGGCAAAACCGTAACTCGCCTGCCGTTGGCGCGACGTCGCGATACGCCTAACTAGCAAGCACGTTGCAGCGCCCTGAGGTCTTCGCTACTATGCGGTGTCTTTATAATTGCTCGTGACTATCACTAGCCGAAATACGTATCCGAACAGGGCTGACAACGATGCCAAGCGATGAATTTCTCGTCACACCGTGGGAAGTAGAAGGCAACGTCGACTATAACAAGCTGACGGCGCTCTTTGGCACGCAGCCCATTGACGACGCGATCTTGGCGCGATTCAAGAGGCTTACCGGCTCAATCCCGCCTATGTTGCGAAGGCAGGTATTCTTCTCGCACCGAGACTTTAACTGGATACTGGATCGGTACGAAGCGGGTGAAAAGTTCGTTCTCTACACCGGGCGCGGGCCTTCAGGGCACACGCATCTTGGTCATCTGATGCCGTGGATCTTCACGAAATACCTGCAAGACGCGTTTGACGCAGATCTGTACTTTCAGATGACCGACGATGAAAAATTCCTACAGAAGGACGAGCTAAGTGCTAGTGCGACGCGCGGTTTTTCGTATGACAATGCCCTTGATCTAATAGCGCTCGGCTTTGATCCGGAGAAGACTCGGATATTCCTCGACACGGAGTACGCACGAACCCTCTATCCGATTGCGCTAGAAGTGGCAAAGCGGGTGACATTTTCGGCAGCTCGTGCGGTCTTCGGATTCGACAGTAGCACCAACATCGGAATGGTCTTCTTCACGAGTATGCAATCGGCGCCAGCATTTCTTCCCGCGATATTGTCCGGGCGAAACGTTCCGGTGTTGATCCCGTGTGCGATCGACCAAGATCCACATTTTCGTATAACTCGTGATGTAGCTCCCAAAATGGGGTACTACAAGCCCGCACTAATCCACAGCCGCTTTTTCCCGAGCCTCTTAGGACTGGACAAAATGTCTGCATCGATTCCTGAAACGAGCATCTTCACCACAGATAGTCCAGAGCAGGCGCGCACGAAAATTGCCAACGCCTTTACAGGAGGGCGAACGACGGTGCAAGAACAGAGGGATTTAGGTGGGGTGCCTGATATTTGTGCGGTGTATCAGTACCTCATTCTACCTCTTTGAGCAGGACGATAAGCGGGCCGTTGAGCTGCGAGAAGAGTGTTTGCGCGGCGCGCGCGCTTGTGGCGAGTGTAAGAATGAGCTTGCTGACAAGGTCGTGCAATTCCTGAAACATCACCAGGCTGCGCGCGAGCAAGCGCAAGACCGAATAGAGGATTTTATCATCCGCGACTGTCAAGAATGACTTGATCAAGGAACCCCCCTCTTTGAAACACCGTGCGGTGAGGATCGATTATTCTCAAAGGGTTCTGCGTTTAGCGTCTGCTGACGCAAGCGCCTGGAGGTCGTGGCTGCGTCGGTCGTTTTGCGCCTCAGCCGTAGCCTTTCGTCCAGTCTGGGCGAGGTCCTCGAGTGATTCGATCATGAACTGGAACGCATTCGGACTGAAGTACGGATTTCGCGCTCCTTGTCTCGGGTCAAAGATAAACAACGGCACCACCGTTTTAGAGGCCTGAGACGCTTCAATCAGCCCAGTGTTGTCGCTTATGCGCAAGTCTCTCCTGAACAAGAAAATCGATTTCCCATAATCTGCCATTAGCCATCCCCCGCAAGGCCCCACGTGTGTCGTGGGGGGTGGCAACAAGCCGGTGAATCCAAGGCCGCCCTAAGGCCCAGCCATAGAGACTCGCTGCGCGATAATACCGTCATTTTGGCTTGCATATGGTGTGTGTCGACAGGTAACAATAAATAATAACCGTGTGTAGGTGAGTAGCAATACGCGTATTTTACCCTTTATAACGTCAGAGATTCGTATGGTGCAACTATCTAAGAATGACTGGACACTTTTTCGTGCCCTTAAGCGCGCAAAGCGAGCGACCATTGAAGCCCTGTCAAAAGACACCAGCTTGAAAACCGAGGCAGTCCTTCAATCCGCGTACCTTCTTCAAACAGAGGGGCTAGCGGAGGTAAAGGAAACGATCGAAACTGTCTACGAACTCACAGCTGAGGGCGTAACCTACGCTGACAAGGGGCTTCCAGAACGGCAGGTTCACGACTACTTGCTCATAAATGGGCCAACTCTGCTGACGGACCTCAAGAGCATCTTTCCAGCCGTGTCAATCGCTATTGGCTGGCTCAAGCGTCGCGGGTGGGCCGTCATCGAAACCGCGAATGGCGACTCCGTGCTCTCACCTCTGGCGGCAGACGAACTGCCTGAGGAGCGCATACTTCAGGACGTCAAGGCCGGGATCCAATTCACCTTGAATGATGTCTCGGTTGAGCGACAAGTAGCAGAACCGACTCTCAAAGAGCTCGAAAAGCGAAATGTCGTTCGCGCACAGCAGATTGTATCACGTGAGGTCGTTTTGACCCAAGCGGGCGACGAAATGCCACTGCGTGCATCACCCGCGGCCGACTATGATATTACTGATCTTACGTCTGAACTCATCAGAACTGGGGCTTGGCGAGGACGATTGAAGCCCTACGACGTAAGTGCCGCTACCCTCCCGCTTTATCCTGGAAAAGCACATCCGCTGCGACGCCTTATTGATGAAATGCGCGAAATCTTCATTTCGATGGGATTTACCGAGTTCAGGGGGCCGATCGTCGAAAGTGAATTCCACAATTTCGACGTTCTGTTCGTGCCGCAAGACCATCCCGCACGCGATGAACAGGACACGTTCTACCTCAGTCGTCCAGCGGCGCTGGAATTGCCAACGGACTTAGCAGAGCGCGTGGCAGCAGCACACAAGTTCGGTTGCGAGGGTTCTGTAGGGTGGGGGGGCGAGTTTGACCTCGAGCGATCGCGCAGAGCGGTCTTACGAACCCACACGACCGGGTCTGCATTTCGTTATCTGGTACGCCATCCGCAGCCCCCGACAATGATTTTCGGAATCGACCGCGTGTTCCGACGAGAAAGCATGGACTCAACGCATCTGCCGCAGTTTCACCAATGCGAGGGGACAATTCACGGTGAAGACCTTAGCTTGGCCGACTTGATCAGCGTGCTTAAGGCGGTCTTTGAGCGGCTCGGATTCGATCGCGTTCGATTTAGACCCGGCTATTTTCCTTTCACCGAACCGAGCCTTGAGGGCGATGTCTTTGTGGACGGCAGCTGGCTTGAGCTGGTAGGGGCCGGCGTCTTTCGGCCTGAAGTGACTCAGCCATTAGGGCTCAAAAGCGTTTTGGGATTCAGCATTGGTATTGAGAGGATTGCTATGCTCAAAATGGGGCTGGCCGACATCAGAAAGCTCTATATGAGTGACGTCGCTTGGCTGCGCGATACGCCAAGCGTGCTGCGTTGAGGTGTCCAAATGCCAGTTGTTACCCTTAATCGTGCGGAGCTTGAGGAGATGGTTGGCGCCGACGTTCACACGATCGTTGAGTTGCTTCCGCGCCTCGGGGCAGATGTTGAGTGCGTCGACGACGAGATACAGGTCGAGTTTTTCCCAAACAGGCCTGATTTGTTTAGTGTTGAAGGGGCGGCCCGAGCGATAAAAGGGATGATGGGACTAGAGAGGGGTCTTCCCGCGTATGCGACCTCACCATCGGGCATCGAAATCGGGGTCGACCCATCGGTAAACGCGGTGCGCCCACACGTGGTTTGCGCCGTTGTGAGAGGAATTACGATCGATGAAAGGACGATTAAGTCTTTGATCGATCTACAGGAAGACCTGCACTGGGGGGTCGGGCGGGACCGCAGAAAGGCTTCCATAGGGATTCACGATCTCTCTCGCGTCTGCCCGCCGTTCAGGTACACTCTTGGTGAAGTCGCGTTTATACCACTCGATTTTTCCGAACCGATGACCCCCGCGGAGATTCTTCGCGTCCATCCGAAGGGAAAGGAATATGCACACATCGTTGGCGATCACCACCCCTTAATCTTAGACGCAAACGATCACGTTCTCTCATTTCCGCCAATTATTAACGGTGAGCTCACCCGCGTTACCGATAAGACGACCGATCTCTTCATTGACGTGACGGGTATCGAGCTGAAAGCTATTCAAGACTGCCTTCATATACTTGTCGCAGCGCTGCATGACCGAGGAGCGTCGATCGAGACGGTTGACGTCGTTTATGAAGGTGGCGATCGCGTGCTGCATACTCCCAACATGGGCATCTCGACCTTAGTCGTCAAAAATAGCGACGTAATGCGGCGTATTGGCGCCGAGATCGCGGACGAGGTGATCACGACCTCACTTCAAAAAATGCGGATGGACGCTGAGGTGCACGCAGGCGAGATTACGGTGTCCGTTCCGTGCTACCGGACTGACATCATGCATCCGGTTGACATCATAGAAGACATTGCTATCGGTTTTGGTTACGAAAACCTTCCGCCTTCGTTTCCGAAGCTTGGAACTATCGGCAGCAAGCTGGAAGAAGAGCAGCGGTCAACCGTCGTTAGGGGCGTGCTACAGGGGCTGGGATTCCTTGAGGTGATCACGCTTATGTTGGCGTCCGATCCCAACGAAGCGGTCATTATTGAGAATCCGCTCCTTGAGGAGCACATTAGCTTGCGAACGAGTTTGTTGCCTGGCTTGATAGACACGTTGGCCCTCAACCAGCACCGAGAGTACCCACAAATGGTGTTTGAGGTGGGTGACGTGGTCCGTCTTGTCGCCGAAGCGGCAGAAGAACGTCGCCTTTGTGCGGGCGTTATCGCATCCAGCTCAGCCAATTTCACGGAAATAAAAAAGGTCGTGAATGCGGTCTTGCGGGAGATCAACCGTCCGTTTGAGGTCACCGAATCTGGCGACCCATCATTCATTGAGGGAAGGCGCGCGACGATTATCGTCAATGGACAGGCCGTAGGAACTTTTGGGGAGATCGACCCGGATATTTTGGTTCAGCACAAACTGATTTATCCTGTAGCGGCTTTCGAGTTCCGCCTATAACGCTTACTAGATCGACGGGGCGTCCGGCGCCTTGGGAAACCAGCTCTGGCGAATTGGCACACGAGCACGGGTTGGCCGCTGCTCGATGCTGCTAGCACTCGAACTTAGCATAGAATTAGCTCGTCGTCGTCCTTTTCAAGCCCGTGCCCAGGTGTGGGTTCAGCTGGCGTTCGTGACGAGTTGCGCGGTAGGGAAGAGCAAAATCTAAGTGCGAGCGAACGATTCCATCGATGAGCGTGGGGGGTGCTACCTAGTCCGTTTGCGCATTTCATCGTTGGCGTCAACTACATGCCGCCTGAGCACGGTTGAAAGCGAAAAAGCGGACCCGGAGGGATTTGAACCCTCGACCGCCGGCTTAGGAGGCCGGTGCCCTATCCTGACTAGGCTACGAGTCCTAATGTGGGGTTTTCTATGGCGCGTGTTAAGCCTATGGGGTAGGGCAGATTCGAACTGCCGTCCAAGCGTCCCAAACGCTCGAGGATGGACCAAGCTACCCTACTACCCCGATGGCAACTGGTATGGGACTTCTGACAATAAAAAGTTGCCTAGAACAGGGGCAGAGTTCAACAAGCGAAGAGGCAGCTTTTGCCTGCATCGATATTGGGGCGGACCGAAAGCGTGGCGGCTCGCTCTATCAAGGACCTAGGCGGGCACACCCGGCGTTTTCCACCTGCTAGGTCATCTAGCCAATCTGGTTCACAAGTGCGTTTTGTCTTAGGTTCGCACGCCTGATGGAAGCGGCCCAGCGAATTCACTTGATTGATTCAACTCGGCGAACTTGAGGCCCTGCGTAAATCGGCAATTCCCGTCTGAAGATCGGTAAGCCTCCTCCTAGCCGACGTTGATCGCTAGTCGAACAGCACGACCTCTACCTGTTGACCTTCGTCGTACCCTGCGACGTTTTCTGGAATGATAACGAATCCGTCTGCTTTAGCCATAGAGCTGAGTATGCCTGATGTAGGAAGTATGCCTGATTTAGACACCATAATGGGTTCGACGCGTCCGTTCCTGATAGCCACTCGCGCATACGTTCGCGAGCCGGGCTTTCCCATTATCTTACGCGCCAGTACGCCGGTCACCGTGCGCTCAAATGTATGTTCGAAGTGAGCGAAACGATGGACCGCTGGCTTGATAAATGCGTATGAAGCGACGATGCAGGCGACCGGAAATCCAGGCAGACACGCGACGGGGGTATCCTCCACAAGCCCGAGCGCAGTAGGCTTTGCGGGGCTGATCGCAATCCCATGTACCAGAAGCTTGCCAAGCTTACGCACCGCCTCTGGCACGAGGTCTCGAATGCCAACTGAGGTCCCCCCAGTCGTAAGTATCAGGTCGGCATCGATGTCCCGCAACAACGCGGCTTCAATGAGCTCTCGCGCGTCGGTAACGATGTTTCGATAGCGGTAACGAGCCCCCCATTGTTCTACTAGGAGCGCGGTAATAAGACCATTTGTTTCGACCACTTCTCCTTCTGAAGGCTCTTTTTCAACGAGCTCCTCTCCGGTCGGTATGATTGCGACATCTGGTCGCCGGTAAACGGTAACGTCGCGAACCTCGAGGGAGGCGAGCAGACCGATGTCCGCAGGTCGCAGTTGATGGCCGGTTTCAACAACGACATCACCGCGGCCAATGTCCTCCCCTTTGAGGCCGACATTTTCGAACTGATGTACTTGCGCTCTAACCTCAACGACGTCGCCGAGACGTTCTACGTCCTCCACCATCACGACGCTGTCGGCCTGGTCGGGTATTTTGGATCCGGTGTGAACCCGCGAGGCCACGCCGCGCCTCACTGAGTCGCCAACTCTAAGAACGACTGGTGAATGTTCGTTCGCTCCCAACGTGTCGTCGGCGACGACGGCGTAGCCATCCATTGCGGCGCGTCGATAGTTGGGTTCATCCCTTTGTGCGATGATCTGATGCGCTACCACCCTTCCTCGCGCCTCTCGTATTGGCGTGACCTCGGTCTCTTCGATCGGCACGATGGTGGTGAGGAACGTATCCAGCGCTGCTTCGAACGGAGTTCGTGTGTTGAATTTCATCGTTATGGTTAAGTGTGCACATGGACTATTATAGCTTACCAGCATGAGAATCAGACCACGATTCAAACTGTGGTTCGTCGGCGAAGATGGGGAACTCGTGTTTGGCCTCGGCACGATGCGGCTCCTTGTCGAAATAGATAAGCTTGGATCTGTAAGCGCCGCGGCGCGTGAGCTGGGGATGTCGTATCGCTACGCTCTAGAACGCATAAACGTCGTAGAAAAACGGCTCGGTCGGACTCTCGTTGAGAGGACGCGAGGCGGAAAAGAGGGGGGTGGAGCGAAGCTGACTGCGTTCGGTTATGAGCTTCTCGGAGATTATCAAGGCATGGAAGGCTCACTAAACCAACTTACCAAATGGTACGTCGACCTCTCTGATTGATATTCGCACTCGTTAGCCGCCCGAAACAGGCGGGAAGATAGCAACTTCATCGCCATCCGACAGAATCGTGGCAAGCGCTTCCATTTCGCGTATATTCTTGCCGTTTACGAGGATCGTGATATATGAGCGAACCTCACCGTCGTCGTCACAGAGCACGGACCGCAATGCCGGGTGTTCTGCCTGAAGTGCCACGAGTACATCGCGTATTGTGCCTGCTTCTACAGCTAAGTGGGGCTGTCCCACGATTTCGCGCAAATTTGCGAATAAACGGACGTTCACAAGTCCCATCAGTAACCTACTCGCTTTAGTGCACTATAAAGACTTTCTGTCGTTTTGGTAAGACCATACATATATATGGCTAAGGTTATATAAAATAATAGAAGCATTAGATCGTTGCCTAAGGCTTAATATCGCGTTATTTCATTGAAGCAGAATGCGACAGAGACTTTGCCTCGTCCATGTGGAGGCCCGCATTTTCACAAGCACCCAGTGGCTCAGCGATTTCTGCTGCGGCTGCGGTAGGACCAGGTAAGATTATGAATACCGTGAACCGTACTCAATCGCAGCGAGGGGTTCTATAAAATCAACGGTATGGTATTCGGTTGCTCATGTTGATCGCTAGGTTTGTTCCGAAGAACTGTGTAGCGTGTAAGACGTGCGAGCTCGCGTGCGCCCTGCGCCACAGCCAGTCAGGCGACATTAACACTGCGATGTCTG
>CAWDSY010000004.1:0-166670 GCA_963805115.1 Methanobacteriota archaeon
GCCCTTTAGCATACGAAACGGCGTTGAAACGAACGAGAGGAGCGTATTGTCCGACTTAGACAGCTCAGCAGGAATAATACCCGCAGGCGAAGCGCAAAAGGCCAGCGTGGCTGAGCTACTGCAGCGGATCTCGTCAAGGGAAAACGGCCTATCGGCGGCCGAGGCATCCCGGCGGCGGCAGCCGTTACGCCCACTAGCGACCGGCTACTTTCTAATTTCTTTATAAAAAATTTAAACGGAGCCCGATTTGGCGTTTTCCAACAGCCGACTTTATATAGCGCTTTTTTTCATGCATAGTTGGTGGTAAATATGGAATCGCAGAGGAAAACGAAGTCGGTCACGACCGACGAACTAGCTGCCCCCTCGCACTGGCCCCCGGAGATCGAGGGGACCAGTTCCGAAGTAATGCGTTTCGAAAGACTAAGAGTGGACAGAATGAGGAAGGGGCAGGTAAATGCCTTACGCAGACCCTGCGCGACGTCGCGCATACGACGCGGCACGCAAGCGTAGGCAACAGGTCTCGGGTTGGACGAAAAAAAGGTTGGACACACGTCCAACCGCCCTTCAAATCGAAACTGCCCGAGACGTGTGTGATTTATTCAACGAGGCTATGGCAGAGGTGCGAACTACCAATGACTCTTCACTGCAGCCTGAGGCGAAGTTAAGAATCAAGCTGCGCGCCGTAGAGCTCGGCCTGCGGGTCGTTGAAATCACCAATCATGAGCGGAGAATAGCCGCGCTCGAGGAGCAATCCAAATGAACCGACACAGATCGAGAACTATCAGTTTCGAACGGGACCATGCTGAGCGGGCTATATAGGTCAATACGGGTTGTTGCTGATAACTTGGCTGAGCCCATCACGCGTGCTCTTGCGAAGGGCGATTATCGCGCCTCAGGGGCGATAAGAAGCGATGCTTCGTAGGGATTGCCCCTCACGTTTATTAACTCGCGCGAGAATTCTTAATTCAGTCGTATAAAGAGGCGGGTAAATGGAAAGAACGGTTATTACCACAACAAAAGGAGTCTCCGGTATTTCACGTCCTTTTAAGAGCATTATAGAGCAGCTAGGCTTGCACGACGAAGACACAATTATGTACGTCGGCCTGCCAGGGGTTTGCACTCCATTTGTTGAGCTGCTGTCTTACGCAATCAGGACGCTAACAATCAAACAAGTGTTTGTCGCTAATCTAGACCTTTCCTTGGCAAAGACAGTCGTGCCTGTGGAGTATGTGGGCATACAGTTCGCAGATCATGTAAAGATTGATAAAGCTAAGGTCATCATCGTTCTCGGCGGGTTAGCGATGCCTATTTCACCTGTAAGCCGCGACGATGTTTCCGAGTTCCTCGAGAGAGTCTTGCTTCCAGGTGGCTCAGTAATCGGTGTCTCGTTCATGAACATGTTTGAACAAGTTGGGTGGACATCGACAATCCCGTTCAATTTCTTGATCGATGCGACCATCGACCCAGTCCGGGTCGAACAATTCTCAAAGTAGAACTCGTTAAAACGTCTTATCGCATTAAAAACGGCATTATTAGGATCTTCCTGTGGACAAGACACAAATGACTAGTGTTGTTTCAGACATTCTGGAAAAAGCCGAAAGCGGTCGCCGAGTCGACCAAAAACAAGCCCTCACTTTGCTCAACGTGCGTGGAGCTGACCTTCACGCGGTGCTCGCAGCTGCGGATTCCGTCAGGGAGATGCGGGTCGGCGACGACGTGACCTACGTGATCAATAGAAACATAAACTTCACCAATATCTGCATCGGGTCGTGCGGATTTTGCGCCTTTAGAGCGAGACAGGACGATCCCGAGGCCTATTTCTTGCCCGTCGATGAGATCGTCAAACGGGCGGTCCAAGCACGACGCACTGGTGCGACCGAAGTTGGGATTTTCAGTGGGCTCCACCCTAAGGTGGATGGCAATACCTACGTCGAAATCCTGCGAGCCGTGAGAAAAGCTGTTCCGGACATCCACATACACGCCTTTTCACCCGCTGAAGTCGCATATGGTGCCGATAAGTTGGGCATTTCACACGTCGAAATGCTCAAGATGCTCAAGGAAGCGGGTCTCGATTCGATGCCGGGCACAGCAGCTGAGATCCTCGTCGATGACGTGCGCAAAACGTTGTGCCCACAAAAGATCGACACGAAAACGTGGACAGATATTATTGTTACGGCTCATCGGCTCGGAATTCCGACAACGTGCACGATGATGTACGGCCACATAGAGTCGTATCAGGACGTGGTAGATCACCTGCAGCTTCTGAGAACGATACAGGACACAACCGGCGGCTTTACGGAGTTCGTTCCGTTGACCTTCATCCATTACAACACACCGATCTATCGTGCGGGCATCGCACGTCCTGGCGCGACTGGACGAGAAGATCTTCTCATCTTTGCGTTGGGGCGAATGTATCTCGACAACATCCCGAATATACAAGTGTCCTGGGTCAAGTTAGGAACAAAATTCGCTCAAATTGCGCTGACCTGCGGTGCAAACGATCTTGGCGGCACATTGGTGGAGGAGAACATAACGCGAAGCGCGGGAGGGACCGCCGGGCAAAGCCTAACGCCAAGCGAGTTTATCAGAATAATCACCGACCTCGGACGTGTCCCTCGAGTACGAGACACGCTTTATCAGATACGGCCGACCTGAATGTGCGAATGTTCCGCCGACACGTAAGCACGTGCGTGAAATAATAATGAGGTGGCTGTTCGCGACGTTAAAGGGCTAGCTGCACCGTGGGCGATTTAGCCTTCCGCATTATGTTGTTCGCAACGGCAACGAAGAGACGCACACCAGAACAGACTTCTAATTTTTATGGAGCCAAAGCACCTCCAAAAAGCTCAAAAATAATGCTTTTTTAACCCACGAATTAGGAGTTAAAATCGAGCTTCTGAGGCGATAAAAAACGCATTTTAATTTTATTGTAGTTCCTATATTTAATTCGTTATCGTATAAATAATGTTAAATACTATTACCTATCAATGATTCGTGATCTAGCGAACCATATACTGCCAATAATTCATTTTAAGCAATTTTAATGCCGCAGAATACGCTGATTTCGCGGTTCGCTGGACTAGTGAATCAGAAATCTGGGCTTGAAAGCCAAATACCATACAAGGGAGGAGTTAAATGGATCCGCAAATGATGGTCGAGCTAGGCGCTTTGACCCTTGTTGGCGCTGCGGCCCTGATTGCTGGCGTGGCTGAGGATCTCGAATCCGATGTCGGTTCACAGAGTAACCCGAACTCACAAGTACAGCTGGCCCCACAAATGGGCTATCTGCACAGGCTCTATAACAAGGCCATCTCTGGTGAACCCGCTTCTTATCCGTTCTACGCAGCAATCGGAGCGTCAACCGCTTTATCGGTCTTGTCTGTTACCGGTAATAGCGGTCTGATAGGCGTCTTCTTCGCTCTTGTAGCCGGTGCTTTCGTTACCGCGTTGATACACGGCGTTTATGCCACGACGTCCTATATGGGCAGACTGGCAAGTCAATCGCGATTTGGGCAGCCAATCTATTTGGACGTCCTGCGAACGCATACGCCCGTGTTGATGGCACACGGCTTTGTAGCGAATTTTAGCGTCTTATTGTTGACCTGGGTACTAATAGCACAACACTTTAGTCCGTTCCCCTTTGTCGTGCTTGCATTTATTTGGGGGATCGCTCTTGGAGGCGTAGGTTCTGCAGTGGGTGACGTCCACCTTGGAACCGATCGGTACTACCAAGACAGGCCGTATGGCTCCGGCGTGAACGCCGCACATTCGGGCAGCGTCGTGCGCAAAGCCGAATCTGGCCTCAGGAATTCCATAGACTGCGCGTGGTTCTGTTCCAAATTCGGAGGACCACTGACAGGGCTGGGATTTGGCCTCGTCGTTTACCTGCACTTCTGGAAGGAAGTCGTGGTAACGAGCTGGTGGTCAGCACTCGCTGGCGTGATAATCGTCGTGATCTTCGTTATCATGAACACGTACCTCGAACGCTACTCGCGGCAGCGATACGGAACTTACAAGGAAGAGGTGGAGGAGTGATGCGCGATGTTTAGTCTTTTACTCTGGGTATGGATAATACTCGGCGGGATTCTGATCGGTGCAGGCGTCCACTTTATCCCGGTCGGTGGCGCTCCTGCGGCTATGTCGCAGGCAACCGGCGTAGGAACTGGCACGACGATGCTTGCTGCCGCTTCAGGTCTCACGGGGCTCATCGGGGCAGGCTCTGCCTTTGCTGCGAGTGGTGGGAATTTTGCGTATACCATCGTCATGGGCGGCGTGAGCGCAGCGCTGATGATCTCGGTTCTAGCGTTTATCGCAAACGTCATGTACGTTTACGGTGCCGGCGTGCCACTCGCATCGGCTAAAGTGAAATACGACCCCATCTCAAAATGGCGTCAGGACCTGTACGTATCGCGTGGTACCGAGGGTCACGGAACACCGATGTCCAGTTTTATCAGCGGCATCATAGGCGCATTCCTCGCCGGTGTCGGCGGTGCACTCGTGTACTTCGCGCTCGCTTCATCGTACGCAGTGATACCAGGATTCAGCGCGACGTTCGGCGGCTATCCGGCCCCCTACTACGTGTCGCTCGCTGCAGCCTTTGCCATTGGGATATTCTTCCTGAACTGCGTGATGGCGTCGTACAACATCGGCGGAACGATCGAAGGATTCCACGATCCGAAGTTCAGGCGTTTACCGAAGTCCATCGCAGCGAGTCTCGTCGTATCGGCAGTTGGTGGGCTATTTGCGCTGCTTATAGTCGTAATGCTACCAGGAGGGATCTGATATGGCTGAAGGTGAAAGATCACCACGACAGCTCCTTGCTATCGGTGTTGTTGGCGGCCTTATCGGTATTTACCTCGCCAACTACCTGAACAGTATGACGGGGACGGCGTGGTTTTCGTTCTTTGCCGCACTCGGGGCCGTGCTCGCCGTCTTCTGGGGCGCAGACGCTGTCAGACGAGTGGCAAGCTACGGCCTAGGCACGGGCGTGCCCTCAATAGGCATGCTGTCGATCGGAGCCGGCCAAGTGGCCGTGTTGCTCGGGCTGGCAGTGGCACTAAACTACGGCATCCATTGGGCAGCTCCTATAATCGCGCTGATTCTAGCGGCGATTATCGGCCTCGTGAACGGTGTCATGGCGCGGCGCGTCATCAAGATGAACATCGCCATAATGGAAAGGTCGATGACGGAAATCGCAATGGCGGCGTCCCTTATCATTCTGGGTTTCAGTACTGCGATCGCTGGTGGCTTCGCGTTCGACGTGATCATGAAGTACGTGGTTGCGCCAGGGTTCATCATCGCAGTGTTCATTGTCGGCGGGATGGCAATGCTCCATCCGTTTAACGCCTGCCTTGGGCCCGATGAGAGACAAAAGCGAACGCTCAATCTCGCGCTATCGACAGGATTCATCGCCATGCTCGTAGCAGGAATCGCCTCGGGTGCGATCAACGGCGTTCAGGCCGCAGTGCCCACGATGATTATCGCGATCTTCGGCTGGATCATCTACTACCTGCGGTTCTTTGCGGACACTAAACAGGATGCGGCGGCGATGTTGTCGACCGGTCTGTTACCGAAGGAGGAGGAAGTCGCATGAAATTCGTTGACATGTCTTCCGACGTCGGCCTGCAGATGGATGTCGAGGATTTTGTAATAGCCAAGGTGCGGGACGACCTCGTCTTCTATTCCTTGGAGCCCGTTGCGGCTCAAATCGAGGAGTATGACGTCATAGCGGACGGCGTGGTGAACTCGCTTGGCACAGGCAAGCCGCTCATCGACACGTATCCGGGCAGGGAACGGGCGCATTACTGGGCAGGCATGTGGACCAACGCGTTCTATGGGTTCACCGTCGCCATGATTTTCCTCGCGCTCGTGACCATCATCCTTCGCGTCAGAGGGGGGATGTAGCCGTGGCAGAAAAAACCGCCCCAGCACCTAACTGGCCAGTGACCAAGGGAGATTTCTTCTTTGGCGATCCAGAGAGCCCTGTCTGTGTGGTGACCTTAGGGTCGCACTTCGGCAAAGTGTTTACAGACATCGGAGCCGCGATTGAAGGCACGGCAAAGACCGAGAATATCGGCCTCGAGAAAGTGATCGTGAACATCATCTCAAACCCGAATATTCGGTTTCTGATCCTCTGCGGCTCAGAAATCATGGGCCACGTGACCGGTCAATCTCTTGAGGCACTGTACAAGAACGGCGTGAAGGAAGGACGCATAATCGATGCAAAGGGAGCAATCCCGTTCATAGAAAACCTAAACGAAGAGCATCTTGAGAGGTTCCAAAAACAGGTCGAATTCATCAGCATCATTAACAACGAGGATGTCAGCGCGATATCCGCGAAGGTCAAGGAGCTGGTCGCACGCGATCCTGGAGCATATCCGGAACCTCCGGTCGTCGTTGAGATAAAGGAAAAAGAAACCGAGGAGGCCATTGTAGAGGCCCCTATGGCAGCAGAAATAGCGGCCTTGCAATCCCGCGTGCAGCATTTGCAGTTCCACATGAAGACCATCGGGAACCTAAATAAGTACGCCGCCGGCGTCTATGCCGGAAAGATCGAGGGGATTGTGATAGGGTTGCTCATTTCTATCGGAATCTTGGGGTTACTAGCCCTAGCTTGAGGTGAAAAATGGCAGCAGAACGTTTTGGCGGAGGCGGCGGAGAACAGGCACCAGCCGGCGAAGCGGCCGAGCCCACAACAGCCATTGAGTTCGACCAGGGCATAGCTAAACCCCTGGCGCCGAGCATGGCATCATTAGACGCATTGATGAACGACATAAGGTATCGTGCGCTACTTACGACGCGAACCCTCAAACTTGACTCCGGGTACGGGAGCAGCTCGATACTCGGGTTTGCGCTGGGGTTCGCGGGCGCGTGCCTTATCGCCGGATTGCCATTGCTCTACTACTTCCTAAAGTGAGGTGTGAGAAAATGCCAAAGCAATTCCCACAGGTAATTGTAGACCAAGCAGACTACCGGGAGCTCCAGCACAAACTCGACTCGATCGAAGAGCGACTGGAGTTTACAATGGCCGAAGTCGCGCAACGGTACGGGCAGCGCGTGGGTAGGGACATAGGCATCGCCTATGGCCTCATCGGAGGAATCATCCTATTCCTCGTGCTCAACACGCTAACGCAACTCTCAACCTTGTTTAGGCTATTCGGGTGAATGACGACGTAAGGAGGTTCATATAGCATGTTTAGATACGACAAAAAGCAAACCGTTTTCGAGATAGGCGGTTTTCACGTTGGTGGTCAGCCCGGTGAATATCCGACCGTGCTCGCCAGCTCGATGTTCTACTCCAAGCACAAGGTGGTTTTAGACCCCCTGAAAGGTGAGATTGACAAGGAACTCGCCGAAACGCAATGGAACACACAGGTCGAGCTGTCGGACCAGACAAGCGTCGGCTACTGGAACCAGTTGATCGCTGAGACCGAAGAGGCGATGAAAAATTACATCGACTGGCACCTGGAAATCGCCCCGGGGATCGCCTTCCTGGTCGATTCGAGCGTGCCGGCGGTGCGCATGTTCGCGGCAAAATACTCGGATGAAATCGGCGCGGGAAAACTCGCCGTTTATAACTCCGTCAACGCAAGTGCACTGCCAGAAGAGTGGGAGGCGATAAAGCAAACAGATGTCGACTCAGCCATCGTTTTGGCGTTCAATCCGACGGACGTGAGCCCGAAAGGCCGACTCGACATACTCACTGTTGGCGGCACAGGCCAGGAACAGGGACTCCTAACGTCTAGTGAAGATTCCGGCATTACGCGGCCGCTGCTCGATGTCGCTTCGCTTTCACTCGGCGCAGGCGCGGGCCAGTCAATCCGATCGGTGGTCGCATTCAAGGGCACGCTTGGGTTCCCGACTGGAGGCGGACCACACAACATCCCTGATGCGTGGACGTGGTTGCGCAGATACAGGAAGGCCGGCCACCCAGAGGTGTGGGAACCGTGCAGTATCGGCGCAAACATGATCTGTGGTATCGTCGGCGCCGACTATCTCTTGTATGGTCCGATCGAATTGTCAACGATCATCTTCCCCGCCACGGCGATGATTGACATCATGGTCCAGGAGAGCACCGCAGAGCTAGGCGTCGAAGCGCAGACGGAAAACACAGCGCTGAGTAAGCTGGTTTAACACCAGCTCTCTCTTTTTTCTTTTTTTTTTTACGTGCCGCACCGGTGCACGTCTTGATCTTTCGCTCCTACGACTCTGGTGCGATTCAATGGCAGTCTTTGACCCGACCCTTTTGCGTGCAAAAAGAATCGTGGATCTGTCTCAACTCATATCAGCTGATACAGCGACATATCCAGGGGATCCCAGTCCGCGACTCGAGGTGCTCAGCACCATCGACAAGGGTGGGGCGAACACAACACGTATCGTCTTGAGCGCACACGCTGCTACCCACGTCGACGTGCCTTATCATCTCCTAGAAAGCGGTAAAACCGTTGACGAACTGCCTCTCGAAGCGTTCTGCGGCAGCGCGCTGACTTACGACCTAACGCACAAAGCTCTTGGGTCACGCATTTGCCCTGGACGATTTGACGACGAAGATTCCCTTGCGGCAGTGCGAGATAGCACTGTTTTACACGAGATCGAACGATCCGACGATGAACGGGTCGGCAAGGCGCTGTTTCACTTGTTTCGATACGGCTCTCGCGGACTGGCTGATAGAGAAGCGAGTCAAAGCAGTAGGAATCGACAGCATGTCCGTAGATTCGCTCGACTCATCTGAGAACGAGGTGCATAAGAAGCTTCTGCAAAATGAAATTGTCATCTTTGAAAATCTTTCGAGCAATCTCCGACTCTTGGTAGGCAAGCGCGCGCTATTCTTTGGGATGCCGCTGAGACTGGAACATGCTGACGCTTCGCCCGTGCGTGCTTTTGCATTACGCTAACGGGGACGCGTGTACCGACTAGGTAAACCCGTCGAGGTCGTTATTGAGGCTCAATAAGCATTAATACACGCTACGTGAGAATGATAGCTGGGAGGACGCGACATAGGCGATATAGTTGGCTCCCGACACGAAGAATAACGCGAATCGCCCAGCGAAACGGGCAGCGCGTCGGTAGGGACATAGGCATCGCCTATGGCCTCATCGGAGGAATCATCCTATTCCTCGTGCTCAACGCGTTAACGCATATACGCGATCTTGTTTAGGATATTCGGGTGAATGACGACGTAAGGAGGTTCATATAGCATGTTTAGGTATGATAAGAAAGCAAACCGTTTTCGAGATAGGCGGTTTTCACGTTGGTGGTCAGCCCGGTGAATATCCGACCGTGCTCGCCAGTTCGATGTTCTACGACAGGCACAAGGTGGTTATAGACCACGTCAACGGTGTAGTTTGACAAGGACGTCGCCGAAACGCAATGGAACACACAGGTCGAGCTATCGGACAAGACAGAGCGTCGGCTACTGGAACCAGTTGATCGCTGAGACCGAAGTCGCGATGCAAAAGTACATCGACTGGCACCTGGAAATCGCCCCTGGGATCGCCTTCCTGGTCGATTCGAGCGTGCCGGCGGTGCGCATGTTCGCGGCAAAATACGCGACTGAAATCGGCGCTGGAAACCTTGCCGTTTATAACTCCGTCAACGCAAGTGCGCTGCAAGAAGAGTGGGAAGCGATAAGGTCAAACAGATGTCGACTCAGCCATCGTTTTGGCGTTCAATCCGACGGACGTGAGCGTTAAAGGCCGACTCGACATGCTCACTGTTGGCGGCACAGGCCAGGAACAGGGACTCCTGACGTCTAGTGAAGATTCTGGCATTACGCGGCCGCTGCTCGATGTCGCTTCGCTTTCACTCGGCGCAGGCGCGGGCCAGTCAATCCGATCGATGGTCGCATTCAAGGGCACGCTTGGGTTGCCGACCGGAGGTGGACCACACAACATCCCTGATGCGTGGACGTGGTTGCGCAGATACAGGAAGGCCGGCCACCCAGAGGTGTGGGAACCGTGCAGTATCGGCGCAAACATGATCTGTGGTATTGTCGGCGCCGACTATCTCTTGTATGGTCCGATCGAATTGTCAACGATCATCTTCCCCGCTATGGCGATGATTGACATCATGGTCCAGGAGAGCACCGCAGAGCTAGGCGTCGAAGCGCAGACGGAAAACACAGCGCTGAGTAAGCTGGTTTAACACCAGCTCTCTCTTTTTTTCTTTTTTTTGTTACGTACTGCACTGGTGCACGCTTGATCTTTCGCCCTACGATCTGGTGCGATTCAATGGCAGTCTTTGACCCGACCCTTTTGCGTGCAAAAAGAATCGTGGATCTGTCTCAACCCATATCAGCTGATGCAGCGACATATCCAGGGGATCCCAGTCCGCGACTCGAGGTGCTCAGCACTATCGACAAGGGCGGGGCGAACACAACACGTATCGTCATGAGCGCACACGCTGCCACCCACGTTGACGTGCCTTATCATCTCCTAGACAGCGGTAAAACCGTTGACGAACTGCCTCTCGAAGCGTTCTGCGGCAGCGCGCTAACGTACGACCTAACGCTCAAAGCTCTTGGGTCACGCATTTGCCCTGGCGATTTGACGACGAAGATTCCCTTGCGGGAGCGCGAGATAGCACTGTTTTACACGAGGTCGAACGATCCGACGATGAACGGGTCGGCAAGGCGTTGTTTCACTTGTTTCGATACGGCTCTCGCGGACTGGCTGATAGAGAAGCGAGTCAAAGCAGTAGGAATCGACAGCATGTCCGTAGATTCGCTCGACTCATCTGAGAACGAGGTGCATAAGAAGCTTCTGCAAAATGAAATTGTCATCTTTGAAAATCTTTCGAACAATCTCCGACTCTTAGTAGGCAAGCGCGCGCTATTCTTTGGGATGCCGTTGAGGCTGGATCATGCTGACGCTTCGCCTGTGCGCGCATTCGCCCTCGTTTAGCCGGCCTAGCTAGCTCACCGTGAAGCTTGCGCGAATATCGCTGACGCACGCTCCATAAGCATTAATACGAATAAAAACGAACTAAGAAGTAGAGAGGAAAAACGGAATGAGCGATGCAATTGCTTACGACATGAAGAATCAGGCGATTAGTGTTGGTACGCACGTTAAGTACGCTGGAACACATACGCGCGGAAAAGTGAAAGAGATCCGCGTCGCTGGCGATTCAACCTGGGTGCTAATTGACTCGACGAATCTGTATTATGATCCTCAGCACCTAGAGCTTGTGAGCAAAGAAATGGAAACCGCAGACAGAGAAGCGCAATCACTCGAAGAGTTCCGCAGACGCCTTGATCAGAAAAGAGAGTTGCTTCACGTGACTATGGAAGGCTTTGATGAGCCAGGCGGTTGATTTCTACCCCAAGTGCTGAAAAGGGATTTGCGTTCGTCACGGTTACTCGTTGATAAACTTTCTCGTCTCTTCAACGACGAATTTGCGGATCTTTTCTATGGTCTCCTTGTCCGCTCTAAAAGCGAGAAGGTCACGAGACGTCACGTCAGCCAGTCCAGTTTCCACATCAACATAGGCTGAAACAACGTCCGTGTTGAACTCCTTGCACGCTGCGATTATGACCTTGCTTGGAATGCCTGGTGGTAATACAAGCTCGTAAACGTCCTCATTTTGTTCGCTAGTGTCCTTTTCTGCTTCTGAAGGCATCGCACATAGTTCTACCTCTTGCTACTTCTATCTATCGACAATGGCGCTTGGGGCACGAGGCGCGCTGAACTAATGTCTTTTCTGGTGTTGACTAACTAACCCCAAAGTTTTTCAAAGTCGAATCGTAAGGTACCTACAGCCAAAGCCAACGTCTCGGCTGACGCCGAACGAGAGGGAATGCGATGGACACGTCGATTAGTTCGAAGGAGAAACTTAGTTTCATCATCGAAGGTCCAAAGAGTGTCTGGAAACTGCTAGGGATTCATCCCCGTTTCGGCCCTAGCTGGGCGCGCGTGACGAAAGACAATGAGGGGGGGACACACGAAATAACGGGATCTTTGGGAGACATTTTCAAGATCTACTCTTCTGATTTTGATTACACGTTTGTTACGATCGCTGAGGGCGCTAGTCTTAAGGAGATCAATCACATCGTATTTGAGGATTTTACGTACTCCGTCTCTCGTCGCTGGTACAACATACTGCAAAACATCGGAACGTTTAAAGGAAACCTCGATGAAGAGGCTGAGAACCTCTAAGGTCCGTGTTGTTGTTCAAGCCTTCTGTGCGGGGATTCTCGGCAGCGCACGAGTGCGTTAATTCAGCCCTTTTTGCTGCGATACGCGGCAACGCCAGCTATCGATCTATTTATTAGGCGGTAACGCATGTCGTACACGGGAGGCTTCACGCTCTAAGGCTCTCCACAGCAAACAAAAGCGAATCGCGGCACGTATTCGAGGCACTATGAAAGGTAAAATCGAACTGCACTCTGCACCAAAGACCTATTGCGTCGACACTCACAGGGTGATGCCGCCGGCAGAAACCCTTGAGCGGATAAAGTCGGTAATACCTGAGGTCGGAATAACGCGCGTAGCCGACATTTCAGGACTCGATCGCGTTGGGCTGCCCGTTTTTTCTGCGATCAGGCCTTCAGCGGCAGACGGCGCGATATCAGTCTATGCCGGCAAGGGTGTTACCGAATCGGAGGCGCGCGTTTCAGTGATTATGGAGGCTGTAGAACGATTTTCTGCTGAAGTCGAGAATTTCACACAGCAACTGTTGTTCGATTCCTATGAAAACCTGTCAGCTGATAACAACGCCCTTAACCCGGCCGACCTTATACTGCCAGGCCATCTTTCCTCAGACACCAAAATCGAGTGGTATCCGAGCTGGGACATTCTTAACGACGAGGAGGTGCTCGTCCCGGCAAACGCCGTTTTTCACCCATACAAGCCGCACCAAGGCAGATGGCAGCTATTCCGCAGCAACACCAATGGTCTTGCCTCAGGCAACGTCATTGAAGAGGCGATCTTTCACGGCCTCATGGAAGTCGTCGAAAGAGATGCGGTGAGCATCGCCGAGATCAACCGAAATCCAGGCATCGGTCTCGATGTTGGTGTCGGTCCGGCAGGCGATATCATCAAGAAGTTCGAAGCACAAGAGATCCGCGTACAGCTCTGGTGGGTGCCTACTGACACGGGCACTCCCGCGATTGTTGCTGCCTCTGATGATGAAAAGATGCGTGATGCGGCTCTGTTGGTCATGGGAGCCGGAAGCCACACTGATCCGCAAATCGCAGCTCTCCGAGCACTTACCGAAGTAGCTCAGTCGAGAGCCACACAGATACACGGTGCGCGCGAAGACACCAACCGAGAGTCTATGGCTCGGTTGATCGGGTATGAGAGGATGAAAAGACTCAACAAGCACTGGTTGGCAGAACCAGGCGAGACCATTGAGCTTGACGCAATCGAAACATCAGCGACGGACTCCATTGATGGGGACATCAAGCTTACACTTGGGCGGCTGAGCGACGTGGCAGACCGCGTTATCGTCTCTGACATTACGGTGAGCGCCATCGGCGTTCCGGCGGTTCGTGTTATAATCCCCGGATTTGAGGTCTACTTTTTAGATCGAGAGCGAAAAGGAAAGCGTGCTAGAGGATGGCGAAGCACGACTGCATAATATTCACGGGCCCGAGCTTATCGTGGTCTGAAGTGGCGTCAATAGACAAGCGACCGCGCTGTTGCGCTCCTGCCGTGCGTGGGGATGTCTCTCGCGCAGTTGAAGCGGGGGCAAGACTCATCGGCTTGATTGACGGGGTTTTTTATGACCGCGCAGCTGTTTCGCATCGGGAAATCATTGATGCTGTTCGGTCAGGCGTGACCGTCGTTGGTGGATCCAGCATGGGGGCGTTGCGTGCTTCGGAACTTGACGGCTTTGGGATGATCGGAGTTGGGAAAATCTACGCCTGCTTCAAGCAGGGCCGCATTGAAGCGGATGATGAAGTTGCTGTTGCGTACAACCCAGTTACCTTCGCGCCTGTATCTGACCCGCTCGTGAATATCCGGTTCGCTTTGCACTCGCTTGTGCAGACCGGCGTCGTCGATGCCGGCACAAGTGACGCACTCTTAGGCTTAGCGCGGAGCATCTTCTATATAGAACGAAGCTTTCCCTTGCTGTTGAACATTGCAGAACAACGCGCACTTGTAACCAAACAGGGGCGTATCGCGATCGAGACTTTTCTCGCGGACCACGATTATGACCTGAAAAAGCGAGATGCGAAGCTCGTGGTCCAAGCAGTCATTAAACTTGATAATCAGCTGCCTTAGGTGTGACCGTGATAGACCGATTCGAGTCTGACGTTAGCCACCGGCTGAAGAGGTGCGCCGGTACGAAGATCGCATTCTTGGGCATTGGCAACGAATTTCGACGCGATGATGCTGTTGGACTTACTGTTATCGATAGGTTAGGCGCGTTCATTGATCACCCTTTGATCTCTCTGGTGAAATGTCACGAAGTCCCAGAGAACTTCACAGGTCACGTCAAGCGCTTCAAACCAGCTTGCGTGATACTCATAGACGCAGCCGATTTCGGCGGTGCTCCCGGCGAAGCTCGCATCTTTGAGCTGAGCGAGCTTGAGTGTCTCGAGGTTACAACGCATCGGCCTTCGCTCGCTGTGTTGGGCGAATACCTTCAGTCAGAAACTAGCGCCAGCATTTTTGTAATCGGGATTCAGCCTGCAGACCGAGAATTTGGAGAAGGCCTGAGTCCGGCCGCATGCAGAGCCAGCATTACTGTTGCGGACGCGTTAAGAACAGCTTTAAATCGTTTTGGCGCAAAGAAGGATTGAGGTTCTCTTGATGGCTGCCCCTGATTTTAGTAAGCTGCCCTGGATAGTGCCCTATCAAGACATACTCGCGATCGCAGGAACAGACTGTGTCGAGCTGCTTGAAGTAACCAACTGCTACGGGGGCGCCGCGTGGGCGCGCTACCACTATACCCAAACGAGTCCGCTGATCATCTCAAGCCGGACCGTAGGAAGTACGACGCGTTATCTATTGAGAGTGGGTACATCCAATCTAAAACTCAGGGCTTCAGTTTCCGCTGGGGGAATTGAATCGGTCGAACTGTCCGAGGATGCGGTGAAGGTGACGTACGCGGGTCTCGGAGGGGGCGGCGTGGGCGCCACCATGTGCCGGGCGCTAGCCCGCGACGTCATCGACTATGATTTGACGCCTGCAGGAGGTAGTAAAATGAGTCGCGGCACGCTCACATTGCCGAAACGGTCGCGCGTCATCGTTGGCGTAGACGATACTGACACCAAAGAAGAAGGTGCGACGTGGTCGCTCGTAAACAATATAGCTGCAATGGTCGACAATAAGACACTTCGATACGTGTCCCACGCCATCGTGCAGCTCTATCCTGTAAAGGCAAAGACGAAAAACTGCGTGGCCACGGTCGTAGAGTTTGCTAGTTTGAACGCCAACAAGCCCATCAAAAAGTTTCAAGAACTTTTAGAGGATTACACGCTTTCAGATCAAACAGGCATGGCTGTTCTAAACTCATTTGGCGCTAAGAGCCTCTCAAGTTACAGCGACGCCGCTCGCTCGGGTGAGGTATCACTCTCAGCGGCTATGGAAGCAGCGGATGCGGCCGGCGTGGAAGTTCTTTTGCAAGGGCGCGGCATTATTGGTGCGATTGCCGCTTTACCGTTTTTCTCACAATGTGATCAATCTGTGAAGCTTGATCAGATCCCCCGCTCAGAGATCGTGTGAGACACAACTGCAAGACGTAGCCCATTCGTGCGCAAGCCCATGTCCCGTGGCACTCCGAGATAGCATCCGCCCAGCCCAGGCGGACAAGAATAGAAACTGGCTTGAGAGCGCGAACTGCACTGATCAGCCACCAGACACGACCTTTAGCACGCGGACGGTTCCGGGTCGGACCGGCGCATCGAATGGCACGGGCTCATTGTCTACGAAAATCAAGACTTCTTCAGGATTCAGCTTGAGCTCAAGCAACAGTTGCTCATAGTTTGCTCCAGCGGGAATGTTGACCACGTTTTCCCGCCCGTTTAGACGAACGGTGACACAGGGGTCCTTTGTTGGCATCCAATAAGCTTTATAGGAGTTTTGATATAAGAATCACGCGTATCGGCACGTGCCGGGGTGGCAGAGCGGACTAATCGGTTACGAGTCCCAACGCGGCAGGCTCGAGACCTGTTGATGCCTTGCATAAAGAAGCCTGCTGGGCTTTTCTAGAGGACGCATCGCTTGGGTTCAAATCCCAACCCCGGCGTCGATATCACGGAGAGGCCGTTCGCTGCCGCGCCGTTAGACATCAATCGAGTTCGAGCTGATTTTGAAGATACGCCATCAGCTGCGAGGTTTTGAGGTATACTTCAACTAGCAGCTGTTTCACGTTTGTGACGTCTGTCCGGTCGTCGCCGGTATATACATAAAAAGACATCTCAGTCAGAATGTCCGCAACGTCCTCGTTTGGGAGCAGCGAAAATAACTCGTTGCGATAGTGGTTGTATTGTTTCACGTACTGATTCGCGTCGATATAGGGTTCAGTCAACGATCGGTCTAAGGTGCCATCGAGCGACGCATACAACTCATTAACTCCGCGCAGCGTTTTTTCAAGCTCCGCTTTCGTTGTCTGTTCCATCGGCGTGAAGTCCCTTGACTAGGTCGCTGCAAAATAAGCGGCCGCGGCCACAAACACAGGCTTTGCGTCCGTCTAGTAATTGTGCTCTACTGTGGTTTTTCCTTGCACCTTTCCTAAGATTTCGAACGTGGTGTCTCGCACTTTGTCGAGAGACTCATCAGTGCTTCGCACGCTGATTATTATCGTCCCAAAGCTCATTGAAACCTCGTTTATTTTTTTAAACTGCAAGGGTTTCTCTGCCGCCGTGTCAATTTCGTCCATGGTATCTAACAACACACTTGGGCTCTTCAAACTTCTAACTTTCGTTTGGATAGTAGTTCGGGAGCCCTCAAAGCACTGGTGCTTGGAGATATCGTCAGCGTTATAGACGATCAGTGCGTGTATACGTCGATGATCAAGGTCGGAATCGCCGGCGTGCCCTTAGCGCTCAAAGGCAAGAGTACGGCAGAGGGCGTTGAGTATTTATCTCGTATTGGACTTGACGCGCTTGAAGTTCAGTTTGTCAGGCGTGTATCAATGAAAGAGGAAACAGCGGTAGAGGTGGGCAACGTAGCGCGCAAGGCCAAGATCGATCTCTCCGTCCACGCTCCGTACATGATAAACCTTGCTTCAGAAGACCCGCAGATCATCGAAGACAGTAAGAATCGCATAAGGCTGTCCGTTGACAGAGGTCACGCGCTTGGAGCACGAATCGTCGTTTTTCATTCGGCATATTACACGAAGAAGTATACCAAAGACGAGACGTACGAGTTAGTCAAAGACGCGTGCGTAGGTTTGCTGGATTATATGCGGGATCGGGGCATTGGACAGACGCAGCTCGGGGTCGAACTCTTAGGTCGACAAAGTCAGTTCGGAACCGTTGACGAGTTACAGAGACTGCAAGAAGAGCTGCCAGACATACGCCCCGTTATTGATTTTGCGCATTTGCACGCACGGTGCAATGGGTGCTTGCATACCGTTGAGGACTACGCGCGCGTCCTTCAGGCACTGTTTAGTGACCACAGTCACTTGCACAGCCACTTCTCTGGGATTGAGTTTTCGAAGGGAAACGAACGCCGGCATCTGCCCGTCGACCTCGCCCGGTTTAGGCTACTTGCCAGCGCGCTTCAAGAAAACGCTTGCGACGCCACCATAATCTGTGAATCACCACTGCTCGAACAAGACGCCCTAAAGATGAAGCCGTTTGTCGAATAGTGGCCAATCTGAGTATTTTTTGGTTGACGCGTTCCGAATTTGGTTAGAAAGTTTTATCTATCATAGTGCTTTTGTGTCTGTTAGATCCTCAAGGGAGGCACAGTATGACAGACGACAACATAATCTACGTAGGCAACAAACCTGTAATGAATTACGTGCTAGCCGTGGTAACGCAGTTTAACAACGGAGCCGACGAGGTCTTGATTAAAGCTCGGGGGAGAGCTATTTCGCGGGCAGTTGACGTGGAACAGATTTCTATAAACCGGTTCCTCTCAGACGTCACGACGAAAAAAATAGAGACCTCGACTGAGAGTCTTAGCACCGAGACCGGTAACACAAACGTCTCGGCGATCGAAATAACCGTAGGAAAATAGCTAAGGACGAGCATTAGGTTTTCTTAAGAATGCGAAGTTAAAAAGGCGCTCTGCACCTTGGCCAGCGCGCCGTTTTCAACCACGTCTCGCTGCTACAATCGCACCCGGCGCGACCCAGCTCCGGGTGTTTCGTGCACTTGGTTAGCCGCTTAACTCTCTAAGATCGCGCAGAAGGCCCTTTCTGCCTCCAAGCTGTGCGACAGATTTTGACGCCATAAAGTTGCCATAAAGACCCGACTCGTGCAGGTCCTTGCCAGTCAGCTGGCCGTACAGGAACCCTGCTGCGAACGCGTCTCCCGCCCCGACGGTGTCAGTTATCTGCGATTCGTAAGGAGCGACATAGAGGCTTTCGCTTCGCGTTGCCACGTAAGAACCAGCCTCGCCAAGTGTGACGGCGACGATGTCTGCTCCCAACTCCAGGAGAGTCGCTGCTTCTTCAACGCGTGCTGATCCGGTCAAGTGTTGCGCTTCTTCTTTGTTGAGAAAAAGCGTGAAAGTACGTTCAATTAGTGGTTTTAATTGGTCGAGTCCGAGCTTCGCATAAATGCTACCCGGGCTAAACGATATCTTTGTTCGCGACCTGCCGAGGTGGCGAACGTACGCGATTTGCATTTGGAATTGATCAATGCCCATAAAAGAGCTGACGTGCAGTATTTCGGCCTCCTTAGCATAATCATGATTTGCGGTGAAGAATGCATCGTTTACGCTTGGGAGGACGTAGATAGCTCTCTCTCCGCGTGAATCGATGAATATCAACGCTGAGCCAGTATCTCCCTCTGATATCGTGATGCCGTCCACATCAACGCCTTCACGCCGCAAATCGTCCACCAACTGTGATCCTTCTCTGTCATCGCCTACCGTTCCTAGAAATCCAGTTCTGACGCCTAAGCGAGCGAGTCCGACGATGGTATTCGCTGCAGAGCCTCCTGGCTGTCTGGTGGCCGAAACCACGCCGATCTCGCGCCCCGGGAGTGCCAAATCATCCACTCGGCAAATTCTGTCGCAGTTCAGCGCCCCGAAGCCGATGACCTCAGCGTTGTGCTCCATGTCGCAGCTCCTATTCGCATGATCGATGCCCTTTTAGAGATTTAATTGTATTGCTACGCGTTATTCAATCGAATGAGCGCGACATCTTGCTTGCAAACGGCCGCCTCCTGCTCCGAGACTTTTTTGTACATCATCTCCAAGCAGGGGCGTGCGTGTGGTTTTTTTAGACTATTATTCCCCCTCTATTGACAGGGCGTTATTCTTGCTTGGAGGTGACTCGAACGTTCTGAGGACGCTGGGCAGCGGATAAGCTGCTGCGGGACGAGTCGGGAGAAACTTAAAATATGGATTACGTCCTTTTTATGGACGATGTATGTCAGAAATGTGGAAATTACAGACATCAAAACTGAATCGAGAGACGTCAAGACCTTATTTTTCGATTACTCTCTTCGTTTTATTCCTGGGCAGTACGTCATGGTGTGGATTCGAGGCGTCGACGAGATACCGATGAGTCTGTCGTACGCAAACGGCATCACCGTTAGAAAAGTTGGTAATGCCACGGCGGCGATGTGCGCACTGGGCATCGGTGACACAGTCGGTATCAGAGGCCCTTTCGGAAATGGGTTCCGCGTGACCAAGCCGCCTGTGCTGCTTGTGGCCGGGGGGGTGGGCGCTGCCCCACTGGCGCCACTTGCTGAGGCGCTAAAAAACAATGTCATAACTATTCTCGGCGCTAAAACAGAGGACGAGCTTCTATTCACTGAGCGGTTCAAGAGTGCTGGATCGCTCTGGATAACCACCGATGATGGTTCTGCTGGCCACAAAGGCCCGACTATCGATTTGCTGGATAGGCTTTTAGGCTACAACGAAATAGTGTCGTGCGGCCCTGAAAAGATGATGCGCAAAGTGTTAGACCACGCAACGGTCACCGGGGTGCCGAGTCAGTTCAGCTTGGACCGCTACATTAAGTGCGGCGTCGGGTTGTGTGGTTCTTGCTGTATAGATCCATCAGGCCTGCGCGTGTGCTTAGACGGTCCCGTTTTTGCAGGAGCGCAGCTACAAGAGGGCGATTTTGGGGTATATATGCGCGATGCGACGGGCAGAAAGGTGAATTTGTGATCGGTCGGTTCAAGCTCCATAATGAGACGTTTTTGGGGACTGTGGAAGGAACGCGCGTGGATGGCAACGGGAGCACCTACGAGTTGTCTGAGTTACAAGTGCTCGCGCCTGCTTGCCCTAGCAAGATTGTGGGTGTCGGTTTGAACTACACCGACCATGCGCGAGAACTTGGAACCCAAGTCCCGGAACGGCCCACTATATTCCTCAAACCCTCCACGAGTGTGATTGGTCCAGGAGAACCCATCGTGCACCCCTCCATTAGTTCTCGGGTGGACTTCGAGGGAGAGCTGGCTGTCGTTATTGGCCAGAGATGCGTAAACGTTGAGGATTCGAAGCGCGTCGTACTTGGCTATACGTGCCTCAATGATGTGACCGCCAGAGACCTGCAAATTCAGGACGGTCAGTGGACGCGCTCGAAAAGCTTTGACACATTTGCGCCTCTCGGACCGTTTATCGCAACCGAACTAGATCCTCGAAATGCCCACATCGTGACACGTGTCAACGGCCGCCAGCGGCAGAGCTCAAACACAAGAGACCTCGTTTTTGACGTAGACTATCTAGTCAGATTTATATCACGCATCATGACCCTCGAAGGAGGGGACGTGATCGCTACTGGCACGCCCTCAGGCGTGGGACAACTCAAACTTGGCGATACCGTCGATGTGGATATTACCGGCATAGGAACCCTTTCAAACAACGTTATTAGTGAGCAAGGCGAGAAGTTATCAGCTATGAACCGCCTGAAGCCACACGCGTGAGGGAGTATGGCCATACCGAAGAACTACGAGCATCAGTATATCGAGTCGAAATGGCTTACAACGTGGAACGCGGACATGTATCGGTATCGCGGAGAGCCTCGCGCAGACCGTTTCATAATCGACACGCCTCCGCCGTATCCGACGGGTAATTTTCATTTAGGAAACGCCCTCAACTGGTGCTATATCGATTTTATCGCACGATACAAGCGCATGAAGGGCTTCGACGTGATGTTTCCTCAGGGATGGGATTGTCACGGATTGCCGACGGAGGTGAAAGTCGAAACTACCTACAACGTAACAAAAAACCAGATCCCACGGCAAGAGTTCAGGGGACTTTGTGAAAGCTTGACGCGAGAGAACATTGCTCTGATGAAAGGGACGATGCAGCGGCTCGCTTTTTCAATAGACTGGTCGCAAGAGTTCGTTACTATGAACCCGACGTACTTTGAGAAGACGCAGAAATCGTTCGTGCGAATGTACCGCAACGACCGCATTTACAAGAGCGACCACCCTGTTAACTGGTGTCCTCGATGTGAAACGGCCATCGCGTTTGCGGAGGTAAATTATGATACGAGGTCAACGATTCTCTATTACATCGTTTTCAAAGCGAGCGACGCAGAATCGGTTCAGATCGCAACTACGCGTCCCGAGCTCTTGGGTGCCTGCGTCGCCGTCGCAGTAAACCCGCATGATGAGCGGCACGAACGTCTGATCGGCAAGAGTATTCGAACGCCGCTCTACGGCGAAGAAGTACCGGTTATAGGGGATGAAGCGGTCGATCCTGCTTTTGGCACGGGAGCTGTGATGATCTGTACGTTTGGTGACAAACAGGATGTGCGATGGTGGAAGAAGCACAGCTTGCCGCTGAAAAAAGTCATTGGCAAGGATGGCCGCGTCACCGATTCTAAGTACAACGGGGTAAGCATCAGTGAAGCGAAAGAGCGCACCATTGGAGATCTGCTTGAAAACAAGCTCGTGGTGAAACAGGAACGAGTCGAGCAGAACGTCGGCATTCACGACAGGTGCAAGACTCCAATCGAGATTCTTTCAGAGAACCAGTGGTTTGTCAAAATCGACAAGGACGTCGTTCTTCAGCGCGCGGCTGAAATTAAGTGGATCCCGCCGTACGCATTTTACCGGCTGAAGAATTGGACAGAAAGCGTCGAATGGGACTGGTGCATCTCGCGTCAGCGCATTTTCGCCACGCCTATCCCGGCATGGTATTGTGACCAGTGCGGGCGCGTTCTCGTTGCCGACGAACGCTGGCTACCGTTGGACCCCACTGAGGAAGCCCCGAGAAACGAGTGTGCGTGTGGCTCTTCAAGCTTTACGCCTGAATATGACGTGCTCGACACGTGGATGGACTCGTCGATCTCTGCTTTAAACGTCGCAGGATGGCCCGACGCCGCGTATCAAGAGCATTTTCCTACTCAATTGCGCCCTCAGGGTCACGATATCATTAGGACCTGGGCGTTTTATTCCATACTGCGATCTGACGCCCTGGTGGGGAGCAAACCCTGGGAGTGCGTCGTCGTCAACGGAATGGTACTCGGTGAAGACGGCCAAAAAATGAGCAAGTCGCTCGGCAATATCATCGCTCCGGAGAGCTTAATGGAGCAGTATGGAACCGATGCTGTTCGACAATGGGCGGCAATCGGCGGCTCAATCGGATCCGACGTCCCGTACAACACAAAAGATCTCACGGCTTCTGCACGGTTTTTGACGAAGCTGTGGAACGTCTTCAGGTTCGCAATGATACACCTAAGCCAAGGCGAGGAACCGGTCGTTTATGGGCCCAAAAATTCGACTGAAATCTGGCTAATCTATGAGCTTGCCGGCCTTGTAAAATCAGTCACCTCGAGCATGGATCATTTTAGCTTTGACGAAGCTCTTAAGGATATCCGATCGTTTGTGTGGAACTCGTTGGCGGACCATTACGTAGAGGCCGCCAAAGGTAGACTATATGAACGAGACCGTTACAGCGTTGCCGCCTTGCATCTTGCCCTTGACACGATAGCGAAGCTGCTAGCGCCATTTTGCCCCTTCTTTGCAGAAGAGTTGTTTTCTCACATCAACCCGGGCGAGGAAAGCGTTCACTTGCAGGCATGGCCTGAGTTTAACATAAAATTGCAGGAAAGTATTGCAGGGGAACCGGAAGTCACTACCAGCGCCGCTTCTGAAAGAGTCGTTATTGCGGCATCCGCCTCAGCGGTTCAAGAAGCGCGGCACGAAGGCGAGATGATCAAAGAAATAATTAGCAGCGTCAGGCGGTGGAAATCTGAACAGCGCATTGCACTGAACGCCCGAATCGAGGGCGTTTACGTCTACACGGACTGTGATCTTGCGGATGGGGCACCAGATATCGACAACGCGCTCAACGCCGACATAACCTACAGACGAGGAGAACCAGATATCCACGAAATGGTCACTGAAATTAGGCCCAATCTCAGCTCACTGGGCCCGCGCTTTAAGTCGGAAGCGAAATACATCGTGCAGCTCATAAGCGAAACACCCGCTCAGGAGATCGCAGATCAAATCGGGAAGGGATCAGTGACAATTGGTGGGATCCAACTCGAGCCAGAAGATCTTGTTATCAAAAAGGAACGCGCCATAGAAGGTGTCGCTGTCGACGTGATCGAACTGCGCGAGGCGACAATCATCATCAAGCACAAGTAGGAGTCCTTACCACCCTTCGGCGACTAGTTCGTACTTTTTGATGCACGTTAGCACCTCTTCGTCAGTCAAATCGTAGAATCGTTCATAAAAGCTTGCCACGGCAAACCACGGCCTATCACTCGTTAACGGACAAATGTATTCGTCGACCTGAGATTTGACGAGCATTTCAGCGCCTTTCGAAGCAACCGGCACCGCCAAAATCACTCGTTTGGGTTTTCTTTTTTTCACATAATTTATCGCCGCGAGTGCCGTGTACCCGGTAGCTAGTCCATCGTCGACGACAATCGCGACGCGATCCGTCAACTCGGGGAAAGGCCTGCCGCCTCGGTATCTGGTTTCGCGGCGCTTTACCTCCGCTAGTACCTGCGTCGCAATCTCATTGACTTCGGTGTCCGTCAATCTTAGATAGGTGATAAGGTCGTCGTTTAGAGCTCTGGAACCGTCAGCGGTGATCGCCCCAAACCCCGCTTCGGCATTAGATGGAATCGGTAGTTTACGCGGTATGACTAAATCGAGCGGAGCGCGCATGCGCACAGCGACAGGAAATGCGACTTGAACGCCGCCGCGCGGAATTGCTAAGACCACTGCGCTTTGACCTTCGTATCGCGCCAACAGGTCAGCCAGTACGTGTCCTGCTTGTATGCGGTCCTTAAACATGCTGGTCACTGCGCATTATACGTTTTTATAGTTATATACTGGAATATGGAAGCTGCGCTGCTTGTAACGCGGTATGCGCCTTACGCTCAGGGTTAACCCGCAAAGTATATACGATATGAATATATCTTAGAGTATAAATAATACCTTTAGAGTATAATAAAGTACATTGTGATGAACATGAGCGAGTTAAAGATTCTATTAGACGAAGACGAGATGCCCAGACGCTGGTACAATATTCAGCCTGATCTGCCGGCAAAGCTACCCCCTCCGTTGAACCCGCACACGCAAGAGCCCGCGACACTCGACGAAATGCTTGCGCTGTTTTCGAGTTCGTTGGTCAAGCAGGAAGTGTCTACCAGCCGGTACATCGATATCCCAGATGAGGTTCTTGAAGCGTATTTGAGAGTCGGGCGGCCTACGCCGCTTTACCGAGCGAAGAGGCTTGAGGACTATCTGAAAACGCCTGCCCGAATTTATTACAAGAGGGAAGACGTTTCGTTTGCAGGATCGCACAAGCCCAACACGGCTATTGCCCAGGCGTACTATAACAAGATTGATGGCAGCGAGGGCCTCGTGACGGAGACCGGTGCCGGGCAGTGGGGCACCGCTCTGGCGCTCGGGTGTTCAATTTTTGACCTGTCGTGCAAGGTGTTTATGGTCAGGGTGAGCTACGATCAAAAGCCTGCAAGAAAAACGCTCATGCGACTCTATGGGGCCGAAGTCATCCCCTCGCCGTCAACTTTGACGCAAAGCGGACGACAGGCACTCGCCAAATCTCCTGATCATCCAGGTTCTCTTGGGCTTGCCATAAGCGAGGCAGCTGAAACAAGTTTGGCCTCTGCACAGACCAAGTACTCGCTGGGGTCAGTACTGGAACACGTTCTGCTTCACCAGACCATTATTGGAGAAGAGACCGTTGCTCAGCTCAAGAAGGCAGATGAAAATCCAGACATCATGATCGGATGCGTTGGCGGGGGTTCGAACTTTTCCGGGTTCGCGTATCCGCTTCTTGGCGAGCACATCAGAAATGGAAATGGCACGCAATTCATAGGCGTGGAGCCGACGAGTTGCCCTACGCTTACCAAGGGTGAGTACAAGTACGACCTCGGTGACGTGGCTGGTTTTGCGCCGATGG
Source organism: Methanobacteriota archaeon (assembly GCA_963805115.1). Taxonomy (GTDB): domain Archaea; phylum Halobacteriota; class Bog-38; order Methanoflorentales; family Methanoflorentaceae; genus Methanoflorens. Next base: position 25,464 of record CAWDSY010000004.1, read on the forward strand.
TCAAAATGTATACGTTGGGACACGATTTCGTTCCATCGCCTATACACGCCGGCGGGCTTCGTTATCACGGCGATGCACAAAGCCTCAGTCTCTTAAAAAACCTCGGCTACGTCGAAGCCGTGTCCTATGAGCAGCTTGCAACGTTTGAGGCAGGCGCGCTTTTCACCCAGACTGAAGGCATTTGCCCGGCTCCAGAATCGAGTCACGCTATCAAGGCAGCAATAGACGAAGCCATCAAATGCAAGCAGACTGGCGAGGCTAAGGTAATCGTGTTCAACCTCAGCGGCCACGGACTTCTGGATCTCGGTGGGTACGAAAAATTCTTAAACAATGAGCTGAACGGAAACGGGAATAGTTCTTAAGCTATCTCACGTAGATTCACGCCGAGCGCCGGAACCTCCCGCTTCTCGGCAAAGGCAAAAAGGGCTCACCAGAGCGGTGGCGGCTGACATTTCAGTGGCGGAGCTAGCTGACGGTACTAATCCTCTTTCCACTGCTGCTGGATTTCGGGGTTGTTGGTGAAACCCTTCGTCTTTCGCTTCAAGACCTTATCGCGGCCCTCCATATAGAAAGCCTCTTCACTTGTGATCTCGTCATCTTCGACGAGTTCCTCGCGTCCTTCAGGCGTATAGACTCCCTCGCCCGCAGCGACCTCTTTGTCCACTAACTCTTCATCATACTGATAACCGTAGTCTGGTTCTTTGCCCCATGGGTCGTGACCTACCTCTTCGACGACTCCGCCGTCGTGTTCTTCAGTGGCCTCATCGATTTTGAGCTCGAGCGAGCCGTCATAGATTTCTCTGTTCTCCTTTTGATCGTCCGCTTCAACAACTCCTTGATCTTTCGGCTTGACGCGTTTGACGTCGTCTTTTTCATCGACCAAGGAATCAAATCCTTGGTCGTCCTGGTCTGAAGGTTGATTGTCCGCATCTTCAAGTGGCATGCTACTCCCAATAAGAGGTTTACTTCAAAGTTGATAAACAGTTGCAAGAGTTTGGTCGGACAATTCCTCTTCTTGACGCAGAAGAGGCTCGTGACAACGCGGCTTGGTTGAGGGGGTGGAAAAATTCGGTTGAGAGGTGATCGAAGCGCTTAAAATTGTTCGATCCATTCGTTGAATAGGGCGTATTGCGAGCACAGGTCAAGCACGTCGGTATCAAGAGGATCCTTAAAATAGATAGCGAGCTTATCGACCAATCCGCGTGCACCTTCCCGTTGTGCGAGTTCCATGAACCGGATGAGGTCGATCACAAGGGGCGCCGCCAGTATGCTGTCGCACCCTTGCCACGTGAACTGCATGTTCATGCGATGCCCCAAGAACCCTTTGAACGATATGAAGTCCCAAGCGACCTTGTGGTCCGAAAGAGGGGGAAAATAATCAATGCGGCTTCCTAAATGCGGCTCGTAACCTAGCATCCTCGGCACCACAGTCGTCTTTGTGATGAGCTTTGACTGCTTGTTGTCCGGATGCCTCAGTATCTGTCCGTCTAGGTTCCCAAGTATATTGCTTCCGTACCAGCCATCAATTGTCAGATGGCGGTACTTGAACATAGGTACGAGAGCGGTTTTGACGAGAGTCTCCCCAGTCTTCCCGTCTTTTCCGCAGTGCGGGACGCCCAGGGCGTTAGCCAGCTCTTTTATAGCGGGAATATCGTTGCCCATTGATGGTGTGAAGTTGACGTATGGCAACCCGTTTTTGATGGCGCAATACGCATAAATTGCGCTCGCAGGGATCTTTTTTGAATTCGCTTTGATTGCAGCCTCAAAACTGTCAAGTGTCGCATACTCTGGCTGAGGCGCAAAGTACGGTTCCGTTGAGGCCAAGTTAACCACTACACAGCGTTCGTTTCCAGCGAACTCGCGAATTTCTTGCGATACCTGGTTTGCTGCCTCGCTGAGGGTTAGTCCCTTATTGTCGCAAAGGGAGGATATTGCATCTCCACAGTTGTTGATAATGCCGCACTTCACCGGAATGGAGTCTATCTCCTCTTTCAGCTCTGCAAGCTGCGTTGTATCAAACGTGCTATTGTCGCTGACGTTCTGATAAGCGGCGTCGTACAATGCGACGCTCCTGATATCGTGACCGCCAAATTGAAGGTCTTCGAGTCGCGCAAGATTCAGCCGGGAAAAACGTTTTTCCTCGGACATTATCCCTCTTGATGGGCTTAAGCCGCGCTTTATAGCGAGAACCCCTACAAGGATCGTTGTAGCGACAGCGCCTTTAATTCCGATGAACCAGACTTTCATCTCAATCGAATCTGCCTTCAATCTATAAAAAATCTTTTAACGATAACGCTAGGCGAATCAATTGCGATATTGTTGCGCTTTTTGCGTCGCGAAGTCTCGACGTCGCGCGATGTAACTGCGGTTGACGCGCGCTGTCCAAAAAAAAGATGACGGTGGAGACGACAAGCCCGCGTAAAGCGCCAGCCGCGTCAACGGTACTATTCTTTCTTCTTTTTGTCTTCAGAAACGAAGACGTGTTCTGGCTTTTTCTCTTCTGGCTCGCAGATGCCTTCTGTATCAGGGCCGAGGTCACACACTTCAAGCTTTTTGACCTTGTCCATGTCTTGTTCGTGCTCGTAGTTTGCATTGTAGGCATCGGTGTCAGGGGCGTTCAGAGTCCCCGTCTTCATGTCCTTTTTAAACTTGTATTCTTCCTTCTTCTCGTCGGCCATCGGGTATCACCGCCCGTACATTTGTGCGGATTCTATTAATCAGTATCGGTTAAGCCGCTGACGCTATAGATAGCACTTAGTTTGACAAACAGCTCGAATTTCGCCCTTGAAACCCCGTTCACACAACCTGAAGTTTGCCCTTGAAACCCCTTTAGACATAACCCAATCAACACGTCCACTGCCGTGCATTGCGCGATTAATGACAAAAAAAGTCGCGTTTTGAATCAGCGACGCATAAGTCTTTGTGTGTGTTATGCGTATATGTCGTAGGAGATGATTGAATATTAAGTCCCAAACCACTGAATGTAAACTTCGTGAGTTCATTTCCCCCACGGGAATGCGGAATTGCTACGTTTACCCACGACTTAGCAAACAGTTTATCGAACATCTCTGACCACGCAGTATGGAATGTGAGTGTCATCCAAGAGTGCAGGAAGCTCTTTTTAAGTAACGTGTCACTCAGGGCCCAAGCGACGCAACTGGGCAAAAAGGAGTTTGTTCGCAGCAAACGCTTTGCGTCTAAAACGTTCAACGTCATCAAAGACTGTAATGCTCAAAGCTACATTACTGCTGCGAAACGCATAAACGACTCTAAAATTGACGTCATCAATATTCAGCACGAGTTTGGGCTGTATAAAGGCGATTTCGGCTGCTACATTCTGGAATTTATGCGGAGAGTTAGAAAGCCGATTGTCACGACTTTTCACACCGTTCTACCGAACCCCCCATCCCGCATGAGGGAAGTCGTCAAGGACATATACGCGCTTTCAGACAGAGTCATTGTTTCTGCAAACGCAGGTATTGACCTGTTACAGAACAAGTTTGGATTGGATAAGACCCAGCTTACAATGGTGCCGCACGGCGTGCCGCAAGTACCTAAACTTGTTGACACAGAGTTCGCGAAACGGGGTCTGGGATTGGCGGGAAAGTTCGTAATAGCAAGCTACGGCTTAATTAATCCAGATAAGGGAATTGAATATGTTATCCAAGCGCTGCCGTCAATTATTGACGCGAATCCACGTGAGGATATCACTTACATGGTCGTTGGAGAGCACCATCCTGCACTCGACGGAAAGGTGCGTGAGCTATACAAGGAAAAAATCGACGGCCTTGTGAAGGAGCTTGGCCTATCACGCAACGTGCGATTCGTCGAGCGCTACCTCTCTAACAAAGACATGATTAGGCACTTTTTAGCCACCGACGTCTGTGCAGTAACAAACATGAATCCGGATCAGATATCGAGCGGAGTATTGTCCCAGGCGATAGGGTGCGGGAGGAGTATCGTCGCAACGAAGTTTGCACACGCCACTGAAGCCCTGTCAAACGGCAGAGGCTTGTTTGTTGAATTTGATGATCCTGAAGACATCGCTGAGAAAATTAACCTCCTCGTCGCTGACGCGGAGCTTCGGATGACCCTAAGCCGTCGGGTGCACGCATACGGACAGGCCCTAACGTGGGATCAAATTGCCCGCAGGTACTTCAACGTCTTCGCGCAAGTGCGAGAGCCTCAAGTGCAGTTGCCGTCAATTCCTTTGCAGCAGCGCTTGTCGCAGCCGATCGATCGTGCGTTGCGCCGCAGCAAGATCTGAAAACTCTTACGACGATTTTGAGGACGCGTAAAACGCTACACTGGCGTCTATTTAATTTTTCAATAGCCGGTCTGTTTTATAACTCCGCCCTTTCACATCAGCTTAAGTTTGGCCAACGCTTCAAACGATTCAGCGCAGCTCGTGGTAACGTCCGTCAGCGCTTCGCTGAAACATAGTCGTGCTTCGTCATACTCCCTAAAATTGATTCGTCCTATCGCTTCTGTGAGCTTACGAGTGGTTCGTGAGAAGATCACTTTTGAGCCGAGCACGTTCTGAGCGAGTTTTATCTCGATCAGAAGTGAATTCAAATAGGCCTCAACAAGCTTCTGACCGCCAATTAATTCATCATCTTTGAGTCCAATAAGCCTTTCAAGCAGTTGATTTGCAATTGATACTTCAGACTTCAATTTCTCTGCGTTTTCGAATTTGCGAATTAAGTCTTTTGGTTCAGTCATGCGTCGCACCACGAAATAATATGTGGTCCGGCCTAGATATAATTGATTCAAAAACGCAGCTCAGGGCTTATTGGCGCTTTTTGACAGGATTTCGGTGCTAGCCTGAATGCGCAGATAGTCGTACGATCCATCAAGGAGACGCTGCGGCGAGGTCCGGCACCACGACAAACACGAGGCGCGCAAGCCTTATGGTAAAGAAACTCAGAGCGATTCGGCGTAGTCACACAGCGTGCTTACTGTTCGTGTTTTGCTCGAATTGAAACGCGATGTTGAACAGCAGTTGTTCGTTGAATTGATCACCGATAATTTGCATCCCGATGGGCAAGTGCCCTTTTCGCCCGCACGGAACGGATAGAGATGGCACGTTCGCCAGATTAATTGGAACAGTGTTAATATCGACCTTGTATAGCGACAGAGGATCTTCGATTTTTTCGCCGATCTTAAACGCAGTGAACGGCATCGTTGGTGCGATGAGCGCGTCGAATTGCTTGAAAACCCTCTGAAAATCTCGGCTTATCAGTGCCCTCGCTTTGCGCGCTTTCAGGTAGTACTTGTCGTAGTATCCCGCCGAGAGCGCATATGTACCGAGCAGTATGCGTCGTTTGACCTCTTTGCCAAATCCTGACGCGCGGTTCTCCGAGAATGTCGTGTGCCAATCGTGGTCTTTTTGGACTCGAGTTCCGTAGATGATTCCAGAGTACCGAGCAAGGTTAGACGATGCTTCAGACATCGCTTGGATGTAGTAGGCTGAAAGCGCGTACTTGAGATTTGGCATCGACGTCTCCTTGGCGTGCACGCCAAGACTTTCAAGCACCGCTATTGCCTCCCACGTAGCGTTTTCCACGACAGGATCAACGCCTTCGCCAAAAAAATCCTGTGGCACGCCAACCTCTAAGCCAGTTATTTCGTCCGCGAGCTTGGCTACGTAGTGCGGCACCGGCGCGTCGCGAGAAGTGCTGTCCCAAGGATCGTAACCAGCGATGACCTCAAAGAGTGCCGCGCATGTTTCGACGGTTCGCGCGATGGGTCCGATCTGTTCCATTGAATTGCCGTACGAAACGAGACCGTTGCGTGACACTCTGCCATAGGTAGGCTTCAGGCCGACCACTCCGCAAAATGACGCAGGGCATCGAATCGAACCCCCCGTATCAGAACCTAACGCAAGATCGGTCTCCTGTGCCGCCACGGCGGCGGCACTGCCCCCAGAAGAGCCGCCTGGCACGCGCTCGAGGTCCCAAGGATTCTTGCACGGTCCGAAGAAGCTGGTTTCTGTCGAGGTGCCCATCGAAAATTCGTCCATGTTCGTTTTGCCAATTATGACGGCACCTTCTTCGCGCAATTTCTTGACAACGAACGCGTCGTATGGGGGAACGTAATGTTCCAACATCTTCGAGGCGCACGTGGTTCGCAGCCCTTTGGTTGAAATGGCGTCTTTTATCGCTATGGGGATGCCAGCTAGCCGCCCATCAAGTTCGCCCGCATCAGCACCTTCAGCTTGTTGTCGCGCACCTTCGTAATCGACAGTGATAAATGCATTGAGTTTGCTTCGTCTGATGGCGTCAAGCAACTCCTCAACGTGTTCTCGGTGGCTCATAATATCCGTGGGCCCCTGAAATAGCCATTTTCGACTCTTGGTGCGTTCGCAAGAGCGTTTTGTTGCGTTAGGCTCGGCGTAACCTCGTCGGCACGCAGCACGTTGTGCTCCTCTTGTTCAGTCAGTTCCGCGTCAATGTCTTCTAGCTCTTCAAAGTACTCCAGTATACCATTGAATTGCATCGTGAACGCTTGCATATCTTCTTCGTCAAGGTCGATACACGCGAGCCGCGCTATTTGTTCAACATCGGTCTTAGTTATCATTCTGCCACTGCGATACCGCGTTTTTCAGCCACTGATTGTAAATAAATCCCGACGGCGCCTTTACTGTTGCGCTTGTCGTAAGGAAGGTTTTTGCGTGCGAGTTTCCGTAACATTGCACTTACCCCTGTCCCGTACTGGAGCGCTTTTTTCGGTCTGTACGCCAATTCGTGAGGCATCAGCTGCTCAGCCACTTTACGCAAGATATACTTGTTGATTCCGCGGTTGAGTTTCAGTGCGCCGTCAATCATCAATCCAAACTTTACTACCCGCGGATCAAGATACGGCAAAATGATGTCTATCGAGTGTGATGCGGCCGCCAAGTTGTCTCGTTCGAGGTTGTCCCTCGCGATGTTAAGCACGTCAATTTCGAGCGCGTCGCGCAGCCCTTCGTGATTTGCAGCGGGGAGCCTTGCGTATCTCGAATAGCCTGCAAAGAGTTCATCTGCTCCTTGCCCGGTCAGAATAGATTTCAAGCCCGCTGCTTTTGTTTGCTCAGCAAGCACGTACATCGGGAGAGCGATCGCGAGATCGAGCGGATTGCAACTCTCGACGGTTTCAATAACGCGAGGAATAAGCATTTCGACGTGGCAGGCGTCAAGGTGAATGACCTCGAGGTCGATTCGCATCACACGGGCCGCCTGCTGTGCGCTTTTTAGATCGTGCGATTCAGGCAATCCTGCCGCGAAGTATCGGTTGTTCGCGTTGTCCACCATGATCGCACAGAGCAAGGAGCTGTCGACTCCGCCCGAGAACGCGACGCCCATTTGTTCATCGGCGAGTTCATTCATCACTGACTTAAGAAGTTCGCGAAGGTCGTTTACCACACGTGATTCGTTATTGGTTGCGCGGTTCCTGCTTGACTGCTGAAGGGTTTTTTTCGTGCCAAACGTAATGCTTCGCGGTCCGTGAATCGCCACCGTGGTTCCTGGGTCGACCCGTTGGGCGCGATTGATTTCGACGGACCACAAAGCCTTGCGTTCAGACGCGAATGCGCATAGCGAACCCTTCACGTTTGATCCGTAGAATAATGGTCGCGAGCCTACGAAGTCTCTGTCCAGCAGTAGAACGCGCGAATCAACAATGCGCGCTTGGGCGTAACTTGAGCGGCACCTGTCTGAAACTGTTATTGACAAACCACTGCTGCCAGAAGTCGCACAGAATTGCGAATCACCCAAAGCACACACAGCGTATTCTGTGTCATTCGCCAATTTTCCCGTGGAGCAGCGGCGCACGGCTCCCCGGTGCTTGAGGACTTGGTGCATCGACCGCGCAGCCTGGAAGGCTCTCGGTCCAACAGCTCCGACTATTCCAGACACTCGTCCTGCCTCAGAAGCGTTACCACGCGCTCAACTTGTTGAGGAGCCGTCCCAACGTAGTTCTCGGGACGCACCATCCACTCGAGTTGCTCTTTCGTGAGGTGTTCAGCGAGCCGTGGCTCTTTGAGCAGTGCCTCTGAAATGGTATCGCCGCTCTCGTAGGCGTTCTTTGCTGCTGATCGCATAATTTCGTGCGCGCGTTGTCTTCCGATCTTCTTTGCGAGGTGCATCATCACAGCTTCGCTCATGTTGAGCCCCCTCATAAGATTGAGATTGCGTCTGATGTTCTGCTCGTTGAACGTCAGATTGCCTAAAACGTTGATGGAGAGCGTCACAATGTGATCACTCAGAATAGTTGCTTCAGGAAAGATGATGCGCTCACAGGAAGAATTTGTGAGGTCTCTCTCGTCCCAGAGCGTGTTGTTTTCTAGTGCCGGCATAACGAACGATCGCACGACACGGGCTAGGCCGCAGATTTGTTCTGACTTGATCGGGTTTCGCTTGTGCGGCATGGTTGAGGATCCGACTTGCGCTTTGCCGAATCCTTCAGAGACTTCGGCTATTTCGCTTCGTTGCAGTGTTCTGATTTCTGTAAATATCTTCTCGAGGGACGTAGCTATGTTGGCGAGCAGCATCACGTATTCGGCATGACGATCCCGTTGTATGACTTGTGTCGATACTTCGACGGGCGGCAATCCCAATAATTTCAACGTACGCGCTTGAATCTCGACAGCCTGCTTGCCAAAGGCTGCTTGGGTGCCCACGGCTCCCGTCATCTGACCGACTTCGATCCTACCGCGCGCTTCTGAAAGCCGTTGCAAATGCCGATGTATTTCCATCGCCCAGACGGCAAACCGCAGGCCGTACGTTGTCGGCACAGCAATTTGTCCGTGAGTTCTAGCGGCGCACACTTTATCCTTGTTTTCGTCAGCGAGATTTACCAAAACGTTTCTGAGTCGAATGAGTTTCGACTTGAGGATTTTACACGAATCGCGCAGCTGCAACGCCAGAGCGGTATCAATGATATCATTGGACGTCGCCCCGTAGTGCACATAATCAGTTTCTGCGTGAATTTTCTCGGCAATGGCCTCGACGACGGCCATGATGTCGTGATGGATTGCTTCTTCGATTTCTGCCACGCGCGTTAGCGTGATCTCTCCCGCAGCCTCTTTGATTTGGTCCGCCGCCTCTTTAGGTATAACTCCGAGCTCGGCTTCCGCTTTCGAAAGCGCCACTTCCACGCGGAGCAAATAATGGAGCTTACGCTCTTGGCTCCATATCGCTTTCATCTCATTGGTGCCGTAACGGAATTCAATCGGATGAACTGCCATTTTTCGCTCCACAGTTTTCGACAATCGCCTTTTGGCGCTCTTGCTTTAATTTTCTGTCGGCGACCATTGCGTCTCTATTGAAGTGTAGCGCCACGCCACGAACACGGGTGTGGTGACAGACTAACTACCCAAGCGGCTGCTTTCGAAACACAACTGCGTGTTTTTGATGAAAGTCACGCACCGAATTTCTGGCCTCTGCCTAAGAGATCTGTGAGCACTGGAACCAAGTCAACCCCGCGGATACGATTCATGCCTCCCAGGGCCGCAGAACACTCGTCAAATACGGTAATCTCATCAGTTCGAACGCCTTTTCCGTGTATTATGAACGGAACCGGGTCACCGGAGTGTTCTCTGAGGCTCACCGGCGTTGTATGATCTGCAGTAATGACGACAAGCGTAGATTCGTCGATTGCAAGCTCCGACATCGCGGCATCGACCCGAGTCAAGAAGTTCGCTTTGGCATCGAAATCACCATCGTGGCCGGCTTCATCTGCGCCTTTTATGTTGAGCAGCACAAACGCGTGTGTCTTCAATGCTCTGTTGACGTTCTTCACTTTTCCGTCGATATTTGAGTCAATGTGCCCTGTTGCGCCTGCAGTCGGCACGTATTCCATGCCAGTAAGTTTACCAATCCCGATCACCAATGCGGTCGCCGCGATCACAGCAGCATCAAGACCTGTGCGCTCTTCAAATGGGATCAACTGCGGAACTGCGCCCGCCCCTCGAAGTAGTACTGCGTTCGCTGGAAGTTCGCCCGCTTCTGTCCGTTTTTTGTTCACCGGATGAGCACTTAGGATCGCGCACACCTGGCGAGTGAAATCATTAACGAGCTTCGCTGTTTTTTGTGGCGAAAGGCCGGTCGTCGTAGGTTGTGATGGCACCAGCGCCCCGATGTGATGCGGGTCGGTGGACGTAATGCTCGGACTAAGGCCTTCCCCTCGCAGAACAAGGGCCGCTCTATGTCCTGCTGACTCTTTGAAAATGAACTCGCAATCAAGATGCACGTGCTCTCTAATCGCTTCTGCTAGCTGGTGGGTATCGCTGATACGACCCGCGCGTCGGTCGATAACTGTGCCGTCTTTGACCGTGGCGAAATTGCCGCGGAAGGCAATGTCGCCGGGTTTGACGTCAATTCCGACTCCTGCTGCTTCGAATGGCCCGCGTCCGGTGTACACTTCTTTCGGCGAGTAACCAAGCAATGAGAGATGCGCTGTGTCAGAACCAGGAGGCGTGCCGGGTGCTATAACGTCCATGATTCCTAAGATCGCCTCGCGCGCTAACCGATCGAAGAACGGAAGGCTAGCAGCCATTAAAGGCGTCGTCGTATCGACCGTGGGACGGTCAGCCGCACCATCGAGCACGACGAGCAAAATTTTTGTAGCAACGTCCATGTCGCAAAAACTTGCAGCCGACCCTAAACACAGTGCTTATGGTTCGGCTAATATCTTTGTTTTGCCGATTTCTACGCGCCGTAACGGGTAGATAATCTTTGCTTGTTTGTAGATATCGCTCGCGAGCTTTCCGAGAACGACTTCGTGGATGAACGGTTCATAATTAAGGTCTTTTCCGCGTTGCCGTAGGATACCGTTCATGATCTCACGGATCGCTTTGATTTGAGAAGATCCTGCTCGTTTTATCGTAAACGACATTGGTTTAAGGTGAATCTTATAGCCGTCTTTTGTCGTTACAACGATATTTGACTCGACGAGACTTGTACGCCTTTTCACTAGGCTTCTGAGGTAATCACGCGTCAGTTCGTGCCCTGTGAACTTAGTATGTGCCGACTCACCACTCACTTCATCGATCTTGAAGTGCATTTTTACGTTTTGCTTTCCCATGTCATTCGTCAGTTCGCCGAGGGTGGTATCCATAACTCTTCCAACCAGTTTCAAAGAATCGTCGGCAGGGGTGGTCCCTATGCTCATTTTGCCAAAGATCTCAGGCGTGACAACGTCGTACCACTTCTTTGCTTTCCAGCCTTCAGCTTTCTTCCTTGTCTGTCTTCTCGCCATCCAAAAACTCCTTGCACAACCTGCAGGGCACTCAATAACTTCAGCAGCGCTTACAGTCATCTACGCCGCGATTTTACCTCTAAAGCTTACACGTATATAAATGATTGTACCATATAACACTTTTTCACAGGAACTTGATTCCTTCGGGCAGCTCCTTAATACGCTTTGCGAATTTCTGTGGCCATAATTCGATATCTAGTCCTTTTTGTGCAAAAAATGCGGCTGCCCATCTTTCTAACCCGATGCCTGAGCACCCCGACCACAGATCTCCTTTTTGGGTTTTCACGTTGAAACCGCGGGGATATTTGTCTCCGTTTACGCTTACATTTTGAAACTCAAGCCATTGGCTGTCCGTTCGCTCACCCCGATACGGCAAGTACGCTTCGTAGTCGATCGTGCCTGCCGAACGGTCACCCGCAGCTTCAATGAGTCCCTCTTGCGCCATAAACCATGGCGTAACGCGCGCCATTCTCCAGTCGAGATCCAATATATCGTTAAAAATGCGCGCGTAGCGCTTCTCAAGTTTATGAGCTTCTTCGTTGACTTGTTCGGGGCTGCCGGCCCAGACGATCTCAATTCGGTGAAACTCATCGACCCGTTCTATACCATGGATGCCACCGCTTTCGTAGCGATGTGACGTGCCAGATCGATCAAACACCTTAATCGGAAGCGACTCCAGGGAAATCGTTTCGCCTTGCATAAACGGCCAAAACGAAGGACATTGGGCGTAGCACATGCCCCCGATGGGGTCGTCAATCTTCTTTCTGATAAGCTCCAAGGGAATCTCATTCGTGACTTTGTAATAGTCTATCACATCTTCCCAATATTCCGGGTCGCGTGTTTTAGGAGGAGAGACGTAGTAAATCTCCGGATAGATGCCGCGTGCGTGTCCTGAACGTTTCCAGACCTCCCAAGGGACCATCTTCGGAAATATCATCTCAGAATAACCGAGCGGCGCCAATATCTCCTGTTCGATGATTTCCTCAAACGTGTTAAAGACTTTTGTCACTTGGGGCCCGAATATCCATTGCCCCCGGCTCACGCCGTGCTTGATCCACTCGCGTTCCTGCAGCTCCAGAGTCGGGTCGCGCCGAAAATGACTCTCCTTTTGTGGACTTTCCCAGATCAGATCCCAGTTCTCTACCTTCGTACCGTAGAGTTGGTGTTCCATTTTCTCCTCGATGAGATTCACTATGCGGTCCGGGATTTTTTTCTCGATCTCGTGTTCGCCGACCGAGAGCTGCAGCGTTAGCAGTTTGTCTTCGTATGATGCCTGTTTCACAAATGGCAGTTCAATACGTACAGGTGTTTCAACCTCGATCTTTATGGTGAACTCATCGATCTCATATCCTCTGACTCCGATCCGATATTTCGTGCCCATAGTCGTTCCCAGGGCTTTTTTGAAGCGTAAGAGCGCATCGTGCGCACGTGTGTACCTGCCGCTGACGATTCTAACGCACAGCTCATTGGCGTGCGCATGCCATTCGATTATTCTCGCTGCTTCCTTGATCGAATCACGTGGCACGCCTTTGAGGAAAAGGGCGTCGTTAGCATCGTCAACCGCTTTCTGCAGTTCGGATTCTGCTTCGAACGGGAGATCGTCGCTGAACTTAAGATGAGCTGTCAAATCAAACTCCATGTTGCGCCTCTACCATTCTTTTCGCCAAAGCCGCGTGAGTACCGTTGCTGACTTGTTTCCGTCTCGCAGTCCTTGTTCTCCGAACGTGATTAGCAACAGCAATCGGGCACCGCAGTCGCATCACGGGCTAGCCCGTTCTGAAGTCCGAATATGACGGGCCAGGTTCTTAACTGTAATGCTTTATCATCCCACGATGCTTGGCAATAGCGCCCCTGCAGCTGTCAAGCCTAATCGCAGAGCGCTCTGCTGACTGTCGTGGCGGAGTAAAAGGCTTTGAAAGCGGAAGATACGACCGCTGAGGGTGACTTCATTGGAACGCCACACTGCAAAGCAATCGGGGCGTCGGAGACGGATAGAGCAAGCCCCCAAAAATGTCGTGACTGGCAATCGCTCAAAAAGGTATATATGCTTGTCAGGCTTACAAGCGTTAATTGTTAATAAGCCTAGCTATAACTATCAGAACTTGCTGGAGGTCATCAATCTGCGAGATCTATTCTCTAAGCGGTCGATCGAATCAGAGCTGCGGAATCCGACCGAGAACTTTAACTTAGAGACGCAAGAAATTGAGTACCCAAAAGAGCTTCTCACCGGCCGCGCCTGTCGGATTAACGTCAAGCGGTCTGAGAGAAAGAAGCAAGCACAAACTGGCATGGGATACTCCGAGTTAATTGAGCTCTCTGCGAAGAACTGCTACTTCTGTCCCACGAACATTAAGACGGCGACTCCGATGTTCCCGTCGAGTTTAGTGCCAGAAGGCAGAATCAAACTCGGAGAGACTACCGTATTCCCCAACCTATTCCCTTTTGCGAAGTATCACGCGGTCGCGACGGTCTCGCGGCAGCATTTCTTGGGGATTGATGAGTTCACCTTACGGCAGATACGAGAGACGATCAAAGCAAGCCTAGAGTACTTCGACTGCGTCAGATCAAAAGACCAGAAAGCCGTGTATCCAATTTTTAGTTGGAATTTCTTGCCGCCTGCCGGTGCGAGCGTCATTCATCCTCACGTCCAACTCACTGTCGATGAGCAGCCGACTAACCTCGCTTGGTTGTACCTATCAGCCTGCAAAAGATATTATGCAAAACACAAAGAGAATTACTGGATGCACCTGCTTGAAATTGAAAAAGAAGAAGATGAGCGGTTTCTGGGGGAGATTGGAGGCGTTTCCTGGATAACTAGCTATGTGCCCCTCGGCAATGATGAAATATGTGGGGTGTTCCACAATGTCTCATCGTTGTATGGCCTTGACGACATCAGCATCTCAGACTTGAGCAAGGGACTTAAACGGGTTTTTACCGCTTACACCTTGTACGGCGTTCATAGCTTCAATCTGAGCACGTTCTCGGCGTCAAGTGAAGACGAGAGCTTCAGGCTTATCGTCAGGATCATTGCACGACCATACCCCCAAAGTTACTATAACAATGACGCAGGCTATATGGAACGGCTTCACGAAGAAGTAATCGTCGAGTCTATGCCCGAAAAAGTGGCGTCTGACTTGAAAGAGTACTTCGGCTAGCTTACTCCTCGGCGATGACAATCATGTCGTCTAAGGATCTTAATCCGAGCTTTTCAGACGATTTCACGATCCCTAGCTCCCCTTCTATGTAGAAAGCTGGAATCTCTTTCATTCCACGCTTGTAAGCGAGAAATGCCCGGTGATGCCCATCCACAATATGGTAGCAGCGACCCTTTCTTGCAACCACAATGGGGTACACCACGCCGCGTTCGAACTGTTGTTCCCGCAGCAGCAGCTCTCCGGGATCTAAGAGTTTTTGAGTCGGGATCAGAGATTCAACCCCCACTCGCGTATGTCCTATTCTGACACCTGGGTGCAGCGTTTGAAAAAACGTGAAAATGCGCTCAACATTCTCAGAAATGATGTTTTCGATGCTCGCGCGCAGCATATCGGTAGCCGTGACGATTCCGATGACGCGCTCGCCCTCGATGATGGGGAGATGGTGAATGTGGTTGTAAGCCATCACGCCGGCAACGCTGACAATGTCATCATCCGGCTTTGCGGACACCAGGTTCGTCGTCATAAGCGCCGCAATTTTCTGATGGTGCTTCGCCAGAATTAGATCCGCGCTGGTGACCATGCCTACCATTTTCCCATCTGAGACGACGGGAAAACCTTGGTGGCCGGTTTTTGCAATGAGAGCCAACGCTTCAGCAACCGTGGCATTTGGTTGTAAAGGAATAACCGGAGCAGAAATGTACTCTTTGACGCTTACCAATTCGATTGGTGCCTCCAAAAACTTGCAAGTTGTATCTTCCAGCCTTTCTTCTGCGCCGTCGGCCGACTCTAGATAGTCTGATTGACTCGCACCTTTGTCCCGTACGTCACGCGGTCAATGGCGTTCTCGTAAACGAGGGTGTGCTTCCGAGCGACGTTCTCCCAGATTATATGGTTTGCCACATAGCCTTGTGCGTGTTCGCTGTACGTTTCGAGCATTAAGTCGCTTGTTAGCATTATTGTGATGGCTTTTCGCAGTTCGTCAAGATCGTCTACTGGGACTGCTATTCCTGCGCCACTCGCCTCAATTTCTGCCTTCAGGCCCTCAAGTGACGAGACGATAGCGGGTTTGTTCAGTGCAAAAGAGTGTGCGAGATTGCCGCTTTGCGATGCGTGCTTGTAGGGAAGGACGACGAAATCTGATGCCGAAATAATACTATCATAGGTATCCGGGTCAAAAGCGCCGAGTATCGTCTTGATGTTGTCTTTTGCGGGGGACGCTTCAATCTTGCGCAGTAATTGTTCTTTGTACTTAATTCCCGTGCTCGAACCTGGTCGAGCGTCGCCAGCGATCAGTAGTATCGCCGCCTTACCCGCTTCACGAATGACCTCCGGCCAGATTTCGATTACGTCCTCGAACCGTTTGTTTGGCTCAAACCATCCTATACAAAGTGCGACCTTCTTGCCAGCAAGGCCGAAGCGCTCTTTTGCCAGAGGATCGGGGACGACCTCTTTGGCGCCGTGCGATATGACGTGTACGTTGTGCGGGATCCAGTCAAGGTTGTAGGGTAGAAATAGCTTCTGAACTTCAGCGTGGACGATTGCAGAATCTAGCAGTCGCAGACTAACGTCCGTAAATATTGCCTCAGGGCGATCAAGAGACGTATAAATGGAATGATAGGTCATGACGGAGGGGATCTTCTCCAACTTGAGTCGAAACAGGAGAGGAATGATTCGGCCTCCATAGTCGCCGTGCGTTAAATAGAGCCCATACTCGTGCTGAATATGGACCACATCGGGCTTGATTTGCTGCACGGTGGCGTAAACTTTTTCGTCCCATCCGGGGTCATTATTGTCGATGACCGGATAAACGCCCTCTTCGCGGTGTCCGCCATATTCCTCGTCTGTGTGGCAAATAATATCTACATGATGACCATTCTTTCGCAAGGCGCCGACGAGTTCTGAGCTGTAGGTAGCGATGCCGCAGTGTCGCGGCGACCAGCTTGTTACCATAACTATATTCATTTACCGCCTCTCCGTGACAAATGGCCGAGCGCAGACCCCATTTTGGTGTGCATAGTGCGTATTTCGGCAGCTACTTAATAAAATTTCGGTTCGAAGCCAAAACGCGCAGCGCTCAAAAAGCCTCACGCCATCAAAAAAAGCCATATACATTGTTGCCCATCACTTCAGTGGAGTTGTCATGAAAGCACTGATCTTATGTGACGGTTACGGAAACGAGCAAAGCATCTATAAGGGCAGCGCAAACGCGCTAATTTCTTTGACCGAGGGACTCACGGTAATCGACAAGCTCGTGCTCGATCTCGCCACTGTTGGACTACGCGAAGCAGTGCTTCTGACCAGTGTTTCTTTTTCCTCGGTGCAGGATGCACTCGGAAGCGAGCGCAAAGGTGTCAAACTCAGTTACGAGCAGGCCACCAGAACGTTCAAAAACATTGTATCCGTACTCGCCAAGATGGATGACGATGTCCTCGTTATGGATTGCGGCATTGTTGCTGACATCAACTTAAAAAAGATGATTATGAAGTTCACCCACTCGGCGGCACCTGTATTGATCTATGCTGCTACCGGCGCAGAGTCGCACGGCTCCACTGACCGCGTGTCTGGAGCTTTGTTTGATTGGGGGTCACGTGCGATTTATGGCGGTATCTTCTGTGTTCGAAAAGGGTGTGAGCTCGGCCAATTTTTGCTGGGAGACGAACTAGAAGAGGTACTTCCTCTGCTGGCGGATCTCGGGCAGCTTGACGTGTATGAAGAGGCCAACTTCTGGGGCACTTTTTACACTGAAGACGGGAAAAAAAGGATTCTCACGGAGTTTCACAATAAAACGGCAAAGCCGTGGGGATATGAGAAGGTTCAGATAATTACTGAGCTCTACTTGCTCAAAGAGCTATATATTCGCGAAGGCTACCAATCGTCATATCACTATCACAAAAACAAAGACGAGACCATGCTCATCGTGCGGGGCATGGGCTATATTGAATTTGACGATCGTAGAGAGTACTTCGAAGTGGGAGACACCATCCACATCAAACCTTACGAAAAGCACACCATCGTCGCAAGCACGGACACTGTTCTATATGAGGCTTCCACGCCATTTCTGGAAGACACGACACGCGTGAAAGACTTTTATCCCGTTAGGTAGCGGTCGCTTGCGGCATCCGTTTCGTCTCGATTTCCCTTTTTACCTTGTTAAGCGTTCTTCCCAGCGCGTCAACTTTCGTGCGAAGCGGGCTGTTTGGTTGTGTTTCCAAAAGAAGACGGATCGAGTTGAGTTCGCGATAATAAGGCCCCAGCCTCCTGTTAAAGTGAATAGCCTCATCTCGGCTAATATCGTTTCCCGCATCTAGATCTTTCTGGATCGCTTCGACTTTGCGGATTACGTTGTTGACCTTTTGATTTATGTGCCCCGCGTCGGTCTTCATCGGCGCTTCGTTAACGCCGAGGCTAAGCACCAGGTCATTGAGTGAATCGGCGACAACTCTGCCGTGATCCGTGAGTTCCACGTACTTGACCCTGCCGACTTTCTCTGATCGTAACAAGCCAAGCTTCTCCATGCCCCAAAGCGTTTTGACGGCGTGCGGGTACGTGCAGTTGCATTCCTTAGCCAGAACCGATACGTAAGTTCGATCGTACGTTCGGATCGTGAGTAGCAGTGACGTGGGCATTTTGTGTAAGAAGACGCCAGCAAGCTCATTCGCAGCCATTGCTTTTTTTTGGGGGCTAATGCTATATAAAGCCGTGTTAGGATGAAAAATCCCCTAGTAGTTCACTAAAGCTTCTTCCTTCCTTTAGTCCGGTCTCTATCAGGTGCTCCCTGCGAACTACCTGCAAGACTCGGTCTGCGACGGCTGGACTGTCAGCCGATGGGATTATGACGACTCCGTGAGCATCGGCTTTCACCAGATCACGCGGCCGTATTGAAAATCCATTGACGACGAGCGAAACATTCACCTCTCCCTTGTTAAGCGGCCTTCCGGCACGCGGAGTTATCTCTTTTGCCCACACCGGATACTGAAGCGCATCTATGGTTGTAATGTCTCGACAGCTTCCGTATACGATTGTACCGGCAAGCCCACGCCGTTGCGCTGCCCGAGAAGTTAGACCGCCCCATACCGCGAAATTGGAACCAGAAGCGTCAATGAACAGTACGTCGCCAATGGAAGCCACGTCGATAGCACTGACCACGGTGCCCCAGTCGGTCGGATTCGTTTTAACGGTAACTGTGGGCCCCACAATGGCCACGTGCGGCAAAACGGGCTTAAGACAACTCAACACATTGCACCCATCCATGGCGTCCGCAATTATTGGAGTCGGGGTGTTCCGAAATAGGAGAATCAGGTCCGCTTCTGACCACGTTTTCGCCTTGGAGCTCTGCCGTGGTGGCCTCATAAGGCTTTTCCAAAGATCGATCTCAGCCTTTTTCGGTTCTTGATTAGACAAAGGCAACTAGACCTCTTAGAGCAGCTTCTGGATCGGCGGCCTTGGTTACGCCAGAAGCGAGAAGTACGCCTTGGGTTCCAAGTTCTATTGCGGCCTTTACGTCTTCACCTTTCGAGATACCCGCACCACAAAGCACTTTCACGCCCATCGCAGCGTCGACCGCTCCCGTTACCACTTCTGGATTCGCTTTTGATACAGGAATACCCGAGCCAATCAATTCCGGGGGCTCAATTGCTACGAAATCGGGACAGAGTGAAGCAGCGGCTTTAGTTGTCGATACGTTGTTGGTACAGATTATTGTCGCCAAATTAGCCCTCTTCGCGGCCTGATTCGCAGCGTCAATCTCGGCCAACTCAAGGCGTCTCTCCGAGTGATTCATTAGTGTACCGCGGGCTCCAGCCTCTGCGAGCGCTTCTGCTAGTATGTGTCCTGTGTAACCCCCAAATTGAATTCCATCGATATGCTGCGCGTAAACCGGGATGTCTACTTCGTGGGCTACTTGAAAAATGTCTGTGGCTTGTGGGACGACGACCATAGTAACGCCCGAATCCTCGGCGACTTTGCTCGCGGCAGTTGCGAGTCCCACAGCATTCGCTCCCGTGCTTTCGGCATACGTCTTAAAATTAATCACGATTAACGGTTTCATGTGCACACCTCCATATTCTTTGAGTCAACATGTTCATAGTCGGGCATCTCGGGGCTAGATGCAAATATCTCGGTGCGCATTCTTAGAGGACCCACATTTGGCACTGATCTTACGTCTGAATGATCCAAAAAGACCCGAACCTGGCCAATTGACGTTCAGACCCGGGCCTCGTAACAAAGGCAGCGTTGCTCCGCCTAGAAGTCAGTCTTTACCCGGTACTGATCGATATCGCTCTGTTTCAACCCTTCGAGAAACACACGTGCAGCGCCTTCCGCATCTCGCGCGGCTGTTATGGCGCGGCCTACGACTAGGATGTTGGCACCCGACTTTAGAGCGTCCTCGATATTATCTTGTCGTATCCCTCCCGCGACTGCAACGAGCTTGGCGTACTTCTTTACGTTAGAGATGTTCCCCCACGCGTGTGCTGAGTCTTCGCTGTCGATTGCCCTATGGAGTTCAACGATATCTGGCTTATTTTTGAGCGCCTTTAAAACGCTTTCCGGCTTATCAACGTTTAACATGTCCACAATAACGTAGATCCCGGTCTTATTTGCCTCTTCTATTGCTTTGTCTATGGTTGACGCGGAAGCTAGTCCAGAGACCACAACGGCGTCGGCCGCTTCGTCTGCAGCTAAGCGCGCTTCGAGGTTTCCGGTATCGAGGGTTTTGAGGTCGGCTACGATGAAGGCGCTGGGGCGCGCCTTTCGCATCTCTCGAATGACTCCTAAGCCATAGCGTTTTATAAGCGGCGTGCCCGCTTCAAGGATAATGTGATCGCTCGTTGGAAGCTGGTCCAAAACGGTGAGCACAGAACTCAGTTCAGTTAGGTCGAATGCCACTTGAAGGTACGGTGGGTCCCAGAGCCGCGTAACTTTGAAGCCCATAACGGGGTGGAGCGACCGGTCTTTTTCATACAGAACCTTGTCCACAGATGGAAAGTCGCTTAACGCTCTTCTCAGCGCTAGTTTCGTAGCACCGTAGTTGTAGCGGTAGATCTTCTCGTAATCTCTTGCGTCGGGGTGAACGTATACGGATATGACTAGCACGTACTGCTCACACGCTTCCTTTGCAATGACCCCGTCTTCCACGGCGTCTGCAACTGCTTTCGCGACCGCGGCTTGAGCGGGGCCGAAGACCCGTGCTGCCTGTTCTAAATCTTGTATCGTTACCTTGGGGACGATGAGTGTTGCAGGCTTCGTAAGCAAATTGGGTCTAATTACAGCCAGAAGGGGGGTATGCCCCTTGGAGAGATGCGATAATCCACTAGCAAATGCTTGCCCCACTGGGCCATTCTTATCCCCTATCAAGAGGTCAATATGGGCCAGTTCAGGATCGGTGCCGATCAAAGCTTCGCCTACGTGCAATTCGGATTCCTCTGCTTTTTTAACACAATTAGTAGTAGGTATTTGGGCTATATAGCTTTCCTTTTGGCGCTGCACCGCAAAAGTATGCAGAATTAGTCCTGTTTTGCGGTGAGGTAGACCTGAAGTAGCTTTTTGCTCACGACATGGACGTCGTGGTTCTGAACGGTTTTCCATGCGTTCTCTCCGAGCCTCTTTGCGCTCGCCCGATCTGTGATAACATCGTTGATCGCGCTCCTGAATTCTTCGGCAGTCGTGAACTTGATGCAGTTGCTTCCGTCTACAAAAGTGCTGTACGCAGGCAGGTCTCGCAAGATAATGGGTACTCCACAAGCAGCTGCTTCAAGAGCGGCTATCCCTTGATTCTCTTCGTAGCTGGGAAAAACGAACACGTCTGCTGCACTCAGGGCCTCGCAAATGCTGTCCACTCGGCCAGTAAAAAGCACGTTCTCAGGGGCCGCTTCGAGCACATCTTTAGCCGCTTTGGGCAAGAATGGCCGCACTAGGATCCTCCCTACCCACACAAACCGGAACCGTGGCAGCTTCTTGGCGGCGTCCACGAAATCACTGATGCCTTTTCGCAAGAACACCAGACCAATTGAGAGAACTAGTGGGCGGTCATCCAACGCGTACTGCGTTCTAAACTCTAGTGCGCGTTTTTCATCACACTCGTACAAGCTTAAATCAATCCCATTGCTGAGAACCGTGATTCTCCGCTTGATGTTGAGCGTGCTTTTTAACACCTCCTTCGTGTATGCGGAAGGCGCGATGCAAACATCTGCGAGATTGTAGAAGAAGCCCAGGTATCCTTTTAGACAGGCGCTGATGAAGGTGGCGCCGAAGTAACTATTGGCGACGTCTTGTGGCGTCGTATGGGCGTGTATTATCACTGTCTTGTGACGCGCTTTATGTAACAGCGCTAACAGAAGAGCGATGGGCCCGAATGTGTGGGCGTGCATGACGTCGCATATCTTTATCGAGTTTTGGTAGAAGCGCACGCCTTCCGATTCGAGTAGTCTCAACATTTTTTGCGTGTTCTTGATGCTCGTGAGAATGCCGCTCTCGCCGTACGTCCCATATACCAGGTTCACGCTCAACATGTGCTTTTACGCGGCGCCATTCGTTTAAGCGATCATACTTTCGTTAAGGGTATTGAGGCTTCTCTCGATGATCTCTAGTGACAGTGTCAGTTGGCTGTCGCCGACTGTGATAGAGAGTGCTCCTCCGCCGACGGTTCCAATCGTGGCATGAGGGACGTCGTGAGCTTCGAGAACGGCTGAAACGGAGTTGAGGCTTCCAGGGATTACGGTAAGAATCGCTCTGCCGGAGCTCTCGGAAAACAGTTCGTTCTCATTGTCTAAACAACCAGATAAGTTTACTTCGGCGCCGACGTGTTTGCACATTTTTCCGAGCGCAGCTATAATGCCCCCCCGCGAAATGTCGGTGGCGGCCGTGATCTTTCCGGTCTCGACAACTTTTACCAATGCGTCGATGGTCGTTTTAATTGTTTCGCGGGGTTGCGGGACAGCGCCTCCGATCTCAAAGATTTCATCATACTCCGACCCACCGTATTCTGCATACGTTTCGCCGATCATCATTACAATATCTCCCTTTTCTTGGAAAACTGCCGGTGGGACCGTAGAGACATCCTCCAGAATTCCGACCATTCCGATTGACGGGGTGGGAATAATTGCCGTGTGGAACTCTTCGCTTTCGTTGTAGAGCGAAACATTCCCGCCGACGATTGGTGTGTCGAGGATACGAGCAGCGTGAGAGAGCCCTGCCACCGCTCGTTCAAGCTGGGAAAAGACGTCTGCATTTTCTGGGTTGCCGAAGTTGAGGCAATTGACAAATGCGACTGGCGTTGCCCCTTTTACCGCTAAATTCATTGCATTTTCAAAAACCGTGCCCGCTGCCCCTTGGAATTGATCCTTGGCGACGTGTGTAGGATTGCAGCCTGAGGACAGCGCTATGCCTCGCCGGGCGTCAATCGAGAGAACTGCCGCCCCGCTGCCTGGCTTGACTATAGTCCGCGTCTGCACTTCGTGGTCGTATTGCCGATACACCCACTCTTTCGTCGCGACGTTTGGAGACGAAAGCACGCGAACCGCCTTCTCTTTGAGCGTTAGGTCTCGAGCTTGCGGCTGTTCAAGGTGCGACTGCGCTTTTGGGCGTTCAGGTGTGCATAAAGGTGCCCCTTCGGTGAGTAGCTTAATCGGTATGTCAGCGACTACCATTCCGCGAAACTCTACGACGTATCTAGGTTCGTTGATTACCTCACCGATTATCGCGCCATTTAAGTCATACTTCCGGGCAATAGCTAGTATTTCCTGAACGTGCTCCGGTGGGACCTCGAGGACCATCCGCTCCTGCGACTCAGAGACCATTATTTCCCTCGGCGTCATACCAGCTTCGCGTAAAGGAACTGCATCGAGCACAATTCGCCCTCCAAACGTTGAACACATTTCGGCTGAGGCCCCTGACAACCCTGCGGCCCCCAAATCGCGACACGCAAAAACATAGCCTGTGGCGACTGCTTCGAGGGTAGCATCGATGAGGAGTTTTTCAGTGTACGGGTCGCCAATCTGCACGGAAGGCCTGTCAGACGCTTCAGATTCCTCACTAAGATCTCTCGACGCAAAGGATGCGCCGCCGAGACCGTCTCGGCCGGTGGCAGACCCTATGAGGATGATTTTGCTGCCAGGTTCTTTTACGCGCCCGGTGACGAGTGTATCAGGCTGGCCTAGTCCAATGCAGACCACGTTGACGAGCGGATTTCCATCGTAACTCGGATGAAACA
The DNA here is from genome assembly GCA_963805115.1 of Methanobacteriota archaeon. Classification (GTDB taxonomy): domain Archaea; phylum Halobacteriota; class Bog-38; order Methanoflorentales; family Methanoflorentaceae; genus Methanoflorens. Next base: position 49,065 of record CAWDSY010000004.1, read on the forward strand.
GGACCTCACCATTGACAACGGGCACCCCTATGCAGTTGCCGTAATCGCCGATTCCTTGAACAACGTGCTCGAATAGATAGCGGTTTTTTTCATTTTTTAAGCTGCCAAAATACAAGCAATCCATTAGAGCGATCGGCTTGGCGCCCATTGAGATGATATCGCGCACGATTCCGCCGACGCCGGTCGCAGCGCCGTCGTACGGATCGACGTACGAAGGGTGATTGTGACTTTCCATCGCTATTGCGAGAGTGAGGTGATCGCTCAGTTTTATGATGGCTGCGTCATCTCCGGGGCCCACAATAACGATGTCGCCGCGCGTGGGCATTGTCTGTAGGAGTGGCTTACTTGTTCGATAGGCGCAATGCTCTGACCATAGGTTTTCGAATATTGCGCTTTCGACGTCATTGGGCCGGCGGCCGAGTGCTGCTGAAATGACTCTTTCATCTGCTTCTTTCAACACCATCTTTGCACTCCTATATCCTCTTCATTAGTTAAACTTTAGTAATTCTTTTATGCGTTCAATAAGATCTTTTTTTGTCGCATCACGTGCTAACGCGAGCCGGGGGTGAGGAGACGACTAGGATCTGTTTGGGGTGTAGTGGATGGCACTACGATCATTGGCGAGGGGTCTTTTATGACTCACGTTACAACTACCTGGAACAATATATCAGGTTTTTTAACACTGTCGAAGTCAATTCGACGTTCTATCAGTTTCCGACGGAGTCCCAGCTGAAGAACTGGTACGCCACGACTCCCGATGACTTCACGTTCTCCATAAAAATGAACCGGAATATTACTCATACAAGGCGGCTGCATGATGCGCGCAGACCGCTAGATGACTTTTTGGAGACTTGTTCTGTGCTTGGGGACAAGTTGGGCCCGTTTCTCATAGGGCTTTCTCCGGTCTTTAAAAAAGATCTAGAACGCTTTGACGAGTTTCTTTCCATTCTCCCGGAATACCGGTTTGCCTTTGAATTTCGCCACAGTTCGTGGTTTGACGATGAGGTTTTTGAACGTTTTCGCGGGCAACGAGAGTTGACATTGACGATGCTAGGTGCACAATTCGACAGCAATGTAGAATGCTTTACGGATTTTGCCTACATCAGATGGCACGCTCGCGGCAGGAACGGAGACGGCTACTCGGCCAGCGAGATAGACTACTGGGCGCGTCGAATCCACGAGATTTCGCAAAGAGCGGATGTCTTTGGTTACTGGAACAACGATGCCCACGGATATGCGCCGCAGAATTGTCTGCAGCTGACGGGCAAGTTAGCCTCACTTTGAGAACATGCACGGATAACGCTGAGAGTACTGCTTGCGACTTCACATACTCTTAGCACTGTATGGTGCCTCTTGGGTCCTGCTGCTGGGGAGCTCGACGCTTGCGACAAATCGCTAGGTCTTGAAACGGAGCTCTTCCGCCGTTGCACAGACGGCGAAGATTGAGTTAGGCACCCGACTCCGAGGCGTTGTCAATAACGGGACAAAAGCAGGGACGCTATCCGAATAGGGCCCCTAATCCCTCCATTCCTGTTTCTTCCTCTTCTTCTTTATCCTTCTCAGTCTCTTTTTCCTCTTCGACTTTTGCTTCTTCCTTCTTCTCGGCTGGCGCTGGGGCGACTGGTGCAGGTGCTGCGGGAGCCCCTACAAATGCCGCTGTGGATATCGCTTCGTCGATATCGATGCCTTCGAGCGCTGCAATTAGTGCCTTTGCCCTAGCCTCGTTGACCGTTGCGCCTGCTGCGTTGAGGACGCTGGTAACGCCCTCTTCACTTACTTCCTTGCCTGTCGCGTGCAAAATTAGTGCTGCATATACGTATTCCATTTTGCTATCACCTTTGCTGTATTGTGGATCTTTAGGTTATCCAAATAACGCTCCTAGACCTTCCATGCCAGATTCAGATTTCTTCGCCTCGTCCTCTTCTTTCTCTTTTGATTCTTCATCTTCCTTTTTTTGCGCTAGCTGCTCTTCAACGGACTCGGGCGCAGTTGCTTGGGCGTCTTTTAGGGCGATGAGCTCATCGTCCAATGCTTCGTTCGGAAGCTTGTTAACGAGCGTTAATGCTACGGCTTGCGCTCTCAAGAGCAGAGTTTTGAGCACTTCAGGCTCAAAGATCTCGGCGTTAACCGCGAGGTTCATTGCTTCAAATGAGGCTTTTTGAAGCAGCGGTGCAGCGGTTAAGGACGTCGGATATGCTGTGTTAATTGATAAATTAAGGGCGTTTGACACAGCCAGCACAAACTGACCAAAGTACGCTTTCTCATTGATGCGTAGGTCCTCTGGGACGTAAAGCACGTCGCCGTCGTATGCTGCTCGAAGGTACAAGCCAACTTCCATCGGGTAGATTTCGAGGCGCTGAAGCACGCCAGCAAGCCGCACGCTGATCGCTTCGCCGGCTTTAGCGACCGTTTTTGTTTCGCGTATCACGATTTTGCCCTTTTCGATCGCGGCCGGTATCCCAGCGTTTTGAAGATCCCCGACGATAGGCCCAGGTCTGAACGACGTAGCCCCTTTCTCTACGATAATATCTGTAGGCGCCCTATCGCCTGCTTTCGCTGGCGCCGGGGTTCTGCTGTTTTCGAGCAGTTTAAACAGCTTAAATGGATTCAGATCGGTGAATACGAGTGCCGTCTGCCCCTCAGCGTTTTCAAACAACTTCAGCATCGTCTCGCCAGCCTCTTCAAACGCACGGTGGATGAGTGTATTTCGCGCGACTTTTATTCTCGCGACATCGCGGAGCTCGGCCCGGATGTTCTGAAATTGACGGGCAGGGATACCATGGATGCTTACGACCGCAATGACTTTGTGCGTCTCGGCCTCGGCTTTGATGCTCGTGACTTCGTCATCTTTCCAAACCGGTCGGTGAACGTTTTCGATTGCCGCCATTTCACATCAACCTCACGGCGGGCCCCATCGTGGTCTTGACGTAGACCGAGGCAATGTTCTGCTTGCCGTTCTCGAGTCGTGACTCTACGGTATTTAGGAGCGCTTCGACGTTGGCGGCGATGTCTTCAGCGCTCATGCTCAGATTCCCGATCAACGCGTGGAACGTCGGCTTATCCTTGGAGCGCACCTTGACCGTTCGTCTCAGTCGATTGATGAGGGGGCCAGGATCGGCGCTTGACGGCACTGGATCAGGCATCTTGCCCTTGGGGCCTAGAATAGGACCAAAACTCTTGCCTATAGAGGGCATCAACGGCGCTTCCGCGATAAAAAAGTCAATTCCTCGCGTCGTTGATCGGATGAGTTTCTTGTCGCCGCTCATCTTGTCAATATCTTCAGGAGAGATAATCAGGTCAGCGCCGTCGCTTTGCGACTTAATGGCAAGATCCCCTTTAGCAAAAACCCCGATTTTCGTTGCTTTTCCGCGCCCGTTCGGCAGCACGATGGATTCGGTTATCCTGTTTTTTGGCTGGCTTAAATCAACGTTCTTGAGATTGACAATCAAATCAACGCTTTCGGTGAACTTTCTCTTAGGCGCTGACTCAATCGCTTCATTAACGGCTTTAAGGGTGTTTTCGCTTACCATACTCCCTCCGTAGTATCGTCGACCACCGCGGTGATCTCCTACGGTGCAATCACCAGATGGAGTAAACCTTACTTCAATCTTTCGCCAGAGTTCATGCCTCGATAAACAGATCTGCGTATTCTCCGGCGTCTATCTCCTTTTGAATATCTCTGGCTGGTTTTTCGTCGACGGTAACACCCATCGATTGACAGGTGCCCAAAATTTCCTTGACGGTGTTTTTCAGCTCATACGAAAGCGAGCTCTGTCGTTTCATTTTTGCTATCTTGATCGCTTGAGCGACGCTGATATTGCCAACAGTCCCCTCACCAGACGATCCTTTCTCTAGTCCCGCCTCTATCAGAACAAGCGCCGATGCAGGAGGTATTCCTATCTCAAGCGTCACATTCTTCTTGTCATCGACAATGACTTTGACAGGCACCTGCATCCCGTTATATGACGCAGTTTTTGCGTTGATGTCGTCAACAACTGCTTTGATGTTGATTCCAAGGGGTCCTAGGGCGGGCCCTATCGGCGGACCGGGGCTTGCCTTCCCTCCTGGCACCAACACTTCGATTACGTCAGCCATGTTATTCGCGCTCCTCCTTGCTCAAGACTCGCACGTGATCGCCGCGCACCGTAATCGGTATCGGCACCATGGCCTCGAAGAGTTCGACCGTAATCTCCTCGCGGCGCTCGTCAATGCGCTTGACGCGGGCCCGTTCTCCTTTGAACGGACCTGCAACAAGCTCAATGATATCGCCGTCTTCAATACCGGCCACGGCTGGCTTTGGCGTTAAGAAATGCTCGATCTCTGCGAACTTCGTGTTTCCCTTCACCACGCCCCGGGCGTGCGGTATGCCTTGAATCGCCTGCTCTACTATTTCAAACTTTGTGGTCTCCACGAGCACGTATCCCTTGAGCTCTTTCGGCACAAGTATCGCGCGGATGTCGTAGTTCTCCTTTTTGGCAGCGAGTGCAAGCAAGTTGGCCACGGCGCGTTCTTGATTTGCCGTGGTTTTTACGGCGTAAATTGAAGATTCGAGCTCATTTTGCTCCTGACTGGACATGATTCCCCTCACTAATAACTTTTCTAACTCGTCGCTGACTGGGTCGTCACGTTCCCCGTTGTTTTTACGGCCGAACTAATGGAACTATTTTGCGTTGCGTTAATCACCGGCTCCGAGGCGTTCACTGCGGTGCTGGGGGTGGCTGTTGCTGTTGTGTGCGTCGCGTTGGTGAGACCGAAGTACTGCGGGGCTTGCACCATGGCCAGATATATCAGAAACCCGCCCACGCCGATTATAGCGATTCCTATCGCAGCAACTTTCGCTATCGTCGAGAACTCTTCACGCGTTGGCCTTCTTGTAAGCGTCAAGATTCTCCGGTACTCACCAAGCTTGCGCTCGATCGCCTTCCGAGAAAAACGACCCTCCGCTGCAGAGGCCTCTTGCAGCCTCGAAGCCTTCGACGAAGCGCTCGCGTGCTTTTTGTCTTCTTTAGGGGCATCTCGTTGCTTTTTAGGCTTTGACGAAGGAGTCCTCTTCTTTTTAGCCATCGTACATTCACCAAACTAGAGTGCAGCAAAAATGCGCAGAGTGAATATGTGGCGCCCGAGGCGGCGCTTTATACCACTTTGCGTTTCAATAGTATAAAATGTTTTGTGGAGGATGTGCCACGTGCGCCTTTATTTGACGAAATCTATGCCGTATCGTTGAGCCCCGGTTTTTGCCCTAATCGCTTCACTTTTGCCATAGATCTGAGGCGACTTGACGCCAGTAACGATCAGGAGAGTTCGTACCATATGATCAAGCTCGGGGTCGATCTGTGCGCCCCAAATAATTCGCGCATCGGGATCAATACGCTCGTAAACTTCTTGCACGACGCCTTCTGCCTCAGTCACGGTCATGTCCGTACCCCCGATGACGTTGACGATAGCGGCAGTAGCGCCCGAGATGTCGACGTCCAGAAGGGGACTTCTCAGTGCTTTCTTTACCGAATCCACGGCTTTGTCTTCGGCATCCGACTCTCCAAGCCCAATCATTGCCACGCCGCCTTTTTGCATGACGGTTCTGACGTCTGCGAAGTCGAGGTTGATGAGCCCTGGTTTAGTGATAAGTTCGGTAATGCCCTTGACGGCCCGCATCAGCACTTCATCCGAGACTTTGAATGCGGCTTGCAGCGGCAGTCGGGGAACCACTTCTAAGAGTCGGTCGTTTGGCACGACGATAACTGTATCAGCCATGTCACGCAGCCGCTCAAGTCCAGCTTCAGCGTTGGCCCTACGCACCATGCCCTCCACGCCGAATGGGAGGGTCACGACAGCTATGGTGAGGGCCCCCGCATCGCGCGCCGCCTCTGCGACGACCGGCCCGGCCCCAGTTCCTGTACCTCCGCCTAAACCGGCTGTAATAAACACCATGTCCGCGCCGGCAACGCTTGCGCGGAGCTCCTCTTGGCTTTCGAGGGCTGCTTCTTCGCCTATCTGGGGCAATGAACCAGCGCCGAGTCCGCGCGTTCGCTCCTTCCCAATCAGGATTTTTCGGTCCGCCGTCGTGTTCCTGAGGTGCTGAGCATCTGTGTTAAGCGCAATAAGTTCGGCCCCTTCAATTCCCTCTTCGGTCATCCGTGAGATGGTATTTGATCCCGCACCGCCGCATCCGATGACGATGATGTTGGTTTGAAGCGTTTTGAGCACTTCTTCGAGCTCTTGGTCGGGGGTATAGGACCCTTGCGGCGATTCGTTTTTCTCGTCGCTTGCGCCCCGTGCAAGCGCGTCTTCAATTATGGACTTCATTTCGTATCCTCCACTTCATGGTCTGCGAAAGACGTCACTGTCGACCGCATGCGTCGGCAGTGGCGACATTAATTGCCTTTCTAACCTTCGTAAATACATCCTCGGGTTTAATTATCCTGTCGTCTATGGTGATCGACTCGCCGCGTGCCAGCTTCGCGAATAATGGTCCTTCGGTCACGCCAAGCGATCGTGCCAGTCGTGGGTTAAATTTGCGTTCGGATATATATAGTTTTGATTTTTGCTGCGAATACTCAATCTCGTACCGCGTTTTTAGTATTTCCACGCACCCGTTGAGCATCTCATCCCGTATCTTTTGTGCGTCGCGCTCCGGTGGAACCAAGATGGCAGAAATAGTCCCATCTTTACGCTCAAGGTATACTATTTTTTCGCTTTCAATCAACTTCAGCAAAGCTTTATCGTCGACAGTTTGTGCCCGTTTTACGATAGACGGGTTCAGCGCAAGCGGCGTCAATCCCATACGATCCTCAAGTGGCGTTTGCGCGTTGAGTGCGTCTCGCAATGAAGCGCTGACGTTTATGTTCTCCGCTTCTGCGGGCAGGCCGTGCATTCTCAAGGCGCGCTTGATTTTCAGGTATGGTTTCCAAGAAACGTCTCTGCGTCCCTGGATGTCAGCCAGCCTAAGGACCTCAAAGCCCAGATCGTGCACGGTCGCCTCGATTCGAGTTCGTTCAGCACCCATATGTTTTCGATCAAAATAGGCGAATTGTGCCTGTGATTTCTCAAACGCTTCTCTAATGATCTCGCGAGTTAGGCATTCGAGCTGATATGCAGCAAAAATGTGGCCGAAGCAAATGTCGCTGCTTAGAAGCACGTCAGCGTGTCGTACGGCGTAGTGCGGCCCCCCGAATCCAACGGCCGTCGGGCAAGGGATGCCGAGAGATCGCGTTTCCAGCTCGAGAAGCGCTCGTGCCACGGTGTCGCCGAGCGCTTCGTCATTCCACTCGGCTTTCGTGCTGCCGATTTCGACAAACAACGAGGGGATTTCGATGGTCGAGGGACCGTGGTGGGTTGCCTCCACGAGGACCTCGACATTTGATAGGTTCGTGAGCGTTTCCACTACAAGTTTTAACGCACGAGGGGCTGCGCGCGCTAGCACGCCGTTCGACTCCTTTCGAGTAAGTCCGCTTACGTCTCCGGTAAAGTGAGCGGTGAATACTGGTCCTTTTCGTGTCTCACTTTGGTGACGAGACGCAAATACGAGCAGGTCAGTAGTGAGGCCTTGGTCTAGCGTTTCTTGATCGATCAGCTTGCCTTCGATCGTAATAAGCTGGAAGTTCCCATACGTCCATTTGGCGGGGCCCTCAGAGCTCCGAGTCCAACGGACTCGTTGTAAAAGACGGCGCGCGATGTTTTGCGAGGCATCGTCAACTTCAGAACAAATAATCGCGACACGCATACACCGCTATGGTCGAATGCGCAATCTATAAACTTTTTGGGAGCTGAAAAGATCGCCCGAAGCTGACGATCAACTACGAGACATTCCGTGGTTTGCGGGTTACGATATGAATATAAGCGTTTTCTCTTTTGCAGGCCCTTCGTCGATGACTTGCAGACTGTGTCTATGGACTATTTTTCGAGCTGTCTCCTTGAGCTCTTCGGTATCAGGGACGTCGATTTGGATGACATATCCATGAAATTCGTCTTTTTTCGCTTCATACAGTCGAGGGAATTCTCCTACTTCGTCATATCGCTCGTATGTCTCAGGCCGCAAGCTCACCATAAGCTGACGTGTCACTGCGAGCTCGACATCAGTGAGACCGCTGAGCTCCGCGGCGAGGCTTTTTAGGGCTCTTTTCGCCGATTGCTCGCTGTCGAAACAGGCGGGGACTGAGTACATTTCAGTTTCAGAGTCGTACAGCCCCCTACGAATTCCAATCATGAGCCTTGCTTTCTTCATGTTTTGCTACCCCCAGTTTTTTTGGCCGCGACGCTGTAGTTATTCATAAGCCCCCGAGTTATATCTTTCGCGCCGGAAAACCTGCGGAGGCTAATGCTCTGTCCTCGCGCGTGTTCTGACTAATCCGTTCGCGCAGAGCCGCGCCATCATCACCTATTTAAATGAATAGCGCCTAAGACAATCCGAAGCGGGGTGGGGTAGTCAGGAGATCCCGACGGGCTCATAACCCGTAGACCAGTGGTTCAAATCCACTCCCCGCTACTAAATCGGGGCATTTTGGGTGCTTTTTATTTTTTGGTATAAGATTCGTCTAGCAGCAGCGCGTCACATGTAGAAGATTGATCGGCGCTCGTTGAGTGCGAAAAAAAACGTTAGTTTGAATCGAGACCCGCATTAGTTGATGGCAAAAAGGGGAGGTTAGGGCGGGTCGCGTCTAATTTACTTAGTACACGATTCAGCTGCTTTGTTTAAGTCCGCTTCGAGGATCTCAGGACGCGTTACGCCGATATAGTGCTCTATGATTTTTCCGTTACATTCCAAAATAAGTGTCGGTACGACGCGAATTCCATACTTGTTGGCAAGTTGCAGGTTATCGTCCACATTAATTTTCTTGAATTCAATCTTGTCCCTGAGCTTTTCTTCAAGCTTCTCGAGTATTGGATCCTGTATCTTACACGGTCCGCACCAGTCAGCATAAAAATCCATCAGTATCGGTTTTGCCATAACGATTTACCTCGCTACTCCCCTTGTGAAAACGTGCATATATATTGTTTTTGCCTGACTGAGCTGCTCTGGCCCCGTCAATTCTTAAATCGTTCAATCTCTTCAAAAACTAGTTGCATGACGGGGTCAATCGCGGCTTGGACCCTGGGCGAAAGATCCGTACAAATCCCTTCGACCCGTTCGACTTCGATTCCGATGATGGTGATATTGTTCGGCATAAGCTCAGGTTGAATCTGCCGGCCCAAGCGCAGCGTGTCGACCAAATTGAGGTCGTGCAACGACATCATAAACAGGTTTGGGGGGGGCAATTCCTTATCGGTGAACTTGTAGATCGATCCCGGTTCGCCCCCACCCCCTCGCACGGCGTCGATGATAATCACGTCATCAGCGTCTTCCATGTAGTCAAGTATTGCCAACCCGCCGACGCCGGCATTCACCAGTTCGACATCGCTTCGATCCATTTGCTCGAGTTTCTCGAGAATGTGGACCCCTACGCCGTCGTCAGCCATGAGGTAGTTGCCTGCCCCGAGTATCTTTATTACGTGCTCTTCGCCTTTCACCGTATCACCACGTGCGCGGTCTTGAGCAGATGGGCTAACTGCCCTTGATTAGGCGCCTCTGGTTAATGTAGTCTCCCAAGTATTAAAATAGACTGAACGATATACTGACAGCGGACAGCGCTGACCAGCGCTAACCAAACGATCACGGAACGGCAAAGCGGTGCGCAAAACCTCACAGACCTCAGAACGTCGCGACCAGCGAATCTCCAAAGACCAGTACTATATGGCGCTCGCAAAGACCGTTTCCTTGCGCGCAACTTGCACAAGGCGCCAATACGGGGCCATCATCGTCTCTACTGGCGATCACATCCTGTCGACCGGATACAACGGAGCCGCTCGGAACGAACCGCACTGTCTAAACATCGGGTGCGAGCGGGAGCGTTTGAACATTCCAAAGGGTGAACGGTACGAACTCTGCGTAAGCGTCCACGCCGAGGCGAATGCGATCATACAAGCCGCCCGAGGGGGTGCCGCCATTAACGGCGCTACGCTTTATGTCAACGGCACCCCGTGCAAGATGTGCTGGCGGCTCATTAAGAACGCAGGTATTAGTAAGGTTGTGTTTGTCGAAGATAACCCCGAATCGTCCGACTTCGGTGCGCTCATGCGCGTGAACGCACAGGACGTCACGCTGGCCCACATGCACTCCGCAAAGCGCGAAGAATGCTAATATTCTGCGGAGCCGGTTCTACTCGACGAGAATCGGGCCGAAAAGGCGTGAGGCGGAGCCCAAAAAAGCAAATAGCCGCAAAAAGACCAGTGACCACAGGTAAGCCATGCAGCACAGGAACCGCAAGTATCTTCTGGGGAATGAGGCGATTGCTTACGGCATATTGGAGTCAGGAGTCTCTCTCGTTTCTGGTTATCCAGGAACGCCGTCGTCTGAGATTATACCTTTCATTGCGCAGCAGGTCGAACGCTACGAGAGGCCGCCCCACGTGGAGTGGTCGGTTAATGAGAAGGTCGCGCTTGAGGTCGCAGCCGGCGCGTCGTACTGCGATGTGCGCGCCGCCGCCGTTATGAAGCACGTCGGGCTAAACGTCGCTGCTGACCCGTTGATGACTCTCGCGTACACCGGTGTCAAAGGCGGTTTAGTGATCGTCGTAGCCGACGAACCCGGGTGCTTCTCTTCGCAGAATGAACAGGATTCACGCAGGTATGCGCAATTTGCGAAGATCCCGTGTCTCGATCCATCGACGCTTCAAGAAGCCTATGAGTTTGCCAAGTACGCGTTCGCGTTGTCTGAACTGTTCGAAATCCCGGTGATGCTCCGACCTACGACCCGCGTTTCGCACGCACGAGCCTCCGTCACGTTAAGCGGAAACTATACCGATCAGCGATCCGCGCACTTCGAGAAGGACCCAAAGCGGTGGGTCATGGTGCCGACGCACGCGCGCCAGAGACACGCAGAACTGAATTGAATTCAGCCATTGCTCCGCGACGAGCTCGCTTCTTTGAATAGCTTAACGCTCAAAAGATCTCACTTCGGGGTGGTCACAGCGGGGGTTGCTGCAAAATACGTTGAGGAGGCGCTGAAGAAGTTGCGACTCGAAGCTTCCGTGCTGCGCATCGCTGCGTATCCTATGAACAATGACCAAATCGCGACGCTCTTAAGCAATTCGCGTCAGCTTCTCGTCGTCGAGGAGCTTGAACCCGTAATTGAAGAGCAAGTTAACGCGGTTGCGGGTACGGTCGAGGTGTGCGGAAAGCTTACAGAACACGTCCAACGCGAGGGTGAGCTCACGGTTGATACGGTGCTAAACAGCATTGGTCAGGCGGTTGGCCGCTTCGCTGCTGCGGACGTCCCGGCAGTGTTGATCGCCGCAGAGCACACGCTGCCTCGCGCGGTGTTGTGTGGGGATGTATCGAGGACATTCTACGGCTCAAGAAAGTGTTTACCAAAGAGGCGATTATGTCGGAGACATAGGGTGCTATACGTTAGGCGTAAGTCAAGGCGATAGACACCACGCTCTGCAGGGGCAAGCATTGCATGGGCAGCGGATTCAGTGCTGCCTGTGATAAGGAGATCGTGAGTGTTATCGGCGATTCGACCTTTATTCAACGGGCGTTTGGGCTTATAAACGCGTGTATAACGGTGCGCGATTGACGCTCGTAATATGGATAACGGCACGACCGCCATGACGGGACATCAACCCCACCCTGCACGGCGTGACGCAACGGGAGCGTGTACGTGCCGAGCAGATGGAAGACCTCGTTAAAGCCATCGGCGTCCAAGGGCTCTACGTGGTCGATCCCTACAACCTATTCGAAACGGAAGACGCGCTAACGAAGGCCAAGAACAGCGAGGTGTCCAAGTTGTCATGCGAGGCGGCCTGCATCATCAGTGCCAAAAAGGCAGGAACGCTGCAAAGGCGAAAAACGTGTCACCGCCACGTGTCAAAACTACTTCGCGAGTTGTAAGCCTGCAGCACGCTCTTTTGCCCCGCGATAAGTTATAGCGAGACGAGCGCCTGATTGCGAAGACTGGTAGGCTGCGGCGTTGTGAACAGATCTGCGAATTCGATGCTATCGAAACCGCTTGAGGTGCGCGATGGTGAAACGACCAAATTTGACTGTATTATGTGGGCGTTGGCGGTCAAGGCTCTATTTTCGCCTCACGAGTGCTGGGCGAAGCGGCGTGCGAGAGGGGTATGGGATCTCTGCCGAGAGCACGGTATGGCAACGAGGGGGACGTTGAGGTTCGTGCATTGGAAGGGATGATGGAGAAGGAGAGTGGTGGAATGAGGCATGCCTCCGCTTCGCACGCTATCTGTCGCCTAAGGGCACGGCCATCATCAACACGACTCCAGTTCCTGCTGCAAGTTTAGACTACCCGGCCGTAGAGAATCTAGTGAAGGCGCTTACGGATACGTGCGAGCGCGTAATTGAGTATGACGCGGCGCAGCTCGCACTGGACGCGGGCCATCCTCAAACGCTCAACGTCGTAATGCTCGGAACACTCTCACGCATGCTGCCCTTGACCGCTCTTGAAGACGTCGTTGCAGAGCACGTTTCCCAAAAAGCTCTCGACGCTAATATCAGGGGGTTTAAGCTCGGGCAGCGAATCTTCGGCGTGTGGTTTAGTGATTGTGCACACGAATAATGTTTCGTCACGGTTCCCGTCGAGCCGCTAACATGAGTGTCACTCACTTTCGCGTTTTCAGCAGAGCCCTAACCGCTGCTCCGTCCAGTGGGTAAAGCATATCACTCAGAAACTGCATCTAACAAAGGATGACAAAGCTGTGTCCTGGATGCGGGACAACCAACCCAGATGAAGCAGAGGCGTGCTGCGAATGCGGAGCTCAAATAACCAAAACAGCGATGGATGTTCTTGAAGAGGCGCTGTTGTTCAGACAGCAAGGCAAGCCGAAAGAGGCGCTCGATCGTGTCACAGAAGCCCTTAGTATGGAACCTGCAAATATGGACGCGCTATTCACGTTTGGCTCTTTGACAGAAGAGTTGGGCAACAGCGAAGAGGCGCTTGACTATTATGAACGAGCTTTAGAAGCAGATCCCACCCACGCTCCCGCTCTCGTTGCCAAGGGAAGCATTCTTCGAGATAGAGGAGACGTTAACGAGGCTGTAAGTTTGTTCGACGCTGCCATTGCGAGCGACCCGCAGTATGCGGTGGCCTACAACGCCAAGGGATACCTTCTCCAAAAACAGGGTTCGTACGAAAAAGCGCTCAAATGTTATGACAAGGCGCAGCAAGCCGATCCTGAGTTTGATCTTCCGTGGTTCAACATGGGTGTCTGCTATGCGCTGATGAACGATAACGAAAAAGCGGAGGGGATGTTCGAGAGGGCACTGCTGCTCGAACCCACCAACGCCGACGCGTGGTTTTATCGAGCGAATGCACTAGCGAACTTGGAGCGCTACGAAGATGCTGTTGTCAACTATGACAAAGGCTTGGTGATAGACGACACGCGCGCCGCGGCGTGGGACGGTCGCGGGCTCGCCCTCGCAAGCCAGTATAAATGGCCTGACGCACTGGAGAGCTTTGACAAAGCGTTGAGCCTCGATTCTGACTATTTCATCACGTACAACAACAAGGGGTACGTCTATTATAATCTGCAAAAGTTTGACGAGGCGCTCGAAAACTTTGACAAAGCTCTAAAAATAAGTCCGGACTACATTCTCGCGTGGATCAATAAGGGTCTCGCACTCGATAGTCTGAACCGCTTCGACGAAGCGATCCAATGCTTGGATCGGGCGTTCGAACTGGATCCTGAGAACTTTTGGGTGTTGAACAGAAAAGGGTTTATTCTGTTCAGCATCGATCGGTTTAAGGATGCAATCGCTGTTTTTGATAAGGTGCTCAGCGCAAACCCTGACGATACCTACGCGCTTTCGTTCAAAGGAAGCTCCTACGATGGTTTAGGGGAATACGAAAAGGCCATTAAGTGCTTTGACCGCGTTTTGGAAGTCGATGAGAACGATGAGTTTGCGTGGACGTCAAAAGGCAGCGCGTTGTATAGTCTTAAGCGATACGACGATGCGGTGTCCGCTTTTGATCGGGCGCTCGAAATCGACCCCCAGAGCCTTGAGGCAGTCCAGTTCAAAGAACTGATTGCCCAGCGGCGCAGCGGGACAAGATAGGAAAGATTAACGCGACAGATCGCTGCGGGATACGCTCAACGTCAGGACTACGGCGGAGCTCGTCGAAAAAGGAACGATACCGCGGACCGAAGGCAAGTCAAAAAAAGTCATAGATTTGCTCGGGGCGTTGTAAACATCGCGCAGCGACTATCACGCGACCAGCCCTTTGATTATTTCGAACGCGCGGTTAATGTCCTCGTGACTCGCCGCATACGAGATTCGGACGTGCCCCTCGCCGAATTGCCCGAACGCTGAACCCGGCACAACGATCACGCCGGCCTGCGCCAGTTTCTTTGTGAGGTCAAGGCTTGTGTGAGACGTAGCAAACCGTGGAAATACGTAGAATGCCCCTTCGGGTCTCGCGCATTCAGCTATTCCCTTCAGGTGGTGCATCACCACATTGCGCCGCGCGCGAAACTTTTCGATCATCATCCGAACGCTGTCTTGCGAACCAGTAAAGGCCGCGTAGGCCGCCTTTTGTGAAATTGAGGGAGCGCACGCCTGAATGTATTGGTGCACTTTTAGCATCTCTTCTGTGATCGCAGCGGGGGCAATCGTATACCCGAGCCGCCACCCGGTCATCGCAAACGTTTTTGACACCGAATTAGCAACAATCACGCGGCCTGGTTCGATGCTTGCTGGGCTGACGTGTTTTCCTTCGTAAAGTATCTTGTCATAGACCTCATCGGAAATTATGTAGAAGTCGTGATCGTCGGCGAGCTCGACAAACCCCTGCATCTCGTTGTACCGCTGCACCGCACCAGTGGGGTTTGCAGGTGAGTTGATGACCAGGGCTTTTGTCTTGTCCGTGACGCGATCTGCTACTGCGTCAGGCTGCAGCCTGAAATTATCATCAGCACTCACCCTCGCGCTCACGGGGACGCCGCCTGCCACGAGTGTCAGTGGCACATAAGAGACAAATCCTGGATCCGGGAGTATGACCTCGTCGCCCGGATTGATCAAAGCCTCGAACGCCAGATGAAGAGCCTCGCTGCCACCCGAAGTGCATATTATCTGCTCCTGGCCAGCTTGGACTCCGTACTGTTCATAGTAGCTCGCGATCGCGTCGATGAGTTCAGGAAATCCCTTGTTAGGAGTGTACCCGGTGTAGCCCCGGTCCAGTGCCTCTTTTGCCGCCTCTTTGATGTGTGCGGGCGTGTCGAAGTCCGGTTGCCCGAGCCCCAGGTTTATCGCGCCGGGCTTCGTCAGCGCAAACATCTCTCGAATTCCTGAGAGGGAAAAGTGTGAAGTGCGTTCTGCCCACATATTTGTCTCCAATACCACCTTCGAGTTTTGTGCTCTAAATTGCTGGTCTGCGAGTTTCATGCCCATAAACCTGTTTATTGATATCGTTCGTGCGCTGCAGGCGATGGGTGCTCGAACGGCGCGGAGGTAGCGTCGCGGTGCTGCACGCACATCGAAGAAAATCGCGTAATGTTATGAGACGCCGCCATCCGGCTCTCGCCATAGATCGTAATCAGTGCCGCGCAGACCTCCGCCCGTCCTTTCGTGAGCTCAGTTCAATAGGTTTAAGTTAGACGGGTTCTAATATACAGCCTGATGCTGCGCGACCGACTGAGCCTTACGTTTGTTAGCACGTTTCCGCCCCGAGAGTGTGGTATAGCTACTTTCACACAGGATCTGCTTTTCAACCTTATCAACGAGAACCCAGATATTAAGGCCAACGTCTGCGCCATCGACGGGAACAAGGAATCGAGCGCGTATGGCTGTTTGAGTCCGCTCATCTATCCTAAGTCGAGGGTTGCGTACGTCATCAAAGATACGGATCAAATCAGCTTCGTCGAGGCAGCTGAAAAAATAAACGCGTCGCGCGCTGATGTGGTCAACATACAACACGAGTATGGGCTGTATGGCGGCTCCTGGGGCCGATATATCCTTGATTTCATGGAAGTTCTAGAGAAACCGATCGTGACGACGCTACACACAGTGATGCCGACGCCCCCGGAAGAGGCCAAAGCGGTTACTCGCGAGATATACCGTCTTTCAGCTAGCATCGTTGTACCAGGACATGTCGGCGTCGATATCTTGAAAAGGGCGTTTGACATAGGCCCTGAAAAAGTTGAAGTCATTCCGCACGGTGTGCCTGACGTTCCGTT
Source organism: Methanobacteriota archaeon (assembly GCA_963805115.1). Taxonomy (GTDB): domain Archaea; phylum Halobacteriota; class Bog-38; order Methanoflorentales; family Methanoflorentaceae; genus Methanoflorens. The sequence goes on from CAWDSY010000004.1 coordinate 65,285, forward strand.
TATCAGTTCGGAGCGGCCGAAGAAGAAGCTAGGATTGTCGCGCCGGTTCGTGATCGGGTCATTCGGGCTGCTCCATCCCGCAAAGGGTATCGAGTACGTCCTCGAAGCGCTGCCCCAGGTGATTACCGACAATCCCGAAAAGGACGTCCTCTACCTGATCGTAGGAGAGACGCACCCAAACATCGTGAAGAACGAAGGCGAGCGCTATCGCGACAGACTGAAGGAGATCACCACAGACCTCGATTTAGAGCACAACGTAAAGTTCGTCGACCGATATCTTACAAACCGAAACCTGATCCTACATTTTCTCGCCACGGATATCTGCGTCCTCCCATATCGCGCCAGGGATCAGATCGTGAGCGGCGTGCTGTCCCAGGCAGTAGGCTGTGGAAAGGCCATAATAGCAACGCCATACCAGCACGCACGAGAGGCGCTTGCCGACGAAAGAGGCGTGGTTCTCAAGTCTGGGGAATCAACGGAGATAGCAGAAGCGATTACCATGTTGATGCGCAACGATCGTCTTAGACGGGAGATGGAAATTCGGACGTACATGTATGGGCGCTCAATCACCTGGAAAGAAGTTGCGAGAAGGTATAAAGAACTCTTCAATACGCACTACGTCAAACGAGGGTACGGCAAGACCGACTTCCCGACATACAGCGGCGACGTCGACGCGCTGTGATCGCGTCGTCAACGCGTGGAAGAGCTTTTTCGAGCTGACTGCGCACGCGCAGCTTGCGCTTTTTTGAGCATCATCCGTGAGAAAAGCATGCGCATGTTGTTGCATTGGGGGGTCGAACCGACGTGGCCCTAAAAGACGCGAGTGAGTTTAACGCCTTATGGCAGATTCAAACAGACATCGCGAAGCAGGTTGTTCTAGAGGACCCCGCGAGTGAAGTTGCGTCGACAGGGGCGGTAGCGCAAAGCTTTGACGATAACCTCGTTTTTTCTTCAGCCGTAGTTGTCGACACGCTAATGAACGTCATCGATGAGTCCGCGTCGATTACAAAGACCGCCATGCCGTACGTGCCTGGCCTGCTCTTCTTCCGTGAGGGTCCCGCGGTGATAGCGACAGTAGAGAAGCTGCGCGGGCGACCGGACGTTCTAATCGTCCACGGGTGCGGCATAAACCACCCCCGATTTGCGGGACTCGCCTCGCACGTCGGCGTCATTCTCAACACGTCAACGGTTGGCGTGTCCAAAAAAGTACTCTGCGGGAAGTATGTTGAACCGGCTCAAGCCGGCCGCCCCGCCGCGCTAACATTCAACGGAAAGCCACTTGGGTTCGTCTTAAAACCGGTGGCCGGCACAAAACCGATCTTCATTAGTCCAGGAAACCGTATTTCGTTGCAGGGCGCATTGCGAATCGTTCAGCACTGCGTAGTGAACCACAGATTACCTGAGCCGCTTCGTTTGGCGCATATCAAGGCCAGGCATCTTCGATCCGTGATGCGTTCTGGTGAATTGGGCCTCAACGGGCAGGCGACGGGGTGAAATGACCCACGCGCAAACTGATTCAGGCTGGACTTCGACGTGGGAAGGTTTAATACGTCCTGAGCGTAAAGAGCGACCGTTGATCGCACGCGAGGTGCACATGAGAGCGTATCTTTACCGGTGTCGCGTCTGTGGCGCAGAGATCTGGACCGATTTTATCGAGCTCGACAAGCTCATCTGCGAGAGCTGTCATACCGCAGGAAAATGGCTCGTACTGGACGTTAAGATCAGAGAGAAAATATAAAAAAATAAGCAATAGCATCTCGCTTCTAAGAGATGCTATCAAAGAAACAATCTTGAGATTACCGGTTCAGCCTGGTAAAGGCGAGTTTTATGTCTTCGGCTTTGACCGTCTTGCGGCCCGCGTGCTTTGCCATTTCGATTGCTTCTTCGGCGAGTTCTTTGCCGTACATCTCTAGATATTCTCTAAACTGTTCTGTCGCTTCAGCGCTCACGCGCTCTGCTCCAGCTTTTCGGATGATCCTACTTACTCCTGCTGCTTGTAATTCTGCCATTTGAATTACCTCGCCCTATACTGAGATTTTCAACATATATATACTTTTTCGGTATTTTTTCGATTTTAAGGTAATATTCTCCAATAAAAATGGATTTGAGAGTCAAAATAAGATTTGTGATTGGAATGCACAAGAGGGAAAGCTTCATCGTGCGTCAATCGGAAGCTAGTGCATTCAAGATGATGTCGAGAATGACGAGCCGTCCGCAAATTGGCATTATCGGAAGCAGGAGCTGCTCGAGCAAGATCGCGAGTATTGCCGAGCGCACAGGAAGCCTCATAGCGTCTCGCGAGGCGATCCTAATTTGTGGGGGGAGGGAGGGAGTCATGGAAGCCGCCGCGCGCGGCGCACAGGCCGCAGGGGGACTCACCGTAGGAATTCTTCCAGGTCCCTCGAAAACTGAAGCTAATCCCTTCATCGACGTAAAGATTCCCACGGACATGGGCCACGCGCGAAATGCGATTATCGCGCGAGCAGCCGACTGCCTCATCGCGATCGCCGGCGAATTTGGCACACTCTCGGAAATTGCCCTCGCCCTCCAGATGGCAAAACCAGTGGTGACCTTAGCCTCTAAGTGGAAAATCGAGGGGACGGTTCTCGCCGACTCACCGGAGACGGCCGTTGAGACGGCCCTCCGTCTGTGCGGTCAGCCCTAAGCAAACGCTATGTACGTGAAGCCTCTATAGAGCTACCGGATTTGCATGAACATTATACTCCTCGGGACGGGCGTCGCCATTCCACAGCTCGAAAAGGCCCAGTCAGGCATTCTCGTTAAGACTCCGGAAGAACTGATGCTCTTTGATTGCGGGGCGGGCATCCTGGGCCGCATCGTCCAGAGCGGCTACGATTATTGCAAGATACACAAGGTGTTTTTCACCCACCAGCACCTCGATCACAACTCTGACTTTTTGGCACTGCTCAAGGCGCAGCAATTGACCGCCCTCGATTCAGACGCGCAGGTGGGAACGACGAACGTATATGGTCCCGTGGGCACGCAACACCATGTAGCGCAGTTGCTCGAGCTTTATGACTATCTCACGGTCGATGTCGACGTAACAGAGCTTCAGGACGGCGACTGCATTCGCGTCGGAAGCGGAGTGGCTTCCGTTCGCGCGACCAAGCACAGCGTTCCGTCCATCGCGTACCGAATGCAAACTCCGACGTCGACGCTCGTGTATTCAGGTGATACCGAACCCACGGAAAGCGTCCGCGAACTGTGCCACGGCGACGTTGACGTGCTAATCCACGAGTGTTCGTTCCCTGATACGTACGCGTCGGTCTCGAACCACACGACGCCAGCGAAGCTGCGCGATCTCATATGTGACCAGCACATCGACCGCATCGTACTTACCCATCTCTATCCGCACGCGAGCGGATATGAGGATGCCATGGTCGACGTCGTCAAGGAGAGGTTCCCCGGAAGGGTTGACGTTGCGCACGACCTGATGAAGATCTTTCTTTGATTAGAGCTACGCTGTTTTTGTGCCTTGAGCCGCCTCTGCGACATCTGCAACCGCGCCTGCAGCGAGAATAATGTAGCCACGCTCGCTGATCGCGTGCCGAACGCGCGAATTACTGCCGATCGTCACGTCGCCAACCGCGTCGATCTTGTTGACTTGTGAGTCGCTGCCTATATCAGCTTGTTCTCCGGCTTCAACGTGGTGCGCCCTGAATCCGCTTCCTGTCTTGATTCCGCCGGTAATTACCGTTCCCTTGACGTGACAGTTATCGCCGAAAAAAGCTTCAGAGCATTCAATCGAGCCGTTGATTACGACGTTGTTCTCAGTCGTCAAAATGCCGTAGACGTTGATCGTTGCATCCTTGTCTGTAGGGTACAGCTGGGTGTTCGCTTCCAAGTACAGATCCTCGTTAAGCTCCTTGAGATTTAATTGTTTGCCGCGTTCTATACGCATTTTCTCACCTCTTACCTAATCCCTCCGAGCAGCTCATCTGAGGTAATCGCGTGGGCATATTTCTTGAGCTGCAGCACGCCACCGATTGAATCCAGCGCGTGAATCTTGCCCTTCACCGATTTCAATGAGGCGTCATCGTGCACGAGGAAGATCGCCTTGTCACACACCGACAGCAGCGCCTTTGCGACGCTCTGCGTGAGGAAGTCCGTGGGGACCTGGCCCGTGGGACAGAAGAAGAATCCGAGCTTGAACGTCGGGAGATTTGCGTGGTCTTTTCTGGTCCAGATGACGTCGATTTCGCCCGCTCCAATGTCGACGGCAGACTGGACTTCGTAGTTGAGCGCGCGCCCGGTCGCTTTGCATTCGTTGATCAGTTCTGTATCTTTCATATTCACCGAATGAAGCACGACGCGGCGATTTAAAAGGCTTGTTGCCGTTTTTCACGCAACTGAAGGCGCTTGAAGCACAAAAGGTAGCGCGCCGACTATCGCCAAGGCTAACGGAGCCGGACAACAAAAAAAGAGGCCGTTTATTCGGCTTGATCACGATGCGAACGATTCGAAGTGCTCCTTAAACTCAGCACGCGAGCACTCGTGACACAATTTAGCAAACCACGTCTTGACAATAATTGGACTGCCGCACCGTTCGCAGTATGCGGTTTCCTGTACTACGGTATCAATCTCGATCATCTTATCCTCACTGCCACTGCAGATAGAACACACTAGATTTAAGGCTTACGCTCTAGATTTTTTGCTTGCTTTGCAGTGACCGGCAATTGGGGCTGCAAAACCCATTTGCTGCAAACGAGTTTGTCACTCCCGCATCAAGCGCTGGCAACACGACTCTACACTAGTTTTTATTCCGCCTATAATATATAATTTTCATGCGGCTGCCGTTTTTCTGCGATTTCCAACGACTGTGAGCGGACTCTGCTCACTGGTGTTATCAACCAATACTGAAGAATATGGGCTACTTGTGTAATGAGATAGCGTTGAGTGCTATCGCTTTTCTCCCTTCGTGCTCACGGTCGGACGCTTTCGTACAAACTGCAAATACACCCACACCACGACTACGAGGAGTGCTCCAGGCGGGAATGTGAATATTAGGAAGACAAAAGCTATCAACAGGATTACTGAGTTGAGTAGACCCATGCTCAATACGTTATAATGAGGGGTTACGCTTTAAGCGTTTCTTCCCTTGGTCTCAGCCCAAAATAGTCCAAATTCGAAGGCTTTGATTGCAGCCAAAATCGCCAAAATATCCCTTAGAGCGAATAGACTGACATAGTTCCGCGGTATGCAATTGTTCGCCTGGATGCATTTGACACCCTAACCCGTAGTTTTCGGAGCCGGAGCCAAAGCGCACGCCGTCAACTGTTCTAAACCACGATCGTGCGCAGGAGAATCCTGCTTGAGCCGCACAGTTGCCGCATGGCACTCATGTTTCCGGCTGTGCCCTCTCTTAATAGGGGCGTCTTTGCACTCGAGAAATGAACCAAGCTTGCATTTTCATACCAGATAGGCGTGTTGGAGTTTAGTTGTAAGGAACCCCCGGCCGCTAGTATTTATAGAGATCAAAAGCAAATGCGCTTTTTTGCTAGTATGGATTTTCTTGGACCCGTGCATTGCGCTCGCTTCTCGTGAAAGTATAAATTGAGGAGGCGCGTATAAGTGAGGTACGCTCTATAGGATGTGTGGAGGAAAAGGTAGCTCCCAATGGCTTTTGGAGTAGAGCTTTCGGGGCAGAGAAACCTCTGCTCTGAAGCATCGGGCGAATCCGCCTTGGCTCTCAAACGCACCATTGGGAGGGATCACTTTCGCGATTCACATATCCTATAGAGTCCACCCTCACTTTTTTCGTTGATGATTCACGCGTGTGTTTGATTGTGTTTTTTCTTCCGTTTTGAGCCTCACGCGCACTGCTCAGCTCGTCCTATGTTCGTTGGCCACTTTCAGGTGAAAAAACTCATGCTACTCATAACACGCCGTTAACAGAAGACCGAAATGTTCGGCTGTAACTGTCATTTCGTCAGACTCGTAATCCGAAACGCCTCAACGAGGCCCACAAAAATCGCTCGAAACCCTTCATACGCAGCTGCTGCTTCGCTTTGCGGCCTCGAATTACAAGACCATTTGTTTTCAATAGCGTAAGCTTATATGGAGATAGAAGCTCTTTAGCAGCACGCGGATGCACGTGTTGCATTCCACCAGTTGCGCTTGTGAAAAGGGAAGTAAGGAAATATGAAGAACATTGTAGAGACAGCAATCGATGATAGTTCCTTCACAATGCTGGTATCAGTAGTGAAGGCGGCAGCCGGTCTCGTCGATATCTTGAGCGGACCTGGGCCCTTCACGCTCTTTGCTCCGAACGATGATGCGTTTGCCGACTTGCCTGCCGGTACGGTAGACGAATTGTTAAAAGACGAAGAAAGGCTCACTGCAGTGTTTTACTATCACGTTGTGCCCGGCAAATACATGGCAACCGACCTGATGAAAATGACGACAGCAAAGACCGTTCAGGGTGCGACGCTGACGATTGCAACAGAGACAGAGGTCATCGAGGAGGACACGGTGGTGGTTGAAGATGACGCCGTGGTCGAAGACGACGAAATTGCAGCATTTGAAGAGCTAACGGTGGACGATGCCATAGTCATTCAGGCGGATATTGAATGCACTAATGGCGTGATTCACGTTATTGATTCCGTCCTTGCACCTGAATAAGGCGCGAGTGTAGCCAGGTGCCTCCTGGCTTCTTTTTTTGCGCACCGCCGCATCGCGACGTTCCTGTGTGCAGGTCTTGCAACAGGGACATTTTATCGCGTTTTTGACCTCTTTGGAACTCGCACGTCAACCCCACGATGGATCACCTTTTACTCGAATCTTCGTCCGCTGCAAGCGCATGGTAAAGGGTTACTCACTCTCGTAATGTGTAGCAGAACCTTCGCACGCAAAGCGCCTAGGATCATCGCAAACTAGCGCTGTCGCGTTCCATTTGGTTAAAAAGAGTTTTTGTCTCTTACCGTTGTCGCGTGCTGTCTGGAATTCACGCGTCCTGTCTCGTGCGTGTCCTTTGCCTGCGAGCCCGCCATGCCTAACACAGGGACGAGCTTTCGGGTAACAAAAGCGCGTTAACGAAAGGGTAGTCTAAGTTATGGGTACGATAACGCCTGCAACTCACTCAACAAAAAGGAGAGCTACGGCGTGATTAAATACCCGGATATAGCTTTAACCACGCCGTTAGCGCATCTTTTGAACCGTGCTAGCATCGCTTAACGTCATGCGCGCCCGTAAGGTGCTTCGATGCGAGGGCCGAATCAAACTCGTAGGTAATGGTTCCTTCCTGACGCGAACTTGAAGACTTCCTTTTTGACAGCTGTACCTCGAGCATCCACGCCGCTACCGTACCGGTGAGCCTGTCCTTGAACTCCCCTTTAAGTGTGAGGCGTCCCTTGGCGATGAAATACCCATTGAGTTGGCGGATCAGCTCCTGGTTTCGCTGACTATCGAGGCTAATTACCCCGTAAGTGTCTTCCAATCCGGAAAGCCTCGCACGTGGCTCTTCAAAGGTCGACGCCGAGAGCTCGTCTTGCCTAACCGTGAAAGTGACCGTACCGCGACCGGCATGAGGCACCTCATCAAGACAAAAGGTAACATCGCCGACGTTCTCAAAAACACGTTCTTGTATTTTAATCACCAGAACAAAATGCGTTGGATTCCTTAAGGCTATGGTGGTCCCGTATCAGAATTGGATTTTGTAACACGCGATCGGGCAATCTAGTAGACTGTTGAGGCTCCGAAACCAAAGCCTCCTATGACCACGCGAGTTACTCTGTCTTTGCGTTGGATCAATTCCGCACCCTAGACCATAAGTAGAACGAGCCGAGCCGAAGAACATCGTTCTTGCCTATATAAACCGTTGTGCACCTCGGCAATGGCGGTAAACGCGACCGACGTCCATCATTTTTCCACGGCCCTTTTTATCGCTATGCGCTCTATGACGTTCTCGTACGCGTCCCGAAGCCCGCGGCGAGTGTTGCGACTGTCATAACCGTTTGGGTCTTCAACATTTGTCTTATTCTCTAGCTCTTCGATCTGCTTCTTACAGAAGGCTATAACATCCTCTAATATCTCTTCGCAATTCATTTTTGATCTTTTCCTCCGGTTCGAATTCGGCGTTAGAACAAGACGGGCTGTCCAGAGTTCGGGCCGCTAGCTTCACAGCACGGTCATCACGCGCGGCTCCAACGAATGGGGTGGGCTATTTTATGGGTACCTTGACGCCCTCAAGCCGTTCCGCGAGCGGTATGGTCACCTTCAGGAGGCCATTTTCGAACGTGGCCGTTGCCCCTTCCGGATTTATGGTATGGGAGAGCGTCCAGCAACCGGCATACTCGATATCGTCTCGAGGCGCTGTGAGACAAAACCCGTTCTCCCCAGCTTCAACTTTGATGTCCTTCTTGTCTGCGCCGGGCAGTTCTACTTCGATGGTGTAGTTTTTCTTGTCGTGATACAAAAATGCATTCGGTGCGACAAAGATGCGTTCTTTTTCAGCCAATCATATCACCGCATAGAGTTACTTTTGAATGATTAAGTAGCTTTGCCGAGCCTAACACTGGAGAATCTCATTTTGCAGCAGGTGAATTGCTCTCTTTATTTTTTTTTGCGTCCAGCTGCGTTACACCAATGACCTATAGGATTCGGCGCATCTCGAAAAAGAAGCGCTATATGAGCGTAGATCTTCAAAAAGAAACACCTGCTGCTCGATGGAAAGCCCCGGAACCAACCATCGCGCCCGTAGGTAGGAATCTTCTTGCATTTCTTGCCCGTCGAACTGCTCTGAACGGCTGTATATGCGTCAGACGTCAAAAAAGAGGTGAAAAGCGGAGCGCCTTCCAACGGTTATTGCAGAGCCAATAGTGACGTTCACGACCTTATAAGCACGAACTTGACTCTTAGTCACGTGGCAGTTTTCTCTGTGTGCTACGTGCGGAGTCGTCGCTGTATCGCATCTTGGTTATCCAGCTCGCGAGCTCTTCAGGACGCTCGTATCGATATCCTTCCAGCTGGAAACCGAGTGTGGCATCATCGCCAACAGCGCGCGGCGGCAATGCGTCCGGGTAAAAGAAGACGTGATGCCCTGCCTTACGGTACTCGCGGTTGATCGCCCATCCAAGAAACGCAAGCGTGCGCCACCCCTGCTCCTTTTGTGCAATCTCTAACGTGACATACCAAGTTCCTTCTGGCCACTTCCCGTGGTCACGTTCGCCTGCATGTCCACCACAGCAGCACACCGTGGTAACGCACGGAAGGCTGTTGAGTACTTTGACGAGAGGCACAAGATTCGCATCTATTTCCTCCTCTGGCACGGCATCGCCCTCAGCAGTAGTACGAGTCATGCATAAGGTGTCTACTCTTTATCTAAGTTACAGCGTCATTTTGCTTCATCTGACCTTGGCGCAAACCACTTTGTGGCCATTACTCCATCCCTTCTTGGGTCAGGTCGCGAACTGAGCCCTATACGTGTTTGAAATCGAAAAAAGAAATAACGAGCTACGAGATAAGCAGAGGATAAACGAATCACGCCATCGCTACGTTCATTTTAGCTGCTAGAGGGTTGTCTCCTCGAGACACGATGCCGGAACCAACCCGGACCGTATCAAAGAGAGACTAAAAAGCCGCACATCATTGCACAGACACATAAAGTCACTTTCAACACGTTCTTGCCGCGGGATTATTACCTGTCCGGCAGATGCACCTTTGTGCAAGCGATCCATCCCCAAGCAGATGCAAGCAACAAGAGGCAGGCCCTTTACAACCTTTTTGCTGCGTACATTCACACAATACCGCTGGAAGAGCTAATAGAAAGCGTTGAACGGGCCCGGCTAGACGCTAAACTACGGTATGTGGTGATATGCGGGGCGGCCTGCAGCTACTGCCTCGCCAGAGCCGAACGGCTTGACGGATCGTATTTGCGGACGTTTGCCATTGAGTTGAAAGAACAGCTTGCCCAGACCCTCGCCGCATTTGTCACATCAATTCTGACTCAGCCGCGTAGGCTAGACGCGGAAAGTGCTAGGGAGCCACCTCTCCGGCAGGTCATTGAAGTGTTGGAGCAGGGTGATGTGAACACACGACGCAGAAAAGCTTGCGATTTCTGTGCTTGAGGTCTAAGGAGACGGTTATTGCGAAGAGCGATATCAGACTGCAGCGTTTCAAGCTACATATTACGAGTCGTTGGCCGACGTTCTGCGCGAAACGAAGCGAGCGCGTAAGGCCCGCGACGCGTCCGAAGAGCTCAGCATTTTCAAGAGAGCGAATAGCAGACAAACCAATATTAAACATCGGGTACCCCCGCACATTCCCGCGGTACCTATTCCTTGGATTGTGGCACGTCATAAAGCCATTTTGCAAATAATGTAGTGAGCCACGGTAGCACGAAATACGTAAGCAGGGCAATCTGTATTCCTAAAGAAATGAACAACGCAATGGGTTGTGGCAAAAGACTAAGAGCAGGATTAAGGAGAGGTGTCATAATCTCAGCCAATATGAAGATGCTCATGGTGAGCAGCAGCACCATCTTCCAGGGTGAAGGAGACGTGGGATGTCGCGGAGTAAACCAGAGAGACAACCCTGCGGATCTGCGGATATTGGCCGGAGTCTCGCTCATCGCATCAGCGCGGTCGATCAAGACCTTGCCGGCTACGGAGTGCTCCCATCGCATCATGCTCTCGTAGCTATCGAACCGGACAATTGTCACGAAGTCCCGGTCACTGCCGCCTTCCGGGCGCAAAAAAGTTGAGCCAAGATACCCCTCTTGTGCTGCGGCATCGGTTGAGATGTCTTTTTCTAGCGCCTCATATGCCTGAGCCAAGCCCGATTTGATTCTGCGCCTGATCACGACTGTGACGGGGCCGGACTCTGAATTCCCATCATTTCTTGCCGCATCAGTCATAGGGGTGTTGTGTACGCGTTTCAACGAGTGTTTTGGCCTTCTGCTCGTGCAGTCTCACGATCCACTGCGCAGCTGCGGCCTCTCGGCAGCAACGGCACGGATTCGCCCGTTCACGCGGCCACGTCTGGGGGGATGCACCTTTATACGTGTGGCGTTATGGCCTTCACGTACCGATCGACGACGTCATTGATAATGTCGTCTTTTGAGATTGTGTCAGGCAGGAGGCTTTGCGTGAGGTCGTGCCGGGCGGTTTCGTAGTTGTCTATCTGTGCGCGCGTATTCAAGCTGTACCCCGTCGGAGAGACCACGGCGTAAATCTCATAACCGAACCTGGTCAACCCCTCGTCGATCTCAAGTGCGCTGGCCAATCGGGAACCAGCTCTGGCTGACGGATGCCCAAGAACGATGTTTGGTTCGGATCCGTGTTTCAGCAGTTCCGACCGTACCTCTTCAAATGCCGGATTGATCGTCGAATCGAAGAGTGCCGCAACGAGTGAAAATTGCTGGGCATGTGCGGCGACAGCTTTCTGTCTGTCTTCCGCTAATTTTCGTTCGTAGGTCGCCTTTTTTTGAAAGAGGTCGTCGAGTGTTTTTTTCCAATCGTCCATAACTATCACCAATCAAGTTCGTCCATAGAAGTGTGGAGAGCCGTCTATTTAAAGCGCACCTGCTTTCGTCGCCTCCACTGGGTGCGCTAGGTTGACAAAGTCCGCCATCGACATAGGCGTCGACCTGCTCAAATCAAAAGCTGCGCTTGTTTTACCCCTAGTTCGGCGATCAGTGTGCTGCAGCGTCCGGATAATAAGGTGATCCCACCGGCTAGCGATGCGCTGTAAGAGGCGCCTTCGGGTCACACGTTATATCTTCAAGCCCTTCCCAAGCTGAGCGCTTCTTCGAGCCACGCAAAGACCTCAGGCCCGCGGCGTGCGCCAAAAAGCTCAGAGAACTTGTCGCTGATGAGTTCTGCATCATCGAGAGAGCTCAGATAGCAGATGAACCAGTACTTCCGGTCTCCAAAGCGGTAGCTAAAAAAGCGGTCCATGTAGATAAGGTCGCTGCAGTAGTATTTGACAAAGCTTCGCCCCGTACAAACGCCGATGTTGAACCCCTTACTCAAAATGATCGACTTGATGTTGAGCTCTTCTCTCGCGTAGTCAAAGCGCTTCACGTACGTGCTGCAGTGGAGCACCGCAGCGTCGTCTGCAGGGATCGTTTTCACCACGCTGAGCGTTCCTTGCGCGGCTGACCACGCGGCTTCCAGCTCGGCATAGGCGGCCGATGGGGCGTAGTAGACGTCGCTCAAATCCGCCGACTGGTGGATGCGATCCTTAACCAGCTGCTGGATTCCAGACAGCTGAGGCTGACGGCGCTCGTGATCGCGCAACGTAATGCAAAACTCAGTTATGCCAGCTTCGGTCTTCGCCATACCCTGTACGGCAAAAGGCCCGGCTAATACTTAAGGATGTGAGAGAAAAGAAGGAGGAGACGCTCAGTCCTCATCGAGTGAGGCGAGGTCTCCCATGGGCAGTCCGAGCTCTTGCGCCTTCAGCACCCGGCGCATGATCTTGCCGCTTCGTGTCTTCGGGAGCTTTTCCATAAACTCAATCTCGCGCGGAAACGCGTGCGCTGCCAAGTGCTTTTTAACAAACTGCGAGATGTCTTGCTTGAGTTCTTCAGACGGCAAATGTCCCGCCCGGAGGCTCACGAATGCCTTAATAATTTCCCCGCGCAGCGCATCGGGCTTTCCGATAACGCCCGCTTCGGCGACAGCCGGGTGTTCGACGAGGGCGCTTTCCACCTCGAACGGGCCTACGCGTTCTCCCGAGGTCTTTATAACGTCGTCGACGCGCCCCATGAACCAGAAGTAGCCGTCCTCGTCGCGAAATGCGCTGTCGCCCGTCTTGTACCATCCCGGGATCTCGAAGTAGCTCTTGTACTTCTCCTCGTTTCGCCAGATGGCGCGCATCAGCGCGGGCCACGGAGGCTTGATGACGAGGTTGCCCGGCGTGTTTGGGGGCAGCTCATTGCCCCGATCGTCGACGATCGACGCCGTGATGCTCGGAAACGGGCGCCCCATCGAGCCCTCGCGAATGGACATACACGGATAGTTTGCGATGAGTATTTGGCCCGTTTCGGTCATCCACCAGTTGTCGTGGATGGGGAGGTTGAAAGCCTCAAGTCCCCAGCGTATCACCTCGGGGTTGAGCGGCTCACCGACGCTCGTGATGTAGCGCAGGCTGCCGAAATCAAACTTGCGCGCGACGCCGAGTCCGTCTTTCATGAGGAGCCTGAGCGCCGTCGGCGCGGTGTACCAGATCGTCACCTGATACTGATCGATGATGCCGTACCACATCGCTGAGTCAAATCGGCCGCTGTACGAGACCTGCGACGTGCCGTTGAGCCACGGCCCCCAACACGCGTACGAGGTGCCAGTGACCCACCCGGGATCAGCCGTGCACCAGTAGATGTCGGACTCCGTGACGTCCTGCACGTACCGCGTCGTGATGAAGTGCCCGATCATCGCGTTGTGGACGTGTACCACGCCTTTCGCTTTGCCTGTCGTTCCCGACGTGTAGTGCATCATGACGGGGTCTTCCCGGTCCATCCACTCCGTCTGATGCATCGTCGAGGCGCGCTTCATCTCCTCTTCGAAGCTGATGGTGCGGTTGCCGGTCAGTTCGGCACCGTCCGACTTTGCGACGATCACGTACTCGAGCTCAGGAAGGTTATCAACGATCTCATCGACACTCGACGCCTTGAGATCAGGGACGGTGACCACGGCCTTTGCGCCGCTGTCTTCCAAGCGATCCATCACGGCCTCCGCCCTGAATCCTCCAAATAGTGGCCCCCAAACGGAACCGTTCTTGACCGTGCCAATGGCCGCGATGTAGAGCTCAGGGTCACGCCCCATGTACGTGAAGACACGGTCTCCCCGGGCGATGCCGAGACTCTTCAACACGTTGGCGAACTGGTTCGACAGCAGCTTTAACTCGAGAAACGTGTACTTGCGCGCGCCATCAGGACCGTCGGAGTAGAGAGCTACCTTGTTTTTCCTCCACCCCTCTGCGTGCCGGTCAATCGCTTCATGCGCGAGGTTCACGCGGCCTGTATCGTACCACGTAAACTCTTTTTCGACGTCTTCGAAGCGAAATTCGGCACAGGCTTGGTCGTAGTTCGGCATGTTGCCTGGCCACTGCTTTTCGATGATCTCTCGGTCATTCACGGTCTTTACAGTCCATTCGTAACGGTTTGCCAATGTCCTACACCCCTTTTGAAGACCACCTTCGTTCAGCCTCAAAGGCTAAATCGTCAAACTATCATTATTAATGATGGCTTATGCTCGCGCTGTTTTTATTTATAATTTGTGATGTTAGTAACCGACGCGTTGGCGGACAGTCGGCACGCGCGGTGGGCCGCAATGGGCACCAAACAAAGTCGAATCCGCAGCACGTGTGCGCGAAGAAATAGTACGACTGACTTACTGCACCGTGGTCGTCACGTGGTTTTGCGCGAGCGTTTTTGGCAGATTTTTGACGCTATCCCCTGCGTTTAGGGTGTTTGAGGTGATGACCGCCAGCAGGTCAAACTGCTGACTGTTATTGTTCCCGTGCGTATCGAAATATACGTGGTCGGCGTACGTGCCGTTTACGTAAATAAGCGGGAGCTCTTGCACAATCCACGTGTTGTTCCCGGCAGGTCTTACCAGCACATAGAGGGATGCGCCGCGCCCCATTCCTGAGAACGTGCCGGTGAGGTCGGCATAGCCGTGCTGCACCGTAGGAGGCACACTCAGGGTTACTGATGCGTTTTCGCGCGCCGGGCGAGGCGACGCGCTCGGGGTGCGCGTCGGGGCGACTCGCACCTGAAACGTCGTCGTCGCGTGCGACGGCGTGTAGTCGGAATCGCCGTCAAAAGAAGCCGTGAGAACGTGCTTGCCGATCGATAAGCCCTTAGTTTCGGGTATAGTCAAGTTCAACGACGCGTACCCCCATATGGTGCGCGTCGTCCCTTTGTTCACTTTGTCGATAGACCAGTGGATCTCCTTGTTGCCCAAGCCTTGGCTGCGCGTCACGTTGAGCTGACACGTAAACGTCGCATACTCGCTCTGGTTGACGCTTCGTTGCGCGTTGATCTTCAGCGTTGTCGTCGCCGCTGAGGTCGTCAACGGCGCGTTCGTGTGCGCTTGTTCCAGACAGCCCGCGGAGACCGCGATAAGCAAAATCGACGCTAGGACGACAAAACGCTTCAGCATTACCCATCACTCTCCCATTTCAGGAGATAAAGATTATGCAGACCTCGGGAAGCAACATGCTTTATGTAGGTGGACAACGAGTCTTGAGGTGAGTGACAGGCTCGATCCGTGGGCTACTGAGCAGTGCTGACAGAATATGACGCAGACCAAAAGACCTTTTGAGGTGTTGTCTCGCAACATCGGCAAGAATGTCACGGTACGGTTGAAGGGCGCGCAGGTTTTCACAGGAACGTTTTTGGGGTACGACCCGCACTGGAACATCTCTCTTGATGGAGCTGCGCAGTGCAGAAATCACCGGCGCGTGGCGTTCGGTAAACTCATTCTGCGCGGCAACAATGTGTTATACGTCTCTGAACTAGACAAAGACTAGCGCAGTGCGCTCGGTGATGTGTAAGGCTGTTCTCGATATGGATCTTCCCGATGAAGCAATGCGGTTGATCAACGATCGTAGTGCGACTGTAACACTCGCAACGACTGCCCTTGACGGCACAATCAGCCTCGTACGTATTCGAGGCGTGAAAGCGCCTGAGGCAAATATCATTGTGCTGGCCCAGCTGGGAGGGGCACAAATCGATCAGGAGCTCATGCGCCATATGGAGACCAGCAGCTTGGTATCCATCTTATGCGTCTCAACAAGCAGAGAGCGTGAGATCGCTTATCAGGTTATCTGCTCCGTTAAAGAGTTCCAAACTGCTGGTCCACTGTATGAGAAGTTCCTCGACGAATTACGGGCACGTACCGTGGACCTTAAGGGAGTCTGGGTCCTCGAACCAGCTGACGTCCTTGATCGTTCTTTTAGCTTAGACGCCGAAACTCGAGCGACGTAGCAAGCAGCGTGGCGCAGCGCGGCCGCGCTGTCGGAACGGAGACAACGCTCCTGATTAAAAAAAGAGAGTGGTGATGGCGTGCCCATCACCAGCCGTGCCGCCTAAATCGCGTCGTGGTCTCGCTCGCCCGTTCGAATCCGCACGACCTGTTCGACATTCGTTATGAATATCTTGCCGTCCCCTATTTCGCCCGTGTGTGCCGCTTTCGCTATGGTATCGACCACCTTGCTAGCAACACCGTCGGGGACTACGATATTGATTTCCAGCTTCGGCAGCAGGTCGATCGCGTATTCGCGACCCCGATAGATTTCGGTAATCCCTTTTTGCCGGCCGCGGCCTTTTACTTCCGTGACGGTCAAGCTGGGACAGCCGATATCGTCGAGCGCCTCTTTGATGACCTCGAGCTTATTCGGTCTGACTATAGCCATGATTTTCTTCATGTTCCACCTCTGTCAAATCCTTGCTAACGCATACGCGCCGGAAGGTTATATGTGATACGCAGCCTCCTCGTGCAGCGACTGATCCAAGCCCTGGGCCTCTTGTGCCTCGCTCACGCGCAGCCCGATGGTAAGGTCGATCGCTTTAGCGATGATCAACGTGACCACGAAGGAGTACACAAACGTGGCCGCCACAGCCACGGCCTGTATCTCCAGCTGTGCGGGATTGCCGTACGCAAGGCCGGTTCCTGCGGCGTTTATCAGAGGACTCGCGAAGATCCCGACAGCGAGTGCGCCCCAAATGCCTGAGAGCCCATGAATGCCAAACACATCGAGCGCATCGTCGTAGCCGAGCCGCGGCTTGATGAAGGAAATCGCTGAGTACGACACAATGGAGGTGACTAAGCCGATTACCATAGCAGCAGGGATGTTGACGAATCCCGCCGCCGGGGTGATCGCGACCAAGCCCGCGACAATGCCTGAGGCCGCGCCTAACATGGTCGCTTTGCCGAATCGAAGGTATTCGATCAGCATCCACGAGAGCATGCCCGCAGCCGCGGAGGTGTTCGTAACGATGAACGCTGAGCCGGCGAGCGGCCCGGCAGAGAGCGCGGATCCCGCATTGAAACCAAACCATCCAAACCAAAGCAGACCGGCGCCTAACATGGCATATCCGAGCTGGTGTGGCAGCAGGCTTCGGTCTTTTCGGCCTCTGAGCAGCAAGCAGAGGGCTAACGCCGCAACGCCGCTGTTAATGTGAACGACAGTGCCACCAGCGAAATCAAGGGCGCCGAGTTGCGCGAGCCACCCGCCGCCCCATACCCAGTGAGCGACAGGAAGGTAGACAAAGGTGGCCCACAGCGGAACAAACAGCATCCACGCGCCAAACTTCATCCGTCCGATGATAGCGCCCGAGATAAGTGCTACAGTGATCGCCGCAAACGTCATTTCGAAGGCCGCATAAACGCTCGTTGGTATCGACCCAACCAACGTATTCGATTCTACCACATTATGGAAGAAGAAGTTTCCTGGAGCGCCGATAAACCCGTGCACGTCAGGGCCAAACACCAGGGGGTATCCATAAACGAACCAGATGATGCTCACCATAGCGTACGCCGAAAACGACAGAAAGAGGGTATTCAAGACGGTCTCTTTTTTTACGAGCCCGGCATAGAACAAGGCCAATCCAGGAATCGTCATCAACATTACGAGAGCCGTAGACATAAGCATCCACGCGGTATCTCCCGAACTGAGAACGGCAATAACCATGAGTTCCTCCGTGTTCAAATAAACAAATCTTATGTGTGGGGAAAGTAAGCAGTAGGAAACCTACTTCCGTCACCCAATTTTATTAAACTGTATAAAAGGATTTCTATTAGCTCCGAAGGACGTGAGCGCAAAAAAAGCTCTGTCGTTTCAGAACGAATTGGGCGGGGGCAGACACGCGCATCGAATAGAGGCCAGACTAGTTTTGTGGCACGGTCATTAGTCGCCAGATATGCTCACTGACATACGGAATATGCCCGATCGTCTTCAGATCTTCCGCGCCTATCTTGTGCCTCGTATTATAGGCGTAGTCGAAGACGATGTTGGTGAGGTCATTCTCGAGTTCAGCCGCAAGGTGCGCAAGCTGTGGCAGTTCATACCGCAACGCTGGGGTTAAAGCGACGCGAACTGCCGGCAAAAGCCCTGCATCGTCCACGACCAAGAGTGAATCGCTGATGTAATAACCGCGCTCAGCGCAAAAAAGCCACGCGTAACTCTGCAGCTCCTTCTTCATTTCCGAAAGGACCGCTTTAAAGAGTTGCTTAAGTTTCTCTACCTTCATTCTGTTTGCCTCGGTGATAAGTTATTGGCAATCTAGCACCGCCACGTATTTAGGCTTGAGCCAATTTGAGCGTAAACAACCGAGACAAAACCAATGATAGCGCGAGCTACGAAGCTTTCACACTCGAAAAAGGCGCCGTTGCCCTCGCTGCCAGACGCGAGGCGCCGAGCTTAGCTGTCTTGCTACTCGTTGTCGAGCCCGCTGTGCTCCGAACCGGCCTGCTGGGCCAGCTCGGTGAGCTTCTGGAGCAGCAAAACGTAGCCGTCTCGCATCGCGTCTTGGAGACCATCACGGATGCCTACCTGGTTGTACCTGTACGCCACGAACCGCTGCCAGTCTCGTTCGAGAAACAACTGGTCATCTGACAACGACGGTGCAGCGACCACGCGTTCGTAGAGTTTCGACTCTTCCACGTACTTTTCAAATCGCAAAAACTCGTCGACGAGCTGATTAAGGTCTATTTCCGGGTTCATCAACCATGAACCCGCATACTTTGTATATAACGTTCGCTGCCGTCGAACTGCCTGGGACGCACTATGAGCCGCTCCTGCAACGCATGTAGCCAGTCCGCGCATCGCGATATTTCCATTGGAGTGCTGCGTTGGCGCTTGGGTGTTCTGTGTGAGGGGTCTGCTGGTATGGAGACTATAGCGCCGTTTTTTTGCTTTCTAAGCAAAAGAAAAGGTTTAAATAGGAGCTACAATCCTATTACGAGAAATGAATTGTCAAGCATCGACCTTTGAGACCGAGCTCTTTGGGCTTAAATTTGAGGAAGATTTTGAGACTTTTCTAGATCTCATTGACCTCAAAAACCCCAACTTTTCTCGATACGTAAACGAAACGAAGATCGACTGACGGTCAACGACGCGTGGAGCTACTCCCGTCGTAGTACGTCGAGCTTGCGTACATGCTCGGCGCCTCAATTTTGTTGCACTAGAAACAGAGCTGCAGTACCGACGGGCAAATCAGAGCTAGCTCGCACTCGAGGCTTGGCAAGAACGCTCAAACGGCACTCGCGGTGGAATTGGTCGAAGCTATTCCCTCTGCCGCACCGGTCGCGGTAACCTGCAAAAACGAAGTAGCGGTGCTGCTCTCGTAACTTTGGTCTCCGTAGAAAGTCACCCCGACCCGATGTGTTTGGATACCTAAGTTGTCGACGTACTCGCTCGTTAGGCTCATCATCGTGGTCCCACTCTTCACTTGGCTTTTTCCGACTGACGCCCCATCAATGAACCATTCGACTGTCTTGCCATCCAAGGCCCGCCCGTTCCCATCCTTCAAGGTCGCTTGAATCGACACCGGCTCGTCGAGCGCCGTCCGAGCCGAACTTACGGAGATTTGCGATGCTTGGAGACGGTTTGATCCCTGGCTACTTGCAGTCTGATTCGGCGCGCTGCCCGCGCAACCGCTGACGAGGCAGCAGCACGATACGATGCACAGCGTGAGCACGATAGCCTTCCACACGCTTGCTACGAAGAGCGCGGAAGACATAAAGCTTCCTGTAACGGCCGTCGCGTCGTAGTGTGGTCCATCTTCACTTGAGCGCGCACAGACCGGTGGGCCCTTAGCTAAAAGCTCAGCCAGCTTCTAATTTGTGGGCTTCATGCACGTCGCTCACGCAGTTGGCGCTTTCAGCTCCTTAAATTCTTTCGCTATCCTGCTTGGGATCACGATACATCGTTTTTCTGTGTGATGCGGCAAACCGATGATGAGCTCTCCACTGTCGAACGTGGCGAGAACGTCCAATACGCCTGTTTCGATAGACAAATGAGACCAAGCAGGAACGTAACGCTCGAAACGGTCGAATTGCTGGACGTTAATTACGACTGTTGGTACGTGGACTGAACCGTGTTTGGCAAGATCTGCTGCCTCGTCGATGTCGTCTTGGACAACTTTCCCAACATCAATGTCGCCTATCTGAAGTCCATATTCAATCAAAGCCGCGATGATAAGCAACTTAGTCAATCGACGCCTACTCTCAGCCAACCTGTTTCGTCTCGTACTAACTGCCATGTGCCTCCTCCGCTGGTCGGTCAACAACGTGCGGACACTTCAAATCGTGAAGCTCCTGCCGGGTTTCCTGGGTATTCCACTCCATTATAGGGTTTAGAAACCAATAAATATAACTCGGCCACTTTGATAAGCGGCGCAGAAGCCGAGGGGTAATCATGCGAGAAATGGCGTATTACGAGCATCCTTTGGAGTACAAAAAAATTCTAGACGTTAAAAAGACCGCAACGCTGAACAAATCACTTCGGGAAGGTATGGGCTCGATGAAGCAGATCCGGGCAAGCCTCGACATGCTCAATTTCCTTCCGGCTCAACTGTATCTCCTCCCCTTAGACTCCTCAGAGCCAGTTAACACAAGCACCACGATAGGCAAACGCTCAAAGAAGCCGATTCCGCTCGAAACGCCAATCATGATCTCGGGAATGAGTTTCGGCGCCCTAAACAAAGAACAGAAGATCGCCCTTGCGAAAGCGTCAACGCTCGCAGGCACGGCGGCAAATACCGGCGAGGGCGGTATGCTCGACGAAGAGCGAGAATCCGCTACGTACCTTACGCTGCAATACTCGACTGGCCATTTTGGCGTCTGGGATGAACGGCTCAAACAAGCCGACATGATCGAGTTTCGGATCAGTCAGTCGGCGTACCCCGCTACTGGGAGCCTTGTTCCAGCGAGTAAAGTTACTGAACTCATCGCCAAAACGCGCGGTATTTCTGTCGGCACCGACGCGCGAAGCCCCGCACGGCACACAGATGTCAATAGCGCCGAAGATCTCAAGCAGAAAATAGGCATGCTCCGAGACACAACAGAGGGCAAGCCAGTGGGCATCAAGTTTGCGGGCGGACACGTCCAGAAAGACCTCGACATAATCGTTTATGCGGAGCCCGACTACATCGTCGTTGACGGGTTTGGAGGGGGCAGTGGCGCCCCCCCTTGCTATATCCGAGACAACTTCGGACTCCCCCTCATCAACTTCCTGCCCCGGGCTCATCAGTATCTCAAGGAGGTTGGGTACCGGCAACACGCGGAGCTCATTGCGGCAGGAGGATTGCGCACGTCCGGTGATTTTGCAAAGTGCTTAGCGTTGGGGGCAGACGCGGTCTACATCGCAACAGCTGCGCTCTGGGCAATGTCCTGCGAATACTACCGCATATGTGAAACCAACCAATGCCCCACGGGCACAACGACGCAGGATCCCGATCTCGTGAAGCGATTCAACATAGATCGCGGCGCCCGCAAGCTTGCTAATTTCATTCGCGTTTCAACGTCAGAGCTTGCCGATATTTCGAGGGCGGTAGGCAAGAATGACGTGCACAAGCTAGACGTGCACGATTTGGTGGCCCTGACGCCCGACACAAGCGAGCTCTCAGGTGTGACTTATCCGGCAATGACGTGATTCTGCTTAGGCCCAGAGCTGTCGCTATTGGTGCCGAAATCACGTCAAGCGCAAGCGTGCAATCCAGAGTAAGCTGCGGCCGCAGCGTCGGAACACAGAATTTATGGCGAGCCCCTAGTGCCGCAATTGTTGTCTGTGCGCCAAAGCCGCTGCTTATCGAGCTTCTTCAACGTGCAATCTTTAAGTAGTCACAGCTGCTAGGAGAAACTGGATATCGGGCTCCGCACGATCAGCTTGTAGCTGTTCAACACGGAGACAGCGAGCCATCGGCGTTTAGCCGATGTGAAAGGAGGCACCGCAGACGTGAGTGGTGAGACGGTAGAAGGCGAGCCCCAGCGACTGGTGGCCGACGTAATCGTTGAGCAGCTCGTTGAATGGGGCGTAAAACAAGTTTACGGAATCCCTGGCGAGACATCGCTTCAAATCGTTGATGCAATCAGAAGGAGAAGCGACCAGATACGCTTTGTGCTCGTGCGGCACGAGGAAGTCGCCGCCTTCATGGCGTCGGCTTATGCTAAGCTCACCGGTGACTTAGGAGTCTGTCTCTCTATAGCCGGACCGGGAGCGACGAACTTGGTCACCGGGCTTTATGATGCAAAAATGGACCACGCGCCGGTGCTGGCCATCACCGGACAAGTTGGGCTGCAGTTCTTGGGCTTGGGATCGTTCCAAGAGATCGATCAGCACGCGCTGTTTGAAGCGGTCGCCGATTTTAATGAGGTTATTGACGCACCGGAGCAAGTAACCGAGCTTCTCACGGTAGCCATGAAGCAAGCAATTGTTGGGCACAGCGTCTCTCATTTGGGCATACCAACGAACGTGCAGACGCTCTCTGTGCTTCCCAACGTGAAAACTAAGCCGAAAGAAGGACGATTGCCTGATTTGCGACTGATGCCTCATCCTCACCTGATTGCCGCCGCAGCGAAAGCAATTGATGCTGCGGAAAGGCCGGTCCTGATCGTCGGATACGGCGCTCGAAGACAAAGAGACTCCGTCTTACGACTAGCGGAAAAGATCGATGCTCCAGTTGCCACGACCTACAAAGCCAAAGGCATCATTCCAGAGGATCATGCTCTCGCCCTAGGCGTAATGGGGGACATAGGCACCGATCCCGCGAAGAGGGTGGTGTTTGGCGCGGATTTGCTGGTCACTGTTGGATGCTCCTATTCAGATAAAACAGCCGTGCCGTCGTACCTACCGCAAGTTCAAATTGACCTCGAGCCAATCATGATTGGGCGGAAGTTCCCCGTGAGCGTCGGACTCGTCGGAGACGCGGCGATGGTACTACCTGCGTTGCACGAGAAAGTGACTGATAAGCACGCAGATGGCTACTTGGATCAGGTGGCCCGCATCAAGAAACGCTGGGAGCAAAAGAAACACCAAGAAATCGCTTCAAACGCATCCCCTGTGCGAGGGCCACAAATAATGGACGCGCTGCAAGAGGTTATCGATCGCGACGCCATCATTGCAAACGACGTCGGAGATAATACGCTCTGGTTTGCGCGAAACTTCGTGGCAACAGATCAAGAAATCTTGATATCCGGATATGTCGCCTCCATGGGTTTTGGCCTGCCCGCGGCGCTAGCTGCACAACTCGTGTGCCCTGATCGCCAAGTGGTCTGTACTACCGGCGACGGGGGCTTCACGATGGTAATGGGCGATTTCGCCACTGCCGTAGTTAACGAGCTGCCCCTAACCGTTGTATTGCTCGATAACGCCAAGCTCGCCATGATTGAACACGAGCAGGATGAAGCCGGCGTCCCGCATTTTGCAACTGACTTGCACAGGATCGATTTTGCGCGCTATGCAGACGCCTGCGGAGGGGAAGGATTTACTGTTGACGACCCTCAAGATCTGAAAGAGGCGTTGAAAAATGCCCTCTCCGCGAAAAAAGCGACGCTTGTCGACATAATGACTGATCCTCGGCGACGATGGGCGTAATCCGTAGCGTGTTGCGCACGCGACTGTCATCCTAGAAAAGCAGCTGAGAATTGGCAGAGTCCTTGCATTCGTCTCTTGTTTTAACGCTTGCCTGACCATCGTGCTGACGTGCCCAAAACACAGCGACGACGATAGTCAGATAAATCTCACCTGAATGATGTAGGCCCCAAAGCGTGGCGCGAGTCTCAAAGTTTGCATTACGCCTAGCTTTAGCAACCAGCGAACGAGACTGCAACTGTATAAGTGGAAAACCTCAGCGTGCCACAGAGCGAAACCACAGATGGACGAGGCCACCAAAAATAGTCCGAGCCACAGCAGCCGCTGCCAGTGGCACAGCGCGGCTCACATCATGACGAATTCTCTGAAGGTTTTTTCTCCCTTCTTCCACGTCACTTTCACGTCTTTAACTATTGCCGCTCGTGGGCCCTCCCGCAACCTCTCCATAAAACGTGCGAGATCCTCTTCAGCGCCTGATGCTACCACCCTCACATTTCCGTCAGTCAAGTTTTGTACAGAACCAGTGAGGCCCAATTGATCAGCATATCGCTTAGTATAGAGGCGGTAGCCCACCGCTTGTACATAGCCAGACACAAGAATCTCTGCAGTTTTGTGCACGTGAATACATGAATAGGCAATTTTAATTAATGCTTTGCCTAATAGAAATCTGCGAGTGCGAGGCGTCAAAATGTCACGAGCCATTGTTTTGCTGTCAGCAGGCTTGGACTCGGTCGTATCCTTCAAACTCGCGTATGACGCCTACGACAGTATTAAGTGCCTCACGTTCGATTACGGTCAGAGGGCGCGTAGCAAAGAGATCGAATTTGCTTCCAAAATATGCGCGACGTATCGCGTGAGCCATCACGTCATCGAATTGCCGTGGTATGCGAGTTTTGAGGGAGCACTAACCGACAACAACGAACTGCCACAGCTCACTAGAGAGACGCTAGAAGACTATTCGGTAGTGTGTGAAACTGCAAAAACCGTATGGGTGCCTGCGCGAAATGCGGTTTTTCTTTCAATAGCGACCGCATTTTGCGAAAATTATCGCTATGAAACCGTTGTCGTCGGATTCAACAAAGAGGAGGCTGAAACGTTCCCGGATAACTCGGCCGATTTTGTGACTTCTTTCAACCGTGTGTTGCAATATGCTGCTCTAGACCAAGTAGAGATTGTTGCTCCGCTTATAGAATACGACAAAACAGAGATCGCGGCACTCGGCTTGCGCATCGGAGCACCTCTCGAATGGTCGTGGTCGTGCTACGCCGCCGAAGACTTTCCGTGTCGTGCTTGCGAATCCTGTCTACGCAGACGCCGCGCCTTTCAGAACTTGAACAAAGAAGACCCGTTGCTAACACGGCTAGGTGATGTCTAATTCTGGCCGGCAAAAATGGTAGCGACAGCGAACGTTTTTGAAGTGTTCAATTCGATGCAAGGCGAAGGGCCTTATATCGGAACGCGCCAAGTTTTCGTCAGATTCCGAGGTTGTCCGCTTACGTGCGTCTATTGTGATTCAGCATCTGCGAGACCTGTCGAGAGCGGAAGTCGAGTGAGGTGCAACACCCCACATCAACTTCAGAATCCGATTTCAGCGAACAATCTCGCCAAAGTTGTGGAAAGCTTGTGGACCCCAGCGACAACGCATCTTAGCTTGACTGGCGGCGAACCCCTGCTGTACACAGAGTTCATCCTAGAGCTCGCGCAAAAGCTGCCCAAACCTCTGTATCTTGAGACGAACGGAATGGATTCGCGCGGCGCCATACGCCTCAAACACGCGGTGGATGTTGCCGCGTGCGATGTAAAACTGCCCGAACACGCTGCGAGCCCCGCCTATCATCTATTGCTCCGGGAAGAGCTGCGCACCATCGAAGCATTCTGCCTTTCGCAAACCGACGTTTTTGTCAAAATCGTGGTGCTGAAGCAAACTTCCAGCGAGATGATTGACTTCGTTGCGCAGCGCCTCGCAGGTATAAGCACCGATCTACTTCTGGTGCTGCAGCCAGTTACTCATACGCTTCGCGCTGTTTCGCCGGATTGCGATCAGCTCTTTCGGCTGATGGATGTCGCTGCCAGGCATTTAAGTCAGGTAAGGATCATACCGCAAGTGCACAAGCTATTGGGGCTGGCGTGAATCGTATGTTAGGGTACAGCACCGACCACTGGGAACATCAGCGTGCAGACGATAGAGACAGCTACAGCCATCCTCCAACAACTGAATTTGCGGTGGCTGCACGGGCACTAGATCGATTAATAGAAAAAGCGCGACGTTTCTATCAATCGGGCGATTATGAAGAAGTCATTCTAAACGCTCACCGGATTAAAGAATTGTACCAGCTCTGCCTTCAAGATGAATATAGGAGTCGAGGACTCCTTGCTTTCAACCCAGCTTTGCGAACTCAGATAGAGAAAAACGCGGACTCGTTAGATTACTGGTGGGAATCAGGCATCATCGCTTTTCAGAAGACTAAGATCACCCCCGAAATTGCAAGAATTGCCTTGACGGTGTCAGAGGAGATGCGTGATTATGTCGCGACGTACGTCAACGACCGCACCACGGCTGCATCATATTCCACACAAGCCACTCGCGACCGATCCTTTTATGACGCCCGCTATGACGCCGAACGGATTAGCGCCCCCCGCCCTGCCTATCCGGTCGTTAAAGGCGGATTGGATATAGATGATGAAGAGCTCGTGTATTTGGCCCGTCCCAGTATTTTGGGTTGCACGCTGAAATATAAGGGACTTGTGCTGCTACTAGTGGTCCTCCTTTTCGGGTCTTTTTTTGTCCAGAGCCTCATAAACGTCAGCTTAATCGCAACCGCGCTTAGGGGGGCCGCAGTGCTGCTTTTTCTCTTCGTTGCCGCTCGAACCGCCCTTACCGTTTATTCGGAAAGATACGGAATCACCTCGCGTGATATATCCATTGAAAAAGGCCTTTTTTTGAAGAAGACGGCAGTGATCCCGCTCAGTCGGGTTGCAAAGCACGCAAAGCAACAGAGCTTCTTAGAAAGGCTGTTGAGGACGGGAAATCTCATTATTAAGACTACTAGTGGTCATGTTATAGTGTTTAAGGAGATCTATGATCCAGAAGAGGTGGCGGCTCTAATCGCTGAGTTGCGCGGGGGCCCTCGGTCGGTCAGGAATGATCAAAGCTCGATGCCGCTTCGATAAGCTTGTGCACCTTCGCAAGTCGATACCCGAACAATTTAAAGCCTATCAGGTCTCGCGTCGTGAAAGAGAGATTGCCGCCAGCAGCGTGTGGATGCCCACCTCCGTTAAAAAGCATTGCGATTTGGTTACTCACCGGAGCGACCGTTCTGATTGAGAATACACCATTCCCTCGCAAAATGATCTCCGTTGTTGAGTGATATTTGTCCCTAAGCCTCGCAGCCACATCGCTTGTGTAACCGTTGCTGGTCGTGACCGCTGTATGACCGAGCAGAACCGACTTTTGGATCGCTTTGCTGATGGCTTTGCTCTTGCGACCGATTTGAAGCGCATACATTGCTTCGATCTCGGCGTCCGCAAAAGCCCCGCGCGACAGTTTTAGTGCTAGCTCCTCTCGGGACTTGTCATCACTTATCGCAGTAGAGAGCACTTCAGAACGCGGGTCGTTGTTGATCCAGAAATCTTTGTCTCTGCCTATCGCTGCGATTTCCTTGGCGATCAAATCGCCATCTAGTAAGTCCGTGTATACGATTTCGCACGCACATAGTTCGGGATCGACGCGCAAGTAGTCGATAACGCTCTTGATATCTTCGAAAAAACGCTCATCCCACACGTGATGGTCGCGCCACTCAACGCGCCATTCTTTGCTTTTCAAACGTGCAACAACTTCAAAAGTGCTTGCTCTGCCCCCAAGATCGGAAAGACACAACGTCTGGTTTGCCGTTTTTTCGGTCTGAGCGAGAAGCTCCAAGTAGGAGCTGTAATCCTGAACTGACGAAAAGATCGTAAACACATTTCCGTGTTTTCGCCTAAATAGTGCGTCACAGCATACCGCGTCTAGATCAGTGTGCGTCAAGTGAACTATGTGCCCGTCAAATCGGCTCAAGCCTCTGAGAACCCGTCTGTTAACTCTTGCGCACATGAATCTAGGACTCGGCGCTTTTCTTGAAAGCCAGGGACCTCTTACGCATCGGGGCAAGGTCGGACGAACCTGACGGCTTACGTTGCTTCATCTGCTTGGGAATACAGCATAACCAAGATTGTGGCTCCTGACGAGTGGTTCTGCAAGATGGCGTCTCGCAGACGGGGTGACTTCATACGCGCCAGGCGCAACTTCTCTTTTTATCGATATTTGATCTCTAAGTCTGACATGCTTGACCGTCTTGCACTTTGAGCACTTATAGCCCTTATCGCGCCCGAGCGACTTCATGCTTTTGTCGCAGCAGATAGGATTCCCGATTTTATATTGATCGCAGAGTTCCACAACTCGCAATTTCTCTAAGTGCAGGCAGTTTTTGACGTAGCTGCCTTGGACCACCACCTTGTCGCCGACACGCAACTCGCGGACCGTGGTTCGGAACTGCTTAGTGGGTTCAAATGCGACGCATAGCAGCTTGCCACCACTGTCTCCTACTACGACAAAAGTATGCCCCCCTGTTATTGTCCACGGCGCGTAGGTCACCACGGCAGTCACTTTATAAGAGCGACCTTCTACCAGCTCTCTAATTTGAGCTGGTCGTACGTGTGCATCTGTCCCCTGATTGGTCCTGTAAAGCGTTAGATACTCAAATGGTTCTGAGATAATTTTGCTGTGCGCCGCGAGTATTTGATGGGGGTCATCTCCCCTTATTCCGTAGAGTATAGGATCTGAAGAGTGCGGGGCACATATAACCGCTCCACCGTTTCGATCGAGCGTATCCCACGTGTAGGGGTAAGTAGCCACATCGGCATGCCAAACTGATCGCACATTTATGTAACGTTTTTTAGCAAAATTCTTCTCAAAACGATACGCAATAAGTTCGTACGAAGAGCAGCTTTCAGCCGTCGCGCCTACCGCAGCAAGCGCCCCGATTAAGCCTCTACCGCTCTTAAATGATAAAAAATCCAGCCTGTGCCTTTCGATGAGTCCGGTTGCCTTTTCCAAACAGAGCTCGGCGTGCACAGCGTCGCGCGCGAAGCGCTGGATATCTGCTGGAATTACATCTTCACCAAAAAAAACAGCGCCAGGATGTGTATTGTCATCATCAAGATGCGCCATTCGTTCGATGTGCTTTCGCACGATATCTTGAACGTCATACGAATGCCTGATCGAGAGACAAATTGAGGCGTTTCCTCTAGTCTTAAATCGTATTGTCGGATTCAGCCGCACCAAGCGAAGCTGAACTATCTCGTTCAGCTCTTGCTCGAGCGCTTTTTTTAACAAAGTGCCCAAATAAGTGGTGCACATTCCGCACTTTGAATCAGTATCGTCGATTCCGATAAGCATGCCTGCAAGCGCCTCATTTTTTTATCGATAGAAGTATATAAGTATCTTTTTGAACATATTAAGCGAGGTAGTATAGATCCGCAAGCTCTAGCGGCTTGCAATCACCTAGGAGAACCCCGATAATGCGCCAAGATCTGTTAGCAGATCAAGCTGCTAAGGTGCTACATACGGCAGGCTTCGTAACGTCAAAGAGATGTGACGTTCGCTCTAGATGCTTCGACATCACTGCTAGGAGGGGCTCAATTCTACTTTTCTTGAAGATGCTTTCAAATATCGACGGCCTAAGTGAAGAAACAGCCTTTGAACTGAAGAAACTTGCAGAGTGCTTCTATGCCTCGCCTTTGCTTGTCGGCGAGAAAGCTCGAAATCACGAACTCCAGGAGGGTGCGGTGTATGTTCGTTATGGAGTCCCCGCTGTTAACGTCGACACGCTGTCAGATTTCTTCATAGATGAACTTCCACCGCTCATTTATGCCGCTCCTGGCGGACTATACGTGAAATTAGATGAGGATGCACTCTATGCGGCTCGCACTAGCAAGAACCTGTCTCTAGGTGCAATAGCATCGCAGCTAGGCGTTTCGCGAAGAAGTATTCGCAAGTACGAAGAAGGAATGGATGCTAAAGTCGAAATAGCTGTCAGGCTAGAGGCGATTCTAGATGCACCGCTTGCCGTGCCAATAAGCCTGCTCGCGCGACACAGTTTTCACAAGGAGATAGCGAAAGCTGATTCACTTCCGCCCATTGAGAGACAGGTAATATCGTTACTCGTTGACTTAGGATTCACGGTGCTCCCTATGTTTCAGGCACCGTTTGACATGCTGTCGCAGACCAAGGAAGAGACCTTACTGACCGGAATCAGCAAGAACGCCAGCCTGATGGCAAAAAGAGCTGAACTGATGAGTAGCATAGCGCGAGTCGTATCCGCGCACTCACTGTATATCACTGACGATGAGCCCAAGTGTTTCAGGATCTTGCACACGGTTATCGTGCGTCTGCAAGAGCTGGAAGACTTGGATAGCTCGACTGAATTGATGCACCTCGTGCGAGAGCGATCGGAAGAATAGCTGCGCTTTTGCTGAGGTTTGTTTCGGACAAAATGCTTTTATAGAACTTTCTGCATAGTTAAGCCCGAACCTATATGCATTAGGATTGATCACGCTACACGGAGAGAAAAAATGGCAGGACAACTTGGTGGACAAGTCGGACAACTGGGTGGACAGCCCATATTGATTCTTAAAGAAGGCAGCCAGAGGACTCGAGGCAAAGAGGCCCAAGGCATGAACATAACCGCCGCGAAGGCGGTTGCTGCGGCCGTGAGGACGACGTTAGGCCCTAAAGGCATGGATAAGATGCTCGTGGACACGCTGGGCGATGTCGTCATTACAAATGATGGGGTTACGATCCTGAAGGAGATGGATATCGAGCACCCCGCTGCGAAAATGATCGTTGAAGTTGCCCGGACCCAAGACGACGAAGTCGGTGACGGAACGACCACAGCAGTGATCATTACAGGCGAACTGCTCAGAAAAGCAGAGAACCTTCTCGAACAAGACGTGCACCCCACGATCATAGCATCTGGATTCAGGCTAGCTGCAGTAAAAGCGCGAGAAACGCTCGACACAGTGGCGATCCCTGTATTTCCTGATGATGTAGAACTTCTGAAAAAAGTGGCGATTACGGCGATGACTGGCAAAGGCGCAGAAGCGTCAAAAGAGAAACTTGCTGCCATGTCTGTTAAAGCGGTAAAAGCTGTCATTGAAACTGAAAACGGGAAGAATACCTTCGACATCGACAACATCAAGATTGAGAAAAAGGTTGGAGGAAGCATTGACTCATCCGAACTCGTCGAGGGCATGATCATAGATAAAGAGCGTGTCTCGACTGGTATGCCGAAAAGCGTCGAAAAAGCAAAGATTGCTCTGATAAACGGTGCAATCGAGCTTAAGGATACAGAGGTTGACGCCGAAATCTCGATCACGTCGCCGGATCAGCTTCAGGCGTTCCTTAGCCAAGAAGAAGAAATGATCAAGGGCATGGTTGACAAGATCAAGAGCAAAGGTGCTACCGTGGTATTCTGTCAGAAGGGGATTGATGACCTCGCCCAACACTACCTATCGAAAGCCGGGATTCTCGCCGCACGACGCGTTAAAAAGAGCGATATGGAAAAACTAGCGAGAGCTACCAACGCAAAGATCGCCTCGAGCGTAGACGAACTGGAAAAAGGCGACCTCGGTAACGCCGGGCTTGTGGAAGAGCGGAAAGTTGGCGGCGACGAGATGATCTTTGTAGAAAAGTGCGAGAACCCGAAAGCAGTGTCCATCATGCTTCACGGAGGGACCGAGCACGTCGTGGACGACATAGAGAGGGCAGTAAACGACGCGCTGCGAGTAGTCGGCGTCGCGATAGAAGATGAGAAACTGGTCGCCGGGGGCGGCGCAACTGAAGTCGAACTGGCACTAAAGCTCAGAGACTACGCCTCTACAGTAGGCGGCCGGGAGCAGCTCGCCATCAATGCATTCGCTGACGCTTTGGAAGTCATTCCAAAGACCCTAGCGGAAAATGCTGGTCTTGATACCATCGACACGCTTGTTGAACTAAGGTCAAAACACGAACAAGGGATGACGACTGCTGGACTAAATGTCTTTACGGGTGCTGCAATCGATATGGTCGATGCAGGCGTTGTGGAGCCACTTAGGACAAAAACTCAGGCAATCGGCTCTGCGTCAGAATCTGCGATAATGATTCTCAGAATTGATGATGTTATAGCGGCCAGCAAGCTTTCAGCTCCGCCGATGCCTGAGGGCGGCATGGGTGGCATGGGTGGCATGGGTGGCATGGGTGGCATGCCGCCAATGTGAAGCGGCCATCCGTCCCTTTTTTTTGTACGCAGCTGGATTTTGACTGCGCTGGGCGTGCTACGTAGCTTTAAATAGGTGCGACGAGAGAGAAATATATGGGAGTTCGAAATGATTCAAGTAACAGAAACAGCAGCAAGAGAGTTGAAAGACCTTCTCGTAAAAGAAGGCAAGTCCGAATACGGTTTGAGGATATCATATGGCGGCATGGGCTGCGGCGGCCCGCAGTATACGATGTCCCTTGACGAAAACCCCACCAAAGCGGAAGACGTGCAAGAATCAAACGGCGTAAAAGTGTTCTTGGAAAAGAACGTAGAGACGGCACTCGATGGTGCAGAGATTGATTTTGTCGATGACCCAATGTTTGGGAAAGGATTTACTATCAAGCACCCGAGCCTCACCGGATGTGGGTCGTGTGGCGGAGGGTGCGGCTAGCTTAATTGAGCCGCCAGAACCTTTTTTCATCTAGAAGCCCGTGCAAGCGGCCGGTTGATCCCCTCCCCTCGTTTTTTCCGAGGTCCATAGACTTCAGCAAGAGCGCTAGCTCAGTTTTTTTTACAGAAAAAGTAAAGTCACAGCAAGACTAACGGAAATCTATATGATAGGCATGATCCTCTGCGGGGGGTATGGCAAGCGACTCAAACCGTATACTGAGGACATACCCAAGCCACTCATAGACATCACAGATGACTACACAATTCTCGACCGACAGCTCTACGATATGGCCAATAGCGATATTGAGAGCGTGATACTGCTAACGGGGTACTTGAGTGAGCTGATAGAACAGAGATATGGGAACAGCTATCGTGGCATGGAAATTCAGTATTCTGTTGAAGACAAACCGTTAGGCACCCTCAATGCAATCAAACTTGGAATTGATCTGCTGAAAGATAAAGAAACAGTGTTGATCCGCAACGGCGATGTAGTTTCCGACATCAATCTGAAGAAGATGATGAAAAAGTACAGCGTCAGCGATTTCAAAGCCATGATGTATGTCACGAAAATGCGCAGCCCTTATGGCATTGTAGAACTGGGAGAGGACCACATCCGCTCTTTCAAGGAGAAGCCACTCCTCGAGTATTACATAAACGGAGGGATATATCTCCTCGACTCTGACATTCCATTTAGCAATTTTGAAAAGGGCGAAATAGAAAAGACTGTTTTTCCTGTCCTCGCAGACACCAATCAACTCGGATATTACAAGGAAAACACGTTTTGGATGTCGATAGATACGACCAAGGACCTCGAAGAGATAAAAAAGGAGTACGCAAACAGAAGTGACAAACCGTGGGGTTATGAAAAGGTTCTCATCAGCACCGAGAATTACCTCACAAAAGAGATATACATAAAAGAAGGCTATTCGACCTCGTATCACTATCACAAAGAAAAAGAAGAGTCAATCTACATGCTCGAAGGCTCTTGTTACGTACAATTTGAGCACAAAAAGGAGTTCTTCGGAAGAAACGATACAATGGATATTCCGCGGGGGGCTTTGCACAAAATCGTGGCCACAGAAAACTCTCTCATGCACAGTGTCTCAACACCATTTGTCGACGATATCGTACGAGTGGAAGATTATTATCCTGCCCGCTAATTAACGTGCCGTCACTTTTCACTAATGCTAAGTTAGCATTTTGCATCTTTGTTTGCTCGAGCCTTTCTGGATTTCTAGGAACTAAATGTAATAAGAGTTCAGCACTCCATATTACCCGTAGCTAACACGTTTATGTTCGGTAGTCGACACATTTTTTTATGAAAGTGGGATTCACGGCGCTTGCTCTATTTGACGCGCCTTTTGACAGGATCATGCAAAGAGCCTTTGAGGACAGGTTCGATGTGATCGAGGTGCTGTGCGAGGGGCCCTACCTGCCGCGACACGCCTTAAGAAATGTCTCTCAATTTGAAATTGCGTCGCAGTACGATATTGAACTAACAATTCATTCGCCTACAGTAGATCTCAATCCCGCCAGTGTTAACGTCGGAATACGTGAGGAAACTACGAAACAACTCACCGAGACGGTGGATCTTGCTGCAGCTATAAACGCTTCGACGATCACGACCCACCCAGGTTACGTAAAGAGAATAAATGACAGACTGACGAGGCGATCGCTCGATTTAGCTCTGCATAGCCTTGAAAAGTGGGCAAACTACGCCGCCGACGTTGGAATAGTGCCTGCTATTGAGAATATGCCCCGTAACGCGAAATACTTCTGCACCGAGGTTATGCAACATAAGCTTTTTATCGAAACGTGCGGCACGTCTGCAACTATCGACGTCGGACACGCACACACGAACAACGCCGTAACAGACTTTTTACAGGCAGGTTTTCCCGTAGCTTACTATCACGTGAGTGATAACGACGGCGAACGTGATCTGCATCTTCCAATCGGTGAAGGAACCATCGACTGGACTCAGCTAAAAGGGATAAACAAAGCGATAATTGAAGTCAACGACTACATAGCGGTAAAGGCAAGTCGCGATCATCTGGCTCGAGATACCTAGAGCACCGAACGGCGACCCTGGGGCTTAAAAGTGGCAGAAAAGCGCATTTTGCCGATCCAGAGCCGCGCAAGAACTTCTAAAAAAGGCAATTATTACCCCTCACTAAGGAGGCGTGTTTTATTGACCATGTTTCGCCAATGTTGCCCTTTCCAAAATATCTTGCTGCATTGACTACACTTATAAAAGTGAGCGTACCTCTGAATGAATTTTTCAATATCGACGCCCTTCGCGCGAAGCTTATTGATCTCATGAGACCGCAAAATATCCTCAATTGACACCAGTTCAAGCGTGCCGTTACAAACGCTGCATCGAACAGCTTCGGGTTCTTCGGGGAAGACCAAGCCATAATGCTGTCGCACTTGGTTCAATTGGCGGAGCACGTCTCCATCTTGAACGAGAAGTGACGGGATGCCACACTTTTGCCTTGCGCGGATATGAAGCTGCGTATCCCTAGTCAGCAACGCCCGCTTCTCGGATCCTGAGAGTTCGAGCATCAAAGTATCCTCCGCGGCATTTGACAAACCAGCGAAGGAATTCGCGCTTAGAGTATCGTAACCCAGAATTCTGAGCCAAGAAGAGAGGCGCCCTAGCATTCGATCAGCTAAGAACTTCATGTGCTCCACATCACTACTTGAATGACTTATCGCTGACGGAGTTTTTAGATAGATATGCCTCCCAAAGAGCTATTTTTCGCTTGAAGGTTGAGTAGCTTACGCCAAGCTCCTCGGAGAAATCCTTTGAACTCTTTCTTGCAGACTTGGGCGCCGAAAGCCACTGCAAAAAATTTTCGCGATCGAAATTGATTTTCACGTCACGCTCGGTCAAAAGACCTAGCAAGACGCGCGCTCCTTGAATCTTTCTCTTGTCTATTCCGACACGTTTTCCAATTTCAGCGTCGCTCGGATAACCCTCGTAAAAAAAATCGAGGTCACCAGATGCCATTATATCTTTATACTCCAGCTCAATTTGAAGCAGTTGCTCTGGGGTCAATAGGATATGACTCTCCTCAAGAAGCAAGGCTTTCTTTTCCAGATCGACATGGGTGTCGCGCCGAGACTCGACTGGTTGCTCTATTGACCTACGCGGCTCCGCTTGTAGGTTACTTCTAGGGATAGTGATCGGAGGAAATCGGTTCAAAAAACGGTTCTTTGACGGTTCGACGACTAGCCCTTCTTTTGCTAATTGCTGAATCACTCCTATAACGCTTTCAGGATAGATTCCAAGAGATTCGCTGTAGCTTACGATGTCGTCTATATGGACACCCTTCAGTCTGCTTGACGGGCTCAATGAATTGATGATGTGCATGACAGTCTTTCGCGCTTGCATCAACTCCGTACCTTGCATCGGATTGGACGTGGTGCTCAACTTAAAAACTCCGTTTCGCCTTGGAGATGTTCAAATCTCTAGCTAGATAAGTAATTGGACACCGGGGAATTTATATTTTTTTAGAGATCCAATGGCCGCGACCGGCTCACGTTGC
Source organism: Methanobacteriota archaeon (assembly GCA_963805115.1). Classification (GTDB taxonomy): domain Archaea; phylum Halobacteriota; class Bog-38; order Methanoflorentales; family Methanoflorentaceae; genus Methanoflorens. Next base: position 101,115 of record CAWDSY010000004.1, read on the forward strand.
AAAACTCGACGGTGAAGGTCAATCTTTGGGGTGGCAAGGCCAAGTCGTGTAGTTCTTGAATAGAAGTCCGAAAAACCGACAGAGACTTGCCACAGCCTAACATCAGTGCATGCCCAATTCTCCGTAAACAAGGCTGCTTCTAGCTGATCAATAAATACTCGCAAGATCTCGCGTATTGCGCAAAAGTGAGGATATTATAAAAGATGAACTCATGAGGATAAAGGTGTTAATACCCGCACAACTTCTTGCTGCATTTGACCAGGTGATTGGCAAACGGGGCTACTCTTCGTGATCCGAAGCGATCAGAGACGTTATAAGAGGTTATCTCCTTGATTATGAATCGTTCAGTCAAACAGAAGCGGAACAGATCCGCGTAATCACGTTTGTCGACAATCACGAGCAGCAAGGCCTTATCTACCTATTGACTGACATCCAACACGAAAACGCGAAAATTATTACCTTGACCATTCACACTCATTTAAACGCCAAAAGTAGCCTCGAGGTTGACGTCGTTCGTGGAACGCACCGGACCTGCGGAGCTTTGCAGAAAAAATGATGGTGTAGAGCGGAGTTTTTCAAGTTCGAATGTTTGTCGTCCCGGCGCTGAGTCTTGGCACTCCGGCGGACGAGCGAGTTCCAAACCCCGCTGATCTGACTAATTACAGATGTGTTGGCCGATCTGAGCAAATGAAAGCGACTCGACAATCTTTATTACCGAGCGTGGGATAGAATCTTATCTTAGAAATGTTCGTCCGCTAGAGTGAAAAAGAGACACTTCAGCACAAATACCTAACTCCGAGGTAAGACCACCCGTGAACGAGAATGATACACGTGCGGCAAGGGCAAATTCGCAACTCGATTTCAACTTTGTTGCTATGGAGAAAACCATTCTCAAAGAATGGGATGACAGCGATATCATCAACAAAAGCATAAACGCAAACAAAGGAGCGGAGCTGTTCCGATTTATCGAAGGGCCGCCGACCGCAAACGGTTCACCGGGGGTTCACCACGTGTACGCGCGCGTTATAAAAGACCTGTTTCTCCGCTACAAAAGCATGCAAGGCTACTACGTCCCCCGCGTGAGCGGATGGGATTGTCACGGACTCCCAGTCGAGATTTCTGTGGAAAAAGAACTTCAATTTGAAGATAAAGCGGGCATCGAAAGGTATGGGATTGAACGATTCAACAACGTCTGTCGGAGTTCAGTATTTAGTCACATCGATGAGTGGGCAGAAGTGACCAAGCGAGTTGGCTTCTTTATTGATCTGACAAAGCCGTATACGACCATGGACCCCCGCTACATCGAATCAGTATGGTGGTCACTTAAACAGCTTTGGGAGCGAGATCTTATCTACGAAGGACATTATGTCGTTCCCTTCTGTCCCCGCTGTGGTACTGCCCTTAGCACGCACGAAGTGGCCCAAGGGTACGAAACCATAACTGAGGAAGCAGCTTTTGTGAAGTTTCCTTTGTCGGCCCAACGCGAAACCTATTTTTTGGCTTGGACAACAACGCCGTGGACTTTACTTTCAAATGTCGCGCTTGCCGTCAACCCTAACATTTTGTATGTAAAGGTGAAGGTGAAGAATCAGTTTCTCATTTTCGCAAAAGAGTTGTTAGAAACGGTGCTAAGCGATGAACTGCATTTCACCGTCGTAGCTGAGTTTCAAGGAAATGAGCTCAATGGCACACGTTATGTGCCCTTATTTGGTGACGGGCAGCCAACCGTCGTGCTCGCTGAGTTTGTTAGCACCACCGAGGGCACAGGCATTGTGCACATCGCTCCAGCGTTCGGAGAAGATGACTTTAACGTAGCAAAGGCCGAAGGCCTTCCTCTCGTGCAGCTCGTCAAACCCGATGGTCGCTTTGACGATCACGTGCCGTCAGTCGGTGGATTGTTTTTCACCGATGCGAATCCCGTAATAGTAAAGACCCTTGCAAGTCGGGGCTTGCTGTTCAAACGCGAGATGTACGAACACAGCTATCCGTTCTGTTGGCGTTGCGAGGCGCCGCTCATGTACTATGCGCGAAGGGCGTGGTTTATTCGCATGAGCTCTCTGCGCGAGGCACTCGTGCGCAACAATGAAATGGTCCAGTGGCATCCGAAAACGGTGAAACACGGACGCTTCGGAAACTTCATCGAAAATGCACGCGATTGGGCGCTAAGTAGGGAACGCTACTGGGGCACCCCGCTGCCCATATGGAAATGCCGCAACAATCACGTGGTGTTTATCGGTAGCATCGATGAGCTGAAGCAGCGAATCGGTGATGATGCCACCCCAGGCGATATCCATAAGCCGTATATCGACCGCATTGTCTTTGCTTGCGACGAATGCGCTGAGATAATGCATCGCATTCCCGACGTAATTGACTGCTGGTACGATTCGGGCTGCGCCCCGTTCGCATCATTGCACTATCCGTTCGAGCGAAGTGACGACTTCAAGCTGCCCGTAGATTTCATAGCCGAAGGTGTTGATCAGACGCGCGGCTGGTTTTATAGTCTGCACGCAATAGCGAGCGCCGTGTTCGGATCGAATGCGTATAGCACCGTAATAAGCCTGGGCCACATCGTGGACGAACAGGGTAAAAAGATGTCAAAAAGCAAGGGTAATACGGTTGATCCTTGGCAAATCCTGAACAACGAAGGGGCTGATAGCCTCCGATGGTACCTTTTCAGCTCCGGCAATCCAGGAACCCCGAAGCGGTTTTATGAAGACGCAATCGTTGAGTCTCAGCGTAAGACGATATCTACGCTTTGGCACATACTTTCCTTTTTTACGACGTATGCTGAGATAGACCAGTACGACGTGACATGGCAGCTCGCGGACGAGCACAGAAACGTCATCGACAGGTGGTTGCTCTCCCGGCTAAATGGTTTGGTGTCGAACGTGGTCGAGCACATGGACCGTTACGACTACTATTTAGCGACCCTCGCGATCGACTCATTCATCGACGAACTAAGCAACTGGTTTGTCAGAACGTCTAGGAGACGTTTCTGGAAGAACGAACAGGACCTGGACAAAACGTCCGCTTACGTCTCTCTTTTTGAGACTCTATGGGTGTTAAGTACACTGATCGCCCCTTTCACGCCATTTATTTCTGAGTACATGCACAAAACCCTCGCTCGATATGCTCCCGAGGCCAGAGAGAGCGTTCACCTCGAAGCGTATCCTGCCCCGCGACCCGATCGTCTGCTTCCCGAGGCTGAACGCGATATGGATTATGCTAAGCGGATCGTTGAAGCAGGAAGAGTCGCGCGGTCGTCAGCACACATCAAAACGCGGCAACCGCTCAGGAGGATTATTTGCGTAGGACCAGAACTCGAGAGTGACGAACTCCAGACTATTATCAAAAATGAGCTGAACGTGAAGGCAATTGATTTTGAAAAAGAAGACGACAAGTTTATCGCGTACGAAATTGGCTTAAACTTCGCAAGCGTCGGACCGAAATACAAAGATCTAGCCCCCAAAATAAAACAAGTTCTCAGCACGTTACCGCCTCAGGCTGTCCTTGAGAAAATGGATGACGGCATCGAATTAGAAATCGGACAAACGCCTATTAGGTTATCGAAAGAAGATCTCACGGTTTCAGAAAAAGTAAGGGGTAGCTTTATTAAAAGCGAAGACAGCGGCCTAATCGTTTTTTTGGACACCGAAATAACGGCCGAACTGCGGAAAGAATCACTGGCTCGAGAAGTCGTCAGGAGAATACAAGTCATGCGAAAGGAATTGGATCTACCGTATGCTGCACAAATTAGGGTGGGGTACCGTGGCCCTGCAGAAGTCTCCCAGGCGATTCGAACGTTTGATTCTTATCTCAAAGATGAGACGCTGTCGACGTCTGTAGTAAAAGGAGATCTTAAAAACGCGAGACTACGAAAAGAGTGGATGATCGACGGCCATCGAGTGGTGATTTCAATAGCGGAATAGCGCATGAACCTGAAAGAATGGCGGCCCTTCTACTTGGAAATAGTGCGCGAGTTCGGATTTGACCGCGCCCAAGACGAGCGCTCCGCCCAGCTTCTATCACACTTATTGGCTATAAAAACAGGCTATAACTCAACACTGGCAAAACTGAGCCGCCTCGTCAAAGGATGTGACGTCCTCGTCTGCGGCAAAGCGCCGATACTGATTCGTGACATTAAGAGCGGCAAAATTGAGGCTCAAGAGACGATCATTGCCGCCGATGGTGCAACCTCGGTGCTATTGGCGCAGGGGGTCATCCCCCACATAGTCGTTTCTGATCTCGACGGGAGCATTACTGATCTCAAGCGGGCAAATGCGATGTGCGCCATAATGGTCGTTCACGCACACGGTGACAACATCAATGTAATCGAAGCGCACGTGCCGTCGCTGAGCGCGGTACTTGGTACAGCCCAAACACAGCCCGAGCCGCTCTTACTCAACGTAGGTGGCTTTACTGACGGAGACCGGGCGGTCTTCTTAGCGAAAGAGTACGGCGCCCGCACGATCAGCGCGATTGGGTTTGATTTTTCTGACATCAGCGTTACGCCGAGAAAGATGCAAAAGTTGCAATGGGCCAAGCGCTTACTCGAACAGGCGGATGTGAACTTCAAATGAGCTTATCGATCGCTCTCGCCGGCAAGCCCAATACTGGGAAGTCAACCTTCTTCAAAGCTGCCACACTTGTGGATGTAGAAATTGCAAATTACCCGTTCACGACCATCAGCGCTAACCGCGGGGTGTCGCACGTGCGCGTTCCGTGCCCTTGCGCTCAGCGCAGCGCCCGGTGCGGTCATTGTATTGATGGAATCCGATTTGTCCCTATTGAGCTGGTTGACGTAGCAGGCCTGGTTCCCGAGGCTCACAAGGGACGAGGGCTCGGCAACGCTTTTCTAGATAATTTGCGGCAGTCAGAAGCGATTATAAACGTGATTGACGCATCTGGTGGCACCGATATAGAGGGCAATGTGCTCGGCACCGCGTCGCACGACCCGGTGGAGGACGTAACCCTACTTGAAAGTGAGATCGCTCTGTGGATTGCAGGCATCATTGAAAAGAATTGGCACAGACTCGCAAAGAAAGCGCAGCTCGAACGCAACGTGGCGCACGTCATTGCGAGTCAGTTAGCAGGGCTCAACATAGGCGAGAACCAAGTAAAAACTGCCGCGTTGAAGCTTGGGCTGTTCGAGCGACCGGCGGATAATTGGAAAAGCGAAGACATAGTCAACTTGTCACAGCAACTGAGGAGGATAGCGAAGCCGATCGTCATAGCGGCAAACAAAAGAGACGTCGCTTCACCGCAAAATTTAGAGCGGATCGAAGATGTCTGCCAAGACGTGGTGGCAACGAGTGGTGCGGCTGAACTTGCGCTTCGACTCGCTCACCAGAAGGGGCTCGTGAACTACGTCCCTGGAAACACTCATTTTGTCGTAGCAGCGCGGTCAAATCAGCAGCAGCGAAAGGCTCTTGAGCGATTGCAGAAGTTCATCGAAGCTGATGGCACGGGAGTGCAGACGTGCCTAAACAAGGCAGTGTTCGATGTTCTCAGATACATCGTCGTATATCCCGTAGAAGACGAGCACCAATGGTCGGACAAGGAAGGGAGAGTCCTACCCGATGCCTTTTTAATTAAGGAAGGAGAAAATGCCAAGGATCTCGCCTTCAAGGTTCATTCTGATATCGGACGTGGTTTCATCTACGCTGTCGACGCGCGCACGAAAAAGCGGCTCGGTGAGCACCACATACTTCAAAACGGGGATATAATCAAAATAGTCGCGAGTTCGCGCGCCAAGTAGGAAACATATATGTTCCATGGTTATCTTTTTTAAGCAGCGCTCAATGAACGCTAATTGCGCATCCTAAGGAATGTAGCTTGAATGCTGAACCGCTTGAGAGAAGATCAAAATGAAATCGATGTATGGATATATACGGGATGCCTGGAAAACCCCCGAACGCAGCTACGTGAAAAGCCTCACGTGGCAGCGCCTACAAACGTGGCGGCGTGAGCCGGCGGTTATTCGCATCGCGAGACCCACGCGACTCGACAGAGCAAGAAGCTTGGGGTATAAGGCCAAACAAGGTATTATCACCGCTCGTGTGAGAACGTGGCGCGGTGGTCGGAGAAAACAACGCCCGCGCGGGGGCCGTCGGACAAAACACCTCGGTGTTGACAGGCTTACCGCTCGAAAGAGTTCACAGCGCATTGCAGAAGAACGAGCTGCACGAAGATTTCCCAACTTAGAGGTGTTAAACTCGTACTGGGTAGGACAAGACGGGAAATCGAAGTGGCACGAAATTATACTCGTTGATCCGAGCCACCCTAGGATCTTAAGCGACCGCAATCTCAACTGGATCGTGTCTTCACGCGGGCGTGCCATGCGAGGGACGACAAGCGCCGGCAAGAAAGGTCGCGGTTTCAGGAACAAAGGGCGAGGTGCCGAGAAAACTTTGCCCTCGCGTAGTGCTTATAGTCGAAGGGGGACGTGAGCTCTTTCCTGAGGATTGGATTTGCTTCTTGTCGTGAATGGCAGTGACAGATCGCGCAGGCCTAAAAAAGCATTTCACAGCATCTCCGTCAGTGTTTTCGCCCACGCGACTGAGAATGAGAGCAAAGTTCTAGCGGCGCTGCGCTTAATCGTACCCGAACACCTCAGCGTCGATCGCCTGTCGGTTGCGGGACACTTTGGAAATCCCATGATTATTCTCACCGCACGAATCGAAAAAACATCCGAGACTCGCCACATCATTGGCACGATCAAGAAGAAGCTCCCAAAAGATGAGTTAATGGAACTGCGAGAAGAAATACCGCAGCACCTCAGCCAACAGTGCACACTCGTTATGAAATTTGACAAACAGGCTGCAGCACGCGGGTTCCTGCGGCAAGGGAAAGAAGACCCAATAGTGCTGCGCGCAAAGATAGCGGCATATCCAGCTCGTGTTGAGACCGCAACGCGGATTACTCGCGACCTCTTTGATGATACCTGAGTACGTCGATATCAGCGTTCACGCGTTTCCCGAAGGAGCAGACACGCCGAAAAGGCTCAACCTCGTTGCTCGGAGCCTTGGTTTCGCCGCCATTGGAGTAACAGCGCATTCGCCCTATTGGTCTCAATTTTCCGATTCGAGCGTCATTTCAGGAATAGAAATTGTCGCGCATAGCGTTCGCGATCTGCGTAAGAAAATTGCGTTCTTCAGCGACACAGCTATCATCATTAGTGTGCATGGTGGGGATGAACGAATCAACAGGGCTGCTTGCAGCGACGACCGCGTGGATCTTCTAATGCACCCAGAACGAGGTAAACGAGGCGGTCTAAACCAAGTGACTGCTAAAATCGCCGAGAAAAACGGCGTCGCGCTAGGCTTGAGCTTTGGCTACTTCTGGAAAACAAGAGAAATTGAGAGATCTCGCGCGCTCGCGCTCCAGCATCAAAACGTCGCATTATGCCAGAAGTTTGGAGTACCAATCGTTATTACGAGCGATGCCTATTCACATTTCGACCTGCGCGCTCCTCGCCAATTAAAAGCTCTCGCACGGCTTTTGCCTCTAGAAGACAAGGAAGCAACGGACGCTTTGTCAAGTGCGCCGCAAAATATCATCAAACGCAGTAAACAGAAAGAAAAGGCGCGCGTATGAAACCACTTCGACCGACTTTGCGAGACAGCTTTCGGTACGTCGCCTTCACGCTCAGCTCTGAAGAACCCGTGAGAACGCGGGATTTACAAACAGAAATCTTAAAAGCTGCGAAAAGTCTGTTTGGCGACGTCGGAGTGAGTAAGTTGGGAGTTAAAGTCGTTATGTTTGATGGCACAAAAGGACTTGTGCGTTGTCACTACCGATACGTGCCCGACGTACAAGCGACATTTGCAAGCATCGGCAAAATCGAGAACAATCGGGTTCGCGTGACGGTCGTAGGCACTTCCGGAACAATAAAGGCTGCCATAGAAAAGTATTTACAAATTGACGAGAAAATACGAAGCATTATATCTTCTTATGTGACAGTGCCCGTGTCCGGGAAAGCAGTGAGGATGCGCGGCAAAGAAATTGATATAATTCCAGAAGATAGGGAAATTATTGATCGTGCTGACGTCCAATTCATCGGCATCACGATCGATGACAATGAGAGGCTAATATAATGCAGATGGCACCACAAATGGGTTACGACAGAGCTATCACCGTGTTTTCACCAGACGGTAGACTCTTTCAAGTCGAATATGCGCGCGAAGCTGTAAAACGAGGCACTACATCGGTCGGCATAAAAGCAAAGGACAGCGTGGCTCTACTCGTCGATAAGCGTATCTCAAGTCGGCTTCTGGAGCCCCAATCTACCGAGAAGATCTTCCAAGTGGATGATCACATTGGCGCTGTGACTTCCGGCCTCGTAGCCGACGCTAGAGCACTAGTCGACCGTGCCCGTGTCGACGCCCAAATCAACCGCGTCGTGTATAACGAACCTATTGCCGTTGAAACACTAGCGAAAAAAATCGCCGACCATAAGCAGACGTTCACGCAGTACGGAGGGGTGAGGCCGTACGGGACAGCACTTCTCATCGGCGGGATTGATGACTCGGGGCCACGGCTTTTTGAAACGGATCCGAGCGGTGCCCTTTTGATGGTAAAGGCTACGGGGATTGGTTCAGGGCGAAATGCCGTCATGGAGTTTCTCGAAGAGAAGTATGACGAAAACGCCGACATTGACAGCGCCATAAAACTCGGACTTGAAGCACTGTACAAGGCGACGGAAGGCAAGATTACAATTGATACCATCGAAGTCGCTGCCATATACGCGGAAGATAACCGATTTAAGAAGCTAGGCATGGATGACCTCGAGGCGCACGTGAAAAGTGTGCTCGAGTCGAAGCCTCAAGAGTAATGGTTTTGCATCCTTTTGCGCCGCCATAGCGAACAGCGCACGGAGGAGTAGGTCCAGATGGTGTCTCTCGATAACGCAGTTGTAGCTCGATTTGCGAGAGGGGGGAACACTTTGAAGTGCTCGCTGACCCCGAAAATGCATTACTACTGCGCGAAGGTGGGGATATTGATCTGGATGGTGTTCTTGCGATTGAAGAGATATTCAAGGATGCATCCAAAGGGGAAAAAGCGTCGGACGAGAGCCTCAAGCACACGTTTAGTACCACCGATCCAGCGGCCATAGCAAAACGGATCATCACAGAAGGTGAGCTGCATCTTACCGCTCAGCAAAGGCGCAAGATCCAAGAACACAAGCGAAGGCAAGTGATTACAACCATAGCTGCTAATGCCATAAATCCCCAAACGGGCCTGCCTCATCCGCCACAGAGAATAGAAAAAGCACTTGACGAGGCAAAGGTGAGCATAGACCCCCTTAAAAGCGTCGACGAGCAAGTGAACGTCGCTTTGAAGGCAATCCGGCCGCTAATACCCATAAGATTCGAGGAGGTCAACGTCGCCGTTAAGGTGCCAGCCCATTACGCCGCAAAATCGCAGGGCCCCCTCCAGCGCTTTGGCAAGATAGTGAGACATGAGTGGCAAAAGGACGGCTCCTGGATCGGCGTGGTTCGGTTTCCTGCTGGACTGCAAAATGATTTCTATGAGCTCGTAAATCGACTGTCAAGAGGGGAAGCCGAGACGCGAATCGTTACCCGGGAAGGGCAAAAATGAAGAAGCAAGAAAAAGTCGATAAGACGATCGTCGTGCCGGGAGATCTACTATCTGAAGACGCAGCAAAAGCTGCAGAAGGAACCTACGTTGAAAACGGGAAAGTTTACTCACTCATATACGGGCTTGCTGACGAAAGGGAAAAAGTACGGGTAATCCCGCTTTCGGGAAAATATCTTCCTGCGACTGGTGACGTGGTCGTCGGAATGGTATCAGACATCAGCTTCTCGAATTGGAAGGTCGACATTAACTCACCATACGAAGCGCTCATGCATATATCGGAATATCCGCGCCGCATCGAATCGAGCGAAATGGCCAAGATCATGGGTGTCGGCGACCTCGCGATATTCAAGGTTGTAGACGTGGATCCATCCATGAAGATTGAACTCACGCCCCGAGAAGGCCAACTGCGTGTGCTGCGAAGTGGCAGAGTCGTCGAGGTGTCGTATACAAAAGTCCCGCGGATTATCGGCCGGGCCGGATCGATGATAAGCCTGCTCAAGAGTAAACTCGACGTAAACATTTTCGTCGGGAAAAATGGCCGCATTTGGATCAACGGGAAAGTTGAAGACGAGGATCTCGCCGTCAAAGTAATCAAACGAATCGAGCAAGAGGCGCATACGTCGGGACTCACGGATAGGATAACCAAGTTGTTAGAGGAAGAAAAGCATGGAGTTCATGAAAAACGGTAAGAGAATAGACAATCGGCTCCCGAATGAGCTACGTCCAATCAAGTTTGAGGTTGGCGCACTTGAACGGGCCGATGGCTCGTGTTATGTCGAGCACGGTGGAAACAAGGTCATTGCCGCCGTTTACGGGCCACGGGCAGTACATCCGCGTCACCTGCAGGAAGCAAACCGTGCGATCATCCGGTACCGCTACAATATGGCGTCGTTTTCAGTGGAGGAGCGGCGGCGGCCAGGCCCTGACCGGAGGAGCATAGAGATCTCAAAGGTAAGCAGGCAGGCGATCGATCCCGTCATCATCAAAGAGTTTTATCCTAGGTCGACAATCGACATCTTCGTGGAGATTCTTCAAGCAGATGCCGGCACTCGATCAGCAGGGATAAATGCGGCTTCTGTTGCACTGGCCGATGCGGGAGTGCCCATGCGCGGTCTCATCTCGTCGTGTGCAGTCGGCAAGGTGGATGACACGGTTGTCTTGGATCTCGTGAAGGAGGAGGACAACTATGGGCAAGCAGACATGCCAGTCGCCATGGATGTGCGGACTGGAGAAGTTACGCTGCTCCAGATGGACGGCCATTTGACGCTGGACGAGTTTGAACAGGCGCTAGAACTCGGTAAGATCGGTTGTGCCAGCATTGCAGAAATGCAAAGAGAAGCCCTAATTCAGAAGTATCGAGGGGAAGAAGATGAATGACGTCATTGCTGAGATAAAAAGAGACTATATTTACGAGCTTGCCAAGCGCAGCGAAAGGGCAGATGGGCGGGCCCTTGATGAGTATCGGCCGATACAGGTCGAAGTAGGGTTGATAGGTAAAGCCGAAGGCTCCGCGAGAGTGAAGGTAGGCAAGACACAGGTTCTCGTTGGTGTAAAGGTTCAACCCGGAGAGCCTTTTGCAGATGCGCCTGACACAGGTGTGATAATAACCAATGTGGAACTAGTGCCACTGGCATCTCCGTCCTTTGAACCTGGTCCACCCGATGAAAACGCGATTGAGCTCGCACGTGTGGTGGACCGCGGCGTTCGAGAATCTGGAGCCATTGACTTGTCTCAACTAACGTTGCCCGACGGCAAAGTGTGGCTCATTTTCATTGACGTGCACGTCCTCGACCACGATGGAAATCTCATGGATGCGGCCGCTCTGGGAGCGCTCGCTGCGCTCGTAAACGCAAAGAAACCCTGTGAGCGATATGGCTACGGGCCTGACGCCCCGCTACCTATTAAGGAGTCCCCGATCGCGGTGACCGCGGTTGACCTCGATGGCGAGATCATGCTGGACCCCTCGCTAGATGAAGAGACTATCGCGTCTTCGAAACTAACGGTCATTTCCGGCTTGCAAGGAGCGCTTGCAGGAATGCAGAAAAGCGGAACTGGAACGCTCTCCGTAGAAGAGATCGCGCGCATCGTTAAGCTCGCGAGCAGCAAAGCCATGCAGATCAGAGATGATCTTTTTGGTGGTTCAACGGATGGTTAAGAAAGGCGCGCGCAAGAAGGGAAGAAAGACCCGTTCCGCAGGCCGGTTCGGCCCGCGATACGGCCGAAAGATCCGCAAAAGAATCGCCGACGTCGAAGAGGCGATGCACCAGGCGCACAAATGTCCCGCGTGTGGGCGAAAGGCGGTGTCTCGAAAGGGTACGGGGATATGGGTGTGCGCAAAGTGCCAAACAACGTTTGCCGGAGGTGCATACCTCCCGGAGACCTCGGTCGGCAAAACCGTCGCGCGCTCGATTCGCCGCGCAAATGAGGAAAAAGAACAGGTTTGAAGCTGCGAGGTGATTTCACGGTTTACAAATGCATTCGGTGCAAGCGCGAGGTTGAAGTAGAGTCCGAGTACGGCGGAATCAGGTGTCCTTACTGCGGCCATCGAATATTGGTAAAGGAGCGACCTACTATCATCAAGAAAGTGAAGGTCCTTTAGGCATATACGGCCTCGGAGTCTACCCTCGCTGCGCAAGAAATCGCGAAGCCGCTCACGATAAACGACCACTATACGCAAATGCTCCATTCAACGTACTTCATAGAAACGCAAAACGCAGACTATTTGTACCGATCGATCACTCCTGAATTGGAGACCATCGCCATCGCCGGGACACGGTCTTCTGTGACTGTACGAGAGACGGCAGAGAAGCTAGTCATCGACATCACAGCTTCGGACGTAGCCTCCTGTCGGTCGGCGACAAATTCGTGGCTAAGATTGGCGCTGATTGCTACAGAAGTGGACGAACTTGTCGCAGATACTTTAAAGAATTAAACGAGACTGTAACCGCTTAAAAACGCTCCTCAAGGAGAATCTTGAATGAGTACCGAACTACCACCCCAAATTCAAAATCAAGTCGCTCAATTGCAACAACTTCAGCAGCAGGCACAAGCGCTTGCTGTTCAGCGAAGTCAACTTGAACTCGCCTTGAACGAAGCTAACCAAACCCTCGTTGAGCTCGACAAGCTGGACGAAAAAGCTGTTATCTTCAAGACCGTTGGAATGATCCTCGTACGCTCGAACAAAGACGAAGTGAAGGTTGAGCTAACGGAAAAAAAAGAGACGTATGATGTACGTTTGAAGAGCCTTGAAAGACAGGAAGAACGCGTTCAAACGCGTTTTCAACAACTCCAGCAGCAGCTGCAAAAAGCCCTCGGAGGGGGGACTGCGCCGCAGGGCGCGTAGCTCAACTTCAGGATTCGGGCAAGACTCAAGGAGTTACGCGGGTTTTGGGTAAACTTCTTCCTCGTCTTTAGCTGTAAACTTTTCTCTCGTAGCGACATTGGTTTCTGGTGTCTCGCTCAGTGTTACAACGACGTCAGCGAGATTTTTAAGCGCGGTCGAAAACCCAGGCTCTGCTCCGAAGATGATGGTCTCTTTGCCATGCTCCATCGCTTTTGAAAGCACAGGCTTAAAATCAGCATCTCGGGTCACTATGGCGATAATATCTATATTAGGATTGAAAATGAGCTCCGTAGCTTCAACGGCAAGTCGAACATCAACGTCACTCGAGCTGACCACCGGCTCAAATCCTTGGTTCTCGATTGCCTCGACGAGCTTCTCAGAGGCATACTGGTTCAGGTAGACCCTACCCACCTTGATGTCGCCGAATTCCTTTAGAGTATTGCGTATTTCTTCTAGGTCGATTTGAAATTCCTTCCGAAGCATGTTAGGCCCATCAACGAGCAGCCCAATGCCCTTGCGGGCTCCTTCCCGCCCTCGAATTATCGTCCTAATCTTGAATCGGTCTTTAATATGGGGGATATAGCGCATAAATGTTAAGACTCCTGCTATAACAAAAATGACAAAATAATGTACTGCGGCGTGCTATATATGTTTTTCTTTTATTCGTCCGAAATAAGCCTCTTTATCCAAGATTAAAAGCCCTACAAGTGTTCTCCGCGATAATCGACGCCGCATCTTCAACTTCCATGTCCCAGATCCGCGATATGGCGACAATCGCGTCTCCTACAAATGACGGTTCGTTTCGACCCTTGCGCACGGCTAGATAGGGGCTATCAGTCTCGATCACTACCATATCTCGGGGAGCCTTCTCCACGAGCTTCTGGTGGTGCCTGGACCGGCATACCCTGGTTGAAATTGAAACAAAGTGCCCACAGTCCACGATCTTTTCGAGCAACTCCACACTGCCCCCGTAGCAGTGATAGACTGCCTGATCTACACTGTGCACGAGCTCAAAAACGCGCTCCTCGGCATCGCGGCTGTGAATGACAAGGGGTAGGCCGAGCTCTTGACTCAGCTGAATGAATCGCTCAAACGCGTTTTCTTGTTTCTCACGTTGATGTCCCGACTTGACATGGTAATAATCCAGCCCAACTTCGCCAACTGCGGTTGCTGAATCTGCGTTTTGCCGAATGAATTCCTCGACGCTTTCTTTTTCGGCAACCTGAAGCGGGCTGAGGCCGTAAGCCGCGTACACGTTCTCGTGCTGAAGCAATTCTCTCGTCGCCCAGTTCGATTTCAGGCTAATGCCCGAATTGATGAGCGCTATTCGCGCTTCGAACGCCCTCTCAATCACGGATTGTCGATCATCGTCAAACGCAGGCGTATCGATGTGACAGTGCGTGTCGACGAGATGCCATCGCGACACTACCCACCGTCTCTCGCTTTAAGGCGATTTATCGCGCTAATCATGGCTTCAACCGACGCAATTACAATATCGCCTCGAGCAGCGCGAGCAGTCACCATATTACCACGTGAATCTTCGACACCGATGACGACATCGGCAAGTGCGTCGGTCCCACCGCTGATCGCGTCGATTCTGAATGTCCTTAATTGCACGTCGGTGCCCCCAAGAATGTCATGTACTGCATTAATCGCGGCATCGACTGGACCGATGCCCACACGGGCCCCGATTTTCGTCTTCCCCTCAACAACTGCTTTCACTGTTGCAGTTGGAGTGATGCGATTGCCCGTCATCACAGACAGCTCCTCAAGCAGAATTGTCGGCTTCAGCACCTCATTTGTGATCGCTTCAGCTATAGCGTATAAGTCGACATCGGTGACTCGCCGGCCTTGATCGCCTATTTCCTTTACGCGATTCAGTATGCGCACGAGCTCGTCTTCGGTGACGTCAAAAAGGGCGTCCTTGAGCATCTCGCGCACGGCGTGCTTGCCAGCGTGCTTGCCAGCAACGAGGCGGCGACGCTGACCGACCATTTGGGGCGTCATAATCCCTGGCTCAAACGTGTCAGCGCGTTCGATCACCCCGCGAGAATGAATTCCGGATTCGTGCGAGAACGCGTTTTCACCGACAATTGGCATCGTGGGGGGCATGTTGATCTTCGTGAATCGCTCCACTAACCGTGAGGTTTCGAGAAGGAACTGAGTATTAATGTTCAGCTTTGCTCCAAAGATGCTTGACAAGCTCATCGCCGTTTGGGCGAGGTCAGCGTTCCCAGCCCTTTCACCTATCCCATTTACGGTCACTTGTACTTGATTGGCTCCGGCTTCGATCGCTGACAGGCTATTGGCAACAGCTAGACCAAAGTCGTTGTGGCAGTGCACGTCGATAGGAACTTTGACAACACCTTTGATGTGCTTAATGAAGTTGAACATCTTTGAGGGGGCCATAATACCCACGGTATCCGGGATATTGATGATGTCGGCCCCGGCCGATTCTATGCCACGACAAATGCGATGAAGAAACTCCGGTTCCGTTCGAGTGGCATCCATCGCAGAGAAGAGACATTGTGTCCCGTGCTCCTTAACGTATTCGACGGCGTCGACCGACAGATCATACACTTCCTGTCTTGTCTTTTTCATTGAATGCTTCAACTGCACATCTGACGTTGAGGCAAAAACATGAATTAGCCCTACGCCCGCATCTAGGCACGCATCGATATCTGGTTTCATGACGCGAGCGAGACCGCAGATAGTTGTTCCTAGTTCCGCATTGACGATGCTTCTTACCGCCTTATATTCCCCTTTCGAGGAAATAGGAAACCCGGCTTCGATCACGTCGACGCCTAGCTTGTCGAGAGCTTTTGCGATGGTAAGCTTCTGTTCGTCGGTGAGCGAAACGTTAGGCGTTTGCTCTCCATCTCGGAGCGTCGTATCAAAAAACGTGACTACTTCATTATTCATTCTCGAATTGACAAAGAAGGCGATCCCTCGAGTACATACGTATTCCTACAGCCATTATTATAGAGCTACCTATAAAACGCTTTCTTCGGGACCGGCTGTGCGAGAATTCGCCACTTTACGTCCCGTGCGTCGATACGCTGAGGCGTGGAGACAGAGTTGCCAAGCTAAGCCAAACGTCTATGAATCCAATTGATCAACCGCACGTTTTCTACAAAGATCACGTCGATGGTCACCGCCAAAACGCCGACCAAGAAGATTGCATCAAAAACGCCTGCACCCCCTATCGAAGCAAACGCGAAGCCTCTCGGCAGATAGGTGAGAATGTCGCCGATGCGAACGAGATCCGCACCAAGCAACACGCCCAATGAACCAGACACGTAAGCAATCGGACCTACGCTTCCCCATTGCCTCTTTGCTAGCACTATGCCTATGATACTTGCGGCAATTGCGATAACGTAGATATCAAAGATAACAACGCCTTCTCCTGCCACGTACGCTGAAGTTAAATACGAAATGGCGGCAATACACGCGATTCCGATGAGACTTGCTCTGATAGGGCTTCGTCTGTCGAAGATCATCCTTAACGAAATGAAGAACGGTATCAGAAAACCGGCGACATCAAATCCGATGGCAAGGTCACTTCTTGGGCCAACCACAAGAAACCCCTGGAATGCTAGGACACGAAGCGGCACATCAATAATGCCGATCCCCAAGGAACCACGAAAATACAGCAATATCGAAGGAAAAGATATCAGGAACAACAAAGTCGACCCTACAAAGATCAGCACAGCTTCTGATAGTCTGAAACCGACAGTCTCGAATCCCACCACGAGCAGCAGGAGGATAAGAAAAGCGAGCAACAAAAAAGAGATAGATTCGACAAGCATGGTTGTTCAGTCAGGATCTGTTTTGAAAAGCTGAATGGTGGGACGTGTCACGTCATCAACAGGTCGCATCGTGCCCGCTACCGTCATAGCTCTAAGCCCTTCTGTAATAAGAAATCTTGTGTGCCGGCGCAGACCACCCTCGCTTAGCGACGCGAGAGCGAGGACAGAGTAACACCCGAGCCAAATCAGCGTTGTGTCGTCAAAACTCTTTTAATCAACTCTTGGAAGACTACGCTTGCCATCTCCACTTCGCGGAGGTCTATCCATTCATCGGACGTGTGAGCCTGCGCAATGCCTCCCGGCCCGAAGACAACAGTAGGTATTCCCGCCTCATTAAAACGGGAAGCGTCAGTGCCCGCGTCCATAGTAACCATCTGCGGCTCGAGGCCGGTCCTGCGTATGGACTCGCTTAACAAAGTGATGATCTGGTGAGCGGGCAAGTAGAATGGTCGAGTGAAATTATTGGGGTCGTCCGCAAATTCTACTCGCACCTCCGGCAATTTTGCTCTCAACGTGGCTAAAACTCGGGATGCATCGTCGGGAGGCACGTAGCGATAGTCAACGTCAATCGAACAAAGATCGGGGACGATGTTAACCGCATCTCCAGCAGCGATAGTACTAACCGTGATTGTTTCGTGGCCAAGCTTCGGATGCCGGATCAGCGGAATCTCTTCGAGCCGCAGCACAAGCTTTGCCATCCCAACAATGGCATTCTTCCCCAACTCAGGCTTACTCGCGTGAGCCCTTTTGCCGACGGATTGAATGCGAAACGTCAAGCGTCCTTTCTGCCCGTTTACAATATTCAGATTCGTCGGCTCACAGACGATGCCAAAGTCGGCGCGCAGCTGAGGCAACACGTCCTGAGCGCCGCGGCTTCGTAGCTCTTCGTCGACGACGAACGCCGTAAGCAGCGTGCCCCGGAGCCGTTCCTGGTCAATGTTCGCTGCCGCATTGATGACCGCCGCCAGCCCGCCCTTGTCGTCGGCTGCGCCTCTTCCGTAAAGCTTTCGCCCTTGCACTCTAGGCGGGAAAAATGGAGGTACCGTATCGAGGTGGCCGCACAACGCAAGCACAGGCCCATCGCGACCCAGCTTTCCGATAAGATTGTTGCCAGAGCGTATGATTTCCATTCCGAGGTCACGCAGCATTTCTTCGACAAAAAGACTGATATCGTGCTCGTGCGTGCTCGTGCTCGGGATGTTCACCAAGTCATACAGAAGATCCGTGCTCTGCAGGAAATCACCTCTACTGAAGAACAGACACAATCTTTGCGCGAAGCACTTCGTTTACGAGTTTTCCGTCTGCCTTACCTCTAACTTGCTTCATAACGACGCCCATCAGGGGGCCTACAGCACTCATGCCTTTTGTTTTAACGAACTCGAGTCGCGATTGCACGACGTCGTTCACGATCGCTCGAAGCTCGCGCTCGCTCAACATGACAAATCCAAGCTCTGCTGCCGCATCGTTCGCCGTTTTCGTCGGACATTCGGCGAGACAACGGAGGATTTCGGGAACACCTTCCTTTGATATAGTCTTAGAGTTCACAAGCCTGAAAACGTCAAGTGTGGTTTCATGGGTTAGACGATCGACGGGCACGTTGTCCCTTTTCAACTCTGCAATCGTTCCTTCAAGCGTTCGTACTGCAAACGTTGCGGCATCTTTGACTTCGTCTTGACCGTGGCTACCGTCTAGGCCCCCTGAGAGGCGCATAACTTGCTCAAAAAGTTGATTGTTCTCGGACCACGCGATTTGCCTCGCCAACTCTTCGTTCAGGAGAAACTCCTGCCTATAGCGACGCATCCGATCATCGAGCCTCTCAGGCAAATGCGCTTTGACGCGATCAACAAGCTCCGTCGGAACTGCGATGGGAGATACGTCCGTCTCCGGGTACATGCGGGCTGCTCCGGGAAGGGGCCGCATATATTCAGAGCATCCATTGCTCAGCGCGCGTCGCGTTTCTTCGGGCACGCCCTCCGTGGCTGCTTTAGCGCGGTTCGTAACAGCATAAATCGCTTCGACGCACGTCTTCACGTTCTCGTCTGCCAGTATAACAACCGCATCGCTTTCCTCTGCTTTCAAAAACCGTAAAAGAGTCTCGGTTTCGCGAGACGTTATCCCGTATCGCGGCAACTCGTCAGTATGAAAGATCCCAGCAACCCCCCTCTTCTTTGCGTGATCTGCGAATTCAGAACCGAGCCGACGCCCGGGCTGGATGTCTTTGCCTACGATGCCGGCAAAGCGCGGAAGCAACAGGCCCCACACGTGTTTTTTCTTAAGCACGTTTGACGCAGTATGAGCAAATATCGGACTGACTTCGACCGGTTTTCCTACGCCCGCTCCGCGCTCTTGTAGCTCATCTCGGATCTTAAGCAGGTTTAGCTGCCTCGTGACTTCAAGACGCACAATATTCTCAATGAGGTCAAGTGCCTGCACGCCCTTAATTTCGACGCGTGCACCGCCCGCGATAGAGATGTTGATATCCTGCCTGATCGTTCCAATCCCTCGCTTGACTTTACACGCTCGCAAGATCGTTCCAATCGCAAGCGCAAGCTCTCGTGCCATCTTAGGCGTTGTCACGTCTGGGGCTGTACCAATTTCGACAAGCGGGATGCCGAGCCGGTCGAGGGAGTAAACGTCTTTGTCGACTATCTGCGCTGCTTCCTCCTCGATGGACAGGGTGTCGATTCGAACGGAACCGCTGCTAAGCGATATATACCCGCCTGCTGCGAGGAGTGCCGTTCGCTGGAACCCGCTCGTGTTCGACCCATCGATTACCAGTTTCCTCATTGTGTGGGCTTGCTCGAAAGGTTCCATCTGCAGAAGGAGGGCTATTTGAAGCGCAATTTTCAGGGCCTCAAGGTTCATTTCCAGCGGTGGTTCATCATCATTTTCCACAAGGCACGTGCTCTCATACGCCTTGTACGTAAATCGCCGGGTGCCGATCCCCTCTTCGATCGCGGCACGATCGATCTCCCCCATCTCGCTCTTTGAAGGGCGCAGGTAGCGATAGAACTCGTAAGACGCGTCTTTTGTGTCCCGCAATTCGGTCGGACTGCTGCAAAATAGTTTTGACGTAGTGTTCAGCTGTTGATGAATCTCCAAGCCTGCCTTAAGGCCGACTTTTTTGTAGTCGTGCTCTTTCACGGCAACTCCTCGAACGTGCTTCGTGTCCTAGTCGCATCCGCGCGTATCTCTCCGGCGACGTCAGTTTTCAAAAGCCTAGCAATCTCAAAACGATCGGATGTCTGGCCAAGCACCCACATCAGTTTGACGAGCGCTGTTTCGCTCAACATGTCGTCACCTTCGATCGCGCCTGCGCTCAGCAGATCGCGACCAGTATCGTAGACTCTGTCGCACACCCTCCCGTAAACACATTGAGAGGTCATGACGACCGGCATAACATCTGCAGCTTTTTTTACGTGTGGAACCCAGTCGCTTGCGACGTGCCCCAGACCGGTTCCTTCAATAACCAAGCCCTTGTACCCTTGTGCCACATAGAAGTCCACGATAGTAGGACTCGCTCCCGGGAAGAACTTAACCAAAGCGCACTTCGGCTCGATGTGTGAACGGACGGAGAGTTCGCAGCCGCCTCGACCCGTGTGATCGCTTAGGAATTGCACCCACCGTTCCTGATAACTGACGCGTGCAATCGGCGAGGCATTTACTGATCGAAACGCGTCGCGTCGTGAAGTATGCATTTTTTTTGCGCGGGTTCCTTGGTGAACAAGGCAGGTGTCATCCGAAGCGTCTTCGTGCATTACCGCAAAAACCCCAGCAAGGTCACTTGTAGCTACTACTGCGGCACAGACCACATTAACGACGTTGTCGCTGCTCGGTCGATCAGCAGATCTTTGCGAACCTACCAATACGACCGGCACGGGTACCTGGAGCATAAATGACAAGGCAGCGGCGCTGTATCCCAAGGTGTCCGTCCCGTGGGTTACGAGTACCCCATCGGCTCCTGCACGAACTTCGTTGTAGATGCATTGAGCTAGCTCTGACCACGATTCCGGCCGCATATTCTCGCTCAGTATGTTGAAGAGCAATGTGCCTTCAATGTTAGCGATTTCGGCTAAGCTCGGAATCGCGTCGATAATATCATCCGCGTCAAATTGACTCGTCACCGCACCTGTTCGGTAGTCGATTTTGCTAGCAATGGTACCCCCGGTGGAAATGATGCTCAGTCGGGGTAGTTCAGGTCGCACAGGCCGCGGTAATCGCTTTTCGGCGAGCGGCGCTGCCTTTTCGACAAGCGTCATCGTTATCCCTTCGGGTGCGAACCCTACGTTATACCCGCTGTCGAGTTTAATCACGACAAAGTCAGTCACGCTCGGCATCAGCGCGCCGCAAAACTCTTTTTTGCCCTTAACCACCTTGACACGATCACCGTGTCCTATGTCGCCCATTTTAAGCTCCGGACACCGTCAGCAGACCTTTCTCAGCCCTCTGCAGTGCTGTCTGTCGCAGCAACAGGCGTTGCTGTCGCACCTTATGCCGCCTGCGTCGCGCTTTCAACATCCGTTTGAGCTGGCTGGCGGCAGGTCCGCCCGCAATGTCCCGTTTTTCAACGCTACGATTGACGTCAAGGGCTTCTGCGACATCGTTTGCTGTCAAACCAAGCAGCGAGAGCTGCTTTCCGAGGTGCCGCAACCCAGCTTGGTCGATCGCGTCCAAGTCGTATATCCCGACGCGCGCGAGGTCTCCGACAATCGTGTGTGCCGTTCGAAAAGGAACGTGTGCGGTGCGCGCGATCGTGTCAGCTAGCTCAGTTGCAGTGGTGAAACCCACGGCGCTCATTTCAGCAAGCCGTTGTTTGTTGATCGAAATGGTTTGCAGCACCGCGTTCGCGATGCGAGCACAATTGATTGTCGTTGCAATCGCCTGCTGCAAGTGCGGTGTAATCTCCTGTAAGTCGAGATTGTAGCTGAACGGCAGCGCCTTGCAAATCACCGCGCTAGCCGTAAAATCTCCAATAACCGAACCCGTCTTAGCCCTAATAAGCTCGAGCGTATCAGGGTTCTTCTTTTGCGGCATGATGGAACTCGTGGAAGCGAACTTGTCGTCTATTTCCACGTAGCCAAACTCAGACGTGCTCCATAGTATCAACTCTTCGGCCAAACGACTAAGCGTGATCATCACATTTGACGCAGCGGCTAGCGCTTCTATCGCAAAATCACGGGTGCTCACGGCGTCCATAGAATTCTCTACGATGCCATCAAAGCCAAGTGCTGACGCAACAAAATCTCGGTCAAGCGGCCATCCTGTTGAAGCAAAGGCGGCTGCGCCTAAAGGAGATTGGTTTGTCCGTTCGTACGAGTTGGTCAGCCTTGCGAAGTCTCGCTCTAAAGCGTCACAGTGCGCAAGTAGATGATGCCCGAGCGAGGTTGGCTGCGCGTGTTGCAAGTGCGTGAATCCCGGCATAATGGTCGTGGCGTTGCTTGCGGAACGTTCCAGAAGCGTATCTTGTAAGGCGAGAACAGCGTCCATGAGCACCAGTAAGTCATGACGTAAGGCCATTCGAATGCAGGTTGCAACCTCATCGTTTCTTGACCTGCCGACGTGGAGCCACCCTGCTTGCGCGCTTCCGGCACGCTCCGTCAAGGCAGTCTCAATCGCGACGTGAACGTCATCAACGTCCCGCGGCAGCTTGGCGTACCCCTGCTCCTTGATTTTGAGGAGTGCTTTAGTCAAGGCTTCGAACGTCGTTTGCTCGATGATGCTTTGCTTTTTCAGCATCGCCACATGGGCGAGATCAATAAGAATATCATAGCGAAAGAACCACGCGTCCGCGGCGATCGAGGAGGTGAATCGCAGCGCCTGCTCATCGAACTCCGCTAATCGTCCCTTTCGTATGATGTTGTGCTTCATCATATGCTCTGACGAGGCGACGGGTATTAGCTATTTCGCTCGATCCTTGTTAGACGCACAACGGCGCGAGTAGCCAAAATGAACGCGCCGCCATTGCCGTTTGTTTTAACGAGAACACAACAGCCACCGCTCGCGTGCTCATAAGTGCACCGCCATTTGGATGAGCCGTGATGCAAAACTTAATCAGTCAAACGAGAAGAAACTAGCTTAAAACGCATCGGTTGCACGCACATGAGAAGTTTGGAAGGCAAGATCATCATCGTCGGCGTTACTGGCAGCATCGCAGCAGTAGAAACAGTCAAGCTCGTCCACGAGCTCAAGCGCAAAGGCGCAACGATACATTGCGTGATGACAGACGCGGCCTGTAAGATAGTCCATCCAAACGCGCTGGAATATGCAACACAACAGCCCGTGATAACGCAACTTACCGGAAACGTGGAACACGTTACATTTCTCGGTAAAGGCGGATCGGCAGATTTGCTGCTAATTGCCCCGTGCACGGCAAACACGATCGGCAAGGTGGCGCACGGCATCGATGACACCCCCGTCACGACGTGCGCCGTCACCGCGCTGGGATCAGGAAAGCCCGTAGTCATCGTCCCGGCAATGCATGAGTCCATGTACTCTCATCCGCTCATCGCTGAGAACCTTGATCGCTTGAAAAACCTTGTGCATTTCGTATCGCCGCGCCTGGAAGAAGACAAAGCAAAGCTTGCTGAACTCGACGAAATCGTGCTCGTGGTCGAACGGCTCGTTTCGGAAGCTGAGCTCCGACAGAAGAGAGTCGTGATAACCAGCGGAGCGACGACAGAATCATTAGACCCCATTCGCATTCTTACTACGAGGAGCTCCGGACGAACGGGCAGAGAGCTTGCATATGAAGCATTTAGAAGAGGCGCGAGCGTCACTATCGTGCACAACGGCGACGCGCGGCTCGTCAACCAAGTACATGTGGAAAGCGCGGCCGAGATGATTCAAGCGGTGCTGTCTGAGCTCGAGAAAGGGTGCGACATTTTCATCAACGCGGCGGCCATCTCAGATTACACGGTAGATAAACACAGTGGGAAGATACGATCGGGTCAGGAGCTACATCTCGCGCTGAAAAATGTGCCGAAACTCACCGACATCGTCAGAGCGAAGTACCCAAACCTCTTTATCGTTTGTTTCAAAGCGGAAACACACACGACTCCGGACGCTCTTATTGAATGCGCCAGAACTATCCCCGTTGATCTGGTAGTCGCAAACGACGTAACGTTCCAAGGCATGGGCACGGAAGACAACGAAATATACATCGTCAACTCGCAGGTCGAACGGCACCAAGGCGACAAAGCGTTCCTCGCTGAGAAGATTATGGACGCTATCGTTCGTCGAATGAACGGCACATGAAAGCGTTTTGCCCATTTCACATAACGGGGTTTTTCGCGCTGAAGCCCGACCGGGCAGGGATCTCCTCAGTCGGGTGCGGCATCGTTATCGCCGATGGCGCAACGACTGAAGTCGTGGTAGGCGAAGGTAGCGTGTATATCAACAGAGAGCCTTCTCCCGCGCCTACCACAAGGACGGTCCTCGCTTCTCTGTCCGAGAAGCAAGCCGACGTAAGGACGGAGCTCGCCGGGCCGATCAGCTGCGGCCTGGGCACGAGTGGTGCAGGCGCTTTAAGCACCGCTCTTTCCCTCAACCAGCTATGGAAGCTCAATTTCAGTTTCAACGCGCTTTGCGAGACGGCGCAGCGCGCAGAAATTGTCAACAAGACCGGAGTCGGCGACGTCATCGCGCAGGCTGTTGGAGGTGTCGTCATTAGGCGACAAAATTCGGTCGATCGAATTCCCACCCCACCGCTCGAAATCTCTTATCTTGTGTTCGGGCCACTCTCGACGCCTGAAATCTTAGCAGACCGAGGCGCGCTCGCTGCAATAGAGACGTTTGGATCGGCCGCACTCAAGAAGCTAATCCGGAAACCCACGTTTGACGAATTCATGCGTCTGTCTCGGCAATTTGCGTACGACACTGAAATGCTGAGTCAGAAAGCGCAAGACGCAGTAGAGGCCGTAGAAGCTGCCGGCGGGTGCGCTTCGATGGCGATGCTCGGGGATGCTGTTTACGGCACAGATCCGTCTGATGCGCTCAGTGAATTCGGGACCGTCCGCAAAACGGCAATATACAATTGCGGAGCCCATCTTGTCCTGTGAACGCCGGAACAATGTGCTTCAAAGAAAAAAGCGTGCGCTTTTCGAAAAAGCGTGCAACGCATTTGGCGCACGTTTGCGCCCAATGCACCAGTTAATCAAAAAGGTAGATGGAAGAACAACATATTAGTCAAGGTGCGCAGCGCAACTTCCAACAATAATGTAGTTAATCCATCAATTCAGTTCAATCCGTAACGCAAACTAGCTTGGTTACTCTTCAACTACTTCAGCAAAAGCGAAGTTGCGCTTCACAGCCTTGATTTCAATCTTAACTTCGTCACCGATCTTGGTGTGTGGAACGAAAATCACGAAACCGCTAATGCGAGCTATCCCGTCGCCCTGTTTTGCAATATCTTCGATTTTCACGTCGTATTGCTTTCCAATATCTACGGGAGCGCTCTTTGGTTTACTATCGTAGCTCTTGTAGCCGCCGCCGAAATTGTTTCTTGTGTTTGCTCTATACACGCCGTCACCTCCTTTTTGCTTGAACACGTATCTGTATGCCTATGTCATATATAGCTTCGCGCATTAGAGAGAACAAACGCCAGCTAAGACCAAACGGGGCTCTCTCCGCGACAGCATCGATTTATGGCTCGTTCCGTGCGCAAACTTTCATCTCTGTAACGCCAACCACGAAGACCGAAGTCACGCCAATAGGTTCCTGCGGAAAACCTGTGCGTGCTGAGTAAAGAAGATAAGCACGCCCTCGTGAAAAGGTGATGCAAATGAAGACCAAAACACTTCATCAATCGGTGTTGTCTAAGACGACTCCTCACGAGGTCTATGAGACCCTCATGGACTCCAATAAACACGCAGACTTTGCACATTCACCGGCGGACATACGTAGGGAAGTCGGAGGAGAGTTTAGTGCCTTCGACAGTGGGCTTCCGGAACGACCGTCGAAATGATCCCAGACAAAAAAATCGTGCAAAAATGGCGAGGCGCCGACTGGCCCCAAGGTCATTATTCTACGGTGACGTTCGAACTGCAGGCCGAGGTCAGGAAACACTATTAGATTTTCCCCAGGCCGATATCCTTGAAGATCTTTATGCAGATCTCAAAACTAGGTGGGTCGAATGGTATTGGGGCAACCTGGCGGCGTATTTTGGCTCAGGGTCTTGAAACTGGGCGAGCAGTGAGGTGCAGTAGAACTACTGCTCAGAATCCAACAAGTTAAAATAGTACGTCGTTCTTGGGGAAAAACAGTTGGGAAAAGGCACCGAAAGCCGCGTGTCTCACATAGAGCGTGACTACCTCATTTTGGGAGACATGCGGCGTCGCCCCCCAACGGCAATTTAAGACAGCAAGTGCAAATGCTAACGCTGAGAGGCCGTTATGGTCTCTACTAGGTTATGTTCCTCATCCTATTTAGAGAGACCCATCCTAGCTTCCCCCCTGTGGACGTTTTTGAGACGCGCGTGCCACTTCATGCAGCAAAACCCTGGCAGAATGGCGTGGCGCGCGAGCATCTGTTCCAAAGAGCTAGCGCTGGCATTTGCTCGATGATGCCTGAGTGCGCCGAATGTTGGACGTTTCCCAAAACCTGGCCAATTGTTTGCAAAACGGCACCATCTTTTTTACCTCGAGCCCCTCATCTCACTATCCATGATATGCAACATAGGCGATCTGCGCATTTATTACGAGACGTGCGGTGAGGGCAACCCCGTGCTAGCGATCCATGGGTTTGGCATCGATCACCACGTGATGACCGGCTGCATGGAACCGATCTTCACAAATCGCCCGGGATGGAAACGTATTTACTTCGACCTGCCGGGCATGGGTCGCACGCACGCTCCACGCTGGTTGAACGATGCAGATCAGATGCTGGACATTATCATTGAGTTTTGTGAAAACGTTATTCCCAACGATCAGTTCCTGGTGGCTGGCGAATCGTACGGAGGATACCTGGCCCGCGGCCTAGTCCGTTCAATACCAGAACGCATCAAAGGAGTCCTTCTCATCTGTCCTGTTGTCATCGCCGATCGAAACCGGCGCGACCTACCCCCCCGACGAGTATTCGTCAAAGATAAATCGTTCTTAGCGAGTATCGCACCGAGCGCCCAGAAGCAATTGTTTGAGCGCGTGCTTGTGGTGCAGGACCATCCGCGATGGGATCGCTTCACGCAGGATATTATTCCAGGGATGAACGCGAAGGATGAGGCGTTCCTTGAGCGATTTGAAAAACGCGGGTACAGCTTTTCCTTTGAGGTAGACCAGCTTCCACATCCCTTCGACCGGCCTTCGCTCATTCTTGTGGGCCGTCAAGACGCGTCGGTGGGGTATCATGACTCACTGAAAATCGTTGCGAATTACTCCCGCGGGACTGTTGCGATATTGGATAGGGCCGGGCACGGCCTGGAAGTCGAGCAAGAGACCGTGTTTAACTGCTTAGTCAACGAGTGGCTCGATCGCTTAGAAGAAGTGTAGCATTCGCGGAACTCCACTCACACAGCTCACTTTTTGCGCTTGTTCTTTGCGTCGCTCTGAAGTTCTTCGATCACGTGAAGGAGCGGATTGAAGTAGTCGTGCAATCCCCGAATAAAACTGCTGAGCAATGAATCCGAAGCTTGGTCATTCGACAGGGAATTTCGCCTCTTTGACACGATGTATCAACCTTTTTTCACGCGCACTACGCAATTGCTGTGAACTCACAAAGCTTTTTCTAAGCGCTCACTTGTCGTCAGACGATTTCTAGGCGATCACTGTGAAGTTAGATAGCTTCAGAGGTAGGCAACCAACGCATAGCTTCGCCTTCTCCTAGTTGCTTCATTCCTTCTTTTTTCCTAGGAGCGCTACTATTCAGGTGTCTTTGTGGCTTACCTTTCTTTACGCGAACTCGTCACGCGTCGGACGCGTGCAGCTTGTAGATGTTGCCGTCAAGAGCACAGATGAAGAGTTCGTTGTGCGAATCTACGCCTAAGGAAGAAATGTTGAGACCGGTGAACGCGACCTCAGTGTTTGCAGGGGCGCCCGTGCCGTTGTACCACAGAGCCCAGATCCGACCCGACCCATAATCTCCATAAATGTATGCGCCCTCGAGATCGGGGTGCGCCGCTCCTCTGTACACGAAACCCCCGATAACTGCAGATCCCACGCTGTGGTTGTACTCCCAGACTGGCAGCTCGAGTCCAGTCTGGTTGCACCCTGACGGAGGAGAATAGCATAGGCTCCCTTCCATAACGTTCCAGCCGTAGTTTCTTCCGTTCAGAATGACGTTGATCTCTTCTATC
Source organism: Methanobacteriota archaeon (assembly GCA_963805115.1). Classification (GTDB taxonomy): domain Archaea; phylum Halobacteriota; class Bog-38; order Methanoflorentales; family Methanoflorentaceae; genus Methanoflorens. The sequence continues at coordinate 129,151 of CAWDSY010000004.1, forward strand.
CTATCTTGGCCTACATCTCCAGCCCACAGGCGACCAGTTGCGGGGTCAAAACTGAACCTCCACGGATTGCGCAAGCCGTACGCGTATATCTCGGCGCGGTACCCTTTCGTATTTCCAACAAAGGGATTGTCACGGGGAATGCTGTAGTTTAAGCCCGGAGATCCAGAATTAACATCGATGCGCAAGATCTTGCCAAGCAATGTCGAGAGGTTTTGCCCGTTGCTTAGCGGATCACCCTCTCCGCCCCCATCGCCGAGCCCGATGTATAGGTAGCCGTCCCGCCCGAAGGCTATCTGTCCACCCTTGTGGTTCGGGTAGGGCTGCGGAACCTGCAGGACGATTTTTTCGCTGTTTGCTTCCGCGCGGCTTCCGTTAACTGGCGAAACGGAGAAGCGCGAGATGACGCAGCAAAAAGGTGTCAGCCTTGCACATATCAGTCCACGCGTTTGCGCGCAATAGGGCGAAGGGCAACTTGCCTCAAACGCCGCTAATTCGACCGAGCCATCGTCGCGCGCGCAGGGAATTCTGCACGGCAAAAAAAGGTCACCAGTTTAGCCGATGCTAGTCAAAACGCAGCTCCCGCGCTGAGGCCAGAAGATACGACGCATTTCGTCGTCGCAATAATCGACCTAAACCCGCCTTTTTTTGCGATTAGCTCTAAATACACGCGCCCCATCCTAAGATCAAGGGATACATATGGTGATCGGAGTTACCTTAGTAAACGTTGTTCCTGGCCAGGAGCGAAGCGTTTTTGACAAACTCGGCGAGATCCCTGGGATTAGAGAACTGCATCACGTATTCGGAGAGTACGATTTTTTGGTGATCATCGAAGTCGATGGGCTGCCCCTCCTCAGCAAGACGGTAGACGTGATCCGTGATGTGGAGGGAGTCATGACCACCCACACTATCGTTGGCGCTGAACTCTCGGATACGTAACGGATAGCAGCGGTGTTTGAGCGGACCTCCAAAACAAGTGATCCAGACCAGCACGACGAAGATATTTTCAGAAAAGGAAGCAAACTAATGAGGCCAAGAATCAGGGTAGCCCTGGCAGTTGCCGCAGTGGCCGCGATCACCGCCATCGTGAGCTATCTCTGGCGCGTATTTCGGTTAGGCCAAACAAGCAAAAACGATGCAGGAACAGAAGGCAGCGAAGAGCACCGCGAATCTAAACAATAGTGCAGAAGCAGCCTTGTCTGTCGACCTCCCAATTACAGTTTACAAGACTCGATGAGGCCTTTGTCTTTTGCAGCACCGAGCCGATTCGTTTTCTTAGTGCCTTTGTCGGAAGGAGCTATTAACAGAAATCGAAAAACGAAGTGACCTGCGAAGAGCTTACTGAAGGACTTTCACGTCCCTTATCAAATGCCGAAGTTGTAGTAGATGCCCGGTTTGATTGAGGCAGTCGACAAGTTCCGGGCTGAGAGCGCGGCTATCCGTATCGGTGTTTTCACGAGCAGGCGTACCGGAATAGCGCAAGCTTTATTCCGCACGAGCGTATACTCCCCAGTTTCTCCCCTTTCCTTTCGACCGGAAAACCCCATCCTAACCTCCGCCTGTCAAATAGATGCAAAAAAGGAGCGCCTTCAAGAGTTACCCAAGGTTCAAATAGTCTCCGCTGAGAATAGGAAATTACTAGTGGAAGAGAGCAGCGAACTCAGAAAAAAGGTCAGAGGAGAATCCGTAGGGGGCTCAGATGAGAAATGGTATTCAAAGCTGAAATTGACGACACATATGCCGAGGCATCTACAGGTATTTTTTGCCGAGTGATAATCACAGCCGACGACGAGTCAACTCTGCACAGTGCAGCTGAGGACTCAACGGCAACCCCTTCAGTTGTGATTGGTAGAGTGGAAGGCGGGGTTGAGAAGTGGCTTGACAAAGACGAGACTCCGGATAAGCGCGAGGGCGCTGTCCTGCAGTTCTGGGCGGGTTTAGACAAGAAGAAGGCCTTCACCGCTTCCGTAAAGAAGTTTGAGGCTGAACTTTCTTACAGGATTCGGCAAGACATACTTGTTAAGCCCTTCACCGCGATCTTCGATGCGTTACCCGACGCAGAGGGTAAAATGGAGATGATGGAGCGGATTGGACATTGCGGGGACGGGTATGAATGGGTGGAAAAACGCTTTGGTAGAAACGTTATTGTTGTGCCACTTATGGTCCCAGATTTCATTATTGAAAGGCGTTTAGGGTACGCTCGCGGCGTGATGGGCGCGAATTTCTGGGTCATGTGCAAAACAAAAGACGCTCTAAGGAAAGCCGGAGAAAAGGCCCTGCGTGCCATCCATCGCGTAAAGGGTGTAGTAACCCCTTTCGATGTGTGTGCCGCAGGTTCAAAGCCTGAAACCCATTTTCCGTTGATAGGTCCAACCACAAATGATTCATTCTGTCCTTCGCTTAAGCACAGATCGGGAAAGGCTTACAGGGTTCCAGAGGGCGTTCGATATATCCCCGAAATAGTGATTAACGGAACCTCGCTTGACACAGTTAGAGAAGCAATGAGAGAAGGAATTGAGGCCACATTGGACATCGATGGTGTGGTCAGAATTTCTGCGGGTAACTACGGCGGAAAACTGGGCGAATTCAAAATCAATCTGCGTGAGCTGTTTCCCTGAACCGTTTTGAGTTGTTTTTCGGCGCGCTCAACGTAGATAAGCTTCTCTGAACCGGATTGCCGGAAAAAGAAGAGAGTTTCTTAGAATCGCAGGATGAAGCGTGCTCAGGCCTACAGAGTGAATGGCGATTCTGGCCGGGATGCGCCCGAGATCGCTAGACTTTTTGTGACAGCGGAGAAGAAAAAACGTACGTTTACCCTTGAAAGCTTCTGTAAATGGACATGGACGCAGACGATTCCCTTAAAGCGGTACAGGAGCCATTTTGTTCCTTCAGACCTGAGAAAGTTCGCTGAGCAGTGGGGCGACGTGGTTGGATAGAATGAGTCCGATCGCGCTTATGTTCCTAGCACGGCGTTTCAGGGGTGGATTGGCGGTTCTATAAAAATCCCCGACCTGCACCGGTGTTTGACATCTATATGAAGTATTGGGGCGATGTCGAACTTGCGCGTTGAGGCGTCTGACAGTCATGTTCAGACACACGTTCGTGTAAAAAGGTTATATCGCTATGAGGGAGATCCATGTCTGTGAAAGTATTAGCAATAAATGGAAGTCCGAGAACCAAGTGCAATACCGCAACCCTGTTAAACAACGCGCTTGAAGGAGCGGCTTCACAAGGAGCAGAGACTGAACTCCTTCATCTGTATAAACTCAACTTTAAAGGCTGCATAAGCTGTTTTGCCTGCAAATTGAAAAATGGCGAGAGCTATGGCAGGTGCGCCGTAAACGATGATTTGACACCAATTCTCAAAAAAGCTGAGGAAGCTGATGCCATTATCTTGGGCTCTCCTATCTACCTAGGAACAGCTACCGGCGAGATGAGATCCTTCATGGAAAGGCTCATATTTCCGTACTTGGTGTATGATGCGAACCACTCAACGCTTTTTAGGAGGAGGATCAAGACGGGTTTAATTTACACTATGGGTGCGAAAGAAGACCAGATGAAACTAATGGGTTATGATCAGTCTCTCAATATTGTTGAAATGGTAATGAAGAGGATCTTCGGGGAATCAGAATCGCTGTTTGTTACCGACACCTATCAATTTGACGATTATTCTAAGTATGAGTCAACATTATTTATTGTTCAAGAGAAAGCAAAGAGACGAAAAGAAGAATTTCCAAGAGATTGTCAAAAAGCTTTTGACATGGGAGTTCGCTTTACCCAAATTCAAAAGTAGCTATCTTAGAAGTGAGAAATAACCCGGTCAGCTCGGTTTTAGCCTCGCGTTTTGATGCCGCTCACGTGGCCACTCACCTACGTTATTGTATCACTCAGAAAAAAGAAATAACGAGCGAGGAGCTGGGAAAGCGAAAGGAACACGCTGCGCTACACCAGTTCAAGCCTGCTTGCGAAAAAAAGAGAGTGAGAGTGCCAAACTCCCAATCGTCATGAACTGGCCGATTACACTCATACGGTGCAGGCGACGGAGCCACTTTCTAGCTCAGAGTCGCAACTATGTCAACGTGCCCAGTGAATGTTGACGGCGTATATTGCGCGTTACCTGCAAAGCTCGCGGTAAATGCGTGTTGCCCGAGTGTTAAGCCACTTGTGGAGGAACTCGGAAATATAAATTCCCCAGTACCGCTTGTTGACGTGGTCGCCTGTTCAGCGTACGTACCGTCAACATAAAAGCTAACCGTTAACACAAGTGTTGCTGCAAACCGATCCCCCCATTGCTGGTAACCAGACGGTTTGGCCTAGTGGATCTGTGCGCGTTTTTCGTCCTTCACTTCAATAAACCTGCTTGAACGAATAGAACACATTTAAAGCTACGTTCTAGAGACGGTGACTGAAGCCAGCGTTATGTATCCTGAAGGAAGGGCAGGCAACCCCGGATAATCACCAATCGATTCACTCGCCGCTTGGTATAGTAAGAGACTCTCGTTGGCGTTTTTGTCTGCAGCGAGCGCCGTAATATCATACCTTCCGCTGCTCCCAAAAGAGACATTCATATCCCATTGACCGTTTGAGGAGATAACAACGGGTCCATCTTGTGGGTAATAGCGGCTCGCGTTGTAATCATATAATACAAGCCATAGATAAAATTCTCCCCCAATGTTTTGGGCTGTGCCCTTAACAAATACTGGGTTTTCCACCCGCGTATTATTAGTGGGGGTTGTAATGGTGGCTGCTGGAATTCCAGGTATATACTCAGGTTGGTGAGCGAATGGCATGGGAAAAGGTTGCGGAGGGCTCTTACTTAAATTTTGCTTTATTAACATCACTGCAGTCTTATTCTCCATTAAAACGCCAAACAATACGGTCCGCTCGTGGTCATTGTAATGAAAAAGCTTATCGCTGAGCGCAGGAGCCTTATTGAGGCTCCGACTGACATGGTAACATCTGAACGCTTTGTCGTAACTAAGACTATGACTTCTAAGCTGAGTCAACTTGTTCTTACGTGTTTAGTTTATTTTGATGACCGGAAGACCATAAAGAAGGTAAATTATGGCAAATAACAATACAAAAGAGCGTTCAACAGGTCACACCTATTCAAAAAGGTCGGAGCCTGTTATAGTGCAAGATATAATCGAACACATAGGTAGATAGCAATCGGAGGATTATTAGTATGCAAGGAGAGACCACCTCGGACTCTGTCAAAACAGAGATTGTACCACAGACACAGGCGCACCCACATCACCATACCAGCGCGTTGTTTGATCACGAACATCATCCGTACCAGCCACGCAATGTCAATCTGGTTCATAAAGCTGAGCAAAAGGCGGCTGGCGTCAATACGCGGATTGCTGTTGGGCTTACTAAGAGTGTTGGTACGATGTGGACGGCATATACGTTTGCAGCGCTTGCTGTCGTTGGATTGATGGCCATCATTGGCCTACTTAGCCCCATCGTCGCCTTACTCGTTGTATGGATTTCGCAAACATTCCTTCAGCTGACCTTACTACCGATTATTATGGTTGGGCAGAACGTCTTAGGACGAAAGTCTGAACTTCAGGCGGATGAACAGTTCAATACGACTATGACTAGCTATAACGATATTGAACAGGTTATGCAACATCTCTCCGCTCAAGACGCGGAACTGCTGCGCCATACTCGTATGCTGATCCACCTGCTGGAGAAAAACGGTATCTCGCTGCAACAACTGGAGGCAGAAGTCAGTTCTAGCAGTCATTTGACAGATAGTTTTGCCCAGCCACAGTCGGCAACTGATGTTCCCGCTGCTTCCGCTCCTGATGAAAGCGAGAAGTAGAATGCATAAGCTAAAACAGCGGGTTGCATTTCATAGCCGTTCTCTTGCTTCACAAGAGAGCGGCATTTTTCTTTGCTCACAAAGCATAGACAGCAAATATTTGTGAGGCAGTTCTGGCATGCTGCCGTCAAAGGTCTGATAATACCCTTTTTGATAAGCACATAGGCTTCCAATTCGTCTACGAGATTGAATTTAAGGACGTTTGAACAGCAGGCGAACCAATGGGTAGGCACAGACGCGAGAATAGATTGCGGCTGGAAAAGTTGCACGTCAAACACGTGGCTGGGATTGGACCCACGGATCCGATCTCCCCGCGCCGTTATACGCTAACCCACTCCGATCTCACAGCTGAGCTCTTTTTGACAATTATCCCAGATTGCCGAATCAAAGATATGTGGTTGGTATATAAGACTCATGAGAGATGAAGTGCCAGCTGAGTGGAAAGACACTGATGAAGGGCCAGCGTTACACGTCTATTGTCACGTGATTGGCGGGTTTGTTTTTGGATCTGCTCCATTACGATATAAAATCTTTCAAGATGAATTGCCCCTAGTTCTCGAAGCCCTGCGCTGTGGCGACAGTTCTTTTTTTGCAGCGCATCCTCAGTTAGATAATGCTCCCATCTTGGTACACTTCGAGTCAACAGTGCCTCGGTATAATGTAACAGAAAGATGGGGGGTGCCTGCTGATTACCGCCAACGGTAGCTAGATTTAAATCACTACTTTTATATTCACTACGCTTTAATTAGCAGTCAACAAGAGGTGGAACAATGGCAGAGGATGACGAGCAAAATGAAATCATTAAGTGCACTGTCATGTGCCCTGAGTGTGGTGGCGAGATTGTCTGCTCGCACGAAGACGCAAAGCACGAAGGGAAGCACAGGTGTGAAAAAGGCCACGAGTGGACCTGAATAAAGGTGCTGAAAGGGTAGGCCTTCTTCCTTTTTTCGTGAACAAGCTTTAATTAGGTTATAGTGTTCTTGTTGGAGCAGGGACCGACCTATTACACTGAACACTTTGAAGGATCAAGTCGACACAGCGACTGAAGCCTAATGCAGGCTCCAACCACGATCTATGTGGTCAGTTGCGGCATCCGCTGCCTGAGCACGTGTATGATGTGTATATGAAGTATTGGAAGGATGTGCGTTGTGTTCCATGAACAGTTGCAGCTCATCCGCCAAGCGTTGGGACCTCTTTGATAATAGATAATACCGCCCGGGACTTCGACAATATAGTCGTCTTGCTGCTCTTCTTTATTCATTTCATCGCCGTCAGCAGAAGTTGGCAACTCTTCGTCGGTTGGCAACTTTTCTTGTTTGCCCTCTTCATCATCCGACACGATTCCAGCCCCCGAATCGAAAAAGAAGATGGGCTCGGCCGGATTTTAACCGGCGACCTCCGCCGTGTGAAGGCTCCTTTTCGAAATTGGAGCCCTTGCTGAGCTTCTTTTTAGAACGATCAACGATCTTCACTAGAAAAGCAATTCCATCGTCGTAGCTTGTTTGATAGATCTCTGCTTGTGAACCTGCTAAGTCTTGATACTCACGTGGGAGTCGAATAATTGGGTAGGCGTGCGAGGCTTTCGAACTTTGAATGCTTATTTTGTGGGTGCAGATCCGTTGCATACGTGTAAAAACGCGCAAAGCACGCATAACCCTTGTGATTCGCGCAGCAGCTACGTTTCAAGGGCCTTTTAAGGCATACCTACTGCTTTTGCCACCACACTTCTGAACGGGCCTCAAAAATCAAAGCAATCGGAAAAAAGAAACACCTTGTTAGGAGCTACGGAAAGGGTCATCTAGATAGATGATTCAGGTTTCGAGGTACTCTATCACTTTCGCAATAACCCTGCTATCATCTACAAGGGTAAGGTGATTGGCTCCATTCACTTTATAGATTGGTACCCCCGGCAATTCGCTCTGCGCATTTGCGACAACTCCATCTCCCGCTAGCGTAAATTGGTATTGTCCCGTCGCCGTTTTCTCTACTGCTTCGACAGTGAAGAGCGTCGCGTTTGTGCCTTCGATGATCTTGTAATTGATGCCAGTTGGCGTAAAGTGCTCATTTAGTGCCATGATTTCTGGATTGGTAGTTTGCATGCTGAAGACCGCTGAAGAGTTCATCGGGACAACGGCCCCAAGCTCGTTGAAAAATTTTGTTGCTTCTGCAGAGTCTAAGTGAAGTTGTTGAGATAATTCTCGATGGTAGTAGATATCTGCGATGGCTGCTCCTCGGTTTGTGGGTCCTATTCCTATCCATCGACCAATATTCTGAGCATTTGCAGGGTTATCCTCGATGTAGAATCTTGTCACCAATGCCCCCATAGAATGGCAGATAATGTCAAATTTGCCATTATAAGGAGCGTCACCGTAGCCTAGTTCAGTTTTTTTCTGATTCATCCACGGTTCGAACAACGCGCTAGCGGTGGCGTGAGGATCTTCATTACTCGCCGAATGATAATCGAACGCATAGTATCTAATGCCCTCTGTATCCAATTTGTGCATTAATTTGTGCCATAGAAGGAGGTACTGAATTCCTGCCTCGTTGTCAAATCCGTGTACCAAGATTACGGGATTGTGAGCCGTAAACTTCGCAACGGCCACATTATTTGGGCTATTCGAATCGTCAGTTACGATAGCCTTATTTTTGATTTCCCCGGACTGTATAACCTTGGCTTTTAGCTGTAGTGTTGCTTGCTCCCCTGCGTTTAAGTTGCCAACCTTCCAGTCGCCTGATTGCGAATCGTAAGTTCCTTTGGACGGCGTCGCACTTATGAATTTAAGACCAGAAGGAAGTAAATCATTTACGTTGACGTTAGTCGCGTCTTTTGGCCCGTGATTCGTTGCTGCAATAGTATAAATTACCGTATCACCACCGTAAACTGTCTTATCATCTTTTGTTTTGTAACCGAAACCATCGTTCAAATCGCGTTTATAATCCATTGAAACGGCTAGATCAGCACCTGAAATACTTGGATGTTGGGCGGTGGTAATACTTCCGTGCAACGATGTGAGGAAGCCTGCGACGTCAATGCCTACCGTGCCCGAGTTACTCGCTTCGCGGGCCGATACGACCAACGTGACCGTCATGGAGCTCACCACGGCCGCACAAAGCACAAATGCTAAGAGTCTTTTTCGCATGTTTTCACCTCCCAGTTTGCGGTTTGTATCTTGAAACGTAACACTATCCGCTCACCGTCACATAAGCCTTGCTGTGAGTTCTATTCGCAACTCAGGGCAATTTTGCAACACATACGAGCGCGTCGAAGCGTAAACTTGCTTGTAAAACAAGGGGGTCCATCCCCAGACCCACACAGGCTACAAAAAACAGGCCATCTACAACCTCTTTGCTGCCTATTTTCACACAATACCACCGGAAGAGCTAATAGAAAGCGTGGAACGTGCACGGCGAGACGCACAGCTTAGGTATGTAGTAAGATACGGAGCGGCGTGCGGGGAGTAGGGTCGTCCACCTTATTAGCTTTGTATACCCTAGTGGTGAGAAAGAAAAACCCTCACTTCAGCAACGCTTACTACTACTAGTAAACTATTGTTTAGGTCGCTTGGGGGATTCTCGGCTGTCTTATTCTTGTGGTTTTTGCAAGCACCAAGCCATTCAAGATTCAATCTTGCGAATTTATCCGACTTATCGACTTTACACAGTTGACGCGTAGAGCACAAAGAAACACTTAAATGCTTGCTCGCGACAGCTACACATCATAGAGCCCCTAATTGCACTGAGGCTTAGTCAATGGCGGGCAACGACTTAAAAAGGTTATGGGATCGTTTCAAGCGATGGTATGCCCCTTGGGAACCTGCCAAACGTCAACCGACATCTCTTAGCCAAAAGGTTGTCCCCCCGCTCAATGTTATCAAGGCTCAAATGGATCCTGAAGAGCGCATACGGTTCAAACGCGTTCAGTGTCTGGCTCTGTGGCGCTTTCTGGGTCTTGCTTTCTTGTGGGGGATTGGCGTTGACGCATATCTTTCGGGGGTTATTACTTTAGTCGATCTGCTTATCTTGCCTTGCCTTGCCATCTCTGCGATCCTTTTTCTGTGGCTGTTCCCGCGCCGAAGGTTTTTCAGCAACACGTCCATCAAAACCGGCTTAAGCCACGTAGATTGGTCGAAGTATTATGCAATCAGGCACCTAGCGATATTCAATAAAACCATGGGACTCACGGTCGTTGTAGGCATCGCCTTGATGGTGATGGCGTGGCTAGCCCCCGGCCACCACACATCCTTTGCGGATTTTTTTGCATGGTTTGCCTTCCCGGCTGGCGTGGTCTTGGTTACCTATGCGGTATTGTTCTGCGCTGTAATGTGGCGAACGGATTCTCTGCACGCCAAATTAGATGAGTGTCACGAGATGATGGCCGACGTGACGAGGGGGGCGTCGTCGGAAGCTGCCTCGATCACGATCCCCACGCGCTGCTATAAAGATGATTCACACAACGTGTGCGTGAGCGTGTGGCCGACATCAACCGATCCTTCGATTTGCGTCGAAGCCGAGCTACAAGCAGCAGGGATGAAAGTGATTGGCAGTCTGAAACAACGGCTTCCTTTAGGTTCCTCAAAACTGCTTTTCTTTTGGAACTGCAATTTCGCTACATCGGGAAGCCATATGGTCAACGTGCTCGTCCGGTTAACAAACGCGCAGGGCGAAGTGAAAAAAGAGTTGTTGCGCAAAACCTATGAGGTGCACATAATCACGCTCTATCGTCAGTACGGGCCTGCCCTTATCACGACCGCGATAGCAGCAATCACGCTCCTTTTGCGGCTCGCAGGCATGGGTAGTTAGTATGTTCACGAATGCAACCGGTACGCCGTGATCTGACACTTCACTACAACATTTGGCGAGACTACAATAAGAAATGCATGCGTCCATCGTCAACCGTTTAATAGATCTATACGGGCAGTCCCGCAAGCTTTGAGAACGTGTGCGGCAGCCTGATCGTTGGATAATCATAACCCTCTTCAGCGTGGTGGACAGAGCTGATTCCGGGATGGATCGGAGTTAACAGCACTGGTGACTACCACGGTGGTGGCTCCTCTATTAATTGATCGACGCCTAGCATACGAGAACGTCAACATATGAAGCTGTAAAGATGTCCAATTGATCTTGTGAGACTCACATTCACTGCGTATCTGCGGAAATACTTGGCAGCTGCGCTCATTCGCGTCGTGCCACTCTTGCCATAGCCGCCCGTTCGTCTCTTTCAGCTCTTGTATCTTAGCTTTGTCTATAGCAATTATCTCATCAATGTGTTCTAATTGATTATTAAGTAAAGCTACTTCAATACTTAATGCTGCTCTAGGGGAAGGCTGATCGACGCCGCCCAGACGTTACGCTCTTGTGAATCCACAGACCAAGAAACCCCCATAAACATTTATACCGCCATGACCGTAGATAAACGAATTGACATATCGAACCAAAGAATAGACTTGAGCAAAATGAACAATCTCTCGTCGAGAGAGCACGTAAGGATCAAGCTTGAATGCAAGATATTGCGCTTAGCAACAGACCTCTTGTAGAGGCAATTTTTGAACTGCGGTGGGAACTGCCACCGACCCCAACGGGTCTGCGAAGTGATCCGAATTATGGCATAATCATTGGTAAGCTCTATTCTGCTCTTGAAAAAAAGTACGACTATTACGAACAATTGCCAGCTGCCAATGTGCCAAACGAAATGGCTGAATATGTTATTCAACATCGCTTCAGGATCGACAAAGATAAATGGCCACTGATACAAATCGGCCCCGGCATCATCACAGTTAACGATACGCAGAATTATGACTGGCCAGATTTCGAAGACCGAGTACTCGAAGCTTTCAAATGTTTGCGAGCTGTATATCAAACTAGAGATGTCTCGCTTGATGTAACAAATTTATCACTTAGATATATCGACTCAGTCAACTTTGATTTCGAACGAAAAGACTTGTTCACATTCTTAGAAGATAAACTACATGCTAACGCAAGCTTAAGACCAGAACTATTTAAAGAATCAAATATTGTTAAATGCCCTCTTCACTTTGATTGGCGAATCTCATTTGCCGCAACAAAGCCAAACGGCATTTGCGGATTGAGAATTTGGACAGCTAAGAGAGATGGTGTTAATGCATTCTTTTGGGAGACGATCGTGCAATCAAACGAGGATCAGATACTTAAAGATCCATTCGAACTCGAAGTGTGGTTGACCGAGGCTCACACAATAACTCACAACTGGTTCTATAAACTGACGGAGGGCGAGTTATTTGAATCGTTTAAGTGATACGATGTGGTGCGATGTCGAGAGAGTGTCTCAGGGAGCATATGCGGAGTGCTACGATGAGCACGTCGATAGAACCTCCAATGTTGCTGAGATCGCGCCACCGGCGATAGATCTCGGCATTGGATCTTTCATACGCCCTAGGACGGCAAGCGTGCACGGATCATTTGCTAAGCAGCAAATGTTAGAAGGACTATTGGAGGTAAGCCACGCTTCCGTTCGTTCCGTCGAGGGCTCAGGGAGAATAAGAACAGGCTTTTTTACAGCTATGAGCGCAGTTCTAGGGCTTTCTGGCAAAGCAGAAGACAAAGTTAGTTTTGAGAAATATATGAAGACCATTTCAAAAAGCAAGACATTGAGCAAAGCTTCTGAGCTAATTGATCGTCTGATGGTCAACGATTTACTGTTCAAAGACGTAGATAAAAGAGTGGTTTTGAAAGACCTATCTGAAGTCTTTGATGAGATGTCAACTGAACAAATGGAGCTTTCTGGACTCAGGTTACAAGATACTATGAAGGGTATACTAGTTGGATATGCTGCGTCTGATGTTTTTGATGACTTGACTCCAACTCAAAAGCAGCAATTCGAGAAAGCTACGAAAAGGGGCTTTTCGCTCAGATGACGTATTTGCTTGATACGGTCACCGTCATTGCTATATTGAACAAGCACCGCAACGAGCACCGCAACGCTCTCAAAAACTACGTAAAAGCGAGAGTATTGCGCAAAACAATTAATATAAATGGGATATGCTGCTACGAAATTAAGCGCGGCTTTTTCTCTCTTAACATAACACCTCAGCAACTATCGCAAAAAATTGACAAATTTGACAAGTTCTGCAATGAATGTGAAATGCTTTTGTTTAACGATCTAAACGTCTTCGACACGGCTGCAGAGCTGTGGGCTAACTTGCCAAAAGGAGGTAAACTTCGAGATAACGACCTGCTGATGGCATCACACGCAATTAATCAAGATTTGATTCTAGTAACTAAAGACGCTGATTTTACTAGGGTGGAAAAGCACACAGGCGTGCAGATCGAAGATTGGACATTGGCATCCTGATAAGTCTGGCCACGACAATCATGATCTTCAGCGGTGTTTCAGCGTGCATATTACCTCTGTTCTCAATCCGTAGTAAGCCGCGTTGCGCGCCTTTTTTATAGCTACGCCTGCATATGTTCGCGTTGATAGCTTATGAGTTACTGGATCTATGTCACAAACTCAGATAATTGGGCGGTCACAAGGTTCTGATTACTTCACACCCTATAACTTGATAGAAACTGAACAATAATGAGCTTAGTAATTGCGATAAAATGTTCTGACGGGCTAGTTCTTGCCGCAGATAGTAGGAGTTTTAGCTACCACTTTAATCCTGAGATTCCTGAATCAGACCAGACATTTTTTAGAGATAAATCTCGCAAGCTCTTCTCTTTTAGATCACCATACAAGATAGGTGTCCTCAGTTATGACTTCCACGGAGTAAGCGTAGGTATAGGTGCAGAAGAAAAAGAAGTAGCCGCTGAACTACACAAACACTCAATAGATAGGTGCGTTCAAAGATTCAAGAAGCAGCTGTTCAGAACGCCTCCAAAAAAGAGCATAAAAGTGTGCGATTTTAGAAACCAACTTTATAGATTCCTTATCAGATACTGGGAATATTATCAGGACAAACGCCGAAGCGCCATCGACAAAATGAACCAGCAGGTGCAGAATAGACAATCTAATCAGGTTGAATCTCAACCGCGGATAACGTTAGAAGTAAAACTTCTAGTCGCAGGGTTTAACGAAGGTGAGCAACGAGGACACGTCTTTCCAGTTTGGCTGACCGATGATGACGAAGAATGGGACGGTTCACATTATCGCGGCACTCTTGATTGCGTTGAGATGATACCTCAAACGTATGGGATGTTCTGTGGGGGAGTAACGGACTTTGTGATGCCTATGTTAAGAGCCGATGAGCCTAGAGAAATAATTAAAAACTTGCAGCGCGGCTGCACCGAAGCCATCGTCGATGAATTAGTCACAATGAAATCACACTTGAATATTAACTACGTTGCCAAACAATCGCAGCCGGGTTTCTTCTCCTGTGACGAAATAACAGCGTACGAAGCTCAACGTCTTGCACAATTGCTAATAAAAGGAACCGCTGATTTTTTTGGAGGAAAGGGAGCGGTCGGCGGCCCGACAAGGATTTGCACTATAAATCCACTTTCTGGCACAAAGTGCCGCATTCGATCTTAAAAAGTCATGTCTCGCTCCGCTCTTGGTTTGCGTTTTATTGGACGCTCCCCCTTAGTCCGCATTAGGCCAATAGCTCTTCCGGACGAGCTGCGGTTTTTTTGTTCCGAAAAAATTAAAGACTGCAGAGGATTCCGTCATGAATAAAATATTCACTACGAAGATCTCGCTTCGGTCGTCTAATCCCACCTACTCGTATCCGATCATTCGTTTGCCAAGAGAGCTTAAAGAACTGGCAGGTCGAATCGTAAATATCTATCAAACAGAGATTGACGGCGTTCAAGGATTTTTTGTTGCACTCCATTTAGACAAATTAGACAAATTCTTCGAGAGCAACGGCCAAATCAATTCACGGCCAAAGAGCTCCCCAGAGCCCGTTATTTCGTCTAAATCCCCTAAAAACCAGTGGGCTCGGCCGGATTCGAACCGGCGACCTCCGCCGTGTGAAGGCTCCCACTGCTTGCTCAGCCGTCCAAATCCCGCCGAGCCATCTTCATAACCGCCTAGACCACTCGCCTTTTGCCCCTCAAGTTCTCTCAGAACTTGCACTTCCGTTTACTCAAGAAGAACTCTTAAGCTACGCCGAGCGACGAAAGTACGGGCTTTCTGAATATTCTGTTGATTGGATTGACCGTTCGCAAAAAGTTGTGTGGGATTGTACTAAAGGTTTAATCACTAAGGAGACGGTAGAGCAACTGCGTCTTTTTGTGCTAAGCAGGTACCAAAGCGAATGGTCTCACAACAAGGTGCTGAGTTTTGCAAAAGCCTTCCTCAAGTATCTCACCAAAGTGAGACTTGATACCCGTTATCACGCATTTGAAGTATTTCTTGAACGACCAAGAACGATCAAAAATCGAAATAACGTGACTAATCGGATAGTTATGAAAGGAGATATCGAGAACGTTCTAGCCCATATCTATAATGTTGAGAGAAAAGGACATATCAACAGGTACAGGGGTCAGAACTATACCGCTTTTGTTATGTTCGGTGCGTTTACAGGCCAGCGTAGCTTATCTACAATCTCTAAGCTTACGATAGGACAATTCAGAGAAGCGTTACAGTCAGACAAGCCATGCATTGAGGTGCAATCTTCACAAGACAAAATCAAGATGCAGCACTACGTTCCTTTACATCCACAGGTAATCCAAGCGATTGAACCACTTGTCGACGGCAGAAATGATGACGAACCTCTCTTTGAATATAACTCGCTTGAAGCATGGGTAAGACGTCAACAGATCCCGCTTTCTCGAACAAAAGGAAATTTTGTTTTAGGAGATCTAAGAAAATTTGCCGAACAATACGGCGATATAATTCAGTGGTATCAATCAAATAGAGCGTACATTATGACGCACGGTGTGAGTGGAATTGATTGGAAGCACTATAAACACCCGCTGCCTGAAAACGTCTATGATGTGTACATGAAGTGCTGGGTAGACGTGTTTTTTAAAGGTTTGAGCCAGAAGTCAGATTTTCGTGTCTAATGTTGCAAAGGACAATTCTTGCAACCTTTTTTTAGAAAAAGACGCTAACAAGAGAGAAAATCTTAAGCCGCATTGCCTTCTTTCTAAACAGTTGCATTATTTGTTTCAAGCGAACAGCTCAAAAAGAGGGCTACGATGCCGGACGTAAACAAACGAGTAGCTAGCGTAAGCGCGAGCGCAAGCATCGCAGTTCCAACCATAGAAATAAAAAGCCTTTCACTTTTGCTTCTCGACGTAGCTATGTGCTTTACTTCCGAGAGCATAAAAATACGGCAGAGTTACAACGAAAACGCTCCAAATGATGACAAGAACATTCAGAGATCTAATTACCGTGCATACGTGATAGGGGCACTTTTCGCTAGCGTGGCGTTTCTTGACGCAGCAATTAATGAGGTGTTTTTAGACGCTGTCGAGTGTTTACCAAAAAAATACAGAAAAAATGCTGTCATGAAGAATCGTAAGCGGAAAAAAAGTGTTGGTAATCTTAAGATCTTGGATAGTGAGGTTTCGCCTTATCGCGAGGATAAGTTGAGCCCTAGTGTCGTGAAAAATATGGCACAGTTGTGGCTACAACAACAGGAATACAATTGGTGGATTAAGCAAAATGCAAAATTTAAGACTTATCTAAGCAAAAAAAGTAAAAGCGACAATGTCTCTTATTGGCTTCCTGCTTGGGACAAATATCAGTTAGCGCTCTTTTTGAACAACAAAAAACCTATTAGTAAGCGTAATCCTAGGAGGAGGAATGTTCAGACGTTGATAAATGTCCGCAATGAACTGATCCATTTTAAGCCAGGTGTGAGCGTGAGCACACCACAAAGCAGCACACTGGAACCTGTGGATTACAACATAAAAGTACTAAAACGTCAAGTCGCTGCTTTAATCAACTCAGATACGAGCAGGCCTCATAACGGGTACCAATATGAAAAAGAGCTTTTAGCTTCAGGTTTCCCTTACGACTTTCTGGATGCCGCGTTTGCTCACCTAACGCTTCAATCGATTCTACAGTTTGACGAGTATTTTTGCAAAAGGATGGGCATAGAAAGCGCTACGTCAAGGTTTACCCTGCAGACACGACTAGCAAGCATATTCGCCTCGCTTAGACGGTGCCGAATTTAGCAATCGCTACAGCCTGCGCCTAAGGCGATGTTGTTCAATGGGATCAATCAAATCGAGCGTATAATATGACGCATGGTGTGAGTGGAATCGATTGGAAGCACTACAAGCATCCACTGCGTGAGAACGTGTATGATACGTACATGCAGTATTGGAGAAACGTAGAATTTCGAACTCAGTAAGTCCACATGAAAATAACTCTATAAATCGCTTTAAATGGGAAAATAAACAACGAGGTAGGAGTTTATACGAAGCTCCGTAGAGGGCGAAAAAAGCTTTCAATCAGCTAAATAACGTGCTCTACTGCTGCCAAATACAGGTACAATGAAGCTATTTTCGATTTAGAAGCCGCTATGATCCGCAAAGTTCATTTTAGATGACGGATATGGTTAGAATAGTTATGACAAAATACGTGACGCTGAACGTAAAGCCAGACACCCATAAAGCCGTATTGGATTTGATGTCAGATCTTCAACGCGAATCTGATCACTTGTTATCGATGGACGCAGTAGTCGCGCGAGCGGTTGCTACGTGCGCTACAAGTCGAAAGGCGGCGATCAAAGAAGGCTAACCGAAAGAGTGCTATTAAAGAACGGAGGGCCTGCCCGCCCTCCATGGTCATTCTCACCTCGCAAAAGATGGAGAAATTCCGTGCAAGAAGTTCTTTCAAGTGATAATAAGAGTTTCGATAATTCTCAACGGGTCATCTGCTCAACTCAGGTTATATCGCTGTGCTGTTCAAGCGAGGCGACGATCAGATCCGTCGACGTCCGTGACTATGCGAAAGCACGGCATGGGGGCGCTGAACTCGGCGTATTTGTTGGTTTTGTTAGATACGCCGGAGTGCGAGCATTGAGAGAACTATCAGGCGAGGAGATTCTTCTAAAGATTATTCGCGAGGCTAAGGAAGGCAAGACAGACGCCGAGATTGAGCGAAACGTTGGGAAGCTCATCGAGGACGTTCAAAATAGACCTCGTTCGGGCATTTATTTTGACCATAATGACGGATGGAAGGTCGACCCGTTCTATGCGCGACTTGAGCGTGAAATTGCACAGAGCCGCGAACGCCTTAACGTTATGCATCATTCGAGCATGCTGCGGAGGCGCGAATGAGCGGGCCAACTCTTGAGGGATTCATTGAGGAGCTTGACACACTCACAGGCGCACCCGTCTTAATGCGCGACTTCTATAAGGCAACGGACATAGGCAACGCGGAGCGGTTCGTCGACCGATATGGCGATACTGTCCGTTATTGCGCCGAATTGACAACGTGGTATATATGGGAAGGCCGATATTGGCGGCCTGATACGACGCTCAAAATCAGGCAATACGCGAAAGCAACCGCCCTGCACATCATCGAGGAGGTTGACCGCGTTAGGATGCCCGATAAGAAAGAAGAAAAGGCGGCACAAATTGAACTCGTAAAATGGGCGCACAAAAGTCAGAACCAGCAACGATTATCGGCAATGCTGTATCTCGCCGAGAGTGACGAACGCATTGCGCTCAATGCAAGCGCCTTCGACAGTGATCCTTTTCTTTTTACTGTGCAAAACGGCACGCTCGATTTACGCTTAGGCGCTGATGAACTACTGCGCGACTTTAAGCGTGAGGACTTAATCACCAAGATCGCACCCGTCGCCTATGCGGATACGGCATATAGTCCAGAATGGCAAACGCGGCTTAAGGAAGTCCTCGGCGATGAACAGGCGGCCTTTTTACAACGTGCTTGCGGCATGGCATTGACCGGCGTTAACGAGGACAAGGCCCTTTTTGTGCTGTATGGTCGAGCGAATACGCGAAAGTCGACTATGCTTGAGCCTATCTTTAAAACATTCGGCGACTATGCGCGCCCCGTTAATATCTCCTTGTTTGCCCGCTCTATGCAACGGGCCGGAGGCGCAAGGGCCGATCTTGTTAGTCTTGACGGTGTGCGAGCGGCGCAATGCTCAGAGGTTCCGCGAGGTATGAAGTTTAACGACGCCTTTATGAAGGCGGTCACGTCCGAGAACCCACAGGCGGCGCGCGGCCTCTATGAAACACGCGAACGCAAGATACGACCGCAAACAAAATTCTTTATTGAGACAAACTTCTTGCCTGAGATTCACTTCGACGATGATGCGTCATTTAACCGCTTTCACATCACACAGTTCTTAAACGCAATCGACCTCGACGACTGCGATCCGTCCATTAAACGCTTTTTGCTCAACGATGAGGAGACGCAAGACGCTATTTTCAGATGGATAGTTGACGGTTGCCTCGATTGGCAGGAATCAGGACTTAAACCGCCCTCATCAGTCAATGCGGCGAGGGTCGAATATCAACGCTCAATGAACCCGCTCGCTCCGTTCCTAGAGAATGAGTGCGTTATCGAGGAGGGCGCAGAGGTCACGACGAAAGTATTATGGGAGCGGTTCGATGCGGTCGCAACGTTCGACGAACATCAGGCGGTTAAAGATGAGCGGGCCTTTGGTATGTATCTGACGCAAAGTAAATTCGAGAACGTGAAACGGTCAGGCAAGCGAACGAGGCTCGGCATACGCTTAAAAACATTACAAGAACACGACGCCGAGGACGAGAACCTATGAAACACAGGTCGACCTTTAGGGCGTTTTGTCAAAGTATATACAGTTTAAATTCTCACGAAGGGGGTTTTACAAAACCGTCGTCTAGTCGGCAAGGTCGTCCACGCATTGAGGCGCACCTTATCAGTACCGAGAATGTTATTAACGGCGTTAATGTTTCAAGGGTAGGAGATAGGAAATGCTGCGCGAACGACGTTTAAGATGCGGTTCGAAAAAATAAAAGGAGGCAATCAATGAGCAAAGAAAGACTAACGAAAGACGATATAGCGGTATCACCTTTGTCGATGCCGGTCTCAGAACTAGCATACCGATGCGTATCTGTGACCATAA
The DNA here is from genome assembly GCA_963805115.1 of Methanobacteriota archaeon. GTDB lineage: Archaea > Halobacteriota > Bog-38 > Methanoflorentales > Methanoflorentaceae > Methanoflorens. The sequence goes on from CAWDSY010000004.1 coordinate 148,987, forward strand.
GGCCGAGTGTGATGCCCTTGAGGCAGAGATTGACAGAGTAGAATCTTATCACGCTCAACGGGGCCGCCCGTATAAGATGAATTGTAAGCTAGGCATACCGCCCGATTGGTAACGCCGATATGTCTTGAGATATACACGAACGAGGTTGACGATATGATTCTATCCTACTTCGAGAACGCGAGAACGGTTATAAGTAACGGACATCACGGCGGTCATATCGAGTAAACAAAACTGCGCAAAAGTATCATAATCGGAAACAACGAAAGGCAACACGGCCTTTAAATGGCAAACAAATCAATGTCAATATATTAACACAAAAGGAGAATGTTGTCAATGTTACACACTACGCGAGAAACGAATCGCCGAGGGTTCACGTCTACTCTCAATCTGTTCGCCTTCGGCACATGCCCTTCGTCTCTCGCAACGGCGAGACGTCTTGTTTGTTTAATCACGCCTCGCGGCCTCTCTATCGAATCCTTCAAGGCGCGAGGTTCACCTCCGCACTCAAGACGTCTCGCACTTGATAAGTCCGAGGGATAGAACGGTCAAGGACAGAACGATGAGCAAACAATCATTCAATTACGAAACTAAACAACGTGCGAGGACTTACGGTCGGCGACCGGCAACCGGAGACGATGCCAGATCGCACCCCGTCACTTCTCACGGACTGACACGAATGCAGTTAATCGCTGCTTCGGCAATCAAAAAAATTAGTTGCGATGCGGCGCATTAAACGCTTGAATAACGAAACGGAGGCCATGATATGGTTTGTATTGGTGAAGGGTGCGAGGCGAATTTTAGGGCTCGCGCAAGAAAAGAATACGGCGCATTTTTCACGCCGAAAGCATCGACTAAGTATTTCGGAGAACGTAAATACGGCGGTTCAACTTCTAAAGGAGTTACCGCCTATATTGGAGGTCAAACTATGAACAGAGATAACGATGAGATTGAGGTCAACGTTGACGATTTGCTCGACGTAATCAACGAACAGAGGCAACGCAACGCGGAACAGAAAAAAGTTGACTTCTGTATGATGGTTCAAAAGACCATCGACGGGTTCAACGTTGAAGTTAACTTGCACGATCTTCTCGACCTCGGTGTCAAACCGAGCGAGATATTTAACGTCATTCGTCAGCGATAATTTTCCCGACGACGGTAAACTTTGCCGTCAACTACAAGATCGATTCACGGAGGGCAAACGATGATAGTAAAGACCGATGCGGAAAAGGCACAGATGACAAAGACAGAGCAACGCGAGTATCTCGCTAAACTAAAGGCATACGTGCGAGAACTCGAAGGTATGCAGAAGGCAAACCGTGTTCTATCGGCACAGAACGAGCAAGACTTGAAGGATGCAGTCGAGCAGCATAAGATCGGTATTGCGAAGGCGCAAGGCGTTCTCGCACAGGTCGGGCCGCTCGCAAACACGGATGAGGAGACCGACGCAGACGCAGACAAAGAACTGATTGAGGTCGAAATAAAAGACCTCCTCGAAGCACTAGACGAAGCGGAGGGCGCTCTCTAATGAACGTGCCGTTTCTAACTGACGAACGGGTTGCGCCATCGTTGTTTAAACGGCTTAAAGAAGCACCCGAAAGGAGGCAAGCAATGACGTTATGCAAATTCATTAAGGACGCGAACGGATACCAGCGAGGCCGTTATCAGTTTTTCGACGAACGGCAAGCCGATTTCTTAATTAAGAAAGGTATTTGCGTTGAAGCAAACAACGGAGACCATATAGAAGGCGAACCGACAAAAAGAGACCTCTTTATGGAGCGTGTCGATGCGTTGCGCGAGAAGGTTTCGACCCTCTACACGTTCGTCACGATCTCAGAACTTGAGCCGCGACTGAGCGATGCCTGTCGCGAGTATGATGACCTCGCACGTCAGGGAGATTGGCCGCATAGGCCCTATGACCTTCAGAGCCTTAACAAACAGGCGGCACGGCTTCTAAGACTAGAGACGCAAGCCGAGGACGTCAAAAAACAGCTCGATTATTGGTCACGCGACGGCGTGGGCCGTGAGACGAAGGTCATTAAACTCGCAGCGGATAGAGAACGGGCAAGAGGTCAACTTGCATCGCCTAATGACCATGAGCGGCAACTCGGCGCAGCACTCTTAAACGGGATTCAAAAGGAGTATCAGAAAATCGAGATTTTATATGCGTCTTTAGAGGCGCAGCTAAAAGCACTCACAGGTTAAACCCTTGACACAAATCTGTCACTTTTGCACGCACCCGCAGCGGCGCGAAGTCGAAAAGGCCCTCGTCGAGCGGAGTATGTCGCAACGTGAGGCCGCGAAAATCATCGGCGTGCATCCGTCGAACGTCCAGCGACACTTTAAGAACCACTTGCGAGCGCCGATTAAGGAATTAATGACGCAAGAGGACGGCAAAACCGCTCTCAATGTGACGAACCTCTTGAGCGACCAATATCAGATAGTGCAAACGCACCTACAAAGAGCGATCCGAGGCGGCAAAATACACGAAATAGCCATGATGCTCAAGGAAGGGCGCAAGCATATAGAACTCTCTGCGCGACTGTCAGGACAAATAAACGGGCCTGCGAATCAGTTTAACCTACTCGTAAATCCTGAGTTTGTGCAACTCAAGCAATTAATTCTTGATAACCTCGACCCCGTTGACCGTGTTAAACTCTCCGAGAGGTTGCTCGAAGTCGCTGAGATAGTCGACGAGGAGATTATCGAACTATGAGCACGAAAGCCGATATGCTGCGAGAACTCGCCGCAAGTATAAACCCGATCGCTTTTGCTCAATCGTGCGGCATTGACCCCGATAAGTGGCAACGCGATTTGCTCTTATCGACTGAGCGGCAAATCCTCTTAAACTGCGCGAGGCAATCAGGCAAGAGCGAAATCGTGAGCATTCTCGCCTTATTTCACGCAATGAATAACGCCGGTTCTCTGATTCTTGTCCTGTCTCCGTCTCTCAGGCAATCCGGCGAGTTGTTTAAGAAAATTGTCAATCACTATCGAGAATCAGGGCGGCCTATGGGTGCGATGATTGAGAGCGCCTTAACGCTTCAACTCGGCAACCGTTCGCGTATAGTTTCGTTGCCAGCGACAGAAAAGACGATACGAGGATACTCCGGCGTTTCACTCCTGCTCATCGACGAGGCCGCCCGCGTTCCCGATGAACTTTATATCGCCGTCCGTCCTATGCTCGCCGTCTCACAGGGCCGCCTCATCGCACTCTCAACGCCTCAAGGCAAACGAGGCTTTTTCTATCAGGAGTGGATAGAAGGCGAGCCGTCAGAGTGGCTTAAAATCGCAATCAAGGCGACAGACTGCCCGCGTATTACTCGCGACTTCCTACGCTCTGAACGTCGCGCACTCGGCGAGCGATGGTTCTCTCAAGAATACTGCACAGAGTTTCACGAATCAGAGGCGGGCCTATTCCGACTTGATGTCATTGAGGAAAACATACTCGACTTTAAAGAGTATGACTTCGACCTCGAATCAGATTTCGCACCCGCTGAAATTGACTTGACGCCGCCCGTCGTCGAGGAGCCGAAAGATAAACCGGAGTTTGAAATAGTTGAGCTTGAGTTACCGAGAAAACGCCGACCTATTGACCAATTCGTGAAAGGAGGCGACGTATATGGAGATAACTGACGCATGGTTTCCTAATGACCCCGAAAACCCGCAGAGTTTACAGTCGTGGATAGAGGAACGGCAACCGCGAAATAGCAATTATATACGATGGTTTTGCGGCGTCGACCTCGGCAAGCGATACGACCCGTCAACGGTCGCTATTATCGAAGTGCAATACGATAAAGGTCAACGGCGCTATTTTGTCCGATACTTGCATAGATTCACGTTGAGGATGCTCTACTCGGACGTCGCGACACAACTCGCACGCCTCGACGAGTTTCTCAAGGCGAAGGCGGTCGAGCAACGCAAGAAGGATTCTATAACGTGGGTTCTCGATACGACCGGCGTCGGCGAATCCGTTGCGGAATTGGTCGAGACGGCGATGCCGCTCGCAGATATTAAAAAGGTCTATATCACAGGCGGCATTAAGGCGACGGTCGCCTCGGATAACTATAATGAGATTCACTTGCCAAAATCGCAACTCGTTTCGACACTCGTCGCCGCGTTCGACGCGAAAATAATTTACTTGACCCGCGACAGTCGCGAGATTGACGCAATTATCGACGAGTTACGAAACTATGAAATACACGTCTCGGAGAATGCGGGCCGCGAGACATACGGCGCGAAGGTAGGCAAACACGACGATTTGATAACGGCTTTGGGTCTTGCGATTTGGGCCGCTGAGGAAGAAGGCTATACGGGCGGCCCTATGATTTGGTAACCGTGTTTAAGCTTTACTCAGCTCCTCTCTCGTTATTTCTTTTTTCGTTACCTTGGTGAAAGCCCACTGTATCTCCTCGCAGATTATCTATTTTTAACGATTGAACCGCAAAGCGTCCCTTTTTTGACGGTAACAAATAGTCTTAGTTACGGAATGGCATATTAGCTTCAAAATAGCCGTCATTCCTAGGGGCGAGAGCCAAACAAACTTTAAAAGGGCAAATGGCCGCTGGTTAGTCTCGGATATAACGCGGACGATGGTATTCTTCACAATACGGAACACGCTGCATCTCGCCCTCAGTTTCAAACCGGTGTATTTATCGTGTCTTCTGACACCTTCGTAGGCGTCTAAACTATTATGAGCTAATCATGAACGAACGAAGTGTCAGAACTGCGTTCTGTCGTGGATTTGCATGTTCGTCGGACAAAGCAGGCATTGATGTCATCATCAATTCTAAACAGGTGAGCGACCAGTAAGCAGCACAATGCGGTGATACGCTAACGGGAAATTATTGGAGGTGCAATAATGGCGGCTTGTAAAGATTGTGGAAAACAACTCGGAGCTTTCGAAAAAAAATATCATATGATGGGCGGAGTTATTTGCGCTGCTTGCCGCCAGAAACCGCGTGTTTGCTCAGGATGTGGCGGGGAAATCGACAGGCTTAAAAAACATTGGGTGCTCAAAGACGGTTCCGTTCTATGTAACGCCTGTTATGAGGGGCGCAAGAAAAAAGAAGACGACAAGAAAAAAATGGCTGGCGAAGTGCTCGAATCTCTAGCTTATGTGGGCGGATTCGCGGGTATTACGAAACGACAAGTGTTGAACTTGCGGGTCGGACCTAAGCAAGTCAACGTAGAAAACATCCCGCTGCAAGAGAAAAACAGGAAAGTGTTCTGGACAATGCCGTATAATAGCATAACCGACATGCGCATCGATACGGCAGAGAAAATTACTGCCACGAGATTACTTCTCACTGGCGTATTTGCCTTTGCACTAAAGAAAAAGCAGCATTATCTTCTCATATCATTCGTGGATCAGAACGGATTCACACACAACCCAGTATTCGAGGGGATTCACATGAATGCCGTATATCAAGCTATATATGAGCGGCTAGCGGCGGCACGAGCGGAAGCACAGTTCGTGGCGCAGCAAACGCCGACGGCAGGAGTACCAACGATTGATGTCACAGCACAAACGCCGACGGCAGGAGTACCAACGATTGATGTCACGGAGCAAATCAAGAAGCTCGGTGAACTACGTGACCAAGGCCTTTTGACTGCGCAAGAATTTGATTCGAAAAAACAAGAACTGCTGGCACGAATGTAAAAACCTCTGCTTTTGAAATGCACTGAAGAGGCGCATTTATTCGCTGCTTAGTGCGTTCCTTTCAATCTCTCCTCATCTTAAAACGCTGACTGCCTTCGAACTGCCGAAATTTCCCGAAAAAAACAGAAACGGTTAAGCTGATTTCTAATCAACGATGCTATCTTGAAAATGGGTAGAAAATGTCTCGAGAAGAAGACCGGACAGAACTGCTTACGAGAAAGATTGTGGATTTCTTGAATATCGTTCTAAGCTCCGAACACACTCAAGATTTCGAATACGCTTTTAGAACTGAAAAAATGTGGTTAGGAACTGAGGTCGGGTGGCATTTTTTCGGTTTAGCCGAAGATGGAGTGAAGCAATACAAAGAACTGACCGATGATGCCGTACGTAAGAAGCCGTGGAACCGCCTTTCGCAAAAATACGTTCAGAATCAGTTGAATGAGTTGTACCGGAAAGCACTTTCAAATATCGTGAGAGCCGCTGGTTCATCCATTTTGCCGCTGTCACTTAACCCAGCTGATGTCGATGACGTTAGGGAGCAAGTAAATGCGTTAGTTGCTGAGTTCGATCGTCAAGCGTCGGAAGTATGGACGATATACCTCCCGATATCGGGAATCGCCCGAATAAGTGGAAAGTCGTTAAAAATCGGGAAAGCTTGCTTGCGATACATGACTGATGCTGACATAGGCGCCTTAATTGACGAAGTTGAAGCAATTTTTTTAGCAAAAAGGCCGGAGGACGTGAATGGCTACCTCGAAGTATGGCGCAATGGCATCCGGAGGCTCAAAGGTACTGTTTGTGCTACATATCGCATATCCGGAGAATCAGACAAAGCTTTGGAAAGCGCTAAAGAGCAGGTACAAAACGTTCTTGACTTGCTCACATACTTCTTGTCTTTTAAACATTCGAGAGACTACAAGGGTGCTATTCGGCTACAAGGTGAGATGGCCCAAAGTCTTCGTACAACGTTTCTTGTTTCTTCTGTTACAAAAACTTGTCAGTTAGCCAGTGAGGTAACTGGGGCCTACATGCCCGTTGAGTTCACGAGAGAAGACATCAAAAACATGAAAATGCTTGGCATTTTCGATTTATCGCAGATAATAGAAAAAGGCCAAGCATCCCCGTTTCAAAACACAGTTCTCTCTGGCATTCGCTGGTTTGCTGCATCCGAGAGGCAAGATACACCCGAGATTGAATTTGTTAACTTGGTTACATGCTTGGAAAACTGCTTAACGCCCGGCGACAGCCCGATCAAAGCTTCGATCGCTGAAGGCTGTGCGATACTTCTCAAAAATGAGCTAGAGGACCGACTTCAGCTGAGAGAGACAATCTCGAAGATCTACGGTACAAGAAGCAAGATTCTTCACAGTGGAGGAAGTATTGCAAGCGAATTTGAACAGGCACAGCTTGCCGATCTTCGCCTAATCGCTCAGAATCTATTGGCTGTTTTGATTGGACGCATTGACGAATTTAAGGATAAGAAAGACTTGTTAGATTGGATTATGAAACAAAAACTAACATCACGATAGATCGCAGGGACAAACCCTGTCATCTTCGAAAACTGCCCCACCTTCTGCGGTTAGTTTCCCACCGCACAGATAGCCCTTTTTAAGCTGTTTGCGTTAAATGCAAATGTGATGAACTGCCAAAGGTGCGAGAAATACACCCATTGTAGGCTGCGCGGCGACAGGGAGCACATTCCGTATTGTGAGCTCTACCGTCGTCCGCGCTGTATTAGAGACTAGCCCATAGCGACAGACGGTCTGCATCTACTTCATTTACGATTAGTTTAGTCTAAGTATCAAGAATCGGCATAACGTGTTTCTTTCGACCTCTCCTCATCTCCTAGCTCGTTATTTCTTTTATCTCCTCCTCACGCTTAGCCTGTTCTTTATTTTTTGATCGAAACTGAAGGAAAAAAAGCTATAAGTAATAACCAAACGTTGAAACAATTTATGACATGGACTTATAGTGGAGACCCTAAAAAGTCGCGATTAGACAATGTGCGTCTTCTTATGGGGGACACCAATGAGAACGATCAACTACTCAGCAATGAAGAAATTCAGATTTTTCTAGAAAAGACCGATAGTGATCTCTTCGCTGCGGCAAATGCGTGTGAAGCATTAGTAGCGAAATTGATACTCCGCGGAAGAAAAGATCAAGCAGAGATGCTTAAGGAGAGTTGTGAACAGTTACGGACACGAGCGAACAGCAGCGTCGGACCAATTGTAGTATAGACAATGCGAATTAAAACAGTATCCGAAACGTTGTCGTAACTCCGCACCTGCAGTTTCTTTTTCCACTCCTTAGCTCATAGCTCATTATTTCTGAAGAGCGAGAATGTTCCTTTTTTTATGTATAATATTGAGTTAAAAAGTCTTCAATTCCATCGATCATGTCTTCAATTTCTTTATCGGGTATTTTGGCAAATTCAGCGAATTCTCCATGATCGACGTGGTTGCGAATGCCAACCCAAAGTAAAATCTTCTTATGCCAAAAAGACGTATATGCGCCCGTCGCGATACACTTGTCATTGAGAGGTCCGAGCGTGTCCTTCTTGCTAAAGGTCACGTTGTTCTTGCTAGCAATGTGGCGAAGAGCATCTTCCAAAACCGCAGTGCTTAACGCCGCTGCAGATTCTCGATATCTTCTGTCAAATAGGTGTTTAGACATCTCAATGAAATCACTAAACACTTCAGCGCTGACGAGGACTTTAAACTGCACCAAATAACCGGCAGAAATATCTTTTGACAGTCTTTCAAGAATGTTGACGCTGCCGTCGATATAAGACGATGTCAAGTCTCGTTCATTGATCGTTTTTTGAAATTCTTGAATATAGGTATGATCGTGTGGCAATATGTCGATTAATAACGCCAAAGCGCTTGCTTTCCACCCAATAAACTGCCCCACGTATATGGCATTTACATCCATCTTTTGAAATTGGGGGGCTAAAAATTGTCCTTCACGAATTAACGAATCTAGTCGTGAGATCAACTCTGCATCTAGCATTCGTGCCTCCTGCTTGATCTAAGCAACCTCACGCTGGCTCGCGAATAATTTGCGATTTTAAACGACGAAAAATTAGCGCGTACGGATTAAGTAGCACTATTTTTGAAGTTTCTTAGATAGTCTGATCATCTCGGCGAGTGATTATATATTTGTTGTTTTATTTCGCAATAGTTATCGTTAGGGGTGCAATCAACTCTACTATGCAATACTTAGGCAAACGCAAAATAAGCGTTCAAAGTTCAACTCCATCTCACGCATACCCGACAGTTCGCCTGCCAAGAGAGTATAAAGGCCTTGTAGGAAAAAAAGCAGCGTTATATGTAGATGAGTATCCAGAACAGCTTGTTTTTGAAATTGTCATTAGCCAAAAAGTTGACAATTTTTGCGCAAATTCAAAAGAGGATCTAATAGAAGCCCGCTTGTCTGAGTTGGAATCTGAGTTTGAAGCTCTTAAATCACTTATTATGAAAAATAATAGTTTTTTGAACGATTTTTTTGGAAACAGAGCCCAATTGAATGGGCTCGGCCGGATTCGAACCGGCGACCTCCGCCGTGTGAAGGCGACGTCATAACCACCTAGACCACGAGCCCTGCTTCTCACGTCCGTTGCAAAACAGATAAGTTTATCGTTCGGCCACTGCAACTCCCATTTTGTTACAGAAACCGCGAGTAAAGCCGTTTTCGGGCTCCTTCTCGGGTGCATCATGCACGACAACTACAAATCAACCGAGTTTTCTGACATCGATCTCAGCCGCTGGAAGGACTACGATGACGTCATTCTCGACTCCCTGTGGCTCCTCGGACCACGCGACAAGACCGGGCCGCACGTCGGCGACTACTGGGGCAACTTCATCCCCCAGATCCCGCATCAGGTCTTGACCCGTTTCACGAAGCGCGGCGAGGCCGTGGTCGACCTCTTCAGCGGCATGGGTACGACGCTCATCGAGTGCAAGCGGCTCGGTAGAGCCGGACTCGGTGTCGAGATCGATCCGGGCGTGGCTGAACGGTCACTCGAGCGCATAAACAGCGCAGAAAACCCGTACAGCGTTCCGGTCGCCGTGCTAGTGGGCGACTCTACGACGGCCCTAACGGCGAAGCGCGTGCGCGCCACGCTCAGGGAATGGGGGGCCGACGCGGCTGACTGTATCATCTTGCATCCGCCCTATCACGACATTATCCGGTTCAGCGAACGCGAAGGCGATCTTTCGCGCATACCAACAGAGGTGGCTTTCTTGGACAAGATCAGTCTGGTCGCACGGCACGCGTTTGACCTGCTCAAACCGGCCGGGTTTATGGCGCTCGTGATCGGCGATAAGTACGTGGACTCGCGACTCGTCCCGCTCGGATTCATGTGCATGCAGCGCTGCGCAGATGCGGGCTTTGTACTTAAAGCCATCAACGTCAAGGAGATCCTCAACAACGAACGTGGCAAAGGAAAGAACGGCAACCTGTGGAAGTACCGCGCGCTCGCGGGCGGGTTCTATCTGTTCAAGCACGAGTACGTGATGATCTTTCGTAAGCCCGCGCGTGGCAAGCGCGCCTAGCGCCTAAAGGTGCCGCGCCATAAGCTTATCGACGTCGATATCGTCGACCGGCACGCGCGCGAGGGGCTCGGCGTTCAAGGAACGGTACTCGTCGTCGAACGTCGGCTTGTCCGCCTCGTACAGGACCCCGATTAGGATCTTGTCGCCGCCTTCCTGCGCCTTTTTCAGCGCGAGCTCGTAATCCGAGCGATCGTGCTCGGTTTCCTCCAGCGTGTACACGTGGTCGTTCCACCACTTCCAGGTGTTTACGTGGTTGAACGTGACGCATGGCTGTCCGATGTCGACGAGCGAGAATCCCTTATGCTGGATCGCCTTTACCATAAGCTCGCTAAGGTGCTTGTTCTCGCCGCTGAAACCGCGCCCGACAAAGGTCGCACCGGCGAGCAGCGCGAGCGGCAGTGGCATGACGGGAGACGCGACGACCCCTTCCGGAGCCACCTTCCACTTGGTGCCCTTAAAGCTCGTTGGGGACGGCTGGCCTGTCGTGAGGCCGTAGACTTGGTTATCGTGCACGAACACCGTGATGTCGACGTTGCGCCGCGCGGCGTGTAGCAGGTGGCCGAGCCCCTCACCGTACGTGTCGCCGTCCCCCGCGTGCACTATGACCGTCAGGTCGCCGTTCGCGAGTTTTATGCCCTGTGCAACCGGAATCGATCTTCCGTGCAGGCTGTGGAGCACGTACGCGTTGATCCAGTAGCTAAGGTTTCCTGAGCACCCGATGCCGCACACGATCGCCGTCTTGTACGGGGCGAGATCCATGCTGGCGTACGCGGTTTTCATCGCGTTCCAGATCCCGAAATTGCCGCACCCGGGACACCACGTCGGCCACGTGCCGAGAACGTCGTAGTGATGCACGTCTCCCATGTCAGAGCACCTCCTTGATGCGCTGGTAGAGCTCATCAGCGAAAAACGCCCGCCCGTCGTACCGCAAGATGGTGTGGTTAGGCCTGATCTGCGCGTGCTCCTTGAGGAGGCTGCCGAGCTGCGCTCCACGGTTATTTTCGATCAGGATAACACGAGCCCCCTCAAGGCGCTCCTTCACCAGCTGCGAGGGGAAGGGGCTCATAAACACGACTTGGAGGAACCCGAGATCAACGCCGTCATTCGCTCGAAGAATGTCCATCGCGTCAAGGATCGCTCCTTTCGTCGAGCCCCAGCCGACGAGCACCGTGCTCGTCCCGGGGTTGCCGTGGAACTTGATCCCGTGGACGAGTGCGGCGGCCGTGAAGTACTTCCTACAGCGTTTGTCGACCAGCGTTGCGACCACTGGGGCGTCTTCTGAGAAATAGCCACGCTCGTCGTGCTCATCACTGTTCGCGTTGAATATGCCGCCGGGCAGTCCGGGAACGGTTCGCGTGGACACGCCGCTCGGGGTCGCCTCATAGCGCTTGAAATCGGGGGGCACCTCGCCTGTGGCGAGCAGCAGGCCGCGGTCAACGCGCAGCCCTTCGGTTACGAACGGTTCCGCCGCGAAAAACGACGTCGCCAGGTGCTTGTCGGTGAGCACGAGCACGGGCGTTTGGAGCGCGTCAGCGAGATTGAACGCCCTGAACGTTTCGTGGAAGCACTCTTCGGGGTCGCCCGGCGCGAGCACCACCCTGAAGAAGTCCCCCTGTGACGCGTGGAGACAGAAGCGCAGGTCTGCTTGGGCCGTTCGCGTCGCGAGCCCGGTGGAAGGGCCGGGGCGCTGACCTTCGACGACGACCAACGGGTTCTCGGTCGCCCCGGCAAGGCCGAGCCCCTCGACCATGAGCGAAAAGCCACCCCCTGAGGTCGCCACCATCGAACGAGCGCCCGCAAAACTGGCTCCAACGGCGAGGTTGATCCCCGCGATCTCATCCTCCGGCTGTATCATTACCACGCCGTACTCGCGCGCGTGCGCCGCCATGTACGTCATAATGGTGTGCGTCGGCGTCATCGGGTAGATGGCGATGAACTTCATCCCGGCTTTGAGGGCGCCCATGCAAATCGCGTCATTCCCGGTCAGCGTCATCCGTGGCGGCCCTTCGACCGGGGTCAGCCCGCCCTTATACGGCTCCGGGAAGGTACGGGCGGCGTAGTCGTATCCCGCCCTTGCCGCGCCCACGTTTTGTTCGACGATTTTTTCGCCTTTATCCCCAAACGCATCTTCGATGGCCGCGTTTAAGAGGCTAAGCTCATAACCGATCAGGCCGACAGAGGCGCCCATCGCGGCCATGTTTATGGCCACCTTGGGAAGGTGCAAATCCGCCATGAGCTGCCCGAGCGGCACATCACACAGGGTAATGTCTTCGCGCGCTGGCGCAACGTCGGAATTTGCCGCGTCAAAAAGAAGCAAACCTCCCGGGACTAAATCGTCCAGATCCAGTGTGATCGTCTCGGCATTCAGCGCGACAAGGACGTCGACGGGCTGGGTAGGAGCCCGTATTTGCTGCGCGGCTATCCTGACCTGAAAGGTGTTATGGCCACCGCGGATTAGCGAAGGGTATTCGGTGTGTGCAACGACGTAGTAACCGCCTTTGATAAACGCTTTCGAGAAGATCTCTCCGACGGTCATGATGCCGTATCCGGCCTCGCCTCCAATCTTCCAATTCAGTTCACTATTACTCATCACGCCTCCCATTTGGCTCGCGTCCGCCGACGTCGCTCGTCAGCTGTTGAGTCGCCGTCCAGTTCGACACGGATGCCGGACGAGAGCACGACTCTAAGACTCGTAGCCAGAGTGATATATCTTTAGCAGTTTTAATGGGACGCAATTCCCGCGATAGGTGCGGAAAAGCCGACCAGACGCTTAGTTGGAGACGAACAAATGTGGACGTCTTGCGTGTGAAAAGCAGCTGTTCCAGGGGCCGGAAGAAACGAGGTCGTATGACGGTATTTAAGCGTAATCTGCACTCTGAAGGCAGTTCCGCGGTTGCATGGCGAGTTTGGAAGAAGTGGGACACTCCCATCGGCTGGGCGGATGCGCTTACTCCGACGATTGCACGGCACTGAGCTTCTCGATTAAGATCTTGTAGACGCCTCCGACGCGGCCACTCGATATGGCTCGTGCGGTCTCCTCGTACGACCCCTCCATCAAATTGATGTTCTTTTCAATCGTCTTGAGCGAGTCTCTGAGTTCCGCGGGATCTGTGACGCGGCTGATCCAGCCCTCAATGATGACCGACTTCCAGTCTCGGAAGCCCTTAATATCGTGAATTTCGAAGCAGGCCCGTTGGTTTGCTTCAAGATATTCGAGCGTGCGTCCGCGCGACTGTTGATAGAGGAGGATTGCGGTGTCGGTATGCGTGTACGCGATCGGAATGCTGTACGGCTGATTGTTTTTGCACAGCGCTAAATTTCCGTACTTTTTCGTTTTGATAAACGCAACAGCTTCGTCGTTGGCAAGTTCTTGCATGCTAGTCACATAAAACACGATCAGTAAAAAATGTATTTATAGGTAGGAGCGAAAGCCCCTGACTGTCGATGGGCTTAGCAATCTACAGTTTTTGTCTCGCCGGCGGATCTATTCTATTTTTCAAAGACGGACTTTTCTGTGCGGGTCTTCTCGGAAGCGGCTCAATCTGGCGGCAAGAAGCCGAAAAAGCCCCTGACAAAACTCTAATGTTTATATAATCCGAGGCGATATAACTAGATACATACCGAGAAATCGGAGGTTTCCAAAAAGGCATGAGTTCTGGAATGTGTACCGTTTGCGGACTCCCTAGCGAGTTATGCATTTGTGAAGAAGTAGCCAAGGAACAGCAGCGAGTAACTGTGAGGGTAAACAAGAGGCGCTACGGAAAGGAGGTCACCGTTATCGAGGGAATTGACCCTCACGAAATTGACCTCGAAGAGCTCTCGAGCTATCTCAAGGCACGACTTGCATGCGGAGGAACTGTGAAAGACGGTCTCATTGAATTGCAGGGGAACCACAAGGACAGAGTCAAAGAAATCCTTGCGGGAAAAGGATTCTCTGCCGCGCAGATCAAAGCTTAGATTCGGCTGCGTTCGATTAAGTATTGGTATGGAACCTGGTTTAATGTAAGCGAAAAATGGCGGTTCACGCCCTCATTCTCTCGTAACTCTTGTTGATTATACGCTCGTTTTTAGTATCGACGTTCGGCGTCTTTCTGCGCGTGCGGTGCGCGCTGTCCTGTGTCATGTCCGCTCACTCGGCCGAGGCGTCGGTAGAAACCTGAATCACACTTGCCTTTTTGCGACAGGCGTATCGTCACACCAAAATATCGGTCGCGGCGTTTTATGAAGCTTATTTGAGGCGAGAGCGACTTTGTTGTTTATGGTAAAATGTCGCACGTGCTTCCAGCATAGCTAATTATTTTTACTATGGCTCAACTCTGTATTAGAGATGAAGTCAGGCGGTGAGGCCGCCTTGGCGATGAATCGGCGCTGCTTACCAACAGGAGAAGGATTTTGAACGTAGACTATCGTGACCACCAAACCGCACTCAGGCTGTCCGACAAGATTGGCCAGCTCGTGCGCAAACACGGTGAAGAGATCAAAATAATGCACGTCTGCGGCACCCACGAGGCGTCGATAACTCGTTTTGGCGTCAGATCCCTCTTGCCTGAAAACTTGCGCGTCGTAATGGGTCCCGGATGCCCGGTGTGCATCACCCCTCAAGGCGAAATCGATGCGGCCATCAAGATGGCAAAGGAAGGCATTACGGTTGCGACCTACGGTGATTTGATGCGTGTGCCCGGGACCGAGGGGTCTCTTGCCGACTCAGGAGGGGACGTGCACATCGTCGGCAGCATCACGCACGCCGTGGACCTCGCAAAAAAGACCGACAATGAAGTGGGGTTTATCGCCGTGGGGTTCGAAACGACGGCGCCAACGACGTCGGTAGCGCTATTGCAGACGCTACCTCGTAATTTCTCGATACTGTGCTCCCATCGACTCATTCCTCCCGCGCTACGGTGGCTTTTGGAGCAAGTACGCGAATCAGGGGCCCAAATCGACGGCTTTTTGCTGCCGGGACACGTCTGCACTATTATTGGATTGCGGCCGTTTGAAGAATTTCCGGTCCCACAGGTAGTTGCAGGATTTGAGCCCAATGACGTGCTCTACGGGTTGTATCTCATCGTTAAACAAATTGTGAATGGCGAGCACAAGGTGGAAAATGCATATCCGCGCGTCGTGCACTACGAAGGAAACGTCAAAGCACAAGAACTTATGCAACGGACATTCGACGTCGTTGACGTTGAATGGCGCGGTTTTCCCGTCATCAGTCAGTCAGGCTACGCGATAAAGCGTGAATTTGAGTCCTGTGATGCTCGGCTTAGGCACAATCTCGATTTCACGAGCAAAGAAGTCAAAACAGGGTGCATCTGTAACCTCGTCTTGCAGGGGCTCAGAGTGCCGACCGACTGCAAACTGTTCGCAAAGGTCTGCGTGCCGCACAAAGCGGTAGGGCCGTGCATGGTTTCCGGTGAGGGTGCGTGTAACGTGTGGTACAAGAATCGCTGAGGGCTATTCCGAATGCCCTTAAACAGGCGCCGGTCCTCCGAAAACGGTATTGGGCAAAGATTATCACGTCCCGTGCGCTAGAGTATTCGCTACTCTTACGCCTGCGCGGTCAACAAACGAAGCGTCTCCACCCTCGGTGCTAGCGTGATGGATGCGGCTTTCGTGCTTGAGCGCCACATGGCTTGCACAGGCGCTGATAACTGCTGTATGGAGTTTCATGTCGCAGGAAAAAACAATTCTGATAACGAACGACGATGGCATACGCTCCTTGGGGCTCCTCGCAGCAGCAAACGCGCTAAGCGATCTTGGCAGGCTTATCATCGTCGCGCCTTCGGTCCAAAAAAGCGGCGTGGGAAGGTCACTTTCGCTCTTTGAGCCAATTAGGGTATCCAGTGCGAAAGTTGAGCGACACGAAGCATATGCGGTCGCCGGAACCCCTACGGACGCTGTGCTCATTGCTGAATATGCGATCTTGAAACGAAAACCAGATTTGTTGGTGGCAGGCATCAACGTCGGCGAGAACCTCAGTACAGAGTCCGTGATGACCTCTGGCACCTTAGGCGCCGCGTTAACTGGCGCAAGCCAGGACATTCCCGCGATTGCCATTTCACTGCAGGCGCATCGGGCACACGTCTTTGAGGCACGATCCGAAGTAGATTTTGGCTTGGCAGCAGACGCTGGCAGGACACTAGCCGCGCACACCCTTGCACGCGGGCTGCCGGCGAAGGCAGACGTATTGAACGTCAACGTTCCGATGGGCGTTGCCGTCGCGCGATATAAAACAACGCGGCTCCAGCGAAACGTTTTTGACATCAGGATCATAGAACGCTTGGATCCGCGCGGAAACGCTTATTTTTGGATCGGAAGCGACTTTAAGAATAGTCAGCAGCCCGATACCGATGTCTACGCCCTGAACAACGGGTTTGTCTCAGTTACCCCCCTCACGCTGGACAACACTGCGGCTACGGACGAGCGCTCGCTTCAAGAATGGCTTAAGGCGATTGACCACGAGCCGCGCTAAGCAACCTGAGCGGTCAGTTCAATGAGCTTGAACCCGCCCACTTCGAGTCCGACGGTGAAGCCACGGATGTTGTTGCTTTCGCGCACTCCTTGATCGTACCAGTCGTCGATCTCGCTGTGAAACACCCGTATCCGATAGCGGCCGGGCGTGATGTAGGTTTCGACGATCTCACTCATACTGAAGGTGAACGAGGTTGAACTCGCCGCCATGTTGCCAACACAGATAATTACGTGGGACGGTGACGCGAGCGCTACGAGGTGAATCTCTTCGATCTGTTCGTGGATCATGGTCGTAACATCGTCATCGAGTTCGGTGCTGACGTTTTTCAAACTCGTCCCGAACGGATAGTTTGCGAAAATATTGAGGCCCCCTTTCACCCAGCACGCAAAATAGGTTACCGCGCTGCCGTGATACGGCATGTTTGAGAGGCTTACCCATTTCCATTTAAGGGGAATGTTAGGGTTGATGTGCAACCCGCGGTAGAGGCCAACGCCACACACACCTTCCACGGCGGTCCACAGGTATTTGGGCGGGAACCACGGTGAAAGCTTCATGCCGTTATTGACGAGGGATTCCCCGTGATACCACTCGGAGAACTGTCCGGGGACAGTGTTCTGGTTTGTTGGGTCCAGCTCGTACTGGCGAAACGTGCCCCGCATGATGTTTACCATCACATCCGGCTGATGCGTCGAGCACGAATAGGCAAACATGAAGGCAACGTCAGGCCACACCCCGCCCGTCAAGCCCCATCCTCGTTCGGGATGGTAGTTGAGAGCCGTTCGTGGCACGGTCCGCAAGCCTGCGGTCGTCAAAAAGTCGGGGCGGTTCAGCCGGTCGATGATGAGGTGCGACGTTGCGGGAGTAGCTACGTTCCAAATTACCGGAAATATCAGATCGCACGTGACGTCAGGGTGCTCATTGCCAAAAATATCGATGTTTAAGTAGTAAAAACCGCTCTTGAGGTCGATTAAGTGCGTGTTGATCGCGTTCTTGAGCTTGCGGG
>CAWDSY010000005.1:0-233882 GCA_963805115.1 Methanobacteriota archaeon
CCTTGTCGTTGCTCACCAGCACCGCGCGCTCGATGCAGTTCTCCAGCTCGCGCACGTTGCCCGGCCAGTCGTAGCTCATCAGCATGTCAACGCCGGCGCCGAGATGCGCTCGATCTCCTTGTTGAGCTGCTGTACTTCTCGACGAAGAAGTCCGCCAGCAGCGGGATGTCCTCGCCCGCTCGCGCAGCGGCGGCAGTGGATCGGGAACACGTTCAGCCGGTAGTACAGGTCCTCGCGGAACTTGCCCTCCGCGACCAGCTTCTCCAGGTCGCGGTTGGTGGCGGCGACGACGCGCACGTCCGCCTTGACGTGCCCGTCCCGCCGACGCGCTCGAACTCCTTCTCCTGCAGCACGCGCAGCAGCTTGACCTGCATCGAGGGCGAGACTCGCCGACCTCGTCCAGGAAGAGCGTGCCGCCCGCGGCCAGCTCGAAGCGGCCCTTGCGCTCGTTGATCGCGCCGGTGAACGCGCCCTTCTCGTGGCCGAACAGCTCGCTCTCGAGCAGCGTCTCGGGCAGGGCGGCGCAGTTGACCGTGACGAACGGCCTGCGCGGCGCGCCGGCTGTTGTAATGGATGGCGCGCGCGACCAGTTCCTTGCCCGTGCCGCTCTCGCCGCGCAGCAGCACCGTCGTGTCGCTCTTGGCGACGTTCGCGATCAGGTCGTATACCGCCTGCATCGCGCTGGAGTTGCCGATGATGTTTGTGGGCCGGAAGCGGTCCTTCAAGGCTTCCTGGAGGCGCAGGTTCTCCTCGAGCAGATGCTGCGTGCTTCTTGAACGCCGCCGGCGCAGCCGAACGGCCTGCGCGATCATCGAGGCGATGATCGTAAGGAGCCTAACGTCCTCTTCGAAGGACACCTTCTCATAGAACAGCCGGTCCGCGCTAAGCGCCCCGATCGCCTCCCTGCCCAGCTCGATCGGCACGCAGATGAAGGAGATATCGTGCTTGCTCGACCGGCTTGGCGCGCCGGTGCGGTTAAGGAAGAGCGGCTCATGCGAGATGCGGGGCACGATCGGCGGGCCGGCCGGTCTCGACTACCTTGAGAGGCGTTAAATCGACTGTTCTTGGCGGAGAGGTACTGGTTACAGAATTCAGTGGAGAAGGGACGGTCTATATACAAAGCCGAAGCGAAAAGATGTTCGTTGACTGGTTAACGCCGCTGTTGCCGGAGCAAGAGAAAAAGTAACAGCTCGCTGTTTAGTGGGAATGCCCCAGCCCGGATTTGAACCGGGGACAACCAGATCTTCAGTCTGGCGCTCTCCCAGGCTGAGCTACTGGAGCGTCACTCGCGGGTGAATCCCGCCTCCCCGATTTGAACGGGGGACATGTCGGTCTACAGCCGACCACTCTGCCAGACTGAGTTAAGGCGGGTGACGACAGTATTGCGACCGTTATTACTTATTCTTTACTGTGTTGGGTGAGCGACTTTATACTGCCAGACTGATTCTTATTCTGGTTTCGGGGCGTTTGAGGGCTTCTTTATAGCATGGTTAAATTGGGTAGATTTAATAAAGGTTTTTTTATAAAAAAGAGATAACAAAAGCTTAATATTGCAGCAGGGTAATTGAAAGTCAGACATGCAACAGACATTTGTCTGACACTAAGCAGCTTTTTGTAGTCTCTGAAGCAGACAGAAGTCAGCTCTTCGTCTGACGCTACAAAAACTTGCAAATGGTTGCTATGGAGCGAATCACCCTGAGATTGCCGAAACAACAGCTAGAACTCATAGATAAACTAGTAGTAGCGGGCGAATTCCCCTCGAAGAGCGAAGCAATCCGTGCAGCTGTTCGAGACCTGGTTGACACCCATTATGAGAAGCTCCTCAGCAGAAAGGAACGAAGTGCGGTTTTGATTTAAGACAGGTGGCGGTTTATATGCAAAGTATTGTCGAGGAAGCTTTGCGACGATGCGAAATGGAAAAGCAACGACCTCAGATGCTTCAAGATGAGGAAGAAGAGGAATTTGGAGCCCCTCGGATACTCATTGTGGGCTGCGGAGGAGCTGGCAACAACACGGTCAACCGACTCTACAACATCGGAGTCGACGGCGCTGAGACTGTAGCGCTCAACACTGACAAGCAGCATTTAGACATGATCGACGCTGATATCAAGGTGTTAGTCGGCAAATCGATTACTAAAGGGTTGGGTGCAGGTGGCGATCCTGAAGTTGGACGGTGTGCGACCGAGTTAGGTCGCAGGACGCTGGAAACGCTTCTTAAAGACACCGATCTTGTGTTTGTTACCGCTGGGATGGGGGGCGGAACCGGCACCGGCGCTGCTCCGATCGTCGCGCAGATCGCGAAAGCTCACGGCGCAATCGTCGTTGCAATGGTGTCAACTCCGTTCAACGTGGAACGCGCGCGGCTGATTAAGGCTGAAGAAGGACTTGAAGACTTGCGGAGAGATGCTGATACGGTCATTGTTCTTGATAATAATCGTCTGCTTGAATACGTGCCGAACTTACCGATTGACCATGCGTTCTCGGTGATGGATCAGATCATTGCAGAAACCGTAAAAGGCATCGCTGAAACGATCACACAACCTTCACTGATAAACCTTGACTACGCAGACGTCAGGACAATCATGAATAGCGGCGGCGTAGCTGCTATGCTAGTCGGCGAATCGCGAAGCCAAGACAAAGCACGCGACGTCGTGCGTGAGGCATTCAACCATCCGCTCCTCGAAGTTGACTTCCGCGGTGCAAAAGGCGCGTTGATCCATATCACGGGCGGACCAGACTTGACGCTAAAAGAGGCTGAAGAGATCGCAAAGGGTCTGACCTCCCAGTTGGATCCAAGCGCTAATGTCATTTGGGGCGCACGCGTTCAGAGAGGTTACGAGGGCCGCGTGCGGGTGATGTCGATCGTGACTGGCGTGCAATCTGCTCAGGTGTTAGGGCCGATGTATGGCGAGCTATTCAAGTTTCAAAGCGCAAAACACGGCGCGAGCGCCAGAAAAGGGCCACGCGTGAGAGATTTCGCCCGCGAATTCGAATCCGGCGAGATTGACAACATCCTCTAAGGTGCTCGTTCACATTTAAGACGCCACGGCTCGTCCCTCATTTGGCCGCTTCATTCTCTCTCGACTGCAGCCCTCTCAGTATTTCGCAGCTCTGACACAGCGCCTTGACCGCGGGTTCTCCGCACCCCACACAGTACCCGAGCTGAAACGGCTCGCGCTGCGTTAATCCCAAGATCCTCTCAAGGCCCTTGACGAGCGCGTACTGGTACCTGCATGCTTAGGCTCTAACTCATTCAACACGCTGCGCACCTCGGCTCGAAACACCCCAGCAGAATAGCGGCACTCGTCAAGGCTGATGGGGATTCCTTTGAGAACAGCGTATAGCGCGACTTCTTTTTCTGGCACATACTTGAGCGGTTTGACGCGCCGAACGAGTCCTTCTTTAGCGGGATGGTCAAGCCGCAGCAGCCTGTCGATGTCTCCACGTAAATAGTTCATTAGGACTGTCTGCGCTTCGTCATCGAGATTGTGGCCCGTGGCGAGTGTCGATGCGCCGACCTTTTTTGCCAGGCGATTCAGAAGTGAGCGTCGGAGGATCCCGCAAACCGTACACGGTCGCTCGTCCAAGCGATCGACTCTGACGCCAAAGTACTGCTCAAACGAAGCTACCTGCCATCGAACGCCGAGTTCTGCGACGAGCATTGCTGCTGATTCAAGAGCCTTATCACGGTATCCGGCAATACCTTCATCGATAGTGATGGCCACAATTTCAATGCCACGGCGTGAGAAAAGGTCACTTAACACGGCTAAAACCACGGCAGAGTCCTTCCCGCCGCTGAACGCAACGGCGAGCGTGCCTTTGATTCGTTGCTTTCTGACCTCTCTCTTGATCTTCTTTTCGACGTCGGCGAAGAAATGTGCCTTGCAAAGGTGTAGCCCTGAATATCTCTGAAATAGAACGGCAGACGCGCCACATTTATCGCACTTCATCTCGTCTATATCTCCTGATGAACACTAATAAACTGTTCTGCAGCGCGGAGAAACAGAGACTGACTATGAGGCTGTGAAGATGCTTCAAGATATCGCACGCGAATTTAAGAAGTTAGAGCGCTATGATTTCCGAGTGCTGCAAGCGGTCGAAACCGGCATGCGTTTTTTTGACTGGGTTCCCGTCGATGATCTGCCTAACTACGCCCGGCTGCCGCGAGACGAGGTGGATTACCGAATCGCACGGCTTTCTAAATACAAGCTCGTTGAGCGGAAAACGGCCCATTACGTCGGCTACAAGCTAACCTTCGGCGGTTATGACGCCCTTGCCATTAACACGCTCGTTCGGCGCACGGCCATAGAGTCCCTTGGATCGAAAGTGGGTGTTGGGAAAGAGTCCGATATTTACGACGCTGAGCGCGAAGGCGGGCGGATCGTAATCGTGAAATTCCATCGTGAAGGCACGACGTTCCGGCACGTGAAACGATCGAGGGGCTATTTCGGTAAGGTCGAACGATGCTCGTGGATGCTAGCTTCGAGGCTCGCAGCAGAAAGAGAGTATGAAGCTATTACCATCCTGTACGGGAACGTCGCCGTTCCGACGCCGATAGCGCACAACCGACACGTCATTGTCATGGGACTCGTAGACGGTCGAGAGATAAGCAGCACTACGCTAGGAGACCCTGTCACCATTCTTGACAAGATCATTGCGCAGATTAAGTTAACGTACGAGCTCGGCATCGTTCATGCCGACTTGAGTGAATACAACGTGATTGTGTGTGCCGACGGAGACATCGCGCTGATCGATTGGCCGCAATGGGTCTCAGTAGTGCATCCTAATGCTGATGAATTGCTCTATAGAGACGTAAGCTCCGTCTTATCGTATTTTTCTAGAAAATATCAAATAGCAAAACGAACAGAAGATGTTTTAGCATACGTAAAACAACGCGATTAGGGTCCCACAGAGCGTTTTGCAGGTTAACGGAGACCTATTTGGAAGCGCGTTGGAGGTGCGACGCAATCTCGACCACTAAGGAAAACGGCGGAAATTTAGTTGCGTCAAAGAGGACGTACACTATCGTCGGTGTAGATCCCGGAACAACCACCGCTTTTGCCGTTTTGGATTTGAAAGGGCGAGTCCTTCGAACTGGAAGCTCAAGATCTTGGGGCTTTTCTGAGCTCGTCGGGTTGCTAATTGAATCGGGACACCCGCTTATCATCGCAACGGACAAGAATCCGGCTCCTGGAACTGTCGAGCGAATAAAGCGAGCTTTTAACGCGATTCTGCACATACCTGCTTCATCACTTTCGGTTGAACAGAAACAGCGTGATACGAAGCTCTTCGACTATTCAAACGAGCACGAGCGAGATGCGCTCGCCGCGGCAATAGACGCTGCCAGAAGCCTCAGAAATAAGCTTGAAAGTGTGCAGAAGAGAGCTCCCGCCGACGTTGAACTCGATGAACTTCAGATGCTCGTTTTGCGCGGACATACGGTCGATTCTGCGATCAATTTGCTCAAGAAGCCCCTGACGCCGACTGAGAATCACGTACAGCGCTTAGTTCCAGCCCCGGAGAAGGATCTCTTGGGTCCCGACATTCTCTACCTCAAGGCGATCATCAAACGACAAGATGAGCAAATCAGTCGGCTTTTGAGCTACGTGGCTGATCTGAAGGGATCGTTGCAGTTAGGCCAAGAAAATGTGGTGAAGCTGCAAAACAAAATTAGTGCCATCCGGTCCCAAGACGCAAAAAACGTCAGAAGGGACCGGGAAGTTACGTTCAGGCAAAAGGAAATCGACCGCCTTTCAACTGAGCTTGTGCGCAGCAAAAGGGTCAACGAGGCCTTGCAGAAACGCATGCGTAAGCTGAAGCAAATCCGGTTAGCTGAACGCAACAAAGCGGTTAAGGCAGTCAAAATCGTCAAATCCTTCAACCGAGAAGCGATTCAGGCTGCGGATGACCAATTTGGGCTGAGCAATGGCATCGTTATGTTCGAGGACGCAAGCGGTGGTGGCGTAGCTGCTGCCGAATTGTTGGTCAACAAGCGAATACGCGCCGTCGTCGTTAAAAACGAAATGTCGCACGTAGCTCAAAGAACGCTATTTGAAGCTGCCATTCCTATTTTTTCGATGCGAGAGCTCGCATTGGATCTTTCTGGCAATTTGATGACGATCGACAAGAATGCGTTGGAGCTTATGATCGAAAAGGGTCAAACAGAAATCGCCAATGCAAAACAACACGAACAGCTTTGCCGGCTTGAGTCGCTTGTTGAAGCGTACAAACACGAGCGGATCATAGACACCCAGAAAAAAGACTGATGCGGCCGGTAGGCTCATAGGGTGCATTTTCGCCCGGCGATCAAGCGCAGTAGACTTCGCGCGAGCGCACACGGACCGTTTCGCAGATGTGGTTGCCTCGAGAGTTCTATTGCTACCAAAAGTGGCCCGAAGTTGAGCACCTTGAGTTTCCACACCGCTTCCGTGACGCCGAGGTTCGCGTAGTACGCATCTGATACCTCTACGATCTTTTCTTGCGCCAGTATCCAGCAGCTCCCGTGAACGCGAGGTAGAAGCAACGGCCAGCCGCTTCTCTATTCGACGGCATTAGTCATTCAAGATAATCCATTTGGGAACGCTTCAGTTCCTGCCGTTTTCTTTCAAGGAAACTGTAGACCGCAGCGTGTTTGGCTCCTTCTGCGAGCATTTCGATGGCTGTTCTGACGGTCTGAATCTGATCGATGTACCCGATCGTGCTCACAGTCTTTCCGTAAACAGACACGTTCGCGCCCGTGAGACTCTCAAGAGCCTCCCGCGTCTTGCCTTCCTTTCCAATTACGCGTCCCATAATCCGTTTGAGCTCCTTCGGCGTGTCGGCGACCTTTGAAAGGTCTATGATGTCGAGGGTTATCTGTTCATCGTCGAAAATCCGGAAGGCCTTTTCTGGGCTAAAACCGCGAGCAACCGCATTAATGACTTCTGTTGCCTTCAAAATGCCGAGCGAATCACTCTCGATAGTGACCGTCCCCTCGGCGCTATCGATGTCAAGTTTCACCTCGCCTTTTTCCTCGATCTGGGCTTTCGTGCTGCCACCGACGCCAATGATGACCCCTATGCGGTCTCTAGGAACCCTCAGGGTACTCCCTCATTTAGTGATCTCTCTCAAAACCTTGATCGCTGAAGCCTGCACTCCAGCTTCGTTGAAGAACCTCACCACGTTGCTGACGTCCCGCTGCAGAAACTCCTGCGCACGGGGGTGCTCCACAAGCACGGACTGCCCCATATCGATGAATACCGGATCGGCTTGGTCGTCGACAAGTATGTTGTATTCACTGAGGTCGGCGTGGACCAAGTGTGCATCGTGATAAAGTCTCTTCATGAATTCGACCGTCGCGTCGTAAACCTCTTTGACGTTTTCTAAGCTCTCTACTGCCTGCTTCAAAGGCGGACAAGCGACGCCGTCTCGCCCTATAAACTGCATGACGAGGACATTTTCCCTATATTTGAGCGGTTCGGGGACGCGGACGCGTGCTTTACACGCCCGCGTTAAGTTCCGGAATTCTTTTTTTGTCCACGCAAATACCACGTCCTTTTTGGCTCTTCTGACGTGCGCGAATCTGTAATCGCCCAGTATGTAGTCGTGCATAGCCTTAAAGTCGCTCGTTTTTATTCGATAGATCTTGATCGCGAGTTCTCGTCCGCCCGGCCCTATTGCGTGGAAAACGTTAGCTTCTTTTCCCGTCGAAATAGGGCCACCAAGCGCTTGTATCAGCCCGCCGCTCGCGAGGCGATACAGAGCCTTTAGGGTTAGCTCGTCGAATACTTCGGCTCGGACCTTGAAATCGTCTGCTTCTTTGTCGCGAGCGCGCAGCTCGTCAATGCCTCTCTCGATGCGTTTTATCTTATCGTCAATCAAATCAGGCACATCGGTCATTGGTTGTTTGGTGGGCTGAGAAGCCTGCTGTTTCGCGGCGACTACAAGTACCCGTTCTTCTTGAGCCACTCAACTTGCGCTCCTTGGTATTGCCATACGATGTCCGCTTTGTCGTCTTGAAAACTCCAGGGCACCATAACTATGACGTCGCCGACACGCAACCAGACCCGCTTTTTCATCTTACCGCGAATTCTCCCCATGCGAGTTTTGCCGTCCATAGACTGGATTTTTACCCTGTTTGCGCCGAGCATGTATTCTACAATCCCGAGGACCTCCCCCTCCTCCTTCCGCGGCAGTCTCACCTTAGTCTGTGGTTCTTGACTCAGAGAAACACCTCATTCGTGACACGGCCCTTCTTCTTTTCAGCGAAATACTTTAGTCGCTGCTTAACGCGCTGCGAATAGGTCCTATGATTCGTTCGATATATGTCGCTGCACCGTTTTTGAGATCCTGCGGGTGAAGCTTGCCGGCGGTGTAGTCCAGCTCAAGCGTGGAGAAGTCCTCGTAACAAATCGGGCCGCCGTATTGTTGGGGTCGCTCGAGCTCGACTTGCTTGAACTGGGGAAAGACGTAGTACCTGTACAACTGAAGGAGGGGATTATCCTCCGCCGTTCGCGGCGGACAATAAGCGGATTGGATCTTCTTTTTTATGGACTCAGGTGAGTCTTCG
This sequence comes from Methanobacteriota archaeon, assembly GCA_963805115.1. Classification (GTDB taxonomy): domain Archaea; phylum Halobacteriota; class Bog-38; order Methanoflorentales; family Methanoflorentaceae; genus Methanoflorens. Next base: position 8,549 of record CAWDSY010000005.1, read on the forward strand.
ATGGCTACAAGGTTGTCCCTTGACGAGGACATTTTGTTCGCGTCGAGGCCGAGCAGGATTGGCGTGTGGACGCAGACGGGGGATTTGAATCCCATTGAATGGAGCTCTTCTCGCGCCAACATGTGAATCTTACGTTGATCGATACCGCCAACGGCGATATCGATGTTTAAGTATCCTATGTCTGCTGTTTGCATAAGCGGATAGATCATTTGAGACACGACGGGGTCCTCCGCGTTTCTTGAAACCTCGTCCATGCTTCGCCGAGCGCGGTTTAGCGTGGTGTGCCTCGCTAGTTTCAGAATCAGCTTGGTGTATTCTGGTTCAAGCTGATAATCGCTCCCGCGCACAAATCTCGTGCCTTCAGCAAGGCCTAAAGCCGAAAAACACTTCTGGTAGTGGTCCGCCCAGTCGCGGATTTGATCCATCGTGCCCTTTTCATTCAGGTATGCGTGCAAGTCAGCGAGCAGCACGATGACGTCGACGCCGACTGACTGAAGATCCATAAGCTTATACGCCGTTAGAAGATGTCCAAGATGGAGTTCTCCGCTAGGTTCGTAACCGGCATAGGCGGTAATGTTTGTCTCATTGTCGAGAAGGGCAGCTAGTTCGTCTTCGGTTACGGCCTCCTCCACGTTGCTCATGACTTGTTCGAACTTCACGTTGATCACGCTGGTCGAATTAAATGCGCGCTTACAGACGCTATGGACCTATGACGCTGATCCTGCTTGTAGTACGCCTAATGGCTGACCTCGTATTTATTTAGCTCGGTGCAAATTGCTCTGTGCGTTCCGAAAGCAAATTGCCGCGCGTAATGAGCGACAGGTCGACGAGGTCAGGTAACGCGGGATGCGGTCTTCGTGGAAAAAAAGTTTCCGCTGTGATAGTTGAATTGGGCGAACTGTCGCTTCCAATCTCAGAACCTAAGAGGTGGGCCTGACCGGATTTGAACCGGTGACCGCCCGGTTATGAGCCGGGCGCTCTGACCTGGCTAAGCTACAGGCCCGTTGACGCCGCCAACAGGGCTCGAACCTGTGACATCGTGGTTAACAGCCACGCACTCTACCAACTGAGTTATGGCGGCTTGACACATCTCTCTAGTGTGTTTTTTTACTTAAGCTTTAAGGTCGTAGAACAGCTTGCGCGACGAGTGATGCTCATTGTGGGCGTCTTTGGGCTTCAATCGCGTTTAATCCTGTAGTTGGCTTTCACTTCACTTAGCTTCTTTAGAAACTGGTCGAGAAGTTGCTCATAGTTTTGAACAAACTCTGAAATCCTCGCGCTCGTAATTGCTCCGTACGGTGATGGTTTGATCAAGCCCTCCTGCTCTAATATTCGGAGCGAGTAGCGGACTTTGTACTTGGAATGTCCAGTCTTTTCTGACAATTTCGAGATCCCAATAGGCTCACCGACAACGACTGCGTTTAAAACCTCTAAGTGCCTTTCAAGCATTTCTATCTCGTTTTCCAGTCGATCCAACATTTCTACCACACGTTTAAATAAATTGATTCTAATCATTCATATACTATGAACGTGAAGGTCTCGCAATCCACCATTCGCGGCAAACTCGACGCACCTCCGTCGAAAAGTTACACCCATCGCGCTATAGTCATGGCCAGCTTAGCGAAGACTTCACGCATCATCAAACCCTTGGTCTCAGCGGACACGTGCGCAACGGTAAGCGCATGTGAAGTGATCGGTGCGACGATAAATCCCGTCGGCGACGCTTTTTTCATCGAAGGCCTGCAAGGAGAGCCGCAAAGGCCTGATAATGTTATAGACTGCCAAAACTCCGGGACGACGTTGCGCTTTCTGATGGGCGTTTGCTCCTTGATTGATGGCACGACAATTTTGACCGGGGATGCGTCGCTGAGGACTCGACCGAGTTCTCAGCTGATCGAAGCTCTCAACGAACTCGGTGCAAAGGTTCTCTCGACAAAGTCGGATGGTACTGCGCCTGTGATCGTCCAAGGCGTACTTTTGGGCGGAGAATCAACGCTTACGAATCCGATGAGCTCTCAGTTTTTATCATCGCTTCTAATAGCCTGTCCATTGTGTCAAGCTGACAGTATGCTGACTGTCCACAACCTTAGCTCGCGCCCGTACGTTGACATGACACTCGAACTGTTGAACCGAGCACAAGTCAACGTAAGCACTGATTATCACGAATTTATGATCCCAGGCTGTCAGCAATACGCAGATACAAATTTTCAGATTCCCGGCGACTTCTCGTCGGCAGCCTTTCATTTAAGTGCCGCAGCAATAACAAATTCTCGCGTAAGCGTGCACAACCTCTCTGAGTCGAAACAAGGTGACGAAAAAATTGTCTCGATCCTCAAAGATATGGGGGTGCATATCTCTTGGGAGGGTGATGTCGTCACCGCAGACGGTGCTGAGCTCCAGGGCCTCGCGATTGACGCAGGTGACGTGCCAGATCTCGTTCCCATACTCGCGGTTCTAGGCGCATACGCTCAAGGCACAACTGACATTTCAAACGTTGCTCACCTACGCTACAAAGAGACGGACCGACTGGTCGCCATAATAACGGAGCTGCGAAAAATGCAGGTGGATATCAAAAAGGTTGACGATACGTTGCGAATCCAGGGTGGAAAACCCCAGGGAGCTAGTTTGAACGGATACGGGGACCATCGAATCGTTATGGCGCTTGCGGTCGCAGCGCTGGGAGCCGAGGGAGAGACCCAGATCGACACTGCAGAATCGGTAAAAGTCTCATACCCGGACTTCTTTGACGACATCTTCGCCCTCGGGGCAAATCTCGAGCAGACGAGCATTGAGAGCCTCTAAAGCGCATCGCAGGGGACTTGCCTCGTGAACACTTGGGGACACATTTTTCGGGTAACGACGTGGGGTGAGAGTCACGGTCAAGCAGTAGGGGCAGTTATCGACGGGTGTCCGGCGGGATTGCGGATAACCCACGAGGACATTCAAAAAGAGCTCAACAGAAGACGTCCAGGTCAAAGCAGTATAACGACACCACGTTCCGAAAAAGATACCGCGCACATAGTCTCTGGCATCTACCAAGATAAGACGCTCGGCACCCCGATTTCAATCATCATCCGCAATGAAGACGTCGACTCGCGCGGGTACGATGAGCTACGCAACGTGCCGCGTCCAGGCCACGCGGACTACACATTCCACGCGAAATACGGATGGCGAGATCACCGTGGCGGAGGGAGAGCATCAGCTCGAGAGACCGCCGCCCGCGTAGCTGCGGGGGCAGTGGCAAAGAAGCTACTCGAGCATCGAGGGATCCGTGTGCTCGGGCACGTTATCGATATCCACGGGATACAATCCAATTTTGTCTTTGAGAGTCCCGAAGACCTGCTCCTCGCTGAGAAGAGCATCGTACGATGCTGTGACGCGGCTGCGTCGAACGAGATGGTTGCGTGTGTCGAACGTATGAAAGAAGCTGGCAACAGCGTCGGCGGAATTGCTGAAATCGTTGCTTTCAATGTTCCTCCGGGTGTCGGCGAGCCGGTGTTTGGCAAACTCGATGCAGAATTGAGTAAGGCTCTTATGAGTATCGGCGCCGTGAAGGGCGTTGAAATTGGCGTAGGATTCCTCGCAGCAAAACTAAAAGGCAGCGAAATGAATGATCAATTCACGACGACGGATGGCCGAATAGAATCCAAAACGAACAGAGCTGGCGGAATTCTCGGCGGCATTTCGACAGGGGCGCCGATTATCGGCAGAATTGCGGTGAAGCCCACTCCTTCGATCGGAATGCGACAGACCTCAGTCGATTTGGAAACGCTAGAGGAAGTCGATCTGTCGGTATCGGGCAGACACGATCCGTGCATCCTGCCCAGAATAGTTCCGGTTGCCGAAGCCATGGTCGCTATCGTGCTTGCGGACTTAATGCTGAGAGGTGGCTTCATCCGCCCGGCGCGCCTTTCGTGATCATCGTATAGCTATAAGGTCTTTTTCTGCTGCGGTCTCTTAACGAGGGCCGGAGCGGGCTGAAGAGGCCTAAACGGTCTCAAAACTCCTTGTGCACGATTTCCCACAAGTATTTATCGCGGCCTGTGATAAAAGTGCTTGAACTCGGCCATTCGCGTATCTCGAGAAAGGAACTGGTGGAAGCAGCGTTCGGTGTTGATCAAGCATGGCACGCTTTTTAATGATCAGTGGAACGGCGTCGCACGTCGGCAAGAGCGTTCTCGTTGCTGCGCTTTGCAGGTTGTTGGTGGATAGCGGCCACAAGGTTGCGCCGTTCAAGTCCCAAAACATGAGCTTGAACTCGTGGGTGACGCAGGATGGCGATGAAATCGGAATCGCGCAAGCCGTGCAAGCGTGGGCTGCTAGGATTCAACCGTCAGTAGACATGAATCCAGTTTTGTTGAAGCCTAAGGGGGACATGATGTCGCAAGTGATCCTGCACGGAAAGCCCCTAGGTGATCGAAAAGTGGACGAGTATTATGACTCAACAGAAGCTATTTTTCAGCACGTCTGCGATTCATTAAAAGCGCTTGCTCGTTTATATGAGGTCATCATAATGGAGGGCGCCGGCAGTCCTGCAGAAATCAACCTTTATAAGCAGGACATCGCAAACTTACGCGTCGCACGCAGTGCCGATGCCCCGGTAGTCCTAGTAGGTGATATAGAGCGGGGCGGCGTTTTTGCCAGCCTTTATGGAACGGTGCAGTTGCTCGCAGAGGATGATCAGAAACGCGTCAAAGGCTTCATCATCAACAAGTTCCGAGGCGATGAGAAGCTGCTTGAGCCAGGCTTAACACAACTCGAAGAGCTCACGGGGATCCCTGTTCTGGGCGTCATTCCATACGTGAACGTGCGATTACCATCTGAAGATTCCGTTTCGCTTGATGACACACTGCCAGCCGCACACAACGTCCTCGACATTGCAGTGATCAGGCTTCCCCATATCTCCAATTTCACCGATTTTGAACCGCTTGAAGCCGTTGCCCGAGTTCGATACGTTTCGTTAAATGATAATCTCGGTGAGCCCGATGCCATAATCATTCCCGGCACGAAGAACACCGTTGACGATTTGAGAGCAATGCGTCGCTCCGGCATGGATAAGCGGATCGAGGCTAGTGCTAGAGCAATCCCCATCATCGGAATCTGTGGGGGGTTTCAGATGCTTGGCGAGACAATAACTGACGAAGGCTTCGAGGGAACGCAAAACCAAAGTAACGTTGTAGAAGGGCTGCGGCTGCTGCAAGCCTCGACCGTTTTCAGTTCCTCTAAAAAGAAAACGAAGCAAGTAGAAAAACGCGTCACCGGAACGGGGCCGGTTCTCGACCGCTTGAGGAACCAAACCGTGCACGGGTACGAGATTCATATGGGCAGCACAACGTGTGGGCTTCCGATATTTGACGACGATGGCGGGCAGGATGCCACGGGCCTCATCTTTGGTACTTACTTGCACGGCTTGTTCCACAACGACAACTTTCGTTATGCTTTGTTGGAGCACCTGCACTCTAGACGTATGCAGAAACCACACGGTGCACACCGCACTGCCCCCCAGCGATCAACTGGGTTAGAGAGACAGCTACTATCCGATCAAGATGTGGATCCCTTTGATGAGCTGGCTAGTGTCGTGCTCGAACACGTGGACATGGAAGCGCTATACTCGATTGTCGGATTATAAACAATGTTTTCTTGGCTTCTCGTCCAGATCTTGATTCTTTTTGTTGCGTTGGCACTCGACATGTTTCTCGGCGAACCTCCGGCTGCGGTGCATCCGGTTGTGTGGATGGGGAGGATCGTGACAATCCTGGAACGAGGCTTGTACGCGGGGACCGATAATGCACAGCGCCTCAAGGGCGCCGCTCTCGCGGTAGGTCTGATCGTAACCTTTACCGTGCCGGTCGTGCTGTTCCAGTGGCTAGGCTATCAGATCGCAAGCGGAAATGTCGTGTTGCTGTTGTGCTATGTCGGGCTCAGTGCTTACTTGCTTAAGGCATCATTCACGATATTCACGCTGCAAAAAGAGGCCGTCGAAGTGACAGATCTCGCCTACACAGACATCGACGCGGCCCGGTTGCACCTACGCGCGCTCGTCAGCAGGGGAAGGTCGCATCTCGGCCGCGAAAGCGTCTTGTCGAGCGTGTGTGAGTCAGTCGGTGAGAATACGGTTGACAGCATAGTCTCTCCCATTCTGTTCTTTGCCGTTTTTGGATTAGCGGGCGCGCTCTGTTATCGTGTCGTGAACACCCTTGATTCGATGCTTGGCTACAGGGATCACAGAAGACACGTGGGATTGTTTTCAGCCCGACTCGACGACGTTTTCAACTACCTTCCGACCCGCTTGGCAATCGTTCCAATGCTGCTAGGATTTCGCATAGTATCTGGCAAATCGGCCTGCGACGACGCATGGGACGTTTTGAAAACGGATCGGCACAAGAAACCAGCCGTTAACTCAGGGATCCCCGTCGCCCTATTCGCGGGGGGGTTAGGCGTGAGGCTGATGAAGCCTTCAAGCTACGAAATCGGTGACGGGACAGACAACATAACCAAGGCCACTGTCAACCGCGCCCTTAGCGTTATGCTGATTACGTCGATGTTTACCGTCTCACTCGCAGTCTTGTTGCTGTACGGAAGAGCCTTGACGTGATTTCCGGCGATTTGAGGCATACCTGGCTCAATAACGCAAACAAGTTAAACTAAGAGCGCACAGTTGTGTGCAGGACATGCTTCAAGGAATAGAGACGCGAGCACTAACCAAACACGTGGATGAGCGAGGATTCTTTACGGAATTAGTCCGGCAAGATTGGGTCGCTGGTGATTCCCTGCAGCAATGCAATTTTTCCGTCACATATCCTGGTGCCGTCAGAGCTTGGCACAGACATACTAGGGGACAGAGTGACTACTTCGTTGTTTTGCGAGGGGCGATTAAACTCTGTGCGTATGATGATGCGACCGCAGAACTTAGCGAGATCATTCTGACTAGCGACGTCTTGCAGTCAGGTACTGATTCCCGGGCATTACTGGCACGGATTTAGGGTTCTTGGTGACCAGCGAACATATTTGGTTTACTTTGTCAACAAGCTCTACGAGTACGCAACGCCTGACGAGGGGCGGCGTCCGTGGAATGATCCTACGGTCTGCCCGTCGGCGATAAATGGCGAGACCCAGGACGTCCGTTGCGGAAAACCGTGGGACTGGATGTACACAAGCTTCAAATAGTGCAAAACGCAGTGGTGCTCTGGACGCGAAGCAAGAAATGTGAGAAAGAGGTTTGGAGGTTTAAATGACTGAATTGCCTATTGCTCCTGTTGATAGGATCATAAGAAAAGCAGGCGCGGAACGTGTAAGCCAGGAGGCAGCGGAAGCCCTCGCTAATGTTATGGAAAACTATGTAATTGATCTCACTGAGAGGGCTTTAACAATGGCACAGCACGCGGGGAGGAAGACCATTCGTGTCGATGACGTCCGCTTGGCTGCGTCACGAAGTTAAGATGGATCTTTCGGACTTTCAGAAGGCTATACGCGAGAGGTACGGAGAGACCGACAAGGCGTCTGGCTTATTTTTCCTTCTTTCGGTTCTCTTGGAGGAATGCGGCGAGCTTGCGACCGCGATTCGACGCGAGAAAGCAACCGTGGCGGAAGAGGTCGTAGACGTGGTTTTTTGTGCCCTCTCAATCGCGAATCTACTCGAGGCCGACGTCGACTACCTGCTGCAGGAAAAGTATCTGCGGAGAGGATTTGACGAGGTCACGCGAAGCTGGACCGACCTTCAGACGTGAAACAGGCAGGCCACAATCTTGTGCACGCGCCCTGCCATAAACTAGACTAAATAGTCACCGATTGTGCGCAGCGCTCTTTTAAAGCCACACAGCTCACGACGGCGGGTTCGGCTCGGGGTTCAGCACGCATCGAAGCGACGTATCAGGGAATACGCGTTGCCACGCAAGGCTTTTCGCCTCCTCGGCGCTCAGTTCGCGTATCAGCAATTCAGCTTCGTACCTTGTTAATTCTTCTAAGGCTGCGTTTGTCGTCGGGTGTCGGTGTGTGGCGATGCAACCCGAAGAATCGCCGGCCGTTGATAGACGGTACGTCCCTATGCGTCGCGCTAGCTTGATGTTTTCTGTCTTGTCGAGGCCTATCAGTGGGCGGTAGACGGGAACATCTGAGGCCTCGTCGATTGTAAGGAGATTCTGAGTGGTCTGGCTTGCGACCTGGCCGATGCTCTCCCCAGTCACTATTCCGTGCGCGTTCTCTTCTTTTGCGATGGATGCGGCGATCCGGTACATCATGCGCTTACATAGTACACAAGTCATTCGCGGGGCCAGCTTCTTGAACTCACTCAAACTGGCCCCGTGATGTACCACTGCGAAATCCAGCGGACGCCCCGCCCACACGGCAAGCGCTCTTACGACGGCCTCTGCCCGCTGTCTTCCGGTGTCGCCAAGGTATGGCTCACAGTCAAAAAACAATGGAACGATCGTGCAGCCGCGCTTCATCATAAGCCACGCCGCGACCGGGGAGTCTATTCCTCCCGAGACGAGAGCGATCACTTTTCCTTGAGTTCCGAGAGGCAGGCCTCCGACCCCGGAAACGACCTCGGTGTAAAGATACGCGCTGCCCGCCCGAACTTCAATAAACAACTGGACGTCTGGTTTTGATAATCGCACGGGTGCACCAGTTGCTTTTTCAATTGCACCTCCGACAACTTCGCCGATGTCTTTGCTTGAGTAGTCGTGCGTTCCCGTTCGACGTGCTCGAATGCCAAAAGATTTTCCTTCGGTAAGCAACGGTGAAACGATTCGCACGGCGACTGACTGCATAGCATCCAGAGTTGCTGCGCTTGTTTGGACAGGACTAGCTGAAACCACTCCAAAAACGCTTGCTACCGCGGGTGCTGCTGCCGAATCACGCGTCTTGACGAAAATGCGGCCGAAATCCCTGACGACGGCCTCATATGGGATTGCGCAAAAGCCGAGCATTCTTTTTATGTTGTTTACGAGCGTGCGCTCATATCGGCTCCTGACCCTGTCGCTTTTGATTCCAATCTCGCCGTAGCGAACGAGTATCGCGTCGATTCTCTGCATCTCGTCTCCTTCATTTGGCATGATCTGTCCGGTAACGCTGAGGTCTTTTCTGTTTGTTTCGTTTTTCCAACTGTGCTGCGGGAATCTCTATGATGCTTATTTGTGATAAAGGGTGATAACAGGTTAAGTGTTGCAATGAGGATTCTCTATTCCGGCAACCACGCCGATAGCGGGGCCGTGGCCATCGTGGAGCGCCTGCGAAGGTGATGTAAAGCATTTATATACGTCTAAACATAGTAAGCTTGGCCGCCGTGGCTAAGCTCGGCATAGCGGCTGATTCGTATTTGAGCACCGCTCAAAGAATTATCAGCAGATCGAGGGTTCAAATCCCTCCGGCGGCTTGCCCAAGGTCCTACCTTTTGCACAGATTTCTGCGCGTAGTTTTGAGTGGCAGTCTTATGCCGAAGCACGCGATTCGGGGCCTATACTATTGGGTCTGACAATACATAAAGTTTATCATCCATAAAGGCAATCCGAAAAACGATGGCCGAGGAAGAGAAGCGTCAGAATATGAAGGAGGACATAATCGAGCAAATAGAGAAGCTCGATGTGTTACGGGAGAAAGGGTTCATCACCAGCGAAGCGTACGAAAAACGAAAAACTGAATTACTCGAACTTCTCTGAGATCGCGTCGTCTGTGCTGCCTTCACTTGAGGCCTTGTTTTCTCAAGAACTTTTGCATCTCTTTTTGAGAGCGAACACTTTTCATCGCTCGCTGCATGGTTTTGTGATATTTTAGGAGCTCGCGCACGTAGTCAGAACTGACTCCCGAGCCGCGCGCGATCCGCTTTATTCGCGAACTTCGAATTATTCGTGGGCGCTCAAGCTCTTCGTCCGTCATTGAGTCCATTACGACTTTGAAACGTTCTAGGGTTTCTTTCGTTGATTGAAGCGCCCCGTCGGGGATGTCGACGCCAAGTGATCCGAGCGGAAGCATTTGAACGATTTTGGTCAGGGGCCCCATCTTGCGTATCGCGTTCATTTGTTTGTACATGTCTTTGAGCGTAAACTCGCCTTTGAGCATCGCCTCCGCTTCTTCCATCTCTATGGGGGGTTCTTCTTCGATCATCTCGACGAGGGTCTTGACGTCACCCATGCCGAGCAGTCGAGAGATGAATCGGTCTGGTTCGAACTTCTCGAGGTCGTCGATGGTTTCGCCTGTGCCGATAAACGCGATGCCCGTTCCAACCTCGGCAACCGCAGAGAGCGCCCCGCCACCTTTCGCAGTTCCGTCGAGCTTCGTCACAACGACGCCCGTTAAGCCGATTGCTTCGTTGAACGCTTTCGCTTGTTCGCTCGCCTGTTGACCGATGCCAGAGTCGAGCACCAGAAAGCGCTGGTCCGCTTTCGACGTTTCGTTAATTGCCTTCATCTCGAGAACCAAGTCTGTTTCGAGTGCGTGGCGCCCCGCGGTGTCGACGAGTATGACGTCAAAGCGTTTCAGCTCGATTAAGCCCCGGGTCGTGATCTCGACCGCATTGCTGTGATCCGGTTCGCCGTAGAAAGCGACACCGATTCGCTCGCAGAGCTGTTTAAGCTGATCATAAGCCCCGGGTCGGTAGGTGTCTGCGCAGATGACCGCGGCTTTTAGACCTTTTTTCTGAAAAAATCGCGCGAGCTTCGCTGTGGTCGTGGTTTTGCCGCTGCCCTGGAGGCCGACCATAATTACCGTATGACGGGTGAGCGGTACCGAGATCGGTTCGCCGAGGAGCGCGACAAGCTCTTGGTACACTATGTTGATGACGTGTTGACGCGGGTTCAGCTTCCCGGAGAGCTCTTCTTTTAGCGCCCGGTCTTTGATGCGTTTCGACAGCTGTTGCACCAGAGCGACGTTAACGTCGGCGCTGAGGAGGGCGCGCTGAATGTCTTTGACGACTTCGTTGAGGGTTTTTTCGTCGATGCGATTCGCTCGCGCTATTTTCTTTAGCGTGTCGCGAAGTGAGCTGCCGAGGTTTTCCATTACCATTTACGTCTCTGCCTCGCCGAACAGTCTGTTCACCAGCCACTGGGGGTTGAACTTGACGATGTCGTCGTACTTTTGTCCTAGTCCTAAAAAGAGGATTGGCTTGTTCGTAGCGTGCGCTATTGAGATGGCGGTTCCCCCTCTTGAATCGGCATCCACTTTAGTGAGAATTGATCCATCGATGGCCATTGCGGTATTGAACTGCAGCGCGCGTTCAACCGCGTCATTGCCCGCGAGGGCTTCGTCGACAAAAACCACAAGATCCGCATTAATCACTCGCTCAATTTTCTTGAGCTGATTCATGAGGTTAATATTGGTGTGGATTCGTCCGGCGGTATCTGCAAGCACGACGTCTTTGTGTTTTGCGCGCGCGTACTGCACTGCGTCATAGATGACAGCAGCGGGGTCCGCGCCCTGTTGGTGCTTGATGAGCTTCACTCCAAGGTTGTCAGCGTGTCGCGCAATCTGTTCAAGGGCGCCGGCCCGGTACGTGTCCCCGGCTGCGAGCACGACGGCATACCCCTGGTTCTTGAGGCGGTATGCCACTTTTGCAATAGTCGTGGTCTTTCCTGTCCCATTGATGCCGGTAAACACGATGGTCACAGGTTTTGGTGCTTGTTTGATAAGTTCGTCGAAATCAAGGCCGTTTACGTCGAGCACTTTCAAGATTCCGTCGCGCAACGCCTGCTCGACCAGTGCGCCGATGTCTTGGCGCCACTTGCGCTTGGTGCCAATCAGCTCCCTTTTTACCGTATCAACGATCTCTTCAGAGACTGACATCGCCACATCGCTTTCAAGGAGTGCAATCTCAAGATCCCATAGCGGCTCTTCCAGGTCTTTTTCCTTTATTTCTCTTTCAAAAAGGGACTTGCCCCTTGTCAGTCTTGTAGTCTCGTCTTGCATTATTCCCTGCGTCGGCGCTTCAGCCGATTGAGGGGCCTCGACTGCCTCGTCAACGTGAACAGCGGGAGGCGTGTATGTCTCGCTTGTGGCTTCTTCTGGACCTTCGGCTAGGGGCGTGGTATCATTTGCAGATGTCTCGACCTCTGCATCATCAAGCGCGCGTTCTTTGTTATTGACGGTCTGCTTAAATTGATTGAGTTTTTGCCTCAAGCTTTCAAACATCTAGCGTGCCGCCTATGACTCCGATTGGTACGCCTGTAATTTCGCTTGGAGTGCGTAGATTTGTGAACCGATCTGATTCAGCCGAGCTGCGAACTGTCCTTGCATGTCTGTTAGTTTTTTCTTTCGATCGTTGAGGTGCGAAACCGCGTCCGTTACATCCACCTCAGCGGAGACGTTCGCGCCGAGTCCAATGATAACCCTTTTCGTTTGAGGAATACTGCCATAGACGAACGAGCTTGCCCCGATCGGTATAAGCGTTTCTTTGCCGATCTTGGGCTTAGAAAGCGCTTCTACAGCCGTGACCGCGTTTTCTATCTCGTTGATGGTGAAGCTGATGACCTCCATTTGTTGCTCGTACGCACGCGCTTCTGCCTCAGTTTGTTGGAGTTGGGTGACCAACACGCGCACTTCTTGCTCGCTTGCCATGCTATCACACTTCTTCCGCTTCGATGGATTCAATTCGAATCTTTTTCCGCTTTAAGCCATGCTCACTGCCGATAAGTGAGTAGAGCTTTTCGGCGGCATTTTTCTCGTTGTTGCTCGAGACTTTTTTTGTAAATCGTTCCCACGAGCGTCCTGCTTTGAAGGAACCCATTATTTGAAAGGTTTTGCTTTCCATACTTACACCATTAGTCAATCAGCGTGTGATAGGCGCCTGGGGCGTGCGCGTATGAGGCCGAAGTCCTCGCTGCCGAAGATCACTTGATCATTGAGTTATTCGCGAGGTTATCTATTAAATAGCTATCCAAACTAACGAGAGCGGCCGTTGTGGGGCGCTTCTAAAGGCTACAGAAACCCTAGCGACTCCTCTATCCGCCCGAGCTCTATTCCTGTCGTCTCTAGGCCTACGACGTAGCCCTTCGTGTTTGCAAGAAGTGAAGATCCCACGAGCGGTGATCCATAGTTCACGGTGCCGATGTTGACGGGAACGCCGAAGGTGTCGTCCAGCTTCGAAAGCTCTCCTTCTGTCGCTTTTGGATGCGCCAAAACGCCTTTATTCGTTGCGCACGCCGCCATCCCAACCGTCTTCAGACCGGCGACCGTTCCGCGCTGTACGTCCACCCCTAAGGCCTCAGAAATGACTCTGTCGGCTCGGGCGATTAGGTTGGGGTGGATCAGCGCCGCGGTATCGTTTGCGAGGATGACGTTTCCAGCGGCATTGATCCTCCCAGGGAGCTTTCGCACGGTCAAACCTCCGCAATTCGCCTTGAGCTGTGCCATCTCGTGCCTGAGCGCGTTATTTGAAATGACAAATCCGTTCGAGTTTCCGACGACGAGCGATCCGACGACTGTGCTTGAGCCTACGAGGAGTGGGACGGGGGTGACGTCTAGCTCCTGTAGGAAGTTGAGTTGCTCGTCCTTGCTCGGCGCTGGTGCAGTAAGCAAGAAATCTTCGGTACACGCAGCAAAGACGCCGAGCACGGCGCTTCCGTCTATCGAGATGCGCTTGACCACGTTGGTTCCTCTGCGAGTGGTTTTCTTTCTACAAACGCGTGCATCACGATTCGGTCGCGAGTTCTGCTTCGACGACGCCATCGTCGAACTTCATCGCCCGGACGGTGATCTTATTCGGCGGATTGCTCGAGCCTCTCTCCCAAACTTTTTGGTTGATCGAAGGATCAAGCTTTACTTTATCTTCTTCCGCGCTCAAATGGTGGGCGAGGTACTGACGAATTTCTGATATCGCCTTCTTGCTGCGTCTCCATCTAGGCGTGTGTTTCACCGCTCGCAGCGGTATGGTGTACACCCGCTCTTCCTCCACCTTCGTGTCTTTCGCCATGAACGATCACACCTTGAGGCGACCGCGTCTCCAGTGCCGCCTTTTTGGATGGGTTGTCACGTTGCGGTTTGTACGCACGGTCACCCACGCCGGCACGCGCCTGTTTTGATTTGTGGCTTTTGCGAGTCGTTTCTTTTTTCCCTTGCTGACTTTGCTCATTGCAGTCCCTCTGTAGCAGATCTCGGTGGATTGCTCGGCATTTTTCACATCCTCACGATCAGAATAGCCTATTTCATTTCATCGTTAATAATTGTTTACGCCAATCGGCTCAGAAAACCACGCTTTTTCGGCCCGTGACCCTTGACTGGATGTGCTCTTGTGGAAAAACAGCTTTCACGGCCTCATAGCCGTACGACCTCTCCATAACCGTGCGCAGTTCGACCTCGTAGTCAAACGAGATGCACTCCCCGTACGTGACCTCGAGAAGCGCGGCGGCAAGCGCGTCGATCGCCCTTCGTCCGTAGCCAAGGAGTGGTCTCACGTAGTCGACCCCCGAGCGGTCTTCGAGACTTCGCGCCTCACGCGCGTTCAAGAGTGGCGCCTTATCATCTCGGCGGGTCCCATCGGCAACGACCTGATAGTGTGTGGCGGCGCATTCAAGCGCCGTCTTATGCAAGTGGTTGATTCCCCTGTTAGGGTATCCGTCCTTGATCATCGCGTCGACGGTGGCCGTTGCGAGGCCCTCTTCAAGGCCGATGGTCACGTGGCGAAAACCAAGTACGCGCGCCACTGACGCCGCGTCATTCGGCACAATTCCGAACGACATCGTAACGAGCTCAATTTGCGCGAAAGGGCTGAGAAGAAGGGCTGCGAGTGCGCTATCCTTGCCCCCGCTGAATAAAACGCCGACCTTCATCTGCGCGTAATGCGTATATTCTGCTTCTTGGGGGCGATTTGTTTGAGGAGTTGCTTAAGCTGTTCGTCAGTTATCGTTCCCGTGAGCCTGCCGCTTTGGTACAGGGCGAGCAGCTGCGACTCCACTGAGTCGGCAAAGTCGGGCCGCGTCAATCTGATGCTGTTCAGCCGTTCCCGAGCTTCGGGGGCGAGTACCTGTCGCAGCAGGGCGCTTCTTCGCGCTTGTGCCTGTTCTGCCTCTTCGGTGGACGGCCCTTGCATTCCACTCTGCTGCGCTTGGAGTTGTTCGAGGCGTCGCCTCCGTATTTGTTCGAGGTCGTCATTCATAATCCTCACACTCCGGGTCGCTTATGCGTTTTGTGCGAGTTCGTACGCGCTGTTGTCGAGGAGCGACCTGCCTTGCGACGAGATCTCGCGACCTTTTGGGGTCGTCTTAACGAACCCGGCGCTCTCGAGCTGTTGCATCGCTTTTCGAATTATTGAGCCGCCCCCTTTGACAAATCGCGCAGGTGTTGACGAGTTGTCAGTTTTGCCCCCGTAGACCGAGCGGAGTCGCTGCGTGCCAACGGGGCCGTCCATCGCGATGCGTCGCAGCAGCGCGGCGCAGCGGACATACCACCAGTCATCGTTCTGCGGTGGGTGTTCCCTGTGCATCCCCGTCTTTACCCACGACGCCCATTCCGGGGGGGTGAATCGTTCGTCGCTCTTCAGCTTTGTTGCGGTAAGTTCGATCAGTTTATCGGCAGGAACATCGTACAGCGTGGTCATTTAATCTCCTAATTGGACTTCTCTACTGGAATCAAGCGTCTTTACGTCTTTTTGACTTATATCATTTTCTCTGATACGCGTAGCCGTTTTGAGCCGTTTTTTTGACGCGATACGGCGAAAGATATACAGCGGTGGCACCCTTCAAATCGACCAACCGCGCGCCCGAAGCGTGCTCGAGTTCGTGCGCGATCTCGTCGCGACTTGATTCGAACAAGGCGGTCTTCAGGATCTTCACTTTGACCATCTTCCTTAGCTTGAGTTGACGTCGCAGTTCGAGTGCGATCGCATCGTTTGCGCCGTACTTGCCGATCCAGAGGGTCGGGATAAGCTCTACTGAGAGTGTCTTAAGTTTTTGCATGTCACTTTTGGTCATCTGTGTGGATTGCGGTTCAATAACGCTTCAGGCCACCGCACTTTAAGCACGTGATAACGGTACGTTTATCTTTTATGCGCACGCGTGCGTTCGCTCCGTAGACGAAATACGTCCCGCAGTTTCTGCAAAAACGCATCTTCTTTTTTCCGAGTAGCACCCGGTGCCTGGTCGCCAGCCGCCGAACAAGCTCGACATAGCGATCACTTCGCTGCGCGTGTGCCGGAAACTCTGCGGCGGCCGCATCGAACAAACGGTCTATGCGCTGCAACACGATGTCGTTAATAAACTCTTTTTTCTTTCTTCGTTGTGACATCTTCGACACACGCCGTGCAAAGCATTAATATACGTTCTGTTAAAGTAGTTTTGCGTCGCGCACCGATGGTCTAGTGGCTATGACTTGGGCCTTCCAACGCGTGAAGAAAGCCCACAACCCGGGTTCGAATCCCGGTCGGTGCATTCTCGCGCCCGCAGTACCGACGGCCGTCACAGCATTCGGGTTACGGCCACGACTTGAACGCTTTCTACCTCCTCGATTACCGATAGGGAAGCTTCTACAGCTTCAGTTCCGCCCTCTTTGTCCTCAACGATGACGGTGATCAGCAGCGCTTTAAGCCCAAACGCGATGGGTTGCACTGCGCAGCTATGGATCCGTCCGTACTGGGCGACCTGAGATTCAATTCGCGCACTTAGGCCCTTGAGATCAACGTCCGGGCCGTTGGGCATTATCTTTATCTGTGCCGCTACTTCTCCCATTTAAGGGCCCCCGAAACCACACGCACATCGGTACGGATTGCTCAGCTTCTTGCACTTCTTGCATCGCGTGATTATCTCTCCGCACGAGGGGCACGGGTACGATATGGCGCTATCCCCGGCTATTCGCGCACCGCACGATATGCACGTCTTCTCCATTCTTTCACTTCTCCGTTCGCGTCTTGTCAGTGAGTGGGCATCGCCGTATCAGTTGCTTCTATTCTATAGAGCAACGGCTTTTATAAACTACTTTCGTCCAGTGATCGTCGTGCCGATCGTGTTGCGTCCCCTGATAGCGTCGACGACGCGTTGAAAGTCCCGGCCGTTCACAATTGTGCAGTTCAACTCGTACTGTTCCAAAAGCTCGGGGAGCAACGCGTCCACACACGTCTCTGACGTGAGGGCGCTCGCTGCGATGGTTGCAATCACTTCATTTGCTGAGAAGATCCCGTCGACGTCGGTCGCGATGACGAGATCGGCATTGAGTTGATGGGCAACCCAAGCCGCGATGGAGTCTGCAGTGGCGTTCCAAGAGTGGGGCAAGGGGTCACGCTCGTACAGCACTCTGAACGGCAACAGGATGCGAATTCCGCACTCAACTGTGCGAAGATCCTCAACCAATACCGTTCCCGATGAGGCCAGATAGAAGCCATATTGATTCGTAGCCAGTATGGCCATCCAGTGAGCGGTTGTTTCATCGATGCGGCCCGCGTAGTGTCTGACAGTCTGCGCAAATGGTCCACCGCCCGGCACCACGAGCGCGTCAACGTGAGCAGCAACCAGGTAGGCAATCAAGTCCGCGGCCACCTCAATGAGGCTGCCTCCGACTTTGAGCACGGTGTGCGTCCTGCTATCGTGTCCGTTCATCCTGACCGATACTTGTAGGCGCTTAGGCCATATCTCCTTTTTGCAGTGGATCGGGCCTGCCGCAGTTGCGGCCCCTAAGCGGTGAGCAAGCCGGGGTCCGTCAGATATCAGCGCGATAGAGTGTCAGGCAGCCGCCCAAAATCGCATCACATGAGGTTCCTGGGCGCCTAGGGACGTTATCGAAGGTGCTCCGTTGCGCCGTTGACGAGAGGGAAGATTGGCCCATTAGTACGTGCAAGGGCGAAGCCTTCTGTGGGCTTATAGTGTCAGTGCTCTCGTTTCAAGAAACGTGTCGATTGTGCGCTTGGTTGCTCGCGAGCAACGGTTTGTTGTTTAGATACTAAGCAGTTTCCACCGTTTCTGCATTGGCAAATCAACGTGTTAGCGCCTCTGGAGCCGATCATACCTTCGCCGACCCGCGAGTTATGTCTCTCTCGTCGGAGCCATTCCGTGATCATCACGAGCTCGTTGAGGGCTTCTCGGATCGCCGTTTCATAAAGCAAACATTAGTGCGGCAGTTTATAAGTGCCCAGCCGCAGACGCGACGCTCAACTGCGCTCTCTTGCGTAGCTGAGCACCGGGCTGCTCAGATCCAAAATGTGATCTGTGCCGTCATCGCCAATTGAAGCGCCTGCGCTGCGGCTTGCGTCCGCGTCGCTTGTTGTCATAGGGCGCAGCATTTGGTTGACGGCGCGAGCTAGGCGCTCTGCGCACAGCCGACAGTTAGGATTCGTCGCGTTAGGGCAGCCGACGCGGAGCCCGTAGTAACACGCCTGCTCGTGAGTCATTATAGCAGGGTGGCGCCCACTCTGCTCTGTTGCGAGTCCTCGCTAAGGATCTGTGTCGCCGTCGGATAAATCTCGATCATGGCGCGAAGCGTCTGTTCGATAACGGTGATGTCACGCTCGAGTCTCGTTAGTTCCTTGGTTGCCATCACGGTCACCTCCAAACCAGACTGCGCAGAAAAGTTTCTTAAGGCCGCGTGAGGCAAGCTTTGTGTGCGAATGTGTGACAAAAAGTTGGTGCCACACGTGTTTGTCGGTGCTGGACGAGGGCTGCACTGATCACAGGTTTTGATTGTGCCGCAGGCTAGGCCTGGCCGTGCAGTCAAGATTCGCTGCACCAGCTGTAACTGGCAATTGATACGCGTTGCATAGAGCATCAGATGAGAATTTACTTATATCCGTATCTCAGAAGCTTCTAAGATATATGCAACTCAGTGAGAACGTGCGGGCGATTATTACCCTCATGCGGCTTCCGTACATCCTTATGCTCGACTTTTTGTGTGTGCTCTTTATCGTCACGTTCCAAAAAGGCTTCCAACAGCCCGAGCTTGTGGGTCTGGCAGTCATTACCGTAGCGCTAGTAACTGCAGGAGGCGCGGCCATAAACGATTACTGCGACGTGATTCTGACGAGCTCACGCATCCAGAAAGGCCTATCCCTGCGAATAAGATCTCTCCTGCTCACGCCGCACAGTTTTCTGCTCTGATGTTTCTTATGGGGCTGTGCATCTCGTTTGCTATTAATTCTGTCGCCTTTGGTATCGTCTCGGTGAACGTCGTTCTCTTCGTTGTGTACCCGCGCCTGGTAAAACAATTCTCGGGGTTTCTAAGCAACTTGGTAATGGGGTACCTCGGAGCGACGATTGCTCTTTTTCCGGGGGCGGTCGTATTTCAAACGATCAACGCAGCTTCACTCCCTTTTGTTGGCTTGATCGCGGGAGGCGCAATCGGCTTGAACGTTCTCAAGGACGTTCTGACTTTGGAAGGAGATTTAAGAATAGGGTACCCTACCCTTGCCGCTACGCACGGCGTGCGCATCGCCGCCGCCGTTGGCGCCCTTTTTCTGGTACTCTCTGCAATAACATCGCCAGTCCCGTTTCTTGTAGGTGTAGTCGGTGTTGTCTATTTGTTTGCCATCAGCGTTTGAAGTGCTATGGTTGTTGGGACGGCTTTACCGCTGCTGATAGCGCCAGACGCCAAAAATGTGCGGAGGCGGGTAATGATATTCACTCGTTCTTTCCCGTATCTTGCAGCGTTTGCCTGTGCTGTTTATGCTCTGTCCGCCGCCGTCTGAGGAATAGCCTGAGCGGCTTACACGTAGTGAATTCTGCCGCGCGTTTATTTGGCGCCCTTCTTCACTAGATGGTGTGCTTCTGAATGCTAACGGCATCTAACTATTAATAAAATGACCTCAAACTGCACTTAGTGACGCATGGGATCTTGTTTCACAGAAGATGATGATCTGGAACGATGCCTACGACAGGTATGCCAGCTCTTTGATGTACCTCAGATAATCAATGAGCCACTAGGGAAGCAGCAAATCATTGACTACTACGTCGCGAACAGAATTTCGCAAGTGCTTTACGATCGCGATGGGTTCTTTCACTTCGGGATAAGCTACGACGGGAAACACAAGAGAGGAGACCTAAAAGAGCCAGCACGACTAGTTGAAAAGTACTTTCACGACGTTGATGCCGGGCGTGTGCTGGAGCTCGCATATGGTTTAGGTGCCAATAGCGCATTTCTCGCGCGTCGCAACCCTCAGATCCTCTTTGATGCAATTGACATATCGAACAAGCCTCTACGCCGCAACACCACGTCGCCAAACTTGCGTTTCCGATTCTGCGACTACCACAACTTAAGTGCCCTTCCGGACGATTTCTACGATCTTGTCTTCGTAATCGAGTCACTGTGCTGTTCGACAGACAAACCGCACGTCTTGCGGCAGGTGAAAACAAGATTGAGGCCCGGCGGACTGTTCATTGTCATCGATGGATATCAGCGGGAGCGTGCCGGTGGATTTAGCGCATCTGAGGAGACTATGTGGGCACTTATCGAAAAGGGCCTTTCTTGCGATAAGATTGAGAGCATTGTTGATGTCGAAAGTTATATGCGAAAGGAGTTTGCGATAATTGAACGCACGGACTTTTCACAGAACGTGCTTCCTTCTGTGATGCGACTTAACTTTATCGCGCGTCTCTACTTCAATAATCCTCTCTTCGCGCGAGCTGTGAATACCCTTGTGTCGTTTAACGTCGTTAAGAACTGTGTACATCTGCTACTTCTTCCGATAAGCATACGTAGCGAGATCGGTTGCTACTACCTTCACGTGTTAAAAAAAGACGAGTAGCTTTTGTAAAGAATGTAGGAAGAGTGGCCCCGTTTGAACTATCGATAGCCTCCGTTTGCGCTGTATCAATAGGATTTCACCACGAACAGAACACTCAACCGAAGGTTGAAAAGCCATATACGCGAAGCCGATGCTAAAAAAATGGTTTTATAGCCTCACAGCTAGTTGGCGCTGCTGGGCTTTTCATCGTTCCTAGAATCGAGGCTTACAATGCCAAATGATCGGCAACAGTCGTGTGGCGTATAAATGCTAGTTGAACTTCGAAGGGGCTCTTTGATAATGATGTGCGTTGCTGTCCTTTTCGTCGTCTCAAGTTTCCATTGGTTGAACGCGCAAGCCCACGCTCCATAGTTTGGAGTCGGAAACTGGTGCGTAACGCGCAAAATAACAACGTACTTATATGCCAGACTAAAAGGCTTATCGCCAGCATGCGACCCCATAACAAGCTGCGAGCAGTCATCAGCCTGATGAGGCTACCGTATTGGCTCATAGAGAGCCTCCTTTGTGTGTTATTCATACTTACGTTTCAAAACGGCTTTAATCAGCTAGGACTGATCGCTCCAGCGGTTCTCGGCGTGACATTCGTTGGCGCAGGAGGCGCAGCCATCAACGACTACTTTGATCGTGATTCAGACGCGATTACGCACCCTGAGCGGCCAATTCCATCAGGCCAGGTCTCTCCGGCAAATGCGATGACCTTCTCGGCGTTGACGTTTGCTGTTGGGCTTGGGGTTTCGTTAGCGATTAACTCGCTCGCGTTCGGAATTGCAGCCCTTAACGTCGTGCTTTTTACTGTTTACCCGCGTTTTCTAAAGCGACTCTCCGGGTTGTTAAGCAATCTTGTTATGGGATATCTCGGAGCGAGCATAGCGCTCTTCGCCGGGGCGGCCGTTTTTCAAACAATTAACGTCGCTTCGCTCTCCTTTGTCGGCATGATTGCCGGAGGTGCCATCGCCCTCAACGTGCTCAAGGACGTTTTAACGGTCGGCGGCGATGTGAAAGTGGGGTATCCGACGGTAGCTGCTAGGTACGGGATACACGTCGCAGCTGTAGTCGGGGCCCTATTCTTGATCCTTTCAGCGACGACATCATTCCTACCGTTTCTTTTCGGGGTAGTAGGCGTCGCGTACCTGATTCTAGTCGCTGTTTGGGCGAGCCTCGTGATCTATGCCGCCCTGTCATTGCTACACGCGCCTGATATCCCGCACGTACGCCATCGGCTTCGAATGTTTACACTTTCTACCGTTGTGTACCCTGTTTCTTTGATTGCAAATCTCCTCGTGTTGCACGTCCCGATGTAAGACTTACTCAGGCGCGCCGGGCGCAGAATTCGCTAGCAGTATTACTTCGAAGCAAACTGGGCCTCTCTTCGTGTTTTTCCCAATTAACTGGGCGCCTTGTCTACTCGAAGATTTGTGTAAGCACGCTACGATAGCGGATCTGGCGCGCATAACAGGATGTTTTTATGGATTATCCTTCGGGATGACCTCTGTACCTAAACAGCCAAGATCAATCTTGTCCCACGGGGTGTCTATAAAGGGCTCCGTGGTCGGTTGTTCAGGATCCCAATTGTGAGTCTCCCAGTTCTTATATAAGCGCTCGGTGTTATCTAGAAACGGCTCAGGGTGGTCTGGAAGCGTGCTCCCTGCGCTTATTCTTGAACGCTCTTCTACAAGTTGTTGCAGCTGTACTTTCTGTTGCCGGATAGTGTAAATTATACTCGTGTCGACGACACGCCTGAGAGGTGAATAATATCGGACCCACCGCTGACGGCACGATTCATTCAAATCTCTGATGAACTCGTTTTCTAACTTCCAGATCTTGCGACGTTTTTTGATGATCTGCTCAGTAAGTTCCCGGCATCGAGCGCACAAACGCCTGAGCGTTGGCCCTATCACAACGTCGAATGCTCGCATGTATCCATAGTCTACGTTTATATTGACAAGACCAACGTGAAACTCGAAAAACGGATGGACGTTTTGTAGAGGGTCGATTTTATAGCATACAGACAGCATGGACGGGCTCTGCTGCAGATCGTTGTTCAGTATTTCGTTAAGCAGGACATTTGTCATGCGCAAAGACACGTCAATGAAATTAGCTTGAACGCTCCAATCAAAGATCTCGTCTTCTGTGATTATGGAACTTGGGGTCGTAAGTGCGAGTGGGAGGGCGAGAACGACAAATAACGTTTTGGCCCCGAGATCGACGGCAGCTTTGACAGGGGCTATTTCACGAGCGCTCCCGTCTATGTAGTTTTTACTGCAGATTTCAGCAGGTTTGAGGAGTCCTGGGACAGACGCAGAGGCAAATACCGCCTGAGTGAGGGATTGCGGTGACGACCGAACCGTGCGGGTGCGTCCAGGCTGACCGTTGCAGGGGGGATTGCAGAAGTACTCCAAGTTTCCGGTGTCAAGATTAACGGCAGCCACCGCGAGTTTTACGCTACAACTTTTTTTGACAACTTCTTTCAAGTCGCCTCCAAACAGATCAACAAATTTTTTTCGGATAGGATCAAGCTTTAAGACCGAAAGATTAGCATCAGACGTGTCTTTTAAGATGTCTACGAGGGTGGCAGACAATTCACGGTGACGTGCGATATCGACAAGCGAATGACTGATAATATCCGCTAACGCATAACTACGTTCGACTATGCCCCCTCTGGCTAAGGTCGAAAGATTTGGCCCTAGATCGTCAAACCATTGTTCAAACTCAAAAAACTGTTCAACACCGGTCACACCATTAAGCCAGAGATCCTTTAGCTTGCTGACATCTTGACCGGTCGCAACGCACGCGGCTGCCCCAGCAGCATTAACTGCACCGGCGCTGGTTCCGCAGAAAATTTGCGGTCGCTTATTGTGTTTCAAGTATCGGTCTAAAAACAGTAAGGCCCCTACCTGAAAATCTCCGAGCATGCCACCTCCGGAGAGCACGATTCCAACTGGAGTGTCCAGCCGTGGTGGGGTCCCCGTACTAGCAGCCGACATTCTTATCGCCTCCTGAAAGTCGGTAAAGTCGATTTTTTGAATTTCATGAATCTACAATAACGCGAGATCGCGTTATAAGCTTGTCGCGACAAAAGATGGGCTCTCTTAGCGTAGCTGCTCCTTTGTTCCCGAGTCTTTTGCTGACGTCGAGTGCTTCAGCTGATTCACGGCGCCGGCGAATAGCGGAGCGCACAGTCGACAATTGGGATTCGATGCATTGGGACAGCCTACACAGAGCCCATAGAAGCACGCGTTGCTTTTGGGAGTCATTGCGGCAGCGTGGCGTGTGCGGGAGTCTCCTGTATGTCATTTAAAGGCAGCTGCGTCATCGAAGGATTCATCTGGCGCATCGCGGCAAGTATCTGTTCAATAATGGTAATGTCGCGTTCGACTCTTGTTAGCTCTTTGGTTGCCATCACCTCACCTCCGCTGTAGCGTGCGCGAAAAGGACTCTTAATGCCGCGTGAGAAAGTCCTTATGTGCGAAAATGTGACAACATATTCGTGTCACGCTGGATTCAATTGAAGACTGTTTATTGTATAGATATCTTGAGCCAGACGTTGTGGCTCATTGGTATCTACTTAGCGTGACTCTAGCATCTTCAGTTTCCAACATAGACGCAACTTCCTTTAGCAGCAAATGACCTTTTTACAGGCATTTTTTTTCTGAAAGACACTCAAGCGCTTTACAGTCTGACTGTGCTTGAGAAACCTTTTTCAAGATCAGCAAAAGCATCTAATTTTTAATAAAAGATTGCTATGTATTGGTAAGGAATGGTATATCACTTCTTAGACAATGAAGATGAGTTGGAATCACTCCTTTGGAAGGTATGCCGGTTTTTTGACGTACCTAAGCTAATCAATGGAACTAACTCGAAACAACAAATCATCGATTATTACAGGACGAATAAAATCTCACAATTGCTTTATGATCGAGATGGGTTTTTCCATTTCGGGATTAGCTATTACAGCAAACACAAGAGAAGCGACTTCAAAGAACCAGCGCGATTGGTTGAGAGTTACTTTTCTACCGTCAATGCAAGACATGTACTTGAGCTAGCATCTGGGTTAGGTGCGAACAGCGCATTCCTCGCGCGTAGGAATCCAAATATCCTCTTTGATGCAATTGATCTAACAAATAAGCCATTGCTCTATAACAAGAAGTCGCCAAACGTGAGTTTTAGAATTTGCGACTTCCATAATTTAAGCACCCTTCCCGAAAACTTCTATGATCTTGTTTTCGTGATAGAGTCACTGTGCTGTTCGACTGACAAACCGCGAGTATTGAAGGAGGTAAAAAAAAGACTGAGGCCAGGTGCGCTGTTCATAGTCGTCGACGGGTATAAACGGGAGCGTGCTAAGGAGTTTAGCCAGTTAGAAGAGTTTTTATGGGAACTCGTAGAAAAGAGTCTTTCGTGCGACAGGATTGAGAGCGTTATTGGCGTCGAAAGCTACATGGAAAAGGAATTTGCGATAATTGATCGCAGGGATTTCTCACAGAACGTGCTTCCGTCTATGATGCGCTTAAACTTCATCGTCCGATTCTATTTCGATAATCCTTCTTTCGCGCGGGTCGTTAATGCCCTAGTGCCGTTTGAGATCCTTAGAAATTGTATACACCTGCTGCTTCTCTCGATAAGCATACGGCGTGAAATTGGGTGTTACTATCTCCACGTTTTGAAAAAAACCGAATAGATTTTAAGCATTTCTGTGGCCTCTTTTGCTTGAGCTTACAGTGTTGAGCTTTTTTGACTTTGCCCAAACGAGAGAATGGCAAGCTTAGACTTGCGGTGAACCTGCTGCAAGAAGCTCTTCTATCCTCTCTTTAGCTGGAACAGACTGCTCCCACTCCATATTTAAGGCCGACGCCAAATATCGTATATATGCTGGCTTAATTTGCTCGTGCAGTCGATTAAATTTCCCTTCCAATCATTTACTTATTTATGAGATTGCTATAATTTAGTCATCAAACGATAATGATACCGCGAGCTTTGCAATACGATGACAACTTAGAGTTATACCTGCAGCAAATACGCCAGATTTTCGACATATCTCGTCTCATCAACGAGTCACCTGCCGAGCCCGAAATAATCAATTATTATTCGGCGAATAAGCTTACTTATAGACTTTTTTACAGCTGGGAAGGGTTCTATCATTCTGGAATTAGTTACGACGGGAAGCGTAAGAAGGGAGATCTTAAAGAGCAAGCACGAATAGTTGAGGCATACGTCCGCGATACTGATGCTAAGGCTGTGTTGGAGCTGGGGTGTGGTCTTGGCCCTAATAGCGCGTTTCTCGCTGCTGGGAACCCCCAGGTCACTTTTGCTGCAGCTGACTTGTCGAACCTTCCTTTGAAACGTTTTACAAAGATTCCAAATCTGCATTTTTGTCTAGCAGACTACCACGATCTAAGCAACATTGAAGATGACTCATATGATGTTATTTTCATTATAGAGGCGTTGTGCTATTCGACTAACAAAAAGCAAGTTTTTAGTGAAGTGAAGAAGAAACTTCGAAGAAATGGGATTCTCATCGTTTTTGATTTTTATGAATGCGCTCAGGCCAGGCCTCTTAGCCCGTCAGAAGAGGTTATGTGGGATCTCAATTGTAAAGGTGTTGCGGCAAACAGGTTCGAGTGCGTGACAGACGTCGAGCGATCCATGCGCGAACTATTCTCAGTCGTGACAGCAAAGAATCTCTCAGAGTGCATCCTTCCGTCTTATGAGCGCCAGGAAGCTCTCGTACGTTTTTACTTCAGCCATCCAACCTTTGCACAAGTGCTGAATGCATTTGTGCCGTTCGATGTCCTGAAAAATGCAATAGTAGTGTTACTGGTTCCGACCAGTCTGCGGAGGAAGATTCAGTGCTACTATCTCCACGTGTTAAGAAACGACAAATAGGGTCTCCCTTTCTCACAGCACCGTTTAAATGTGACGTCGTTGTGTAAAAACAAGCAACTCACAAATGGAACTGGAGAGGACGGTGCAGAATTGTGAGGTAGGGCCTTGTTTGTGAGAAGCAGCTTCGCTCTGGAGGCAGAGATACGTGGGCGTCTAATAGATCTCTGAGTCCGTCTTTGGAGGGCCTCGTTTTCGCAGGTCATCTATCCGCTCTGCAGCGGGAGTAGATTGCTCCCACAGCATATCGAAAGTCGATGTCAAGTATCGCGCATAAGCCGGATCATCTGTCCAGAGTGCTGCGATTGGTTGAGTAAGTGAGAGACGCGCGACATCAGCATTAATCGCACTCAGACAAATCTTCCTATCAAATATTGCAAACAAAATCCCCTCTTGACCGAAATAACGCACATCTGCGCCGATTTCTAAGAGCTCTTGTACATGAGCAGTGACGGAGTATGGCATATCGTTTAAAATTACGCGCACGCTTCCGCCGCGCTTGATAAACTGATAAGTTGCCTCGTTGATGCCGAACTGGGATGCAATGACTGCCGCGCCGCTCGGAACGACCATCACCCAGTCGTCTTGCATCGAGTCCAAAATGGGTAACATTGCAACGACGAGTTCCTTGATGCTCTTGATGATCTTAAACGTCGCAACTTCATCGGAGGGCCGGAACCGCTGTGCCTTTGCGAGTTCCTGAAGCTCTCGCTTGCGAGACTCCATCTCGCGCAGCTCACTCTCGTGCTTCTTGACTGCGGATTCAAGAGCAGTGTCAAGGTCTACAGCAGCGTAGATTGTTGGAGAGTCGAGCGACGGTCGCACCATACCTTTCTCGATAAGTCCTGTCAACGTCCGGTGGACGTCTTCCCGATACGTTTTTAATGACTTTGAAAGCGGCGAGGGGGTCTTGGGCCCATATTTTAACAGGTGAAGGTAAGCCTGCGCCTCTTTTTCGCTCAGTCCAAAGCCGATGAGACGGGCAACAAACTCTGACTCATTGTCCATCATAACCAGATACAGCTGGCTTAAGATAAAAGTTGCTGTGCCCAAAGCTACTTAAACGCGCTTTTTTCAATCCGGCGTTTGTACCGATTATTCGATAGGACAAGCCGAAAATCCTAGCACGGTTTGGAAGCCTGTCAGGCTAGTCAATTTTTTTATGCTACGTTTACTTCCAAGAATAGATCCGAAGCAGAGCGAAATTGGAATTATGGGGTTTATTGGGCAAATGAAGCAACTTTTCATCGTTTCTTTAGCAATTACAATAAAAGAGCTTCGTCTGGTGAAAGGTGAGGGGGCCTTCTTCTAAAACTCGTTCATCCGCTTTTGCGCATCAATAGCTTCTGCCCAGACCATATCGAAGCTTGAAAGTAGGTACTCGGCGTAGTCAGGGTCATCAGTCCAGAATGCCACGATCTTGTCATCAAGCGAGATATCTTCGACGTTGAGGTGAATCGCACTAACGCTTTGGCTCTTGTCTGCGACGACCATAAACGAGCCTGTATAGTTCTGAGTATGGCGCACGTCTACTCCCGACTCGAGGAGTTTGCTTACAGTCTCGACATATGGAGATGAGATTGTAGTGATTCCGCGCACTTTTCCACCCTTTTGTATCAGGCTTTTCGATTGCACGTTGTGTTGCGCCGCCATCACTAACATAGGTGCTGGCAGAAGCCACGCGATCTCTTTCTCTGCAGATTCTATTATGGTTGAAGCCACCGCTATGGCGTCTTTCACACTTTCAACAATTGTCTCTATAACCATTAATAGACTGAAATGTCTCGGGATTTATAAAGTTGCGTGACATAATTTCTTTCACGTGCTATGATGCCGAAGAGCTGAGTCTCCGTGAGCTGCATATAAAATTGCGTGTTCTCATTGCTGAGCGCCCGCTCTTCACGTCTGCGGCGGACCTCGCTCTAAAAGCTCTTGAATCCACTCCGCTGCTGGAACTGGCTGTTTCCACAACATTTCATAGACGCGAGATACTGTGCATACGTAGAATCGTCGGTCCACAAGGCTGCCACCGATGAGCTTAGCTAGACCCGAGCGGGATACTAATCGCCTTCATGCTAGTTATTCGGTCGAACACGACAAATGTGACGCCGTGCTGATCGATATGGCGCACTTCTTCGCCGATGTTCAATAGCTCGCGTACGTTTCGATAACGGGATACTAGACGTCGATTATCGTCTTTACTTTGCCTCAACGCTGAATGAACTCAGGTGGCGTCGTTGATGCCAAACAATGAGGCAACGACCCATGCCAGTCCAGGTACGGCTACAAGCCATTCCTCCTTCATCGAGTCCAAAAGGGTAAGCGGCAGCGACAAGTTCCTTGATGCTCTTGTCGTTACCTCATCGGAGGGGTGGAACTGCCGTTGCTTTGTGAGTTTGTGCAGCTCCCGTACTTCAGCAGATGGAGATACAGATGAGCTTCCTTTTCGCTAAGCCGTAAGCCAGCTAGAGTGTTGATGAATGACGCCTCATTATCCATAGCCCCAACCATTCCGCGGCAGACAGTAGATAACGTTGCTTTTAATGGTTCAGATTAACCCCTTGCGGCAACCTGGTTAAAAAACGAAAGGCGTGCGATCTACAGTTCTCGTACCACTTTTTCTGCATCGACTGCTTCGTTCCACGCAGTCTCAAACGTGGTGGTCAGAAAATCAGCGTAAGCTTGGTCATCAGTCCAGAACGCCACTATCGGATCATCAAGCGAGAACTCGGTATTTACGTTGATCGAACTAATGCTTTCTTTTTTGTCTCCGATGAGCATGAACGTTCCCTGGTCCTGATCAATGTGGCGCACTTCTTCGCCGTTGTCCAAGAGTTTGCGGACGACATCAAGGGAGGCTCCTGAAATCTTGGTGATCCCCCGTACGCGTCCGCCCTTTTCTATCAACATTTTGGACTTTTTTTGTATGCCAAATTGAAAACTGAAGGCTAACATAGCAGGTTCGAGAAGCCACACGACTTCCTTCTCGGCTGATTCTATGATATTTGAACTTACGGCTAAGGCGTCTTTGACACTTTCAATGATGATTCGCTCGGCCATTATTGTCAGATAACGTCCTCGAGCTTATAAAACTGTGCCTCCGAACGCGTCGCAAGGGTTATCGTCGCCTGGATGCGCCTTTGGGGCGTAAGAACCTGTTACATCTGTAATGCCGGCCACACGGCGGTATGTTTTCTGTAAAGTGAATCACAAACGGCAAAAAAAGACGATCAAACTCAGTAGCACGGGTCGGGGCCGCTATTGATTGTTGTTTTGCTCCCACTCAATTGGCACTCTGTTTCGGCGCAGCATTATACCTTCATTGGGATGAGCAGCAGCAGCCGGTTGGTTTTAGACTGAGCACTTGTCACCGGTTGACGAGGGCCCGGCCAGCGCTTCAGGATTCATTTTAGGCGTGAGAGAAGGCCGTTGCTTAGCTGAGCTATCTATGCTAAACTGAAACGTTGTAATTCGATGTTGCGATGGACTCTAATGGCGGGGGTCCTTGTCCCAGCAGCTCGGTTATGCGCTCTTCTGCGCCAGACGCTTGCTCCCAAGCCATCTCAAACGCGCTCACAAGAAATGCCGCTTGCGCAAAGCTATCGCTCCATAGCGCCGCAACATTTTCGTCGAGCGAAAGGGCGGCCTTCAGAGCAGCGTGAATGAGGCTGATACTTCGCTTGCCATCGGCCACTAACAGCGTCATCCCGCGGTATGGGCTTGCATGCCGCAGTTCAACGCCGGCTTCCAGGTATTCGCGTCCTGCAGAAAGGTTCTGGAGTGAGATATCGATCACGCCGCGAACGTGCACGCCGCGGCCCACCGCACATTTGAGATGATCTAGGAAGCCTCCCATGGTGATGAGGTTGAATTGAGGATGGGCGACGAAGACAACAGACGTCTCTGCTGAGTTGATGACCTGCGAGATGGCAGCAACAAGTTCGCCGACGGTTTTCAACATCTTGAACGCGTGGGCACCGGTTGCTCCGCGGCTGAGCGCACCGTTTGTTTCTCCCACAAGCTCACGCTTGATCCTCTGCAACCGGTACAGCTCGCGCTGGCGGGACATTAGCGCGGCATCGAGCGCTTCGTCAAGGTCTACGGGCGCGTAGCGTGACGCACCCCCCGCGCTTTTCACGATCATACCTGCGTCAATCAATCTTGCGCATCGGCGATAAGCGTCCTCACGGTACGTTTTGAGAGATCGCGCGAGGTCGCCAGCGCGCTTTGGTCCGTACTTGAACAAGTGCATGTAGACCTGGGCCTCCTTTTCACCGAGCCCAAACTCACTTAACAGTTTTGTAAGCACTTGCCCGTTGTCGAGTGCGAGAGCCTTAGATAGGGGGGTTCCGTCTGAGTCAAGGAATTGCATGCCATTCACGAGCATACTGAGCTCCCTCTTTATCCCCTCCATCCGACGAAGCTCGCGCTGGCGGGGGAGCAGCACGGCATCGAGCGCATCGTCTAAGTCCATCGCGGTATAGACAGCCGGGCTCTCCCTCTTTGCGGTCACCATGGTTTTGTCGGCGAGACTTGCAAGTTTTCGATAAACCTGTAGGCGATACGTTTTGAGAGATCGCGCGAGGTCGCCAGCGCGCTTTGGTCCGTACTTGAACAAGTGCATGTAGACCTGGGCCTCCTTTTCACCGAGCCCAAACTCACTCAGCAGTTTTGTGCACGGTTCTGCATTAATGCCACAAGCCCCGTTACTCGTGCGGTAACTCGGCATCTCGCCATACATCGTGATCCCCCGCAAAATGTGAGCTCGCCATTTTTTCTTCGTGCGCCTCTGCAGCGCCGCCAGAGTAAGGTGCTGTCCGTGTGCGCGACGCGTCGGTGTCGTTCACGCCAGAGTGCAGCACGTAATTTACCGCGTTTGTCAAGCGTTGTGCGCACCTGCGGCAGTGGGCGTCGAGCGCGGCGTTAAGGCAACCAAAGTGGACCCCGTAATAGCACCCCGAATTCTTTGTGACCATGTCCGTTGCCTCCTACTCTATCCTGCGCGAAAAAGCGGTATAAGGCCGCGTGAACACATTCGTGTGTCACAGCTTGGTGGAGGCGACCAACGCTTCGAGCACACAGCCGGCGCTCTTGCTGTAGCAACCCACACAAAAAATCTCAGATTACCGATGCACGAGCCTGTGACCTTTGTGCACGCCTTTCCTCGTCGCGCGGGTGTTCAGAGGTAAAAAGTCGATTACCGTTGAAACGCGTCGTGCGCCAGGTTGGCTACCGCAAACGCCGGGAACACTTTTGAAAGCTCTTTGCCGTACTGCTGTGAGAGCAAGTGGCACTCAAGTCTCACTTTTGAAGCGGCTTCAGCTATGAGAAACTCTCCGAGGCCCGCGCCCACGACTGCGTTTAAGTCGTGTTTGCGTGCTTGAAAAGCGAGGGCTTGAGCAAGCTCATCGATCTGGGCGCGCTCTACCTGTCGGGCAACGTCGCGAGCGTTTTTTCGGCCAAGCTCATTCACGTCACAAAGTAGGACTCTAGCGATTCTTCGATAACAGGCCTCCAGATCGCGCGGTCGGGCATCCGGCGTGTCGCACGCGTAATCCTCGGCGCTTATGTTACCGAGAACGCGATGGGCATCGGCGGCAATCGCGAACAGTTCGGAAGCCAGCCAATACTTCTCCCCATTGAGGGTTACGAACCGCAAAATGGTCGCGATATTGGTTCTGAGCGCTCCAGTGTAGATAAGCTCGTGTTCTCGCAACCGTTCAAAGTCCGTTGTCATGGCGGCCGGCTTTCCGTCCTGTATGGGAATCACGTCGCAAGTCGTGCTCCCCAGATCCACGAATATGCAGTCGGTGACACTCCGTGAAACAAAAGCGGCTGAAGCCGTCCAGTTTGACGCGGCGTACAAGGAGGCCTCGTTCTCAGCGATCTGCCGCGTAAACTGGCCGCGAACGTTCAGATAGCACGGCTTTGCGAAAACTGAGTCGACCGAAGACGCGATCGAGCAGATCCCTTCTTTCTTACTCTTGAACGCGTCGGCGAGCTCGCCTGTGATCACGACGCCGACGTGTTTCGGCTGGAACTCCTCCCTTATGCGTCGCAACTCGCCGGCGAGGTCGTTGTCCCGCCACAGTGGCAGGTACAGGCTTCTCGCGTCCCCGCTGACGGAGGCTACTTTTGTATTTGCGCCCCCGATGTCGATTCCAATCGTATCGCTTAGGGCCATTTGGGTGCTCAAACGGGGCTAGATGGTTTCGCAGTTGGTTCGGAAGGTGTGTGTGCCGTGTGGTGTCAGAAGCGTCGGTAATTCTTGCCCGAATCGCGCTTTGAGAATCAAATCGGCAACGTTGCCTATCACTTTATCCACACTAACGATGGCTGTCGTCGGGCGTGGATTCACGTCGACGATGTTAACGACGCCGTCGGGCTGAAGCACGATGTCGACGCCGACGTACCCTTCGCACCCCAGCAGCTGTGCAGCTCTTACCGCTTGAGTAATAACGTTGTTGGCGTAAGGGACTGCGTACGGCGTTGTGTTCCCGACGTAATGGATTGCATCATCTATGCGAAGGTGCTGCTTGTTGATCGATAGCGGAAGCGCTGTCCTGCCAATGATGAGACTTACGCTTATGTGGTCTCCCGTCACGAACTTCGAAATAAGCGTGTTCTCGTCCACGCCGTTAGCCTCGAACGTTTCGACGACCCTGATCCCTTCTGCGCCGCAGCCGTAGCGTGGCTTAAGAACGTACGGACCTGTCGGCGGGTTTATTTCGGGAACGGTTAGTGATCCTTCCGAAAGCGCGAGAGACGCGCTGAGTTTGTCGGCCGCTCTCCTCACCGCCTCTGCGGGACACCCGAGATTCGTGGTGTGTTGTTCCACAAGCGCGGTGAAATCGTACAGGACGTTGTCGGGTGCGATAATCATCCCTGCGTCACAGGATCGTGCTAGCTGCTTCACCTGGCTGCAAAAAGTGTCAGCGTCGCCTGTGCAAAGTTGCGGCACGTGCACGATGTGTCCGCTGCGTTGAAAGCCTCCTTTCAGCGTTTCGAGCATGGCTCGCCCCGCTTCAGCGAGACTGGGAACCATCGCGCTGGCATATTCGGCCAAGAGTATGTCCACAGAGCCTCCTCTGATTTATTGCGGCGCGCTATCAGTCAAGGTCGCGTGAACCGTTGAAACTAGCTTTCGGAATGTCGCATTGCTCGGTATGACGTCTACGCGCACCTCGTAACTGCCGAGTGCTTCTGCTGTCGGCTTTCCGATGGCGCCGACGACCCGATTCGCAAGTCTCTCGATGAGGTCTTCTTTCATCCCTATTCGGTCAGCGCATTCGAACAGGGCGCGCACCGTCATGGCGCTCGTAAAGAGAGCGCCGGCGACATCGCTTTCTACCAGCTCGCGTATGAAGTCACGTTGCTGCTGGCCACAGAGCTTTTTCAGGGTGTACAGGACGATCTCGTTTACGGTGGCACCGCTGTTCTGAAGCCCTTCCGTTAGTTCGGAGCTGCCGAAAGCGCTGCGCAAGACCCATATGTTCTTGCGCGCAACATCGCTCAGCATTTGAACGATGCCGCGTGAGCTATACTCTGACGGCATCAGGTCGACGCGGAAATGTGCTTTGAGCAATGCGCTCCTCGTCTTGGGACCTATGGCCACCACTCGCGTTGAAGACGGAAAACTTGCCGCATTCAATCTGAGTTCCGCACAGGTACGCGCGCCGTTTGCGCTCGTAATCACAACGTAGTCGACGCAGCCCGTGTTGAGTTCGTCCAAGAACGTAGGCCAGAGTAAGTCTCGTATAGGCACGATGTCGACTATTGTGGTCGCGAGCACGCCGTACCCAAAGGATTTGACAACTTTCTTCGAATCCTCAAGTTGCCTTTCAGGTCGAATGATTGCTAGCGTCTTCATCGCTTGGCTGTAGGATGCGTTTGAATTTGACCACGTCGCCGATGATCAGCACCGCTGGGGCTTTTAGGTCGGCATCTTTGGCCTTGCGTGCGATGTCGCTAAGAGTCCCTACGATAACTTTCTGGCGTGGCGTCGTTCCCTGCGCTATGATTGCAGCAGGCGTTTGCACGTCCTTTCCACACGCGACCAGGTTTGAGACGTTTTCTGCGAGCGTGCTCACGCCCATCAGTACGACGAGGGTGCCATCAAGCTGTGCAAAGACTTCCCACTGCAGCCGATTGCCCGCCGCCTCGTGACCCGTAATAATGGTGACGCTTGAGGCGTAATCTCGGTGCGTGACCGGTATGCCGGCATATGCTGGAACGGCGACCGCGGATGAAATGCCGGGCACGACCTCCACATCGACGCCGTGGATCATGAGTTCCTCTGCCTCTTCTGCTCCCCGACCAAACACGAAGGGGTCGCCTCCTTTGAGCCGCACGACGGTCTTGCCTTGACGAGCGTAGCTGACAAGCAGCTCGTTTATCTTGTGCTGCGGCACCGTGTGGCGGTCCGGGTCCTTTCCGACATCCAAGAGCTCCGTCCCGTGGGGAACGAGCGCGGCGATGCGGTCGTCGACGAGTTTGTCGTACAACACCACGTTGGCGTCTCTGATCACGCGCTCTGCTTTTCGTGTCAGCAGGTCCGGATCACCCGGGCCCGCGCCTACCAGAAAGACTTTTCCTTTGCTGCGGCGTTTCGGAGTCACAGGTCGGCTAAGCGCCGAAGCCGGTTGCGATGGCTTCTGCAATCAGTGCCTCACCTCCGTTTTCCTTTATTCTGAGTGCGAATGACCGTGAATCGTGGTCGTAGTTCTCTATGGACATGTGATCGACGAGGCGGACCGCCCGTCCCCCATCAAGGGAGAGCACCTCGGCGGTGACGCTGACCGAGTCGCCGTGGAGTTGCGCGAAGACGCCGAGGGGGATCAAACATCCGCCGCCCAGAGTCTCCATGATGATGCGCTCGACCATAGCTTCGACGAGCGTGGCCCTGTCATTGAGTGCAGAGACGGCCTCATACTCTCGGATCTCCTCACTCGCCATTATGGCGATTATTCCTTGATTCGGTGAGGGAACGAACGGCAAGCGCTTCTGATTGATGCGCACGCCCAAACGCTCGAGCCCTGCTTCCGCGAGAACGATCGCGCTAAACTCGCTCGCTCTCAATTTTCGCATTCGCGTGTCCACGTTGCCTCGAATTTGTCTGCGAACGTACTGCGGAAAGTAGCGCGCCAATTGCGCGTGCCGTCTCAAGCTCGAGGTGCCTATGACGGCTCCGTCACGCAGCGGACGTTCAAATATGAGAACGTCATACGGTGAAGCACGCGGCAGCACGGCACACACGCCTATCTCCTGCGGTCGTTTCGTTGGCACGTCCTTCATACTGTGCACCGCCACGTCGATGTCACCAGCGAGCATACGGTCGTCGATCTCGCGCACAAACGCCCCGATGCCGGCCTCGCGGAAGGGCTTGTCGGTGAAGCTGTCGCCGCTCGTTGTTACGATGACAAGCTCGCTCTCCACACCGTTTTTTGCTAGCACGCTCTTAACGGTCTCTGCCTGAATCAATGCGAGTTTGCTGCCTCGGGTGCCGATACGCAGTATGTTCATCACTCTCTATTCGTTGTTTGCAGTCGCTGCTGCGTGCTAGTAACCTGGGGTGTCGACGTCAAGGCTGTAAAGCCGTTCGAACGCGTTTGCGCTCGCACGGATGGTGTATTCCAGATCTTCGTTTGAGTGTGCCAGTGAAATAAAGTTGGTCTCATATTGCGACGGAGCCAAGAAGATTCCTTCGTCGCGCATATACGCGCTGAATTTCTTGTACAGGCTGGCATCGCAGGTCAGCGCGTCCCGATAATTCCTGACCGGTTTTTCGGTGAAAAAGACTTGGAACATTGTCCCTATCCCCTGCACTGAGATATGAACGCCGAGCTCTTCGAGGAGGTCGACAAGCATCCGCCTAAGGAGGTCCCCCAAGCCGTTGACGCGTCGATAACCCTCGTCGTCTAACACGCTAAGCGTCGCTAGGCCGGCGGCGAGTGAAACGGGATGTCCGCTGAACGTTCCCGCGTTGAACACGCCTCCCGACGGGGCGACACATTCCATGATCTCCCTTGTGCCGCCAAAAACCCCTATCGGAAATCCTCCGCCGGCGATTTTTCCGAGCGTGGTCAGGTCAGGAGTGACCCCGTAAAGGCACTGTGCCCCGCCGATACACAGCCGGAAGCCAGTAATCACTTCGTCAAATATCAGCAGCGTCTCGTTCTCTTCGGTGACTTTTCGCACGTCAGACAGGTAGGTCTCTTCGGGCACTATTGGCCCGATGTTGCCCATCACCGGTTCAATGATAAGACATGCTGCGTCATTTTTTTCTAAAGCGCCTGAAAGGGCTTCAACGTTGTTGAACGGCACTTGCACGGTGTGTTTCACCGCCGCTGCGGGAACCCCCAACGAGCTCGCCGCCGAGATGGCGGCTGATCCTGGCTTCACAAGCACCGCGTCGTGCGCGCCGTGGTAGCCTCCCTCGACTTTTACGATGGTCTCTTTTCCGGTAAACCCACGGGCGGTGCGAATCGCACTCATCGTGGCCTCGGTCCCCGTCGATACGAACCGAAGCATCTCCATTGACGGGAAGTCCGCTTGAATGCGCTCCGCGAGGTCAATCTCAGCCTTGACAGGGGTGCCATAGTCCCACCCCGACTTCAGTTGTTCGGCCACCGCCGCGTATACTGCTGGGTGAACGTGGCCAAGGATGAGTGGCCCGTAACCCATGCAATAATCAATGTACAGGTTGCCGTCGACGTCCCATATCCGAGAATCGCTCGCCTTCTGGACGTAAAACGGATACGGGTCAATAGCCCGGACCGGGCTTGAAACGCCGCCAGGCATCACCTTTCGGGCTTTTTCATACAGCTTCGCAGACTCGTCTGTTCGCATGGGTATGCTCCCTCACTGTGAGGCCAGTCTCTTTGCCGCTTCTTTGGCAAAATACGTTACGATCATATCGGCTCCGGCGCGCTTAATTGAAAGGAGCGTCTCGTAGATAGCTTCATCCGTCAAATGGCCGTTGTCTATCGCCGACCGCAACATTGCGTATTCCCCGCTGACGCTGTACGCCGCGACCGGGACGCCGAAGGTTTGCTTAATCCGGTAGATGATATCTAGATAGGGCAGTGCCGGTTTGATCATAATGATATCGGCACCCTCCTCCAAGTCCAAACGCACCTCACGGATCGCTTCGTTGGTGTTGGCAGGGTCCATTTGATGTGCTGAGCGATCACCGAACGCGCACCCCGAGTCCACGGCGTCTCGGAACGGCGCATAGAATGTCGAACAGTATTTCGCGGCGTACGGCATGAGGGCGACCGCGTCAAACCCTTCTTCGTCGAGCTTCGTTCGTATCGCACCGACCATGCCGTCGATCATGCCCGATGGCGCGACGATGTCGACCCCGGCACGCGCGTACGATGCCGCGACCCGTTGGAGCATCTCTAGCGTCGGACCGCGGCGGATGGTGCCCGCTTCATCGACGATGCCGCAGTGTCCGTGGCTCGTGTACTCGCACAGGCACGTGTCGGCGATAACCGTGGCTTTTGGCACGTTCGCCTTTATCGCGCTTATGGTATCTTGCACGATGCCGCTGAGCGCGGAGCTCCCCGTTTCGTCTTTGTGGCGTGGCACCCCGAACACGATCACGGCGGGAATGCCCAGCTTCGTGACCTCCTCGGTTTCAAGTATGGCGGTTTCAACGGTCTGACGAGAAAACCCCGGCAGGGAGGGAATCGAGACCGGCGCTCGCAGGTTCTCATCGACAAACAGCGGGCATATCAAGTCGTGCGGGTGCAGTGACGTCTCTCGGATCAGCGTGCTGATGCCCTTTTTTCGGAGCCGTGCGGGTCGACCTGCCACGTTAATCAGCCTCGCGTTTGAAGAGCTTGTGCGCCGAGCGCATCAGGTCATCGTCGTCGTTAGCCGCCGCCTCTCGCAGCGAAGCGGTCAGCTCGAATAGCAGCTTGTTGACGATCGAAGCGGTGAGATCGTCTAGGATCTGTTGATAGCTGCGCAAGTCATCCGCGCTTTGCATGCGTTTGCGCGCTTTTTCCAGTTCGCGAATCCTGAGCTCCTCTGCGCTCTGATACAAGGCTGCGATCAACTCATTCGCGCGAGCTTTCTTATACTGCTCTTCGAGAAGGTTTAACTCCTGATTGATGATCGCGACCACCTTTCCGATCTCAGAACGCCGCTTTTTTAGGTTTTCCTCAGTGATTCTCCGGAGGTCATCTATGTTGTGCAGCTCAACGTTGTCGATCGTCGCCGCGCCCTCTTCGACGTCGCGCGGGTTGGCGATGTCGATGATGACGAGCGAGCGGCCGTTTCGCCGCTGCATTGCGCGTCTGACTTGATCACGCGTCAATATGTAGTGTGGCGCAGCCGTCGCGCTTATGACGAGGTCCGCTTCGCACAGGTAATCGTCTATTGTGTCAAATCGTATCGCTGTTCCGCCAAGCTGCTTGGCGAGGGTTTGGGCCCGTCGAAAGGTTCTGTTGGACACGAACATCGCTTTCAGTTTTCGTTCCGCGAGGGCGACCGCCACGAGTGTTCCTAGCTCGCCGGCCCCGATGCTCAGAATCGACTTGTCGTCGAGGGTGTCCATGAGTCGTTCCGCCAGGTCGACGGCGGCAGAGCCGACGGAGACTGAACCGCGGTTGATCTGCGTCTCGGTACGCACGCGCTTGCCGGCCTTGATGGCCTTGGAAAATGCTAAGCCCAGCTCTGGTCCCAGCGTTCGCTCTTTGCTCGCGGTTTCCACCGCATCCTTAAGCTGACCAAGTATTTGGTCCTCACCGACGATCATCGAATCGAGGCCCGATGCTAGGCGCATCAGGTGTCGGAGTGACTCGCGTGACTCATAGTGGGCGATGAGCTCGTGGGGTACAGACGGGAAGAAACGTCTGGTGAAAGCGGCGACATCGAACTCGCTGTTAACGTCGAGGTAAAGCTCAATCCGGTTGCACGTCTGCACGATGGCACACTCACGAACTCCGTCTGCTGAACGCATTGCCCGCAACGCGTCTTCTAGATTGTCGATGCGGGCGCACTCCAGATCGTTCAGGCTTGCCCATTTGTGCGAGATTGAGAGGTTGGTGATTCCATTCACGTGAGAACCCCTTATGTCGTGGCGCGCGGCTTCATTCGCTCGTGTTCCACGATTTCAAGCGCTGCGTGGAGCCCCGCGTCGTAACTGTGCGCCAGTGCTATCCACACGCCGTGGTCATTGATGATTGACTCAAGGATGTGCCTTCGCTCAAGCTGGCTGTCAATCTCCTTTTTTAGAATGCTTCGCAGCTCGTTTTGGAGCGTCACCATGAGGGCGACGTTCTCGATGAGCTCCTCGATGCGCAGCCTCAGAAATCGGGCTGCTGCGGGACTTTTGCCCATCGTCGAGATCCCGATGTGGATGTCGTCTTTGTGGATGACCGACGGAACGATGACCTCGCCGATATCGTCAACTTGGTTTACGAGGATGTTCATAGCCTTTGCCTGATCAGCTATCAACCCGTTGAGCGCGTGGTTGTTGGTCGCAGGAACGACGATAAACGCACCGTCGAGGTACTTTTTGACGTCTTTTAGATCGTCGACGATCGCATCGATTAGCCCACTGTCTGCCATTTTCATCAATTCAGAGGTGAAGCTCGCGCTCACCACTTTGGTTGGCCCGTAGGCGCAAAACATCTTGGCCTTCCTCTCTCCGACGTGTCCACCGCCGAATATAACGATGCACTTGTCTCTCAGGTCGATAAAAAGGGGCACGTGAGCCATAACAATGCCAATTCTGAACAGGGTGTCGCTTGCAGATCGCTCGCCAAAATGACGCAGCGCTCGTTTTAGGATAGCTCGACTGGTTCAAATTCCTACCATGTCATCTTGGTATAAATGCTTACCTCCGCCCGCCGTTGCCAGGATCGCCGCCACGTCGATGTTTCGGGCTAAAAATCGCGGGGGAGGGAAAAAGCTACAGGTCGCCCATTTACTCGTGCGTCGCGTTTTCTTTCTGCGACTTTACGTCGATTTCTATGTTTTTGACCGTCCCGTCGTCATTTTCTACCACGGCAATCAATTTGATCAGCTTTCCAGCCTGCAGGTCGATCTTCTGCGCGGATTCCTGCGACACCAATTTGCGTATTGACTTTTGAGCCCGCCGCTTCACCATGTCACTCGGATCTTGCATCGATTTGGTCAATGCATCGAACGCTTTGCTATCAGCGATCGCCCCAAGGGCCTTAGTTGAACTGTATCGGATGATTGCGTCTTGGTCGGAAAGCAATGTTATTAGAGGCTCTATAGCACGCGCATCGCCGATCTGCCCAAGCGCCTCGATTGACCAGTAACGCGTGTTCAAGTCTGGGCCATCAATGACCCGCAGTAATGGCTTGACGGCTGGCCGGCCGATTTTCACCAGCGCCTCGGCACAATACGCGTCGATGCCGCCCCAGGTTTTTTTGAAGGCGCCTATGAGGTACAGAACAGCCCGTGCAGAGCCGATCTCTCCCAACGCCCAGGCGGCATTCCGGCGTACTGACCAATGATCGTCGTTAAGCGCCTCTATCAAGGCGTCTGTAGCGGCTTCGTCCTTTAGCTCTCCGAGCCCCTCGGCGACCCGTGATCGAATGTCCGCGTCGGGGTCTTTGAGCACATTAATCAGTCCATAGAGATTCTTTCTCTCCATGAGCTTCGCGATATCGGCTTTCGTTCCCATATGCACGTACCCTTGATTGGCGGCCAGCGAATTCTGCGCGTTGCCAATAAACAGCTAGTCAGTAATTCTCACTGTCGACCCGCTTTTTGAGAGCACGACGACGCGACTAGCGGGAGATCCCGCGGCGACGGCGTAGCCTGCTCGCTCTGCGATATCGTGCGCAAACGACATAACGCCTTCGTACGACATCATCGCCGTGCGCGGCAGTCGTTTTCGCGAGAAGCCAAGGTGCATGTACGATTTCACCTCGACGTAGTCGGGTTCGGCCAATTCGATGAGCTTCGCGTAGTCCGGCTCTCCGAAAGCGTTGACCTCGTTTGCGAGCGTGATGCGAATCGCCGTGCGCGAGGGATGATCAGCGAGAACGCGCAGCGACTGGAGCAGGTGTTCAAATCGACGCGTTTGCGGCCTGCAGACTGCATAGAAATGCTCTTCGTCCGGGCTATTCAGTGAGACATAGAGTTGGGTCGGGCGCACGTCTTCGAGCACCTCCGGGTGACTGCCGTTTGACACGACGAAGGTTGTCATACGTTCGTCGTGGTAGCGTTTGATAAGCTCGTCCAGATACGGGTAGAGCGTTGGTTCGCCGCTGAGTGAGATGGCCACTTGGCTCGGGTTATAAGCTTCTTCCAGTTTGTGCATGTCCGTTGTCGAGGAGCCTTTGTAGCCTGAGATAAGCCTCCTCTGTGCCTCTATCGACCCTTCGACGAGAGCTTGCGGCTCGTCAAAGGCGACCTTCCCCGCAGCGTCGAGATCAGTGGCCCTCCAGCAGTGGAGGCACTGCTGATTGCAGCGCAGTGTTGGCGTCATTTGAATGCACCGGTGGGCGTGAATGCCGTAGAACTGCTCTTTATAGCACACGCCTTCGTCACGGAGTGACTTCTTTAGCCAAAGACAGGGTTTGACGGCCCCGCCGCAGCCGACGGAGTGATAACCCTGTTTTGCCAAGGTCTGGCGGTAGGACAGGGGGGCTGAATCGCTAGCCTTCTTTCGTCGCATAAATGGCCACTCTCTGTACGCTTACATCGAATCTACGGGCTCGATTCCGAGACAGTTCAGTACGTTTCGTAACACGATGCGCGCACACGTCACCAAAGCTAGCCGCGCGCGGGACATCGCGGGCTCTGCTGAGAGCACGGGCATGAACCGATAGAACTGATTGAACGCCTCAGCGAGCTCACGCGCGTAGGCGGCCAGTGCGCTTACGCTGAAGTTCGCCGTGACGTCCTCGATCACTGCGGGAAACAGTGCACACAGCTTTATGAGCTTCACCTCGTATTCATCGATCAGCAAGTCTGGCTCGTACTGATTGTCGAATGTGGTTTTTGTGAGGATGCTGGTCGCACGCGCGTGCGCGTACTGTAGAAACGGTCCTCCCTGCCGTTCGAAATCGAGGGCTTCGTTCCAGTCAAAGACCATCGACTTGTCCGCCGACACCCGGAGCATGTCATAACGCGTCGCGCCGATTCCCACCGCTTGTGCTATTTCGCGCTTTTCTTCTTCTGACAGCGTCGGGCGCCGCTTGTCGACCTCTTCGTATGCTTTTTCGGTCACCTTTTCTAATACCTCGTCGGCGCTGATGAAATGGCCCCGACGCGTACTCATTGAGCCCTCAGGTAGCGAAACGAACTCAAAAAACACGACTTCGGGAGCTTTGATGCTGAGGAGTTCGAGCACTTTGCCGACCTGAAGGGCGGTCAGCCTGTGGTCGGCGCCGAGTACGTCGATCATGCGGTTGCATCGTCCTGCCTTCCAGACGTGGTAGGCGATATCGCGCGTCGCGTACACCGACGTGCCGTCAGAGCGCCGCACTACGAGGTTCTTGCTGATACCGAACGACGATAAATCGACGTGCGCTGACCCGTCACGTTCGGTGACTCCGTGGCTGCGTAGCTCGGCGATGATGCCGTCAATGTCGTCGAGGAACTCGCTCTCCCACACGAACCGATCGTGGGCGACGTGAAGGTTTTTAAGGGTCTCGTTGATGCCGCGCAAGCAAAATTCGACCGCGTCCTTGAAAAGCAACTCTACGTCTTGATCGCCGCTTTCGAAGCGTTGCATAAGCTGCCGGACTTCAACGAGCTTCGTGGGGTGGAGCTCCACATCGGCGTTCGCCTTGACATAGATATCGGCGGTGGCGTGATCTGACTTCTTCCCCTCGGTAAGCGTGAAGTTCATAATGCCCCAGACGACGAGCGCGATCTGTCTGCCCATATCGTTGACGTAGTATTGGGTCTCCACGTGGTACCCTGCCTGCTGCAGACAGCGCTTCAGTGTGTCGCCGATCACTGAGTTACGAATGTGACCGATATGCAGGGGCCCGTTAGGATTCGCTGAGGTGTGTTCGAGAATCACCACCCCATTCGCGCCGATGCCGCCGTAGTCACGATCCGCCTGAAGCACGGTGCTGAGCGTATGACGTAGGTAGTCGTTACTTACGAAGAAGTTGATGTACGGTCCCGCATTCTCGGCCCGCGCT
Organism: Methanobacteriota archaeon; assembly: GCA_963805115.1. GTDB lineage: Archaea > Halobacteriota > Bog-38 > Methanoflorentales > Methanoflorentaceae > Methanoflorens. Next base: position 52,223 of record CAWDSY010000005.1, read on the forward strand.
ATGAGCTCGTCAGCGCCGAGGTATTCGGTAACGTTTTGCGCAATCTCCTGAGGCTTCAGCCTGAGGACGGGCGCGAGCTTAAAGGCTATACGGCTGGTCAGATCGGCATAGCCGGGCTTGACGGTAAGTGCGAAGTCGCCGCTAGGATACTGGCACTTTTCCAACGCCTCAGCTAGCAGCTGCTCGACGTGCCTGCGAAAGGTCAAAAACACGAGGCCCTCCTTAGTGCTCGTCGATCGCAAAGCGCAGAATTGCTGCGATGCCACCGAATGCTCGCATAAGCTGCTCTCCCTCGTTGAAGTCGGTCGAGATGAATTCCACTGCTGTTCCGGTGTCTCCTGCTCGGCGGATGAGCTCATCAACGACGTCTTCCTCGTGCACCCGTTCCATGGAGCTCTCACATCTGGGGCACACGCCCGCCCCTTTCATTCCGCGAATCGTCTCTTCGAGCGTGAACCCGCACAGAGGACAGCTGTTGGTCACGCGTTGAATGCGAAGCGCCTCTGAGAGAAGGAGGGTGTCGACGGCGCCCAGCTGCAGCGCCTTTCGCACCTGTTTCTCTCCATAAGTCGCCTTGTTGGAGTCGTGCACAAGCTCCTTGAGGAAGCGCTCTACTGCATTCTTCTCGCGCATCAAGTCGAGCTCCTGCAGCACTTCGGCGCCGTTTTCGACGAGTTCGGAGAGGCCGAACTCGTCCGTGTAGGAGGCGTCGAACGCCCCAAGAATCCGCTGTTGCAGTTCGTGATGGAGGTACTCTCCGTCGACGAATTCTTCTTTGGTTGGGCTGGGGCCCCCGATGAGCACGCCTTTGAGTTCAGGGTGTTGGAGAAACTCGTTGTTCGCTGCCTCGCCGATGCGCTTGTAGAACTCGTGAATGGCGATGAGTCGTAGCCGCTCAAAACGGCGCTGCGACTGTCCGCCCTTCGTGTGTTTGCCCGGGACCCCTGAAGTCAGGTGCTTCGTCGGCTCGATGCGCTTGCCGTCGAGAATGCCGACTGTCGCCTCGTTTCGGTCGAGCACGACGAGTCCGAAGACGTCCTTTTCCTTGAGCATTTCCTTGAGGGGCTCGAGGTTGAACGTCGAATCGCAGCGGTACTGATAAGATTTGATGGGTTCGATCGGCTCAACGACGAGCGTTTCCATGGTCGTCTTGTCGCCGCCGAGCGATATCGTCCCGGTGAAGATCACAAGGCCTTTTGACGGCGGAAAGCGATAGTACTTGAGGCGTGACATGATCGAAGAGAGCGCGCTCTGCACGTTGGTTCGGGTGCTCTTCGACTTGATGTTCGACGCTTGGCCGTACTCGTCGCGCAGCTGACTCGTCACATCTGAGATCTGTTTGTCGGGCGGGATGTAGATGGTGATGAGTTCCGTCGCTTGGCCCTTCTTTCCCTCGAGGTTCTCGATAACGCGCTTGAACTCGTAGCGCTTTATTGATTCGATCGGGTCGCTCATATCGGCAGATCTCCGCTTTGCACACGGACAAAAAGTCAAAAAGGACCACGCGTCTTGCAGCCGGTCGCTCGACAGAGGATATAGTGAGCGCTTTATTTAAAAACCTTTTAGCGCGTATACAGCCAAGCGGGGCGAGGGAAGCTATATATGGCCGCGGGACAAAAGTACGTAACGAATGTGATGCTCGCGCGGTTCTTCCCGTGGCCGGGTGTTGCGATGGGCTTCGCACCGTTGCTTGTTATAGGAGTTAATCCATATGTGTCTTGCAATTCCTGCAGAGGTTATTAAGGTCGAAGGGAATAAAGGCGTCGTCGATTACGGAGGCTTAGAACAGGAGATAAGCCTGGATCTCGTCGAGGACGTCCGTCCGGGGGACTACGTGTTGATCCACGTAGGCTTCGCCATCGAGAAGCTAAGCAAGGAAACTGCGCTCGAAACGCTTGCGATTTTTAAGGAGTTGGAAGAGCTCGAGCAGGAAAATGCATGAGTTTGGCATCGCGACCGAAATCGTCAACGTCGTGAAGGAAACGGTCGAGAGCCGACCGGTGAAACGGCTGATCTCGGTGACCGTCGAGGTCGGGCAGCTCGCGATGGTGAACCCCGAGCAGCTCAAATTCTCCTTTGAAATGATTACTGAAGGCGGTCCCTTTGAGGGCGTCGAAATGAGAGTAGAAATACTTCCCGCTGTCGCTAAATGCAAGTGCGGCTTTGAGGGCGCGTTGGGCGACGAAGACTACGTGTGTCCTAAGTGCGGTGGCATGTACGAGCTGCTTTCAGGACGGGGCATCTGTATTAAGAATCTTGAGGTCGAGCTCGAAGACGAGAGCTAGACGGCAAGGCGACTGAATTATGCAAACACAGGGAGAACAGGGCGACGAACACGTAAGCTTGCTTCACGGGGCGGGCGGCGAGATGATGAACGCCCTCATTGCTGACGTTCTGACGAAGATTAAGAACAAGAACGTAGGCGGCATTGGCTTGGAATCGTTGGACGATGGCGCAGCCATTCCGCTGGCGCAAGGTGGCTATCTCGTGCTTACAACAGACACCCACGTAGTCAAGCCGATCTTCTTTCCCGGAGGGGATATCGGACGGCTGTCGGTATCCGGTACGGTCAACGACCTGGCGATGATGGGCGCGGCGCCGCTCGCGCTGACGAGTGCGATCGTCATGGAGGACGGTTTCGCGATCAGCGATTTGCGCCGGATTGTTGCGTCGATGGACGAGGCGACCCAGGAGGTTGGCACGGCGATCGTGACCGGCGATACTAAAGTCGTGGAGAAGGGCGCTCTTGATAAGATAATCATCAATACGGCGGGGATCGGTTGTGTTGGGAAGCCAGTGCGGGACTGTGGTCTGAAACCCGGGAATAAGCTCATCATCACAGGCACGATCGGCGATCACGGCATTGCGGTGCTTGCCAAGCGGGAGAACTTCCACTTTCGCACGGAGCTGCGCTCAGATGTCGCCCCGATTTGGCAAACCGTCAAGGCTGCACTCGAAGTTGACTCTTCTGCAATAACAGCTATGAAGGATCCCACGAGGGGCGGGGTGGCGAGCGCCCTGAACGACATGGCACGTAAAAGCGGTGTGGAGGTCGTTATCGAAGAAAAGCTTTTGCCGATAAATCAGTCAATACAGGCCGCGGCTGAAATGTTGGGCATTGACGTGCTGGAAGTTGCCAATGAGGGGAAGGCGATCGTCGGTGTTGAAGCTGATAGTGCTGAGGCAATGCTCAACGCGATAAAGAAGACCAAGTACGGGACAAACGCTGCCATAATTGGCGAAGTTAGAACCGGCAAAAAAGTCCTGATGATGACGCGTATTGGCGGAACCCGCTATGTCGATGCTCCACTTGGCGATCCCGTGCCCCGCGTGTGCTAAGTGCTCACGTCGTTCTAAGTTACTTCTGAGGCTCGCGCACGCTCGCAGAACAACGCTTTATTATTAATATTTGGCTAGTAAGTTGTGCTGCGTCAGGCAGTCGCTTTGCGTGCGCAAGCCCGGGTAGTGTAGCGGCCTATCATGGAGCTTGTCTCTCGTCGATTCTGCCTTGAGTATTTACCGGCTACCCTCTGTAAGAGCGAAAAACAGATCATTTAAGCACTAGTGAAGGGAGCATTATCGGCATCCGCTGCCTGAGCAGGTGTATGATGTTTACTTGCAATATTGGAAGGACGTTGAACTCACCATTTCCTTATTAACCCCACGTTCCGCCCGGCAATTTGTGCCTACATAGCTGATCCAAAAGCGTAATCGACTTATGCAAATGTAAAATCAAATTCGCTGCATGCTCTGATCGGCCAGAAGCGAGACTTATGCAGCTCGATTAAATATGATTACCAAACAGGAACCTCGGTCAAAATCTCTCTGCTGCGGAATTAAGGCAACGAATAACCATAATCAGTCGTTAAGTTACTTTGAAAAGCATAAAACCCTGGATGTAGATTTTCAAGGTAAGTCTTTATGGATTCTGATATTATAGAGGATCTTAAATCAATAAAATCTCTGTATGTAATTGCTGCGTTCTCCACACCGAAAGATTCTTGTGCGCGGTTCTCAGCTTCTTTTCGCAAAGGTTATTCTTTTGCCTTCTGTGCATTAATATGTCGCGGGTCGATCTCGAGCGCCGTGTCGTAGCACTCTATCGTCTCTTGGTGGTGGTCCAAGTCGTTAAGACTCACTCCTTTGTTATACCATGCATGTACGTCCCGCGGATCGATCTCGAGCGCCGTGTCATAGCACCTTATCGCCTCGGCGTAGCGGCCTAAGCGGTGAAAGCTTACTCCTTTGTTATACCATGCATTTACGTACCGTGGATCGATCTCGAGCGCCGTGTCATAGCACCTTATCGCCTCGGCGTAGCGGCCTAAGCGGTGAAAGCTTACTCCTTTGTTATACCATGCATTTACGTACCGTGGATCGATCTCGAGCGCCGTGTCATAGCACCTTATCGCCTCGGCGTAGCGGCCTAAGCGGTGAAAGCTTACTCCTTTGTTATACCATGCATTTACGTACCGTGGATCGATCTCGAGCGCCTTGTCATAGCACCTTATCGCCTCGGCGTAGCGGCCTAAGCGGTGAAAGCTTACTCCTTTGTTACCCCATGCAACTACTAGCCGCGGATCGATCTCGAGCGCCTTGTTGTAACAGTTTATCGCCCCGGCGTGACGGCCCAAGTCGTTAAGGTTAGCTCCTTTGTTATACCACGCATAAACATGCCGCGGATCGATCTCGAGCCCCTTGTTATAGCAGCTTATCGCATCGGCGTGACGACCCAAGTCGTTAAGGCTGGCTCCTTTGTTATCCCATGCATAAACATGCCGCGGATCGATCTCGAGCGCCTTGTCGAAGCACTGGAGGGCCTCGGCGTGACGGCCCAAGTCGTTAAGGCTGGCTCCTTTGTTATCCCATGCATAAACATGCCGCGGATCGATCTCGAGCGCCTTGTCGAAGCAGCTTATCGCCTCCTCGTAGCGGCCTAAGAGGTAGAGACTCGCTCCTTTGTTACTCCACTCCTTCGCTGTCAGCCCTTGCTGTGTTGGTGCTCTTTGTTTCTTCACTCGCACGGCAGCGGACGCTTTCTGCGTTGGTGTTGTGCCCGATTTGAACCTGTCAAATACCCCCGTGTTGATCGCCTTCGCTGCGTACACTCACACGGGGATATTTATAGTTCTTCTTTAAATTGGGAACGTAGTTCGCTCGCCATGTTGGGATAGGCCCAAGAAAGATTGATGCGTTATTGTGCATGTGTTGCTCTTTAGCACACGCCTTTTTTCATGTTGTACACTGGAACTGCCTGTAATACTGGTATCCAATAATTAATCCAACCCCCCTTACACGTGCCCCGGAGCATCCACTTCCTGAAAACGTGTATGATGTCTACGTGCGGTTTTGGAAAGATGTGGAGATCGGATCAAAAGTTAGTAGATAGGGCTAGGCTGATTAACCCGATTTAGGACAACATGTCGTACGAGCGGTTCCCGGAATTGGTGGCGTGGATGTTCCCGCTGATGGGACAGGACGATCGTCAGCCTTATATTTGACGTCAGCGAAAAGATCTTGAGGGGTGCTTTTCTGGGCAGCTAATGCGAGTGATCGCATGGCGCAGTCCGATCTATACTCGAACTGGCTTCGGAGCGCCCGATCACGGTCTTGATAGATTTCAAGCACAGAAATCGCAAGCTTCTCTGTGTCGTTTGTGCACATCACCTGCTGCAGCACTCCAATGATCTTGCGGAGGGGTGGCCCTGCAGTCTCTTTCGCATCTAAGCGCCCTACTAGAATAGATGTGACATACGTAGTGAGGGTCTGGGCGAGCTGTTCTTTCAACTCAAGCGCAAACGTCCGCAGGCACGACCCGTCAAGCCGTTCGGCCCTACCGAGGCAGTAGCTGCAGACCACCCCGTATGTTACTACACACCTGAGCTGCGCTTCTCGCATTAGTGCTGACGCTGATAATCCAATTGCAAGAACGTACCGAAAGTGACAAGAAACAGGACTGTAACGCCTTTCACAAGTCTTACAACGCCTGCGCTCTCGTATCAGCTTCTGCAGCTATGGATCTATCTGTGCCTGTGCCGCGCCCCAAAACCCAGTCATGACTGTCCGCCTTCTCATTTTTTTCGCGCAGCCGTCAGTTCCGGACGAGCAGCATACAGAGCTTTGAATGCGCGCAATCAAAGTTGTTCGCCGAGGCGAATTCCCCGTCAATGAGGGCGGGCGTGGTGGAGATGTCCCAATTGGTCTCCCTAGCAACAATTCAGAGTGTCTATGGGTTCTGCCATCATTCAACGCTCGAGCGAGTGCTTCAATCCTTTGGAGCCGAGCCCAGCTTCTCTAGCGCCCTCCATATAGCTTTTCGAACAGGGTCACGCCCCTCAATCAATGGATCTCTCAACAACAGAATCAACGGCTCCACGGCTCGCGGATCGCCGATCTTACCGAGGGCTCGCGCAGCGTTCCAGAGCACACGCCAATCCGAGTCGCCGAGCGCCCTTATCAAAGGCTCTACGGCTCTGCTATCGCCGATCGTGCCAAGGGCTTGCGCAGCGTTCTGGCGCACATCATTGCTCCCTTCCATGAGCGCCCTTATCAAAGGCTCAACAGTCGGTTCACCGATCTTACCGAGGGCTTCCGCAGCGTTCTGGCGTACATTACTGTCCGCGTCGCCGAGCGCTCTTATTAACGGTTCAACGGCTCTGCTATCGCCGATATTACGAAGGGCTATCGCAGCGTTCCCGCGCACATTACTATCCGAGTCGCCGAGCGCCCTTATCAAAGGCTCCACGGCTCTGCTATCGCCGATCGTGCCAAGGGCTTCTGCAGCGTTCCAGCGCACACGATAATCCGAGTCGCCGAGCGCCCTCGTTACCAAAGGCTCCACGGCTCTGGCATCGCCGATCGTGCGAAGGGCTTCCGCAGCGTTCCCGCGCACATCACTGTCCTTTTCATCTCCTAATGCCTTGATAAGCCCTTTGACATCCTTCTTCTGCTTCATTTTTTCCACGTTAGGAATGCCGGAAGCGAAGATCATGAGTATCACACCTAAAATATTCTCTGATATTAAAGCGACGATATATCAAGATGCTGTTATCTTGCTCATCATCTCAGACTCCCCGATCGACGCGGCCTGAGGACGTTTATGATGTCTACATGCAATAATGGTGGGATGTCACTTTCGTTCAGCAGTGATCCCTCACTTCAACGTCGTTGTAGATGAGAAGAGCCGAATCCTTCAAGGATTTGCGAAAGTTGCTCGTGACCATTGTGACTAAAGGCTTGACCGAGAACTTTGAGAGCGTTGCACCTCCTTGCAGTTCTTTGCCACAAAACAAAAGACAATTTTTGTCAGCGATAACAGGAAAGTTCTCTGTTTGAACAGGAGGTGATAATAAGGATTTTTTTTGAGGAAAAAGTGAAAAAGGCTGATGCTGCAAAAGATAAAGAGCTCCAGAATCTGAAAGAAATCCATGCGAAAGAGCTCCAGGATGTGAAAGAGCAGGCTGACAAGCATACGAAAGAGCTCCTAGATGTGAAAGACAAGGCTGCGGAGGTTACACAATCTTGCTCAAATTACGATCTAGGCGGCCCAGCCGTGAAGCGATAGTCGGCCGAGCGAGGAGCGGGCAACCAGCTATGTTTCAAGCGCAAACGGATTTACTGGGAACCTTTAAGTCATTCCGCTATGAAAATAGGCAGCAGAGAGGTTGTCGATGACTTGTTTCTTGTTGCCCATGTCGGTGTGGGGATGGATTGCTTGCAGCGTCTAAGTTGATATAAGTCACTAACATTAAAACTTGAGGGAAAGACTTTAATCCTAAATCAACATTTGACATTTGGGTCAACTTAAGCCCTATTTGACGAGGTCATAGCACAAATCTCAGACGTGGTGTAAATGAAAGATGAACAGCTCAATGTCCTTCTTAAGCAACTACGGAACGGCTTGATGCCGACGCGCCCCATCGAGGAGATATTTAATTTGACGTTGCGCGTGGAACGACCGATACGCGAGGCAACCCGAGATGGGGAGACACACACCGTTGGGTGGGAACTTGTCGATGAGTTTGCTGGGGCATTAGATGAGTACTGCCAGCCAAAAAGAGTCGCAGCTAACGGTTCACAAGATGCGATGACGTATGCTTTGTATTGCATCGGCGATGCGGAAATACAACCAGGCGATAGGGTGACAGCCGAAAATGACAAAGGGGTAGAGGTGGTGTTACGGGTTAACGCCGTCAGCAATCCCATGATGCAATACAGGTACATCGTAGCGTGGTGTACGCTGGAGGCCGCTCGACGCGATATGTGCTTACAATCGCCATGAACCCTTATGCGCGGTTATTCACCGCTCGAGATTGTTGATGTTTTGCCGTCACCGTGACGTACGCGGTAGCCGTCGACGCCGTAGGTACTACTCCCTTGATACTTCGTGAGGAACTCGTCAGTGCCGACGCTCGGCTGCCTCCCGCCTCTTAACGAATAGCATCTAGTCGCCTGTCTTTGCAATAATGTATCGTGCTAGCATATTGTTTTCCATCAAGGGTGATAATGATCCGAACCTCGCTCTTCGCGATAACCCGCCATCGTAGATTTCCAGCACAGAAATCGCTAGCTTTTCCGCGTCGTGCGCACACATCACCTGCTGCAACACGTCAATGATCTGGCGTAGTGGTGGCTCAACAGCTTCCTCCGCGTTTAGGCGCTGACGCGGATGAGCAAGAATCGATGTGGCATATGCAGTAAGGGTCTGGGCAAGCTGTTCTTTCAAATCAAGCACAAACGTTCGCAGGGGATCCATCAAGCCGTTCGGCTCTGCTGAGACAGTAACTGCAGGCCGCCCCGTATATCGCCACATACTTGAGCTGCGCGTCTCGTCGAGCTCGCTTGACGCTTTCTAGCAGCTGTTCGAGCGGCAGTGTGAAGGTAGGCAGCAAGGAGGTTGTAGATGGTCTGCTTCTTGTCGCCTGTGTCAGTCTGGGGATGTATTACTTGCACGACGGTTGAATTTGTGGTGCAGGTAATAACGCAACTGCAAGAACGTGTTGAAAGTGAAAGGTGAAAGAAAAAGGGATTACCTTCTCAACAGACAGGTGTTGCTTCTACCCGTTCCTTAGCTCCTAAAAGCTTCTTCTTTTTTAGATTTCCTTTGATTCTTGGGCTGCGAAAGCTGACAGCAACCGGCAGCAATCGGCTATATTGTAAGCGGACGGCCTCCGAAAATCGTGTGGGGTGCTAAATATTTTGAGATTCTAATTCTTAGCTCCAGCTCGGTTGACCTCGACGGCTCCGGTAGCTCCGATGAGACTCTCCAGAATCGGCAACGGAGCGAAATATGCAGAGCGACAACGCAGCACCGTGTAACTCTAACATGATAGGGTATAAGTTACCCTTCGAGGAGTCAATATCAGAGAAAGGTTCATATCAATCTAGGATAACGAGACAAAACATGGAAAGGACGAAGATTTTAGTCTCTAAGGAGGCGCGGGAGCTGCTAATCGGCTTTCAACTTGAGGAAGCGGCTCGGCTACATAAGAGAATCTCGCAGAGCGACGCGCTAGTTATAGCGGTTGAGCTTGCGAAGCAAGCGAGAGACACGGAGAGGAGCAATTGATTGGAAAGGTTGGGTAGGTAGTTGTGAGATGTCAGATAAATCGGTGAGATTATGCAACTTATAGGAAAATCAAAGATCGGAAGGCTCCGTGCAAAAAACATTGATTATCCACAATTGCGCTTGCCCCCGTTCTATTCTAGAACCATCGGAGACGTGGTATCAGTTTTTGAAACCGAGTACGAAGAAAAACAAGCGTTTCTCATCGTGACCAGACATAGCGTGCCAAAGGAAGCCACGGTTTTAAAACCGAGCGAAGGAGTTTTAAAACTATGTGCAAGTGTAGCACAGCCTTCACCGGATATCCTTGCAAAGAATGAGCCAGATTCTACGGAACCGTTAACGACAGACTCGCGCTCGAAAAGCATCGCAGAAAGCTTTATTATTAATACTTGGCTAGTAAGCTGTGCTGCGTCAGGCAGTCGCTTTGCGTGCGCAAGCCCGGGTAGTGTAGCGGCCTATCATGGAGCCCTGTCGAGGCTCCGACTCGGGTTCAAATCCCGACTCGGGCGCTCCTTTTTTGGTTCTTTTGACCAACGGAGTTTCTCAGCTCAAGGAAAAAAGTGTAAACCAAAGTGTAAACTCAAGCTCCAAGCCAATCACACTGGTATTATAGATCTCGCGCTACTGTTCACACACGAGGATTTAAGCGGCTATCTGACCCTCCGGACGGCGGGGCTAACACAGAAGACGGTCACTTGACTAAAAAAAGCGGCAGAACTGCTGTGGGACGCAGCACATGGAGTCGTTAGTGTGTCCACGGTGCGTCGCTTGCGTGCCAACGTTCTTATAAAATACCGAGATAACGATGCCAAACGCAAGGTCTTGCAGTTCGCGCGTGCCTTCCTGCGCTTCATGGCAAAGATCAGCTTCGACCAGCGATATGCCGCGTTTGACTTATTTTTACAGCTCCCACGGTCGGTCAAGGAGCAAAAGCGAGTGACAGATCGAATCGTCACTAAAGAGGATGTTGAGAACGTACTTGCAGCGATCGGGCACGCAAATCGTAGCGGAAGCATTGACGCATATCACTGCCTGAATTATAAAGCGATGGTAATGTTTGGCGCATTCACAGGGCAACGACCCTTAGTGACGATAGCACGGCTCACTGTTGGACAATTCAAGGAAGCCTTGAAGCTGGAGAAACCTGTCGTAAATATTTTCCCAGAGCAAGACAAAATACGAATGCAGCACTATTGCCCGTTACATCCGCAAGTTGTAGAGGCAATCCTGCCTCTGTTGGACGGTCGACAAGATAATACGCCTATTTTTGAGCAACTGTCCTTTCAGCAGTGGGTTAGGCACAACGAAGTTCGACTGTTGCACAGCAATGCTCGTATCGTCAACGGAGATCTAAGGAAATTCTGCGAACAAATGGGTGATATACTGCAATGGGATCAGAGCAACAAGAACTACATAATGACCCACGGAGTTTCCGGGGTCGATTGGCGATTTTACAAGAGTCCGAGGCCTGAGCCGGTATATGATATTTACATGCAATATTGGGGAGATGTCAAACTAGCGAACTAAGACTGGTTGAGGTTCACGGCTTCAATCGTGTCCTCATCGAATGTTTTCGTTAGTCAGATGGCTGTTTGCGGTTTAAGCTGCTTCAGCCGATACTGATGACTTCTCACAGACGAAGAGCAGCGCCAATGATGATGCTAACGAATACGTATTTATGCAATTGTGTGTTGTTCTTTAGTCAACAGGCAAAAAGACGACTTATCGCTTTTTAAGCAGATTATGCCTAATATACCGTTTGTAGATACGTTGTCAAAGACTGTGGGCTTGTTAGTCGGAATTGTCACAATCATCTCGGTGGTTGCTGCATCACTAGGCGGTTTTACGTTACTGCATTTCGGCCAACAGTCAAACGATTCAACACCTACTCAGCTTCCGTATACTACGACACTTTGCCGGGGGAATGGTCAGACAGGAAATGCTTCTAGAGCTCGGACTTCCGGAGTTAAAAGAAGAACTTTGTAAATAGAAATTGAAGGAGCAGGACAATGGCTACATACAATGCTTTTACCCAAGAATGGCTGGATGCATGGAAACGGAAAATCGCTGAATCTCAGGAGTACAAAGGAATTGCAAAAGACTGGGAAGGCAGCGTTGCCCTGATTTGTAACGCCGATCCCTCAAAAAATGTTCCAAAACCCGTTTACCTTTTTACCGATTACTGGCACGGAGACGTCCGTGATTTTCTCGTCTGTGACGAAGCTAAAACGCAAACCGCAAAATTTATTATGACCGGCGATTACGCCCGCTGGAAACAAGTTGCTAAAAAAGAACTCGACGCAACAAAAGCTTTGATGCAGGGGAAATTAAAATTAAAAGGCGATCTGACGTATATCGTACGCAACGTTAAAGCCGTCAACAAGGTTATTGACCTTTTGACAGAAGTGAACACCGTTTGGCCCGATGACGTTTGATGCCCGATGACGTTTGATAATACGTAGAGAATGATCACGACCGTTCCTTATAGCACATAGAAGGAGAACATCGTGGCTTACGACAACAGTTTATCCTTTGTTTACTTTGGTCCGACAAAAATTATTTTCGGCAGTGGCTCCTCCACGGCAGAATTGGAATCTGAAATGAGCGCTCTGGGTTGCTCGCGCGCGGTAGTCGTGACGGATCCAGGAATTATCAAGGCTGGCCTCTCGGAAAAAATCATAAAGACCCTGGGTGACAAATGTGTCGGCGTATTCAGCGACGTGCCACAGGACACAGGTATTGATGTTGTCAACCGCGGCGCAGCATTTGCCCGCGAGAAGGGCGCGGATATCGTCATCAGCATCGGTGGCGGCAGTGTGATTGATACAGCCAAATGCATGTGCATTTTATTAACGGAGGGCGGTGACCTTGCTAATTTTGAAGGGATTCAGCTTCTGACTAGGCCGCAGACACCGCACATCGTTATCCCAACTACCGCCGGAACAGGAAGTGAAGTAACGTGGATAGCGGTCGTTTTTGATAAAAGAAAAGGACAGAAAATTTTAATTGTGGAATCCTATAATACGCCGCGTGTGGCGATTCTTGATCCGCAATTAACCCTTACGCTGCCACCGCTTCTGACTGCCTCGACAGGAATGGATGCCATGACTCATGCCATAGAGGCCATGACATCCATAGACCGGGAACCAATTTCCGCCGGAATGGCTTTACATGCCATCCGGCTTGTCAGCACCTACCTGCCCCAGTGTACACAAGACGGCAATAATATCAACGCCCGCGGGCAAATGCAGTTAGCAGCAACGATGGCGGGCTGGGCATTCGGCAATTCGATGGTCGGTTTGGTCCACGCGATGGCTCATTCCATCGGTGCTGTCTCACGTATACCACACGGCGTATCCTGCGGCATCTTGCTGCCTTATTGTATGGATTATAATATTGACGACGGCGACCCGGAAGCCTTCAAGATCTATGCCACAGTCGCACAGGCTTTGGGTGTCAGCACGCGCAATGATGAACCTAAGCGTGCGGCAAGGGCGGCAGTGAAGGAGATATTTGATTTGCTAAAGCGTATCGGGCATCCGCTGGAGCTGTCCGAATTAGGTGTCAAGGAAGCAGATATCCTGAAAGCGGCGGATTTGAGCATGGCAGATGGCGCTATTGTCAACAACATTCGCTATGTTTTGGGTAAGGATGAAGTGCTGGGAATTTACCGCAGAGCGCTGTAGCTGACGAGGGGAAATCTGACGAGGGGAAATAGATGGAATTGAATATCACCAATCACGCTTCGGATGTTCCATTTTCCTTTATTGTGCAGGAACTGCTGACCGGCAATATAGAAAAATCAAAGACGAAATACGCGACCTATAAAAAAATGCGCGGCATCGCGGTCATAGACCTACCGGATATTGAAACGGCGATCAGTCTTCATTTCAACAAGGGTTCTCTGACCATCGAGCCAGGCATTAGTCGGGGCGCACTGATTCTTATCAGAACTTCATCGGATAGAGTCATGGATTTAAACGTGCTCAACATCCGCTGGGGATTGCCGTATTATTTTAATGAAGCAGGCCGGAAAGTCCTGGGCTTAATTTTCAGCGGAAAAATAAAAATCAAGGGGCTCTTAACTCATCCTATTTTGCTTACCCATCTCACTATTATTATGTCAGTGATGTAGCTGGTAAAGCTGTCTCGATCGTTTATTAATAAGTGACGGCAATAACCGGCACAATTTAGATTTTCCTTCATCTTGCCTGCACAGTTCGGGTGGAAATCTGCCATACAAGAACATCAATCGCAAATAAGTCTAATCGCTAATCAATCGGGACGATCAAGGATGCTGGTACAAGGGTGAAAGAGAGGCTTTCAAAACTCAGTCTTTTCCTGAATCATCAGTACATGTCAAATGGAAGTTGAGAAAAAATACAAGAAACAAAATAATGCGTGTTAAGATATTGTGTGGAGAAAACCCTTTCTAAAAAATACCGCCACTCCATTAATGCATGACCCGGTGTTGCCGCAGCCATCCAGGACTTGATGCATACGGACGGAATATGAAGGCGGAGAAGGATAACGGCTACGGGATTTAATGGAACCAAGTGACCGAAGGGCATCTATTGTCGGATCATATCCATCTGCTGATATCGATACCACCCAAGTACTCAGTTTCTCAGGTCGTAGGCTATTTGAAAGGAGAAAATGCGATTCAGATAGCCAGGACCACATGGGGCGGAAAAAACTATACAGGTCAACAGCTTTGGGCATAAACGGCATAATGTTCAATCTTTTTTATGCTTCGTTCCGAACAACACGTGAAGCCACGAATCCGTAGGGCTGAAGAGACTAGTATATCTCAGGTTAGGGTCGAGCTTCGAGCTGTGGTACATCACACCGCGGGCGTTGGTGTACGCGCGGAAGCCCCACTTCCCGTGGTACTTGCCCATCCCTGAGTTGCCGACACCGCCGAACGGCAGCTCTGGCATCACGGCCTGGATCGCGCAATCGTTGACCATGGCACTTCCGGACTCGGTGGCCTCGAGGATGCACTCCGTTACGGCGCGATCCTCGGCAAACACATACAGCCCAAGCGGCTGAGGCCGGGCGTTGACGCAGTCGATCGCTTCCTCAACGCTGTCGACTTCGAGTACCGGCATTATCGGCCCAAATATCTCCTCTTGCATCACCAGGGAGTCTGTCGCAACGTTCACCAAGATCGTCGGCGCGACAAATAGGCTGTCACGATCGTGTTCGCCACCATAGTAAATCTCGCCTCCGCTAAGCAGCTCCATGAGTCTATCGTAGTGGCGTGCGTTTACGATACGTCCGTAGTCGGGGTTGTGCTGCGGATCGCCGTAGAACTCGACAGCGGCGTCCCTGAGATGATTGAGGAACTGTTCTTTGACGTCCTTGAACACTAAGACATAATCGGGCGAGAGGCACGACTGTCCACTGTTCTGCCAATGCCCCTGCACGATCCGACGGGCGGCAACTCGAAGGTTGGCCGAAGAGTGCACGATGGCGGGGTTCTTGCCGCCCAACTCGAGCACGACCGGCGTAAGGTGCTTCGCCGCCGCGGCCATGACGATCTTTCCGACCGGCGGGCTGCCGGTGAAGAAGATGTGATCCCAGTGCTGCTCCAGCAGCGCGGTGGTCTCCGCCCTCCCGCCGAGCACGACCGAGAACGCGTTGGTGTCGAGGTATTCAGTCACGAGTTGTGCGATCATCTTAGCCGTAGCGGGTGCGAATTCAGATGGCTTAATCACCGCGGCGTTCCCTCCTGCAATCGCCCCGACGAGCGGCGATAACGTAAGCATGATGGGATAGTTCCACGTCCCTATGATCAGACCCACCCCAAATGGGTCGAACCGCACCTCCATGTGCCCCGGCTGCATGGGGGGGAGTACGCACTCGTTGTGGGCGTATCCAGGATCGAAGGCGTTTTCGCGCGTGTGCAGCCTCGTAAGCGACGTGCTTCAGCTCTGCGACGTCCGTGTAGGTCCGACTGCGGCGCAGATCGTCCCACAACGCGTCGTGGAAATCTTCGGCTCGCTCAGTGACCATTGCTTGGAGCGAGGTCAGCTGCGCTTCCCGCCACTTGACGGGACGCGTGTTGCCGGATCGGAAGTACTCGCGGTGGTGAGCTACCGCCGCTCCGAAGTCACGCGTTGCTCCTGAACTTTTTTCTTCCATTTCTTTCTCCCAGTGCTCTTTCTCGCGTCAACGACCTGCTTTTTTTGGAGTTAACAGGCTCTAGCTCAAAGCGTCACTTCTATTCCCAGTTTTTTACGTTATAACTCTGGTCTTCGTTCACTTCAAGTTCATAGATACAGACAACGCTATTGAGGCGCGAAAGCTTCGGAGACTGTGTTCCAAAGAACGTTGCACCCCGAACGCTGCTGACCGGCATCCCTTTTGGGATGCTGATTGCCGACTCTCACGTCGGCGATGTGTGTGAATTGGTTTGTCATAGAAATCTGCACACTCCCTCTCAGTTATAGTGAGTTAAATTCAGTTATAGTTAGTTATAGGCAAACGTCTAAAAGTGACGTTTGCGTTTGATAACACACGATTTTTTTTGCATTTCCCAAGGAGATAAGTTGCTATCTTCCAGGCCACAATTGCCTGCGGGTAATCACTCTCTCAAAACCCTTGCTGTCTGCCATAGGCCCGCCTGGCAGGGATCACCACGCAGTTTCTAAAATGCCTGAGTTTTCAACCACTCGAGAGTAATGTCAAAGGCTTCCTCAGCGGTAAAGATCGGTTGGTAGCCGAAATCACGTGTTGCTTTGTCGTGTACGAAGGTGGAATCCACGCAGGTAGAATAGACCGAGAACCTATTGAAGTTGGATGTGGCGCTGAATCTCTCAACCACCCACGCGAGAACATTCGCCATACCATGAGGTATAGATATCTTGGGCACAGGTATACCTAACTGCTCCAGGAACGGATTCATGAAATCGAAGAAATTCCCCGTTTCACAATCGGTAATGAAATAAACCTGTCCTGCCACAGGCGAATTAGGCTCCAAATGTTTGGCAGCCATTATATGAGCATAAGCAGCGTTCCCAGAGAAGACGTGGCTAAACTGAGCTTTCCCGTTTCCCAAGCGTATGTTGATACCGCCCTTAGCGTTGCTTATCACATTCGGCAGGTGATACTTATCGCCAGGACCATACATCCCCACAAGCCGCAAGGAACAAGTGGAGAGCGTTGGCCCGTTTGCTTTGACAACGGCCTGTTCCCCTATCATTTTGCTATGAGCATATCGATTCATCTTCTTCAAATCAGTGGGATAGGGCACGGACTCGTCAGCTAGAGTATGGCCATGTTTACCATCCATCACTACATCCAGGCTGCTGCTGTAGACAAGCCGTGGTATCCCTAGCTGCATGCACGTGTCAATTATGAGTTTAGTACCTATTGCGTTGGTCTCCTCATAGATCTTCGGCGGCAATTTGGGATCCCATACGGCTGCTGCTGTATGGAAGACCGTGTCCACACCGTTGCAGGCTCTTCTGACGGCTGCAGCATCTCGGATATCACCCACTATTATCTCGGCTCGGTCATTCTTTGCTGGTTCGATGTCTATAATGCGAACGCTCTTGCCCATCTCCAGGAGTTGAGAGACAATGGCTCGCCCCAGCATCCCGGCGCCTCCAGTCACAAGGTACACTTCGGATTCCCCCGAACGAGAGCTGGTTGCTGCATTCATTTGAAACCCCCCCTAGCATCTCGACTATGACCTGCCCCATAGTTGAACCACTTGTCAACTTGCAGTTGCCAGAGCTTGGACTTGAAGGTATAAATCACTCTGCCCCATGCTGTCATCGCTCACTTCCACCACGCATTGGGATACCTACTGCTGAACCCTTTTGGGCTTGAGAACGTCGTTTTATCGCTCGAAGTGCTGGAACTTGGAGTAGTGCTGCTATAAGTATATTGGTTATATTGGTTGTTCGTGGCACAGCCGACCACTGAAAGTGAAGCAACCACGACAAACGCGATAATTGCAGTTATCAGCTTCAATTGCATACGCGTCTGCAAGAGGCGAAGGTTGGCTTAACAATTCCTATTTTACATGACGCTTTTCACGCCGTCACTCGTGGTGACGTTTTGTGTCAACTCGTGAACGGACCCCGTCAGTCTAAGCAAATCGAAAAAAGAAATAACGAGATAGGAGATGAGGCGAGGTTAAACGGAACACGCTGTGTCGATCCCTGATCTGTGAAGTTCTGTTGGTCAAAAGAAATCAAAAAAGGAGCGCCCGAGTCGGGATTTGAACCCGAGTCGGAGCCTCGACAGCTTAGGGAAATCGGTTCTCTGGTTAAAGCTCAGAAAGACAATATTTCGGTTGCAGAGAGAAGGTCTCCGCAGCAGGAAACGCTGGCGACTCTAGAATTCAAGTACACAAAGAAGGGGCTTAATAGCTTCCTTGTATGGCGTACTGCGGGTCTTGCCTATAAATCCAGTGTGTGGATCATCAAGGCGGGAGAGGTATTCTGGAAAGAACTCAAGGGGACGATTAGCAAAACAAGTTTGGATCAGTTCGTGCGTTTCTCTTCAAGAAGTACGATGATTTCTACGCCCAGAGCAAGGTGCTGAACTTTGCAAAAGGCTTCTTAAAACACCAAGCAATGCTCACGCTTGATCCGCGCTATCTTGCCTTTGACCTGTTTTTAGAAAAGCCCAAAGTGCGGAAAATCAGGAAAAAGATGACCGAGCGCGTGGTAACGAAAGAAGACATCGAACACATTTTAGCAGTGATCAAGGAAGCTAAGTTCGAGGGTTGCTCGACGAAATACGAGCTCGGCAGTTTATAGGGATCGTCTTGCTTGGCGCCTTGACGGGTCAGCGACCGTACAGCACGATCGCGCAGCTGAGGGTTGAACAATTTAAGGAAGCGATGAAGCTTGAGAAGCCCGTCTTGCATGTTGAATCAGCATAGGATAAGATCAGGATGGAACACTATGTGCCATTGCATCCGCAGCTTGCGGGGGATGGAGATTCTGTGTAATGGCAAAGATGGGAGCGAATACATGTTTGTGTTGGAGAGCTTTCGAAAGTGGTTGCAGAAGCAGAAAATTTCTTTGATACGAAGTTCAAGCTACTTCGTCGCCTCGGATCTGCGGCAGTTTGCTGAGCAGCACGGCGATATAGTGGGATGGAATGAGTCCAATCGTGCCTATATTCTTACGCACGGTGTGCGAGGAATTGAGTGGAGCAATTATCGGCATCCGCTGTGAGAACGTGTATGAAGTGTATATGAGATATTGGAAGAATGTAGAATTCAGCCGCGCAGAATATCATTTTTAGTGAGAACGGTCGTCAACAGCGGCCTTCATTCCTTTTAGCAGGCAAAGCAACGGTGAAGGTCGTGCCTATGCACCTAAAAGGCCCTTAGCAAACGCACGGGCGTTCTCCAGATCCTTCGCATCGGGACGTCCTTTGTTCATTCCGGCCATGAATGCGAGCGCTCCTTTCCAGTCTCTGTTCAATGGCAGCACGCCAGCGAACCGGCCAGCGCAAGTGAATTCGCCGACGATGTGACAGCCTTTCTCTGTAAGCTTCGCCTTGATACGCTTGTGATTCCTCTCTCGAACGTTAGCGGTGGTCGAGAAAACGAATACGTTCTTATCCATTGCAGGCATTGCTTCGATAAGTTTTATCAGTTTGACGTGGTGCTTAAGCGCGTAGATGCCCGAGCCAAAGCCGATAAGGTCGTATGCTGCTAGCGCTTCCGGACGCACATCCTCAACTTTTGTAAGCTGCGCATCCATGGCCTCCGCCATGGCCTTTGCGACCTTCTCGGTGTTCATGCGATGGTAGGACTTGTAAACGATGAGCGTTTTCACGATCTCACCTCAAACTCGCGAACTGATCACCACTGTGACAAATCAATGCTTTCGTTGAACAAATATTCTTGCATAGGGCCTACGTAATTCGGGTGCAGAGCCTAAAAAAGTTCGCCGAGCAGCTCGGTGACGTTATTCAGTGGGATCAATCAAATCGAGCATACGATGACTCACGGAGTAAGTGGAGTTGATTGGAAGCACTACAAGCATCCCTTGCCTGAAAACGTGTATGATGCATATATGAAGTATTGGAAAAAAGTAGTGTTCACAAGGTGACCCCACATTCCCATCTTAAGTATCATTTCATGCAGAATGCTCGAAGATGAGCTCACCTCTATTCTTGCCGATGACGACGACGTCAAGCAGCTTGTTATTGTTGACAGCACAGAACAGCAGGAGCTAGCACGAAAACTACGATCACAGAACCGCCCTTTTCTTATTAAGGATTTTGAAGGGGCCTTTAATCTCGTTAAGAAGCATCGACAGGGGGCGCATTCCGGCGGACATTTGACAAAAAGACATGGCGTTCTTCAGCAGCTGCTGCGCCGTCGGAGCGTAGACGATCTTGCTGTCGTTGTCCACGTTCTTCCATTGAGGCTTCATGTCGATAGCAAGCTCCTTAAGCAAGAGGTATACCACCAGATCGAGCGCATGTCAGACTTTTCAGACGGGATCTTTGTGCTCTATGGGATTTGTGATGCCCTTAGGACTCTTGAGCACGATTTCAACGGCAGGACATGTCAACTTTTCTTCCTTGCTGACGACAATGGGGCAACGGTTGATGACTGCATCGCCCTTGCGCTTGGTGGGAATCAGGCATATGCAAACGTGCTCACCAACAACAACATCATGCTGTTTTTGACGCCCATGGTTGCTGCTCAGTGGCAGGACCTGAGCGAGGACTTCACGCTGATGAAGCATGCGCGATTTAAGAAGATCGCCAAAGTGGAAACAGGTCTTTCCTATGAGCCAGACTTTGAAGCAAACGTTGACAGATGTGCGAAGCACTTCAGCCTCTACCCCGTTTTGTTAAGAGGCAACACAAGCGTGATTCAAAAGAGTTATTTAAAGGCGAAAAAAGGGGTGTGCATAAACGGAGCCGTACACGAGTCTGTAAGAGATCACGACGTTCTTAGCAGAGAGCCGGTAGAGGCCTCGGTAGTATCTACGGCGCGCAGCGAGGGAGAGGGCAATGTGCCGAATGGGCCATGATGCTTTCATCGGTCTTCGTCTAAACTCTCAGCAAGCAAGTCTGCCCAGCCGAACGGGTCTTTCTCCCAGTAATTCACATATTTCTGCTCATCATAGAATCCTTCAGGAAACGCGAACGGCGAATCACTGAATCTCTCGGCCAGTTGATTGCCTTTCAACCAAAAAAAGTCAACAAATCCGTCTCGCACATAATCTTTGACGTGTGGGAAACCGTAATTCTTCGAATAACCGTTTTCGCAGAGCCTGAGATGGATGACTTTAAAATCGATCTGTTCTAAACCAAATGCCGTTCTTTCTACGTTCATGCGCCTCCAAGCGCTCGATCCGTCCTCTCTAATAACTCATTCGTACGTTAGCCTAACTGGTGTGTAAAGCGCGATCTGATGCCTAGCCTTTTCTACAGCGTCAATGCAGATGGGAATGAGCGAGTAGTGGCTGTTTTCATCGAAGCTAATTATCTTTGCCGTTTTCTCGTTTTCGGCCGAGAAGCCGCTTGGCCACAGGTAGGTTCTGAAACGATTTGCTGCCTCTTTACAGTCGCTATACAGCAAACTGTGGAGGCTGTCAGCCATTTGACGCGCACTTACTATGGCGTCAGTCTGCACCTTTTTTCGTCCCTCTTCAACTGTTTGGAGATCTCCGTCAGATAATTCAGTTGGTCGAGGCGGATTTCGAATCAGCCATACCGCAGCTGCACCTTCAAGCGATTCTTGGGTCCAATATGAAAATCTCCCAGGGCGTGCTTGAGACTTGGTGCTCTTCTTCTTAGGACGTCCTAGCCCCCTCTTGAGGGGCTTGTAGTGCTGGATAGCACGGGGGATTAGCCCCTCTGACGCCCACCGTCGTAGGGTGCCCAGCGGTACATCGGCGCCGAGTTTCAGTAATCGCTCAAGCCGATAAAGACACTGAATCCACGGATTTCAGACGCTTTTTTGTTAGAGAACACACTTTTTAGTGAGAAGTTTTGAACTCTATATATTCTGTCACCATCAATTATAAACCTGCGAGCGTCGTTCGAAATGCCTGTGGGGCCATCGGACGTAACCAAAAGCGTTGTTGTACTTGCTGTAATGCTTCTCCTTCTCCTTCTAATACAGAGCGCCTATACCCCACTGACATCATCGGGGGTTATCACTCCGACGCCTACCCCAGCTCCTGCGCCCGCTCCAGCTCCGGCTCTTGAGCCGCCTGTCGGCACGCTAATAGCAGCAGGAACACACGCGGGAGTAGTACTAAACGACTGTACAAATACTATAGATGTTTTTGGCTGCAATGGAACGCAGCCCTCAGCGCTTACCCACAATACATTTAATAATAACGCATGGTCTGGTTGGTCAGTCCTTGGCGGGAGCTTCAATTATTCTCCAGGCGCGGTTTCCCGTAGTTCCGGAAATGTCTCTGTGTATGTTGTTGGATCAGATTATGCTGTGTGGCAAACGACGTGTGCAGTGGAGTACGAATCGTGGATTAGCCTTGGAGGTAATACCCACCACGGCGTAGAGTGTTGCTCTATGTTGCCCACAAGGGAAGATGTGTTTATTACAGATTACACTTCTGGTCAAGTATATCAAAAATATTGGAATAATGGTACGTGGTCAGGGTGGATTAGCCTTGGTAGTCCTAATAGTGCTCCAGCAAATTCAGGGCCGGGGGCGTGCAGCTATGCAAGCGGTCAGGAAGCGGTATTTGTGCAAGGTAACGATGGCTATACGTGGTGGAGAAACTGGAATGGTTGCTCTTGGAGTGCGTGGGCTTCTCTTGGGGGGGCACAAGTAGGATCAACCAACCATCCTTCTGCGTGTGGATATAACGGTACAATTTATCTGTTTATCACGACTGTGGACAATGCAATAGCATATACAATATACAATGGATGCTCTTGGAGCGCGTGGACAACTGTTCCAAATGTAATTATGACCAGCTCTCCTGAAGTACAAATTACTCCAGATGGTTCTACAGTTCACTACTTTGCGCGTGGAAACGATGAAGCAATATGGCACAGGAGCTATACCACAGCAACTGGAGTATGGTCTGCGTGGGAAACGATTGGGGGGACATTCCCATGACATCAGGAGCAGCAGTCAGTGGAGCAACAATTACTCTCACTGCAACAGATTCCAACAATAATGTCACTTCTCTTGGAACAACCACAACCGCAGCTGACGGAAGCTATTCTGGTCGAGAAAGCAATTGCACTCACCGGAGGGTATACTATCACAGCTACCTTTGCCGGCGAAACAGCAAACGAAGTGTGGTATGATCCAGCCCAAGCCACGGTTAGTATAACTGTCGTTGCGGAACTTACAGCCACAACCCTCACTGCTGAGAGTTCAAACGCCTTTTTCTGGGGCATATTATCGGTAGAGAAGGCGGCGCGGGGGAAAGTCGGCAAGAGCCTTAGCCGCATGCGAACTCCGAATCTGTCCACCCCTCGCACGACTACTTTTGGGGGCCGTAACTCCGTGATGTTTTGCTTTGGCTCCTGAACTGGCCCCAAAAAATCAAAGGAAATCGAAAAAAGAAACAAAGAAGGAGATATGGAATAGATGATAGGAACCGCTATGTAGATCTCACGACGCAATTATGAATATTTGTCTTTCAATCCCATTGCAAATCTCCGCGCTTCCTTCAGATCCTCCTCATTTGGTCTTCCCTTATTAATCCCTCCGAAAAGTTTCAAAAAAGAGACCGTATCCCACCCTTTGCAGGAAAACTCCTCCACGACCGAGAATCCTCGGTTCGCCAGCAGCTCTTTAAAAGCAGCGTGCCATTGCGTTCCCCTTACACCGCAGGTAGAGAATACAAAGGCCTGTTTTTCTGTAACAGTTGGGAGCGTCTCTACAAATTGGAGAAGCGTCTTATGGAACTTTCCGGCATAAATCCCTGATCCAAATCCGATCAGGTCATACGCCGTGATGGCGTCGGGTTGCACCTCACCAACAGACACAAGATCCGCCCCCAGCTCTGCTGCTATCACCTTCGCCACTTTCTCTGTGTTCTGGTGGTGAACTGAAGCGTAGACAATCAATGTTTTCATGATGAGTGCCCTAGTGGTGCTTATTGTTAATATTCTCTGTCCCTGCGACCAACCCTACGATCACAAATGTGCCGATCGTCCCTTAGAAATCACTGGAGAAAAATCAAGGAGCGTAAGCATGTCACAAGTCGTATTGCGACCAGAGGAGATATTGAGAACGTATTGTCAGCCATCGAGGATACTCACCAGAATGAGCAGATAGATGACTGTCACTACCAAAACTACGGGGCGCTGCTCTGTCCGATGCGTTCACGGTCTTTATTCCAGACCGCCGCGGCCGGGGTTTGAGCGGGCCATTCGGCGGCAATTACGGTATACAAAAAGAAGTAGAAGACTTGGATGCGCTCCTTAAGAAAACCGATGCACACAACGTATTCGGGTTGAGCACCGGCGCCCTCATTGCGCTGCAAGCTGCACTTAGCTTGCCATCAATCCGCAAAGCAGCTCTCTACGAGTCGCCCCTTAATATCGATGACGTGATAATGTCCTTATTATCCTTCATGCCTCGTTTTGATGAGGAGATTGCAGAGGGCAAGGTGGCAGAGGCAATGGCTACTTTCACCAAAGATTTTACGAAGCATTTGGAAACCAGAGAAGCATTGCTTAGTATCTTGCCGCGCTTTTTATTGGTAAGAGTTTTTACACGGTTCTTGAGGGATGATGCCGAGAACATCAACGGCGACGACGTGCCCTTCCAAGCGCCTCTTCCAACGTTCCACTTTGACAATCAGCTCGTCGTTGAAACAAAAGGAACGCTTGAAAACTTTAAAGCAGTGCGCGCAGAAGTGTTATTGCTCGGCGGCAGCAAAAGCCCTTCATTTTTGAAACATACGCTTAACGCTCTGAGTAACATCTTGCCGAACGTAGAGCGCGTTGAATTACCGGGCCTTGGCCATGCCGCGGCGACGGACAGGGGCAAGCCGGAGCGCGTCGCCCAAGAATTAATAAGATACTTCCTTTAAATTCAGGGCTTCTAACTCCTAGCTCTTGTTTTTAACAGTTTGCAGGTATTGTGCTATGTGATGCTTTCACCGAGGAACGATCGTACAGCACGATCAAACAGTTGCGGGGGGAACAGTTCAGGAAGCTCTCAAGCTTGAAAAACCCGTTTTTAACGTGCAGCCAGCGCAGGATAAGATCAGTGGGATGAGTTTTTTATAATAAATAACGCGAGTCTGCCTTCTATCTCAAAGTTGCCGCTGCCGGGCAGATAAAAACCCGCTTAAAACATAAGCCAGATCTTCATAATCTGATTGGAATTCTTCAGGTATTACTGCTTCTGCATCTCCTGCTGAGCAGTCGGGTATAGCGGTTATTAGATTGTGCATTCTTTCGTAGGGTATTGATAGGAATAGCACGTCCGGTTCAAATTTCTGTTGTCTTCTTGCTGTCCAATCACCCATCGTTATATTAGTACATCCGGTCATTATGGGATATATTATAGAGCTATGGCATAACGATCCTATAATTTGTTGTTTTGGTGATATGCCGTCCCAGTATGTGTCTAAGGCTATTAGACGACACGCTTGTTCTGGGTTACATTGAAACAAAACGATGTCCGGTCGTATGGTTGTTTTCTCAAGAGGACATATAACTAATCTATCTGCCAATCCTGTAGGTGGTTGAATTGTCAGTTTTTGCATTCTCTCAAAGGATACAATCGTACTAGTGAGCTTTTCTCCTTTGGTAAGGAACCATTGAAGTCTTCTTTTCTCTGCTCCCGTAATTTCCTTGAAACCGCAAAATCTGCTACCGCCGGGGCAGGTAGAGACCTTTTCGTCAATAACAAAACAGTTTCCCTCTGCGGCACGTTTCAAAGCCTTACAAATCGATGTTTTCTCGTACAGGCCGTCTGAAATTTCGTCATTGGTGAAAGAAATTGCCAGTGGTTCCTTTTTTAATCCCAGCACTTTTTTTAAAAGTTCTGATTGTTCTTTAAATTCCATGCGTCTACCTCCTTTAATTAATCAAATCTAATTACGTTGCCAATTATGCCGGCACATAAGCTCAAAATGTCTAGCTTTACTTTCTATTATTCCTGCTTATGAATCTGATGTTGTATCTTCAAATTAATGGAGCCCTATTGAGGCTACAGCAGGTGCTCGGACATTCTAACATCAATACGACGCCAGTTTACCTGAGGTTCAATGATCAGGACCTGCAGGACTCAAGTCCCATACTCATCTCACCTCCATCATAAAGACGCTACACTCTGAGGTAAACTCTAGCGGACAAGTTCGGCGCCTCGCACATCCCGAACATAGCGGTATGATATACTCGTCAACGCACTTCTCAAACTCAGTGCAAGGGCAGTTTATAGAGAGCGGCTTGCCTCCGAAAACCGGACAGTCCTTACCCGAGCCATAAATTAACTCGCACATGCTCAGTCCTCCCGTTTTTAATCCAATTTTGAGAGCATGTCTCTCAATTTCTCTCGCTCCTCCGTCTCTTGCTTGAAGACTATCACCAAAGTGTTTTCTTTCATTTTTTGTGTATCAGAATAAATACATGATTTAATTTACATTATGTTTTAGCTTCACACTATTTGCTAAATTCCACGTCAGTGGAGGCCTATTGAAAGCTCCAACCTATTAGTCAGGCCCGAACGAGTCGACGGATAAATTCGACAGCGACCGGAGCCTAATACAGGCTCCGACTTAACAACGTACGTCGCAACTGCTGGCATCTGCAGCCTTCGCATCTTTTCCGCTCAAAAACGGCGACTTATACCCCTCGGCGCTTAAGCACGATCGATGTTTTGATTTGCCTGTCGGGGATGTTCCAGTGTTCTTGGAGCAGCATGTCTTCCCCCTAGCGCGAAACCAACGTGAATCCGTGGCGCTGATAGAACTGAACGGCCCACGTCGCGTCTTCCTACGCGCCCCGCAAAAAACAGAGAGGCGTAACCGCAAGAGATATGAAGCTGACTTTTCGGTTTGACAGCGGCATCCTCACCCCGGTTGCATTACGAGCCTGCGGCTATCCACCCATTCTTCGCTGCCAGGCTGACGCACAAGAAGCACAATTTCGTCGCACTCGGCGTCAGTGGGCTCAAGATCGACGTCCATACGACTGCCCACAACCATTTGCGGGGTAAAAGCCAAATGCGGGGTAGGTGGTTTCTGACCCCTCTGCGGCAACTGTCTCTCAGAGATATCCTGCTTGAGAACCACTCCCTTTGGCTCTCCGGGAATGCCATCCCGCGCCGTCTCTGAAGCGACATAATACGTCTCTCTGCGTCGGCTAAGCATTTCATCGCTAAAGGGTTCCTTCAACCATCTATTACGAATATCATGCTTGAGAACCACCCGCTTTGGTTCTTCCACGGAAATGCCACGCCGTGCCGTTGACGTTTCGCCGCGCAGTTGCATCGCTCCAAAGAAATATCCACTGTTAGGGCTAAGAAAGAAAAGAGGGCGAGGGCTCAGAGCCGATTTTACGATTCAGCCATCAAGGCCGATTGATTGCAAATACACGGTTGATACGCTCACTAAGATGATTGCGTAAAGTGGCTTGTGGTAATGCAAACACAGTGACGACACTTATCACTGCACATAACGCAAAACAAGAAGCGACGCATAACATACAAGTGACCGCCGATGTTGGAAGCGGCTAAAGTGGTTGGCGGATAATGGCGACACGTGCAACGACATTATTGTACGGTTGTTTGATGCTTGAAGGTAAAGAATGAACGACGAAAAGACAGGGGAGCGCAAGCCAAAAGAGCCCAGCTTTGTCACAGGCCAAGAAGCTCTAATATATGAAATAGTGAACATGCCCAATGTCAGCGGCTAACTTCGATTCCGGCTATGCCAACGAATCTGTGTCAGTCGACACGTCCTGGGCAGTGCGCCGTTGCGACCGCTGACTAAATTAAGGCTTGGAGTAGTGACGAAAAGTGAGGATAGGCGTCAGGGCACAAAGAGCTCGCCCGGTCGGACCGCTAGACGGGCGCGATCCTGCATATGTAGCACTTCAGCGGCTCCGCCCCCGCGTCCGGGTCAAAGTGGTCGTCCCCGAAGAGCAGGTTGACGCACGATTCCTTCCAGCGATAGTCGGGCGGGGCCGCCTCCGGGTACCACCATGCGTGCTCGGCGTTGACGACGTCGGGCGCGATGTCGTCGAAGAGCTTTGCTTTGAGCCTGACCTTTGCATGGGGCGATTCGACCGATACCCATCCCCGTCCGATATGCCTAAACGGGCCGCCGTTTCGGGGTTGATCTCGACGAGGGGATCGGGGTGCCGCTTGCACAGGGAATCAATCTGGTGCAGCTCCGAATGGAAATAGTAGAGTCCCTTCGTGCCCGTCATGAGAATCAGTGGATAGTCCCGCGCGAGCTCGGGCGCTCCTTTTTTCCTTTCTGAGTCAGTGTAGCTTGCGCTTTGAAAAGTAAGTAATTTAAGCTCTGCGATTTGGGATTCCAATGCATTAAGCCGCTTAGTCATCTGATTTTTTTCAAGATTTAGCACAAAATTTATCAACGGATTCACCAACAGTTATCACAAAAGCAGGTTCTGCTCTGTGCCCTGTTTGGTAAATTTTGGCCGTCTTTCCGATCAGCCCCTAAACTCTCGCGGGAGCCTTATCATCGGATATGCGTAAGACGGATTTGAGTTATGGGGGCCTATCTTGTGCGTGCAGATCGGTTGCATATTCTATAAAATGCGCCGGCTGCTCATAATCGTTGGGATTCTCGCAGCCGGATTTTCTGCGGAAGAAAGAGGAACGATCCAGCGAAGATTCTATCACTCTCAAGCGACTCTTTTTAGTTGAATACTGTAGACATTTTTGCCTCCAGTTCAAACCGCAGCCTTTATCTCTCTTTTTCAACAACCGCCATGGATATGGGACTAAAAAGCTCAATTCTAACGCAGGTCACTAGTCTAATTCAAAATGTTCAAACTCTTGACAAACTTGGCCAATTGCCAGGCATATTTTCGGCTCGCGATGGAATTGCGTTTCCTCGAAATTAACAACATTTCAACGAATATAATGAAGTACTCAGATCATTTCTCGAAGACGCAAAATGGGGAGAAATAGCATCAAGAAGTTTTCTCGATGATCGCGTCGCGCTTACTCCGATGATCGTATAGCGGATAATTCGCATTGAAGATAATATTATTAGGATGCCACAGATGCACTCACTTAGAAAAAGCAAAACGGCATCAAAATAAAAAGGTAAACCTTGAGCAACCCCGTTAATGCGAAAGGAGCGAAGACCGAAAAGCTATTTCAGACGATTACTGGAGGGCGTCCGTTAATGTTTTGAATTGTAGGGGGTAGATAATATATGGACGACGATTATAGGAGTAAACCCGTGATACGATATATGCGCAGCACGCCCGAAATACTAAACAAAGCGACGAACGCGCCGTTATATCATTATGCGATATATGTAAAACCGAGGGCCTAAAAATGGTTATTAACCTGGATAATGTTGTAGCGAAGATTATGAAAACGTTTAGACGCAGCGACTTTGCCCGCGATAAGGCGAGGTATAAGGACAACATCGCCTGGTGGATGAACCGTTATGAGACGCTAATTATGACTGAGGCGGAATACGTCGTACGAAACGCGGCAACGATGTTTAACGACGCGGTCGTTCTGAGGGATAACGCCATTAACTTACTCGCGCAACTCGATGAGGAAGCTATGGAAGTGGAGAGCGAAATAACGCGCCTGGGCGGGATCGCGTTTATTGAACAATTACAGCCGACGATCAAAGAACGAAAGGCATATCTCGATAATTTGTTTGAATCGCTGACGCGAGGGCGGCCCGCAGAGAGGTGGGAAAATCCGTGATAACCAGGAGATAGCAGCAACGTTTACGCCGCTAACTGAAAGAATCATACCCACGCAGTTTTTATTCACTTTCGTCACGTTTTTGTTGTTGGATTATCACTATTAGTACAAAACGCATTTTGTGCAAGCAATCTACTCCGAAACCAATACAGTCGACAAAAAACAGGCCATCTACAACCTCTTTGCTGCCTACATTCACACAATACCGCTAGAAGAGCTAATACAAAGCGTTTAACGGGCCAGGCTAGACGCTAAACTACGGTATGTGGTGGTATACGGGGCGGCACGTAGCTACTGTCTCGCTTGGGCCGAACGGCTTGAAGGATCGTATTTGCGAACGTTTGCGCTTGAGTTAAGAGAGCAGCTTGCCCAGACCCTCGCTGCATTTTTCACGTCTATTCTGACTCAGCCGCTTAGACCCGCTCGCTGTGTCCGTGCTGCTTTCTCTACTGATAATATGCCCAAAAAAAGGCGTTTGCGCAATTGGTTAACAGATATTTGACGTGCTTCCTTATCCGGTTCAACCTTCTCTGCGTCCATGAAATGTAAAACAAGAGCGTTCTCACCTCTTCCACCATTGCGGACGAGTTCAAAGGGAAAAACGACTGATCGTCCGCCCTCCTTTTAACCACGCTAGGTTTAACAGAACCGCCAAAGACAATGCTTATTAATAATTAACGGCAACAATTTGTTTTTTAACGTGATTTATATGACATCTACGGATACAGAACTATATAGCTCTCGAAAGAGGCTGCTGACACTCGCTGGAGTGTGTGGCATAGCGTCTATCGTCATAGCAGTGATAGCCATTATGCTGGCGGTGTCCTACTCACCGAGTTTTGACTTAACTCAAAACTGGATCTCTGACCTTACCGGCATAAGCCATGAAGGCTTTCTCAACGTCTCAAGACCAGTTGTCAATACCGCCACAACTGAAATCATCGTTCGAACTGGGTGGATTATCGCAGGAGTTCTTGGCATCGTCTGTGCGACGGGCCTTTACCGTGACAACAGCACGCCGTCTTACCGATTGGGAGCAATATTCGCGGGGTTGGGAGCAGCGGCTTTCGTGGGGGTAGGTCTGTTTCCCGAGCCGACTTACGTCCCACACGTTGTGGCGTCTTACGCCGTTTTCCTGCTGCTTCCCATAGGGATCCTTCTTGTCGCTGGCGTGCTTATCAACGCACCGGACAAGCGGTTAGGGGCAGTGATACTTGCTTTAGCAGTCATCGCACTCATAGGGGCGGCGTTGCTCACTTACATGCGAGGCGTTGCAGAGGGCATCGCCACACTGGGGATAGGGTTAGGAATTATATTATTAAGCACGAAAATGTTGCGTCATGCCTCAAAAATAAAACAAGCACAAGCACCGGTACCCCCCGTAGTTCAGCAGACGCTGCAACCCCAAACGGCAACGATCGACATCACGGAGCAAATCAAGAAGCTCGGAGAACTTCGTTACCAAGGGCTTTTGACTGAACAAGAATTTGATTCGAAGAAACAAGAGCTGCTAGCACGAATGTAAAAGAGCATATCTCTGAATTGCATAGGAGACAGCGCATTTATCGTTGCTTAGCATATTCCTTTCGATCTCCTGTCTCCTAGCACATTTTGTCTTTTCAGCTTTCCTTTGATTTTTAAGCCGCTGCGAAAGCACTTAGCAACGTAGCTCCATTTGATGTCAAATGGTGGCTTACAGTCAATTTGCATTGCGTGGTGGCACAAATATCAAAAGCGGACGAGGCATTTATGATTCACACAAGCTACAATTAGCCGCGTACGCCCATGCATTTGCAGAGGTGACTGGCCGATATCCCGACGCTGGGTTCGTGTTGTACACCAACGCGGAGAAGGGGAAAATATCGCGCGAACTGCGGATGACGAAGGAGGAACTCAAGGGGGAGTTCGAGGCGTTCGTCCACATAAGACAGACATCTCAAAGGCTTTATCCAACAAATTACGAGGGCTTGACTTGAAAGCGACTTTCAACTGGGGTGAAAAATGAATAGACAACAACAACTAAGCGGCACCCTTATCCTCATAGGCGCACTTCAAGGGATCTTTATGATCGCCGTCATGGAAGCGTTAGTCCCAGGATATTCAGCACATCTAGATACAATCAGCTATCTCGGCACAGTCGCGCCGACGGCGTATATGTTCACCGCTACTCTAGTATTCGCCGGTCTATGCGTAGCAAGCGGGGCGATACTATCACGTAGGTTTTTTGGAGCGTATTTTACAGCTCTGCTCATAATCGTCAGCATCGGCCTGATGGGTATAGGGATATTCTCGGCAGCGACGGGGATTTACCATGACGCGTTTGCCATGATAACCGTAGTTTCTGCTGCCATCGTAACGCTTACGACGTACCGGCGGTTCAATTCTCCGTTCAGTTATGTTTCCGCAGGATTGGGAGTCATAATGCTCGCCGGAGGGGCTTCTATGCTCATTAACGGTGGTGCACTAGGACGCGGAGGTGTTGAGCGGTTGATGATTTATCCGATTATCTTCTGGTTGGTTGCGCTCGGAGCTGCCATGATGGAGCTCGAGCCGGTTATAAGGCATGGGAATAGGCTAAGATGAATAGACAACAATTCGGCGGGGCGCTGCTTTTCTTGGGGGCACTGCAATCTATTCTACTCGTCGCCGTAATGGAGGCAATGATCCCTGGGTACTCCGTCTCGGCGAATTACATCAGTGACCTCGGCACGTACAGCGCAACCGCTTACATCCTCACCGCGACGCTCGCAATACAAGGCGTTTGTTATCTGGCAGGAGCAATTCTAGCTAAAAAGACGCTGGAGAAAAATCCAAGAGATGTTTTTAACCTGATTAGGAGCTGTTTGTTGAACGGGGAAAAACAAGAATTTCTAGACGAGTTTCTTGAGATTCATTCGTTAACTGACTGTGAATTGATCACGAGCGTTGTCGATGCTGAAGTAGTTCGCGGCACTCTGCGCTCTATCTATTCTTACTTACGATCGGAGGAATTGGAAAAGCAACTGCCGGATGCTTACGAAGAAAGACTAGCGTCTCAATTTGAGCGATGCTGCCGCAATTTTGAAAAGAATAAAGCGGCCTATGAGAACGGAGATTCGACCATTTACTGACAAGGTAGTTTAATATCACTTCTCTTTTGACCATTCCGACCTATTGTCTGATCCGTTCCAGACGGGCGCTTCTTGTAACTTTCAATGACAGGGCAAGGCCTTTATCAGTGCTTAGGGTGTTCCTTTCGCCCTCTCTGTAGGCCCAACTCGTTGTTTCTTTTTTCGATTTCCTTTGATTTTTGAGGCCGTTAGCTTCCCAACTATTCTTACCGATAATTGCTATGCGCTCCGCTCCAGTAGCTATGTCGGTCAACTACCCATTTCAAGCGATCTGCTAATCCGGATTGCGCCTAAAATCCCCATAGCCAACATTTTTGGGATGCTCGAATATGCGTACAACCTCACATCTTTCAAGCTCTTGGACGATGTGGTCGACGTCGCTGTTATTGAGGATTTGTTCGAACGGCTTGCGTCAATTCTTGCACGCTGCGTGCTCGGCCGAGTGCGCAAAGGTCTTTACAGCAGCTATATCGCGGATGAGGGCGATCTGCCCTTCCTTTGCGGTCGTATTGCGATAGCAGAAACCGTGCGGGGGATGCTTCGCGTGCTACCACGCTGTCGTGCCAGTATGAAGAGCACGCTGCCGACGTTGAAGATAACCGCATACTGGCGTGGACGCTTTATTGCCTGCGAAAGCTCCCGTTCAAACGTGAATCGGTGCAGCGCGATGTGCGGCAAGCGTACCTAGCGCTCGCGGGAACGATCACGGTTACGCCTGCTGAAGCGCGTGAATGCATTAACCGTTTTTACCACCGCCTCAACGATGATTATGAACCGATGCACGGCCTATGTCGTTTGTTCTTAGAGCACCTAGGGCCGGGGATAGAAGCAGGCGAGCACATATTCCTTCCTTATATCGTCGATATGCCTATACTCTTTGAGACATTCGTGGCGCAATGGCTGAAGGAGCGTGTGCCGTCTGAGCCGCAAGTAACCCCGCACTATCGGGTTAGATTAGACGCGAATGTGAATTTGACTTTTGACATGGATATCGTCGTCAGAAACAAGGCGACAGGACAAGTGCTAGCGATTCTCGACACAAAATATAAACGAGCAGCGCTGCCGGATGAATCAGATATCAGCCAAGTTACGGCCTATGCTGTGCAACTGCACGCACCAAAAGCAATACTCGTCTATCCTTCGTCTCAAACGCAGCCCATAGAGGTACGCATAGGTGATATCTCCGTACAGAGTCTCGTATTTGATATCAGTAGGGAAGATCTGGGTGGGAACGCCTTTCTGAGAGAATTAGTGAGTGTCGTTACGTAGCCCAGCAAAAAAAGAAGAATTCGAAATCCTTTTAACGTCTTCCAAGCAGCTACCACTATTATGACCTCCTTCACGTTTTACGGAGGAGTTAACGAAATCGGTGGCAACAAGATACTGCTGGAAGATCGGGATACGCGCGTTTTTCTTGACTTCGGCATGAGCTTCAGTCTCGCCAACTAGTATTTTGACGAGTTCATGCAGCCCCGCAAGTGCAATGGAGTCCTTGATCTCCTCGAATTCGGCTTACTTCCTGATTTAAAGGGGCTATATCGCTGTGTTTATCAGCCGATTATGCGATATCGCTCATCTTATGTATCAACAATGTTGTTAAGCGACTTAGAGACGTCTAATACATAAAAGAACGTAATATTGACCTTTTTTAACAACGCAATACTTAAGTAGTCATCCGTCGCACTATCATGTTTGAAAAGGCAGAGTGAAGCTATCGTAATTAAGTGGCGTGAGTAAAAAACGGTCGTGGGTTATGCCGAAGTTTCCTGTTATCGACTCAGAGCGGCTTTGTTGAATCGTTCCGCGTAAAATTCTATAGGTGGCGAGAAATATGGACAAATTAATGAAAGTAAGTATAGTCGTAAGTATGGTTGTGGTAGTTGTCGCGTTCTCTGTATTCAGCTTGGGGGTGTATGCTTTGTCTACCCCACAACAAGCGCAGGCGACTTCATTGTCTCGTGAAGGCAGTTGTAACTGCTCATGCCCCCCTGGATGGTTATGTATTACAACTGCAAATGGCGGATGCACCTGTGTCCCCGTCAATCCCCCCACCTAACGCGTTGGTCTCCAGTCTTCTTGTTAAAGCTTGGTGACGTCTTCATAACCTTGCTCTGAGCTTTGGTCAGCATTCGCACGGGAATTCCAACGCCAAGCGTAAACCGGAGTGCGGCTAGGTAAGAACCAAACTAGAAAGACATCGAGTAGACGCCGGCGACTTTCGGTTCCACGGCTACAAGGGAGATGAAACAAGGCGTTTCATTGAACGAGCCGCCGCCGTAGAGCCAGTCGCCATGATTTGTGAGGGTACGCCCGTCATTCGACGCAAGCAGATAGTGAAGAGCAGGTCAAAGAAGTTGCCAAAGAGCGCGTAGAAAAAACTAACAGTCTCGTTGTTGTGAATTTTCCTGTGAGAGACACCGACCGGATGCAAAGCTTCTTTCAGGTCGCGCTACAAACCGACAGGGCGCTGTCATCAACCTGAAGCAGGCGTATCTGTTCGAACTATTTAGGGAGTCGGGCATCACAACACCAAGAATTGATGATGATCACATCTGAGTGTATATTCCTCGGAAGACGTGGGGAGTTTACAAGGACGACCGATTTTCCGAGAAGATTCAGCGGGAGGATTACGACTATTGGGAGCGTGAATTCCTCGATCACGCAAACGCCGTGACAGCCAGAGATATTAGCGAGAATCAGGGCGAATACATCTTCCGCTGTGACTTTTTCGAACTCAAAGAGTTGATCGATGTCAAGCCCGAAGTAGGCAGCACTTACATCCGGAGCGTGTGTGAACCGTTCGATCTGGAGATGGAGCTAGATCTAAAGAAAGTAGAGAACTGGCTGGCACATTTCGGCCTATACCCTTATGCGCACATCCATGCGTCAGGGCATTTGAACTATGACGAGATACGAGACGTGGTTCAGGCCGTGCAGCCGAAAACACTGATTCCAGTACACACGCAGCACCCTGAAGTGTTTCAGAATTTTCATGATAATGTTATTCTTCCTAAGAAGGGCATTGAAATCCCTGTATAAGCGGTGTTTATCTCGGTCTATGAAGGAGAAAAGTTGTTTAGAGCGCATGAATTAAGCCATACACTGAAAACAAAGGTTGAGGGGACACCGGAAGAATTTTGGCCATTTTTTGAATTTATTCAGCTCCAGGACATTTTTGAAGCGGCTGGAAGTTTGCCGGGAATAGAAAGAACAAGCCCTTTTACGGAATGGCACACTCCTGGCAATAAACGTACTGTGTATTTTACGACTGGTGATACAGCAACCGAAGAAATCCTAGAGTGTACTGTGCCTAATCATTTCAAATACAAGGTGTGTAACACCACCTTATCAGCGCGGTATTTCGTTAAGGAGATTATTGGAGAATGGCACATTATAGGCGACAAAGGTCATACCAACGTTACGTGGCAGTACCAGTTCTTCCCAAAATCAGTTATCCATCGGCTCTTCATCCTGAATTTTTTTAAGCATAGTTGGATTCCTTATATGGAACTGTCAATGCGCTTATTACAGGAACAGTACGACACCTATCGCCATCAACGCACACCGCGCTATGAAAAAGGATTGTGTGAAAGTTGCTGCGAATATGCAATGTCAGATGATGACCTACGGGAGATGGTAGAGTTTCGAGGCTATAAAATGACAGATAGAATGACAGAAGCATTTGAAGGGAAGTCAGATAACTTCAATAAATGCATGGAAAAACTATTGAACATCAGCGTGCTTATTGAAGAGTTTGAGTCCGGTAAGTTAGACAGTGAGAAAACGATGCGCCTAATAAAGGACATCGTTGAGGCACCTGTGTATCCATAAAGCTGGTGAGTGAAAGATGACCCCGGAAGAATTTTTAGAACGCTGTAGAAGGATATACAGTAGAGAAGGAGATCGCGTCCACGAATTTGAAAACGATTGGGAAGCCGCCCACATAATGTTTGATCGATTATGTTGGGAAGCACTAAAGGACGCAGGATTCGGAGAAGGAATCAACTACGTATTAGAATACGTAAAGCCGTCAATGTGGTATTGTATAGGTGATTGAAATGGTATGTGTAGAATGTGAAGACTTCTTTGCCAAAGGAATTATTGCTGCACTTGAGTTTTTTGAAGTGAACAAGCTCTATGGTAAAGAAGAGATTAAGTTTGAAAACGTGAACGACTTAGCGACAAGAATCTTTGACGCTACCTGGAACAACATAGACTGGAGTGAGAAGGGAATAACGACGTGTGGGGATCTCGTCAAAGAGATCAAAGAGTTCTGCAAGAAAGGCGCGATCCAAAGCGCTAAGGACGGGCGTGACTCAACAGATACCGCAGCGTCATTTGCCAACGGTAGGGAGGTTGTCTTCCTGAAAATAATGGAGATGATCGTTGAGTATGAAAAGGGGGTTGAAAAATGAGTTTAGAAAGAGCGAGAGAAATTTGCGAGCAAGATATTGGATGTGCTTGGGGAAGATGGTAGATGATGCTTTTCCGCATCGTGTGTGCCCATCACCTGCAGCAACACTTCAATGATTTGACGGAGAGGCGGCTCCGCAACATTTTCCCCGTCTAGCTTACGCGGCCCTGCCAGAATCGATGTAACAAACGCGGCGAGGGTTTGGGCAAGCTGCTGTTTTAACTCAACGGCAAACGTTCGTAAGTACGATCCTTCAAGCCGTTCGGCTCTGGCGAGGCAGTAGCTGCACGCAGCTCCGTATATGACCACATACCTGAGCTAAGCATCTCGTCGCGCTCGTTCGACGCTCTCTAGCAGCTCTCTTAGTGGCATTGTGTGGAGGCAGGCAGCAAACAGGTTGAAGATAGCCTCTCTAGTCTCGGCTATGCTATGATGCGCGTGAATCGCTTGCACAAGCGACAAGTCGATCCGACAGGTGATAATGCAGCTGCAAGAACGTGCCGAAAGTAAAGAAAAAAGAAGGAGGAATGGAACATTCTAAACAAGCATAGACACCTGTTGCAAAACAAACCAGTTACAGCAATATTTATGGAGAAGCGGCGTAAACTGAATTGTTTTTCTAAACGGTAGCAGGCAGTTATAGCAGATTGCGTGATAGCCCACAATGAGGCGGAACTACAAGCCTAAAAGGTGTAAGCGGTGCGGCGCCGTTTTTAAGCCGCATAGTTCATCGCTAAGTGGTGTGGGGCGTGCCGACCGCTGATCACAGTTGAGCAACGCAAAAAATACCAAGTGCGGTCTATGTAAATGAACCTGAGATATAAGAAGTTCAAAAACTGTAGAGTTTAGACCGCAGTCTCAAGATGGAGCAGAGCGGCAATTACGGTCAAGCCTTATAAAGTGCTCTGTCGCGCTGCGATGCCGTAAAAAGTAGGAAAAAGAGGGGCTACATTTCAGCGCTTTAGCCCCTCAAGTCGCTTGTTCACCTTTTCGAGATGGGTATTGAGGGCGTCTCTATACTCTTCCAGCATTTTTATTTCTTCATCAACATCCATCAATGGCACCGGGGGTTCCATGCTCATTCCCATGCCCATCGAGTGTCCGTGGTGCCCATGATGATGATGCGTGCCGCACCCGCAGCTACAGCTGTTGCCGCACCCGCAGCCCTCATATGAATAACTACCTTGTCCGCACATGTATTGTTCACCTCCTTTGCACTACGGCGTAAAACGCCGTTCGTAGAACCCTATTAGATCATCAAAGAGTTGTTTTCTCTGTACCATCGTGCTCAGCCCCGCCTTCAGGAAAGCAGCGCCCTTCTCGGTCACGGTGTACACTCTCCTATCAGGGCCGGAATTTCCCTTCTCCCACGTCGAAGCCAGCAATCCCTTCTCCTCCATCCGTCGCAACACGGTGTAGATGCTTCCCGGTTCGAGCTTGTGACAGCCGCAGCTTCGTTCGTCGATCTCGGTGAGGAGTTGATACCCGTACGTGGGTGTTTCATAGAGGACTCGGAGGATGAGGAACTGTATCCAGCTCCGTTCTGGATATTGCCAACAGTTGCAGCTGCTTTGATTGCACATGGCTTTTATGATCTTCCTATATATATCATTGTTATATACATCAATGTTATATAAAGATTGCCAGATTTGTCCAACTTAGGAGGGGCTGCAAATGAGTGATCTCGATACTGCGCAAATAGAAATTCCTTGTCAAAAATGCAAGTTCAAGAATCCGGTATTGATTCGACAGATCGTCGCGGGCGACACTATCATTTGCAGAGGGTGTAGGCGCAACATCGCTCTCTCTGATTATCTCAAGTTGGTAGAAAAGGCGAGGGCGGATTATGAGCGCGCTGTGGAAGACCTAAAGGATGCGCTCAATAAAGAGATAAAAATAGATTTCAAGTTTTAGATCGCTATGAATTCAGGGTTTATTCAAGATCTCCGCTTCAAACTACAGACGCAAATTGTTGAATTTAATATTATACAAGACCGCAATAGATTTCATTCTTTGTTGAAGCGGTTTTGGGGATTTATTCAGCAGTACCCCCTCTTTATTGATATCACAAACAACTTAGCCGCGAGTTTTCCAGCTCTCGAAAACTTAGCCGCAAATATTCAGAACGAGCCTTCATTTGGCGACACCGTGCAAGAGCAAGCCGCTTTGAGCTATTTCATAGTCAAAAGATGTGCTGGATCTAAAGATCCTATTGAGATCGAGATCGTATACGCGTATAACCCTTGCAGCAATAGCGAAGCCTTGGATTACTTTAGAACATCTTGGCTGTATCCACTTTACAATTACATTGACGAACAGTTGAGTGATCAAAACGTTCCACTAACGTTTCTGGTGCGTTACAAGGAGAAATGCGAATGGTTTCAAAAAGAACAGTTATTCAAACGATGGCAAGAAAATAGGAATACAGGCGAGGCACTCCTCAAACGCCACTTGTTGGAGTATTCGCACGATCAAGAATTTAATGTCCTTATCAAAGAGCCTTCATCCCCTTCAGGTGAAGTCGATTTGATCGCCGCGTATAGTGACAATCAACCAATAATTCTGGAAGCAAAGGTCTTCAGTGCAGGGACAGCAGCAGGCAAAAAATGTAATCAGCGGGTTTAATCAAGCTTATTCCTATTTTGAAGATTATAATGCACCTGCTGGCTATCTTCTTATATTCAACAGTTGTGAGACAGATTTGCAGTTGATCGTAAAAGACAACGAGCAATCAGTACCGTTCGTCTCATACAATAATAAAATGATCTTCCTTATCCTCGTCGATATATTTCCAAGGAAAAGTGCATCTAAACGCTCCGGGCTTATGCCCATCGAGATTATAGAGCAAGATTTCATTCAAAACATAGAAGAGTCTAAAGGAACTTGAAATTCTTCGTTCCCGCAAAAAGAAAGCGTAGGTCAGCTTCATGAAACATGTTGGAAAATCAAAAATCGGCAAGCTAAGAGCTAAAGGCATCACTTACCCACAACTCCGCTTGCCTAAAAGTTATTCACAGGCCATAGGGGAGATAGCTCGCATTTTTGAAACTCGACACGAAGGAAAACAGGCATTCCTGATCATCACGGAACATAGCATGCCTAGCGATGACACAGTTTTAAAAACTAATCACGAAGTTTTAAAACCGTGTGACACTGTAGCGCACCAAGCCAAGGAAATTCTTGTCGAAGATCAGCCGAATTGCATGGAACAATCAGAGGCAGAACAACGGTTGTGCACCCATATAGAAACTTTTAAAAGTCTCCACTACCTTCCCAGCGCTACTGCTTGTAGCCCGAGAGAATCCCGATCAGTAGGCCCAATACGAGTCCAACGGCGACGCTTGTCGACGAGGTGAGCTAAACAAAGAAGTATATGCCGAACATCGCCGTGCCCACTGCAGTGCCGACGGTGCTAAAGACCGCTCTCATTCTTCCCCCTCCTGCAAGTGCCCCAGCGACGAGACCGGCGATGATCCGAACGAGCGCGCCGATGTTAGGGCCATCAGTGATCCCTAGCGTGCTGCCAAAGGTGACGCCCTAAGCTGCGAGTTTACCTGCTGAAAAAAGAACAAGACGCAACTAAGGCTGATAACCACCCCGCGTACTTCTA
This sequence comes from Methanobacteriota archaeon, assembly GCA_963805115.1. GTDB lineage: Archaea > Halobacteriota > Bog-38 > Methanoflorentales > Methanoflorentaceae > Methanoflorens. The sequence goes on from CAWDSY010000005.1 coordinate 92,786, forward strand.
AAAAAGTCACACGAACTTATTTGGACCAAGCATCGACTCATGTAACCGGAGGAACTCGCCGATTTTCTCGGTCGAAAGATTACCCGAGAGGGTACTATGAAGTGGCTACATAATTTCGCGGAGGTAAAAAAATGAAAGAGATACTATTCACAGCGACCGATATGACGACGGGGTACGTCGCTGGCGCGGTTGCGGTGTGAGGGAGTTCCACAGAGAGCGTCGTGATATCATCAATTTGTATCGTGGCCCGTCGCAGCGCTACTTCTAAGACATGCCCACCGTGAGTGTTGTCTGAGGTGAGAAGATGGAAGTGCCAACCGGGAACGCATATACCACTCAAGTACTGAGGCGAGAAAAAGCCCACGAAAGTGCCTGTGACGTTGTGAAGTTCAAAGACTGATTGGTTTTTCAACGCGTCAGAAAGCGGAGGATACGGCATTACCTGCTTCGGCGGGCTGCGCACTTCTAGGTAAGAGCATTCCCCCATTATTTTTACCGCGTAGAAGCTGTTCTTGGTCGGCAATTGCTGTTCCAGGTAGTGCTGCAGCTCAGAATAGTTCAAAGGGCCGTTTAAACCTTCGGAGAATACCAGTTGTCTGTCAACTTCGAATGACGTCACGTCTCCAAAAGGGCTCTTCATAGAATCGTTGGCGACATAGACGTTTCCATCGGATTTGATCTGATAGAATGTGCCATTTAACAAGACCATCTCACCGTCGAGGGCGTCAAAGGTGCCCAAGCCGAAATCGCCGTGCGCTCGTAGCTCTTTGAGACTCGTCTCTCCGTTGTAGTCGCCTGCCTGCAGCGCGCTATAAGTCGACGCTTGAAAGAGCACGCCATGTCCCGAACTGAGTTGCGGTGTCTGAGAGGGAGGGCCTGACGTGTACGCGTACGCTGCCGTAGCACTAATGATAAGCGCCACGACTGCTATTATCGAGAGCGTGCTTCTCTGCATGGCTTGACGTGGGAGATCTCAATATGTGTGTACAAGTGCGCGATATCTACCTTAACTCTCTAGCTTGAGCTGGCTGGAGTTTATTAATACAGCTCCGGCAGCTATTTTGCCACTAAAGTGCGGGTAGGACACTAACTCGTCTCTCGGTCACCTTGCACCTCGTGGCCGAAGCAACTTCCTTTGTTATCGTCTATTGGCTTATAGAATTTAGATTCTTTGCATTGTGGCATAAACTCACCCTCATTTGGCTGTTAGAAAGGAGGTGTTGCCGTGTTATATGCACTCTCTGTTACCCGCTGCTGTGAATGCACCAAAGACGGTGAATGCTGTGTACTGCTCCGCTCTTGACCTGCTAATGATTCCACTGCACTCTGCGCTGTGTATATGGTCAAGGACACGCTCTATATCTTCTTTGGTCACGATGCGGCTTGTAATGTTCTTTCGCACCTTAACGCGCCGAGGCCTCTCTAGAAACAGCTCAAACGAACGATATCGCATATCAAGGTGTACTTTCGCCAAGTGCTTCAGAAAAGCCAGCGCACATGTCAAGACCTTGCTCTTAGAGTCTTCGCTCTTGTACTTCGCAAGCGTTTTCTTACGCAAGTCGCTGAGCGTTTTCGCGCTGATAGTTCCAAAGGTGGAGAGCCAGAATGCACCCGAATCCCTGTTAATCCAATCAGCAGATTTGCGTGTAAGCTCTGTTTTCTTATACGCCGTGTAGCTTACGAGTTCATGTTGACTTAATTGTAGTGTGAGACTGAGCAGACCCCCTTCAGGCACTTCTTGCACTCTACCTTGTGGTGGGTGTTCGGCGGTAAGTTCCAAAAATAAGCCACTCCTGCTGTCTGTTTCTCGGTAAGACGCGCCAAGATCCTCCTTACTAGCCGCACAAAGATTCCCCTCAGACCCTCTGTCACAGAGTGTTTGGATTTCCGTCACAGCTGGCAATCAGCAGTAAAGAAGCTCAGAAAGGGCTCCAATTTCGAAAAGGAGCCTTGACATGGCGAGGTCGCCGGTTCGAATCCGGGCGAGCCCATCATTCGTTTTGCAATCGGCCACACTAGAGCCGTCTATTGAGGCTTTCTCGGTTGCGAGGATTATGACGAGAAACAAGCACAACAAGGATAAAAAGTTGCACAACTCTGACGAAAAGTTGCACAACTCTCACGAGCCTGATCTGACGTGGCAAGAGATGACTGATTTGTCGCCCGAAGACGATGTTGCAGGCGGTTCGGAAATCTACTACTTCACCGATGAAGACGGCAACATCAATTCGACGCACCAGTCCTACTTTTGTTGTCGAGGTGATTAACGTTTTGCAACGAAGTGGAATGAGAGTTTTATTCATGGATTTGTGCCACGATTTGGAAACCTTTTAAACTAAGGACAACTTGTAGCGGACGGCGGTATGAAATCCTTAAGCTAAAACATACAGCTTTAGAAACTCGCATACAGGTGGAAGATGGAGGTTACAGGATGGTTTTGATAGATGATATAGAGGGCATTGCCGCTTCGATCGGCGCTGAACTCAGAGAGAAGAAGGGGACTTACACGCTTACGCTCGTTGTCGCGGAGCGCAAGGCGTTCCTCTCAAAGAAGAAACTCGAGTACATCGCACGGTTGCGGGTTGATGACACCGCAACGGAGTTGAAGTTCACCGAGATGCTGAAAGAGACGGGCGCCGGAATCTCTGGTGGTATTGACGATGTCTCTCCGGGATTCGGCTTCAAGGCCGAAACGTACAAGACCGGAGCAGGCCCGCGAGGGGGAAACATCACTGAGCAGTCGAACTACTTTGGCAAGCAGTATTCTTATAGCTTCGACTGGAGTGCTATTAGGACACGGGTTGAACAAGCGGCCCAGGCCGCAGGGTACAGCTTCGCGTACTTCATCACAGGGTGGAAGATGTAGCCAGATAGTTTAGGCAAAAACACACGAGATCCCTATCAGTCGCTCTTTAGCCAGTTTTACAGACGTAAAGAGCGCGCTCTTTATCACCACGAAGCGGACAATGAGCGAGCTGATCGCACCTTTGGTGGCTCATCATTTGGGCTTGGAACCGTGATTCTGTGTCTGTTCTTCTCTCTCACTTTCAGCACTTTCTCGCCACGGGGTTAAGACCTCGAATATTTCAGTGCAATTGTGCAAGTAACCCAACCCAAAATGAGTGTAAGGGAAGTCAATCGGGCTCTCTATAAACTTTTCGCCGCCTACCTTCACGCGGTGCCGCTGTCAGAACTAATCGAGAGCGGGAACGTGCACGAAGGCACGCACAGCTCAGGTATGTGGTCGTATACGGCGTTGTGTGCAGCTACTGCCTCAGCAAGGCTAAACGGCTTATGGCTCTTATTTGCGAACGTTTGCGCGCGAGTTTCGGCGCGATTCCTCCTGATTTGAGTATCTACGATTGCCTGCAGTTACGCGCGTTTTTTTTTATGATAAGCGTTAAATGTAACTGACATAAGCGCGTAGGTGACGACAGCTGCCATCGGTCACTGATTATCTCTTGCTGGAACTGTTCTTAGTAAGTATCACCACGGTTTTTCATCCCATTCCCGCTGAGCCAGCGATAGCCATCTTGCTCGATCAACACGTTAGTCCATTGCTGATTTTGCTCGTAGTGATCATCGGATCGTTCCTTGGTGCCGTACTCAGCTTCATCATCGGAAAGTACGGCCTGCGACGAGTTATCCCCTTCCACGACAGCGAACGCAACTTGAAGGCTCGGCAATGGTTCCGAAAGTACGGCGCTGCGCTTCTGTTGGCCTCTCCGTGGATCCCAATTGGAGGAGACTTTGTCTCTCTCGTCGCCGGCGTGGAAAACTACGACCCGTTGCGGTTCGTGATCTTTATTCTAGTAGCGAAAACAATTAAAGGCATGGTGGTTGTCTATTTCATTTCATTTTTTCTCCAGTTGTCGGGTTTGCATTTCTGAGTCGCAGTGAGGCCACCACTGTAGTGTCGCTGCTATCTTCTGACGACAAGCTTGGGCATTTTTCACCGCCAGCAAAAGGTGATAAATGAGCGCGATAGACAGCAAGTGCAATCGCGCCAGGCGAGGACGTGACATTACGCCGTGAAGCCTGAAGATTGGCACACAAGGGGTCTAGAAGAAACGTTTGATCTGCTAAGCTCCAGACCGCAAGGGCTCAGCGGAGCTGAAGCTGCGAACCGCCTTTCGTCGGTCGGAATGAATGAACTTCCGCGAGGGAAAAAGCCGAGCCGGCTTCTTCTATTTCTACGGCAATTTCAGAGGCCGCTCATCTATATCTTGCTTGTCGCCGCGGTCATAACGCTCTTTTTTGGCTCCATAGTGGACGCGGTTGTGATAGCTCTAATCTTGGTGGCTAACGCGATTATCGGCTTTGTTCAGGAGGACCGGGCAGAGAACGTCCTCGAAAGCTTAAAGGAGCTTGCCGCGCCCAATAGCACCGTTGTCAGAGCGGGCGGGTCCGAAGTCATCGATGCGCGGCACATTGTTCCTGGTGATGTGATACGGGGGACAGGGTTCCGGCAGATGCTCGGCTTTTCACCGTTAATACCTTGAAGGTCGACGAGTCGATGCTTACCGGAGAATCGATTACCGTAGACAAACAAACGCGGTCCCACACGTCTAACGTGGTGTACGCGGGAACGGTTGTGACTGAAGGGCGTGGAGAGGCAGTCGTCGTTGCCACTGGACGTGCCACAGAGTTTGGCAAGATCGCTGAGTTCGTGCAGAGCGCCGAGCGTGAAGAAACGCCGTTGCAGAAGGACTTAGGACGGTTGGGAAGATGGATAGGCATCCTCGTCCTTGTGATCGTCGGCATCCTCTTTCTCACAGGGATTCTTCGGAGTTTTTCGATATTTGAGATGTTCCTCATTGCGGTTAGCCAAGCTGTTTCAGCGATACCCGAAGGGCTTCCTGCCGCTATAACCGTGGTCATGACGGCAGGGTTCGGAAGATGGCTGGGGAAAACGCTATCATCAGGCGTCTTTCCGCCGTTGAAACGCTCGGATCGACCGACGTTATATTGACAGATAAAACCGGGACACTTACGCTCAACGAGATGCGCGTCGAAAAACTCTACGTAGCAGGCCGGGATCTTATAACGGTCGCGGCTGAAAACGCTGGAGACCTCCTCCGCGGTCTGGCTGGGACGGAAGCGCAAGCGGACAAGAGCGTGCGCGATCTCCTAACGGCGATGGCGTACGCGAACGACGCTCGGATTGGCGACAGTCGCCCCATCGGTGACCCTACAGAATTGGCACTCCTCGCAGCAGCCACAAAAGCAGGCATCAATAAGCGAGCACTAGATGACGCATATCCGCGTGTGGACGAGATCCCCTTTGATCCGGAGCCGCAGTATATGGCGGTGGCGAGCAGCGGTCGGATCTACATCAAGGGGGCCCCTTCTTCTCGGACACTCGCTCGGATTTGCAGTCTCGATGCTTGGCGTTGTTTATTCGATGAAGACGTCATCAGCTCTCGTCGCCAGAACTGCATACACTATTCGGATAAAGCGTGCTGCAGGACTGGTGCTTATCAGTGTCGCCGTCAACATTATAAACCTGCGTTTCGTTCCATTCAGCTGAATAGGCTTGCTTTTGACGCCGACGCAACACGTGGAGGCAGCGTTTTTCTGGAGGCACAACGTCAACGTGAACACCTATAAGACCCGGTATCCGACGCTTCAAGTGGAGCAATACAAAAGACGCGGTATTAAAGCGGATCTGATTAAGCTTGCCATAGCTATTATTGCCGAATTGTTCATCTTTGTTTTCTGGGTTGATGCGCCAATAAGAGAGCGTTACGAGATTCTCGCCCACATAGTGCTCCCCATATGCATCGTCCTCCCGATCCTCAACTATCGCTACCTAATTTTCGTACCGTTTATAGCATTCTTGCCCGACGTTGCACGAGCGTTCGGCATCGGCATCTCACATTCCCTCGCTTTATTACCGATCATCTTCCTCGCAGCTGCAGTGCCTTTCATAAATCGACCAAGGACGGCCCTCATTGCCGGCTACGCAGCGTTCGCCATCGTGGCCAGTCACTTCATTGTTGACGCACGTAAGTATGCAATTATTGAAAATGTCGCAGGATATCCTTGGAGTGATCTGGTGCTCTATACAGTCATTTTGACGGTGCTAGGGTTTCTTCTTCTCCAATTTTCGCGGATCATTGAAACGAGCAAGAACAGCAATGGGCTATTCCCGCGCTGATCCGTCTCAAATAGGGTTGTTAGAATATTGTAGGAGTTCTGTTCTAGCTCTGCGCCGCCAACGTATTAGCCGCTAGCATTTGTCGCCCGTTCCGCGTCGCTGTACGCGGGCGTCGCGATTCGCTTTGTCGCGATACTCATTGATACCATGATCATCGCTATCATCTCGGGGGTGCTCACGTTCCCGTTTCAGGCACCCTTCGTCACGGTGACAAACCTCACGGGTACGCCGAGCGTCACGATGGCGCCAGATCCTTCGGCTGGTTCGGGGGACTGATCTCACTGCCCATCTTCTTCCTCTGCTTCATACTGCTGGAGATCGCCGCAATCCCCCCGTCGAAATCCCACACGCTCATGGACGTGATCGATGTCGATTTCATCACAGAAGGCGGCATGAAGCGATTCGTGAGCGAGCTCTATGCGAGTGAAGAGGGCACGTACCACCTCACAGCGCGCCTTTTTCACGAACAGAAGCTCATTAGCAGCAAGCTGGCATCCTGCTACGTAACGCCCCTTCAGGAGTGAATCTGCGTCTCGTCGGAGGGGGCTGCAGTTTGCGTAGGGTCGCGCCCAGCGGATGCTAGATGAGTGGCTATATAAGCGGCGTTGTATCTGCAATTCAACGACCGGGATCTGCAAGACGTATATGCGAACGTGCCGTTCTAGCTAAGGGAAGGTTAGACGAAACGCGCTTTACTGTCCTGATCTTGTTTATGACGCAACTCGGCTTAGGGTCGAGCGATTATACTGTAAAAGGCTCGTTTGCTTCGGTTACCCATTCGTTTTTTAGGCTCGTTTGCTTCGGTTACCCATTCGTTTTTTGCGCTAAGCCACTCTAAGCCTTCATATAAGCCGCGTTGATACTCCGGCATAGAGAGGCGCGGGTCCGGCTGTGGCAACACTTCGACGCCTGCGTTTATAAGCGTGTGCAAGTGTCGCTTTATGCGGTTCAGCTCGGCCGTATTGTCTCGTAAGTCAGTTAGCGCCTCTTTTAATTCCTCGTCGCTACGTGGCTTCGCTACCAGCGCCTTTATCGCCTTGTTCGCTACCAGCGCATTTATCGCCTTGTTCTGTCGCTCATGCCCTTTTACCTGTCCTATCGCTTCGTCGAGCGTCAAATATCGCTCGTCTACGCGCCGGTAATAGTGCATAAAATCCCAGTCAAGTATGATAACCGTCATTTGTACCACCTCGTCACTCTCGCCGTTTAGTATCTCCGATCCCGTACTTTTTCCAAAGACAAAGCACCACTGACGTGTCACGGGCACTTAACGTTTAACCTCAGCACACGCGCTATAGGCAATGAGGATCGGATGAACGGCGGGTAAGCCCCGCACAAAAAAGAACAGGGATGACCACGGGCATGCCGTCCTCAGCTGTGGCATGCTTTGGTTGTTACATGGTAAAAACGGTGCGAGAGCAGATAAGGCTTTTCTATTGTTCCTTCTTTTTTCACCGCCTTCGTTACAGCCGCTTAACTGATGCCTCCTATTTCTGGCGGGTTCTTCTTCTTTCGTCGGAGTGCTGCATTCAGTCTTTGAACCGCTGCCATCGCTTAAGGCGAACCTTCCATGAAAGCGGCAAGTCATACGTCAAGCATTAGCGTTTCGAGGATGGTTGCTGCTTTGCGTGTAGTTCATTATCAGTCGCGGACGCCGAATAATAATGATTAAGTGTTGAGCGCCGACCTACTCCACTATTACGTTTGCCACCGAACGCTACGTAGATCTTTTTACTGATGTTGTGCTGCGGAAACACGAGCTGCTGGAGGTTCACCCCAGCAAGACGATAGGATGAAGTATACGCTTATACTAACATTGGCAGATTTGTGATGAGCACTAACCCACCCTCTTCAAGCAGAGAACTCAGGGCACTGCAGCTCGCAGTGGGCGTCTATGTGTTTGTGTTTGCCATCAAACTCGTAGCGTACTTCATGACCGGCGTTCTCGCGCTTCTCGCTGAGAGCGTGCACTCGCTTACCGATCTCGTCATGGCGACATTCATCGTGCTGGCGTTCGTATACTCCCGTAAGACTGCCGACGAAGCACACCAGTATGGCCACGCACGTGCCCAGAACGTTGCCGCACTCGTGGCAGCGACCCTGTTCATTTCATTCACGAGCGTCCAGCTGTACGAAGAGGCATTCAACCAGCTCGTCGGTCAGGTTCCAAACACCTATCAGCACCTCCCGCTTGCAATCGGCATCGTCGTGCTTTCAATGGTTGCAGAGGCGACACCGCTGATCGGGTTGTTCAGACACACTTACCGTGGGCCCGCGGCCACCGCCCAACTCACCGATTTGATAAACGATGAGCTCGCTCTTCTCGCGGTGCTCATTGGCACCATATTCCTAATCCAGGGATACCCAATCGCTGATCCGATCGCCGTTATCATCGTTGCCACTATTATCGCCGCGAGTGGAGTTGTCCTCCTGCTTCACAACGCATCATATCTGCTCGGGCGTTCCCCCGATGCCGCCTTCCTGGCGCGCGCAGCAGACATTGCGCAAGCGGTGAACGGCGTTAGGCAGGTGCACGAGCTCCGCGGCGAGTACATCGGCCCCGGAATGGTGCACCTCGAGATGCACGTGGCGGTAGCGCCGGGCACCTCGATCGAGGACGCAGATGGGATTGCTGACGAGGTAGAAAGTCGTCTCGCGACCGATGGTGGGTGCCAGTATTGCACGGTTCACGCTGAGCCTGACCGTCCGCGCGTCTTATAGGAAATCTGCGTTGCGGGCCGAGTCAGCATCGATGTGACAAACGCAAGTGACAGTGATAAATTAACAAAGACCGTCTGCAGCGGGGGTAGTAATTATATAGTCGCTCCCCTTCGCTGACGCTCTTACGAGCGAGCTCCTCACCTTCGATAAAGACGCCACGAGCGGCCATCTTACCTACGAGGCCCGGAGGGGCGCGCATGACGATTTGGTCTTTGCGCTGTCTCTGGCGTGTTGGTACGCGTGGCGTCAGTCCATGCGCAGAGACGATGAGCCGGTATACATTCCGCGCGTAGTGTTGAGGCCGAACCCCCATCATATCAGCGGGTCGGTGGATACTCCGAGGCCATGGAAGTCCCGGGACAGGCGGACCTCGTTCTAATATCCTTTTTTCAAAACCGACGCCTTGAGGTAGCAAGCGCAACAAATAAGCCACGTATGAAGCATTTCTCGTTAGCAAACCAACATTAACTGTAAGCAAGCGGGGCGGCTGTCGTATTTTTTGAACAAGCCCACTAGGATAGCGCAGTTTTGCCGGAAAGGTGAGGCAGCGAAAAGCGAGGTGAGGGAATAATGACAAAAGAGTGCATAACGTGTGCGCACTTCAAGCCCGGCGACGACGGCTTCAGGTGCGAGCTTGGGTTTCAAGCGCCAACGGAACCCGGCAAGACGTGTCCGGCTTGGGAAATCTGGCATGGTGAATAACTTTTTATTTAGGGATTGGCCCCCACGGCGACGTTTGCACGCGATTCATTTCATGGCGCGTTCGCCGCACACTCCGGGCTCGTAGTAACTACGAACCCGTTCCTTAGTTCATAACTGATTATTTCTTTTACCATATTAGCTAGGCCTTCAGGTGCTTCTTTTGCGCGTTAAGCTCGTGTATCGCGTTGCTTAACGCGCCGTAATTCCTATGAGGGCCTAGGTCTTCAAGCGCTTTTATAGCCGTATCAAGCTTTGCGAGTCGTTTGGCTGCAAATTCTTTATCTATTTCGTCTTTCGTTACCCACTTTACCCTCTTAGCCGTCGTTTTCATTTTATCCCTACCTCTTGTTTAAATTCACCGATCGGCGTACCGATAGGTAGCGGTTGCTCGGATCCGGGCCGGCCGGCCGTCGCGATTCTACAATCTACAATGCGGTTAGTCTCTCTAGCGCACGAGATCGATGTTGGACATCAAAAGTAGAGAGAACGTGGCAGATCAGCGACACGTACTAGCGATTGTCTTACTTACCCTGTGATCGCCAATAGTCAGCAAAATCCGCTTTTAGGAAAGCCGCTTTATAGGGGTTTTTTTCACACCACTGATCGTAGCAGTAATTAAACCGTAGATTGCTAATCTGCACCGTTGAGCACGGTTCACACTCAGGGTGGTCACGCTTTGCCCTAACAGCGGTTATCTTTCCAGTACGACAGCCATTGCATTGGTCAGGTGGATTCACTTCGTGTTTATCTGAGTCTCCCGTTTTTATCACATCCTCACTAATGACCTGTTTGCACTGCTATATCGGTCTTCGCTATAGAAAGAAAGATTGCTGAGGCACGAGCTTTCGCAAAGACAACCGTCCGCACCAAACACAGTAACTTACCACTCACGCTCGCCCGATAGGCCGCTCTCGTTAGAATTTGCCGCCCTCGATGGCTAACTGAAGCCCCAGTCGTTCAGCAGGAGATAATCTCGGGTCACGCGGGGGCAATTCTAATATTCTAGTATTCTAGTAGCATATTGCTTTTAGCCTCTCCATGCTCTCTAGCTTAAGCCTTTATAAACCAACAGGGGAAGCGTATGGTTGAACCACGGGACACTATTAAAATTGAAAATGTGGTAGCCTCAACCGGCATCGGAATAGAGATAAACCTCAAACAAGCCACGCTTGCGTTAGAGGGTGCAGATTATGACCCCGAACGGTTTCCGGGCCTCGTGTACCGGACCAAGGACCCCAAGACGGCAGCATTAATTTTCCGATCGGGAAAAATTGTCTGCACGGGCGCAAAAAGCATTGATGACGTTTATAAGGGCCTCGAAAACGTATTTCAAAGTCTTCGCAATATTGGAATCGACGTGAAGGGAACGCCAGAGATTAAAGTCCAGAACATCGTGGCGTCAGCAGATCTTCACTCAGTGTTAAATTTGAACGCGATTGCTACAGGGCTCGGGCTAGAGAACATAGAGTACGAGCCTGAACAGTTTCCCGGCCTCGTCTACCGGTTATCGGATCCTAAAGTGGTGGTTCTTTTGTTTGGTTCCGGCAAACTGGTTATAACCGGCGGCCGAAAGCTCGAAGATGCGGCTAATGCGGTCGATCGAATCGTTAAGGAGCTTAAAAGCGTAAGCCTTCTACGCTGAATGATAATCCCTGAATCAGAGCGCTTAAAGGCACCGATTGTATCTGCGCGGGCTACCGGGCTTTCTTCACGCATATCGATCCGCTTATGCGGCAGATGGCGTTGCTGCTCGATCAAGGGCGAGCTCCAGCCGATAAGATAGACACGCTAACGACAGCGATAGACACGCTTACTATTGCCGTTAACGCTCTTATTGTCGTAATGACGCCGCCTTAACGTCATCTTTAGCCTCCCGCTTTACCTGTGCGTATCCGCTTTCATCGATTAAGCGTATTTCGCGTCCGTCTTTGAGTTTATAGCCGCATCCATCATTCAAACCGTCCACAATGTGGTAATTGGCGTTTTTTTCACTGGGGACCGCTAGGGGGGTTGCTATGGTAATTAACCATTTACCGCTTCTAAGCATTTCGTCGCTGTCTATCGCCTCTTTTTCGGTATCGAAGTACATGCCTTCTCCCTCAAGTATTACCTTCGGCTTATAGCTCTTCCTTTGGAAAGATCGCGCCTTGTGTGGTTTTTCGTTTAAAGCCGCGTATTCTGCCTTCATGTTGTTCAATTCTGATTGAGTCGGAAGCTCTCCGTGCTCACGTTCATATTGAAAACCTAAATACGAGACCAAGTCGAGCGTGTAAGTTATCACGTCATCGTATGTCTCCCGTTTAGTTCCTGCGTTCTTAAGCCGCTCTCGCGTCTCTTCTTCTACTTTTATAACTGCTTTCATACTTAGTATGTATTAGTATGCCTTAGCTATACCTTTGCATATCTTCTACTTTACCTGCTAGGTTGGCCATTATATCCAACTTTACGCTGTCGGCGAAGCGACTCCTAAAGCTTTTTACCGATCAGTTTGGCAATATTAGATGTAGAGTGGTTCCTTTGGCAAAATTTCATAAAAAAATCCGAGCTAAGCCCGATGATGTACGTGAAACCGGCGAGAGGGATGAGCTTTTGCCTGGACCCAAAGACTACGATCTGATTATTGTCGGGGCCGGGCCTTCCGGGCTTTTTTGCGCTATAAACTCCATGCAGAATGGTAAAAAGATATTGATTATAGAAAGAAAGAATTCCCCAGGGCATAAGCTCCTGATATCAGGTTTTGGCCGCTGCAATATAACTCACGATGGAGATATTCAGGACTTTCTTGACCACTATGGAAATCATGGCAGGTTCCTGCGCCCGGCTCTTCTCGGCTTCACGAACCGCGATCTCATTTCCTTCTTCAAAGACCTGGGGCTGGGCATGGTCCAAGAAAGTGGAGGTAAGATATTCCCGGATACTATGCAGGCAAGAGATGTGCTGGATATCTTGACCCTGCAATGCCAGGAATTGGGGGTAGTTATCAAGTGCAGCCAGGCTGTCAAGTCCATAACCAAGAGAGGGGATGGTTTTTTTGTGGGCTGTGTTGGTGGCAGCTATCGCTCCAAGCTGTTGGTGATAGCCACAGGGGGATGCTCCTATCCAGCCACCGGATCGAGCGGAGACGGCTACAGGTTTGCCGGCATCCTTGGCCACAGCATATCTGAGATCGGTCCGGCTCTAACCCCTATTTTCATAAAGGAATATCCTTTCTCTGAGCTAGCCGGTCTCTCGTTTTCGGATATGAAGATCTCGCTCTATCGCCATGCAAAAATCAAAGAACATCGGGGCGATATTCTTTTCACCCATGATGGACTCTCGGGCCCAGGAATTTTGGACCTATCCAGATATATCAGAGCAGAAGACGTAATTAAGCTCTCTTTTGTGCCAGAGGACAGACGAGAGGCACTGGAGGAATGGCTCGTGGAAAGGGCACGGCGTGATGGTGGAAGGAGCTTACGGTCTGTGTTGGCAAGTCTGCCTAACTTTGTGCCTGCTGGTGTGCCACTCTCTCCCCGTTTGACAAAGAGGTTGCTGGAGATCTCGGGGATTGCCTCAGACCTGCAAACGGCTCAATTGACCCGAAAGATGCGAAATCGATTGATTGATAATCTGATAGGTCTACCTCTGGTCGTATCCGATGTTTGTGGCTTTAACCTGGCCATGTGCACCAGAGGTGGAGTGGAAACCGCTGAGGTCGATCTCAAAACCATGCAGTCTAGACTGGTCAAAGGACTATATCTGGTGGGCGAGGTTTTGGATGTGGACGGAGATACGGGGGGCTATAATCTGCAAGCGGCATTTTCTACGGGAATGCTGGCTGCTAGGAGCATCAAGAGCGATTTTTTTTGAATTAGCGGCTAACAAAGTGTTTCAGGTCATAGAAATCCCTTCGAGGGGAATAACAGTAAGATACGTTAGGCTTGTGATTGGCAGCACTCGATGCGCTAGTTTCTTGTTTTAGGAGCTTCAGAGATGCCGCGAATGATGGTCAGGAAGAAGAAAGACGTCACTCGTTTTTTAGCCCCTTAGGTAAGCGCCTGGTGTTAGGTACGATTATCGAAAGGTGAGGGGGAGCGGAAAGTCGCAAGGCATGATCGCGGCAGGACTATCCGTCATAGGAATTGTTAAGAGTGATATAAACATCGAGGGCATAGAAGGTTAAAAATGGCATGCTGCCGTCCAAGTCAAACACAGGTAGCGCGCGATGGTGTTAAGGGAATAATCATATCGACAATAGACGTTAACGGCGCGCCCGAAACCGTGCTTATTGATAAAAATACGATTTACGTCGTCGCTAAGTACAATACGCTCCGAGGGGCGCTATATGGACATACCTATTTTTGCGATGCGGTCGCCAAATCCTACATGATAAAAGACGCCTGGGACGATGAGATAACTCTAGTACCGCGCGACGAGAACGACCCCTATTATTGAACGATTTTATATAGAGTCAATATTTATTACAAAATATGAAAGGATTTTCTGTTGATATCGAGGAAACAACTCTGGAAAATGGCAATTTCCGCAAGGTACTCTATACTTCAAAGCACAGCCAGCTGGTACTTATGAGCCTCAAGCCCGGAGAAGACATTGGAATGGAAGTGCACGAGGAAAACGACCAGTTTTTCCGTTTCGAGAAAGGGCAGGGAAAGTGCGTAATTGACGGCAACGAATATAAACTCAGTGACGGGGTTGCGGTGGTCGTGCCCGCCGGCGCACAGCACAATATCATCAACACTTCGAATGCAGAAGACCTGAAACTCTATACGATCTATTCCCCAGCACATCACAAGGATGGAATCGTACGCGCCACGAAGGAAGAAGCCGAAGCCAATGAAGCGGAATTCGACGGAGTGACTACGGAATAAGATCATAAGAAGCTGAATAGCAATTCATTCCCAACTGAAAAATTGTTCCGATGTATGATCTGTAATCTATTAAGCATTGAAAATGAAAATAAAAACGCTTTATATTCATAAAGCGTTGCATACTTTTTAGGCCTCAGTTTTTTGACCTTCTGTTTGCTCGTACTTTAAGTTTTTAGTTCCCGGTTATTAATATTCAGTTTATTTTTTAGTTTTTCCTTGCGTAATACTTTTCTTGCGTATTACTAATAATCCGGTATGTCTGCAGAAACAGAAGCAGTTAAAATCGTTGCCGGACTCATGGCGCTGGCAGCACGGACCGCACCGAAAGCTGTAGGACTCGATTCAATCACTATTGAGATCGTCACGGGCAAAGACCAGGAGAAGGTCGCCGAGAAGATGATCCATATCGCTGCCGAAACCGGCATGGACTTTTTTCGGATCAACGGTGAACAGGTCAAAGTCAGTGATGCAACGTTCCTCATCGGAGTAAGCGGGGAGAAGTCACTCGGACTGAACTGTGGTGGATGCGGGTACGTAAGCTGCAAGGATATGGAAATAGCCGGTGCAGCGGCAAAGGCCAATAAAACGGATTACAAAGGTCCGAACTGCGTGTTCAAGGTTACTGACCTTGGCATTGCTGTAGGGTCAGCGGTGAAAACTGCAAGCATCCATAACGTGGACAACCGCGTCATGTATACCGCCGGCGTTGCCGCAATGAAACTCGGGATGTTCAAAGGATGCAGTATGGTGTATGGGATTCCCCTGAAAGCCTCCGGGAGAAACATCTACTTTGCTGCCGCGATCGAGCATTAAAACGATCTCGCCCGGTACAGAGACCGATAGTACAGCCTGTGAACAGACGAAGTATCACTTAAACAAGGCCTGCTTCGTGTGCTTCAACTATGGCCGACTATCATAGGACAATGGCAATAAAGTGGTGTTCTCACTGCCACACAGTTGCTGCGTCATCAACTGTTAACGCGAGCAACAGTAATCTTGTTCTCTCGTGTGCAATCTGCAGTCAGTCGCGCCGCTAATCACAACGATTAAGCCCTGATGCAGACTATGGGCCATTATGCTAGCCGCTGAATCATACGATAACAGCCTTAATGTGCACGAGTCTGTCATGTCAGAATTCACCGCAGCAAAATCTCACTCCACCGTGCAAAAACTGGTTACGACTACCCAACAATACGGCTACCACACACATTCTTGCGACTTGTAGGTTTATCCACTCGAATTTATCAGACCGTTCAAGAAGGAGCGTTGGCTTTTCTCGTGGTCTTATCGTCTACAGAAGTCCCTCGGAAAGTCCCAAATCGTCCGTCTTGTCGGGCGATTTCATGTATCTCTTGGATCTTCTTCTCTGAAATGTCGGGTGGGAGAAGACTTTCTCCCCAACCAGCAGTGCCTTTGAGCGCTCTGATTCAGGGATTATCATTCAGCGTAGCGGCCAAAACTGAGTACCCTATAGAAGGCGCAGGCTTTTAAGCTCCTTAACGATTCGATCGACCGCATTGACCGCGTCTTCGGGCTTTCGGCCGCCGGTTACAACCAGTTTGCCGGTACCAAACAAAAGAACCACCACTTTAGGGTCCGACAACCGGTACACGAGACCGGGAAACTGTTCCGGCTCGTACTCAATGTTCTCAAGCCCGAGACCGATAGCAATTGCATTTAAATTCAAAACTGAGTGAAGATCCCCGGACGCCACGATGTTTTGCACCTTGATCTCTGGCGTTCCATTCACGTCGATTCCGATATTTCGTAGACTTTGAAATACGTTTTCGAGGCCCTTATACACGTCATCTATGCTTTTTGCACCCGTACAAACAATTTTTCCCGATCGAAAGATGAGTGCAGCGGTCTTCGGGTCTTTGGTGCGATAGACAAGGCCCGGAAACCGTTTAGGATCGTAATCTGCGCCTTCTAAAGCAAGCGTTGCTTGCTTGAGGTTTATTTCTTGTCCAATGCTGGTGGATGCAACCACATTTTCAATTTTAATGCTGTGCCGCGGTTCAACCATACGCTTCCCCCTTCCTTGCTTAAGCCTTTATAAACCAACTTTATAAAGGCTTAAGCTGAAGAGCATGGAGAACAAAAAGGACGGAGACCAACGGGCTTAGATTGGCTGCATTACAAACACCCGCTCCCGGAGGATGTTTACGGTACCTACATGCGATTTTGGCGAGATGTCGAACTTGTCCGTTGAATTAGTCCACTTAAAGCGGGTTGACGGTGCTAAAGGTTCTTGAACGCGAGGGGGGAGTTATTCTGTGTGCATCTTGCGTTTCGAAATCGGCTTCCAGCAAAAAAAAAGAAATTTCGCCTAGTTAAGCGCGGGCTGCACCTACTCGCAGAGGCTCTCACAAAAGTGTTCGACGGACTCGAAGGGCCAGTTCTGTCTCAGTTTGCTTTGCATACAAATCGAGTACATCTTAACCGTTTTTTTCAGATTTATTCTGCTGCTGCTAATCATTTTGCGAAGCGCCACACTGAGCAGAGAGTAAAAGAATGCGGCCCCTAGCTGCAGCGTGGTCAGACGTTTTGTCGCCAAGTAGGCGTACGACAAGCCCGCAAGCGCTCGGTTCTTTCTGCATTTCTTTTCCTTGACCAGCTTGTTGCTCACGTAACCGAGATGTTCGGGAAGCATGTTTGCGACCGGTGGGCTTATCAGCGACGCAAGCCTCATTAACGGCTGAGGCCACGAACGTGCTTCCGCAACGGCGCCTCGTTCTGAATAGACAGTGTCGATCATACCCTTGTCGATCATCGCAGTCTTTTTTTCGACGCTTCTGCTGAAAATGTCAGGATGACGGGCTTCAGCTTCGACGATGAGGCGGATCACCATGCCTGCGCTGGTTGCCCGAAATGCGTAGTCCGAGTCCTCAGAGCCAACGAAGAAGTGGCGCGCGTCGTAGTATCCTATCCGGTCAAGCACTTGCTTCGAAATCAACGCCCCGTGCGTCGCAAAAAAGGAAAGATCCCGGCTCTCGGTGAATCCATTCCAAACCATGCGACCCCAAATGTTTTGTACGGCTCCGGATTGAGGCGCGACGACAGATGGACGATCAATGTATACGATCTTAGGACACAGGATGTCTGCCCGTTCTGCGTTTTTCAAAAGAGAGCCTAAGCACCCGTTTTCGACGGTGCCATCCTGATCGAGAAGCCACACCCAGTCAAACCCTTCTTCGTGCGCGATTCTCATTCCGCGGCTAAATCCTGCGGCTGAGCCGGTGTTTTCGGTGGCGCGCAAGTAACGAGTGAGCGGGTAAGAGCCTGAGTGGGTGCTAAATGTTGCTTCGTTCTCACTGACACAGACGTCGCGAGAATTATCAACCACGATCAAACCGTTCAAGCCCTCTTGAGTTTGGAGAGAGCAGAGCAGCCGCGCAAGCTCATTTGGGTTATCATAAGCAACGGTTACGGCGCAAACTTGCATGGCTGGCCAAAAAGGTGTCGCGAGCGTGCAGCGTGTTTCGATGCAGCAAAGAAGCGGAAGGATATGCCCCCCCCTTTTTTTGACCTTATGCGCCTTATGGGTACATCTGCGTCAGAGCTGAATCGTAGTCGAACCCTCACGTTGATAACTCATCTAATCTAACGCAGTCAAACCCGTTATGCGTCGCAGCTGAGCGTAGCTATCCTCGATAGTGGCCTCTAGCTGCCGGTGCGTCGTGTCCGCTAGCTCTAAGATGTGCTTTGCCTCCCCCTGTTTCAAGCTAGCCTCGAATATGACTGCGGCGTGTTGCCCACCGTCAAGCGATTTAATCTCATCTTTGAGCATTTTGGCCGTCCGCTCCGCGTCGCCGATTTCAGTTTTCTTGCTGGCGGCATTATTCTTATTGACAGCGACGCCGCCCCTCTCGTCTTGTTCTGTTTTTGTTTTTTCTTCCATCAAAGGTACTACGGCGGGTGATTGCTTATAGCTGCGCACGTTTGATACGTCGAAAAAGAAGGGAGTTATCAAAACTGCCTTAGCGCGTGCGCTGCCCGCTACTATATTGAAATAAAAGTCGTCCTGTAGGCGCTTCAGTGTCGTATTTTTGGCGTGGAGAATGAGACGCCCCGCCGTTAGCGTGTGACACAAAGGCACTGTCACGCTTCTCCACACAATCGCTGCCTCACGCGGCCTTATGAAACTACTCTGTGCAGTTTGGGTCGGAGATGAACGTTATGGCAACGAACGTAACGACCATAAAAAACGGGGCCTGCTGGTATGGCCTCCACTTCGGCTGCTTGAACACAAACGATCCAGACTGCACCAAGTGTGCAGAGCGCCTCGCCAACGCCGTGAACAGCGTGCTTCGCCCCCCTTTCATTAAGTAACGTATATCTATCACTCAGCTCACGTAGAGGTGATAACTGATGACCACTGAAGACGAGTTCACCCACCGTTTGATTGGTTTTGGGCTCAGCGAAAAGGAGGCACAAACCTATCTTCACCTGCTAAAGTACGGCCCAAAAACGCCGTCGCCGCTTGCCAAATCGCTGCATACCTATCGCGAAGACGTACACCGCACCCTCACGAGCCTCATCGACAAGGGTATGGTACGTCCATCGCTCGATTCGCCAACGACCTACGCTGCGGTAGACCTCGAAGCCGCGCTTGAATCAGCACTCAATAAGCGGGAGAGCGAACTCCGCGAGATGGAGGTGCGAAAGCGAGAACTGCAGGAACTTGCAAAGCAGCAGCCATTTCGACCATCCGCCGAAGTTGGAACGTTTAAAATTCTAAAAAACATCAAGGAAGTACTCGGCACAGCCTTACCCGTCATTCTCTCAGCGAAAGAAGAGTTCTTATGGTTGTCAAATCGGCAAGGAGTCGAATTTGGCGAAGTGTTTGGCATCGTTGAGGCAGAGAGAGTTCATCGAGAGCGGAGGACAATGCCGGGGCATTGCCGATGTCACATATCGGCTCATCGACATAATTCGTCATCACTTGGATATCGGTGCTGAAGTGTGCCACTTTGGCGATTATCGCGGGGCGTACTACGGGGTTTTTGACAAAAAGCACTGTATCAGCGCGATCAACATCGATGTGAAAAATCTTAAACTCGATGAGCCGCTCAGCATGCTGTACGTCGATGATCTTGTGTATGCCCAATACCTCATCTCAACTTTCGAAATGTTGTGGAAGCAAGCAATTCCGGCGGAAGAACGGATACAAAAGCTACTGAAAAAAGGTCGTTCGCGCGATTTGGAGTGAAATCATTCTAGGCGACTCGCCCGACATCTCTAGACTGGAATGAATCTCCCTAAGGATACGCTTGTATGAACTTAAAAAATTCCTTTGAGCTGTCGCCGTTTGACGCTTCAAGAACCACATCACGTTTTACCAAAAGAGAAATCTGGTGTATCCCCGATATAGCACCCACAGCTGCACGCGCCAAATGAAAACGCTTAAGGGCACCTCCTTCTTTGACGTTTTTGTTTTGCTGGCGAAATCTTAGCTTTTTGAGGCCAAACCTTGATGAAAAAAGTGGTGCTCGCATGCGTCGTGTTGGGGTGTGTCGCGGTTCTTTCCGCCGGATCTCTATCGGCCAGCATGATGAGCCCCTACGTATCGGCGTCGAGCTCATCGAACAACGCCGTGCAATCGACGCCGACAACATCCACGACGCACGTCACGAGTAATCCGTCGATTAATGCGCTTAAGTCACCAGCTCTAATAACGAATCAGTTGTCCAGGCGTCAATCCTACGGCGGCCCATTCTATGCGAGTTCAAAGTCATTGACCAAGAGATACCACTACCCGGGATGTTTCGAAGTTGCGAATATTGATGGGGAAAATCTCATTAAGTTCAATACCTTTACAGAAGCGTGGGCCTCTGATTACAAGCCGTGCTTGCGCTGTAACCCACCACTGTGTAACGGCTCTTCGTATTAAAAAATGTTTGACTTTACACAAACTCGCTTTGTTTACGGTATCTTGTCGCGCTGTCCCCCGTTTGTTCACAGAATTTACTTAGATCTCCGTTGACGATACAAGCATTATCGCGCAACAGTCGGACTTCGTGATGTCCACGCTACTATTGCGCACTTGCATGTGATATGAGACCGTGAAACGTGCAAAGTGAAAAAAGAGCGAACGCACCAACAACGCTCCCGCCGGTGCTGCGCTGCGTCTGTGAAAGCAGTTAATAATTGCTTCTTACGAAGAAGACCGCGCCATCGCCATATGCGTGAATCCAGGTTAATTGTTCTACAGTGAGGACGCCCTCCCAGTGGACCCGTCCGCCGTTGTCAACTGTTGAATGCGCAATAGCTACATAATGCGGGCCCGCCCCGTCGTTTCGTGCAACTAGAGTCACCTGTTCGTCTGCCGATGTTTTGCCTACGTGCGCGTTGGCGACGAATTGATCGGTTAGCGTGTCAACAGTGAGTTCGCCGTATTTGTAGTTCCCTATCTCTATGTCAAACCGCTGGATGGCAGAGTCGTCCGTTGGCGCTGCCGCTACCCCTGCAGTGGCTGTCAGTGTGCCTATGAGGGCCAAGCACAACGCTACTACAATCGATGTTTTTCGCACGTCAGTCGCCTCTCTTTCTGATTTGTTTTAAACGCACGCTACTATGATAAAAGCATGATAAACACAATTATTATGTTACTTAGAAGGGCACGGCGACCACTTTTTTAATATGAGCTATACTTTCGTGCTATTACTGCAGAGCGACTAGTATTGGGATGAGACCGCGACCGAATTCTAGAGGACGATGACAAAAAAAATCGAAGAGGATTTTGAGATTTCCCGGATTCCCCCGGCACAGCCATACCTTCTGAACCAGGAGGAGAGTAAACGGCAGGATGCATTTTTTACTGAAAGAAGCACCCCTCACGTCCTTGCGCAGAGTATTGAACAGTACATCACAAAAAAGGCAGGAAGAGAATGGAATGATCCGGTCATCATCGAAAGGCTCCGCCGGGCAATTGTGGCCCAGAAAGACGATTACTGGAAACCCGCACAGAAACGGTCATTACAGTACACCAAAGGTTATAGTGTACTCGGATATCTCGCCTACCACTCCCCTGTCTATTTTATGCAGACAGAGTACCTGCTCATGATGCTCGCACGCGATGGGCTGCTGAAAAAAAGTATGAATATCCTTGACATCGGAACCGGGCCCGGGGTTGTCCCGCTTGCCATTGCAGATTTCTACTCACGGCTTGATGACGCACGCGCGACCGTCTGGTCTCTGGAGAGATCCGAAGAACATATCGAGGCGTTCACGTATCTGCGCAATGCATGTGTCCCCCCGGGGGCAGGGTTTCCGTCAAGCCTCCCGTTAAAACTGATATCAGGACTATTGACCGCGTTGCACTTCTGAATACGTTCGATCTGTTAATCTTCTCCAATGTCCTCAATGAGCTCGTTGATCCCACTAACGATGTCCAAGCTGATATTGTCACACAGCTCTCTGAACGGCTCGCTCCAGATGGTTCGATCCTGATTGTCGAACCTGGGGATGAAGAGAACGCGACCCGGATGCGTACTCTTTCCATTACGCTCCTGAAAAAAGGGCTCTCCATGTTCGGCCCATGTTCATTCCTCTGGGGTTCGACCTGCACCGCTCCGCGCTGCTGGAGTTTTGAGACCGCACCGGCAATCAGACTTCCCCGGCTGATGGAGACACTCGCCCATTGCGAGGATTCATACCGGTACGTGAATACCGATATCAAGTACAGTTATGCGATCCTGCGCACGGATACACTGAAACGGAAATCGTACCACCTGTCTGCCAGATCCAGATTCCTCCGGTTTTCCAAACTGCACCTGCATGTCGGAAAACGGATCCACGTCGCCGGCATAAAGATGTCCGCCGAACTCGGGGACGCCCGATCCCATGTTTTCAAGCTGTGTGACGGGACTGCAAAGATACCAGTATACGCCGTCCTGCCTTCGTATCATATCACTCCGGAAAATGACCTGATCACATCAGCACCCTATGGATCAATTCTTGAACTGCGGAATGTCCTGGTGCGGTATAACAGGCAGCACGACGCATATAATCTGCTGGTGAACCGGAATACTCATATTAATATAGAAAATTCCTGAAAAAATTAAAACTGGTTGAAAAATATACACAACAAAAACGACTTTCCACAAGTAGACACAGACAGTACGCGGGCCCAGCTGTACTATATAAACACGTCTATACCGAACAATATGCGTTAAGTAAGCAATAGCGCGTTAACCTGCAAACAAAGTACCTAAACTTTGCTTTAAGTCCCGAAGTAAAACAAGTCGTATGTTTCGCAGCGTGGATGACGATATAACTCGCAGTAATACGAAACGCGATCATAGTCGCCACATTTAGATGTTAATCGTGTAAAGATGGGGGCGGAGGTAGAGCAAACGCTGTTTGACACGTGCTTCCAGAAGTTTGCAGGCGATCTTGATACGAAACAGCTTACCTCGCTGAGTGAGGAATTGATGAATGTCATCGTCAGATACAATCCATAGGTGAGTGCTGTGGGGACAGTAACGGTAGGGGATACAGAGGTTCCGTACCACGTGAAAGTTGGCAAGAGCTCCAAGTACATTCACCTCAGGTTTACGCAGGATCTTCAGCTTGAAGTCGTTATTCCACCAAATGCGCGAGTAGATGCAAAAAGCGTTCTGAAGAAGAAGCATCTCTGGATCGAACGAAAATATGGTGAATTATCGAGCAGAAGGTGTGTTTTTGATGCCGGTTCTATCATGCATAAGGGACGGTATCTTGCGATAATTACAGTCTCACCCAGCAAAGAGGGAGATGAGATCGAGATAAAGAACGCTAAAATCATCATACACGTGAACGGAGCGAAAGAGCCGCTTTCATTATTGAAAGAATGGATGAGAAAAGCAACCTTAGAGCTTCTAACGAGCAAATTACCCGTTTACGCAACGCAGTTTGGTATCAGCTTAGGGAACGTGTCCGTCAAAAATACAAAGCGATGGGGCTACTGTACAAAGGATGGCGATTTAATCTTCACGTGGCAATTGATCGCGCTACCAGACAGACTGGCGGAATATGTCATGATTCATGAGTTAATTCACCTATTCGAATTCAACCACTCGAAGAGGTTCTGGGCTAAACTGGCATCCGTGTGCCCAGATTTTAAGGAGCAGCACCGCGCCCTCAGCAACATCTGTACGACTAAGTCCGCAGATTTGAATGCGCATGAATTGCTCAATCTAGATTGCTAAAACGGCGTCTTATCGTACAATTCATTGATATCCTGGTCGTTGAACTGCAGGTACACCGCCGTCACGTTCAAACTCGGATGCCCGAGCACCTGCTGCAGCCGCCTGATATCCCAACCGTTTCGCCCGCAGTGAATTGCATATGAGTATCGGAAGGTGTGGGGACGGACGTCTTTTCCGATGACCGACCCATAGCGCTTGATGATATTTCGCACCTGTCGTTGTTTGAGGGCAAATACAGGTCGATCATGAGGGGGAGTTGTTGCGCAGAAATGTATTCGGAGAGCATTGTGATCGTCTCTGCGTCTAAATGCACCCTCCGCTGCTTCCCCCCTTTCGCCTTCGTGATGTTGATGATGCTGTTGTTTGGTTCGATGTCGCGTGGCATGATGGTGAGCAACTCGTTGACTCGTACGCCGGTGCGCCACAGCACCCGCAGCATGAGGTAGTCGCGCGTGCTGCACTGGTGCGCCGCCGCAAGCACCTGGTCGACCTGCTCCTTTTCGAGGTAATCGGTGATGTTCTTCATGCGCAGTGCCGAAAAACTAACTTATCCGCAATAACGGTTGTGATTTTGAACGGCAATCGTCGTCGTGCATTAGTGTGAAGAAATGAGGCGACAAAGCGGCAATCTCTCTGCCGCATGCGGCTAAAAAAAGAGGTACTCATCGGTGCAATGAACCAACACGAGAAGATTACAGTAGGTGCCTGGCCACAAGAACGTCAACAGGACGGCGTTGTTGCAACTCTCAACTTTGGCACGCACCTGGCAAACTGCGAGTAAAGCCTTAAATCTTTATAGCCGAATTAGTAGCAGCTACGTTGTCTGTTGTGGTTTGACAGCCGCGAGAGCCTTATCTGCGCCTGCGAGTTTTGGCGTATGTCCGGTATGTGGTGACAAGGTTTACGTGAAGCATTGCACGAAGTGCCACCGCCGCGAACATAACGCGTGCATTGAGTGCGGTAAATGCATGCCAAAGGTGCCGTACTATGACAAATGGGAGCGCCACACCTACTTGGTAGAAGCGCGGACTAGCAATCTTTATTGTTCAAACGCGTGCCGCCAGAAGGCGTACCGCAGGCGTAAGAAATGAATCATGAAAGAAGAACGACTTAAGCAGGGTTCCTTGCTCACACTGCGGACCAGACAGTTAACGCTTGAGCTGTGGGTGCCCTGGCGATTGATAAGAAAATGAAAGCTAAATCTAAATCTAAAAAGAACATCAAGAAGCGACGCGAGGACGTGCCAGGCCGACCTATTAAAGGCAATAAATGGACTCGTTTCGCTGAGACTGAGACGAAAAGATGACTATGGAAATACAAGAAGAAATCGCCGCCGATATGAAGCACATACGCGCCGACCTGAGCGACATTAAAGAGGTATTGCTGGCAATGCTCCAGGACCTCGACGTGATGGAGCAGCGCACGAGAGAATAATATGTACCATTTAAGCGCGTCGTGCGTGGGTGCCTTGCATTTCTCTCCGTGTCCTCAACGATACGGGCGGGTTTGTGCATCTCTCGCCAATGTCCGCGACAGCATCGTGATTGATGCCGTTCCTTTTTCAATGAGGAGATAGCGACGTAAGCACGCAAGCGCATTTCCTCAAGAGCAAGCGTCGAGCCGGGCTTTTGAAAGAGTGTTATATGTAAAATATAAAATTGAAAAGGAGATGAAGGTCATCTCGCATCAGTTGTTCTCCTTCCTTCCGCGAAGCAGACCTTCAGGGAGTGGTATCAAACTACTTGCCTATAAGGTTTGCTTCTTTTGCAGGCGCGGACGAGTAGACGTCTCTCCTCTAGCTGCGCGTCCGTTCGGGCGCTGAAGAAGGAATGGAAAACGAAAAGTTGAACGTAGTGCGCGTTAGGCGGCGCTTCGTCGATAGCGCACTCATAGACTGTGGACGGGCAGCCGGCGAATGCGCCGCCGCCTCTTGCTTTTCATCCATATTGTTGCCACCTCCTTGACTTTCTTTCTTGGTGATCTGTTTGCACTGCTATATCGAGATTCGTTTTAGAGGGGAAGTGTTTGACCGCTGCAGGGCATTGCGAACGAATACAAGCTGTAATTGGGTGCTTTGCGCGTCATTTATGCTTAGTCACGGAACCCGAATCATAATGGTTAAGTGGGCAGCGCCGACTTTGCACGTACTATGCTAGCCGCTGAACATTACCCATATCTTCATCCTGATTTTGTGATGCCAAACCACGAGTTGTTCGAGACTCATAGCAGCAAAATCTCGCTCCACCGCGCAAAAGCCGACTACTGCTACCCAACGATACGGCTGCCCTATAAGTTCTCAAAGCTTGCAGGACTGCGAACGCGCATCTATCAGACGGTGCACGGTGGAGCACTTGCATTTCTTGTCGTCGTGTCATCCGCAAACGTATCAAGAAACACTTCCGCGCGATCTAAAAACAACGGTGCAAGCGATAAAGCCTCCGTCTTCACACGGCGGAGGTCGCCGGTTCGAATCCGGCCGAGCCCATTGGTTTTCTCCTTATTTCGAGGTGTTTAAGGGGGTAGGAGGGTAGAAGTCATACTTGCTTATCGCCATCATCGGTGATCATCAATGGCGCATGCATTATGGCGCTCACTACTCTTTTCTTTTCCACTAGGCTGCGAAGACGGAAAAAACCGGCGGGACGTAAAGCGCCGGTTGTCCCGACGTTCATTTAAAGGGCTAACATTCCGATCGCCATCTAGCCACCATAACGTCATATTCTCGCTGGGCGTTCTCAAATATGCGATCCTCTTCTATCTCATCAGAACACGCCGCGCAAACAGAAAAATGCTCAAATACTATACATACCGCCGGTTTACCGCAATATAGGCACGGTTCAGGTTCTCCTTCCGTCTCATTATTTCGCATATCACTTCCCTCCTTTTATGAACTCAAAATTAACGGGCTTGCTGAGGCCGCGCACCACATTATAAACGCGCTGGACGCCATCTGTTAAGCCATATAAACTCGTATCTTCCTTTATTAGTTTTGTATCTACTTTTTTCTTCATCATCCACCGAATAAACGATCAACGTGACGGCTAACTAACGGCCCATCATACGCGATCTCTTAAGCGCTTCTGATATGATTCGTAAGTAGGCATTGTGTAACTCAGGGTCGGTGTCTAGAATCTCGCCGAACGCCTCATCAAAGGCGGTCTTTTTAAGAACTTTCGTTCCGATTTCAAGAAGCACGTCCGTCTTTGCGACTGCGTTCTTAACAGCCATGTCATAGGCCCAGTTGAGTATCTTCAGCATTTGGTCAATGGAGAACGAGTTAGGTTTCTTATATGGTTCTTCCTCGCCGGTTTCAGGATTGATTTGTCCCCACTGCCACTGGCGTTTGAGATCTTCTGCGACGTGCTCGAAAAAGTAGCGACCGAGTGTGAATGCAGTTGCGTAGATCTCTAAACGGGCCTGCTCTGAGTCTTCCCGCTCTTTTTCGAGCTGTGCGGCATCATAGGCCTGGCAGCGAGCACGCCACTGAAACTTGCTGGCCCACTGACGCAGAGCTGCCTCGTAATTTCGCTGTTTTCCGAGCTTTTCCGCGGCCGCAACATACGTTCTACGACCCATCCCGAGGCTTAAGTATGTTTGAAAGGCGCCATAAGCTCTGTCGGGTTCGCCGTCTAACTGCTCCCAAAGTTCTCACTCCCCCGGCTCTTTCTCAAGATTCATCGGCTTTATCGTATTTTTGGGCTTTTTCATGCGTTTACCTCGATTTTGTGGGCCCTGTCCTTGTCCTTGCATGGCAAGTTGGTCTTCACTTCTGAATTCTGTTGGTGCAAGCGAAGTTCGCGTTCTGCGGCGTCCTGCTGGGACGGCAGAGGCCGCGTTTGCCATATAAAGTGTGCTCGATTGGCCCTATATAAACCTAACCTGGCAATCTCTTCATTACGCTTCTTTTGTCTTTTTTGCAAAATAACAAACTGCAAACACCGTTAGCTGGCAGCTGTGCCAGTTTTACAAAAAACTGAAAACTCTCGTAACTGAAAGTCATGTTTTGATCGAAATGTAGTATGGTCGCAAGCGAGGTAGCACTTGACATACTCGTTACGACGGGCGATATTACGATGCGCCGCAAAAAAAAACCAAGCGCGATAGAAACCGAGCGGCTCCAGACGGCGGTTAAAGAGAAGCAAAGGTTCTACCGGGAAAAGATGATTGCCGAGGTGAATTTTGATAAGATATACAACGACTTTGAGTAGGCTGGCGCACGCAAGAGGGCCTACTCGAAACCAAATCAACTCATAAGATTATTTCAACATCAAAGTGCATTCATTGAGAAACACGCAAAAGATCGAACGATCATTTGTGCCAAGAGTGAGTAGCGAAACATGACCTTACCTATCCCTATATCCCTAACGTGTCCCTGCTGCCACACGAAATTTGAGAGTCTAGATGTCATGATCTCCAGCACGTACGGTAGTTCTACTGATCTCCGTCCAATTGCGGGGGGCTCCGACCCAATGTATATGATCATCCATACGTGTCCATCGTGCGGCTATACAGGGTATCACTATACAGGGTATCACGATGCTTTTGAACGAAAGCGTCTCGATCCAGCGTTAAGGGAACACATTCGTGAACAGATAACGCCGCTTATTAAGGACTTCAGCGTGACGCCTAAATTACCGTACAAATTCGTTGCCCCCGAACGACAGTACGAATTCGCTGCGTGGATTGCTCAATGGAAAGGAGATTCCTTGCAGTCTATCGGCGACCTTTACTTACGCGCAGCGTGGTGTTGTAATGACTCTAAAGATCCTCGAAAGGAGCGTTTCTACCGATTGAAAGCCCTGGAATACTTTGAGCGAGCCATGGAGCTTAAAGAGATGTCGGTGAGCGACATAGGTGGGTACACGTATCTTATTGGTGAGCTTCATCGTCGCGTAGGAGAGATTGGCGCAGCAAACGTGTGGTTTGACCGCGTGGCTGAAGCGACCAATGGAGATCCCAAACAGCAGTGGCTTATAGACCTAGCCATTCAGCAGAAGATTCATCCAAAACAGTTCATTGGCCGTGATTAGTATTTCGGTCCTACAAGAAGTTAAATGAGCATTGCAAAGTGAGAGGACTGGAAAACCGAGGCACTTCCCTCAAAGCGCACGACAATTGCTCTCAATCGACGGTTCTCGTCAACTGATATGCGTAAAATCCGCGCGGGGCTTGTACCTGAACAGATGGAAGACAAGTGGTTTATCTTCTGGAGACGTAATGCCTTATATTTCCACCGCAGCTGGACAGGTTATTGCATTTATGGCGTGCGGTTCAAAAATGATGGCGACTCATATGTAATGTTCGAAGCAGATGTGAATCGAGACCCAGAACAATATACAGAAACCAGCGACAAAAGAGATGCGGACATGATCTCGTACCTGGTGGACGTGCTTCTGCTTCGTCGGAAAGCCGTTTTTCCGAGTGACGATCCGTCTATCGACAAGCGAGTAATAATGGAATGGAGCCTAGTTGGAAGGGCCATGTTCGGCCAACATCCCAATGATAAGTGAATTACCCAGCATTGCTCTCCAGGAGATCACGGATCCAGATAATTCAATTCAAAAAAAAGATAGCTTGAATACCTACCTGAGTGCCGAATGTCTCAAAGGAGAAGGTGAAGGCGGTGCCTGGTATGGAGGATCTGAAAAATGACGTATTGCAAAGAATGCGGGCATAAATTAGGCTTCTTAGAACACGCCACTGACGGCCTTTGCAACGGTTGTCGGCAACGATTACTGGATGATGACGCGTTGAAAATGCACAGCGCGGCAATAGCTCCGTATACCGGCGCAGAACTCCCGGTTATCACCGTTACCGACGCGATTATGAAGGAAGGTGAGACGGCGCATTACCGAACAGCGACGGTGCTCAAGGAGATCAAAACGGTCAATCTCGGCTATTCGGGAGCGAGTCACGGCGTCTCGATCCCTCTCCCAATAAAGGTGGGGGGCTTTCCCGTGCGCTATCGCGTGGGTCAATCGCGCGGCCACATCGTCAAACACGACGAGTTGCTTGAAACGTCACGTGGGGACTTGATCGTAAGTGATCAACGCCTATTTCTAAACCCGTTCGCGGGGCACAAGCCGTTGAGCGTGCCGCTCTCGAAAATCGCCAGTTTTCACGTCTATGAGAACGGACTCGAAGTGTGGCAGGACGGCAAGGAGCGTCCCTACCTGTTCGTGCTTGATGCGGCGGCTAGTGAGATATGCGGGCTTTGTTTGTCGAAAATGCTGGAGCTAGCGTAAGATAGGTGAGCCTGAGATTATGGGGGTGCCCCCACAAGCTACGCTTGATCTCATATCTTTTTGCCAAACATACGCTGCTATATCACAATTTTACGTGTTATCGAACTCTCTGTGGTTATTTTTTTGAGCGACGCTCTCTGCTTCTAGTTTGCGGCGGAACAGGTGCTTAGTAGGCAGGCTGCATTCCAAAAAATAGAGTTTCGCTTCTATCACCTTGTTGTATCTTAAAACTCCCGAGATGCGAAAGCGGAAATGACGCACGGGACGCTGCGAATACGGAATAAAATACCTTGAGATCCGCTTTTCACCTAACTTTCCTCGTAGATTTCGAGCACCGAAATCGCAAGCTTTTCCGCATCGTGCGTGCACATCACCTGCTGCAACACGTCAATGATCTGGCGGAGAGGCGCCGTGCAGGCTACTCAGGCTGTCTGTACACCCTTCAGATTTTCAAGCCCGAAAAACAATGAATTGTGCGCGTTCATGTAGTAAAGCTTGCGTCATCGTCGCAAGGCGTCGTCGCCCGCTCAAACGGCTTGCGTCTCGTAGAGATCCTTAGAAGATTGCTTGACCACACGACCGTGGCGCGATCCTGTTTATCGGTGTGGAAGCATTGCCGAATAGGTGGTCTCTCTACCTATAGTCCCTGCAACCGATCCACAAATTCGCGAATCTTTTCGTGATAGGCACCTGCCTTGACCTCCCTTTGTCGGAGAGCAAGGGTAGCTACCGGATGTTGCTCACAGAGCGATTCCATCTCATCGAACAAGGGCTTACTCGTAGTACCACCTTGAGTGCAAAAAAATGCGACGCGTTCGAACTTCGCTTTGTTGTTGGTGATATAGGTCCGCATAGCGCTCGACAACGTGCCGCCCCAAATTGGCGTGCCGAGTATCACCAGATCATACATCGCAGGATCGTGCTTGGTCTCTGCAAGCGTGGTCAGCTTTTTCGCCCGCGCATCCCTTGCGGACCTCACAAAACCCAGAGGCCCGCTGCGTTTCTTTTTGTCAAGGAGTTCCTCACTGTCGCAGTTGAGCGTTTGGGCAAGAGCGCCCCCTACCTGTTTGGTCGCCCCGGTTCGTGAATAAAATACCACTAAAGGCTTCATCGTAGTGCTCCTCCATCAGTAGTAGCGGTCTTCAGTTTAAGCCTCTTGCGTTTTGAGGAGGCCTCACTACCGGCAAACTCACGCGCTGTTTGTCCGCTTTCTGTATTAACGCACCTCGAGCCAGAATTCCGTTGCGAGCAGCTGTACTATTTCTGAACTGAACGGGGATATTTAGTAGATTGCTCTATTTTTATTATGATTAGATTCTTTTTTCCCAAAATAATATAAACAATAAGTAATACACTCAAAGTCACCTATGACTGCAGACGTTGACTCTGAGATGGATGAGACTGATTTAGCGATACTTCACTCTCTCGTCAAGAACGCCCGGATCACGTTATCAAAGATGTCAGAAGACATCGACGTGCCTGATGCAACCATCTCTCACCGGCTCAAGCGACTTGAGCGAGAGGTGATCAGGGGATACACAGTGATTCTCGACCCTGAGAAGGTGGGCCTAGAAATGACGGCGATCATCATCATCCAGACAGAGACCGAAAAGCACGGCGCGGTGAAAATCGCGCTCTCGAAACTTGAAGAAGTTTCAGAGGTGTACAGCGTGTCAGGAGAGTATGACCTTCTGACAAAGCTCTGGGCTCACAATATGGAGGAGCTCAATCAGATCATAAACAGCAAGATACGCTCGATTGATGGTGTCGACGATTTGACCGAGATGATCGTCATGGAGCGTGTAAAGGAGGGGACTGTGCCTCTCCTAGTGTAGTGGGGGGAAGAAAATGGCTTTGCTAAGCCTGAGTGAAATCGTGAAGAAGCCTGTGATTGACGTTCACGGGGAAAAAGTAGGAAAGCTTGCAGACGTGATCGTGTCGGCAGATATGCCGTATCCTAGGGTAAAGGCCCTGACCGTGAGAACGTCTGATAAACACACGCTTAACGTTCCGTGGACACAGGTAGAAGGCTTAGGAAGGCAGATCCCTCTCAAAGTCGGCCGTGACGAGATACAGCCGTACGACGTGCAAGAGCATGAGGTGCACTTGGTCGAAGATGTTCTTGACAGGCAAGTCATCGACGTGCGGGGAAAGAAGTTGCGACGCGTCAATGACCTGCAGCTCTCCGCCACCAACGGCTCTTATCGACTCATCGGCGTCGACATCGGCGTCCGTGGGCTGCTGCGGCGGCTCGGATTGGAAAAAGTCGCAGACAGGTCCCGGATTCACTTAGAGGGCAATTACATCAGTTGGGACGCCGTTGATACCCTGCATAGCGGGCCCTCGGCCCTGCAGCTGAAAGTCCCAAAGCACAAAATAACCAAGTTTCACCCCGCCGACATCGCGGACATCCTCGACCAGCTCAGTGTGACCGACGGATTGAACCTTATCAACTCGCTTGATGAAGAGGCCGCTGCGGATACGTTGGAAGAAACGAGCCCGGAGCGTCAAGTCTCGCTCATCGAAGGGATGGAGACCGAGCGTGCGGCCGAGATTCTTGAAGAGATGTCACCAGATGACGCCGCGGACTTGCTGGGGGATCTTCCCGTCGACCGTGCCGAAGCTATCCTCGACCTTATGGAACCGGATGAGTCTGAGGACATACGAGAGCTCCTCGAATACCCAGAGGAATCGGCAGGCGGCATCATGACTAATGAGTTCGTCGCGGTTCGCGCAGACGATACCGCACAACAGGCGATCGAGGAGATCCGCACCGCTGCAGCAGACGTGGAGACCATTTACTACATCTACGTCATCGCGATGGACGAGACGCTTGTGGGGGTGATCTCACTGCGCAATCTCTTACTCGCACGCCCTGAGGAAAAGCTCTCTGCGTTCATGCACACCGATATTATCACAGTTCAGCTAACGGACGACCAGCGAGACGTGGCAAAGAAAATCGCCAAATACAACCTGCTCGCGCTTCCCGTCATAGACGAAGAGAAAAAACTGAAGGGCATCGTCACCGTTGACGACGCGATTGACATCGTTTTACCGACCGCGTGGAAGAAACGGGTTCCCAAGGCGTTTGGCTGAAGGGAGTGTCGCGTCGTGGATTACCGGGTCATTACGCGGTACTTCAGGAGCCCGTGGTTCATCAGGATCGTTCTGTTCCTGTCCATCATGGGTCCGGGGATTATTACTGCCAGCGTCGACAACGATGCGGGCGGCATCACCACCTACTCCCTTGCCGGCTCGCAATTCGGCTACGTCTTGCTCTGGACGCTCATCCCCATGACGGTGGCACTCGCCGTTGTGCAAGAGATGGGCGTTCGCATGGGCGTCGTTTCGGGCAAGGGACTCGCTTCTTTAATACGTGAGAAGACAGGGGTTAAATTGGTCTTCTTTATCATGGTCTTACTTCTGGCGGTGAACTTTGGCAACACACTCGCCGAGTTCTCCGGCATAGCGGTGAGCGGCTCTATTTTTGGTGTACCCCCGTACGCATCACTGCCCATTGCCGCCCTTTTTGTATGGTTGTTAGTCGTTCGCGGGAGCTATAGAAGCGTCGAAAAAGTGTTCTTGGTCGGATCGGCGCTGTACGCCTCGTATATTATTTCGGGATTTTTGGCACATCCTTATTGGAAAATCGCTGCTGCAAATACGTTTATACCGCACATTTCGCCTGATGCTGCCTACATCACCATGCTGGTCGGGTTGGTGGGAACGACGATCTCGCCATGGATGCAGTTTTACCTCCAGGCGTCAGTGGTCGAAAAAGGGATTCCGCTGAAGCACCTCATCTACTCACGGCTTGACGCCATTGCAGGTTCGATCGTGACTAATGTTGTGGCGTTCTTTATTATCATAGCCTGTGCGGCAACCATCTTCGTGCACGGGATTCCCGTGAACACGGTCGCTGACGTATCCGCCGCGCTTGCCCCGCTGGCAGGAAACTACGCGTCTGCTCTGTTTGCCTTCGGCTTTTTGAACGCCTCACTGTTTGCAGCGAGCATTTTACCCCTCTCGACTGCACATTCCGTCTGTGAAGGAATCGGCTTTGAGTCCGGCGTCTCTAAGACATTCCGGGAAGCCCCGCTATTTTACGGACTCTATACAGGAATAATAGTGCTAGCAGCGTTCTTCATCTCGCTTCCGAACGTGCCGCTCCTTTCCATCCTCTATTTGTCGCAAGTGGGCAACGGAATACTGCTGCCATTCATCTTGATCTATATGCTCGTCATCGCGAACGACAAGAAGATTATGGGCGAGTACGTTAACACGAGAGTGTTCAATTACATCGCGGGGGCAACGGTCGTGATCATGATCGGATTGAGCATCGCGCTCATATTCATAGGGATCCTCTAAAGTGGTGCAGCCAGCGATAGCGCAAACGACTAGACAACCACGGAGATGGCTAATAACTTTCTTATGATGTGAGTCTAGACTAGAGATGAATGACGCCGCGCAGAAAAATAGCTTTAGCAACGGCAATATTCTACGTCTTGGGTGATGTATTCTTTATGGGTGGCGCGTATGACCAGCCGTTCGTAATAATTGTCGAAGGTAACGTTTTTGCGTTGGTGTATTCACTTCTATTCTCGATTATCATATTTGATAGGAGTTAAGAAACAAAGGAAGGAGGGCTTTTTTTGATGGAAGGAGGAGAAGAGCTACCGAAGACAATTCATCATATGTGCGCATTTCATTGACGGGAAAAGTAAAGAGGTCTATCCGTGCGCGGTGAGAAACTAACCGCAACCAAACGACAAAACTTAAGCTATCGCACCGCCGAACTCTTTTGATTCTGCTTTTCAAGCGAAGGACATAGCTAAAATGGGCACGAACCGAGTTGGAAACTAGTCTCGTACACGTAGAAGATAAGCTAGATAATCGATTGGGTTGTAGGGCTGTGGAAACGCCCAAGGAAGGCGAAACGAATGAACGTTAAACGCGTTAAGACGAACATCGTCTTAGCGACTTTTATGCTCGTCTCGCTTTTCGCTGTGGTAAGCAGTGCTATGTGCGTAAGCCGCACAACAATGAAGAACACAGGGCCAGCAATAAGCACTACATATTCTAATGGTCAAACGAGCGTCTTTGCCGTTGATAGTAACGGCGTTCTTTGGAACACAACAACCGGTAGCGGCGCGTGGAGTTCTTTAGGTGGGGCGTGTACCTCATCACCAGCCGCGATTTCTTGGGGGACTACTACCCGTCAAGATGTTTTTGTGCGTAGTACAGATGGCGCGGTTTGGTGGAAAACATATACTAATGGTTGGTCAAAGTGGATTGGCATCGGTGGGCAGGTTGCCCCAGGCACAGGACCAGCAGTATCTTCACCGGCGGCAGGTCGGTTGGATGTATTTGTACAAGGTACAGATGGTGCGCTGTGGCACAAGTTATATAACGGCACATCGTGGTCTGGATGGGAATCCCTTGGAGGAAAGCTAACCTCATCACCAGCCGCCGTTGCAGGACGGCACACAATGGACGTATTTGTGCGTGGTGGTGATGGGGCTGTTTGGTATAAGTATTACTCAAACGGCTGGTCTAGCTGGCAATCCCTCGGCGGCGTTGTTGCCCCGGGCACCGGCCCTGCGGTGAGTGGGAACCTTAATTCAGCAGTCACATACTTAGGAATTCACCGACTCTTTGTGGAAGGCACCGACCATAACCTGTGGCTTAAATCAGCATCAGGTTCAGGGTGGACTTCGTGGGGGCGAATTGGTATGCCGCCAGAAGCATTATCTACTTTCTCACCTTCCGCCGAAATTAACGTAACTGGCCCCACAATAATTAGTGTCACCAGTACCAGTGGGAATGTGTGGTACAGTGTGCATACTAGCATCAATGGCACGTTCGACAACTGGAACACATGGAACTCTGTGGGTAGCCCCCCCCTAACGTCCTCGTGGGTTGCTGACATTGGGTGGAGACACATATAGAGCAACGACAAGTCAGGGACGCCTCCGCAAGTAACGGGGGCGTATTTTTCTTTTACAGCAATTTTTTTGAACTTTCCAGGTTCCACACAATGTGCGCCGCTGCAGGAACCGGTTCCTTTTTGTGCGCCACTGAACAGCCAAGATATAAGGCTATGAGCAAACAAGCCAAGGAGCGCAGTTAAAATGTGAGCGAATTATGAACGCAGATAACACAGTGGTTCTTCTTCTTATCCTGCTTGTGGCGCATTTAGTGCCTGTGTGTCATCCGAGCTCGTCTAGGACTCGTCAAAAACTTTTGTTTTGACTTCTGAAAGCGCATTCCTAAGCAAGTCTGCGTCGTTGCCGGTTAAAATTAATCCGCTTTCAATCATTTTTTCCGATGGCAATATTAGCGTCAAAATGGCTGTTATTCCTAATGGCGAGCTCCAAACAAGCTTCAAGGGTAAATGGCCGCTGGGTTAGTCTCTGATATAACGCGGACTGCTATATTCTTCGCAATACGGAACGTGCTCCCTGTCGCCGCGCAGCCTACAACGGGCGTACTTCTCGCACGCAGACAATTCATCATATGTGCATTGCATGAACGAACGAGCGTAACTACCCGTGCGGTGGGAAACTAACTACAGCCAAACACAACACTTAACTATTACGTCGGGTTTTATCCTTCAGAGCTTTTTCAAGCGAAGGACATCGAGGAGTGCAAAAAGAATGGACCGTAAAGGTATTACGATGAGCGTCTTTTTAGCGACTCTTGTGCTTGTCTCGCTTTTTGCTGTGGTAGGCAGTGCGGCGAGCGTGAGTGGCACAACGATGGCTGGCACCGGCCCCGCCGTAAGTACTTGGTTTTATAACGGGCAGAGCAATATATTTGCCGTCGACAGTAATGGTACTCTCTGGGACACGCGGATTACACCTAGCGGGGGTGGTATCTGGAACTCTCTTGGTGGAGTCAGTACATCATCACCTGCCGCCGTTTCTTGGGGTAATACTACTCGCCTCGATGTCTTTGTGCGCGGCGCTGATGGCGCTCTGTGGCATAAGTACTACCAGAATGGCTGGTCTAAGTGGGAATCCCTCGGAGGTAGACTGGCATCCGGCACTGGCCCAGCAGTCTCATCATCGTCATCAGGTAAACTTGACGTCTTTGTGCAAGGTACGGATGGCGCCTTGTGGCATACATCGTATAATAATAGCTGGTCTAAGTGGGAATCTCTCGGCGGGAAACTAACCTCATCGCCTGCTGCAACGGCGGGTAGTCATGCAAGCGATGTTTTTGCACGCGGCACCGACGGTGCCGTTTGGTGGAAGTACTACCAGAACGGCTGGTCCAGCTGGACATCTCTCGGTGGACAAGTCGCTCCAAATACGGGTCCCGCCGTAAGTGGAAACTTCATTTTTCCTCTGATAAAGCTCGGAACCCACCGGCTCTTTATGCAAGGTACTGACCATAATCTCTGGCTTAAGTCTCCCACGGGCTCGGGATGGACCGCGTGGGGCCGCATCGGAATGCCTCCCGAGGCGCTGTCCACTGCCTCACCTGCCGCTGAAATCAACGCCACAGGCCCCACCATAATTGGTATCACTAGCACTAGCGGGAATGTTTGGTATAGTGTGCATAATAACGACGACAATTGGAACCAATGGCACTCTGTGGGTAGCCCCCCCTAACGTCCTCAGGAGGGTGCTGATGTGGATATGGAGAAACGTATAGAGCAACGACAGGTGAGGACCGCCTCCGTAACGTAACGGGGGCGTATCTTTCTTTTACCATAATTTTCTTTTTGAACTTTCCATGTACCGCGCAATATTCGCCGCAGGTCACGTGTACTTTCACACAGTGGCGGCGTCGTGACTGACGCCGTCTTTTTTTGACAAAACAACTCTTTCAGCGGTCTTTTTGATTGCTGGATGCAGGGCACTATTAGCGCCGTGAAGCCAGGGGTAACAAGTCCGGCAGGTGGCATAATACCACGGTACGTTCGGCTTTTACGGGCATAAGGGTTCCCTTGTGTGCGCGACTTAACAGCCAAGATATAAGGCTGTGAGCAAACAAACCAAGGAGCGCAGTTAAAATGTGAGCGAATTATGAACACAACAGACGCAGTGGTTCTTCTTCTCATTCTGCTCGTGGTCTTCAGCGCCGCGCGCCTGCTACTATGGGCGGGGTGGATTCACACCCGCAGCGCGAGGATGAAGAAATACGACGAACGGTGGCTAAAATGAGCGTTAAAGCCGAGCGTGTTGTAAGCTTCTAGGACGATGAAGCCGGGAGTAGCGAGTGTGGCAGGCGGTCGTAATCGCTACGTTCTTTTGAGTTGCTGTGGGGGTTGTCTCCTCGCGAATGGAACTGTTAACAAGGTCTCTAATATCAACAGAACGACAAGGGATAACAGAAAGACCCCTGAGTTTTGCAAGATGCTAAAACCGCTGGCATAGAAAAACAGCCACAATGCCCAGAACAGGAGCCACGCGAGGACAATAGTGAGACCTACAAACATTATCTTGATGTCAGGTTGTTGCTTATTTTGAAGTTCTTTACCACATTGAGAGCAATACAGTGCACCGTTACTGCTTTGGCATTGACAGTTTTCGCACCATCCTTTCGTCACCATATTCACCTCGAATTCGTTTCCGCAACAGACAAAGAGGCAGCCACCGGCAAAAGAACTACTATCACATCAGTTTCAGTTGCATTAAGCTTATGCACGTTGTGATTTGCGGCCTAACTATTCCTATTCTTTTGCATCCTCGCATTGCCCGAAACAGTGATTAGCACCATAATCTTAACGACATCGAAAGCGCCAAATGTATAAAGTCCAGCGCATACAATAACGGCTTGCTATAACGCTTAGCCAAGCGTTTAGGAGGCGCTCGGATTATGACGGCTATGATACCGCAATGTTATTTCTGTAAGCTCCACGAGCAAGGTATAAAATGCGCCAAATATGACCAAATCGCCCCCGAAATATTGATTAACCTAAGGAAGTGCACGTTTAAAGAAGATACTGATCCGGAGGGGTAAACGATGACGATGCTGGAGAACGTAGTAAAATATGGATTTATCTTCTTTATTGGCTTCGCCTTAACAGTGGGGGGCGTTTGCGGCCTTATGGCCATATTCGGTTCTATATTCGGCACTCTCTGAATTCTAGACACGCCAACCAAACGGGCTGAAAAGCGAAGGTTTAAGCTGGCAGTGCTTGTATCTCAAGCCCTATCCGGGCGTTGTTGAGGCCTTTCTTTATGTGGTTTCGATGGGGCAACGCGCTAGCTAGCACCACGAATCTAAAGCCGATGAGCCACGTGAGCTCTTAAACGGATTTTTCGCTCTTTCTTGCAAAGAGCTTCAGATACTCCCCGTAGCTCTCCTTCTCCAGATCCTCCTTCGGGATGAACCGAAGCGCCGCCGAGTTCATGCAGTAACGCTGCCCCGTCGGCGCGGGCCCGTCGGGAAAAACATGACCCAGGTGGGAATCCCCGTGTTTGCTTCGCACTTCGGTCCTCACCGCGAAGAGCTTCCGGTCCTCTCTTGTCGTAACGTTCTCCGGTTCCAAGGGTTTCGTGAAGCTTGGCCATCCCGTCCCGGAGTCGTACTTGTCGAGCGAGCTGAATAGAGGCTCTCCGGATACGATGTCAACGTAAATCCCCTCCCTCTTGTTGTCATTGTATTCATTTCGGAAAGGCGGCTCCGTGCCTTCGTGCTGCGTTACCTCGTATTGAAGCGGCGTGAGCTTCTTTTTCAGGGTGGCGTCATCGGGCTTGGAATAGGTCTTCTGTCCCCCGGGGTTGCCGCCGGGGTTGCTGCCCGGCTTCTTCTCCTTTCCCCAGGTCTTATCGAGGAACTGGTCCCGGCCGGAGCCCAACCGGTAGAGCTTATACCGTAAGGGGCTTTTCTTGTGGTAATCCTGGTGGTAGAACTCGGCCTCGTAGAACCTTGAGAATTTCACAATCGACGTGATGATTGGCTTCTTGAACTGCCCGGATTTTTCAAGATCTTCCTTTGATTTCTCCGCAATGCGCTTCTGTTCTTCATCGTGGTAGAAAATCGACGTACGGTACTGAGGGCCCCGATCGGCAAACTGCCCGCCTGCATCCGTCGGATCAATATGACGCCAGAAGACATCCAGGAGCTGCTCATAACTCACCTTTGAAGGATTATAGTATACCTGTATGGCTTCGTGGTGCCCCGTCTTTCCCGTTGAGACTTCCTCGTAGGTGGGGTTTTCCTTCTGACCACCCGTATAGCCAGATATAACTTTTGCAACCCCAGCCACCTTTTCAAAATCGGCCGCTAAGCACCAGAAGCAGCCACCAGCCAAGGTTGCGACCTTCAAATTTGTCTGTTCTTCTTTCATAGGATTGTTCCCTCTTGTTTTTTGCCTCTGTCCTAACACCCACTTAGCGCCAATATCAGCAAAAACACGATGATAAGGATTTTCACGGGAATTCCCATGTCTTGTTTCACATAAGACCCTGATATGGTGAAGAGAATACAGTAGTAAACAGTTGCCATCGGCAAATCCTTAACGCTGCGCGTTCAAAATCAGCTTAACTTGAGTAAGCAAGGTCATCCCCTCAGCGAGGCGGAGATCAGATCGCATCATTAGCGCGCCGGTCGGTTGAGCTCACGGTACCTTGCCTGACCGTTCAACTAACCAGTTTGTGATGACAGAAAGGGCATCTGAATCTAGAATGCGGCCCTCGGCATTGTAATGCGCTCCGACTTCAGCTGCGATAAGCCCCACTCGCGGTCGAGGTTCGTACTTGAGCACGTGATCGGCGTTGTCCGGGAACACGAAGGTAGCGTTGCCGTTCGTAGCGGTGGCGGTTTGCAGCGCACCTCCGTCAGCACGCCAGTCAACTTGGATGTCCTTCTTGCCGATAACAACCAGCATAGGTTCCGATACCTGCGATGCAAGGTGCGCCGGATCTTCCAGCCACAGCTCGCGAGCGAATGGTAAGTTTGCCGGGACGGTTAAGCTGGCCAAAAGGCTTTTTACAACCTCAGGCAAGGACGCATCAGGCAGCATCGGCTTGCCAGCGACGAACGCCGCGACGCACGCATCGTAGCGTTTCATTATTTCATCTCCGTTGGCAAGAGACGCGACTTGCGCGAGCACTTGATCCCGTGCAACGAGGCCGATCGGACGGCCCGGAGCGCCGGTCAGCACGAGACCTTTGAACCGCTGATGAGGCATCCCCGTTTGATAGTTCAGGGCGTGGATGGCTCCCTCGCTATTCGTCAACACAAACAATCGCGAGGCATCCACGTCGGTTAGCGATACGAGCGTGGTGACAGCGCCGGTCAGCTCGTCGACGTGCCCCCGCATGCTTATCTTACCGACCAGCCGCGGGAGGTTTTCACGCACGTGCGGCCCTGCGGCGCGTTTGTCATATCGCAGCGTAACGAATCCCTTTTCAGTGAGGGCGTTAGCAAGGAGCAGAGCACTGCAGTTCGTACCCGGCAGCAGCGGTGAGCACCAGTCTCGGTCAGTTGGTCCACTGCCAGCGACAAAGACGATGGCGGGATGCAGGCCGGCGTCGGCAGGGCGCGTGACGGTCCCATAGACCGCGATCCCATCGACATCCCACGTCACCTCTTCACTACGACGTTCTAGCGTTTCAGTCATAATCTTTTTGCGAGCGCCTCGGTAACTTTAGCGCGTCAAGCGCGTCATCGGTCGCTGCATAGAATGCCTGCCGCAGTTCGACCGAATCAATGTTGTCGACATCGATACTTGTGTTTTTTCGGTCGGTATAGCGCCCGATGAACCGCGACACTAATGTGGTTTGGAGGTACCAGTCACTGCGAACTGAGCGCAGCTCTGAGAGGATGGCTTGTATTCGACACTGACCGAGTACCAGCCGCGTGTGTCGTCGTTAGTCACGTTCTTGGGCTACGCAGACAGCTATTTTTCGCCTTTGACTTCCTTGCCCTTATCGTACTCTTCCTTCTTTTTTTCGAGCTTGCCCTTTACTTCCTTGCCCTTATCGTACTCTTCCTTTTTCTCATCTTTTGCGTCCATAGAGAACCTCTATTATAGCTCTATTCGGGCGTATAAAAAGTCATCACGCGTTTTCCAGCTGCTGAGAACGTATGTTATCTGTTTTCGTTGCCTCACGGCTATTCACTGGCGCCGTGAATACAAGAGTAGTCGTGAATGAGTCGCGCGCTGTCTGTGAATGAGGCAATTCCGGCAGCCCCCTATTGTGATATTATCCGGCTGATATCAACGCCGTGCGCAGTTTAAACTCGCTTTCAGCCCAAGTAAACCTTCTTATTACCGGAGCGGCTCGTCAATGAGTATGAGAGTCGCCCGCACCGACCGCGAGTTTCTTCATGCTTTCACACCTGTTGCTCGATCTGTTCACCGGCGCTGGCGTGCCTTTCAATAGTTTTAACTATCATTTTTAACCGGCTCCATTATGACCGCTTAATGCACTTCTTTTGTTGGAGGATTCTTCCGGGTCTATACAACGCAAAGGCACAATCAGACGCGTTGGCTAATGGTGCCAACCCCTTTGGGAGAAGGTACACTAGGGGCGTTTACGCTACTCGTTCGCATTTTTCGATAAGCGCCCTCAACCAGCCCTCTTGAGTCTCTGCTATAACTGCCTAGGCCCAGCGCAGTCTATCGGTGTTCCAGCTCCCACCGCTGCTA
Source organism: Methanobacteriota archaeon (assembly GCA_963805115.1). Taxonomy (GTDB): domain Archaea; phylum Halobacteriota; class Bog-38; order Methanoflorentales; family Methanoflorentaceae; genus Methanoflorens. The sequence goes on from CAWDSY010000005.1 coordinate 135,283, forward strand.
AAATTGACGATTGAATTGTATTGCCGATAAACAAAGATGCCGCCATTGAGCCAAGCTGTCTCCGCTGACGCGTGGTTGCTCCCTGAAGCCGTATTTCCCAGGTTCGCAGACCCCACCGCGTCATTATACCACGATCCAGTTCCGGCAAGAGCGCCGCCGGTCTCGTCCCAGTGCGTTTGATGCACCGGCGCGTTTCCGTCCTGACCGATCCAGACCGTTGGATATGGTTCTTTTCCGGGGCCCGCACTAGTGTCCCACGAAATTTGGATGTAGTAGTTGTGGCCTGCGCGGATTGCGGTATCCATTGGCTCGTACCACCGCGCGCAGCTGCCGCCGGTCGTAGCGCGGTAGATAGTAAGGTAACAATTATTAGCGCCATATCCGGTATCAATTTCAATGAAGAAACCGCCATACGCTTTATCCCAAATTTTTTGGTAGCGCTGGCCAGATACTATTCCGGCAAAATGAAAACCTACCTCCCAGGAAGCAACGTTCTGGTTGTTGGTCGCGCTGCCTGCTGGGATACAGATAAAATCATTTTTCGTGATGGGGCCCCAATACGGGTAGCCGTTTGGTTGGGTCTTAAACAAGTTCGGGGTGCTCACGTAAGCGTTATAGCTGGCGCCTGCCGTCCCGTGGTTAACCCACGTTGATCCTGCTTGGGGAACGTAATAAATAGTTGGGGTGTTGGACTGGACGGTCTGTGGAGTGGACGCTGCGCTCACGGTGACGACACTTGCAAGTAGCACGGTAGTGAGAAGAATGCCTACGGAAACCGGAACGATCTTATATGCGCGCACGGGTTGCCTCGGAAAAACGTTTTTGATCTAAAACGTTCTTAACGAGAAACCTCGCTACAAAAGTATATAAAAGCTTCGCTTGCACGTGACCGTAAAAACGATGCTGCGATGTTTAAATGACAAAAAAATGGCTAGAATAGAACGATCAGACTTCCGCGTGATCGCCTTTCCGTGTTCCGGCGCCTCCGTAGCAGCCGCTTAGCCGGTGCGTCTTTTTCTTTAGCTGGTTCTTCTTCTGCGAGATGCTGCGCAGCCAGTCTTTGAAACAGTGCCAGCTGGGACGCGCAAATCCGCCGTGAGAGCGACAATCCATACGATAAGCGTTTCTGGCACGATTGCGCGCGTTGCGTCTCATTTGTTCTTAGTCGCCGAAGCCTAATCATAACGACCAAATGTGCAGGGCCACTATGCACGTGGGGGCGCCAGCCACTGATTATTACCCAGATCTTCGTCTTTACATTACGATCTCAAACCGCGAGTTGTTCGAGATTCATCGCAGCAAAATCTCCTTACACCACGCAAAAACTGGTTACGACTACCCAACAATTCGGCTAGCACACACGTTCTCGCGACTTGTAGGTCTGTCCACCCGAATCTATCAGACCATTCAGGAGGGGGGGTTGGTTTTTCTCGTGGTCATTTCGCCTAAGAAAAATACCTCGAAAAGTCCCGAATCCTCCGTCTTCACGCGGCAGAGGTCGTCGGTTCGAATCCGGCCGAGCCCATTGCTTGCGATTTTTTTGGAATTTATACGAAGCACCGGTCTACGATCAGCTACTCAGCTGCCGATCAAATGTCTACTTTAAACTTTGAGACAAATAAATCGCGCCAATCGTCACGGTCCAGCAGTTTGGTCGAGTTACCGCCAGGGGCCATCGGGCCCTCTCTTTTTTCTTCCCCTTGCTAAGTGCTACTCGCTACTCTTCTTCCAAATCGGGTGTGCCTCGGTGTTGAAGATGACCTTCTCGAAGTCGAAGGCCTGGGGTGGTGCGAATAGCAGGTAGAATTATTTCATGGCCTCGGCCAGAAAGTAACTCTCCATTGCGTCAGTTTTGACGCCCGCGCGGACATCGGCGAGGGCGGCGAAGCCGGCGTCGGTCTTGCACCGCTCGACCAGGCTGTTGAAAAAGGTCGCGCCCATCCGCCGATACTTCTCGTCGCCGGTGTAGTGGTAAAGGTAGTAGACCGACTCGACGAACTCAGGCCGGAGGTGGTAGGAGCCGACAACGGCCTTCATGGCTTTGTAGTCGAGCAGTTCGGGGGCGATGCCGTGGAGTGTCCACATCTATATAGCACGATTCTTCGAGGCGTGCGGCGCGGTCGAGGTCTTTTCCCAGAGCGAGGACGGCGGGGAAGAAGGCGTCAAGCGCGCCGAAGACCGTGGCCCGTTGCTCGCCGGTGTTCATGTTGACGCGGCCGTACCAGAGCCCGCCGCTGGCCGATACGACACTGCCGAGAGCGTAGGCGGCTGATGCTCCAATCCTTGTTTTAGTCGATGTTGCTCTGCCACTCACCGCCTTAATCGTCGGACCGGCGAGCGCAAAGAGTCAGAATACCGCAGCGTTTTATTCACGAGTTTTGGCGGACTCGCCTCATTGCCGCTTTTTTTTTATAGAAGTTTTCAATGACAGTCTCACCATCAATCGCCGCTGAAATTGAATCAAATTCCGCCTCAACATTCTAAGCCGTGTAACGAGTTGTGATTCAAGATAAAGGCTGCAGTAAAACGTGCTGCACGATGATACGTCGAAAAAAGAAGGGAGTTATCAACACTGCCTTATCGGGTGCGTTGCACTAACCGCATCCGACCACTGACAACGGCCTCGAAAAACGGCGGGACGCGTGACGGCCGTAATCACTTCTCAAAATATGCAATTGTTTCGTTTTTGCAGGCTTCGTATATGCTCGATTATATGTTCTTGATCTTTCAGCCTTGTGCTTCGTTGTAAACAGCCAAGACGGAGAGACAGAGAAATCGTAGTAGTCTATGAAAGCAAACGCTTGCACGGACCTCTGGCCCACCATACTTCGGTAACGTAAGTAAATTGAGTCTTGTAGGCTGCCGCAAAATCAGGTCGGGGCGCAAATTCTTCATTTATTTTTGCGCCACGGTTTGGTCATAAAACTGCTTCGCGTGGGCTTGCTGATACTCTGTCCGCACATAACCTAATTCGCTTTCTTGGCCCCATAGTTGCTGCTTAAGTGTGGCGACTCGCCCGTTTAACTGCACTATTTCTTCATTTGCTCAGCGTAGTCAAAGCAGGACGAGGCAGTCACATCCAGCCTTTCTCCATCCAAAAGTCGTACTGATGCCTCCAAGCCTCTTTGTTCGCTTTCACTAATTGCCTGAAAAACCCACCTCTCTCGGCAATGGCGCTTTCCTGATCAGCGTAGTGGCGCTTTGTCTGTATTGCGTCTGCAAGCGTTTGGCCGAGATTACGCGCTTCGGTAATCGCCGCATCAAGGGCTGCAGGATCCCCTCCAATGGCAACACCGGCCTCGCCGACCGACACTGCACCCAACGCGTTCAGGACGTAATTCATATAACTAAGCACTTCGCTGATGCCCGAACTCCCTGCCGTGGTCACAGCGCAACCATACTTCCCCGCGAGCATCTGGCAATGGATTGCGTCAGCCAGGCGGTCGATCACCGTCTTGAGTTGAGCGGTGACACCATTGATGTACACCGGTGAACCGAGAACGATCCCGTCGGCACGCATCATTTTTTCCCACAAGTCAGAGAGATCGTCCTCCTGAACGCACTCGCCTTCGGCGTAACAAACCTGACACCCTAGACAGTACCGTACGTCCAGTGTGCCGATATCAACTAGTTCTGTTTCTGCTCCGCGCTGCCTCGCACCATCTAGGACAGCGTCTACTAGCTTAAGCGTCCGGCTGTTCTTACCGCGCGGACTGCCGTTGATTCCGAGTATTTTCATAGTTGCACCTCGATTACGTACGACATGCGCCGTTGCTATAATAATTGTTTCAAACTTGCAGCAAACATGCGTCCAATACGGACTTGACTTGCTATCGCAGTGCGGCAATATTTGCGAAGAAGAGGACGGGACTGCGTAACAGAGGATGTATACCAAGCGCAGCGACTCGCTGACATGATGCTCGTATATCGCGCTGTAAATAAGCTGACGAGCAGCCAAAAACTACTCCTCTACGCCATATTCCACCGAAGGCACGACCGTCAAGATAGGCAGTGCTACGATAGTCAGTGCGGGCATTAGCACAAGCAATGGTGTTCTTTGTGAGATAGGCAGCGTTTTGGTACCCCCGGCAGCGAGTGAGGTGAGCAGCTCATGAAAAAACCAGTGGCAGCGGTCGTCGTGCTTGTTATGCTCGCGCTTCTTTGCTAGTTGCTTCTGGAGCTCATCCCGCCTTCTGTGCAGTTCAGTAAACCAGAAGTTATTGTTGTTTATGCGGACAAAAATCCCCCATGGAAGGCGTGGAAAATACCCCTTTGCCCGCAGAAAGTCGTTTGTATAGGAACGACAATATGGCAAAATATAGTTATATGAAGGTACTTTTTTTTGGCTTGTACAATAGCTGATACCATAAGTGTTTTTACTATGTGAGGAAAGACTTGGAGGCATCGATGGAAATTAGGGACCAAATCGAAAAATTAAATGAACGCTTAGCCCGATACATTCCTCCTCGCGAGACTTGGACGCCTGCGGAAGAGGCCTTGTTCAATCCTTCTGACATTCTTCGTGTGCCCGTTGACCAAGCGCGAGCAACGCAGCTCAAGTCGATTAAATACGCGTTTTCACGCCACTACAACTTAAATGACTTCTACCATAATTACTGCGAGGAGGAAGGCGTCACACCTGACGACATAAAGACCTACGACGACTTAGAGAAGATCCCCCTCATCCCCGACCTCACCTTCAAACAGCACCCCTCAGGGAAGGGCTTCGCGTACTGGCTTACAGTCATCTTTACCGGCGACCTCCCCAAAGTAGTTATCAAAGACGCCAACCCTAGCTTTGACGACGTGATCAACGCTTTCAGCGCAGCTGGTATAAACGTTACTCACAGCAGCGGCACGAGCGGACGGATCACAGTGGTACCGAGGGATATGCGGACGCTCTTGGACTTTCGGTATTCTTTAGGCAAACTAACGGTTTGCCTATCCGATGACTTATCCGTCCATCATACTCTCTCATTATTGCCGAAGGCAACACAAAGCAACTTGACTATAAGCTTTGCAACTGCTTATGTACCAGACCTATACAACGATGTGAGCAATCCGCTTGACTTACAGATAAGCGCCGACATGACTCTCAACGCAATGACCGCTCAAGAGCAGGAACACGCCCCACCGGCTGCCGGAGAGAGCCAGCGAAAAATTGTCGAGAGTGCCATAAAGTGGCTCGAGCGTTACGATAAGACAACCGACACCATCAGGCTCGCGGGCCCCCCCTTTCTCATTTTCGAAGTAATGGATGAGTTAGAGCGACAGGGAAGACGCTTTGAGTTCGGAGAGAGAGGTATGGTAATTACTGGCGGCGGGTGGAAGGTAACCAAAGAGACGGACGTCTCCTTCGCCTTCAGAAAGCGGGTTGAGGAAACGTTGGGCATCCCTGAAACGCGCTGTTTGGACCTGTACGGGATGTCTGAAATGAACACAATGGCTTGTACGTGCCCTGAGGGGCACTACTTCCATCTCCCCTACACGTGGTTGAAGCCCATGGTTCTCGATAAGAGCTTAACACCTGCAGGCTATGGCGAGTCGGGGCGCTTCGCCTTCCTCGACGGGCTCGAAGGAAGCTTCCCAGGCTTCATCCTCAGCGGTGATGAGGTGCGGATGCTCGAACACTGCCCCGTCTGCGACCGACCCGGTCCTGTCCTTGAGCCGGAGGTAAAGCGCGCTAAGGGCGCAGAGATGCGCGGCTGCGCTGAGGTAATAGGAAGAGTCCTCGCTGAGGAAGGAAAGAAGAGTCCTCGCTGAGAGCGTTGCCAATCGATGCAAATGACACAAGCAAGCATCAGGAGTCGATAGTGGAGGAAATGCCTAGGATGTCGGGCGAGAGCTTACAGTGTTAAAAGCAATTGTCCTTCAGGAATGATTTTTTGGTGAGCAAAATGGCAAGAGCAGAAGAGATCTCAGATAGCGGATCTATGGCTGCGGAGGTTATTACGACGTTGTCGGGGCGAGAGCTTGCAGTGTTGGTCGCCAAAACGGTGCTCAAGAACCCCGCAACTATCGTAAGGTTCTGGGTCATGAGCGCTGGCGAGGAGCGGTACGTCCGCCCGCCGAGGAGGTACGAGCTTCCCGCTTATCACGACGGCATGCGGCACTGCACCTCTGACGAGAAGTACCTCAGACCAACGCTGTACTGTAACCCCCGTGAGCCTGTAGTCATCGCGATGGCGAACGACCTTGGCGCCTATGAAAAACCAGACTACGAGTTCGCCGAGGCAGCTAATGAATTCATCACCCACAATATGACGCTTGCGGTTTGCCCATTCACTGACGTCGGGACGACCTTGAAGAGGGGCACGGGGTCTTGTTATAACATGATGAACGTGTTTGTCGCCCTCTGCAGGGCAGCCGGGATAAAGGCGCGGTATAGGGGTGTTAAGCGGCGGGTTATACCGGAGGAGCGTCATGAGGCTATGTTAAGCCTAGACCCGTTTTATGGGGAGATTTACGGGGCTATGGCTGATGTTTCCGGACAAAGTGAAGCATGTATCGACGGCGTATGGATGGGTGTAGACTTACTCGCAAGCCCTGAGATGCAAGCGGTCCGCGGTTTGCCTATAAAGAAGTTGGGGGAAGGCTTAATGGCCTCTGGGACGGTCAATGATCCCACTCAAGAATGGCATTCCGAATCCATGCCTCCATTCGCCGCGAGAGGAATGATGATGCTCAGGTGGCTTGCGCCAGCGATGTACGAACGAATAAACGTCGGCATATTGAGGCAATACGCACTCGGGAGAGAGATCATCGAAGAGGCGGGCGGCATTGAAGCGTACGATCTGAACGCAAGGAGAAGGAGGGGGCCCTTTTCTGCGGAAAAAATAGCGGAAGAAATAACGAGACTCACACAGGACGCTGAGCGTAAGCAAGTCCTTGAGTTTGAGGAGTAATCTTGTTCGTCTGATCCTTTGTCTAGTGTTCGTGCCACATTTGCCCACAATTCATTCACTTCATAAAGGCCTCTGGCGCTCGAAGATGTATTCCTGTATCTCGCCAACCATGAAGTCAGAGAGCAAGTCGTCGGCAAGGTAATACACCAACTAATATGTCGGCACGGGCTCAGGCTGCGAGCGAGGATGTGGTAAAGGTTTATGGTGGGAGTAAGAGATACTATTCATCACGATCTGTGGATTGCGTGGAAAGACCTGTTAGTTTAGATATGTCAAATGAGCACCGTGACTGATATGAACGACGTAGCAATCAAAGCAACAAGCCTCGTCAAGAAATTCGGCGACTTCCCCGCCGTCGATCACATCTCCTTTGAGGTGAACAACGGCGAGATATTTGGCTTTTTAGGACCAAACGGTGCGGGCAAGACGACGACCATTCGCATGCTCTGCACGCTGAGTAGCCCCACAGAAGGATCGGCGACCGTTGCCGGCTTTGACGTTGCTCATCAGGGTAATAGGGTGCGCGAGCACATTGGACTCGTGTCCGAAAAAATGATCATGTATGATCGGCTCACAGCGTATGAAAACCTGCGCTTGTTCGGCAAGCTCTTCAGCATACCTCAAGACGCCCTACGTGAGCGGATCGATGAGCTTCTCCAGCTTGTGCATATGGAAGAATGGGCAGACCACCAGATTGGCACGTTTTCGACCGGAATGAAACAGCGCATTAACGTGATCCGTGCCCTGCTCAACGAACCCGAGATCCTGTTCCTGGACGAACCAACGCTCGGTCTCGATCCGCAATCCACGAGCGAGATCAGGGAACTTGTAAGCAACATCAACGATGACCGCGGAACAACGATTATTTTGACAACGCACGCGATGGTCGAAGCCGACATGCTCTGCGACATTATCGGCATCATCGATTACGGAAAGATTGTCGCACTTGACACGCCGGCGAATTTGAAAAAAGTAATCGCTGGCACCAATACGAGCGTCGTTGAGCTGGATGTCCCAAACATTACGCCAAGCCTCGTCTCGCACATTGAATCGCTGCCGTGCGCGAAACAGGTCACCGTAGAAGACGGGACGCATATCAAAGTTCGGGCATCAGGCGATGAGGCGTGCGGCAGTATTGTTGATGCGGTGCTCTCGGCCGCGGGGAAGATTCGCTCCATACATAACGTTGAGCCGACGCTCGAAGACGTGTTCCTCTATCTTACAGGTCACCGGGTTCGGGAGCAGGTCGCCGACAAGGTACCCGCACAGAAAAGACTTAGTCGGTCGCGCGCTAAGGTGCGACCAAGGGTACGGTAGGTAGGTGCAGAATGGGAGTCAAAAGTGCCGTTCTTCACACTCTGTGGATTGCGCATAAAGACTTGTTAGATTTTAGTCACCAAGTTCATGCTCGTCCACCGCGTCACCTTCATGAATCACAGTAAGATGAACGCAGATGAGCGTCGATATGTTCCTCCTTCAAGGCCGTATGAGCCCCCCGAGCACCGCGAAGGCGTGAAATACTCAACCTCAAACGAGCCGTGCGAAGTACTCATAGGGGAGGGAACAGCGTGAGACAAGCTGCGATGCCTGTCGCCTGTGGCTGAAGGACATGGGCCAGTAGGTCGATAGGACGTTTTGCTACGAGCGCGGCGATTTGATGATGGCGTACGAAGAAGCGGCCAAGCTGATACTAAGCTGACAACTGGCGTGGGCGACCCGCAACCGCATCATTAATAACCTCCCTCGAACGTAATGTAACAGGCTCCTACCGGAGCCTCGACACGACAGAAACGACACGACAGAAACAGGTGCAACTTATGCTAAGGTCCATGCGCACAGCGCGACTCGTAACAGTGCTCGTTCTTGTGGTTGTGATTACCGGTGGCTTTGTACTAGCGGCCCTGCCCGGGGGGGTGCGCCCCGTTGACGCCCAAGCATTGACGGCGCCCAGCAGCACAACGGTGACGAATAATATAACGGTCAGCTCAAGCAGCATCTCGCTCGGCAGTGTGCTCGAAGCACGTGGGCAGGTGAGCGCCGATGGTAAGCCGCTTCCGAACGCGTCGGTAGCGCTCTACATGGGCGACATCAACGTCGCGAACACGCAGACGGACCAAAACGGCCGATACGCGTTCTCGGTTCCCGTCGGGGCGAACTACTTTCCAGCGGCGTTTTCGAACGGGGCGACGGTTTACACGGTCGTGGAGCCACAAAATTCCTCTTCCGTTGACGCGCCGAGTGCAGCAACAAGCGTTCCTGTCAATCTAGCGCCCCTGTATGCGATCATCGCGCTTATCACCGCAGCCGTGGTCACTGTATGCTATCTGTTCGTGCGGCGGTTCCGTGAAAAAAGCTCTGCCGTTGTCGGTGCCGCGAGGCCATCCAGGCGGGCCGCAGCACCCGTCGTGGCGTTAGACTTTAGCAGGAACCGCGTCGCTCGTGCGATGATCATCCTTAGGGCAGTCAAAAGTGCCGTTCTTCACACTCTGTGGATTGCGCATAAAGACTTGTTAGAATTTAGCAGGAACCGCGTCGCTCGTGCGATGATCATCCTTAGGGCAGTCAAAAGTGCCGTTCTTCACACTCTGTGGATTGCGCATAAAGACTTGTTAGAATTTAGCAGGAACCGCGTCGCTCTTGTGCTGATCATCATTATGCCCCTCTTTATGATGGGCATGGTCGGCTACATCTTCCCCTCAAACAACAGCATCTCTCACGTTCCCGTCGCACTAGTAAACCTTGACGCAGCGCAAGGCAACACGTCCCGCAGCACGCAATTCGTCGCACAGCTCCAGGCTTTGAATAACAAGACGGGCGCGATGGATCTCTCGACAGCTGCAAGCGCCGAGGACGTGAAGTCGAGCATTCAAAACGGCCAGCAGAGCGCCGGAATCATCATTGGGACCAATTTCACCTCAAACCTCGAATCGGGCAAGCAAGCAGACGTCACTCTCATCATTGATCAATCAAATCCTCAGCTGGAAAATCTAGTGCAAGGAGCACTTACAACAGCTATTGGACAAATGGGCACACAGACAGCCGTGCAAGATCTGAATCTGACGGACAAAACACCGCTGGACCTTTCGTTAGCCCGGGTAGCCCCCTATAACGTCCAGACGACGGGCGTCGTTTCAGGACCATCCAACTACTTCCAGTTTGTCGCACCCGGCATCACGGCGATGGTCGCGATGATGTCGCTTATGACCGGCCTTCCGCACGCTATTTCGTTTGAGCGGGATGTAGGCACCCTTGACGGCATGCTTGCCGCACCCGTGCATCGAATGTCTATCGTTGGCGGGAAGGTTATCGCTCAAACGGTGCGGGGCATGATTGAGGGGCTCGTCGCCCTTGCGCTTGCGATATTCCTCTTTGGTGTAGACGTGCACGGCAGCATGGCGCTCGTCCTGGGCCTGTTGCTGCTCACTGTCTTCAGCATTGTCGGCTTAGGCATTCTCATCACCTCGCTTGCAGGTACTGAAGAGACGGCCACGATGATCATGATGTCGCTCTTATTTCCTATGATGTTCTTCAGTGGCGTCTTCTTCCCGCTGCAGCTGATGCCATCCTTTATGCAAGTCATCGCACAGTTCTTTCCGCTCACCCACGCCGTCACTGCGCTGCGACGCGTCGTGGTGCTCGGTGCCGGCATTTCAGCGATATCAACGGACGTCATCATACTCTTTGGCTTCGGGATCGTTTTGTTATTGGTAGCGCTTGTCGCGTTCGAGTGGGCAATGAAACAATAGTGAACGGGGACAGCAGCTAACGCTCATCGTGAGATCACCGTCACGCCGTACGCCGGCCACGTCGTTTACGCGCCCACTCGTCAAGGCGATGATGGTTACTGAACTCAGCACGATGAAGAGTCTTATGTAACAGGAGCGCTACGCACTGAAGCTCGTAGACTGAGCAGATTTCTTCTCGAAGGGTAGGGATCGCTGTCTGGCCGCGCTGAGATAATGTGCGACCTAAAGAGCGTCTTCACGCTAAAAAAAGACAATGCCGGGAAAAAAGAGAGCGTTGCTTTATGATGAACGTCGCTGTCTTGGCGCGGAGCAGCCGAACGTAGGCGCAGGGAGCCACTGAGTCAAGAGTTCAAGTGCTAGTGATGGGTTTTTCTGGCTTTGCACTAGCAAAGTGCCTGCGCGTAGCGCCGATCATAACCATTGATCCAGAGCGCAGAGAATGTGCTTGTTATGCTAGCCGCTAACCAATTGGAAGATCCGCTCAGTGACTCGTCGGAATCCGTGCTGGTGGAGATTTAGTGCAGCAAAAATCTCACTCCACCGTGCAAAAACTGATTACAGCTGCCCAACGATACGGCTACCCCACACGTTCTCAACGATTGCAGGACTTCAAACGCGCATCTATCAGTCGGTGCGCGATGGAGCACTTGCATTTCTTGTCGTAGTGTTATCCGCAGAGTATCAAGAAACAATTCCGAGCGATCTAAAAATAACGGTGCAAGCGCTAAACTACCCGTCTTGACATGGCAGAGGTCGCCGGTTCAAATCCGGCCGAGCCCATCGTTCTTTTTGCAATCGGTAACACTAGAACCATCTATTGAGGCTTTCTCGGATACGACGATCACGATGAAAAAGAAGCACAACAAGGATAAGAAGTTACACAACTGGCGAAGAGTCGCACAACTCTGATGAGCTCGATCTAAGTTGGCAGGAAGCTGTTGACCTACAGCCAGAAGACTCAAAAATAAGGAACGCCGGAGCGGTCAGGATCATTGCTCAAAATGATGAAAAGTTCACAAAAATGCCTTCTTGTATATCTTCGGTAGTATTGCGTTAACCGTTATGAGATTCAACTCCTTAAAGAGTGCTACCGATCTGCACTTTAAACTTGCGGGCTTTCGCGCATTGCGTTCATGACCTTGCGCTTAAGACAAACCGATGTTGTTATATCACAGTACGTGGATAGGCGACCAAAAAAAGGTAGTCTTATGCCGATCACGCCACAATCTGAGGCCGCGCGGGCGCTCGTGCGGATGCAACGCGACAACGGCTCGGAGCCCAACGTCTGCTGGCTCGAGATCACCCGCTTCCCGTCCTCCCTCTCAGACGCGGGGTTCCCGTGAGCACCGCCGCCCGCTGCATCCTGATCGCGGACGCGCACGGCGTCGGCGCGGGAGGCAAGGCTGAGGGCCTCGCCCTTCTCTCGGCGCTCGGACTCCCTGTGCCGGACGGCTTCGTCATCCTCAACCCCACGCCCGAGTCGCTGCCAGACGATCTCGAGCTCGCCTACGACCGCATCGGACGCGGACGCGTCGCGGTACGCTCGTCCGCCTCAGACGAGGATGGCAAGGCCGCATCGTTCGCGGGTCAGCACGCGACGGTGCTCGACGTTGAGGGCGTGCCCGCACTGCGCGACGCGGTCGTGCACTGCCTTGACTCACTCTTCTCGGAGCGTGCGCAGGCCTATCGGAAGATGCGCACGGGAAGCGACGGCGCGGCGATGAGCGTCGTCGTGCAACGCATGGTCGACGCCCGCTGCGCCGGCGTGATCTTCACCGCCGATCCGGTGACGGCGCGGCGCGACCGCATGGTCGTCGAAGCCGTGGAAGGGATCGGCAGCGCGCTCGTAGGCGGAAAGGTGACGCCCGATCACTTCACGCTGGCCCGCGACGGATCGCGTGTGAAGAGCGAGCTGGCGGGCTCAGATCCCTGCTTAGAGGACGAAAAGCTGATCGCTCTCGCATCCGACGCGCTGCGCATCGAACGGCACTTCGAGCTGCCCGTTGAGTGCGAGTGGGCGATCGATCGTGAGGGCCGCATCGCCTGGCTGCAGGCACGGCCGATCACCACACTCCCGGCCGACCCACGCGAGCTCGACACCGAGTTGAATCCTGACGACGTCTACACCCACTGCAACGTCGGCGAGGTCTTGCCGGGAGTCATGACGCCGCTTACCTGGTCGACCTCGATGCGCGCCAATGACCGAGCCATGCAGCGCATTTACAAGAAGATCGCTACACTGGAAAAGCTCTCGGAGGAGCCGCTTCTCGTCGCGCAGTCGTTCGGGCGTCCCCTCCTTAACCTGAGCCAGCTAGCTAAGATCGTGCGGTCGATGCCCTTCGCGTCGGAGGCCGATGCGACCGAGGTTCTCTGCGGGCGGCCGGTGCCGGGGATCGCGCCCGGTCCGCGGGCTCCTCAGTCGGAGCGCCTGCGCAACGGTCTCCGTTACGTGAGCTTCATGCTGTTCGGCAGGCATGTCGCCAAGCTCGATCAGCTCATCGCCTCGACCGACCTCACGCCCGGCGAGGACGCGCGCGCGACCTACGCCACCATCGATCGCGAGCTACCTAAGCTGTGCGAGGCCTGGTTTCGGCACACGGGTTCGTCGTTGCTCGCGGGGTCGATCGTAGGCGCGCTGCCCCAGATTCTTGCGAAGGGCAAGCCACCAACAGAGGAGGTCAATGCCGAGGTCGCAAGGCTGCTCGCGGGCGCCGAGGACGTCGAGAGCTTCGACATCGCCGCCGGCATCGATCGCATCGTCTCAGCACTCGTCGAACACGACGGATCGGAGCTCGATCGCTTGCTCGCGCTCGACGTAAAAGCGGCGGAACGCTTCCTCCGGCACGAGGCAAGTTCTCCGGTGCGTCGTGAATACGGTGCGTACCTCGAACGCCACGGCCATCGCTGCGTGCGCGAGGTGGAGCTCCGCGAGAAGGAGTGGGCCGAGGATCCGACACCGATCGTCGAGGCGGTGCTCTCAGGTATCCGTGCCGCGCGTGCGGGACACGTGGCGCCGTCCAAGGCAAGGCCGAGCAACGCTCCGTGCCGCTGACGCTCGGGCTGCTCGTCAGGGTCGCGCCCCGGAGCATCCGTGCCCGCGAGCGTTCTAAATCACAGGTCATCATGATCCACACGTTCTTCAAGCGCGCTTACCGCACGCTCGGGCGCCAAATGGTCGACGAGGGTCTGCTGCCCGACGACGACCTCGTGTTCTTCCTGCAGCACGCAGAGCTCGGCACGCTTCTGCGCGACCGGGATTCAGCTCTCGCCGCGAGAGCGCTCGCGCGGCGCGAGGTGCTGCCGTATCCAAATGAAGCTGGTCTTCCGTGAGAGCTACCGCGGCAACAACGCCGACCCGATCGATCCGCCGCTTCCAGACGGCCACGGCATCCTCCACGGCAAACCCGTGAGCCGAGGCGTCGTCCGCGGCCGCGCGCGTGTCGCGCTGACGCTAACCGAAGCGAGCGAGGTTCAGCCGGACGAGATCCTGATCGTGCCGGTCATCGACGTCGGCTGGACGCCTGCCTTCGCGACCATCCGCGGGTTCGCGTCCGACGTCGGCGGGGCCCTCTCGCACGGCGCGGTCGTGGCCCGCGAGTACGGCATTCCCACGGTGGTCAATCTGCGCAACGCCACCCGGACGTTTCTCACCGGCGACCTCGTCGAGCTCGACGCGGACCACGGCGTGCTGCGGCGTATTTCGTAAGACTGAGCTTCTTGCCGGGCTGCCCACACGAATCTATCAGAGCATCCATGAGGGCGCGCTTGCCTGTCTCTGGTCATCGCACCCACTGATGCAGCATCGGAAAATGCCTTTGAGCTCCCCAAAATGCCCGCCTTGACATGGCGGAGGTCGCCGGTTCAAATCCGGCCGAGCCCATCGCTTTGTCGCATCGTAGCTGCAAGCCTACTGTGAATTGTCAAGCTGACGCTTTCGCGCCGTTAATCTTTTTTGTTTGGCTCTTATCTGAGCGAGTTTGTGTGTGAGCACGGCTTAATCTGTTCTTGGAATGTCCATGTACAGTCATATCTATTCGGCAGGCTGCTCAGCCCTCAAACAATTCAAGGAAACAGCTCGCTTTGCGGTGAGGCGAAAGTTGTGTTAGTTTGTGTCCCGCATCAAAGAAGAATAGTAACAGCGCATTTTACATTTACTCTGTCAGATTCACAGGATCACCCTCGTCTTAAGCAATTCGCTTGACTCTCAGGCCGCTATTGGCTCACCTGAATCCAACCATAGACGCTCGTAAAATGTGATTCGAGGTTCACGTCGATTTTTGTCCCGCCGACGTTCTTGATCGGCTGCTTTTGTTATGTTCACAGCACAAAAGAAGAATAAAGTCGAAGCCTAGAATACGTTAAATTAAGGAATAGCTAAATAGTTGATAGGTTTTTCTTTATCTTGGTGTTTTGATGGTACAGGGACAAGACGTTACGTCACGCATAGCTAAACTTGACGGCCTGCTGGCCGATTGGATCCCGTCACGGGACACGTGGAACCCCGCCGACGAGGCACTCTACAAACCTGTCGACCTCTTTCGAGTGCCTTTAGAAGAAGCGCAGGAGATGCAGCTGAAGGCGATCAAGTACACGTTTACACGCCATTATGACAACAACGGTTTTTACCGCACATACTGCACGACGCGGGATGTCTCCCCTGAGGATATCAAGACCGTCGATGACCTGTTTAAAATTCCACTTATCCCTGACCTCACGTTCAAACAGTACCCGGAAGGGAGGGATTTCGCGCGTTGGCTCGCGAGCGTTTTCACCGGCGAGTTGCCAAAAATCGTGATTAAGGGATCGAATCCAACGTTCGATGACGTGATCAACGCCTTCAATGCAAACGGAATGATGGTGACCTATAGCGCCGGGACCAGCGGCCGGTTTACGTTCATCCCGAGGGATCAAAAAACGTTTTTGGCAAGCGGGTACGCGATCGCTAAAACCTTTGTCAACATGTGGGGGGGTACGATCCCAAGACCGACGGCTACCTCCTGTTTCCAAACCCAAAGAAGACTAACGCCTTTGTCGGGAAGGTGTCCGCGGTGTACTTCGACATGATGAGCAACGTGCAGGTGGCGATTGACCGCGAGCTCACAACGGCGGTCATCCAAGCGGCCATGGAGGCGGGTCAGGGATCAAAGCGGAGAGCAGCCTCTCCAGTCCAAAATCAGGACGAGCAGAAGATGATCGATCAGATCGTACACTGGCTCGAGCGCCACGATGAGACAGGACAACAAATATCCATAATCGGCGCGCCTTATGTACTCCACTCTGTCATGGAAAAACTGCAGGGAGATGGAAAGAGCTTCGATTTTGGCGAGCGGGGCGTGGTAGTGTCCGGCGGCGGATGGAAAATAAGAGAGAACGCCCGCATGCCGATCAGAGATTTCAGGAAGCAGGTGCGCGACGTGTTGGGCATTCCTGAAAACTGCTGCTTTGACGTTTACGCTATGGTTGAGGGGAATGGGTGGATGATGCATTGCCCCGAAGGACACTACCTGCACACGCCTTATACGTATTACAAGCCGTTCGTCCTTGACAAGAACCTTGCGCCCGTGGAATACGGCGAGTGGGGGCGCCTTGCTTTCCTCGATGCGCTTGCTAACAGCTACCCTGGTTTCATCATCACCGGTGATGAGGTGCGGATGCTCGAACACTGCCCCGTCTGCGACCGACCCGGTCCTGTCCTTGAGCCGGAGGTAAAGCGCGCTAAGGGCGCAGAGATGCGCGGCTGCGCTGAGGTAATAGGAAGAGTCCTCGCTGAGGAAGGAAAGAAGAGTCCTCGCTGAGAGCGTTGCCAATCGATGCAAATGACACAAGCAAGCATCAGGAGTCGATAGTGGAGGAAATGCCTAGGATGTCGGGCGAGAGCTTACAGTGTTAAAAGCAATTGTCCTTCAGGAATGATTTTTTGGTGAGCAAAATGGCAAGAGCAGAAGAGATCTCAGATAGCGGATCTATGGCTGCGGAGGTTATTACGACGTTGTCGGGGCGAGAGCTTGCAGTGTTGGTCGCCAAAACGGTGCTCAAGAACCCCGCAACTATCGTAAGGTTCTGGGTCATGAGCGCTGGCGAGGAGCGGTACGTCCGCCCGCCGAGGAGGTACGAGCTTCCCGCTTATCACGACGGCATGCGGCACTGCACCTCTGACGAGAAGTACCTCAGACCAACGCTGTACTGTAACCCCCGTGAGCCTGTAGTCATCGCGATGGCGAACGACCTTGGCGCCTATGAAAAACCAGACTACGAGTTCGCCGAGGCAGCTAATGAATTCATCACCCACAATATGACGCTTGCGGTTTGCCCATTCACTGACGTCGGGACGACCTTGAAGAGGGGCACGGGGTCTTGTTATAACATGATGAACGTGTTTGTCGCCCTCTGCAGGGCAGCCGGGATAAAGGCGCGGTATAGGGGTGTTAAGCGGGCCATGACGGAGGAGCGTCAAGAGGCTATGTTAAGCCTAGACCCGTTTTATGGGGAGATTTACGGGGCTATGGCTGATGTTTTCGGACTGGGTGAAGCATGCATCGACGGCGTATGGATGGGTGCAGACTTCACCGCAAGCCCTGAGATACAAGCGGTCCGCGGTTTGCCTATAAAGAAGTTGGGGGAGGGCTTAATGGCCTCTGAGACGGTCAATGATCCCTCTCAAGGATGGCATTCCGAATCCATGCCTCGATTCGCCGCGAGAGGAATGACGATGCTCAGGTGGCTTGCGCCAGCGATGAACGAGCGAGTAAACGTCGGCATATTGAGGCAATACGCACTCGGGAGAAAGATCATCGAAGAGGCGGGCGGCATTGAGGCGTACAACCAGAGGGCCAGAGAAAAGTGGGGGCTCACGTCTCCAGTAATAGAGGCCAAGGACAATCCAGCACTAGTGTTTGAAGACTGATCTGGTTCGTCTGATCAGCTGTCTTTAGGTGTTCATGCCGCCTACATCTCGTGCGCTTCATACGGGCCTTCCGCGCTCGAAGATGTATCATTGATCTCACCGGCCATAGGGTTAGAGAGCAAACGTCGACAAGGTCGTGCAGAGCAACCAATGTCTGGGCACGGACCCGGGCTGCGAGCAAGGATGTGATAGAGGTGGTACGATGGGAGTAAGAGAGCCTATCATCACGGTCTGTGGATTGCGTGGAAAGGCTTGTCAGTCACGCTAACTAAGATCGGCCCTGAAAAAAACCTCCTCAAAGCACTACCACTGGTTCTCCTCTTCGTGAGTGCCGCAATCCGTGCGTGTTGTGCGGTCTGCCTTTGGAGTTGTTCATAATAAGCTCGTACTGCATGGCCCGGGGCTTAGGTATTAGGTGTGTTAAGCGCAGCCAGCCCGCCTGAGAACGCAAGTCATTCGTCAAGTAGCAGCGTCTCGAGGATGATTGAGCGCGTTGAGTGCTCATTTGCGCCTAGTCGCGGAAGGCTAATCATAACGATTAAGTCTGCAGCACCGAGTTTGCACGTATTATGTTAGCCGCTGATCATTACCCATATTCTAATGTTGAGATGCCAAAACACGAGCTGCTGGAGATTCGCCGCAGCAAGATCTCCATACATCACGCAAAAGAAGGTTACAGCTATCCAACGATTCGGTTACCCTACAAGTTCTCACAGCTTGCGGGGCTCTCGACACGAATTTATCAAACTGTTCACGACGGGGCGCTTGCATTTGTTGTCGTCGTGTCATCCGCAAACGTATCAAGAAACACTTCCGAGCGATCTAAAAATAACGGTGCAAGCGCTAAAGCCTCCGCCTTCACACGGCGGAGGTCGCCGGTTCGAATCCGGCCGAGCCCATTGTTCTTTAGCCAATCGGAGACACTGCAGGCGTCCGTCGGGCCTTTGTCGCCTGAGAGGATTATGGCGAAAAAGAAGCACAACAAGGAAAAAAAGTTGCACAACTTTGACGAAGAGTTGCACAACTCTGACGTAACGCCCGATTTGTCTTGGCAAGAGTCTATTGCGTTGCTTCCCGAAGACGAGGTTGAAGGCTCGAGTGACTCAGAGATTTACTTCTTTACGGACGAACAAGACAACGCCCATTCACGCGAGTTTCTTGCAGACGAACTTGTTCCTGCCGACGATGAAGACTTAGAGGACCTGCTGCAGTCTCCGAATATCAACGCCGTGCCGGACCATGTTGATCGCGTAAGAATGCCTGAAGCTGTGGGGGTGCACGTGCTTGCCGATGAACTCCCCGTACCGCTTGACAAGTTGCCTAGCCCACTGCTGGGAGATGGGAAAGATACACACCTCACTCACGATGTCGTGACGAGTCACGTAGTCGCGCAGCTGCGCTAACGTTTCTGTATCAAGAGGCACGCGCCGCTGCTTGCCGCCCTTCGCTTTTAAGATATTGATCACGTGATTGTGGTATTCGACATCCCCGGGCAGCAGGTTCAACAGCTCATCGATGCGGACCGCCGAACGCCACAGCACGCGCATCAGCAGGTAGTCGCGTTCGCTGCAGCTGCGCGCAGCATTAAAGAGCTCGAGTACCTCATCCTCCATGTAGTCGGTGATCTGCTTCTTAGGTTCTCACCACCAAAAATACTTTTCGGCATTAACCCTTCCGATCTTGGCCTCCGTTTTCGATCGATCGAATAAGTGCTCAAGAAAGGCAAAGCAATTAACATAAAGCGGCTAACATGTGGCTCAACCTCAACAGGGTCGGAGGTGTTGTTGTGAAGGAGTTCAAGTATTCGGGGTCTTGGTGGCTCCCAGATAGTCAAGTGAAGGTAACTGGCGATTTAATATTTTCAAACGAGGAAGGACCGCGGCTAGACCTCGATGCTTCTTTTGACGAGCACACTTTCTGGGAGAGCGCGGAAGCTAACAAAAGAGCGACATATCCAATCGTTTTAGGATTGACGAAGGACGCCAAATTGATCACTCTTTGCGACTGCGATGAAACAAGTGTCCGCACAGCCTTCAAGACCACCGATGAGGGTAGCTTCGTTTATAACAGTGCGGGATACGATGCTAGAGCCGCTTTTATTGGCGCGCATTTTATGGATGCGCGAGAGATGCAATTTAACCGCGCGCAAGTTCAATATGATTACCTCCCTGACTTTGTTCGCAAACAAGGGTTCACGATAGATCGTGCAACAAAAGAAGGGATCTTGCAAAAATATGCACTCACGTACGAGTATCCTCCAAAAATTACAGCGACCACGTCCAAAGGAGTGATCTCGGTCAGCTACACTTTCCACCAAGAAGGAGCGCCCCTCAAAGGGCTGATTTTTAGGCAATCAACCGCATTGGATATCACGCCAGAGCAGGATTTCAGCCTTAAAGAGTTAGACATTAATTACATTCGGCCGCTTCAGGATCTCATAAGTCTCGCCACTAATAGGCCCAACCCAATCACTAGTTTGTACGTTTATTCAAAAAACAAAGTCGAAACCATAATGAATCACATAAGGGAGGTCCCGATTGAGGTCGTCTTTCAGCAAGATCCCTACAAAGAACGACAAGATGTCTTACTACCCACGGATAAGTTGCTCTTTTCGCTCCAAGACCAAGTTGTATCTGATAGATTTAGTGAGATCATCGAGCGCTGGTTGAACAATACTGATATCGCCGAGCTAGGCGATGTGTTTCACCTCTTTTTCGGCGTGCTTTATGACCCTGATTTATCGCAAGAGATTGAGTTTCTCAACATCGCGTTTGCCGCTGAGCTATACCATAGGAAAAGATTCAGCAACGAAGTTCTGCCAAAGAGCGAGCATAAGGCCCGTGTAAAGTCGATAGTCGATAGTGCTCCGGCAGAGCACAGAGAGTGGCTGAATAACGTCCTCAGTTTCAGCAATGAGCCTCTGTTCAGAGACAGAATTGATAAACTGGTCGAGATAACTAAGGAGGTTGTATCTCCTCTTTTCAGCGACAAAGATTATTTTGTCAACAAAGTCAAAGATACGCGACACTACCAGGTGCACAACGATCGCCGACTTGAAAAGAAAGCTGCCAAAAATGCTGAGCTCTTCTGGATAACCAAATCCCTCTCCTACCTCGTTCGGACCTGTCTGCTCATGGAATTGGGCGTAACGTCTCAGGACTGCTTTGAGTTGTTCTCTAAAAATCGAGAGTATAAACTTGTGTCAGAACTGGGATCAAAATTCGGCAATCAAGCAACGCAGCAAGAAAACACCAGATAACCACCTTTTAGTTAGGGCGAGCAGCCCCGTCATTTTCGTTCCAGTGAACGTTAGGCATGTTCTCTGCCTGCGACAAGCTGCTACATCGAATTTTCACATTTGATGTGATTCTAAAGTTATAAGTAGCGATCACGGCAATCGAATAAATTATGACGTGGACTTATAGCGGAGACCCAAGCACGTCCCGATTGGACAGAGTGCGTTTCATGATCGGCGATACCAACAAAGACAGTCAGATACTCACCAATGAAGAAATTGAATATTGTTTAGAACAAAACAAAGAAAACGACTATTTGGCAGCTGCGTGCGCTTGTGATGCCGCCGTAGCGAAGTTAGGACCCCGAGACAGCGAAGGAGCGAACCGGCTTAGAGAGGTATGTGAGAATCTAAGACGTCAAGCAGCTGCTAGAGCACAGCCCTATTTCGGTGGAACCGACAACCCTAAAAGATTCACAAAAGAGAAGTTTCCATAAAGAACTTCTCCGAAAATGTTACTGTAACTTTGTGCTCGTCGTTTGTTTTTTCCCGTTACGTAGCGCACATTAGCACACTGAGATGATAAACATCGGTTGCCTATCTATCCCTCTTTTTTCGTAGCCCAGGACCTATAACATCGTGATATTGACTACAATTGTAGCACTCTAGCCGCATCTGACCACTTACTAATGCCAGAAAATCGTGGGCCTGCGACGGCCATAACCACTTCTCAAAACTGAGATTTTGTTGGCAAGGGTGCACCAAGCGGTTTCATGGTGTATCGTTGGAAACGTGAGGGTATAAAGAGTGGGTGCGTTATTCAACTAGAGAAAATGTTCACACCCGATAGACCTATAGAATCGGAAAAAGACGATAAGTTGGGGAGATCTTCCTTTGCCAGAGCCCTTGCTGATGCAATTATTACATATAAGCATACAGATAGCCTCGTCATTGGATTACACGGAGCATGGGGGTCAGGTAAGACATCGATAATCAACATGGCGTTGGAACATATTGACGCTGCATACAGAAAGGATAAAATGAGCGCCCCTATCGTCGTGCAGTTTAATCCGTGGAACTTTTCTGACCAAAATCAATTACTCGCTCAATTTTTTAAACAGCTGTCCACTGATTTGAAAGGGCCTGACCGAACAAAGTATATCGAAAAAGCCGGTTGGATACTAGACAGATACGCTGAGCTAGTTGCCCCACCCCTGGCCGTGATGTCGGGGCCGATGGGCCCTGTCGTAGTAGCTTCCGCAGGAGTGGCTAAGGGAGTAACGACAACCATAAAGCACAGATCAGAACGTAGGTTAAAAGATTTGCATTCTGCACGAGCAAGCTTAGATGAGAACCTCAGAAATCAACGCCAGAAGGTCGTCGTCATTCTCGATGACATTGATCGACTCAACAACACAGAGACTAGACAAATATTTCAGTTGGTTAAATCTTTGGCAGATTTTCCAAATACTATCTATGTGCTTGCATTTGACAAGAACGTGGTAACACGTGCACTCGCCGCGGAGCATGAACTTACTAGCGCGCAGATGGAATACGGCCAGCAGTATTTAGAGAAAGTAATTCAAGTCCCATTTGACGTTCCGCTTATATCGGAGACAGAAGTACAACAATTGTTACTTAGCCAACTCGATGCCATCATCAAGGCAGTGCCCCACCCAGTCTGGGATGATGCTTATTGGGCTAATATTTACACGAGCGGCTTAAACGCATTTTTTAGGAATATAAGA
The DNA here is from genome assembly GCA_963805115.1 of Methanobacteriota archaeon. Classification (GTDB taxonomy): domain Archaea; phylum Halobacteriota; class Bog-38; order Methanoflorentales; family Methanoflorentaceae; genus Methanoflorens. Next base: position 157,821 of record CAWDSY010000005.1, read on the forward strand.
GACGTCACGCGCTATATCAATTCGTTGCGATTCAGTTTTTCACGCGTAAATGAAGAGGTGAGCGCAGTTGATTTTTTTGCCATAACTGTCCTGCAGGTCTTTACTCCGGAGCTGTATGATGAAGTGCGCGACAACAAAGACCTCTTCGCCGGCGTGTTCTACGATTTCAACAAAAAGACGCTTGAAGACGTCAAACCTCAGTTTGATGCGGTGCTCGACGAAGCGATGGCCGGCAGTGAACGAGCTCAATCGTTACAAAAACCGTTAATGGATTTGCTGCGCCTTCTATTTCCCAAACTAGAATCGCTCTACGGGTTTAGCAACTACGGCGGAGATTGGTTAAACATCTGGAGAAAAGGCTGTCGTGTATGCCACCCCGAGTTCTTTGACAGATTTTTTGCGTTGTCGCTCCGAAAGGGAGAGCTATCTCAAGGCGAGATGCGAACAACATTAGCCGTTTCGGACGATCTCGAGTCGTTTTGTGCAGCATTGAATCGGCTCAACAATGAGGGAAAGGTCAAACGATTTGTGGAGTTATTGAAAGATTATATTGACGATAAAATGTACATCCCAGATAACCACATCGAGACCATTGTAACAGCGCTACTCGACATCGGTGATAGATTCCAGGGGCGCGAAGGACCTTCTGAGATTCCAACGTCTTCAGCTATTAGCTTTCGGATAGAGGAGCTACTTGGTCGGCTACCTACTCAAGAAGCTAGATTTTCCGTTGTTAAGCGAGCGATGGAACACACAACCCACAGCCTATACACCGTTATTGGGCTAGTATTCGATCTGCGATTGGAACAAGGGAAGATCGAAAACAGAGAGAATCTCAAACCCGTTGAGGCCCAAATTCTAAGCGAAAGTCAACTTGAAGAGCTTGAGAGATTAATGTGTTCCAAAATCGAGGCGTCGGCAGCTCGGGACTTGTTGTTGCAGCACCCAATGTCGTCCATTATCCTCTATAGATGGGATACGTGGTGTCCTTCAACGAAGGCGCAAGACTTTGTAAATGGCTTGTTACGCACCGACGAGGGGCTCCTCGATCTCATCGCAGGATGTACCCTACCACCGCGCACGTTCTTTATTGCAAAGGAGACTCCGCACGTGAGGTGGGAAATCGACCTTAAAACGGTGACGCAATTTGTCTCGCTCGAAGATGTAGGGCCGAGGATACGAAAGATCGCAGCAGAAATGCCACCCGAAAGCATGGATAAGAGAGAAGCAGACGCTCTGTTTACATTGCTTAAATCCTATGATGATGAAGAGTATAGAAAGGAGCTGCGGCGATTCGAGAGATGAAGTGCTATAAAAAAGATAGCACCTATAACTTGTCTGTGGCCGCCTTACTCTTCCTTCTTTCTCCCGCCGCCAAAGAGTCGCTCCCAAAAACCGACCTTAGGCGCAGGCAGCCGCAGGGTCACGAGTTCGAGCTGCTGTGCAGATTGTCTTGTTCCGGCGTAATTCAAACGTCATTCCATGCTCCGTGTGTGGATATCAGCGCAAGTAGTGTGTGCGTTGGCTCCGGTCATACTAAGGACGCTCGTAACAGAATGCAGCGTGTTGTCGAAGTTGAACGCTTCGCTCGAGTGGCCGTCTAAAATGTTGTTGATGACACAGCAAAGTTGAGTCTAGACAGTGTCGTGGCCGCTTCACGTTGGTTCGCTACGTGAGCGCACACTACGTCAGAGCCTTTGTGCGAAAAAGGCGCTATACTTGCTGTAGACCTCGTTGACGAGTTCGCCTGCTTTTGGATTGCTCCAGGTATCCATCCACTCAGATACAGTCTGCATCCACGTGCATGGCACAACGCCCGCCTGTATCATTCGCTGCACGGCCGTATTGTGAGCGTCTGGCGACTCAGAGCCCGCTGCATCCATTACGCCGAATACGTCAAACCCTTCTCTCAAGCCGCGTAGCGCGGTGAGTGCAAAACACATGCTCGTCCACAAGCCGGTAAGCACCAACTGCTTCTTTCCTGTCCGCTTGACCGCATTGAGCACGTCCTCGTCGTCAAAAGCATCAAACCCTGGCACTGTGCGAGCAATTACGCGAATGTCAGGAAACATCTCGACAATTTCCGACAAAAACTGTCCGTTCACTTTCTCGCCTATCGACGTGAGGACCGTGGGAACGTTCAATATCTGGGCACCCTTGGCAAGCGCAAGCACGTTGTTTTGAATGAGCGTCCGGTCGCTCGACTCCACGCCATAGAGCATTTTGGCCTGGTAGTCTATCAAGAGAAGCACGCTGTTATTCGCGTCGAGCGTTTGAGTCAACCTGTCGTCCATACTACCACCTGTCTATCGTTTGTTTTTCGCTCGTTATAAGCTTAGCTGCGCTCTATCTTTGTGAGAGCAGTGGCATAATAATTGCCAGAATCGCCAAGTAATCGCCAAGTAATCGCCAAGTATCACGATTGGCGTAGCACTAAGACGTAATGAGCATTCCTGCCTTTACCCCGCGGTTCAAGCAGACCACGCCTCACCAAGTCACCTAGATCAGTACGCGCCCCCTCATCGGAGATACCTGCTAGTTCACGGTATTTCTTGTTGGTGATGCGACCGAGTTTCTTCGTCTGTAACACTCCCGCAATCTGCCGCTCACTCAAACCGAGCTCGATCAGGCGATCTTCTGTGTAGACGTCCTTATAGAGATACACAGAAAATCCCCCCATCTCTTCCTTGAACTCAGGCTCAGGCAGGCCCGCCTTTTTCATCTCTTCTACCATTCTGAGCGTTCCGGTGCCGTACTCCTCGGCGTACCCCGCAAGGCGCAGCACACGAGCGATCAGCGGGTTACGCCCGATCGATTTGTGATCCCTCTTAAGATCCTCAACAGTGAGGCCGTCGGGAAGGCCACCCGGATTTGATATCCACAAATGATCATCGTACGCGTTTATTTGGATGAAGTTAGCGATGTTAAAATAATCGCGGTGCATCAGCGCGTTCACAACGGCCTCACGAAGCGCTGGAAAAGGATACTCTCGCACATCCTCGCGTTCTATCGTTTCGATTCTATAGCGCACACTGACGTACTCTCGTAAGATGGTGAGCGCTCTTTCGAGCTGGTGAAAGACGTTTCCGTCTGCCCACTGATCATCGATGATTTCAGTAGCAGTCTTGAACCGCCCAAGACGGATCCTCAAGTTAACGTAATATTTTTGAGGATTCTTGCCAAAGAGCAGCAGGGCACCGTTGGTGAGTTTCCCATCAACGAGAAGATTCAACTTCTCTAAGAGCATTTCATAGTTCTCGCTCACCGATTCACGCGGCAGTCGCTCCTTCCCTACCGCTTCATTGATGAGACGATTAATCGCACCATCATCGATCTCATCGACGGGATATTCTGTGGGCAGGGCGTCCCACGTCTTTGTCCGTATGAGCCGCTCCCGCAGCCGCGCCTGACTCATTCTCCTGTCAGTTGCCCCCACGCGCTCCCAGTACTTGCCCTTGTACGAGATGAGAACGTCAGGGGACTCATCGACTGTGATGACGACTGCTCGCTTGCCTTCGTTATCGACGACCTCTATTTTTGGATGAATGGACAAAAGAGAGACGATTTGATTAGTAACTTTGTCAAGATACTCGCTGGTCGGCGGAACTCCGACGATAGCGCCGTGCTTGTCCACCCCAAGGACGACGACTCCACCCCATGCGTTTGCCAGCGAGCAGATGCTCTCGAAAAAAGTGCTGTCGGCAGACTCCTTAAACTCCACGTCTGGAAGCTCATCCCTCTTTGCAGTTTTATCTGCCAGCAACTTTTTCAGTTCGTCTACATCCATGGCTCTTTTGAGTAGGTGTTTCGAGTGACAAAGGCTTGTATGCCCGACTTACTTATTGTGCTCCCCCCTATGAGATATACGTTGCAGGGACTACTTCCGTTACCTTTTCATTACTTTTTCATTACCTTCCGCCACAAACAAAGTGGTGAAGTTGCATTAACGAAGGAAACAAGTCTTACCAGAGCCTTCCTATCCTTTTTCGCTCCGAGCTTTAACAGCTAGAACGGCACCGCATCATAGATTTGTCGCAAGTCATTCTCGTTGAACTGCAAATATATCGAGGTGACGTTCAATGCTGAATGACCGAGTAGCATCTGGACCCGCCGTATGTCCGTGTTGTGCCGCACGAGGTTTATAGCAAAGCTGTGTCTCAACGTGTGAGGATGCACGTTTACACCGGCCAGGCGTCCGCACGTATTGACGATGTGGGCGGTTCAAAGTGTCGGGTCAACACGACAATCTCTAATGTCTGCGGCGCAGACTCCGAATAGGTCCCATTACTCAAAAGTGCTGTTTTGAGCAATAAGGGTTGCAGTTTTGACGAGAAAGCGAACGTAAAAGACAACGCTTAAGCTATCACGGCTGTTTTTACGCATTTGATTCATTTTCCCCTGAAGGACGGGGGGTAATACGCAAATGGACGAACATAAAAGGTATTGCAAGAATTGCGGTGGCGAAATTAGAGCAGAGTCTAATTATTGTTCTCATTGTGGCCTAGGTTTTGACAACACGTCATCACCAGTCAGCGAACCACAAAAAACGTCGCGCAAAGGGTTATTCGCACGTGATAGTAAGCATAATATGACGAAAGGAAACATAAGCAACAAAATTCCAAAAACAAAAACTATTACAGAAACAAGATGCACTTGCAACGCCTGTGGCAAAGTATGGCATTATGGCAAACAGGAGCAATTGGAAAGTGCTGGCGCTGCTATGCATAATCTCGGCAAAAGCATGACGTGTTGTTCAGGGTGCGCACCCGCTGTGTTGATACCCGATAAAAAAGTAACTGATTTAAACAAATGCCCTGAATGTGGCTCAAAGAATATACGAAAAGAGCGAATCGCGCATGAAGTTGCTAAGTAAATTAGCAATAAAAGCCGTCAGGGGCTATCAAATATTCATTTCTCCAAATCTGTCTTCGCGTTGCAGATTTTATCCGAGCTGTTCCCAGTATGCAATCCTAGCAATACAAAAGAACGGTTTTTTTAAGGGAATTAAACAAACATTTCAACGACTAAGACGATGCAATAAATACAATTTGGATAGTTGCATAGATTATCCAGAATAGCCACAAAACACGCTCGAATGTTCTTCTTGAAAAAGTGTTAAGCTTTGTGCGCTACACACCTAAGGGTAATTTTGATATCACCGCTGTTTTTTGATGTATCAAACACTTTCATTCGCGGCTTTGCCTGTCAAGAAGCGTGCCCAAGACAAGCCGCTTACGCAAGGGGCTACGATATGTGTGACGTGTTTCTTTTTCGTGTTCTTCCTTCTCCGTAGTTCTGAAACACGAAACAATGGCATCTAGTGCCTGGGTATCATCTAAACTCGTCTCGGACTCCTCAAAGACTTTTGTTTTGACCTCTGAAAGCGCGCAGCTACGGGACGCTTTGGAATCTCTCCGCCGGAGATGATCTACCATATTCTTTTTTTCCAAGAACCGACGCCTTGATGTAGCTCGTGCAATAAATAAGACACGTATAGGGCGTTTCTAGCTAGCAAACCAACATTAAGTATAAGCAAGCGGGGCGGCTGTCGTAATTTTTGTCATATTAGCTAGGCCTGCAGGCGCTTCTTTTGCGCGTTAAGCTCGTGTATCGCGGTGCTTAACGCGCCGTAATTGCTATGAGGGCCTAGGTCTTCAAGCGCTTTTATAGCCGTATCAAGCTTTGCGAGTCTTTTGGCTGCAAATTCTTTATCTATTTCATCTTTCGTTACCTTCTCAGTCGTTTTCATTGTATCCCTACCTCTTGTTTAAATTCACCGATCGGCGTACCGACAGGTATCGGTTGCTCGGATCCGGACCGACCAGCCGTCGCGATTCTACAATCTATAATGCGGTTAATCTCTCTAGCGCACGAGATCGATGTTGGACCGCGTGCATCAAAAGTGGAGAGAACGATCGGCGGCACGTACTAGCGATTGTCTTATTTACCCTGTGATCGCCAATAGTCAGCAAAATCCGCTTTTAGGAAAGCCGCTTTATAGGGGTTTTTGTCGCACCACCGATCGTAGCAGTAATTAAACCGTGGAGTGCTAATCTGCACCGTTGAGCACGGTTCACACTCAGGGCGGTCACGCTTTGCCCTAATAGCGGTTATCTCTCCAGTACGACAGCCAGTGCATTGGTCAGGTGGATTCACTTCGTGTTTGTCTGAGTCTCCCGTTTTTATCACATCCTCACTAGTGACCTGTTTGCACTGCTATATCGGTCTTCGCTATAGAAAGAAAGATTGCTGAGGCACGAGCCTTCGCAAAGACAACCGGCCGCCCCAAACACAGTAACTTACCACTCACGCTCGCCCGATAGGCCGCTCTCGTTAGAGTTTGCCGCCCTCGATGGCTAACTGAAGCCCCAGCCGTTCAGGAGGAGATAATCTCGGGTCACGCGGGGCAATTCTAGTATTCTGGTATTCTAGTATTCTAGTAGCATATTGCTTTTAGCCTCTCCATGCTCTCTAGCTTAAGCCTTTATAAACCAACGGGGGAAGCGTATGGTTGAACCGCGGGACACTATTAAAATTGAAAATGTGGTAGCCTCAACCGGCATCGGAATAGAGATAAACCTCAAGCAAGCCACGCTTGCGTTAGAGGGTGCAGATTATGATCCTGAACGGTTTCCGGGCCTCGTCTACCGCACCAAGGACCCGAAGACCGCCGCGTTAATTTTCCGATCGGGAAAAATTGTCTGCACGGGTGCAAAGAGCATAGATGAGGTTCATAAAGGCCTTGAAAACGTATTTCAAAGCCTCAGAAATATCGGAATCGATGTGAAGGGAACGCCGGAGATCAAGGTGAGCAACATCGTGGCGTCAGCAGATCTTCACTCAGTTTTGGATTTGAACGCAATTGCCCTCGGTCTCGGGCTTGAGCACATTGAGTACGAGCCCGAACAGTTTCCCGGCCTCATCTACCGGGTATCGGATCCTAGAGTGGTGATTCTTTTGTTTGGTTCCGGCAAACTGGTTGTAACCGGCGGCCGAAAGCCCGAAGATGCGGCTAATGCGGTCGATCAAATCGTTAAGGAGCTTAAAAGCGTAAGCCTTCTACGCTGAATGATAATCCCTGAATCAGAGCGCTCAAAGGCACCGATTGTATCAGCAGGAGCTTGAGAAGAGGGGAGGGGCGTTCAGTTCTAGTCAGTTCTAATCAGTATGTGCGCTCCTAGTCAACGGATGGCCCTTCTAGCGGTATTTTGACCCGCTAATTAGAGGAAAAGGGGGCCGTACAGCGCTTGTTGTGATGAAGGTCGCTCTGAAAAGGTCGGGAAAACACCGGCAAAACTTCGGTATTTTACATCTCAACGTCCGGCCTGCAGGGCCCAAGATAAAATGACCAGGGATATGAGAACTAGACAGGAAGTCTTGGCACTACAATCGTTTGTTCCTTGGGTAAACTCTCTTTTTTGACGCTGAGGCTCGGACCATCGGTTCTCTCAACGTTCTTTTTTCCCCTCAAAAATTCATCGAGGGAGATAGGCATCACCTTTGGTAACCACGGCGATGCCCCTGAGAGCCCTGAGTTGTAATGCATCGGTATGATGATTTTCGGATCTAATTTAGCGATGACAGACCATGCTATATCAGGTCCTATGGTGGCTCCTCCCGCAACTGGTGTGAACAACACATCTGGCGTGCCTATCTCCTTCGCCTGCTCTGCGGTCAGGTCGTGGCCTAGATCCCCTAGGTGGCACAGCTTGAGGCCGTCAAGCTGTATAATATAGACGCTGTTCTTCCCCCTTTGGCTGCCGCCGGCGGCGTCGTGTAGGGTTGCCACGCCCTTCACGGGAATGTCTTCGACCTTCTTTGCGCCCACAAATCCTTCTAGGACAACTCCTCCCTCCTTGAGGACTGGTCTTACGTTGTTGTGGTCCGCGTGGCTGTGGCTGCACAGGACGATGTCAGCCTTTGCCTTTGGCTCAGGTATGCCGATTCCTCCGAAGGGGTCAAACACGATTGTAGCATTCTGCCCCCTCACCTCAAAGCACGCGTGCCCGTGCCATATAATATCCACCAACAATTCCTCCTTTCCTTTCTAACGCTTAAAATACCGGAACGCCGATCTTAAGCAATCTTGTTTCCTGCATTGGGTCCAGGAGCGACGTCAAACACGTCGGTGACCTTCATAACGATGCAGCCTTTTGCCGGCAAGTTCGGGTTCCTCGCCTTTATGACCTGCTTTATCGTCTCATAGTCGGGGCCGCCGGTCACATAGTTGCCCGTGCCCTTCACCTGATAGCCCTCTCTTCCGACCCACGACGTGACGACCACATTGCAGTTCGCTTTCTTCGCATTTTCAGCTGTCTTTTTGAAGAAGTTGTCGCCGATAAGGATCGTCTCGGGATCGCTCACGACGATCGACCCCACAGGAACCGCGTTGGGTACGCCCGCATCGTTTACCGTCGCCACCACGACGGTTTTCATCGCTTTGATGTTCTCTATCACCTTTTCTGGCATTGCGACCATTCGACATGCCTCCTTTACGTACGCATGAAAAGGTCAACGATATACCCTTTTTTCCTTGCAACAGGGCCCGCGCGCTTTCTCCTTCAAGCTCTACCTCAAGTTCGAATCCTTGATCTGTTTGTCTAATGGTTCGGTTGCGCTTGTTTATCGCGCAACTACAATCAGAGAACGGCTTTTTGCGCTCTAGTTTTCGAACGCTGGAGCACGAGATCGCGGCACCGTTGACGCGACTCTTGCCCGATGTGACGGAGACGCGTCGGTCTTTGTGGCACCGCCTCTTTTCTCGCGGCAAGTGAGCACGCACCGACCGGATAAAATGCCGTCTTCACCCGCTCACGTTCCGTAACGTTTTATAACGGCGGCTTACCAGGTCACACGCTATACTATCCTGGTCCAGGACCCACGATTGTGGCAGAGGCCTGTCCGCGCGTCACTTTCCATCCGCGCCGCATATAACCTTATCTTAAAGCAAATGAAACTAATTCGGCAGCCTAAGGAAACCCTTATACGCACTCAAGAGCATGTTTGTACTAAGGAGAGTTCACCATGTGTACGGTCGGTGGCCCGTTTGGAAACGAAGACATAAAGCGACTCGAAGCGAAACAATACGCTTGCAAGGAGTGCGGGTCGAAGTTCAAGGGCATAGGCATGAACCCGATGTGCCCATCTTGCCAATCGGAAGACATAACAGAGCTTGAAGCGTAGCGCCTAGCCCTGTGAAGCCTTTCGTGAGCCCCTTTTCTTACTAGTGATTTTAGACAATCGAGAGTACCAGCATGGAACAGCGCATACCGCTCGACGCCGACGAGATCTTGTTTGTGCGCAGTGCTGACGGCGTGAGCGGCGTCGTGAAGTCGGGAGCCGCCCGGCAGCTCTTCATCGAGACGGTGGAGGTGCCGATGGCGGCGATGTCGACCTGATAAACGTCTTGCTACCGCATTTTGCACAAAACGCAGCTCCGGGCGAAATAGCTGCTCCACAATTTTGACAATGCTTTTGCTCGTCCATAATACCCCCCTTGACGAAAAAATAAATCAAAAGCGTAAGCGGGAGTCAATGAAGCTTAAGAATTGCTATTTGTGTCGCGGAGCGTGCACATATAGAAATTGTATAAACCGCGGGTCAGCCCTGAGACCCGCTCGCTGTGTCCGTGCTGCCTTCTCGACCGATAATATGCCCCAGAAAAAGGCGTTTGCTCAATGGGTTAACAGATATTTGACGTGCTTCCTTATCCGGTTCTACCTTCTCTGCATCCCTGAAATGTGAAACAAGAGCGTTGAGAGCCCCCACATCATCGAGGCTAATCTGGGACTCCTCAAAGGTTTTGGTCTTCACTTCTTCAAGTGCACGGCTTAGCAAGTCAGCTTCGCCGCCCGTCAAAACTAACGCCTTGGTGAGCATTTTCTCCCTCCTACTCGGTGCTAATCACATGGACCGCATGACATATTTCATGTATGATTTTTTCTAATGACGATATTAGCGTCAAAATGGCCGTTACTCCTTGCGGAGGGCACCAAGCAAGCTTCAATAGGTAAATGGCCGCCGAGACGCCTATGCTCGTCGGGCTGTGACGGGAATCTGTCACAACAACATTTATGGTGAAGCATCACAAAGTTATTTGTTTTAATAAGCGGTGGCATCGAACGCCACAGCGATCCAGAAGCTTGTAAGGTAGATTAAAAAGAAAGGAATAATGACAAAAGAGTGTAAGACTTGCGCGCATTTCAAGTCCGGCAACGAGGGCTTCAGGTGCGAGCTTGAGCTTCAAATGCCAACGGACCCCCGCTGGACGTGTCCGGCTTGGGAAATCTGGCCTGGTGAATAAGTGCGTTCACGACTGCTCATACGCCCACCCGTATTCGCGGCTCTGATGTATCTGCACTTGTATCCTTTTGATAATTCGTCGCAACTGCTGACGTGCGCTGTCGGGTAGCCAGCCATCGTGCATGCGGTCTTGCAGGTATTGATAAGCCCCCCAACTGGTCGAGCACTTCCTAAAGATTTTTTCGGCAGCCACATCGGCATAGTCGTTCTTGTAGTCCGAGATTTCAAGGATGAGTTCATCGACCTCTACGAAATCGTTGTTCACGGAGGAAGATGGTGGGTATATCGGGTAATTTGTTAGCGAAAAGCAGAGCGAAAGTGTGTCGCAACTAAGGCTGTTAACCGCCCCCCCTTCTAATAAGGAAGACGTATTTTGACCAAGCATCGACCCATGCAACAGGGGCGGTCACAGCCTTAGAACTACGAAACCGAGGCATCTTATAGGTATAGCTAAAATCTATTTGAAACTTTGTTACAACTTTCGTACGTTACAGCAGTTGCCCTACCCCGTTGTGCTTTTCGCAGTGACGACGGATAGTCTCTGATATAACGCGGACGGCGGTACTCCTCACAATACGGAACGTGCTCTTTATCGCCACGCAGCCTCGTGATCTCAACAAATTAAAGCGATGACTAACCCGCTTGCAATTGTCGGGCTGTTTGCGGGAGGCCAGCTTGCGACGTTTGTCCCGGAAGCCTGGCCAATGACCATTACTTTATATATTATCTAATTATATACGACACAGGGTCGATACCAAAATACTTGCTACGTCGCAAACCAAAGCTACGTGCGATACATCAAAGTGGTACGCAAAGCGCATGCCTCTTCAAGAGCAGCCAGACCAGCGGCCTGTCGGGCGTCCACGCAGCGCCCAGGCGAATCAGGCAATCATTACAGCGACGCTTGAACTGCTCGCTGAGAAGGGATTCGACGATATGAGCCTTGAAGCAGTGGCGACCCGTGCCCGCGTCGGCAAGAAGACGATTTACCGGCGCTGGCCGTCGAAAGAGGCACTCGTCACTGATGCGCTGCGCGAGCTGCATGTCGATACGCCGATCATCGACACGGGCAATTTCCGCGCGGACATGGTGACGCTGTTGCATGAAGAAATCCGCGCTCACTTGTCCTTGACGGATCCACTGCAAGCAAAACTGCTCTTTGCGGTTGTCGGCGAGATCTACACACATCCAGAGCTGTTCAAGGTGTTGTTTCGCCAACAGTTCGCGCCGCGCCTGAAGCACGTGGAGCAACTCGTCACGCAAGCTCAGGCTCGGGGGGAGCTCCGCCAGGACGTTGATGCGATATTCGTAACAGGCCTTATTGCCGGGCCCCTCATGTTTTCCGCGCTCGCCTCGATGATGACATCGACGACGCACACGCTTGATGAGCTGCCCGAGCTGGTCGTTGACGCTGCCTTACACGGGATTGAAGGCCGCAGGAAAGTCCACGACGATGCGAATCCTGCTCGGGCTGCTCCGCAAGGACAGCAGTGAGGTCCGGTATGCGCGGCGGCAATCCTTGGCGCGACAGAAAAACCTGCGTTACGAGCGTACCAACCCGACGCTGGACAGCCACGAGTGCTAAATTTGAGGGTGGTTTATGATGTTCGAGAACGTTAAAGCGGCGAAAGGAACCAATCTGGAAATTGAAGAGCCAGATAAGATCGTGCTGCACAACGGCGTGCCCTTCTTACCGACGGCCACGGACGGAGCGTCAGTAAAAGCTATCGCAACGCCGACGGCCACGGACGGCGTCAGATATCATTACCGTCGAAAACCTTGTCGAAGTGTATGCTGACGGTACAAGGGCTATCGATGGGATCTCCTTCAGTGTGAGAGAAGGGGAGTTCTTCGGGTTCCTAGGCCCTAACGGTGCGGGAAAGAGCACAACGATCAAGATTCTGGCAACACTGCTTAAGAAAACCTCTGGTTCTGCGACCGTTGCTGGCTACGACATCGATAAAGATGCTCGTGAGATACGCAAAGTTATCGGGTTTCAAAGCCAGGAGACCATTCTAGATGGGGATTTAACTGGTCGCGAGAACCTGATCCTTCAGGGACATTTCCAGAGAATACGCGGCGACGTCCTCAAAAAGCGCTTGAACGAATTGTTCAAACTCGTTGGGCTGTCGGAGGTCGCGGATAAAAGGGTTTCGTTCTACTCTGGAGGAATGAAAAAGAAGCTTGATCTTGCGTCTGCTCTCGTTCACAAGCCACGATTGCTCTTTCTAGACGAACCAACCGCTGGGCTGGATCCGCAGTCGCGCTTAGGGATGTGGGAGCACCTCGAAAAACTCAACAGAGAGGGGACAACCATTTTTTTGACAACCCAATATATGGAAGAAGCCGATAGGCTCTGTCACCAGCTTGCAATAATTGATTACGGACACGTAGTTGCCAGCGGCTCGCCCACTGAGTTGAAGCGGCAAGTCGGAGGCGACACAATAATCCTGTCATTAGCTAACGGGGATTCAGACGCTGCCTTGAAAGAGAGATCAAAACACATTGTCAACAGCATACAAGGCATTACAAAGGTCATTGACGTTGAAAATGGCTTGGCGGTCTATGCCAAGAATGCAAGCTATCTGATTCCCGATATCGTAAAAATATTTGTCGAAAATAAGATTCGCTTGGCTTCCGTCAACTTTTCATCTCCCTCATTGGATGATGTCTTTTTGCAATATACTGGAAGAAGGATACGAGCAGAAGAACTGTCCAAAAAAGCAAGTTCCTCTTATGATTGGAAGAGGGTGACGTGATGCATCAACAGTATACTTATGCAGAAGAACTGTCCAAAAAAGCAAGTTCCTCTTATGGAGGGATACGATTCATTTAGCCGAAGTGATAAAAGATGGTTTACGACGCTCTCTTTGATACGTGGGATCTCTTCGTTAGGGCTATGAAAAAGCTCCTACGGACCCCTATCCTGATTTTCCTCTCGCTCTTCCAAGCATTACTGTTTCTTTTTCTCTTCACGCAAATTTTCTCGAAGTTTGGGGGCCTTCCGGGGTTCCCGGCCGGTGGCTACCTCCAATTCGCAACGGCTGGTATCCTTTTATTCCCCGCGATGACTGCTTCAACGCAGTCTGGAAACTCCATGGTTGACGATATCAATTCTGGGTATCTTTCAAAGATGCTTGTAACGCCTGTGAGCAGGCCGGCCATTCTGCTCGGACGACTACTGAGCGATGGGGTTATGACGATTATTCCAACAGGCATAATTCTGGTGCTTGCATATCTTCTCGGCGCAACTTTCGCAACAGGGGTTCCAGGAATTCTGCTGATTTTTTTCACTCTGGCGTTCTTTGAGATCGCTTGGTCAGGGATTGGGCTGGCAGCAGGATTGGCCACAAAGAGTCAAGAAACGGTCACAGGTTTAGGGGCGCTTATTCTCATCCCCCTAATGTTCATGAGCACCGCCCTAGTGCCACTTCAGTTCCTTCCAGACTGGATACAAACTGTCTCGAATTTCAACCCTATTAGTTACACGGCGAATGCTGTTAGGGCGTTAATGTCCACAGGATTTGATTGGAATACTATTATAGCTGCATATGCAGTGCTTGCGTTAGTCGCAGCAGTGACCATGGGGGCGACGTTATATCAGTTTAGAAGGGTGGTGAAGTAGACAATTGCAACGCCTTTACCACTCCGTAGTCAGGTAGATCTCGTGGTCTAACTCCGTTTTTTAGCCGCATGCGGTTAACAAATTGTCGCTTTGTCGACGAGTTTCTTCGCGACGCAGCACTCCGACGAATCCCGTTCAAAATGACAACCGTTATTGCCGATAAGTCACCTTTTCGGCACTGCGCATGAAGAACATCACCGACTACCTTGAAAAGGAGCAGGTCGATCAGGTGCTTGCGGCGGCGCACCAGTGCAACCAGCGCGACTACCTTATGCTGCGGGTGCTGTGGCGCACCGGCGTACGGGTCAACGAGTTGCTCACCATCATGCCGCGCGACATCGAACCACACAACAACGTGATCAATGTTACAAAGGCGAAGGGAGGGAAGCAGCGGAGGGTGCATTTAGACGCGGAGACGATCGAAATGCTCTCCGAATACGTTTCGGTACAAGAACTCCCCGATGATCGACCTATTTTTGCCCTCAAACAACGACAGGTGCGAAACATCGTCAAGCGCTATGGTTCGGTCATCGGAAAGGACGTTCACCCCCACACCTTCCGCCACTCATACGCGATTCACTGTGTGCGAAACGGGTGGGACATCAGGCGGCTGCAGCAGGTGCTCGGACATTCGAGTTTGAACGTGACGGCGGTGTACCTGCAGTTCAATGATATGGATATCAAGGAATTGTACGATAAGACGCCTTTTTAGCAAGTCTCTTTTTCCAACCGCCCGCTCGCATGATGTGAACTTCGAGTGAGTTTTCCAGCTGACGACGCAAACAAACAGCAAAGAGCAGGTCAAGGAACTCGCAAATAGGAACAGTTAAGCCAACCTTCGCGTCTTTGGTAAGCGACCTAATATGCAATTCAAACCAATAGCTGCGATAACTGTTCTTTCGCTTGTGGCTGCTTCTTTGTTAGTATCGGGTTGCACATCACCGACAACAAGTCCGACAACAAGTAATAACTCGACAACCAGCCCGGCACTGACCATGACTGCGACCTATAAGCAAGACGACCATGACGCCTACACCGGCACGACGTTCAATGTAACGGCGGTGGTATATAACGACCACGCGGGAACGCTTAAACTGAGCACGGATAACTTCATACTTTCAGATAGTGCCGGATATACGCATACTGCGCTAGGTACTAGGCCGGCGGTAGTGTTATCAGAAAACGGCGAAAGCGATTTTCTTTGGATGCACTTTCAAGTTAGCGCAGGCACGACCCCGAGCAATTTGACATACTACGACGGAACGAACAAAGTGGAGTGCACGATTAGCTAGCGGGTGAAACACGATGACGATCACCTCCGAGTGTACATTCCCCGAAAAACGTGGGGGGTGTACAAAGACAACCGGTTCTCAGAGAAGATTCAAAGAGAAGATTACGAATATTGGGAGCGTGAGTTTCTCGATCACGCCAATGCAGTGACAGCAAAAGATATCCGCGAGAATCAGGATGAATACATCTTCCGCTGCGATTTCTTCGAGCTGAAAGAGCTGATCGATGTCAAGCCTGACGTAGGCAGTAGTTACATTCGGAGCGTGTGTGAACCGTTCGATCTGGAGATGGAGTTAGATCTAAAGAAAGTGGAGAACTGGTTGGCACACTTTGGCTTGTATCCCTATACGCACATCCACGCATCAGGGCATCTCAACTACGATGAGATACGAGACGTGGTCGAGACTGTGCAACCGAAAACGCTAATCCCAGTGCACACGCAGTACCCTGAAGTCTTCAAGAACTTCCACGATAATGTTATTATGCCAGAAAAAGGGATTGAGATTCACATCTGAATGCTCTACGGGGCGAATCTAATGAATCTGAGGATGCTGCTCACTAAGCAACTATTCTTGGAAGCCTAAAACTATAATTCTAATCGGGGCTAGACATTCTACGACCAGTCGAGGAAGTCTGCGATGAAATTTGATCTACATGGCGTCGAAGGAACGTTATTAGCTCCTCTCTGGGGACGAGCAAAATTCAGCCGCAAATATCCTTCAGTCTTCAACGACGCGAAAGCGATTGAGCTTGTCGAACAAATTGATTATGACCTTTTTTCAGCTATCGATGAAGGCCTGCGTTTTGAAGGCACTCTTATGATGGTTGCGCGAGCAATGCAGTTCGACGACAAAGTCCGCAGTTACATCGCGGAACACCCCGCAGCGTCGGTCATTAATCTCGGAGCGGGTCTTGACACCACGTTTTACCGCATCGACAACGGCTCTATCGAGTGGTACGATCTTGACCTCCCCAACGTTATCAGCGTCCGCAGGCAATTGCTCCCCGAGCCTGACCGGACAATGTACCTTGCAAAATCGTTGTTCGACGAGAGTTGGTGTAGGGATATAGTGCACACGCAACGCGGTGTATTCCTGATATGTGGGGGCGTGTTGGACTGGTTTCACGATTCGCAGGTAAAGCGGTTTCTCTCATTGCTGGCGGACAATTTCTCGGACGCGGAAGTCGTACTTAACGCGCAATCGAGGCTAGGTAAATTCGTCGCCAACTTAGGATTGCGGCGAACAGGCGCGAAAAAAATGGTGACTAGGTGGGCATTGAAAGACGCACGCACGATGACGAAGTGGGACGAGCGCGTTGAGGTGCTCGATCAATTCTCTGCAGTTAAGGATATCCCGCGCGACCCTGCGTGGGGCACGCAAATTGAAAGGATGATGAGTTTCATCGATCGGAGCAAAATGTGGAGTATCGTTCACTTGCGGGTTTAGGATCGTGAGTGTTTAACTCCATTTCAGATCGATAGCGGCGAATCTCGTCAGTCTTATGGTCGCTCTTCGCTATAACCGTCTTCGTAGATTTCAAGCACAGAAATCGCCAGCTTTTCTGCGTCGTGTGTGCACATCACCTGCTGTAACACGTCAATGATCTGCCGGAGAGGTGGCTCCCCCCTTTCGGCGTTTGCCCCATGCGGCCCTGCTAGAATCAATGTGACATACGCAGCGAGGGTCTGGGCAAGCTGTTCTTTTATCTCAATCCCAAACGTACGCAAGAAGGATCCATCGAGCTATGCTCCGCACACCAGAGACTAAAGAAATTACAGAAGCAAAAATCTATATCGTCTCAAGACCTTGTGATTAGCTTGGTCGTGAAATGGTGCAAAGCGCATTTCAAGAGCAGAACGAAGACATTTCAATAAGTTTGACAATTCAAAGAGAAGTTGAACGCATCCAAGAACGAAGTCATTCAGTATTAACGGGGATGACCCTTTCTTTTTTTGGCGCTAACAAGCATTCTTTTTATTGGGGTATGGTACGGTGATTATAAACTGACGCACATGCCTGTCAACGAAGCAAGCGATCCATCCCACCTATTGACAACCTATCGATTCGTTAGCGAACGCTGACAGAAATGCGTGGAAGCGAGCGTCATTTAAGTAGCACTACGTTCCCCATGCCAAGCCGCTTGCGCTCGACAAGGCCCTTGCTTTCCAACAGGTATAGCGTTCTGCTAATATCGGATGGCGAAAGACCGGTCTTATCGGTGAGTTCGCTTTGATTGATAACCCCCTCATCGAGAATCGCCTTATAGAGCGCCTGCTCATTCTTTTTGAGTGTTTTCGCAGTCTCTTCCCATCGCTGTCGCCGTTCCTCGAGGATCGTGCTCCCAACAGACGTAGGCTGTGGGGGCGCTGTTCCCGCCCTTATACCAAGAGAGTCGTGTAGGAGGAGGTATAGGCCGCTGCCACCCAGAAGCATCGACGAGAGGACAAGAGCAAGTACGTCGGTGTAGGTAAACAGTCCCTGAATCTGGCTCGTTATAGCCGTATTCCCTTCAACGAAGACTTGCACAGACGCCGAGCTTAGTAACTTGACCGCGAGTACGATAATTGAGGCGATAAAAATAGTGGCGGCGAAGAGCTTCTTTCCGCCAAATCTGCCTCGCTCCATAAACGCTCCTCATTCTCGTATGTTTATTGCAATCAATCGGTGCAGCCCGGACCGTAGCACGCGAGTTGTTCAACTGAGATAACCTTCTCATGTGTTATATCGATGGTGATCCTGTAAAACGTGCTATTCGCTCTCAAAAGCAGGGCACCGGTTTCTTCGGCGCCTGGGCTGGCACCTGGGCTGCTTGGTAAGGCGAGCCCTACTATTTCTGATTGTGGTCCAGCAAGAAGTTGTTGCACGCGTTCATCCTTTTTTGCAATGGCGACAAAGCTATTCAAGCGGGCTTCATATAGTTTTTGTAGCTCAGATTGCTGCTCGGAAGTCAGTCCAGCCGGAGGCGGTGGAGCTCTAACGACGCTCACATAATCATTGCTCGTTCCTGGTATCGCCTTGTTTGCTCCGAGCGCGACGATGCCGCCTGCAACTACGACTCCCAAAATGAGCAAAAAAATGAACAACTCCACTTGTTGCTTTTGTGCAGCTTCCATTGTTTTTCCTACGTTAACGCACTATGCGCTTACATCTGTCTCTTCACTAACACTAAAAGACTAATACACGCACGGCCGCGTCACTGCACTACACGAACGGCCGCGTCACTGCACTTCGCACATATAATGATCTACCTTATTAATAGTGTATTGGAAACTAGTTTCCAAGTTTGATTAAGCGCTCGTTTTATGCAAAATTCGTGAGGTCAACCTCTTCTCATCGTGTCTTGCCGAATAATGCTCGGGGTAGGCCTTGGGACTTAGCCAGATACAAAAGCTAAAAACGAAGCAATTGACAGGACAGCGAAGCAGATCCTTCTCAACCGTGTTTGCGGGCGTCTAACTGCGCTATTACCGATGTTTTTTCAGCGTCGTAAGCGTCGTAAGAACGAATTCCTTGTGAGGTGGCGTGATGCCACCACTTTACATTATATGCAGTATACGAAAGTGTGCCGTTCTGGGATCCGTGGTACGTAACACACCTGTCAAGCGGACAAGGAAGATGACGATTGTTGGAAACTGATTGTCAATTATTTTCTTATACTTGCCTTATTAGCTTGCTCGGTTACGTGTAGTGTGCCTTCAGCGCTCAAACAACGAGCCGCACGTGAGAAGGATCGGTATGTGCCCTCTTACCCCCCGGGCATTTACCCATCTCTCCATGCTCTTTGGTGAGAGGCGTACGGTCGCTTGGCCGTGCCCTCTCCACAAGCTGGGGCACGCTGCACCTACAGCAGCAAACAAGGAGGTGAATGCGCAACAAACGTGAGGAGGTGAACACACACCGTGAAAAGACAAGTCACAGTGGCAAGTCTTGTCCTCTCGGCCATCATATCAGAGGACAACGCTGGCGTAGTGGTTGCCCAGACGTGGAATGCAACGACAGATCACACGACACCCGCATCGATGACCTCGAAACTACTGTAACATCCGGCACCTCGTCGTGGTGCAAATAAAGGCGGGCCAACGCTCGGCGGATCTGTCTTGAACGGAAAGCACAGAGGGGCGCGCGACAGCGCGCAGGGATGTACAACCACGTCGTCTTATCAGCAATTTAAATCGTGGTTCGAGCCACCGCAAGACCAGAAAACAGCGTCGCAGGAAAACCTGCAGCAGGCGCGCGAGTCGTGGTACCAGCTCCTACCACAAGACCAAAAGGACAAGCTGACGACGATACTCGATCAACTTCCTCAGGACGAGAAGAGCAGAATCGAAGGCGAACTTGGAATTCAATAAGGATGCGACGGGAAGAAGGCATAGGACATACCTCGTTTCAGATTGCCTCACTCCTGTCATTTCTTTCTGGATTCAATAAGGGTATGGTGGATTCAATAAGGGTATGGTGGGAGGTGAT
This sequence comes from Methanobacteriota archaeon, assembly GCA_963805115.1. GTDB lineage: Archaea > Halobacteriota > Bog-38 > Methanoflorentales > Methanoflorentaceae > Methanoflorens. Next base: position 177,507 of record CAWDSY010000005.1, read on the forward strand.
GCCTCAGTCTCTTCACCTCTTTTCGGATTCCCTCCCACATTCCCCCTTTCTTAGAAGAAATGACTGAAGAAAAAATTATCAACGAAGCGTGGTCACACGCCGTTCCTGCAGAAGAGCGAATTCATGAGCTGTTAGTGCAAGGTGTATTGATGTTATTGATCAACTAGAAAGCAAAAAATCGAGGCATCTTGATAAGTAAAGAAAGACGGCGTAAATCGTGGCTGGAACTCATAAACGTCACCGGGGCGCTATGTGGCATTACATCTCTCATATTTACCTTGAAAGTAACGGAACGCTAAGTGTTGTAGTATCTGTGATGATGAGTTCGATCATCAGTCATTTCTAATGATAACCTGAGTTCAAACGATGCGCCAGAAATGCTGCCGGATTTCAATTGATGCTTAAAGAAGAATCGACAATTAATTTGGCCTCTTTTGCTGATATCAGAAGTTATTGGACCTAGTGCAAGTATGTTGTGGAATTATAGAGGGAACTAGTTATGGATCTGGAGAGAGCACACAGCCTTATAGCAAGACTAAAGGGGATTTCAACCTCAGAGAAGGCCCTTATCCTAATAATAGCAGTTCTTCTACTGAGCGCCGCATTCGTTCCCACAAAGTTAGTGGATCCAGACGACAGGGCATACTATATTGGTATGAAGGCGTATTCAGACGGGAAGCTCACGCTTACCGATGCCGAGATGAGCAATTACACGGTTTCCCTCGGAACCGCGCTTACCGGCGGCGGAACGAACAATGGTAGTAATCCCAATGGGGTCGTGCCTACCGGCGCCGGAACGAACAATGGTAGTAATCCCAATGGGGTCGTGCCTACCGGCGGCGGAACGAACAATGCAACCGGGATGCGGGGGTCTTACAATCAGTGGGATAAGACAGCCTCTAACACATGGGTAATAGAGAAGACTCCTGGATATTCGTTTATCCTAGCCGGGTTCTATAGATTAGGCATCGCCGCGTACACGAACCTCATATTAGCTGCCATATTTCTCCCGATCTTCTATATTCTAGCAAAGAGGCAATTCGGAGAGAGAACGGCCGTTTTCGCCACGATACTCATGGCATTTAGCGCCGCATTTCTGGGCATGCTTGTGCGGCCTTATATGTCAGACTTTGCCGGTTTCGTATTCGTAGCCTTATCTGTGTTGTTCTACGCTGAATCGTTTAAGAACGCGCGGCCTACGCCTCTTTTCCTCGCAGGTCTTTTTGCAGGCATAAGCTTGTGCATACGGTACACGAATGGCATTCTCTTCCTAGTACTTATCGCTCACCTTGTGATCTCCAACAGGAAGAGCCTCAAAACGATCATAAAGCCTCTAACGTGGCTTGCCGCCGGATCGGCAATCCCAGTGCTGCTTCTCGTTGCATACAACCTGCTCGTCTTTGGTAAGATCTTCGCATCAGGATACAGCTACGCTTTTGGGGTCAATTTTGCCTTTCAATACGTCTATTGGGGACAGATTGATACTGCGCTTGCGATAATCAGTCAAAATATTTCAAATCTTCCCTCGTTTCTGTTGCGCGGATACCCTCTCTTGATCCTGTTGCCATTTGGAATCTGGGCGTACGGCGTACGTCGGTCCGGAAATATATCAAAGGACAAGTGGAAAAGCCTTTTAATTTTGTTATTCTGCGGCTTTTTCCTCCTGTACGCTCAATACGAATGGTCCATGATGGGCGCTGGTGGGGCTCCTGGAGCGCTAAGCATGGGAGTAAACGGCGCTCCGATGTCCATGGGAGTAAACGGCGCTCCGATGCCCTCTGGAACAAATCAGAGCATCGTTCTCAATAACTCGTCACTTAAAATGCCAGCCGGCGGTTTTGGTTCAGCTGTTTCCCTAAGCATCGGACCATTAACGGTCCATGGATTTTCACAGGCTGCGTATAGTGAGCTGGCACGATTCTATCTTCCCTGTCTTTTACCGCTTGCCCTCTTCGGGGGAGTTTTCCTCGACTCGAGAGTCTTTAAAGGACGGAGCAGGATCGCGCGAGCGATGCCATACGGGATACTGCTTGGCATCGTGGTCGTCAGCCTCGTAGTCTTCTATCTGGATTGTGTCTTAAGAACGCTCGTTTGACCAAGGGAGAAATAATGAATTGGAACAATAAGTCAGGTACTAGTTACAGGTGGCGCCTCATTTATCAGTTCCCACCTCGTAGACAAACTCGTTAACCTCAATGCTCAGGTGCGGATCGCTGACGATTTTTCAAGTGGAACGGTACAAAACCTCGAAGAATCGAAAGATTACATTGAGCTATTGAGCGGCGATTTGAGAGATGTTAGTTTTGCGGACCGAGCTTTGCGCGATGTAGACGTTGTTTTCCATCTTGCCGCTGCTCATGGGGGGAGGGCATACATAGACACGCATCCGGCCGACTGCGCTACAAATATGGCGTTAGACAGCACCGTTTTCTGGCGGTCGTCACAAAACAGCGTCGGTAAAGTTGTGTTTGCGAGCTCCGCCTGCGTCTATCCAGATACACTCCAAGCGGATGGGCCGATCACGTATTTGAAAGAAGACATGGTCGACGTTTTTGCGTGTGGTAAGGCATGCGCTGACGCTGAGTATGGATGGGCTAAACTGATGGGAGAGATGACGCTAAAAGCGTATCATGAACAATATGGACTCGACGGTGTTTCGTGTCGAATTTTCACGGCATATGGGCCGCGAGAGAATGAAACCCACGCTATCGTAGCGTTAATAGCACGGGCGTTTATACGCCAAGATCCTTTTGTCATTTGGGGGTCAGGGGCACAAACGAGAAATTTCACGTATGTGAGCGATGTAGTGAATGGGTTAATACGAGCGGCGGAGAGAGTAAAAGACGCCTCTGCGGTAAACGTCGGCCAAGACAGGCTGTGGACGATCAACGAAGTGATCGAGGCCATATTCGAGATCTGCGAATGGCATCCCAGAGACGTTTATCGTGATCTAAACAAACCCGTCGGCGTGTTTAACAGGGTAGCTGATGCGGCCCGCACACAAGAAATCCTGGGATGGAAACCACGCGTACTCTTAGAAGAGGGGCTACAGAGAACGATTGACTGGTATTTCGATACCCATGATGCAAACGCAGTGAGGCGCAACTACGAGCACCTCATATGGGAACGATCACTTGCACATTGACCGGTTCGGCGGTACTAGAATGCTTAAGCCTTTGAGAATTGCCGCTGTTGTACCGGTGTACCAAGAACCCTTGGCTATACGTCGGCTCATAAACGAATTTATGAGCCACATATTTGCGAATTCCGATAATGTGGAGCTGTTTATCTTTGAAGATGGCAGCACTGATTCAACCAAAGAGGTGCTTAGGGAATTTGAAAACCAAGCTATACCCCGACTGCATATAAGCATCAGTGGTAAACGTAAAGGGTACCCGACTGCTGCGCGGGATGCAATACTGTCAATTGACCCGTCAATTTATACTCATATCCTTTTTTTAGATGGCGATGGCCAGTACTACATCGAAGACGTCCAAAAATTTGTAAGCATCGCCGAAAGCGGATCAAACCCAGACATTATTGTTGGACAAAGAAGGGAAAGAGCTGAGCCGCTCTATCGCCGAATACTCACGCGTGGGCTGAGAATCATCGAGAGCGCCTTGTTTGTCCCCCAGATAAGGGACGTCACGAGCGCTTTGAGGTTGATGAAAACAACGATCGCGCGAGATATCGCTTCCCAGGTCGTCTACAGCGGATACAACTTTTGGCTCGAATTCACAGCACGAATGTCAGCCCTTGATGTGAAAGTGATTGAGATACCGGTCGGTTATAAACAGCGCGAGCAAGGCGCAAGCCACGTATATTCGCCGAGAAAAATGCTTAAAGTGGTATCGAACGAGCTCTGTGCGCTCATCAGAGTCTTTATCGCCCAACGAATGACTGAAGCATTAACGTTCGCCTTCGTAGGAGCAAGCGGTGCCGTGGTGATTTTACTCTTAACATGGATATTCACCGAGTACGCCCACTTGTTTTATCTTTTATCGGCAGCGCTGGCGATCGAGATTAGCATCTTGTGGGCATTTGTTTTAAACACCACAATAACCTTTCGCCACTCGTTCAAAAAACGCGGCGACCTATTGTTATCATTCGTGAATTACCAAGTTGTCGCCTTAGGGGGATTTACCATAAATGTATTGTTGCTTTACGCCCTCACAACGTTCTTCGGCATTTTTTATTTCGTTTCCGAAATTGTAGCTATTGCCGTTGCATTTGGATTTAATTACCTGATGAGTCTCAGATTTGTTTGGAAACATCACGTTGCTAGCTAACGGCCCTAGTGCTTTAACTATCCAGATGACGAATAATCCACGATAAAATTCTTAAAAACTAACGAAGTTGCTCAAAAGGATATGGATGCCGTTCGATCAACTCGAAGATGATCAGTCCCAACCAATCGACTGGAACGAGTTTCACTCTACTAGCCCAGATTATACGTACTCCCGCGAACCCCGCCGCGAAAAAGGTGGTCGCTTCTGTTTGGAATCGTGTTTTACTTCGCCGCCCAGTTGAGCGCATCGCCTCACGCGCCTTAACGTTTGCGACGGTGGTAACGGTGCGCCGTATAACATCCAAAAGCGAATCATAATGATTAAGTGTGCAGCGCCGCTATGCACGTACTATGCTAGCCGCTGAACGTTACCTATATCTTGATGGTGAGATGCCAAGCCACGAGCTGTTGGAAGTCTATCACAGCAAAATCTCGCTGCATCGCGCAAAAGCAGGTTACGACTACCCGACTATCCGGCTACCGCACACGTTCTCAAAACTTGTTGGAATATCCACTCGAATCTACCAGACTGTGTACGACGGATCACTGGCCTTTCTCACGGTGATATCGCCCACAGAAAACGCTTCAGAAAACTCCGAATCGCCCGCCTTGACATGGCGGAGGTCGCCGGTTCGAATCCGGCCGAGCCCACTGGTTTTCGGGGTGCTTTGACGAAATAACGGGCTCTGGGGAGCTTTTTGATTTGATTTCTTGAGAAGAATTGATTGAAGCTCTGCGATTTTAGATTCGAGTTCACAGAGACGAACTTCTAGGTCTTTCTGGCAACCTGGTTGTATAACTTTAGGCGTAAGTTGTATAACTTCAGAACCTGCTTCGGCTAGTCCGTCGAAAGTGACGAGGAGTGCCCGCTTGTCGTCATGCCTCGTTTCAAAAATCTCAGCCGTCTTGCCAATTTCGCCAGCACAGATTTTAGGCAACCTAATGAGGGGATAGGCAATGCCTGCCTTAGCCTTTAGTTTGGTGACCTTTGATTTTCCTATAAGTTGCATAATCTCACCGATTTATCTGACATCTCACAACTACCTACCCAACCTTTCCAATCAATTGCTCCTCTCCGTGTCTCTCGCTTGCTTCGCAAGCTCAACCGCTATAACTAGCGCGTCGCTCTGCGAGATTCTTTTATGTAGCCGAGCCGCTTCCTCAAGCTGAAAGCCGATTAGCAGCTCCCGCGCCTCTTTAGAGACTAAAATCTTCGTCCTTTCCATGTTTTGTCTCGTTATCCTAGATTGATATGAACCTTTCTCTGATATTGACTCCTCGAAGGGTAACTTATACCCTATCATGTTAGAGTTACACGGTGCTGCGTTGTCGCTCTGCATATTTCGCTCCGTTGCCGATTCTGGAGAGTCTCATCGGAGCTACCGGAGCCGTCGAGGTCAACCGAGCTGGAGCTAAGAATTAGAATCTCAAAATATTTAGCACCCCACACGATTTTCGGAGGCCGTCCGCTTACAATATAGCCGGTTGCTGCCGCTGTCAGCTTTCGCAGCCCAAGAATCAAAGGAAATCTAAAAAAGAAGAAGCTTTTAGGAGCTAAGGAACGGGTAGAGGCAACACCTGTCTGTTGAGAAGGTAATCCCTTTTTCTTTCACCTTTCACTTTCAACACGTTCTTGCAGTTGCGTTATTACCTGCACCACAAATTCAACCGTCGTGCAAGCATTCCATCCCCAGACCATTACAACCTACAAGAAGCAGGCCATGTACAACCTCTTTGCTGCCTACATTCACACGATGCCGCTGGAAGAGCTGATAGAAAGCGTTGAACAGGCACGACTAGACGCTAAACTAAGGTTTGTGGTCATTTACGGGGCGGCCTGCAGCTACTGCCTCAGCAGGGCCAAACGGCTTGAGGGATCGTATTTGCGAACGTTTGCGCTTGAGTTAAGAGAGCAGCTTGCCCATACCCTCGCTGCGTTTGTCACATCGTTTCTGACTCAGCAGCGTAGGCGCCTAGACGCGGCAAGTGCTGCGGAGCCACCGCTTCGTCAGATCATTGACGTGTTGCAGCAGGTGATGTGCACGCACGACGCAGAAAAGCTTGCGATTTCTGTGCTGCCGCGGGTGGCTGAACAACGGTTAGCCTGTCCAGTGATTTGCCCTCCCGGAGATACTCTACCAAAAGGGGTCAAAATCGCAACTTTTATTGCCGATCACTCCGCTTTTCAGGCGGATGAAGAATATCTGGGTGCTGGCGGGACTAATTGCTGTCGCAGTTATTCTTTCGGCTGGATGCATTTGTTCTGTAAACGCACAGTCTAGTGGTCACTCCCAAGGGTTGGCGTATGACGGGACATATTATTACTATATAACACAGACAGGAATCTCCAAATATGATTCTAATTGGAAGCTTGTCTCGTCGAATCCCAATGCCGCCGGGCAATGCGGGTCGGGCGTTGACTACATGGGAAGTGGGAAGGTATATAACGGGGTGCTCTATGCTATAGCTGTTGGTGGTAGCACGAATGATGCGTATTTAGGAATGTGGGGAACAAGCGACCTACACTTTATACGCTCTATCAATTTAGCTGAGGTAGATGGTTGGTTTCCCCCCACCGGACTGCAATCTTCTGCATCTGCCGTCACTGTTAACCCCAGTGCTAATGCTTTTGCCGTTGTATCGTATGGTGAGGCGCCACCGCCCCAATCGAATGGTATACAAGGGGCCATTTTCCTGTATGATTTCACGACATTTGCATATAAGGGCGTAATTTCACCAAGTCACACGATGTGGAACAGTCAAGGTATCGACTATTATAACGGACACTATTACGTAACTGCCCTCTCCGATTCACAAGCCAATCAAGGTAACTTCTCTACGGGCGGCGTTTTCATGGAGAGTACTAACGGGGGCGGTGCTACAAGGATAATCCCTTATTCAAGATTCGCTAATGGTGGTGAACTACAAGGAATTGACGTAAGAAGCACCGGCATCCGCGTGCAATGCGGTGCGTATGTCTACACATTCACTACTGCTCCGCCGTATACCTTGGTACAGACAGTAAAACTACCTACACAGTAAAACTACCTACACAGTAAAACTACCTACACCCCTGACGCAGACGACCCTCACCGGTCCAACACCACCCCCACCGTCAACCAGTCCGTTAGTTCCACTGCCAGCTTACTAAAATTTTGAGTTAGTGTTGATATTGCAGTCTCCATGCGACCTACACAATCCCCAGGCCTTGCACCAGCGAGATAGCAGCAGCAACAATGAAACCAACTGCAGCAGCAAGCTTAGCTTTAGTGTCAAGTAGGATCGCTGACAAACCTCTTCTGAGAGGTAATTTCTGACGCTCGCTGCCTTCTGAGACAGGAGGTACAGTAGATATTCATGGCGGCTTCGCGCTTCAGATCCTCACAAATATTCTATTGTTCTCAGTTTTGGTTTCGTACGTTTCAAGGTCGAGTGTCTCGATCTGCTGCATGATTTCAGCCATCTTTCCGGCCATTTGAAGAAAATTTGCGGGCATCTTCTGCATTATTTCAGGTGGTGTGCTCAACTCTTTAGGATCTGAAAGTTTCTTTCCAGTTGTTACGTCATACGTCGCAAAGTGAAGCGCACACATAATTACCTTACCTTGAAGCGTGCCCAAATGAAGTGGCGCATTCATATGCGGGCACCGATCATTGAATGCGTAGAACTTACCCTCAACGTTGGCGATAACCGCCTTTTTTCTCTCAACATCAACAAGGCTCATTTTGCCTTTTTCAATATCTTGTGTATCTGCAACATCAACCCACTTCACACGCGTACCTCCGCGTTTGCTAACGGCGAAGGATACATAAGCTAGAGCGATAAGGGTTTTGGTTTCGGTTTTTTGCTTAAGTATTCTAAGTGTAGCCGTGCTTAGCCGCCTATAGCGTGCTCGAAATTGTACTATCGTAGAACGACTAGCAATTATGCTATTGGAGATACAAAAACGCGAGGCAATCGTTCAGGTTTCAAGCCAGTTCGGAAAAGAAAGCTAATTTCAGCTTAAAACGACAGAATGAGAAACGAAGTGACGGTTAGCAGGTCGCTTAAAAAAACTTGAATTGCATTTGAAATGTTGCGGTCACTTTCAGCACGTTCTCGCAGCGCCATTATCACCTGTCGAATCGATTGATCGCTTGTGCAAGCGATTCACGCGCATCATAGCACAACCGAAACTAGAGGGGCTGTCTACAACCTCTTTGCTGCTTACCTTCACACAGTACCGCTGGAAGAGCTGATAGAGAGCGTAGAGCGAGCGCGGCTAGACGCTAAACTACGGTATGTGGTTATTTACGGGGTGGCTTACAGACTTTACAGGGCCGATAGCCAGCTGCGAGCGCGACTTTGGCGTTCCGGAACCAAACCTGATTTTGTGGCTTGATCTTCTTGGCTTCGTAGCACCACGGATAGTGATAGACGTTCGAATGAATGCTTCCTACGAACGGGCCAGTATAGGAGTGCAGCTGAAGGATCGTCGGTTGCTCGTATGAAAGAAAGATCGGGTGCGCGGCCGTTGTCGGACTTTTTTGTTCAAGCGTCGTTGTCGATTTGACTGTCACTGCGCTGGCCGTTGACTGGGTACTTGCCGTTTGAGTCTGGATGCTGCCAGCCAGCCCTGCTGCCAGAACGGTCACAAGAAAGAGCGCGACGCAAACAATCGCTACTTTTTTTATCGTTCCTCTTACCATTCCTTTCGCCTTCTTCCGTTCAGTTGAATTTGATAATTTAACAAACTGCGTATCCAAGCAGCTCTTGATAGCTTAAGCGTTGTTATTAGCTGCGCACGTTTGATACGTCGAAAAAAGTTCAACGAAGGGTTAAAAGCTGATGCAATACAAAAGTTGTGGGGAATGAGCCACGGTTAATAGCTGAGTGTCATAAGCTCATACAGATTTTTGAAAGGTGAATAAATGAAAGAAAGGTTATTAGAGGTTCTTGAATTGCTCAACCATGAGAAAGAAGACTTAGATCAACTGTGTAAAGACGTTTCGTTTCCTGAAACGACGCTGGCCCGTTCTGCTGCGATGACCAATAGACGCGTGAGAGAGATCTTAGAAGAAGTTCTTGAGAGTATTGATGGTGAGTGAATAAATGTGCCGATGTTGTAGAGCAACATCCACTTCATATTCGTGCCTCTCACAAAATGCAAATTGCTTACAATCCCTTTTTTGGCTTGAAATGGAGCCGATATCGCATCAGGCTTTCTTAGCAGCCCAAAAATCAAAGGAAATCACCAAAGGGCGATCTCTCCTGTGCGCTGTCTGGCTTTTCGGTCGTGGCAGCACTGGAACTGTTCGGTCATATTTTGATCGGCGAATCGCCGAACGGCCAACGTTGCGATCTTGATCGCAACGCGGCTTTCAGCTGGAATGGATTGTTAAAATCAAAGTCTTAAGCATTTGCAGAATCTCAAGAATTTCCTCTTGATTGAGATTCGAGAGTTTCACCGAAGACAAATCTTCAAGAACATTTGAGTACGGATATTCTTCGATCGTGAATCCAGCTTTGGTGAAAAACTGTCGCATCTCATTTTCATCTTCAAATGCGTTCTTTTCCATGTCACGCTCGGTCGCGCCGGATATATTCTGAATCAGTTGCCGTATATTGCCGTATGCTTGAGAGAAAAGCTTCCGGGATTGTTTGGTGTTCACGTCCGGGGTAATCCATATTCCGTCATGTTGTTTAAGAAAATAATGAATGTTGCCTGCCAAGGTTTCTTTTTCTTCGCGGGTAAGGTAATCAAGTAAGCCCTCCGTGATAATCGCAATAGGCTTGCCTGATTGAAAAGTAATGGCCGCTTGCAACAAACTCTCTCGATCAAGTGCATTTGCAATCCGGTAATAGAGGTTTGGACGATGTATGTTCAATTTTGCAAGTATGGATTCGGCAATTTCTTTTTCCTCCTCCAAAATCTGCGGCAAATCAGTGGCCTCGTAAACTACATTAGGATTTTCAGTCATTGCGAGGCCACGCGGTGAAAGTCCGGCGGCGATTTCCAAAACTTGTGTAATATGGTAACGTGCAATGATCCGATCAGTAGCTTTGTAGCGTGCTTCTAATAGAGAAGCGAACTGAGTCATGAATTCCGCGCTCTTGCCTGTTAGTGTTTGAAAGTCTTTCTCTGCTCCGCTTGCTGCGGCTATCTCCTTGGTGAATGGAATATCGGTCAACGTCCTGACGTGCGCTACTAGCTTGGCAGTGGAACTAATTTTTTCATAGGCTTCTTCTTGTACCATATTCGATTATCACTCTCCTGCTCCCATCAACCCTAGACGATTTTGTAAATGCGCATGATTGTCTCGCAATATGCGTAGATGCCCTCAAACGTGTCGAAGACACGATAAAGGCTGTGATTTGAAACTGAGGGCGAGAGGCAGCGCGTTCCGTATTGTGAAGAACCGTCGTCCGCGTTATATCAGAGACTAGCCCGGCCGGACTTACTGCGAAAAGCACAACGGGGTAGGGCAACTGCTGTAACGTACGAAAGTTGTAATAAAGCTTCAAATAGATTTAGTTATACCTATAAAATGCCTCGGTTTCGTAGTTCTAAGGCTGTTAACCGCCCCCGTTGTATGGGGTCGATGCTCGGTCGGTCGAATATAAACCTTTCTTAGCAATACCTTCAATACGGGCTTCTTTTGCCTTTTTTATAAAATTATAAACTGCGAACACCGTTAGCGAGCAGCTGTGCCAGTTTTACATAAAACCGAAAACTCCCGTAACGATAATGAAGAAAAAAGTAGATACAAAACTAATAAAGAAAGATAAAAATTTAAACGGCTTAACGGACGGCGCTTAGCGCGTTTACAACGTGGTGCGCGGCCTCAGCAAGCCCGCCACTTTTGAGTCCATAAAAGGAGGCAAGTGAGATGCGAAATAATGAGACGGAAGAGGAACCTGAACCGTGTCTATATTGCGGTAAACCGTCAGTATGTGTAGTCTTTGAGCATTTTTCCGTTTGCGCGGCGTGTTGTGACGAGGTAGAAGGCGATCGTGTATTTGAGAACGCCCTACGGGAATATGACGCTATGGTGGTTAGATGGCGGTCGGAATGTTAGCCCTTTAAATGAACGTTGTGATTCCATTTTACGCGCCCCGCTATATTCTGCCCACCGCGATTAGTTCTCAGCGGTTTAAACAACGTCGTTGGGATTACACGGCTCAAGCTAGAGAGTCAAGGTAGATATCGCGCATTTGTATCTACATATTGAGATCTCCCACGTAAAGCCATGCAGAGAATTACGGTCTCAATAATAGCAGTCGTGGCGCTTATCATTAGTGCTACGGCAGCGTACGCGTGCACATCAGCCCCTCCCTCTCAGACACCGCAACTCAGTTCAGGACACGGCGTGCTCTTTCAAGCGTCGACTTATAGCGCGCTGCAGGCAGGCGACTATAATGGAGAGACAACGCTTCAGGATCTACGAGCACACGGCGATTTCGGCTTAGGCACCTTTGACGCTCTCAACGGGGAGATGGTTCTCTTGAATGGCACATTCTATCAGATCAAGTCAGATGGAACTGTCAGCGTCGCCAACGATTCGATGAAGACTCCCTTTGCAGATGTGACGTTTTTCGAGCCTGATAGCCAACTGGTGCTCGCCTCACGCAGCCCCTTGAACTATTCTGAGCTGCAACAGTGGCTCGAAGGACAGCTGCCTACGAAAAACATTTTTTACGCGGTAAAAATAACGGCTCAGTGTTCCTACGCCGAAGTTCGGAGCCCGCCGGAACAACTGATGCCGTATCCGCCGCTTGTTGATGCGTTAAAAAACCAGTCGGTCTTTGGACTGCACAACGTCACGGGAACGTTTGTGGGGTTCTTCGCCCCGCAGTACGCAAGTGGGATCTGCGTTGCTGGGTGGCACTTTCACTTTCTCACCACAGATGATGAGCACGGCGGGCACGTATTGGATGTGACGTTACAAAACGCCACGATACAAATAGATGATTTGACGGCGCTATCCGTGGCACTCCCCACCACCTCATCCTTTTACGCGCTGAATCTGTCGAATGACACCTGATTGAACGAACCGGAAAGCTGGGTCTGTCTCACAGCTTGTTAGCGTGGTGTGCCCAGCAAGATTATGTTGCCAACGGAGTCAGATTATGAGGTCGATGTTGCCCCAATACTGCATATGCACGTCATACACGTGCTCTGGCAGCGGATGCCGATAATTCGTCCGCGCTACCCCTCGTCCCAGTGCGTGAGAAGATAGGCGCGGTTCGACTCATTCCGCCCGATGAGGTCACCGTGATGCTCGGCAATTTCTCGCAGATCTGCTGTGACAAAGTCGCGGCGCGCTCTAATTGACCGAAACGGTCAGGTTGTTCTGCTGTGCCGCCTTTCGTAGCACGATGTCCTGTAACCCACCCACAGCAGGAATACCAACGACCTTGCTCTTTAGATCTGCGATTGAAAGTATACCTCCGTTAGGTTTCACAACGATCGCCGACCCACCGTGATTAACCTCTGATATGATTTGGATCTTCGCATTGTCGTTTACCCGTGCTTCTATCGTAGGGACTGCGCCTACGTACCCCGCGTCAAGCGCACCCGTTTCGAAGTCCTTCATCATGGCCACGCCATTGGGATACTCTTTGAAGTGAACCGTTAATCCGCAGGCGCTGTAATATCCCTGCTTCTGAGCAACAATACTTGCGAGCCTTGTGCTGTCTGCGGTTAAGAATCCGACGTTGATAGTGGAGTTTACGACCGGTGGTTTCCAGTTCGGGTCTCTCGAAAGGTTATCATTCACCTCTTTCGAGTAATCCTGTATGACGAAGCTGTTAAAGAACTGACTTTCGTTTGCATACCCTAAATCCGTAACGCTTTTGTTTAGATATGACGCGTTCTTTAGCTCATTGTAGCAGTCCTTGATTGAGTTAGGATTATTATCATCGACGTATTGTACGTTCTTCAAGGAATCATTCGCTGCCTGCAATGAGACGCCTGAATCGTTAGCTATGTACTGCACGACCGTGTCGTGGTTATTCGGATCGTTTATGAAGCCTGTTCCTTTGACGTGAGCCCAAATCAGGCATAACAGCGCATTTCGATCGAGCTTCTGCAAAGAGCTGTTTGGTATGGCGATCACGTCACCAACGTGTTGCGGCCAAATCGCATCCGAATATGCGAGGATAACACCCGTTCCGTTGAGTTGTGCCTGCGAGACGATAGGCTCCCAAGCGACAAAGGCATCAATCTTCCCTGCCTCTAATTGATTTGACATATCTTTCACATTCAAGACGGTTTCATACACGGCCCCGCTAACAGGGGCCGTTTGATTCGAGGCTGTTTGGCTTGTGCATCCAGCGGTTAGCACTGCCGTGGCGAGGGATAAAATAACAAGAACCAATAACTGCTGCTTTCGCGTCATTATGTCCTCCTTCTTTGAATCAGCTATGATACACGTTTTTCATGCCTGCGTAACCGCGCGTTGGGTCAATCGACTTAAGAAAGCATAAACTTGTACTATCTGATCTCACAAAGGCGAATCGCTAACCTACAAGTGAGATGCGATTAAGAGCGTCCACCAGGTTAAGTTCCTTTTCACGGCCTCATACAACCGTCCGCGCCGCGATTTACTAAATTAAATTGCGTACCTATACGTCTATAAATGAAAATGTTGCAGCATTTGAGCGCGTTTCTAGGGAAGGGAGCGGCAAACGCCCCTTATTTTGAATTCTTGTGATGCTTGCAGTGCCGTGAGAGTTTCCGACTTATGGAAGTCCCCTGATTATTTTAAGTCCTTCTGCTTCTGGGAACGCCTTTAAGGTCTCTACGTTTACCGTTCCGAAGCCGCCGAGCATTAACAGCGCTTTTGCCATTGCCTCATCGCTGGAAGCCTCAGCAATTACAACCTTATCGTACCTTCCGAAGGTAAAGTAGATGAGTTTGGGTAGTCTAATCGCTAAGAACACACAGCACAATATATTTTTTTACTTCGAACCCCCACTATTAACTGTGATCTGCGAAATAGGCGATCTTAACATTTATTATGAGACTCGCGGCAAAGGCACTCCTCTGCTTGCGATCCACGGGTATTACCTTGATCATCACGTTATGACCGGCTGCCTCGAACCGATCTTTTCGCGTCGCCCGGGATGGAAGCGCATTTACATCGACTTACCGGGCATGGGTCGCACCCGTGCTCCTAGTTGGTTGCATAGCGCAGATCAGATGCTAGACGCAATCGTCAAGTTCTGTGAAAACATTCTTCCTGAGGACCAGTTCCTAGTCGCAAGTGAATCTTACGGAGGTTATCTTGCCCGAGGCCTCGTCCGTTCCCTCCCCGAGCGTCTCAGCGGAGTTCTTCTCATCTGCCCCGTTATCATAGCCGATAGAAACCGACGCGACCTCCCTCCTCGGCAGGTGTTCGCCAAGGATAAACTTTATTTGGCGAGTGTCGCATCGAGTGAGCAAAAGGATTGGCTTGAGCGCGCGCTTGCGGTGCAAGACAAGCGGCGATGGGAGCGTTTTGCTCAGGACACCATAGGAATGAACGCGAAAGATGAGGCGTTTATCAAGCGATTTGAAACCTCCCCCGGTTACAGCTTTTCCTTTGACGTGGATCAGCTACTGCATCCATTCGACCGTCCTGCACTCATCTTTGTTGGCCGCCAAGACGCGTTTGTCGGGTATCGTGACTCGCTGAAACTGATTTCAAATTATTCCCGAGGGACTTTCGCGGTGCTGGATAGGGCCGGGCACGGCTTGGAAGTCGAACAAGAAACTGTATTTAACTGTTTAGTCAATGAGTTGCTCGATCGAGTGGAAGAAGCCCAGCGCTCCTGAGATGCGTTAGCGATCTCCGCAAAAATAGAGATATCTACTAAGATATCGTGTTCAGTTCAGAGAGACTGCAGATATGTATGTGGCGGGTTGGAAGATTGGAGTGATAGCTTCGTAGTGAATATCTTCTTCGCAACAAGCGACAGATCAGTCACCTAATTAATGCTCATTGAGAAGCTCGCGTGAATCAAAGGAGACGCTAAGCGATGTTCCAGAGTTAGGGAAGCTCCTTGATTATTTCTAACCCTTCTTTTTCCGGAAACGCCTTTAAGGTCTCTACGCTCACCGTTCCGAAGCTGCCGAGCATGAGCAGCGCTTTTCCCATTGCCTCGTCACTGGGAGCTTCAGCAACCACTACTTTGTCGTACCTTCCGAAGGTGAAGTAGAGGGCTTTCAGCTCTCCGTTAACAGACGTTAATATGTTTCGAAGACGTTCTATTCGTTGGGCATCGTCCTTTATCTGCTGTATTCCCGCTTGTGTCCATTTCATGAGCATAATGTAGCTCGGCATAGTTGTGTTACCTCCTTTTCGTTACAAGGTGGCAAAAAGCGCCACCACTTTGAAGTATACAACATTATGGGCTTTTGTAAAAAACAGGCACGAAGTGAGTGCTTACAACCCCGTGCCTGACTATCAAAAGCGCAGTGACTGTAGTTAATACGCGTCACGATGCAGCAATAAGAAGTGCATGCAAGCGTGCCTTTCTAGCTGCTCATTTCTCAAAGGAGGATTACTAGCAACTCATTATCTGCAACTAAGGGCTTTCTCCAGTAAAGCATCCGTGCTCAAGCTCGTCCTCACAGTCTGGGCACAAATATTTGCTATAAGCCGTTAGATGTAGTTTTTTCAATTCCTTTCCGCATTCTTTGCAGTAACGTGCCTTTTCTTCTTTCATAATAAAAAGGCAAATAGGTAGTCTTTACTCTTCTTTTTTTCTCTACTGTCTATATGTCCAAGCCTTATTGCTGGACCATTCAAACATTAATACAACGGCAGTTTATCTGAAGTTTAACGATCATGATCTGAAGGACGTGTATGCGAACGTGCTGTGTGACCTCTACAGCGCGCTTAGCGCGGCACTCATGCATTTAGTGTGCTATTTCCGGTCAAAGAGTGTAAGTATCGGCGTCGCGAAAACTTGCAAAAAGCCTTTAGGAGGACAGTCATGCCAAAAGGAAGAGTAATGTGGTTCACGCTGCCTGCCGACGACCCTAAGCGGGCGATAGCGTTTTATGAGAAGGTATTTGGGTGAACGATAGTCAAGTGGGAGGGGCCTTTCGATTACTGGCAAATCACCACAGGCCCAGACGACGAACCGGGCATTAGCGGAGCGATAACGCCGCGTATGACGCACGAGCAAGTCACGACAGATACTATCGCAGTCGAATCCCTAGATGATTCACTCGAACAGATTGTGGCAGCGGGAGGCACAATTACACAACCAAAACAGGCCATTCCGGGCATCGGGTATATTGGCTACTGTACTGACACAGAAGGAAACCTGTTTGGCGTCATACAACCGGACATGTCTGTGAAATAGGAATGTAGCTCTACGCTATGTCCTGACGCGAAGAATCTTGTAGCGCCTGCTGTTAGTAAAGCATATTTCGATTTCGTGAAATCAGAGTGAATTACGGATAACCTGCTATATCTTCAAATTAATGGAGCCCTATTGAGGCTCCAACCTATTAGTCAGGCCTGAACGAGTCGACGGATAAATTCGACACAGCGACCAGAGCCTAATACAGGCTCCGACAGCAGCTTCAGATCGAGTCGAGTGGGCGCATTATCGACATCCGCTGCCTGAGCACGTGTATGATGTTTATATGAAGTATTGGAGGGAAACGCGCTTCGCAATATCTTAAGCCGCAGGTAGACGTTATCCAGTCTTTATGCATCGAAATCTTGGCGTAGGCAGCAAAGGAACTGCGATCGGCCCATAGAGCGTCGCAAGATATTACTACGAGAATGGTAACTCCCTCTCTGGAGGACGCACATGAGAAAGCTCAATGAGAAGGATTTGAAGATCTTAAGGAAGCTTGCCCCGGAGGCGAGTATACCCACCCATTATCGCTCCATCCTGCCACCGGTCTCCATGCATTTTGCAGCCGACGATGACGATTTACAGGACCGGCTAAAGAGGCTCTCAACAGAGGACCTCAAGTATCTGGCCGACCGCATCCTGGATGGCTCAGAGTGCTTGCTGTGCATCTCCCCAGAGGCTGCCGGGATGTTTCTCGACCTGCTGGAGGCGAGAGTGCCCGGCAATACTACGAAGAGCATAAGAGAGCAGTACAATTCGGCCACAGGATATGATATTTGAAGGGTCTCTTATGGACAAAATGATTCTGATCGAGTTTCCATTCAAAAAGACAGGAATCCTCGCAACCCTCCTTATCAAAGAAGAACCCGAAATGTGCCAGACCCTGTGGGATCTTTTGGGCCAACCGATGAAGATGATATGCCACCATACGTTGTCCACCGGGGACTTTTTCCACGGTTGTGGCCGGCCTCCGAAACATCCTATTGCCATAGGTTCGCAGGCCACCCCCCTCGGAAAGAAACGGCTTCTTCTCAGCCAGCTGAAGCCAGGCTCCATCGTGTATATGGGAGGGCACGACATTGCGATTGCCTATGGACCCGATATGACCGAGCCTTTAGTGGCGAGAGGGCCGGTGGTGGCAAGAGTCTCCAAAGCTTTTCTAGAAGAGCTCTATGAGGCAGGGAGGAAGATTTGGAACGCCCAATTCATCACGCACCAACTGCAGACTATCACTCTAAAGAGAAAGGATGTGTAAGTTGTGGCTAGACACTGGCGAGAAGTGAAAAACGAAATCGAGGAGGAAATAGACCGAATATGGTGGCAGGAACCTGACGAGGTCAAGATGAGCAGACTCGGGATATTTCCAAGTGGGGCAGGGACAGACGGTCAAGTGTTGGGGAACCTCTTGTTCCTTGTCGCGGACACTCAGGCCCTGGGATGGTGGACAATCGAGCCTGCCATCCGATCCGCGATCGCAGATCCTCTCTTTACACTTGAGCACTGCAAGAGAATGTGGAAGTACTTGACGGTGCACATGGCTAAGCTCTTGGGCGATACCGACCCTCCCAAATGCCCGGCTCCGTGGTTGAATTTGCCCAAACTTGTTGAGCTCTGTAATGACATTGTGGACTCTTTGGATACTGTTGAGACAAAGGAGGAGTTTGCCGATCTCATCTGGAGCTGGGAAAATTACGTGAACAGACTGAACAAGTGGTTCTACCTTGTGTTCCCCTGGCATCTGGGACTTGATTTCCCAAGGAGGGGACAAGAAGAAACAAACGAGATGATTCGTCTGTTTCATATCTGGGACTAGTGGCTATTGCCTCTCTAAGCAACAAATCAGCAAATCTGCGTGATAACAGAGGCTTTAGCGATTATCTTTCTTTTTATAATTCACCTCATTTCATAAACGGAAGCTGATGTTCAACGAACGTGCGTGTCGTCGTGACCCCTTGAATGAGCTTTATATCATCAACCACGCGGTTCAATTCAGAAAGGTCGCTCGCTTCGATGATGGCGACATAATCAAACTCTCCAAAAACATGCACAGCTCTTGTTACGCCACCAATCTTCACTAGTTCCTGCCACACGTCGTATTCTGCGCCCCGATTAACGTTCATCATTGTGAAACCAATTATCATTGATTAATCCCCCTTTGTGATTATCACATTACGGCAACATATGTATTTTTTTAGATTTTTTACACAATAAAAAGCCCGTAACTAAGCCGTTTGAAATGATTCTTTAAATCTATTTGAATTCTACGTCTATCCAATATTGCGTGTATTCATCAAAAACAAAACAGCGATGACAGGCTTCAAGTGTTGTCGTTTTGGTCTTGTGCATTTTTTTGTTGTAATATTGCACATTAACGCGCTATGAGAATTGGGTATGACTGCATTATAAAGACAGATCCAGAAGCCCTAATATAAGGAGCTCCGGTAAAGGGCTTCAGGTGCTGATCTGCACGTAGTCGCGCACGGCTAATCGCAACGACTAAGAGCCAAACACATGCCTCAGGCACTATGTTAGCCGCTGAAAATTACCCAGCATTCGTACTGACGTTGCGCTGCCTAAACACGCCTACTGGAAGTCCATCAGGCCAAAATCTCGCTCCATCGCGCAAAAGCAGGCTACAGCTATCAAACGATTCGGTTGCCCCGTACATTCTCAAAGCTTGCGGGGCTGCCCCGCGGATCTACCAAACGGTTTACGACGGAGCGCTAGCTTTCCTTGTTGTCATTGCACATGGCAAAGCGGCAGAAAAAAGTGCAAACCAATTGAAAAATGCCAAAATAACCGCTAATCTAACCGTCTTGACATGTCGGAGGTCGCCGATTCGAATCCGGCCGAGCCACTGTTCTTTTATCAATCGGACGCACTAAAAACGAGGATCAGGTGGAGGATATTCT
Organism: Methanobacteriota archaeon; assembly: GCA_963805115.1. Classification (GTDB taxonomy): domain Archaea; phylum Halobacteriota; class Bog-38; order Methanoflorentales; family Methanoflorentaceae; genus Methanoflorens. The sequence goes on from CAWDSY010000005.1 coordinate 197,046, forward strand.
TCAATCCATATTTCTTCGATATCACTCACCAGGTTCCTGCTTCGACTCGTTCGTAGGTACGGCGCAATAACGCATCTGGCTAATAATCTGTGATTGCTGCCTCATCAAATCAGCTAGGTCGAATATCCCAGTTATATCAACAACGCCAATGGCGGCTATCGCCGAGCCTGAACTGTCTCTTATCGGGGCTACGATAACCGGTACATTTGCGTAATACCCCGCTTCAGGTCGCGTCTTTATGACATTGTTCTCCACGAGGACTCTTTCGAGTATCGGTCCTGTATAGCTCTGGCTTTTCACTTCGCCTTCTTCAATTTGAACGCCAAGATTATTCCTACTGCGTATTGTTACGGGCAAACCGCTTAATACAGCGTGAACAGCCAACGCAATTGGGACCAAATCACGGCTCGTGCAGTCTGCAGAAAGCTTGAATTGTTCCACCATAATTCTCTCCATTTCTCACAGTATGATAGCACGCACATAAGGTCGACTAATGTTCTCATCAACTGTCAACGTAACGCAGCTGATAGCTGCTCATAATTCAGCTATAAAGCCTTAAGGATTTACTCTGCCCAGCCCCAGGTAGGGCGTGCACGGTAAGACAACAAACTATTGTCGCGTTAATGTCCCCCCCAGATCTGAATACCTTCAGATCCTGTGTCAGATTCTGCACCTGCGGATAGAGTTTACTCTGCCCTGCGCACGTTCGCACCCACTTGTCACGGTCTAACTTTCTGGTCGGGACAGCCATCCAGTGGCACTGGGTTCACATCTGCTGGCTTAGTTGCGCATTTCATTTATAGAAAAAATCAGGGCGACTGTCTGGCGCTAACCTCACTAAGGCCCCCCGTGTGACGTAACCTCCCGCGCTTAGTGGATTAGCGTCGTTTCCAAGAAACAACCTGTTTTCAAGCCATCATACGACAAAAGATGGGCCGCAGTGAGCAGAACAGAGTCTCTCACTTTGAGCTCCGCTCTTCGCAGTAACCGTATCCGCAGATTTCGAGCACAGAAATCACAAAGGTTTTCTGCGTCACATGTGCACGTCACCTGCTGCAACACTTCAATGATCTGGCAGAGAGGCGGCTCAGCAAGCTCTTCCGCGTCTAGGCACTTACGCGGCCCTGTCAGAATCGTCGTGACAAATGCAGCGAGGGTCTGGGCAAGCTGCTCTCTTTACTCAAGCGCATACGTCCGCAAATACGATCCTTCACGCCGTTTGGCTCCGGCGAGGCAGTAGCTGCAGGCCGCCCCGTGTATGACTACATACCTTAGTTTAGCGTCTAGCCTGGCCCGTTCAACGTTTTCCATTAGCTCTTCGAACGGTATTGTGTGAATGTAGGCAGCAAAGAGGTTGTAGAGGGCCTGTTTCTTTTCGCCAGTGTGGGTCTAAAGATACATTACTTGCACAACGGTTGAATTTGTGCTGCAGATTAACCCAACTGCAAGCACGTGCTGAAAATGAAAGAGAAGAAAATAGAAATGCCTGAAAAAGTAACAGCGAAAATCATCGGCAGCCTCCAAAAAAGGGATTTGTCAAGAGTGTAGTCAGAAACGCTGGATAAACAAGGTATAAAATCACGGGACGCGGACGGTTTTTTGCTTCGAGAGATCGAAGCTGACGGAAAGATATATGAACCAAAAAATCCGTTCGAGTGAACCTAAGCAGGAAAAAAAGAGGTGACTACAAAATGACAGCTCCTAAAACCATAACGTTTGTCAAAGGTTGTGGCAGTTATAAGGCCGGCGACGGCTTGCAGCTCGATAGCGCGGACGCGGTGACATTTGTTGACGCAGGGTACGCCGTATATAGTGAAGATGCACGTGAAGGTGAATAATGACTAGTAGTTAAGGGCGTCTTTTAAAGAATTGGAGGGCGCTCAAAGCTTCTTTTTCCCCCTGTCTTCCGCTTTCTCCACCGCCGAACAATCGCGCTGCCTGTGGCGGGATTCAATCGGCTAGCAGGCCGTCAAGTTTCCTTATGCGCAACGTAACATTTTGTTCTTGTGCCACAAAAAACGCCAATGCTGAGAAATGCATATCAAATATTTTAGCCTGTTCCTTGGTTTAACGCGTTCTAGAAAGACAGTTTATGCCAAGTAACGGTTAATCGGGCCTTACCAGTGCTTTTTTCGCATTGCCATGCATCTCAGTTGTGACTTTATTGATGTCGCGCCGTCCAAAGAACCGTTTTCGCCAATGCTCGCCATTTCGCGGATAATTTATTACACAAAGAGCTTCTATTCCAGAACGGTCTTGATGGCCTTGCGCGGCAAGGCAGCTAGGGGTTGTGTATGACACTGACAAGAAAGAAAAGGGTGCTTCTGACAGGCGGTTCTGGCTCGATGGGCAGCGAAGCCTTCAAGGAGCTCCTGCGCAGGAGGGACAGTTACGACATAAGCCTGCTATTGTTGCCTGAGAGGGAGATACGGAAGGCCTACGCGAAATACGAGAATGCCGAGGGCATCAAGATTGTCTGGGGGGACTTATACGACAAGTCGTCTGTGGAGGAGGCGGTCACCGGGACCGACCACGTGCTCCACGTCGCAGCCCTCATACCCCCAATGGCCGACAAGCTGCCTAAGAAGTGCACGAGGACTAATTACGACGGTACCAGGAATATACTGGCAGCAATCAAGAAGCGGACCGAGATTGGAGAAGATGTAAGCCTCGTGTACATCAGCTCCGTGGCCGTCTATGGGGACAGGCTACCCCCTAACCACACACTGAAGGTGGGAGACCCGCTCAGGCCCAGCATCGGTGATGTTTACGCGACGACGAAGATCAATTCCGAGAGGGCCATCATTGAATCAGGTCTGCGGAGATGGGCGATACTGAGGCAGACGTACATTGCCATACCCAACACACTCACGCTCATGGACCCGATAATGTTTCACCAGCCGCTCAACACGCGCGTGGAGCTCATCACAAACCAGGACGCTGGCTACGGAGTCGTCCAGACGCTTGAGGCTCCAGACGAGTTCTATCGCCGCGTGTATAACATGAGCGGTGGACCAAGGTGCAGGGTCGTGTACTCAGACTACCTGGACAGGATGATGCGCATTTTCGGATACGGAGACTACCGCAGGTTGTTCCGAAGGAATTGGTTCGCCCTGAGGAACTTCCACTGCGGCTGGTACGCTGATAGCCATCTCCTGAACAACTATCTTGGGCACTGGCGCCAGACCCTCGATGACCATTATACACAGGTGACAGCCAATATCCCGTTTTCCCTCAAAGTTGGAACGAAGATTGGGCCCGAATTCCTTGTGCGAGCATACCTCAAACGCATGGCGGACCCGCTGAAGTGGATCGAGCGCGACGATGTGGAGAAGGTCAAGGCGTTCTTCGGAAGCCGCGCTGCCTGGGAGAAGATATCTGACTGGGACACGCCCTTGGACAGCGAAGACCTTGAGGGGCCAACGGTGCAGCAACAGAAGGACTATAGGGAAGATTTCCCGAAAACCATCGAGGGGATGACAGTGCTAGCGGCCACCCGCGGCGGCCGATGCAATTCCAGCGAGTACGTCGACGACTCAACACCACTTAAGTGGAGCTGCGGGCGGAACCATCTTTGGACAGCGTCGCCGGCGCTGGTGCGTGCCGGGCATTGGTGCCCGGAATGCTCGCCCCCGCCCTGGGACTACGACGCGGTTGCAAAGGTAGACCCGCTGATTGCCAAATACCATTATTCCAACCACAGCCACGATGAGAGGCAAAAAGTCATGTGCCTCTACGAAGATGAAGAGTGAGCGCTGATCTTACGGCCACGCCGCTGAGTTTTTCCTCGACGAGCTTGACAAGGGTGTTTCAGTCTTTCCAATATTGCATATATACGTCAAAAACGTTCTCCGGCAGATGTGTTTGTAGTGCTTCCAATCGATACGCCTCACGCCGTGCGTCACGATATGTGCTCGATTTGACTGATCCTAGCAGATAACGTCGCCGTGCTGCTCGCAAAACTTGCGAAGATCGTCCACACGATAACTCTGTATACGCGAGGGCCAAGTCTTCTGTCGTACCTCTAATCAATCTACAAAGCGAAATTATGTGTGTGCTAATTTCACCGAAGGCATAGTACTTTAAAATGATGCACTGCAATAATTTTTAGACATTTGCTTCTGGGAGCGGAACATAAACCCTTGCTGCCAACTCGTTATCTAACATAAACAAGGCCGCAGAATCCTGAGCTATCATCTTTAAGCGCCTAACGATAGCCGTAAAATTAGATTCCTCCTCTATCTGCTCATTTACATACCACTCAAGGAAGCTTGAAGCTGCATAGTTCTTCTCTTCGACAGCAATAGTTTTCAAATCGTAAATTCTACCCGTGACAATTTTTTCATGGTTCAATGCTATCTCAAAAGCGTTTAAAACAGAGCTAAAATCTGCTTTTGGATCTTCGAAACCAGTAATCTTAACATTGCCTTCCATTTCAGCGACAAAATTAAAAAACTTCATCGCATGATCTACCTCTTCGCGATATTGCACTCTTAAAAAATGTGAAAAGCCTGGAAGATCACTAGCAGCACAATAAGCAGCCATTGATAAATAAATGTGGGCCGAATAAAATTCGAAAGTTATTTGCTCGTTAATAGCTTGATTCAGTTTTGTGGAAATCATTTGTCTTGCCTCCTAAAATATTGTTTTATGAATTGATATTACTACAAGCATAAAATAGAAACGGTGTTATTTCAGGCGATATCTGCTCATTCAATGCACAAAAAAGGTGGGAGGGTCTCCTTGGACCTTCCCGAGCTAATTGGCAAAGCTCAATCGACCCTCTTGAACAGCTTCCCTTCAGTGCCGCATACTTGGCACTTCTCAGGCGGCTCATTTTCCACCGTATTCCCGCAGATCGGACAGACGTAATAGGGGAAAGCCTCTGCTGATTTGCCTTGGTTGGCAAGAAGCTTATTGAAAAGCTGAGAATGGATCTTCTCCACCTCGTTGGCGTCGTGGAAGGACATTTCGGCGCCTTTTTGCTTCTCGACTCTGGCTGTTTCAATCATCTCTGGATACATGCCCTCGTACTCATGATCCTCGCCAGAGATGGCCGCCTTGAGGTTTTCTGGAGTGGACAGGACGCCTTTCATAACCCTCAGATGGTTGTTGGCATGCACTGCCTCTGCCTCAGAAGCTGCCCGAAACAGCTTGGCTGCCTGGGTGTATCCCTCTTTATCTGCTTTGGCTGCAAATGCCTGGTATTTGCGGTTGGCCTGGGACTCTCCTGCAAATGCCTCTTTCAAGAAGTCTTCGGTTTTAGACATATTCTTTAATCTCCTTTTTCGAATGTTAATTCGTATCTATTGATCCTATTGAACTGCTATTGAGATAACTTCCTTTAATGCCTATCGGGACTTCTATCCATGCTTATATGCAGTTAGGCGAGCGAGCGTGACAAGGCTATAGCAGTATGTCAAGCTGCTCTCAAAACTGATCCGAGTTATGAAGTTACGCAAAGAGCGTTGCGTAAGGCTTCAGAATCAAAGTAGCCAGTTAAGGCGAACGCCGAATTAAATCGAAACGAGGCTGCTGCAAAACTCCGCGTTAAGGCGTTGAGACGATTTTCCACGACCATCGAGCATAGCTTTTTATCACATGCACCGAAATTGACTCCAATAATCGCTGCGCTGCCTGATCGTGATGCTCCGATGGTGGCATAAGCAGGATGGCCGATGATTAGCAAGGAAGTGATGCTCAAGGGCAACCGGGTGATCGTCGATCTGAACTCTCCAGTGGCGCGGTTCCCGCATAACCCCGTGCTCACGGCCAAGGAAGTGAACCAGGTGTGGCAGGACCCGGGCCTCCAGGTCACGACCGTCCACAACGCCGGCATCGCGCTGCACGGTGGCGACACGGTCATGCTGTTCCGGTCTCATCTTCGGTGTGGCATAAGCGTGCTCGGGGTCGCCCGCAGCAGCAACGGCGTCGACGGCTGGCGTGTGGAGCCACGACCGGCCATGGCGCCGGCCGGCGAGGGGGACGCCTTCGCCCCCGGCACCGATGCCAGGGCCCTCATCGAGAACGAGTCGGGGGGCGTCGAGGATCCGCGGATCACCCAGATCGGCGACACCTACTACATCACCTACAGTGCCTATCACGCGACGGTGAAGAACCGCGTGCGCGTCTCGCTAGCCACAACCCGCGATTTCTCCCACTTCATGCGCCACGGCCCGGTGCTCGAGCGAGACATGCGGAACGTCGTAGTTTTCCCCGAGCCCATCGGCGGCCGCTACGCGGGGCTGTTCCGACCCAACGACACCACGGCCGGCGAGGTCGGGGGCATCTACACACAGATCATGCTCGGCTGGACGGGTTCGGTCGAGTCCAATCGGTGGGAGATCCAGCCGGAGCCTGTCATGCAAACCGGCGCGGGCCCGAGCGCCTTCTCGGACAAGATCGGTCCTAGCGCGCCGCCCTTCAAGACCGCCAAAGGCTGGCTCAGCGTGTTCCACGGGGTGCGCTCCACGATGAACGGCAACCCCTACGTGCTCGGCGTGGCGCTGCACGACCTGGCGGACCCGGCGCGGGTCAAGATGTCGAGCATCCCCATCCTGCTCCCGTCCAGGGCTGACTGCCGCGTCGAGGAGGCCGCCTACACCCACGTGCCGCAGGTCGTGTTCACCTGCGGGGTCGTGCGCCGCGATGATGGCAGCGTCCTCATCTACTACGGCGGCAATGATACGGTCATGAACGTGGGAGTGACCCACGAGGACGTGCTTATCGCACTCTGCGAGAGCTACTGCCAGAACTCGCTGACCGGGAAGCTCACTTACGACATTCGCGGTCACCGAAACTGAGGAGCTTGGGAGCAAGGCGGTGTCAAGATGATGGTCCAGGTGGCTCTGGATCAAAAAACAGTGTTAAGTATCGCAAAATGTAGGAGTATACGCCAAGCTTCACGTGGCAGAGGTCGCAGGTTCGAATCCGGCCGAGCCCATTCAGAGTCGTCCTCATTTTTGTTTTTGTGAAGTCTATCGCCTTCGTTTAAAAGAAGAAGTGATTTTAGCTCACTGATCTGTGATTCTAGGGCGACTAGACGATTTTCCACATGACTTCGTTCAAGATTTGCTCAAACTTTGTCAACTTTTTTGTCAATAATGACCTAAAAAGCAAGCTGATCCTCATTCTCTTGTAAATAGATCTTTGCCGTTTTTCCGACGAAGGTTGCGAATTCTCTTGGCAGTCGGATGGTAGGATATTCGTGCAGCGGTGTTGAACTGTGAATGCTTATTTTGCGTTTGCACAAAAATTGCATAAACCTGTTGTGTGCGTTCTTGACGATAACTATTGCGAATTCAACAAACGCAGGCATCCCAAAATCAGCTGTAGTTCTTACAAACACTTTGCATGTCGTAACTCCAACGTTGTGCAGTACCCTGCAATTCGAGCCCTAAAATCAAAGGAAATCGTCAAAAGAATCAACGAGCTATGAGACAAGAAATAGATTATATGAATACGCTATGCCGCTTAAATTATGCAGCATTTGATGATGATCTTTTCAATTTTTCTTCTATAATTAGTGCATCGTATTGCGTTAAATAGATGCTATCGCTAGTTAACGACTTAAAAACGATCGGCCACTTTCCAGTTAATTGACCCGACCCCGACGGCTGAATCGCATATCGGTTCGGCGTCTTCGTGAATTGCTGCAGTTGGGAAAATGAGAGCCGCTGCGTGCTTAAATCGTCCAAAAGATGTAATGAGAATGCCTTAAAATCCGGGCTCCACCGCGGTGTCCACACTGCAAGTCAGCGGATTGAGAGAAGATTCAGCAGGCCCTATAATCCATTATGATTAGCTACGGATTCAAAAAAAGCGGTGCTCGTATATTCGGAGAGTTTCCGACTCTCTGGTTTTAAAAAGCTCTCACATTATTGTTTAATCTAAATTAATGAACGCTTATTTCCGTAAAATCGTTTAGAACTGCATTTGACACAGGCTTTGATAGCTCGGAATTTGATATTTCAGACAGGATTGTGATTAGATAGTTGCAATTGGCCCTTCTTCCACATTCTAGGTCAAGAATTGAGTCTCCCATGAAAGCAGTATTTTCTGGGGAGACATGAAGGTCTGACATTATTTTAATGGCTCCCCAGGGATTCGGCTTTGGGTGAATGATCTTATCTCCTCCTAAGAGCATATCGAAGTTGTCACTTATTCCAAAGAATCGGGCAATTAATTCAAGCTTATCCGTGAGGTCATAAGAAAACATAGCTCCCTTGCATCTGCCCTCTATTTTTTTTAAAAAGTTATATAAGCCTTTAACTGGCACCATAGAGTTTTTTAATATGTTTTCGTTGCTAATGTATTCATCAGCTTCCTTAAACGCTGATTGAATGATGTCCAGCTCTATTGGATACCCTCTGTCTTTCAAATTGGCATATAATAAGTTCTGAATATATTGTCTGTCATATATGCCTGTTGGCCCCTCTGGGTTCATCCTTTGACTTCTTACGTTAACCCCCATCTGGAGTGCTATCCATTCGGCCAATCCTTCCTCAACAACATCTAGCCATTCACATATATTCTCGCCCCTTCTCATAGCCACTTTGCTCCAATAGGGGTATAGCTCGAAGAGCGTTCCATCTTTATCAAAAATAATAAGTCCAATATTTTCAAGCGTTGCTCCGTTTATCTCCAGCTTAATCATCCTAGATATCTCCCGAGTGACGTATTAGCTATAGCCTGTCGATGCAACGTTTTGTGAGTATTTGCTTTCTTCTATTGGAGTGACTCGCATGCTGCAATGATAAAAGGATAATTCTTTGTTTCATTGTGTGTTGTTGCAGTTGTCTTCATGGCAAATCGACGTTTGTTCTAAACTCTACACATCGACACGTGACTAAAAAGTATGTTTCATCTCGCATAGTTTTTTTTCGCTTGGTGAAACCGGATTCGGCTAATATAGGGAGTTGTTGGCGAACGCCAGACAACGTATGGCTGAACTGAGAAGGCTACAAGCTGTAGGCCTTATTCCCCGTGATGGGGACTTTGTTCCGTCAGTTCATTACCCACCAATTACACAATATAGCTCCATCACCGAAGATGAACTCTTCACTGGTTATACGCTCCCACAGGACCAGTTGCTCGATGTATATGCGCATATACCCTTCTGCGAGCGGCACTGCACCTACTGTCATTATCCAGGGAAACTTGGAGAGCAAACTGAGGAAAAGAACCGTTACCTGGCTGCTCTGGAAAAAGAGATGGACCTCTATATGCGCCGGTTAGGCATTGACAAAATCAAGGCTAGGTCTAAGCTTCAGAGCTGATTGTTTTGATACCTCAAAAAAAATGCCTTGTTGTGTCACTTCTTTTCATAATCTCATCAAATTCCCATTTCGTAACACTCAACAGTCTTTATTGTGAAGAATGTCACCGACTCGAGTCACGTGACTAGGTCATTTGACATTTTGATATCACTAAGGCGAGGCACAACAAGCAACGCCGTGCTGTGCCGGACCCTAGGACATTAGACATCGCTTTCGGAGTTGCGTTGACTTTGAACAAGGCCTCGATTATTGACCGGTTTTTGCTTATAAGCGTCCAGGCGTCGACGTCCGGAGCAACTCTTGTTAGACCACACCAACTCGAACACGACACAGATGTATACGATTTAAAGACGATAACCTCAGAGACGTCTCTAGCAAGGTGTGTTTTAACGGAAGACAGGATGCTAGATATTAGTTAGGACGTATCAGAAAGATTATATACTAAATCAATCTTTAGTGCATGATTCATCACTGTATCGATGAGCCAACAATAAAATGATGTGACGTTATATTAACATGCCACCAAAAAAAGCGTTATTATTTGTCTGTGCCATTTTCTTGGCCAGTATATTGGTAGCAGGATGCTCGAGCCCCACGGTCAGCCCAAGCCCATCTGTCAGTACTGCAACATCAACGGCGGGCGCTCAAACCGCTAACGCAACAACACCTCCGGCACCCACTTCGGCTCCGACAGCACCCCCGACATCGGCGGGCGCTAGCGTCGGCCCAACCCCAACACCTCCGGCACATCCGTCACCACCTGCGAGACCGACCACGACGAGCTAACGGCGCTGATGGTTATTCTAACTGCGTGATGAACTACCATAGCGGAGCGTTTAGAGAATTAGTTACGATAAGCCCCAAGATCCCGAGCGCATAACTAAGTTTTCAATATAACGAAGGTGACGAGCGAAAAGCAACACCGGGTTATGTTGAATTCGAAGACGTTAGATATGCTTTTGGAGTATCGTAAGTCACAGCGAACGAGGGATGGCGGAACATAAATAATAAAGATGTTTGCAGGTTTTCTTATCGCCTTGGTTATGGTTTGATCAGTGCTCCGGGCTGGGCGTACCTTTAACACCTCGCCAGCAGGAAGTGCTTCGACCTCTCCGACGCCTACCTCGTAGCACGACGCCATCCTCGAGACATAACTGACTGCATAAAAAGCTGCATCGAACAAAATGTCGACACGTCACCGGGTGGAACGTGACGTGGACCGCACCGAACGGTGCTACGGCACTCGCCTCGTCCATTGAGAACGGTACTCAGTGGAGTTACAGAATAACAAACAAGAAGTTTAACATCATCGAACAAGCAATGGCATATCTGAACACCAACAACGGCGGCTACTTCCTCGAGTCATCAACGACCAATCCGGCTGGCGCATGAGCGATAGCGGGACACGCACCGACCATTTACCTAAACGATGTTAAAGATAGGGAGAACATCAGTTCTGGCACTCGAACGCACTCAGCGCTTAACCAAAAGGTTTATTAGATCTTGCGCATCTTTGACGGCCGCAAACGGGATCGGCTAAACGCAGGGAGCCGGTAACATTGAAACCAGATTCAATTAAACACGGGGAGTTGTTGGCGAACGCCAGACAACGTATGGCTGAACTGAGAAGGCTACAAGCTGTAGGCCTTATTCCCCGTGATGGGGACTTTGTTCCGTCAGTTCATTACCCACCAATTACACAATATAGCTCCATCACCGAAGATGAACTCTTCACTGGTTATACGCTCCCACAGGACCAGTTGCTCGATGTATATGCGCATATACCCTTCTGCGAGCGGCACTGCACCTACTGTCATTATCCAGGGAAACTTGGAGAGCAAACTGAGGAAAAGAACCGTTACCTGGCTGCTCTGGAAAAAGAGATGGACCTCTATATGCGCCGGTTAGGCATTGACAAAATCAAGGCTAGGTCTATACTTATCGGCGGCGGTACACCGACCTTTCTTGCCCCTGAGCAACTAGAACGATTCCTCCAATTTTTCTGCGATCGAGTTGATCTGTCAAAGTGTACCCAGTTCAATTATGACGTTGATCCCGGCTCGCTTGTCGGGCAATCCGGTCTTGAGCGGTTGCGCCTTATGAAAGACTATGGGGTAGACCGCCTTACTATTGGTGTGCAATCACTTGATGACAGCGTGCTGAAAATAATGAACCGGCCTCACAACGCCCAAACTGCAATCGAGTCAGTTGAGAACAGCAGGAAGTTCAGCTTCCAGCTCAATATAGAGTTTATCTTCGGCCATCCCGGCGAGACCATACAAAACTGGATTGAAGTTATGGAAAAGGCGGTCACATTACCGGTGGATGAGATTCAGTTATACCGTCTCAAGGTACTGGCATACGGAGACTATCAGGGTTATATCATAAAAATGCGATCCAGTATCCCGTCGTTTGAGGATACGATGATGATGAAACAAGTAGCTCTTGATATCATGGAGGAGCACGGCTTCCATGGGAATCTCCGTCGCGTTTGTTCGAAGAAAAAGGAACACTTCTCTCACTATGCATACAACCAGTGCTGCAATCTTTATGACCAAATAGGGCTTGGCTTGACTGCGTTTAGCAGCCTGCGAGATAGATTTGGACTTAACACACAATATTTCGACGAGTATTATGCCCATATAGATGAAGGACAGCTGCCTCTTAACCGCGGCCTTGTCCGTAACAAAGAGACGCAGATGCGTTGGGCAATTGTTTTGCCGCTCAAAAACAGTGAAATTAAAAAGGCAAAATTTGAAGAAGTGACAGGCGTCTCCTTCGATAAGATCTTTCGCAAGAAGGTCGAGAGGCTGAAGCGATTCGGGTTGATTGTTGAGAATCAAGAGATCGTCAGCCTCACCGATTTAGGTGCATTTGTTGCTGATGAAGTGGCTGAACAATTTAATGCAAATGAGTTCATGCCATTCCCAAGTGATGCATATGCACAAGGGCCATTGCACCCTTATACTGATAACACTTCTGAGGATGCTTTGGGAAGCACTTGGTAGTCCAGGGCCAAGAAATTGCGTAGTCGACCAGCCAACGATCGGCTGAGAAGAAGAAGTGGCGCAAAAAACTCCCACTGGCTATTCGTAGATCTTTAAATGCCGTGCGATTGTTTCATTGATTCGTTAGGAGGGGTATATAAACAGTTTTGAAACTGGCTTATTATGTTCTCTTCATCAACCTAAGCTAGAAACCTAGGACTTTAGGTGCGTTTCATCCGAGAACAGTCACAAAATCTTCATTTTTTCAAATCCACCTGCTGCTATTGCTAGCGTGATGACGGCAAACACGGTAATGACTGGAACGGCCAATGAGATGGGGATTGTAGACTTGCCCAGTAGAAGCCAACGAAGTGCTTCGACGCAATAGGTAAGCGGGTTTGCAAATACAAGAGCCTGTAGCCAAACTGGCAGGTTTCCGATCGGGAAAAACGCTCCGCTTAGCAGAACAAGGGGCATTGTCATGAAACCCATAATCATCTGAAATCCCTCGTGACTCTGGATTCTTGAGGCAAGTGCAATGCCCAATCCAATAAACCCAATACCGGCTAGAAACATGACAACAAGAGATGCTAGCACGCCTATAACTGAGACATAGTGCACGCCAATAATAAAGGCAAAAATTAGTATCATTGTGCCTTGAATCAGGGTTATCGTAACGAAGCCTGTGGCCTTTCCGAGTACCGTGAAGAAACGGCTAACTGGTGCGACTAAAGTCCCTTTAAGAATACCGAACTCTCGTTCCCAAATAATAGCGCCACCACTAAATAGCGCTGCGAAGAGAACGGACATACCTATAAAACCCGGCGCGAAAAAACCAATATCTATAGCACCCCCGCCTTTCAGCTGAAAACCGGCAATGAGACCTGGTGCGAGAAAAACCAGGTACGTAAGAGGGGTTGCAAGAGCACCGATCATGCGCGATTTTGCGCGCCAGAACCTTAGCATTTCCCCAAGCCACATGGCATGGATTGTGTAAATCGCTTTTCTCTCCATTACCATTATTTCATCCTTGACTGGATTCTATACCTGACATGTTCGCTTTCGGTTGTCTCTTTATCTTCCCTTATTGCGTGACCTGTATGATAGAGAAAGGCGTCACTCAGCGTGGGTTTATGCAAACTAACTGAGCTGATTGAGATGCCCGCACTCGAAGCGAGCCTCAACACGTACGGGATCTGGCGCTCACCTTCCTTGACTGTGATCGAAACCTCGTTATCCTTCTGGGCAACGATCGTTGCAAACCCACTATCTTTATAAATGACGCTTAATGGTGCTACATCAGTCAGGTCTTCTACCTCAAGGGTGATTACATCCCCTCCAATTTTGTTCTTTAAGGTGTCTGGAGTGTCAAGTGCCACGATCTTACCGTGATCAATAATCGCAATCCTACTACACAATTGATCCGCCTCTTCCATATAGTGCGTAGTGAGTACAATAGTGACGCCTTCGTCTTCTGTGAGGGTCTTTATGTATTCCCAGATATGGGTTCGTGTCTGCGGATCAAGGCCGAGTGTGGGCTCGTCTAAGAATAAGATGTTAGGTTTATGTATAAATCCGCGCGCAATCTCAAGGCGTCTCATCATTCCGCCAGAGTATGTTCTTACTACAGAATCCGCCCTGTCTGTGAGCTCAACAAGCTCAAGAACTTCTTCAATCCTCCTCATTCTGAGTCTGCTATCGAGACCATACAGCCTGCCGTGTAGATCTAGATTCTCCCGAGCAGACAGGCGGTAATCCAGCGTAGGGTCCTGGAACACCACACCAATGCTCTGCCGCACTGAAGAAGGGTCTTTGGCAACATCGAAACCCCACACGCTGGCACGTCCGCTTGAGGGTTCGATCATCGTGGATAACAAGTTTATAAGAGTTGTCTTCCCTGCACCATTTGGGCCAAGAAGTCCGAATAACTCTCCTTGTTTGATCGAGATGGTGACATTATTTACGGCAGTAACTCCATCGAAATTCTTAGTTAAGCCGTTTGTTTCTATGGCAGATAACACCGTGAATCCAGCCCTTCATCCCTGCTGGAAAACCAGCACGTAGCGCTGAGGGATGAACTGTTTAGAATCAACCAGATCAAATCCGTAATACTTCAACTGAGAGATAGTAAGCTCTTTTGCGATGCCGGAGCCGTGATATGCGACAATAGGAGGGGGGGTTATATCATTATCGACAATCACTAGTCTTCCTCCCTTTTTAAGCGCTCGCTTTAGACTGGCGATAAACTCATCTTTTACGAATTCGATGGTAGCTATGTACGTATAATGATACATCGAGCACATGAAGATGGTATCTACACTGTTACGTGGAAGGCCGACGTCGTCGAAGCGCGACTGGAACGTCTTGATGTTTAGTCCAAATTTACTGCTAATTTTTTTGACGTGTTCAAGGTAGTTTTTATTGATTTCAGTGGAATAAACGAAGCCGTTTTGCCCTACTGATTCAGCAAACTTGAAAGAGAAAAATCCAAAGCCGCAGCCCACATCAGCAACGACTTCGCCATCCTTAATATCTATATAATTGAGCATCTCGCTGGTTTTTTCCCAGCTTTCGCGATTGAGGTTGTTAAAGACAATAAACTCGTTCCATTCGTTGAGCTGATCGAAGCTCACTTCGTCCCCGGAATATTCATAGGTAACGTCATGAACCCGGGTATCTGCAAACTCGTCACCGGTCCTTGGTGCCTCTGGATCAGGAGTATCCAGGTCATACTTAATTCTGACATACTTCTTTAAAAATGCGAAGTCACCATTAGCCAGATAATTAAAATATTCGACGTCAAATTTATCACAAAGCAGTTGGGTCTGCTGTTCATTTGATGCCAAGAGATATTTGCAGAACCACTCAAAAACTGTGTACTCATCTCCAATACGTTCTGTCGGAATCAGTTTTTCATATGCTTCCAGAGCAGCTTCGACAGTGGCCTTATCTTTTTTTTCAAGCGCTGCATAGAAAAGCCTAGCTGCTCTCTTCCCCAACAAGGTATATCCTTCTGTGGGAGCACCAATCATACGGAAACGAACCAACGACGATGGTGACATTACTCTAATGACGTTTCTGGATTCTTCATCAGTAAACATCGCCGCTATTGAAACCGGAGGATCCGAATTTTTTTGTGGCGTGGCTGAGAGCTTAAATTGAAGGACATAGCGCTGGACCGTGAATTGGTACTGGGCAACAAGCTCGAAGCCGTAATGCCACAACTGGCTGATAATCATCTCACGGGATATATATGGCCCGTGGTATGGCAATCCTTCGCCTTCCACAAGATCGTTATCCACAATAACTAAACGCCCATCATCTTTTAGGTAATTCTTCACATTCCCAATAAAAAGGTCTCTTTCCCGATCAGTAAAGGCTGCATAGAGAATGTGGTACAGTGAGCCCATGTAGATCAGATCGGCTTTGGTTGAGCTCTCCAATCCCCATCCAGTGGCCTGGTATTCAAAAATATCTACGTTATTAACGTGGTTTTTCTCAATGAAGTTTGTAAGATACTGGATGTGCATCTCGTTAGTCTCGATGCCATATACGTGTCCCTTCTCACCAACCAGATCGGCAAACTTAAGCGTAACATATCCCGGGCCACATCCAAAATCTATGATGCTGTCCCCTTCCTGCAGGTTAAGACTCTGAATGATCTTAGTGGTCTTATCCCAGCTCTCACGGTCAGGATTATTGAAGCAAACAAAGTCTTCAAGGAAGCGGAGTCTCTCGCTTGCGTCACGGTCTTCTCGTGCGATTTCTACAAAGTGGTATTTTATCTCGAGGTATGCCCGCAAGTTTGCAAAATCATCTTTTGACAGCATGTCAAACCAACTGGCAACGAGGGGATCAGAGAGTAAGTCCATTCTTTCTTCTTTTGGAGTCATTAACAATTTGCAAATCCATTGTAGCGCGGTGTACTCACCTCCGTAGTTCTCCTTGGGGATAATTTTCTGGTATATATCTACCGCGGATTTAAGTGACTCCACTTTGCCAGTGTCAAGGTACTCACGTAAGTTTGTGGCAGCATCCCTACCGCCCTCGGTTACTTCGAAGGAGTCAAGGCTTCCAATGTGGATAATCGAAGCTTTAGAGCCGATATTCAGGGTAATGGCGGAAGCCGGATCTATACCTCCTGTAGGCAGTGGGGCGCTTAGTTGATTGCCGTTTGGAGCTGTCATTTTTTTCATCACTATTTCCTATGAACGTCAGAACTCGTTTTTCCAATTCCTCACGCAGCCTTATCGAGCAGAACCTTAGAATTTACCTTAAGGCCAGCCTTTTTAGCAGTATTGATTGCGTGGTTAAGGGTAACGATAAAACGGTCTTTTGCGTAGATATTATAGTTAGCTCTATGCAAGCGTGGAGTAAAATTGATGGTCAGTACATTAGCTCCTGCATTTAACCCCATTAGCTGTCCCCCCTCACGAATGTACTCAAGAGCGCTAACTGCTGGAATCAACGCTTCTTCAATTCCAATACGCAGGATCGCCATGGTATTAAGGGTAAGGCAAATGTCCCCCGGGGGGTGGTCTTGAACCGGGGTCCCTTGGCTAGGTATTAAGGGAGCTACACTGACAAAGTCCGGGTTAAAATTGAAGGCCAGTCGGATATCTGACACTATGCTCTCTGGTGACTGATGCGGCAGTCCAATAATGTTTCCTGTTCCGATTTTCATGCCTGCATCCCGTATCCAATTCATACACTGAATTCTCTTTTCCAGCGGCCCGTGAATTACAGACTCAAATCCCGGGGCATCTGAGGTTTCAAATTTCAAAATGAATGAATTAGCTCCGAGCTGAAAAAACCGTTCATAGGTCTCTCTACTGCGCTCGCCAACGTTTAACAATACTTCTGCCCCTAAATCATCAGTTATTGCAGGGATGACCTGTTCCAGTATCCGATCGCAGTACGGGTCCTGCCCTGCTTGTAAAAAAACCGTAGTGATGCCGAGCTCTGTAATGTTTCTGGCAGCTGTGATAATCGTTTCTACGTCAAGCCGGAATCGTTTCAGAGAACTGTTGCTGCGGCGCATTGCACAATAATCGCAGTTTTTCTGGCAGATGTTAGAGATCTCGATCACGCCGCGCAATTTAATCTCATCACCTAAATACTGATGTCTCACAGCCCTTGCCTGCTTGAATAATTCTTGCTGTGCATCTCCAGAAGAGGTTAGTAAACTTGATAGCTGCTGGTCACTGCTGTTAAGAATCTCATTCTGTAGCTGTACGGCGTTTTGTTTATCGCTATCTTTTGTTGAGTCGATCGGCGTACCAAAGATAGCAATGACAAGGCCAAAAAGCGCATTTCCGTGCTTCACGTTATCACGCCTTCTCTAATCCGCTGCGAAGTTTATTCCACCGTATTTTTCGCTTCCTTAAGATAAATTTTGTTGTAACACGTGTCAAGCTGAACATCGGGCGATTTTGCTTGTGGGGCTATGACACACGCAGCTGATTGCACGGGTTATCGATTTCAATTGCTGCAGGTTTACAGTCTCCGCGTGGGCGCGAGGCGAAGCTGTCGCAGTAACCCGACCAAATCATAGAGGAGCCTCTTTTCGACGATCTCGCCCTTCTCATTCCAGTAGGCGATAGTGTAAAAATCGACTTGGCATTCCTTGTTCGTGGGTTGAAAGGTCCCCCCATCAGGGCCTGCCATAGGGCCCCTCATAGTGCCGGTAAACTTAGCCACTGAACACGTCCAGTCGCCCTCACCAAAGAGCACGACATATGGGTCGTTCCCTATGTGGTTGTCCGGAAAGGTTTTGAAGAATTGCTGCGCCTCTTCGCGGAGCGCCCTGCTTCCTTTCGTTGGCTCGGGTCGACCCGGCCAGTACACGACAACATTTTCAGCGTGCCTTTTGTCAAACGTATCCCAGTCTTGGCTGTTCCACGCGTCGTCCAATGTCATCATCAATCGCTTGTTTTCTTCGACGCTCATTTAAGCCTCTCGACATTTTGAGGTTAAAAAGGAGTAGCGTCAGTACGTATAAACTTTTCCGAATTAAGCAGAGCCTGTCTACGTCTTTATGGCCCCTCAACTTATCAACGTCTGGCCATTAGTCGCGTGCGTATTGGCTTCTGCACTCACATGCTTTTCGCTTCACTTATAGACGGGCAAAAGAACTGAAACCAGCGGATCAGACGGCTCAAGCGGTACTGCCTTTTTGATTGAATCATTTCGATATCTTAATTTGTGAATCGGTTCACCGGCCGCAACTATTTAGGACAGGAACGTATATTTATCTTCGATTTAACGTGAGAATTCACAAAAAAAATGCGATAACTGAGCGAGACATTACCTGACACTTCCCATGAAGGGCTTGTTTTTTCAGAAACTTGGGAGGATCCATGCGTTGGGATAACAAGACGGTATTAGTCACAGGAGGAGCTTCGTTCATCAGTTCTCATTTAGTCGATGAACTGGTTAACAACCGAAATGCACAAGTCCGAATAGCTGACGATTTCTCAAGCGGTAAATTAAAAAACCTCGATACAGTAAAAGATCACATTGAGATACTGACGGGAGATCTAAGAGATTTGCAGTTTACGGACCGAGCTTTGCGCGACATAGACATAGTCTTTCATCTGGCCGCTGCTCATGGGGGGAGGGCATATATTAGCACACATGCCGCTGATTGTTCATCCAACTTAGCACTAGATACCACTGTTTTTTGGCGGGCGTCTGAAAACAGTGTCGGCAAAGTTGTGTTTGCGAGCTCTGCCTGTGTCTATCCATATACGCTGCATGAGGAGGGAAAACCCATCACTTATTTGAAAGAGGATATGGTCGACGTTTTTACCTGTGGCAAGGCATGCGCTGACGAGGAGTACGGCTGGGCAAAACTGATGGGAGAGATGACGCTAAGTGCTTACCACGAACAATATGAACTTAACGGTGTTTCGTGCAGAATCCACACAGCATACGGGCCGCGAGAGAATGAGACCCACGCTATAATTGCTTTGATTGCTAGGACGTTTATTCGCCAAGATCCTTTTGTCATTTGGGGGTCCGGAACACAAACGAGGAATTTCATTTATGTAAGTGATGTCGTGGAAGGACTCGTGCGAGCGGCTGAAAAAATCAATGATGCGTCAGCCGTGAATATAGGTCAAGATAAGTTCTGGAGTATCAATGAGACGATCGAAGCCATATTCAGAATATGCGACTGGCACCCGAGAGATATTTATCGAGATCTAAACAAGCCGGTCGGCGTTTTCAATAGGGTAGCAGATACGACCCGCTCGCAAGAAGTCCTAGGATGGAAACCAGACGTAGATTTAGAGGACGGACTACAAAGAACAATTGACTGGTACTTCGATACTCACGATGTAGAGGAAGTAAAGCGCGATTTCGAACGCCTCATATGGGAACGATAATTTACAAAGTAAACACAATGTGGTTCTAGAATGGCTGAGTCCCTGAGAATTGCCGTTGTTGTTCCCGTTTATCAGGAGCCCTTGGCCATCCGTCGGCTCATCAATGAATTTAATGACCAGATATTTTCAGATTTTGATGATCTTGAGCTGTTTATTTTTGAAGACGGCAGCACCGATTCGACCAAGGATGTCCTGAAGGAATTTGAAAATAGAGGGGTACCGCGGTTACACATAAGCAGCTCCACGCAACGCAAGGGATATCCAACCGCTGTGCGGGATGCGATATTGTCAATCGATCCGCTTGTTTATACTCATATCCTTTTTTTGGACGGCGACGGTCAGTATTGCATTGACGATGTCAAAATGTTCATTAGCGTTGCTGAGAGCGGGTCAAATGCTGACATTGTTGTTGGAATGAGAACGCAAAGAGCGGAGCCTCTTTATCGTCGAGTGTTAACACGCGGCTTGAGATCTATTGAGAATGTTTTGTTTGCCCCTCAGATAAAGGATATTACGAGCGCTTTAAGGCTGATGAAAACTACGATTGCACGCGACCTTTCTTCTCGCGTCGTATATAGCAAATCTAACTTCTGGCTCGAGTTCACGGCGAGAATGTCCGCCCTTGACTTAAAGGTGGTTGAGATACCGGTTGGTTATAAACAGCGCGAGCAAGGTACGAGCCAAGTGTATGCGCCGCGGAAAATGCTTAGAGTGGTTTCGAACGAGCTTTATGCCCTCATAAGGTTGTTCATCGCCCAACGAATAAAGGAGGTCGTTACGTTCGCCTTTGTTGGAGCAAGCGGCGCTTTGGTAATTTTACTCTTAACGTGGATGTTCACTGAGCACGCCCACTTGTTTTATGTCTTGTCGGCAGCATTGGCGATAGAGATTAGCATCTTGTGGGCGTTTGCGTTAAACACGAAGATCACGTTTCGCTATACGTTTAAAGAGCGTAAAAAGCTCTTCTTGGCACTGGCAAAGTATCAAGCTGTGGCCTTGGGGGGCTTGGTCGTCAATTTGACTGTGCTTTATGCCCTCACGACATTCTTGAGTGTTTTTTACCTTGTTTCAGAACTCATAGCGATCATAATCGCTTTTGGATTTAACTATCTCTTGAGCCTAAGATTTGTCTGGACGAAGAGAGTAGCTATCTAAGATAAGCTCAGGATATTCATAAGAGAGGAATTGCGTAGCAAAAAACGTGTGGAGTGAAGCTGAGCTAGATTACTAGCAGCTTATTGCTCGTCCCGCTACGCTTCAAACGGCGGCAAGGACTACATACCAATTTATCGATTCGAAAAGAACGGTCACGTGAAAAACGTGTCTTCTCTCGATCTCGAGCGCCGTCACCGACCACTTATTCAGCGTTCCTAAAGAGAAATCTTCGATTTTTCGGGGCCAAACGGCGGGCGAAGACTACCATAATTTGGTGCTCTTTGACTCTTCACTTCCGATGCCGGTAAGATATGAGTTCAAAGCACAGACGGGCGCCGCGACACCATACGGACAAGAAAGAAAGGACATCATGTTCGAGATAGGCAATTTTCCATCGAGTTGTTCCTCAAGCCAAACAGAGAAGATGTTATTGGCTCACAAACTTATATGTTTGTTAACGAAACTCCTTTGTTGGTCGTTTAAGCCATCTTGCCCTCAGGAGCGAAGAATATCGGTCTAACTGACTAAAAACTACTCTCTGTTTTGAATACGGCTATAGTGGTTGTGACTAAAAACTACTCTCTGTTTTGAGTACGGCTATAGTGGTTGCAGGCGCGCACACTGCAGCACGTGAAGCTGTGGACACCCGTTGTGCGCACTTCTCAATATCAGTGTGACTAGTCGAGTCGTGGGAAGCCTGCTCACGTCCGCTTCTCAAACAAGGACACGTCGTAGGCATAGTAATGCTGGACATAGGTCCTCGTGTATGATTCATTGAGAAAGTTGTACGTGAAGTTGGCGGTCGATCCTCCGGTTATCGGATCAAAAGCGTCGTACAACCAGACTCTGTCATGGCCATTTACGTCAGACTGAAGTTCCTCCGTTTTAGCTGCGGGACTTTTGATAACTGTAAGGCTTCGATCGTTGCGATTTGGTGTGTCTGCCGCAAAGTAGATCGGTTTGACGTCGATATCTGTTTTGTTGTTGTAGTAGTTGAAAGTGAAGCTCTCATGCTCCGGCCAAAGCAAAACAACATCTCCGCTTTTAACGTTTGCGTCTATAAACTGGGTTGCTTCGCGTGCTTGTGGGCTTATCCAAATATGGGAGCTCGCTTCGGAGGTCACTGGCACATTTAGTACGGAGATTAGGATGATGACGCCTATAACAGCGACCTTAGCAGGCCTGTAGTTGATGTTGGTGATCCCCTTAGCCACGAGCAAATATAGTGCGACTGAACCCGCTATCGCGTATTTCTCCGCTCCAATCGGTACACCGACAGCGATAAGTGACGTTATTAGAGTGACGGCTAACAACCACACGACGAGAAAGTAAACGGGGAGTAGATCTTGACGACGAAGCTCCAATGAGTAGTTTTGAAGGGCTTTCAGCGGGGCTTTCCAATCCATTGAGCCACGCACTTTTTGAACGGCGACCACGGACAGCACCGACAACCCGAGGAAAAGCGCTAGCAACACCGGGTCGCCGGCATAACTGACAAAAGTCTGAATAATTGCGGCTGCTGGGGATTGTGCGAGCAAACTTCCCGTTCCTTCATTACGTAAGATTTGCTGTCTCAAGACAAGAGTCCACGGTATGAAAAGCGCTGCAACGATCACTTGGAGAACGACCCAGTCCCTTAACTTATAAGTGCGGTGTTTTGATAGCGCCAGGAGGGTCACGAGGTAGATGTTCTCCGCAACAACGACAAGCACGCCGTAATAGTGTGTGTAAATCAGAAGCGTGGTGGAGAGCACGTACCCAGCCGATAGAGCGAGCGAACTCCGCTGCAAGAAGCGTAAGAAGAAGTACGCGGAGAGGAGGGCGAGGAGCACCATTAAGGTGTACGCCCGCGTCTGTTGCGAGTATATAATGTTGAACGTTGACAGCGCGAGAATGAGCGCTCCCACGAGCCCCACCTCCTCGTTAAAGAGCTGGCGGCCGACCAAGTAGATCATCGGTATCGCGAGAACGCCGAAGAGGACCGATAGGAGTCTCACAGCAGGTGCTGAAATGCCGAAAGGCATTATCCAGT
Source organism: Methanobacteriota archaeon (assembly GCA_963805115.1). GTDB lineage: Archaea > Halobacteriota > Bog-38 > Methanoflorentales > Methanoflorentaceae > Methanoflorens. The sequence continues at coordinate 219,886 of CAWDSY010000005.1, forward strand.
AGTGTAGGATAAAAAAGTAGAGAGGGGGTTGGTTTTCACCTGGCAGAGTCTGTACAATTTCGGGCAAGGTCAGTTGAGCTAGCCGAACGGAACCTACTTCATCGAGCCACATGCTTTGTGTGCTCAACTGATAGATCCTGGCAAACAAGCCGATAAGGACAATGACCAGCAGCACAAAGCCGTACTTCGTTATCCTCTTGCCGGTAACTTTCACGAACTTAAAGCATCGCGCCGGTATTTATGAATTACGTCTCAGTCGTTCTTTGAACGTTTCCAGCACAGTCGTTCTTGCTATGCCCAAAAAGAATCTATTCTGCAAACGCCAAACGTTCCCCGGCACTTTACACGATGAAACTTGGCGTCGGTGTAGCGAACCAAGTTGACTAGTGATAGGTGGTGACGGGTTTAGAGCAGAGGAGAGTTGTGCCGCTCCTCAGGTTGGTGATGACGCATTGGTCGGTGGTGAGGCTGGTGGCGTAGGCGACGCGTTGGCTGCCGACGTTGACGTTGACGACGCTGGAGGACCGCTAGGGGGTGTCAGCGTTGGTGGCGTAGCAGAGGCACTCGGCTGAGTTGGGGTATTTAAAAAGCTAGCTAACTAAGATAGCGGCGAGAATCATCCCAACTATAAACAAAGCTAGACCGATTATTAAAGAGCGGCTATTTTTTTTATTATTCGACCAGGAAGTCCCTCTATTTGTAGTCTAATATAAGAATTACGATAATCCTCATTAGCTGTTTCTTTGTAGATTTAAGTTCAATTTCTCTCGTGCTGTATAGAGATTATTGAAGCAAGTTTACTTACAGGTCGTCTATTGCTATGTGCTATGTTGCCGATGCCGGGCAGCGTATGTGAGGCGGCTAGCCGAGGACATACGAAGAATAACCACCCCCTTACCCTTGTTTGTGACCATCTCTGCGTGTTTAGCTGCCGTGTTCAAAACACTATGTTTAAGCTCAGTTGCGAACGCTAAAAAGCAACTGACTTTACGGGAGGTAGAGAAATAGCACAAGAACTACTAACGCAACGAACAGCCCCTCCGACGCAGCAACCGCCGCCGCAACAAATGCAAGGCGAGACGCGCGTAGGACCTAAAAACCCACGGCGTGCCGCGTTGCTTGGCCTAATCTTTGGCGTAGGACACATGTATTTAGGTGAGTGGGCGAAAGGTATTTTGCTCCTGGTAGTAGCTGTCGTTGTTTCAGTGCTCACACGGTTCGCGGCAGCGCCCATCTTCTGGATTATCAGCCCAATATGGGCATACTACGATGCAAAGGCATACAACAGAAAAGCTGGCTATCCCGAGTGGCTTATTTCAAACTAGAATCGCATTCATAACGTGGTTGCAGAAGATGCAGGAGCGGAGCGAATAACATAGGTCAAGAAATCCGGAGTTATCAAAACACATTATAGTTCGATCGAAGGGGTTTATTATATTGAGATAAGTACGAGGTACCGACGCATTGAAACGATGCATAATCCGGCGTTTGTTCGTTGGCTGACAACGTCACTTGTGGTCGGACCTTTAACATTAGCTGCGTGCGACTGGCGTTTTTCCCCTTTTTTCGAGCGCTATAGCGCCGATACACATTTCACAAAACAGTAAAAAAAGTCAAAAAAGCCAACTCAACTGAAGTATTAAGACACAGGTAGCTGGATATTGACAAATCACATCAGAGTTGAAATACTTACTCTTTTTAGTCGTCACGTTCCAGTAGAGTCGCAGCTGGAGCATCGCCGCTTGCTGAACTTGTGGTTGAGTTAGAGCTGTGCGGCTATATTGAAGTTGAGCGTAAAAGGCGCGGAAGGGGTATAGCGTGGATTTCTACATCTCTCCTCCTGAACCAAAAGCGTTATTGGAGGCGCTATAGATTTAGTCGTTTAGAAGAATATGTAGGCGATGTTGAGTGAGGAGTTCGACCGATTGACACTCGAATGAGATTAGCTCTATCATATCAACGTGACGAGTGAGAGCTTATGGTAAATCGATCACAAGTTAAAATTCTCAAAGAAGGAGTTAGCGTTTGGAATGAGTGGCGCGAAGCACGTCCAGATCTGAAACCTGATCTTAGCGAGGTCAACCTCTCTGGCGCTTCCCTCTCCTACGCCAACCTCTCCTACGCCAACCTCTCCCACGCCAACCTCTCCCACGCCAACCTCTCAGGCACCGCCTTTTCCCACGCCACTCTCTCCCACGCCATCCTCTCTCACACCAACCTCTCCCACGCCGACCTCCTCTGCGCCTCCCTCCCAGACGCCAACCTTTCCCGCTCGTATCTTCGCTATGCCAACCTCATCCATGCGTCCCTGCCGGACGCCGACCTCTCCCACGCCGACCTTTTCCGCGCCTTTCTCCCGGACGCCGACCTCCCCCGCGCAGACCTTTCCCGCTCTTACCTCCGCGCCGCTACCCTCTCTCACGCCAACCTCCGCTCAGCCAACCTCTCTCACGCCAACCTCCGCTCAGCCAACCTCTCTCACGCCAACCTCTCTCGCGCATACCTCCGCTCCGCCAATTTCTCCCACGCCAACCTCTCTCATGTCAATCTTACCCACGCCGACCTCTCCTACGCAAATCTCTCATACGTTGACCTAGATGAAGCAAATCTTACAAACACAGAGTTGACAGGTACTGATCTACCCAGTGCGATCCCCGAGTTGCCCAAGCAAGCCGCGCCTAAGAAGTCATTTTGGGATCGGATTAGGGGGCTTTAAACGTCGATTTTTTTAGCTTTGAGTCTCTATTATGACTCGTTGGCACTTCTCTGTTGATGCTTGAAATAACTGGCTGCATCGGCTCCAGAAGCCTTCGAAACTTTTCCCACAAGAATTAGCGATGAGGAGGCTCGGGACGAGCGTCATACTCAGATTCATCGTCTAAAGGAGCCTGGCGAAGGCGGCGTGAGGGAGGTGAAAGCCCTTCTGGTGGCCCTGAGGGAGGTGAAGGCTCTTCTGGCGGAGGAGGCGGTGAGGGAGTCGGCCGCTTCTCTTCACCGAATAGAAGGACAATGACTATTAGGGGAATAACGAAGCCAGCTGCACGGCTCCAGGCAAACCCGGCCGCGTATATCAGATACCCCGAGCCAACCGCTAAACAAAGCAATAATAAATATACTATGATCCTAGGCGGAGTCATTCTCCTCACCTATTGATAATTCGTTCTCAATTTCGTTCTGCCCAACTCAAGAAAGCAGAATGCCCTGCTCAACCCTGTGTTTATATCGTGAAACGATTTAAGTGTTGTCATCGATTGATCCCCGGACAGTAATATTTTTGGAAAAAAGACATGCTGCAAGGACTTCAGTATATCGTTGACCTGCAAAAGCTGAGGTTCGGGAAAGTACCGCTTGAGAAGCGAGGAGCTAACGACTGGAAGAACGAAGAGGAACTCTTCGATCGCATCAGCGAGCAAGTCTTCATATGGATAAGATCGTTGCGGATTTGCAGGACTACGCCCGACCCATCTCTCCCGAGCGTGAAGTCGTGGCAGTCAGCACGCTCGCTGAGGACGTTATCGCATCGCTCCCGTACAGCGACCACGTGGAGATAGTCACCGACTTTAACGACTGCAGTCTACCTTGTGCGCGTTCAGTGGCAGGTTCCAGAAATATGCCCTCTTTGCTTTCTGTTTGTGGATAAAACGCACTTAGCTCCGCCTCAGATTCTTTGCTGCTGCGCATTTGCAGTACTTTAACTAGCTGGCAATCAGCACGTAAAGAAGGCTGTGAGGGCAACAATTCGAAAAAGTCGCCTTGACATGGCGGAGGTCGCCGGTTCGAATCCGGCCGAGCAGATCTTTCTTTTTATAATTCACCTCATTTCATAAACGGAAGCTGATGTTCGACAAACGTGCGTGTCGTCGTGACCCCTTGAATGAGCTTTATATCATCAACCACGCGGTTCAATTCAGAAAGGTCGCTCGCTTCGATGATGGCGACATAATCAAACTCTCCAAAAACATGCACAGCTCTTGTTACGCCGCCAATCTTCACTAGTTCCTGCCACACGTCGTATTCTGCGCCCCGATTAACGTTCATCATTGTGAGACCAATTATCATTGATTAATCCCCGTTCGTCATTAACGCACAACATCAACAGATCCTTTTTCAGCTTTTTCACACACACAAACAGCCTGGAGTCTGCATCTCAGCGAGGCACTTGCTCTTACTACTTTCTTATTTATAATGATGGCTGTGACTGGTTATGACTAGTTTTTATAAGCGCAATTATTTTCTCCAAGTCAGTTATTTCATCGACACGTATTTGTGGCCATTTATTCATAGTTCGTTGGCCTGCTTGGAAGGGCTTAATCGTAAATTCTTCCGATAATTGAATTTTGTCTTGTTCATTCACTTTTGTGAGAACAACGCCGTCTGTGACCAAAAATGCAAATAACTTTTCCTTATTTTTGTAACACGGACAACCATACATTTTTTTCGTCGTTACACTAGGCCAATTCAGAACCTCTTTTTCTATTCTCAATCTGAGATTGTGCATTTTTTTCTTCGCTGTAATATTGCATATTGACACGCTATGAGAATTGGGTGTAACTAAGTTATAAAGACAGAGGCGGAAGCGCTACATAAAGAGCTCGTGAATGGGTGCATATTTCCTGTCTAAGTTTCAAGACGTCTTTTAACCTGCTGGCGGTAACAGTCACCGCACTTCTAGCCTTGACCTTAAGTCCAAACAATTCTTAGGCCCATACGCATCGTGGTTACAGTAGCCGAAAACGTCGGCGTCGCTTGAAATCTCTCGGATTCGACGGGCCCAGTAGTCTAGTTCTTCTGACGAATAAACGTCTAGATTTCTACCACGCGCGTGCCATCTGATGTACGAAAAATTCTTAAAACAGTCGATGTTGTTGTCGAATTGTGCACCGAGCATAACCAAAGCCAGATTGCTTTGATCTCTAAAACGATCAAAAACATCGTCACTAAACCACGAATCGTGACGAAATTCAAAAGCAAAACGATGATCAGGCAAAAGTGAAAGAAACTCGTCTAGACGGTCTATATCTTTTTTAAAGCTCGCACCGAGCCCTAAGAGAAACGGACCAAGCTTGGGTCCCAATACTTCACAGATCTCAAAGAAGTCGTTGAGAGCTCGACGCGTTTCGTGCAGCCTCTTTGTGTGTGTGATATGCCTGTTCATCTTTACAGAAAAAACAAAGTCGTCAGGAGTAGCGTCGTACCATTTTTTCACCTGACCTTCCTTCGGAAATTGATAAAACGTCGAATTGACTTCGACTGAGTGGAAAAATCGCGCGTATTGCTCTAGGTAGCGACGCCGCGAGTTATAAAGGACGCCTAGCCAGTGCTCATAATGCCACCCGCTGCAGCCCAGGTAAATGCTTGCCGTTTGCTCACCCTACTCCTTTTGTGCTGATCTAACTCTGCTCGAAGTGCGTTCATATCATTAAGATATTTAATGATGCGTTCGCGCAGTTCGCCCGTATATGCGTGATCATAGTAGTTTAGATACTGGTCTATTCGCTCCACCTCTTCGCTAACGCATATAGCACCGTTGCCGATAAGAAAAAACCGACAGCCAGATCGAAGAGGGCGGTTGCGCCTGCGAAAATTGCGCCTACCTTCGCCTCCGCGCGACGCCGAACAGGGCGATGAAATACAGGCAGCAACCAGGGCGCCAACAGCAATCGTTGGGGTACCCCAGCTTATGAGCCGACGAAATTACCGATTGGGTCGGGTAAACGAGCCACCACGAAACTGTCGCTGCTATTTGGCTTATTATGAGCAAGGCGAGGAGAAAGATGAGAGCAAAGGTAATTGCGGTAAACCTCCGCGTCATAGTCTAGAGACGCGCTCAAAAGTTCATGAAGATGTTGGGGATACATCGGCGTATTCGGCTGACGTAAGTACGCCTGATAATTTCCACGGAACATCTATCAATAAGCGTGCTCGAAATGCGGCAAGGCAAATAACGACGTCAGCTCAACTCGTTCGCACAACGCGTAGCAGGAGGTGACTCATTGCTCTTCTTGGTCGTCGCCAAACACACGGCCGAAGACTGTCCTGGAGGACTCGTGCGGCCCGATATGGATTTCATTGCCAAGGTCGTCGAAAACGTGGAGCGCTCCGGCGTAACCCTCACTGAGGCATACACTGAATCGCCTCTTCGTGGCGGTTTAACATGCCAAGCGTAGCTCCTTTCAGAGTCCACGCCTTAGCATGCCGCGGGTCGAGCTCGAGTGCCTTGTCGAAGCAGTGAAGCGCCTCTTCGTGGCGACCTGACTTTGTAGGTGCATCTCCTTTGTCACACCAGTCCTGCGCTGTCTGCACTTTCTGCGTTGGTGCGTTGCCCAACTTGGACCTGTCAGGTAGTCCCATGTTGATCCCCAGCACAAGCACGCGGGCATATTCATAATTCTACTTGCACAACAACACAAAGAGAGACGGTTTTCAGATTGTATCCTCTTCTGAAGAAGCAACATGACAAGAATTATTACGCTAAAAGAGTATTTTTGGGAAGGATAACAGAGCAACATCTACTAAAACAAGGATTGAAACTGAACGAGATCCAAAACATAAGGGTGGTTCTACCGCTATGACCGAAGCAATAGAATGGTTTAAGGTTAGGATGTGGGAGCTAAAGAAGCTGCTGCGTGGTTCCGATTACAATACTATTTACGATGAGTTTGGGAGTGAAGTTATCGCTGACCTAACTGAATGGCTTAAGATGAAGGGGGCAGCGAAGTTCCAGAATAACCTCAATCCAGTGGTCGCTATCACGAAGAATGACGATGTCGTGTTCCTTCAAGACTTCGAAGAAGCCCCTACCGACCGGAGCAAAGCGATTATTCACCTTGACGGGCTATATGCGTTTATAAAAGAAAAGGTGAACCAAGACGGCTAGATCCGTGGCTGTACCGTTGCGGAGCACTATCCATCGAAGGCGCGCGTGTTGTCTTTTCAGCTGCGCACTCGCGTGTTCCATTCGCCCTCTCCGTAGCTCCTGACTCGTTATTTCTTTTTTCAATTCCCTTTGATTTACGGCCCCGTTCAGCGGCAACGCTGCAACCTCACCGCTTCACAGCAAAAAAAGTGCCTTCGAGAGCATTTCAAACTATCAAGAACAAAGGAAAGAAGGTTATACGCACGCTGACAAACAAGCAGCGCGATAAGCAGCCACCCTGCGGCCCGGATCCGTCGGCAAATTCAACGCTCAGAAAAAACGTCTTTGACCTCAAAGAACGGCCTCGACGTGCGGCAAAGATACTAAAGAATGGCCCCGTGTATTCCTTCTCGATGCTGCGTCCGAAATATGCGGGCTTTGTCTACCCGGTTACTCAAATGACACGCCTCGAACGACCTACTATCAAGCACATGTTGCTAATATCATCTCAGCAGGACCGAACGCGACAGTGAGATAGCCTTAACTGGCTAGCTGAATAACTCACGGTATAACAATGATGGATTGTCGACGGTGCGAGAAGTATAACGGTTGCAAACTGCGCGGTAAAAGGGATCACGTACCATATTGCGATCAGTACCGACGTCCGCGGCGTATCATGTACCCTACGTAACAAGAAGTTGTTAAAAGAAGGTATCGACGACTAGCTCGGAACCGCGTTCTTGTCCGAGTAAATGTAAGTCATAACCGCGTTATCATGTGGTGTATTGGTCTCTCGCTTTTCATTATAGGCTTTTTTTGTGTTAAAATGACACGTGCTTCAGGAGAGGAGGAACACAAATGAGCGATAAAGAGGGGTTTATCTTGAGCGAGCTTAAGCGGCTCCAACGCGAGATCGACGTGCTTAAGGAAGTCTACGCGCACTATTTGGATGAGGGACTGAAGCGCGAGGAACGGGTCAAGGATGCAATGGATAAAACGCTTACTATAGTGGAAGAAGTGACAGAGGCCGATAACGAGCAATTAAGGGAGAGTATCAGGCACTCGAAGGAGCCGGTGGAAAAGATTGAGGAGCTTGAGGAAAAGATTGAGGAGCTTGAGGAAAAGATTGAGGAGCTTGAGGAAAAGATTGAGGAGCTTGAGGAGACATAAGCAAGAGCGCGTTTTTCTTGTATAATTGAGAGACAATTCCACTCTCTTTTTTTAGCGTCTTTTTTCCAGATTTTGAGTGTGGAGTTCACATCATGGAGCCGCAGACCGCTCCTTTTCCCTAAACACTTCAGAATGTTGAGTGAGCACAGTAATCAATTTAGTGGGTTTACAGGAGCTTAACAGGGCTCTCTTTCGCAGAGCGTTTTTCTTCTGCCGATCGCAGCGATTAAACGAGAATGCTGACGAGGTGCTTATTAATATGCTGTCGATGAATACCTAGAGCCCTTTGTTGATTTACCAAAATTTGTGCTGCACAAAAAACACAGCAGCAAAATCCCTATCCCTCGTGCAAAAACAAGTTACACCTATCCAACAATATGGGTGTCCCGTCATCTGCGCGCTTTTGAATCCACGAATGCGGTCGACGAACAAGTGGCAGCAACTATAAGCTGATGTGAGTCCATATATAAATAGTGAAGAAAAACAAAGAAGACAAAGCTACGCTGGCGTATCTCGAGAAGTTGGTTGGTCAAGAGGGGCTTGACATGATCAAGCGACTTTCAAAAAATGAGTTGACGGACCAGCAGATAGCGCAAGAGACTGGTTCTGAGTTGAATACTGTGAGGCGGACGCTATTCACGTTGTACGAGCATCGCCTCGCCTTTTATACGCTTGAGCGCGACAAAGAAACCGGATGGATGCTGTATCGATGGGTCATCGACTTTGAGGGTATTGAGCGTCGCCTCACTGATGATGCTCACAAGCTTCTCTCTAAGCTCGAGACGTGGCTGGAAGGAGAGCGGAACACCGCCTATTACACGTGCGACAACAACTGCGGCCGTTACACGTTTGACATGGCGAGTGGCTACACGTGTGGATACGAATTTGTGTGCCCTGTGTGCAAGCAAAGCCTCCACTACGACGACACGTCCGAGCTGACAGATACTATGCAAGGAAAAATTAGCGAATTGAAGACCAACGTTCACGCCGTATTCTATCCGGAGAACTTGTCGATGTTTGAACTTATCCAGACAGAGCAAGACTAACACGCCTCGTTGCGCGTCAACTCAGCTCCGTACTTTTCTTGGATGTCCCGCCGGTTGAGATCCTCGTGTCCTTGAAATGGAGACAAGTTCTACGCCTGCTGAAAGACTGAGTACTAGAGCGGTCAGCAGTGGTCTGCCAGGGCGGGCGACTGCCGGCGAAACATTGTGGGTTTGATTGCTGAAATTCAGCCGCACCGTCATTGTCGGGATTTTCGAAATCCCTTCGTGTCTCTCTTCAATTCAGAAAGGCTCAATGTCTCGTTCACCGGTTAGCTTTTGCAGCTCCTCCTCAACTGTGTGATGCAGGGTTGCATTTTATGCTCAGCAAGGCTTTGATAAGCGGCTGCACGACTCTTGTATCTCCGATCTCCCCGAGCGCATAGGCGGCTTTTTCCCGAACCGTGCTATCCCTATCACCCAATGCCAGAATGAGTGGTTCTATGGCTTTTTTTACCGCGAGCTCTTGTGCACACCGCCGCACGTGCTATCATCGCAAGACCACACGATCCGTCTTACGGGCGTTTTGCGGGTAGCGGCACGCCCCAAGCAAACGTTCTCGACACGGGTGCAAGTCCAACGAGTATGCTCAGAAAAGCCAAAGACTTTGAGTAAAATCAGAACTTTGAGTAAAATCAGAAATCGTCTAAAAAGATCGTTAAAGGAAAAACTGATGGAAAAACAACATCCTCGTCAAAATACCTGGGGCCAAACCCCACAACAACAATGCAGTCGATCCATCGTCAAAAAACAACGTAGATAGCTAACCGAGGTTACTCGACTTCCCCTAAGGCTTCTACTTCCTCAGGAGCTTCGACGACCTCAGCGACCGCACAGTTGCGCTTTATGGCTTTGATTTCAATCTTAACTGAGTCGTTGATCTTTGTGTTTGGAACAAAAATCACAAGACCGCTAATGCGCGCAATGCCATCCCCTTGTCTGGCAGTGTCTTCAATCTTCACATCGTATTGTTTGCCGACGTCCACAGGAGCATCGTTAAACGATCCGCTGCCGTATTTGTTAAAACTGCTGCTGCCGAAAGAGCTTTGATTTGATCTATACATGTTTCACCTCCGTTTCTTGTTATGAGACACTATATGTTTCAATCATATAAGGTCTTATGCAGCGTGGCTTGTGCCGCAAGACGCATAGTCGCCGCATATCCACCACGTCAAATAGTGCGCCGACCAAGACCGGCAATTGTCGGCTAGGGCACCAACAACTCAACGTTTGAGGAGCTTTCTCACAACCGGAGTGGATACGGTAATGGCACCCTCCGGACATAGTTCCTGACAGCAATAGCAGCGTATACATTTGCTGTAATCTATCGTCGGCCCCGCGGCTTTTACGAACGTTATTGCTTTCGGCGGGCAGTCCTTGAAGCATTCTCCGCACCGCACACATTTGGAGGCGTTGACGACGGGTTTTACAGCTATGAACCTCTTCAAGCTGTTCACGAGAAACGGCGGTGCTCTCGAGAGTGACGAGGTCGACGTTTTTTCAAAATCACTCATAATGAGGGGCTCAACCTGCTCTCCAAAAAGTTCGATGTCTTCTAAGCGCGCTGGGCCGACGCCTCGCTCCTGTGCCAATTTCACCGTTGGAACCGACATGGGATCGAAGCCCGCGATTGTTACCGCCACATAGTCCAGCGCTGTGCAGCTTCTGCTTGCGATCACTAACCCGATTTTTCGCGGGTTCCCGTTAGAGGGGCCATCACCCTCCATACCCACAATCGCATCCATAATCGTGACAGCGGGCGGGCACGTTTCGTGCAAGTCCAGCAGCAGATCAGCAAACAGGTTTATGTCCCGGGCGGTGTGCAGATGAAACTCCGTCTTGAACATTCCGGGTATGCAGCCATACAGGAGCTTGACGGCCCCGGTGTAGTAGGTGAGGCTGTGCGTCTTAAGCTTCGGGAGGCCGATGATCACGTCTGCTTCAGTGACCGCCTTAGCCAACGTGAGCTTCTTAAACGTCTTGGCGTTGTCTGAGGCAACCTCCAGTGTGGCCTCGTCAAATCGGACCCATTCGCAGCCGGTATCCTCAACCACCTGCCGAATTCCCGTCTTCTCGAGCAGCTTCTTATACGACGTGCGGGTGCTTCCACCGCCGGGAGAATCCCCGACTACCGGCGTCGCTCCCAGCTCTTGGACTAGCTTAATCGTCGCCCTTACTATTGCAGGGTGCGTGGTCACAGCAGCTTCAGGCGGCTTCGCCGACAACAAATTCAGCTTGATCAGTACGCGATCGGTCGCCTTGATGACCGACTCGAGTCCCCCCAAAGGTGCGAGGCTGGCTTCGACCGCTTTGCTGACCTTTGGATCATCATAAGAGTCGCATCTGTGAATCGAAACTTCGTATGGCATGCTCCGCTCATCTGTTTCCGTGTTGCCACTCAAATAGCTTCTCTCCGGCGCACCGTGCCCGTCAAGTAAAACGTTTTATTCAAAGACGTCGACCTACTGTGTCGAGACAGATGCTTCGAGCCAAAAAAGAAACCCACGTCAACTCGTGCGCAATCGCCGACGACCGCCGGTCGCAGGCGGACACCGCGCATGAGGAAGAAGCAACGAAGGAAGCTCAGCTAGAACGAGACAAGGACGACCTCAAGAAGCTTCAAGAGATGAGTAAGCTCCAGCTGGCGATACTAACGGAGCTGATGCCAATCAGCCCCTGCGCGATACATTCAGAGGTCTTGCTTGACGCCTTAGCTCCTTTCCTCAAGGCTCAATGCAAGAAAGACCGACGGCGCGAATTCGAAGCGGCAGTCGCTCCTCTGGTGCAAGAAGGATTCGTACGATACTTCTGTTGTTTCATCGACAGCTACGCCATTAATCCACAGCGCACAAGCATTGCCCCCCACTTGACGCGTACAGCGGCGAATTACCGCCACCCGCAATCAATATAGCACAAGAAACTAAAAACAAGAAAAAACATTGTCACGCACGGGGTCCGAGCGCCTCGAGCGAGTTACGCAACTAACTGTCCAAAATGGCGCAATGTCGTGTTCTCGTAGGGGAAGTGAAGCGATGTGTCACGAGAATGCAGCAAATCGCACTGCAGCGACGCGCGAACGACTGACTGCTGGGTTCTAGGTGACCGATCAAATGAAAGAGTTCACGCTTATCCAAGGATTAAGACGACAGCAGTTGCATTCAAATGGCGTAAACGTGAGAAGGGTAATTAAGGACGTCCTTTTGCTTGGCGATGGTGACGTGCATCAATGATTGACAAAGAACGCTGCTTTACGGTTAAGGAGGCTGCCAAACTCCTCGGCGTTTCGACTAGGACCGTAAAGCGTCGGATCAAGAGCAAAGAGCTTATCACCGAGGAGCGTATCGGTCGACGCGGGCTTGAACTTGTTATACCGCAGCGGGCATTGAACTTAGAGATAATGAGCTTCGTTCCTACCGTGCACCAACTCACTCTTTCTGATTTTGAAGCCATCGTAGTCAATCGTTTTGAGGCGATGGCCGCAGGAAGCGATCAACGCGTCTCCAAGCCGCTCAGGGAGTTGCGCAAAGAGTATGCCCAACTTACGGCCGAACTCAATGGCTTCCAAACGGTTTTTAGCGAAGCTACCGCGTTGACGGCTGCAGAACGCAAAGCAGAGTCGTCTGTCAAGCAGAACCTGAGAGCGACACAATCATCGCCGCCACACCGCGCTCGCCGCGTTTTCCGCTTCTCAAAAAATGAATGAAGCCGATCATGGAGTCGCGTGGACTGCCGCTCAACTTACGCATCCGCGTTCACGGTCTATGCTGCGGCCGTGGTTCCGCGGCGGTTTCTATGAGCAGCTCCCTCGCCACGTGAAGCGCACTCGCGTGGCCGGTGACAAGCAAGCACCGGACCTGCAGGCAATAATGTTTAGCCACGCGGACAAGATCCCGACGCAGCCACTAAGTCCGCAAGATGCTCAAAAGGATTCTCGACCAATATGGAGAACTTAAGTAGGCACCGCACCTGTCAGATGATATGAGTTCTCATCAGCTTACCACGACATTTGCTTTGCTATTCGGCGTTTTCATTTACCCGCACGTGACGTCCTCAAAAGACACTACAATAGGACGTATCGTCGAACTACTTTTAGGCGTCGCAGGTGGGTTCGGCTCAATCACTACCGCACGGAAGAAGCCAAAATCGACTGAACTGTGATCTTCGATATTTGGTCTAACGGGCCCTATTTTAGGCTGAACAAGGCAAAAAAGGCGAGCTTATTAGTTCTGCTTTAGATTCCTTCGTCTCCCTGGCATCTACCAATCATCGACCGCACAGATTTCAACGCTGCGCAGTGACTGGTTACCTTAGAACTGTATAGAGCCATCTTTGACGATGAGCATGTGCTGCATGCAGCTTTGACAGAAAACGTGTGCGTTCCCGTCAGTAAGTATAGTTCTGCTCGCTGCGTCCGCGCTCAATGCAGTGCCGCACTTCTCACAAGACAGTTCAATGTCGTCGCTTTTGTTTATGTTCATAAACCACGCCACTAGTCTCGGTTGTCGCGATTCTCGAGCATAGTATATGCTGTCGGCACGGATAAGCCTTGTCAACTTGATTCCTTAGGTGCAATGACTATTGAGCATTCGTGTGAGCGACCCATATGTTGTCAAGACCCGCTCGGCCGCCGCCACCTGTGACTTGGGCCGCGCGATCAAGACTTACCAGTTCGGCCGTCCTCTAAGTCACGGCCTTACGATGTATGCGAAGGATTCGTCACCCGACGAAGTCACTCGCCGCAAACAACGCTTCAAACGGATACCCGTTCGACTCTATCCGTTCTTTGGCGCCGCTCTCGCGATCTAAAATGCACATGACTTTTGCAATCGTGCAACCAAACTGCTCAACGGCAGCTATTCCTGAGAGGACTGATTCTCCGCTTGTCGTAACGTCCTCAACGAACGCAACGACATCCCCGTGCCTTATGC
>CAWDSY010000006.1:0-294037 GCA_963805115.1 Methanobacteriota archaeon
GATACGCCCGAGAGAGATGCGATGACGGTCTCTAAGCTCCTGCTTCTTGCCTTCGTTCCAGCTTGATACGGCACTCATGTACCCGGTGACGCGGGCGATGTGTTCCACGTTGTGCGAACCACAGTTGGCACACTCTTCGTGGATACCGCCCTCGACGTGTGAGTCATCGAGGCAAAGCGTCAAATCCCGCCCCGGCGCGAAGTACCCGATCTGCGTATTCTTGACGATGTTCAAACCAAGCTCCATAAGCCCTTCTGGGTCGGGCTTCGTCTCGCCAAGGAAAACGTGCGTCAGATCCCCGCCGTCAAAGCAGTGGTAAAAGACCTGTTCGTAACGAAGTCGATCGAAGAGGTCGATATCAGCGCTCACCGGGATGTGTGTGCCGTTTGAGTAATAGATCGGCAGATCGCGCGACTTCGTCTTTATATACCGCTTGATTGCCTCAGAGACGTCCCCCGCCACGACGCGACGGCACTTATCGGTAAACTCAGGATTGAGCAGATCAGCAACGGCGAGCCGTTGCGCACACGATTCTGCAGGCGTCCGTGCCAGGGCGATCTTGATGCCGTGTTCACGCCCTGCCTGTCGGCAGTACGCCTGAAGCTCCGTCATGGCGCGTATCGCGAGTTCCCACGCTGCGGGATCCTCGTGTATGGCCGACCCCGTGTGGTACTTGACGGCGTCATTCACGCCGACTACGCCGATGGTATAGACGAGGCTGTCGAAGTCGTAGAGCTGGGGCCCACGCTCGCCTGTATTCGGATCGCGCGGGTGCTGTTGCAGGAAGGGGAGGCGATTGCCCGCGAGGAGCGGTTCCATCCACTTACGCTTAATCTTGAAGAACTCTATGGCGCAGTCGACGAGGTTCTTGAGGTTATCGATAAAGGCTTCAGTGTCGTGTTCGGCGCGATACGCCGCGCGCGGGACGTTGAGCGTGACGACGTGCCACGAGCCCATCGAGAAGTGGGCGCCGTCTCTGAAGTAGAGCTTGTCCTCAAAGTGCTGGTCCTCGTCTCTATCGACCTTGAACATATACGCGCAGCACTGATAGCAGGAGACGCCCTTCCCCGCGCCCCGATACTCGGGGACCATGTTGTCAAAGTAGGTCGAGCCGAACTCCGCCGAGAGTTTAAACGCGGCCTCGTAATTGTCCTCAAGGGTGGGGATCTCCGGGTGACCGTAGTAGGCGTCCTCGGTGCGCGGCACGAGGAACGAGGGCTCGATCGCCACCTCGGGCTTGGGGAAGTTAAAGGGCTTGCCCCAGTTGTCCCCCGCGGTCATTACCTCCATGATGGCCTTGAAGGCGAGACGCACCTCCCGTTCAAACTCGCCGTAGGTCCGTAGCGGCGCCTGCGTACCATCCCAGACCTTGCCGTGTAGGACGATGGGCTTGTCCTTCCACAGCTCGGGGACGCCCGGGGTGAGCTGCAGGCTGCTGAAGACCATCTGCCCGCCGCGCGCGATGAACACTTGCGTGAGCTCGTAGACCGTCTCTTGCATGAGCTGCTTGATCTGGGTGTAGTCGAGGTGCTCGAGATGGGGGGCCAAAAACGTCAGGAAGTTGTAAAAGCCCTGCCCGCCCGCGCAGTTCGTCTGTCCGGCGGCGAGCGCCTTGACCGCGTGCAGTATAGCGACCTCAGGACTCTTGGCTGGGCCGGCGACGGAGGCGTGCGCTCCCGTGCCGTCGGGCATCAGACCGTAGTAGAGGAAGTACCGCAGGTCATAGTCAGCACAGAACGGCCGCACGTTCGCGTACTCCATGTCGTGAATGTGAAAGTCGCCGGAGCGGTGGGCGTCGCCGATGCTCTGAGGGAGCATGAGCAGCACCTGTTGCTTGCTCAGCTTGTCGTGCTTCTTCTTGGCTGACGTCTCCGGGTTTGCTGTTAAGTTGGAGTTCTCCTTCGCCTCGAACCCCTCGCCGTGGTCAATGCGGTAGGCGTCGTACAATGACGTCCCCACGCGGGAGCACGCACGCGCCCAGTCGCCGAACCCCTCCTCGAGCAGGACGACGTTGACAAACTCGCGAATGAGCGGGCCGCTCAGCTCGTGGACGTCCATCCGCTTGATCTTCTTTTCGACGACGTCGGCGATGCGCCTCGCCTCGGGCCGCTTCATGCCCCGCTTCCCATAGAACGTCTGCGCTAGGGCCGTTTCGCGTACGAGTTGTTTCACGATCGCTTCGCTGTTCCACGGCAGGATAAACCCATCACTGGTCCTGACGTTGGGCATCTCCTCGGCCTGTTCGCCAAAGAGCGTCGTCTGGAGGGTCCGGGGCTGAAGCATCGGGAGCAATGACTTCTTCGCGGAGTGATTTCTCTTTCGTGTGGATATGGCCATTCGCCCACCTTCTCTATAACGAAATATCAGGAGTGAAAACGCAGTCGACTCGTTCGGTGATAAATGTCAGATTCTTCGTTAGACGTGCGCAATTGAAAGGCTCTGTCGATGCAGGACTGGATCGAACTCCCGTCGAATATGACTCCTGTCAACGGTGTAATGGTTCGATACGTATTACGTTATTCCTTATGCCGCGATAGTAAATCAATGTTGGGATTTGCATCGTAGCCGCGTGCCCGCCACGCACTCGACCTCTGACCGTAACGTTCGATCGGCGTTCGACGCCGTCTGGGGAGCGTCAGGAGGCTGCTCACTCGATCTCACGAGCTATGACGATCCGAACGGCTAGAATTTTTGGTCGACAGCTCCGCTCAACTAGTCTCTCGATGCGACGTGTCGTACGTACGACCTATAAAGCTTTTCCCTTGTTTTCTCGTTCCACGTCAGCAACTATGCTTAGCCCAGAAATGAGCGCTGAACGGCACGCGTGCAGTAGTGAGGCCGCTTGTCTTTGGACGCTCGCTACCTTGGTAGCGCTATTGGGGTCAAAGACCGAGGGTGTCCGTGCGGCTTCAAGATTTGCGGCGCTTACGCCCTCATCGCCCATGTTTATCTCGCGCCAGCCGAGAACGTCACCGGACCAACGCTCTGCGTGAACGAACGGCAGCGCGTGGTGCTTCAGCCGCCGCCGGTATGACGAGTAGCCCGCCGTATACTGAGCGTCCCAAAACTCCTGGACGTGACGGGGAGCGCGCTGGTTCGTCGTCTTGTAACGTGACGCGTCACACGTGCACACGGCCACGTCCCGATCGAGCTCGTACCAGCTCGGCGCGAACAGAAAGCGTCCGCAGCGCACGCACCCGAACAGCGCGAGCCTGACGTGCCGTTTTGCTATATGTGCCATCACCCCTCCCGTTGGGCCGCATCAAATCGAAAAAGAGTTAAGGGAGGCGGGCATTACAGGCACCGCAGGTGAACGGGCTTTAGCGTGTCGCAAACCTTTGCTGAAGCCCTTCGTCTCCCCCCTATTATTCTTTTTTGCGTTACCGTTGCTTACGGCTTTGATGTTGGGCCTTTGAGTACCTATTAGTTGTTAAGATGATAAGTACTCCTCTCAAAGAACAAGGAGAATATGGATGGGCGACGCATTTTTTAGGCTTTTCGACCCTCTGACCCGTACCGCTTCCCGATGACAAACGCCACCGGGACGGGTTTCTAGCACCGCAAAAGGCTCAAGATCAGATCGATGTTGAGCGCGTCAGAAGAGGGTTCCGCTTAGACTTGCACCAAAACCGCACCAAAAGTTAACCACATCATCTATCGTGCGAGGGCGATCGTGTACCGGGTACGCACGGAGCCTTGAACGCAGTTCTTTTTCACTTTTTTATGCTTGAGCTCACCAGCAGTGTGGCATTTATTATTCAAATATTTTTATAAATTAATCTAAATTTTAATTATTGCTCGTTTATCGCAGCCGCGCACGCAAGCGCGTGGAGCATCACGTGCGCGGATAGCGCAACCGCCTCTAGCGTGCGAGCGTTGGCTGACCGGATTTGCGACGCTAATGCCAAGGTCCCTATTACCGCTGACGTTCCGCTGGGGAAAGGTAATCGGCCTGAAACGCGTGGCAGATGAAGCTATTGGCGCAATCCCGAGCATCAAAACGACAATGGCAGTGCGACACGCAGGCAACGCGGTGGGTTCTGAAACCGCTGGGTGGGAGATCCGTTACGACGAGGCATCGAACGAGCAAACACTAAATGTGCTGCTGAACCATAACGCAGCAGATCTGTATTCCCTACACGTCCGGGAGCACGGGGAAGCCAAACGGATGTTCACCCGCAGCACGGACACGATACGGGTGCACGACGGTTCCATTGCCGGCGGCGGTGCGTCGACTGGCTCACAACCAGAGAAGATTCACGGTGCTGCGCCGTTTCCACGCCTGCTGCACCGTACCTGCAGGCTCTAGCACCGCACAAGGCTCAAGATCAGATCGATGTTGAGCGCATCGCCGTGAAAAAGCTCATCGAACGTCAAAAAGGTGTCCTTGACCTGGAGCACCGGCGCGACCGTCGTAAAGACCCCTTGCATGAGTAAGGTCGTCCGCGACTGCGGCGAGTCCAAATCGTGTTCCTCAAAGGAGATGCCGTGTTCCATAAGGGACTTCTTCAGGATACTGCAGTTGGGGCAGACGGGCAGCGTGTACACGTTCACGGTTTGCTTCGTTTCTGATGTCATCAGAGTAGTCGTTTTCGGCTCACCTGCATTAAAACCTTTTGCGCAGAGAGACCAGCTTTCGTGCCACGGGCGCCGTCACCACGACACGGTGCGAGTCGGCATCTCCCGGAACTCACGACGACGCTTGTCGTGCTTTTACAGAGGGGAGTTGTGTCCGGTCTGGACCGAATTCAATCTCAAAGAAACGTATGATTGCGAGCTCTGGGGATGCCGCAACGTGATAGTACGTCAGCATGCCCTCGAAGATCAAGATACTAGTAAGGCGCGTCGTGGGGAACCCGTAAACCGGCGCGTGACGCGTAAAAAAAGCGCACCAAAAGAAAAAAACCACGTGTGTCGAACGAGCACTCGTCTGGTGCGAATCAGTAGAGCGTGTCGAACGCGACCTTTTCGCCCTTGCGCGCTCGAGGCTCGTGAGGCGAATGGTTTGTATAGCGGTAGCTATCGCCTTGGTGCGAGTTGGGCTGAGCGGCATTTCTGTCAGCACATGGGCAAATTGCACGACGCTGTGGCCCAATAGTACAACGTACCCCACCCCGACAAGCGTAACAGCGATCCTGCACCTGACAAGGACGTTAGGGTGAACGATCGATAAGTCAGTCATGCACGTAGCCTTGGAGGGATTGAGCAGAAACTCGCGGGACTAATGACGATCTGATGCCCTCGAACTTGCAGACGAACGATAACATACGTCTTTAATGAACCGCACGTGTCACATAAATTAACTCTTGATACTTTGGTAAGCTTTTTATATAAATTAAAATTATTGATAATTTTAGACAACTTTTAAATATATTGACAACAGTTAAGTACTGATGCACTCGGAGAGAAAAAGTCTTGTCGACAAACACAACTATCCAGCAGAGAAAAGCCCTACCTGCGATTGGACAAGGACGCACGACCAGAACTTCAGCAAGAAGCTCGGTCGTCCTCTTCGGGTGCGTCCCAAAAACTGCGTCATTGAAAATGAAAGTAGCGTCATTCGAGTCGGGTGGGATGCAGATAAAAGTCGATTAACTGACGATTAGGTGTTTTTCTATGCAAGATGAGGATAAACGAGCGGATGCTTTCTTAAAAGAAACGCTGGCTTGCATTTGCGCTTTAGATAAGGGTGTAAGGGCAGATGCGCGCGCTAGACTGCTAGCACAGGCAATTGGCGCTGTCCATACACTCGCTTGCGATGAAGGTGAAGCATATGCAAGCTAACTTTGCCGCCGTACCTGCAGAGATACAACTGGTGAACGCTTTTCCTGTTCATACGTTAGCCCTTATTGCTGTGTATGCGCTTGCAGCTCTTCTCATCTGGGTATTTGTGGGCTACCCGCTTTTGATGTTACGGTTCGCTCTTGTTCACAGGGGCGTGGAAAAGAATTACTCATTTCAGCCTTTCTTCTCAATACTTGTGCCTACTTTCAATGAAGAAGCAGTCATCGAAGCTAGGATTCAAAATCTACGGGCTTTGCGGTACCCAAAAGACAAGTACGAAATCCTCGTGATCGACTCAGGCTCCTCGGATGCAACGAAGAGTATCGTTCAGCGGTTGTGCGCAGAAAGTGGGGCGCCGCGGACGAAGCTCGTGTGTGAAGACGAACGCAGGGGCAAGGCCTCTGCAATCAACTGTGGCAGCGCCCATGCCGCGGGGGATATCATCCTCGTTACGGATGCAAATTCATTCTTTGACGCCAACGTGCTCGCAGAGCTCGGGCCGCATTTCGAGAGACCTGAAATAGGCGGAGTTGGGGGGCGATACATGGTGTCGAATCCTGACAACCCACTTCCGCTCACCGAGCAGTTCTACTGGGACCTCGAAACCTTGCTTCGCACCGGCGAGTCCGCGTTAGATTCCGCGTGCCTTTTCCAAGGGGAGATCAACGCTTGGAGAAAAAGCATCGTCGACGCCGACACCGCGATGATTGGCGAAGATCTGGATATGTCAATAGCGATACGAAAGAAGGGCTACAAGGTGGCATTTGAACCCAATGCAATATGTTACGAGCCCTCTCCCACGTCGTTTAACGAACAACGAACGCAAAAACAACGGCGTTGCTTGGGCACCATCCAAAACATCTTCAAGCACTGGCGATATCTCTATTGTCCCGATGGACTGGTACCGCCTCATAATATTTCCGTCCCACAAAGGCTTGCTTATGGCCACACCATTCATGTTTATCGGAATATTAATCGGCTACATACTCCTCTGGAACCCGCTTTTAGTGCTGAGCCATCTATTTATCATGTCCGCACTTTTTCTGATCCTGCTCTCTCTTTACCTGCGGTACGGGCCCCGATTGCACCAGGCTGACGCTAGCACCCGGCCCGCGAAGTTTTCATTCCTTCGAGTAGCACGATACGTGCTTTTCGATGAATACCTGCTCTTACTTGCTTGGAAAGACTTTTTTTCCGGCAGATACTCGGTTCTTTGGGAAAAAATCGATTCGACGAGGGCGGCAATTTAATCTTAAGTGTTTGTCGAGGGCGACCCAACGCGGGATCTGTGGCGTTCAGGACACTGCAGTTGGGGCAGACGGGCAGCGTGTACACGTTCACGGTTTGCTTCGTTTCTGATGTCATCAGAGTAGTCGTTTTCGGCTCACCTGCATTAAAACCTTTTGCGCAGAGAGACCAGCTTTCGTGCCACGGGCGCCGTCACCACGATACGGTGCGAGTCGGCATCTCCCGGAGCTCACGACGACGCTTGTCGTGCTTTTATGAGGGGGAGTTGTGTCCAGATGCACGACAGGGCGTGAAATGCGGTCTAATCGATCAAAGCATCCTAGAAAATCAAAGGCCGAGGGCGAGATTCGAACCCGCGTCGTTGCCTCCACAGGGAGGCTTTTTGGAAGATATCCCTAAATATTGCATATTTTCTCGCGCCGTGAGCTTGTTAGAGTTTAACAACCTAGCGACGCTAGAATTGCCGTATACCCACGAACAATATCTTTTGAACATTGGTTGCGGGAGCTGAAAATGCAGCTCTTACGTACTCACAATTACTTCAAGATGAGCAACGCAACAAAGTTCTGCGAGCAGCACGGCGACATTCTGCGGTGGGTTAGTCAAGCAAGAACTATGTGTAAACCACGGCGTCAGCGGAGTTGATTGGCGATTTTATAAACATCCGCTACCGAAGAATGTTTATGACGTCTACGTGCATTTATGGGGAAACGTGCGGCTAGCGTGCGGAGATGCGTTCCCTGAGCGATAACTCGCTAAAAATATACATCGTCCAAGCAAAACTAACGCAATAGCGTGTTCGAATCCTCGCATTAGCGAACGATAATCACAACTATCCTAGTTCCTGCTGTTTAGTCATCCGGTCCTTATGCGCTTCAGCCTCCCGGAGTCGTTCTTCAGGACTGAACATCACGCTTTCGAGCCTGTGCTATGCTGGAGCATTGTGCAGTAAGCTGAAAGTGCTTTCTGACGACGAGAACTCCTGCAAAGGCAATGACGCACAGCACAATGCCTAACGGCAATCCGTTGTAGGATAAAGATTCAAAGTAAAAGCCGTGATTGGGCTTATATTTCAATTCGGGCCCGAAGAGGGGCCCTGACATGTACCTGAAAGCCGTACCTTGCGGTTGTCAGCGGGTAGAAGAGCGCCATGGTGCCACCGACGAAGAAGTCGAGGACGAGGTGTGAGAGCAAGCAGAAGCCTGCCATCAGTCCGACGTCAAAGAGGAGGCCCCGCTTTGTTGCCAGCGCGTAGAGAGCGATGGCGAGGGGGAGCACGAGGATGAAGACGTTGTGGAAGTAGAGGCGGGGGGCGTAGAACGGCGCAAGGTGGTCGAGGTCGGGAAGCACGGCAAACGGCAGCAAGAGAAGGACATACTTTCGGTGACGGTCGTCAAAGTAGAGCAGCAACGCCACCAAGCAAACGCCGAGATGAATAAGCGGACCGGGCACGATATTCTTTCCTTCTAAAATCTTATTGAATTGCTCGTAAGTTATCTCTCGTAAAGTTATCTTTTTCATATCACCGAAGCGGATAACGAAAATCAAAGGCCGAGGGCGAGATTCGAACCCGCGTCGTTGCCTCCAAAGCTGCCTGATTTTCATATAAATCCCAGAGTGGACCCCTTTTCTTACAGAGCAAAAACTGAGCAGAGTCGCAGGCAAGTTGCATAGAAAATGCCTCTTACACATCAGACAGCCAAGGCTTGGCTTCGCTAGAGCTCAGGTTTGATAAAAAAGAGTTGACTGAATACACAGAAGTTCGCTTAGCCGGAATAAGCAAAGCTTCCGTCCCTTGGATGAAGAGGAATTCTAGAACATTTTGGAACAATACCAAGGGCGCGCTATGTAGCTGATCGCGTTTTCGGAATTCAGCGTCAAAGCACTCATCTTGCACAACGTGCTGACCGATCTGCTCATGGCGTTAGAGGTGTCATCGGTGGTTTCGGCGTTCATCGAATACGCAAATGACGCGTTGAAACTAGACCTTGGGTTGGCGACCTGGAACTCTGTGCTCGTCAGGCATAATCTTGAGCGGGGGAACGTGCGCCCTGCGTTTGTGGTAACTCCTGTGAACGTCAACGGGTTTGACATGAACCCCTCGCAACGAGAGGTTGAAACCGCGTTGAAGGAATATGACGGGGACATTATCGCGACGAACGTTCTCGGCGGCGGCGCAGTTTCGTTGGAGGCTTCTTCAGCGTACATCAGCGCATTCGACCGTGTGACGCGTCGTGTGGTTGGCGCATCGTCTAATGAACATCTGAGTCAGCTGCGGGAAGCATTTTCTTAGCGTGGCGGTTTACGGGCGGCTTTAAAATTGCAAGCCGTTCAGCGGACCCGCGTTGCGCGGCCGCGTCACCAAGAGATGTCAAAGGGGCTGTGAGCCCCTGCAATCGCGACACTAACGTCAGGTAACATGGTATTGCCCGAGCCTTGAGCCGCAGATTACGCTTGGTCTCACGACCATAGCGCAGTGCGAGCGACTCAGGCACCAATGTCATAACCTCTGCGCACAACCGTGGTCCCGGCTTGTTCAATATCAATTGCCGCCGCCTAAGCCCAGGGTCTTTTTGGGCGCGACTGTTTGGCGGCGGTAGAAAGAAGGACGGAAGAGAAATTTTATCAACTTTCACGCCGACAGACCACTTAACAACTAAAGCATGCCATAGCTGAGCGGGGCATTACCTTGGGTGCGTGTTCGTTTTGCGGGGTTTTCTCGTCGTGCACTTCACTATCTCCGTCTTGCTGCGCTGGAGCTGAGATTGCACTTTCCGTGCTGGTGGAGCAGCGCGTCTTTGGTGTTTTGTCTTTGGAAAAAGAACGAGATCGGAGCTAGAAATGAACGTCTACCGGTATGTTACTCCTTTAATAGTTATTCTGCTGCTAACCGTCCTGTTCGTCGGCGTGGTCACGATACACCCGACGATAGACCCAGCGGCACCTCTCGAAGGGGCCGCTCTGAAGTACAAGGGGGTTGCCTACCTCTCTTACGCACCAAACGAGTACGCTTCTGCCGGTTCCAACTCGTCGCTCAACGCCTTGAAGAGCACGGGAGCCAACTACGTCTCTGTGCTCGTCACGCAGTATCTCTCCAATAGTACGTCAAACGCCATTTTTCCTGGCCCTCACCAGACCCCCACCGACGCCTCGGTGATTGATGCGATTAACGACATCCACGCTCGGGGGATGGACGTCATGCTCAAACCGCAGTTGTATTGCGAAGATGGTCAGGGCCAGAATGCCCTCGCCCCAACAAATCCTGCCGCGTGGTTTGCGAGTTACTCGACGTTTATCAACCACTATGCACGGATTGCACAAAAAAACGGCGTGGAATTGTTCTGCGTGGGCTGCGAACTCAACCACCTTGATACGAGCAACTACGACGCGAACTGGCGCACCGTGATAAGCGGGGTGCGAGCAATCTACCACGGGCCGCTCACCTATGCGGCCGATTGGTCCACGTATGCCCGGATCTCCTTCTGGGGGGCGCTCGACTACGCGGGAATCGACGCGTACTTCCCGCTGAGCAACGCGAAGACGCCGTCGGTAGCTGACCTTGTTCGCGGGTGGTCGAACTACGTCTACGACGGCGGAACGCACAACTGGACGAACGAGATCGAGACGTGGCAGGCGACCGTGCAAAAACCGGTTATCTTCACCGAGATGGGGTACCGGAGCGTCGACTACGCTGCGAAGGATCCTTGGAATTGGGCAAGAAACGGGAGTTACAATGCAAACGCTCAGGCCAACTGCTATGAGGCAGCCTTGCAGGTATTTGCCAACAAGCCGTGGTTTGCGGGGATATTCTGGTGGGGGTGGACCCCCGATCCAAAGGCGGGAGGTGCCGGCGACACCGGCTACACCCCGCAGAATAAGCCCGCGCAGAGCGTCTTAACCGAGGATTGGCTTCCGTACTTCGTATTTTCGCTTCCGTACGCCTATTAATACCGTCCGCGCACGCTTAAACGTAGTCCTTGGGCACGCCAATAATGACGGTGCCCACCCCCGTTTACTCAGCGAGGCGTGACCGCTTTCGTCCGTTGCCGCTTTCCTCGGGCTCAAGCAACAGCGTGCCATCGCCCCGATACCCTATTCTAGCGTACTCCCTCCCTACACCGTCGGCCTTCTCTCTTCTCTCGGACTTCGCATTCTGGAGCTCTTGCTCGCTGCGGATGCGAGGCTCAGCAAATTCTTTGGCAAGCTCAGCGCGCGTCTTCATCTCGAGCTCCACAAGCTTCGCCGTCGGGATGTCGGAAAAGTCGCGTTTGTCCAGCTCCGCCGTTATGTGCTCGAGCGTCGCGCTCAGGCGCTCGATGCGTGCTTGCGTCGTCATCCAGCAGGCCTCGCGCAAGGCGTCGAGTTCCATCGCCTTCAGGTTTTCGACTTCCTCCTCGTGCTCCTTGAGCCAATTGGCCACCGTCTGTCTTCGCACGCCGACCGTGTCCGCGATCGTCGCAAGTGATTTTCCCTGCGCACGCAGTTTGAAGCACGTAAGCTTCGTCTCCGTGTCCTTCATAGTACGCTCCGGCGGCTGGCTGCACCAGAGTGCATCACGTCCGTGCGCCACGGAGTACAGTCATATTCAGCGCCGGGCTTGGTGATGCGGGATGCGGCAGCGTTATCGATGAATCCTCGTCGTCCAGGGACGTCCGTCCGGGTATTGCTCATACACATCTTTTACCTCCTTCGAACAGTAGCCACGCACTCAGTTATGCTCCGCGTGTTCGACCCGCGTCGTGATCAACTTTGGCCATACCGCGTAGGCGCCGTGATCCGCCACCGACACCCGACAGGTAATCGCACGGGTGATTACGATCGCGGTGGTCGTGACCCACGTTTCCCGTCATATTGCGAGTCTCTTTCTTAGCACGATCTGCTACCAAAGGCGAACGGTGTACGACACGGTTATCACGAATACGCCTGTCGAGTTCTCTGACCACTGCTCCATTTCGTTCGTACACTAAGTTTTGGGTGCTTTCACAAATAATTATCCAATCAACCGCATCGGAGGGCACATCCGTACACAGCATCAACGCTACTGGAGGTCGTTGTGCGCCGAGACTCGACGTCACAGTCCGCTTACCTCATAAATCCATGATCGCCAAAGTAGGTTGTACGTGCACGCGTAGTATTCACGATACGTTGCTGTCCAAGGACTACGTTTAAGCGTGCGCGGACGGTATTAATAGGCGTACGGAAGCGAAAATACGAAGTACGGAAGCCAATCCTCGGTTAAGACGCTCTGCGCGGGCTTATTCTGCGGGGTGTAGCCGGTGTCGCAGGAGTAGGGGTCAACGAGAGGTTGTACACGCCGCTTGCTTTGGATTCAATATTAAACTTGCCCCACGCGCTGCTCGTCGCACGGTCTATCGCTGATACCGTTTAGCCGCAGTGCGGCCGTGCCCGTCACCCTCTACAAGACGGACGCCGTCGAAGACTTTCACGTGGCCGCTACCACGACCGACGCCGCAGGCGACTACCAGTTCACCCTCACCGACACCTCCGCCGGCCAGCATACCTACGTGGTGCGCTACCCCGGCGACGCGGTATACGAGACCTCCGTGAGCGCCGAGATAGTCGTCACCTATGTCACCATCCCTACCACCATCACCGCCAAGGTTGCCCCCCGACACCAGTTCGTCGGGCGCGACGTCACCATCACCGGAACGCTCACGGCCGACGGCACCCCCGTCTCGGAAGCATCCGTTACCCTCTCCAACGCCGATGATTCCAAGGGGGTTTCCGTAGCCACGACGGCCACCGACGCCGCAGGCTACTACCAGTTCACCCTCTCCAACACCTCCGCCGGCCAGCACGCCTACGTCGTGCGCTACCCCGGCGACGCGGTATACGAGACCTCCGTGAGCGCCGAGAAGGTCGCCACCTACGTCACCACCCCCACCACCATCACCGTGACTGCCTCTCCCCAAAAACAGGTCGTCGGGCGCGACGTCATCATCAGCGGACGGCGGCTGACGCCCGACGGCGGCAGGGTGGCGGCAACGCCCCTCACCCTCTATAAAACGGACGCTACCGAAACGGTTCCCGTAGCCACTACCACGACCGACGACTACGGGTACTACCAGTTCACCTCCATTGACACCGTCGCGACCACGCACGTCTATACGGTGTGCGCTGAGGCCGACAGCACGTACAGCTCAGCGCAGAGCACGGAGCTGCTCGTTACCTACACCTCGCTCCCTACAGTCGCGGCCGCTAAGGTACGACTCGCCCTCAACCTGGCGTGGTTCGAAATTCTCTCCATACTTCTCATCATCGCGGGCGAGGGTCTTTTTTTCGCAGGGTATCGGATCGCTGACGTCGGCGTTCAGGCGTTAAACATCGTCGCGGTTGCCGTCATCGTGGTGGGCCTGCACGGACAGCGGGTGAAGCTCGTCGAAGTGCTCGCCCTGGTATCCGTGTTTCGCGTCGTTAACCTCTCCTTTGCGCTGGTTCCAACCACAACCCTGTACTGGTTGATCGCAATCTACGGCGTGATGTATGTCCCGATCGTCGCCCTCATAGTGCATTGCAAAATGAGCCGCTCTGACCTCGGTCGCACAGGAGGCGTGCGATTAGCGTATCTGATTCCCGTAGGCGCCCTCATCGGCACGGCCTTCGGGCTCGTTGAGTACGAAATCCTCGCAAATTCGGCCCTCGTTCCTTCCTTGTCCCTTTTAAGCCTCATTGAGTTGAGCATCGTGATGATCTTCTTCGTGGGGTTCGTTGAAGGGCTGCTCTTTCAATCTCTCCTGCTGCAATCGTTTGTCGAGCGCAGCGGAGCGGTTGTCGGCATTCTGATAACAAGCATCATCTTCGCAATGATGCACGCGGGCTACGCCAACGGCTACGAGCTCCTCTTCGCGTTCGGAGCCGGGCTCGTCTTAGGCGTCGCATTTTACAAGACCAAGAATCTGCCGTTTGTTGTCACGATCTACGCCGTGAACAACATAATCCTGTTCGGGGTGCTGCCCTTTTTTGTTAGCCGTGTCACATTGAATGCCCCCCCTCTTGATGTACTCCTTGAACACGAGGACGGCGCGTCCTCTGAGCTGTTCGCATTGAGTGCGCACCTCGCGGACCGGGGGGACGCCTCGAGGGCGAGCGCGGCGAAGACCAAGGCGCTGAGGTTGCGAGCGTCGTTATCAACGTTTGACGTGCCCTTCCCCCAAATGAGCGTTCTCTGCGGGGCACTGCGCTCAACCGGTGCCCCATTCCGCTACGCCAACAACGCCTTCCGCACTTCCTGCGCGTTTTCCTTGGTCGTCAGCACTTCTACAAGGGCGACGGCAAAGTCAATAGCGGTTCCCGGGCCCTGGCTTGTGATGATTGTGCCCTGCCGCACGACACGCTCTTCTTCTACGCGCTGCGCGCCCGGGATTTCGATCCCTGGGTAACACGTCGCCGTCGCCCCTTCCATGATACCCGCGACGCCAAGCACGTGCGGCGCAGCACAAATCGCGCCGACGTATTTGCCGGCGTCGTATGCTGCGCGTATGAGCCTAAGAACGCGTTGATCGCGTTCTAGGTTGATGTAACCAGGGTTCCCGCCCGGAAGTACGAGGGCGTCGTACGTCGCAACGTCGTCAATAGAGAGATCGGGCACGATTTTGATTCCGTGCCCACCTTCTATGGGCGGAGGTGCTATGCCGGCGAGGAGCACAGAGATGCCAGAACGGCGCAGCACGTCAACGATCGTGACCGCTTCCAGCTCCTCAAAGCCGGGGGCGAGAAGGACAACTACGTTCATAGGTCTACCTCAGGGCTTCAAGCTCTTAAGCGTTTTCGACGCTTGGGACAGCAGGCTCACCCGCTTGAAAGCCGCGTGCGTTGGAGAGCGTCGACGTTGTGCGCAGTTAAAAAAAAACAGCGGTTAGCAGCCACCCCTCAAGCACGCCGCAATTTTCCGGCTATTTGAGCATGCCAACGAAGATCGTTGAGCATGCCAACGAAGATCGCCAAGGCCCCGATTAGCAGTTCGCTCGCTGGGTCCCCGCACGGGGCCTCTTTTTAATGCCGGCAAATGGATATAAGTGACTGGTGCGATTCTTGCTTGAGGTAAAGCGATGCTAGAAATTACGGTGCACGAGATTCGCGGGATATGCCCGGTGCATTCCATTGGGGATCATATCATCGTTGATGGACCCAATATCGTGGTGGCTGAAAGCGACGCACTCTGTACCCACGCGCTCTCGACCCTCCTCCATTATACGACGATCCTCGAACACTCGTGGTGTCCTGTTGCCCTTGGCTTGACGACGTCTGAAGACCCCGCGCACGCCTACATGCAGTGCGTCGATCCGGGGCCGCCGTACACAGAAGGGGGCACGGTCATCTTCCGGTGCCGTAAAATAGTGCGAGAGTAGAGCGTCAGAGCACACGGCGCCGATGATGACAATTGTGGCCTTTCGTTACGTTCCGCTGTCGACTGCAGGATCCACTGTTTGCGCCTGAAATAGAGCAACATCACGATGATGATCACCACCGAAGCAAGCCAGAACCCGGGATACCCCCCCACGGGGAGGTCACCTCTGGCTCATTGAAGTTCATGCCGTAGACGCCCGCAAAAAACGCGGCAAGGGCCTATGTAGATGGGCGAACGTATACGGTGCGTGAGGATGACGTCGATTACGCGTCATCCAACTCACCAAACGGTCAATAGGCGATTCGCGTGGCTATTGAAGAGGAAGAGACAACCTCAGTCCTTCTGCACGAGAAGCGGGTGTTTCGCCCGAGCGCAGCGGTCGTCGAGGCGGCGCGCGTGAAAGACTGGGAAGCGGAACGGAGGGCAGGGCAGGACATCGAGGCGTACTGGGCGGCGAAAGCGCGGCAGTTTGAATGGTTCGCGCCGTGGACACAGGTCCTCGACTCACGCGAGGCGCCTTTTTACAAGTGGTTCGTTGGCGGCAGGACAAATATCACGCACAACGCGGTGGATCGGCACCTCTCCACCGAACGTCGCGACCGCGTCGCGCTTCTCTACGTTAACGAACGAGGGGATGAGGACAAAGTCACCTATGCCGAGCTCGCGAGCGAGGTTAACAAGATGGCAAACGCGCTTAAGAAGCTCGGCGTGCGAAAAGGGGACCGTGTGGCGATGTACCTCCCGCCGTGCGTCGAGGCTGCCGTATCGATGCTCGCGTGCGCGAAGATCGGAGCTGTGCACAGCGTCGTGTATGCTGGATTTAGCGTGCGAGCGCTGGCTGACCGAATTCACGACGCGAATGCCAAGATCCTGATTACCGCTGACGGTACGTTCCGCCGCGGAAAGGTAATCGACCTGAAAAGCGTGGCAGATGAGGCTGTGGGCGCAAGCCCTAGCATCAAGACGACGGTGGTCGTGCGACACGCGGGGAACCCGGCGATTTCTAAAACTATTGGGGGGGAGGTTCTCTACGACGAGCTCATCGAAGGAGCGAACACCGAATGTGCTGCTGAACCTATGGACGCAGAAGATGCACTCTTTATCCTCTACACGTCTGGGAGCACGGGGATGCCAAAAGGCGTCGTTCACACGACCGGAGGCTATATGGTTGCGACCACCACTGCGTTACAAACCGTATTTGACATACACGACGATGATGTGTGGTGGTGTACTGCTGACGTCGGATGGATAACGGGTCATAGCTACTGCGTTTACGCGCCGTTGCTCGCCGGCACCACGAGCCTCCTCTACGAGGGCGCGCCTGACTATCCCGAACCGGACGCCCTGTGGCGAGTGGTAGAACGCAACGCTGTGACGAAGTTTTATACGGCACCGACGACCATCCGCCACCTCATGCGGTTCGGGGAGAGATGGCCGCAGGGTTGCGACCTACGCTCTCTCAAGATTCTCG
Source organism: Methanobacteriota archaeon (assembly GCA_963805115.1). Taxonomy (GTDB): domain Archaea; phylum Halobacteriota; class Bog-38; order Methanoflorentales; family Methanoflorentaceae; genus Methanoflorens. Next base: position 16,872 of record CAWDSY010000006.1, read on the forward strand.
GCTCGGTCGGAGAGCCGATCAACCCAGAGGCCTGGGTCTGGTACTACGAGCACGTCGGAGGGTTGCGCTGTCCGATCATGGACACGTGGTGGCAGACGGAAACCGGTTGCTTCATGATCTCGCCGCTCCCTGTATCGGCGCTCAAACCAGGGTCGGCAACAAAGCCTCTCCCCGGCATCGAAGCAGATGTCGTGGACCTAGACGGGAATCCCGTTCCGCCAGGACGCGGCGGGCTGCTCGTTATAAAGACGCCGTGGCCGTCGATGCTCCGTACGCTGTATAACAACCCTGAACGGTACAAGAAGACCTACTGGGAACAGATACCGGGAGGGGTCTACGTGTCAGGGGACATCGCACGCAAAGATGAGGACGGCTACTTCTGGATACAGGGGCGGGCCGACGACGTTCTGAAGATCGCAGGACACCGCATCGGCACCAGCGAGATCGAATCAGCGTTTGCGAGCCACCCGGCGGTGTCGGAGGCAGCCGTGATCGGCAAACCCGACCCGATCAGAGGGGAGGTCATAAAGGCGTTTATCATCCTCAAAGAAGGGTACGCAGAGACTCCAGAGCTCGTCAACGAGCTTAAAAAGCACGTACGGCACGAGCTCGGCCCTATAGCCGTGATAGGAGAGATTGCCTTTACCGCTACGCTCCCGAAGACGCGCAGCGGGAAGATCATGCGACGGGTACTCAAGGCGCGGGAGCTCGGCATCGACGAAGGCGACGTGTCGACGCTCATTGAAACGTGACGCATCCACGCTGCGGCGGCTAGCAGGGTTTCGTCGCAGCCTCGTAGAGGCTCACAGACTGATATTTTTTTTTAAAGACCGACTTTGCCTTCAACCACAAGCACACTAGCTCACGCGCCCTCGTCGCGCCCACTCACAGCTGGAGCCGAAAACGTTTATCGGTTTCGCGCGCACGTATGCCCGCCTTGAGAACGCCAGGAAGCTTGACATGAAGGGCATACGTTGGGAGCGGGCTCACTGCGGCCGTAGCAGCTGCGGCCGTAAGTGGCTGCGCGTCTTCCCTGCCCTTCGGCTCCACCCCCACCCCTACGCCGCGAGACGTGCGCGGATCATATGTTGCCGCTTCAGTCTGAGCGGCTGGCGCGTTGTCGGTAGGTTCACGCAAGTTAAGCCAAAAGTGTATTCTGGCACCTATACGGACGTGCACAGGCTCACATGGAACTTCACGGTCGAACTGATGTCGTCCGGAAACGATTCATATGGCCGATATTTCCAGCTGATGAAAGAAAGAACCGATGGCGGCTCTGTCAAGACGAATGCATCGAAGATCAATCTGGGGAATAGACAGACGGTCTTTGGCAGAGTTGACGAGAAGTGGTACAGCTACAAAGCAAGCGACACGACAAACCCGGCGCTGGCTGCTCTTTTCTAGCTATGATGAAACCAACGCGAGCTGGATTGTAGCGACTGCTTCGAGTGGTGGGGCGGCAACGACGCAAACGAGCAGCGCGCCATCTGGAAGCACGTGATACGCAAGAAAAGCGCATCGTTCTCACCGAACGCTTGGCGACCGCAACTGTTATACCGATTCTCGAAAGGTGACGATCTCGCTACTGTTTCAGATCCCACGTGCAGGTCTTGGATCTGTTATGACGAGCTTCCAAACGAGTAGGCGTAATTTGATTCCGTCCAGCCGTAAGCGTGGTGGAGGCTCATCCACATCCGAATCTTCGCTATGATTAAATGGATGTGATTCCGGGCCCGCTCCGGTATCGCGACGTCGCACACCCTATCCTGCAGATATTGAAACGCCTCACTGCTGCGAGAGCACGTCTGCATGAGTTTTTCCGCGGCGTTCTCCGCATATGTGCCTTGTACATCACTGAGCTCATAGATGAGGTCATCCACTTCGGCCATATCGTATAGCATCGCACAGAAGGTGGCTAGCCCCTGGAATAACGGTTTGCCGAGAGCAGCGCGAAAGTAATGCGTGGAGCCTCGTTTCACAGCAGCTGACGCCTCAAATGGCATCCGTAACGCTCATAGCTTCATTCAAGGTGACAGCTTACAGAATCAAGCAGCGCGACAAGCAATACAACAGCATCGCAAACGCGTATTCGATACGCGTTGCTGCGCCCCGAAATCCGCATCATAGGCGCGCTATGGCACGTCCGTGCCGATGAGATATCGTTTGACAAACTGGTCGGCTTCTTCGTCTCGCGGTTCAAAAAAGAATCCCGCTATCACCTGGAAACGGGATGCGGTGATCGTGTTCCCACGATAGGATGGCTGGCGGTATCCCGTCAGGATATGCATCGCACGTCGCGTGCGGGAAGACGACGTCGCGAAAGTGCTTGCACAGCGTGCATATCGGTGTCGCCAATAACGTCATAGGGCTGTCATGCACTATAACGTCGTTTGGTTCCTTAAGCATACTTATAGCGCGTCCATCGCGACGAAAGATACGGCGCCCTCGTCAGCTCGTGCGCAGAAGCACTGATCAGGAGTACGAGGTCAGCCAGATGCGAGGCGACGCCAACCCCTTGCTGAGGGGATTTTTTATAGAGCGGATGAGTATAGGGCAGCAGGTGTTACCGTGACCAATCTATGGAAATCGCTCCCTGTTGGACCTAACCCGCCCGAAGTCGTTTATGCGCTGATTGAGGTCCCAAAAGGGTCCCAGAACAAGTACGAATATGAGAAAGACCTCGGCATATTTGCCATTGACCGGGTGCTCTATTCACCTGTGCAGTACCCGACTGACTATGGCCTCATTCCCAAGACCTACTACGACGACGGTGATCCCCTGGACGTCATGGTTTTGATAGATGAACCAACCTTTCCAGGGTGCCTCATTGCTGTGCGGCCCATCGGCTTGATGCGAATGATTGACAGTGGAGACAACGATGACAAGGTCTTGGCTGTGCCCGAAAAAGATCCAATGTGCACGCAAGTCACCGACATAAGCGATCTGCCCCCACACAAAATGCGCGCAATTGGACACTTCTTCACCGTCTACAAGCAGCTTGAAGGCAAAAAAACCGATGTCACTGGTTGGGAAGGAGCTGAAAGCGCTAAAAACGCAATAATGCATTCAATCAAGCTCTACAACGACAAATTCGGCTAACCAATGCTGCTCACGTCTCTTGGTTGGTATGCTACGAATGCCGGGCTAATCAACGCTGCAATTCAACCCCAACAGCGCTTTAGCGCCTCTTAAGGCGGAGGTCTGGTGCTTCATCGGCCGCTAGCAAAGCCACCAAAAAGTTCTTAATCGGGCTGCATCCTACCTACCGCTGCGCAACAAGATCACATGGACATTTCACAACTCATACAGTCAATCGTCCTCGGCATCATACAGGGCATAACGGAGTGGCTTCCGATCAGCAGCAAGGCGATGATGTCCGTGGTCATGGTGAGCTTCTATAATATGAGCCTCACCGAAGCGGTTTACTACGCCATTTGGTTGCATATCGGGTCGTTGTTCGCCGTCGCGCTGTTTTACCGAAGCGATATCCTCAAACTGTTTGCTAACTTGCCCACGTACGTGCGAGACGTTCGTCACCCGAGTGGGTACAACCGACTGACGACATTTCTCATCATCGCGACGTTTTCTACCGCGCTCATTGGTGCTCCATTGCTCGTCTTTGGATTGACAAAGCTGCAGCTGACGGGTAGTTACGCCATCGCGTTTATCGGCGCGCTCCTCATCGGCACCGGCCTGCTGCAACTGCACGCGCGGCAGAGAGTCGGCACACGAAACAGGTCGCTCTCCCCAATGGATGCCATCATCGCTGGGATCTTGCAAGGCGTGGCAATACTCCCAGGCTTCAGTCGCTCAGGCCTGACCGTGTCAGCGCTCCTCTTGCGTCGTTATTCAGCAGAGGACGCGCTCAATTTGAGCTTTTTGATGTATATCCCTGCCGTAATCGGAGCTGAAATAGGGCTGAGCATTATAAAAAGCGGGTCGTACTTCACCGTTTACGCTCTGATCGCCATCGTCATCGCGTTCTGCTTTTCGTTATTAACCATCAGCACACTCCTGAAAGTGGCAGAGCGGATTAACTTCGGCTATTTCTGTATCCTGATCGGGTGCTTGGCGTTTGTACCGCTAGTCATCACGCTGACCGGCGTCCTGACCGGCGTTTGAGCGACGGAGTACGGCTCTTCCCTCTTTATTTGAGCTCTCCCGTCCGGGCTGACGGTATCTACCTTGTTCCTCCGCAGGTACGCGCCGACCAATGCACCCAACATCAGCTTACTTCTCACATCCCGGCCGCGTCGTTTATCATCTACCCGACAGCGCAGCTTCGGCAGACGCGAAAGCATTTACGAAAGTTTGACCGTCATATTAAAATATAGCATCAAAAAAATAGAACACGGATCATAGACAGGGGTTGCAGACCTGCACTCTGTTATCACCTTTGCTGCAACAGAGCGCGGATCTGCAGCACAGTCCCCGAGCCTAAGCCGGCTCGGGCTTCTCTTTTTTGGGTCTAAGAGCGTAATAGAGTATCGCACGATACCCATTGTTAAACATTTCTATTTAGTTCGATTGTCGAAGCCTCTTTTAAGTACGCTTACAGTTGCCAAGAAGATAGACGAGGCGATTATCGTATTACAGCCGAGAAGCAGGAACGTGCCCACCTTAAAAAGCGCGCCGTCTGCCCGTTCAGCCCTGGGTATTTATGCAAGCTGCTGCTATGATCGATCCGCGAGATGTGCGACGTTCTAAGCTCGCTAGGCTTTAAGTCCCAGCACGGGTTCTTAAACGCAACCCCTGAGTTTGGCTGCGCAGTTTTAATCGGGGGGAGGGGGAGGGGGGGCTGCAGACTTCACAGCTTGCAATCAGTGTCATCCCTTGCCACGTTCGACAACCCACAGAGTTGGCAGTGCGCATCGATGATCGGAACAATAACCCATCTGGTAAACCCGGTTTGAAATTATTTCTCCCCGGCAATATGCTCCCCAGCTCTCAAAAAACGCAGGAATGCTTATCGACTTCAAAAACCACTAAGGATGTGGGGAAAAAACATGTGCTCAGGCGGTGGTCCAGTAATTACTATGGAAACGAGTTGGTTTGTGAAGTATCACTGCAACAACTGCGGGAAGCCATTCAAAGCGATGGGCAAAAAACCGACGTGTCCGTCCTGTTACTCGGAAGACGTTGTGAAACATTCAGATTAAACGTTGAGCACGCAGGAGATTGCAGACTTGCTTAAGCGGCTGCTACGCAGATAGCTCAGAACGGAAAAAAGCATATTTCCACAGCGTGTTTGTGCAGCTGTTATTGACCCTAGAAATCCACGATAGTTGGCTTAAGATTGCCTGCCCGAGCTCAGCGACTTGGGCTGCACCTTATCTTTGGCGTTCTTGTGCTTGACCGACGTTCTGCAGGCACACGAGCCCTAGACGTTTGAACGACCTACAACCAGGGCGTTTATTTTCCATAGCGTGGGCCATATCGGTAACGCTTTTACGAAGTCCACGAATTAAGAACACATGCGGCCCGATATGGATGCTGATCGCGACACGCGGTTCTGGCGATTGGATACCTTCAGTGATGCTATCTTCGCCGTCGCTATGACGTTGCTCGTTTTCACATTCCCTCTCCCTGGGTTGCCCCAAAACCTCGGACCAGAGGCGGTTAAAAACTGCTTCGGGGTTTGTCGAGCCAGTTCGAGACGTTTATAATCAGTTTCCTCGTCGTCGGAGCATTCTGGACCGCACACCACAGGGTGTTTGACAAGATTAAGCGCTATGATAAAACGCTAGTTTGGCTGAATTTCGTCTTCTTGCTGTTCATCGTTTTCGTCCCATTCCCTACCGAGATTGTGGTCAGCGCTAAGAGCTCCGGCTTCCCGTCGCGTTTTATGCATCAAACATCGATTGCGCAGGGTTTGCGCTCACTCTGGTGTGGGCGTACGCATCCTACAACGTTCGGCTCATTAACGCGAGCACACCGATTCACGAGGTCAGCTTGAGCAGCTTCTAGGGGGTTGTGGTCCCCAGCGTCTTCCTGTTATCGATACTCGTGGCTTTCAGCAGCGCATGCTTCGCCGAGTACTTTTGGCTTCTAAGTTTTGTGGCGCAGCGGGCAGTGGCACGACAATGAAGAAAGGCCAGAGCTAGCTGAAACCTAAAACTATCTCAGTCAACGAAGTTTTACGACCAGGTTGCTAAACAAGGCCTCGCCAGGTTGCGTGCGAAAAACGCGTGCGAAAAACACGCTTTGGAGTTTGATGCGCTCGCAACTCTGGGTAACTCTCTAGAGCACTGGAAGGCCCCATTCGAGCAGCGCGGCAAGAAGCCCGTTTTTTCGCTTGATTGAGATGATTATGTAGATGAGCACGAGAAGGGACATTTGACGGACAAATCGGTCGAGAGCTTGCTTCTAAAGGGGCAAACTATGATGCTATTCTGTATGCTGTCAGATTCATTCTGATTCTAGCAGGGTTCTTCTTATGCTTGAATGTTCTTCTTATGTTTAAGCCAGCTCAAGTTTTTCAAACTTAACCTCCTCGCACGATGTTCCGGAACAGCGCAATATCCTCTTCATCGACTACGCGTAAGAGGTATAGCATTGTGAAGTACAACAGTACCGCAGGAAAAACTGACAGTAGATTAAGGTTCCCTAGGTAAACAATAAACAAGCCCATCAATAAACTCGCCACACCGATCTTGACCAAACTTGCTACGTCCTTTTTGGAGAGCGAGTATGTGATCCTGGAACTTACGAAAACACCGAGCAATAAAACCGTTAGCTCAGTAGCGACAGTCGCGATGCTGGCGCCAACGTAACTGAATCGCGGTATCAGTAGTAGGTCCAGTGTCACATTTTCTATCATGCCGACAGCCGTGATTTTTGTCACTATCATTTGCCTGTTTGAAGTCTCAAACAGTCGCAGAAAGGCTGCGGTGAGGAATATGAAAACCGTGGCCCAGATAAGTATTTGAAGCGCTATTGCGGAGTTGCCGTATGCGACACCGAAGATGAGCGTGATAATTTGGCTAGCAAGCAGTGTTGTTCCTATGCCGAGGGGGACTGAGATAATAGCCATGTACTTGAAATATCTTTTATAAATCAGCCTGAAACTGTCGTTTGCTGTTGCGTGAAAGCGCGACATTGCCGGAAATACCGCTGTACCGAGTACCGTTGGGATGAATAGTAGGACCATGATCAATCGATAGGGAGCATTGTATAAGCCAACCGCTTCGGCTCCTTTCATCACCGACAAGAGGACTGAATCGATGTAAAAATAAATCGTAGTAAAAAGTCCGGTTAAGGCAAATGGCAGCGCTTCTGGAAGTATTCTCTTCCAAAACTTCAAATCAATCTCAATGTGGGGCAGACTGAATTTTGTACTGTAGACTGTCAAGCTATACATCGTAACAGTCAAGCTGCCCACGAAGTACGCAGAGGCGAACCAAACGACACCCAACCCTGCAGTGATTCCCCATATGACAACGACGAAAGTAGCGACAGTGCTTAAGATCAGCCCTATCGACTGGTATTCCATCCTCTCGAAGGCTTGAAATAGTGACTGGAAAACACCGGTGAAACCTGCACAGACCACGGAAAGAGCTAGAATATAAATCAAGGTGATTGTTTCTGGAGGGTATCGTAAGACGTACGCTGCAAGAGCGATCAAGCAGAACGTGCCGCTTGCCAGCGCGATCTCGATGATAATCAAATTGCCTAGATATTTACTGGCTAAGGATTTGTCTCGCGCAACCTCTCTTGTAGCTAACGTGGCGAACCCTAGACTAGTAAAGGGAGTAAAAACGGTCGTGAACGCTATTGCAGTACTTAGTAATCCAAAGCCTGTGACGCCGAGATATCGAGCGAGTAGAACCGCGTAGACAGCTGCAATACCCAAACTAACGATCTGCCCAATAAGCAAAAGAATGGAGCTTCTGGCTATTGTTCGTGCAGTGCTCATGTTTTTCGCCCGAGACGGTAGGATAAACAATTGATACAAAGCCTGCTTAAATACCCTCGGCTTTCAATCCCCGGAACGTGAACCGAGTGCCCTCGACTAAAAAAAACTGTGGGGGTTTCTAATAACTTTTTACTTTGCCGTGCGGCTAGCCGTCGCTGCCGCCACTATCAACAGCGCACCTCTTAAGTCGCTCGCGTTGTGGCTCCAGGCGGGATTTGTTTGAGGCTGATTCTGCCTGCCAAAGCTATCATATCCCAAAAAAAAACGCCGACGACTTTACTGCCGGAAGCAAAGCTTTAAAAGGTTAAGTCATTACACTTGCGGCGTAAAGTGACTTTTGAGACCCGGTAGACCATGAAGATTTCCGTTCTCGCGCCTTTTTCAAAATACAAAGATGGGATTCCTAGAGCCACAGAGGAGCTGATTTCAAAGCTCTGTGAGGCAGACAATGTAGAATCAGTTTCGGTTATAGCAGCAAACAAAGAAAAAGACTTTGTCAGCCCCTCTCTTTTGAGAGACCGAAAAGTTTCTCTGTTCATTGTGCGCTCATTCCTCCTTCCCTGGACATTGTTACGAACTATTAAACTGTACAAGAAAAGTGATGTTTTACTCCTCTTCGGGCATCCGTGTTATATCTTCGGTCCTGCGCCGCTATGTCTCTTCCAGCTTCTTGTCAAGTTCGGCATTTTGCCCAGGGGAAAATGGATCCAAATGCTGTACGACTTCGTTTTCTATACTTGTCCTGAGGACAACGTGGGCGCATCGAAGGAAACCACCCTTCACAAGATTTGGAAGAAGTACTTTGTCCATGTTCCGGTGCGATATATCGCTATATCTGAATCGACCAAGAAGGAAGCGATGCGCTATTGGGGCATAACAACGGCCCAGATCACAGTGATCTATCTGGGCTCGTTCATGGCCCCGAAGACTCCTCGCGCTCACTTCGGCAGTAAGAAGATATTAATGGTGTCTGACATCTCCCTTCGCAAAAACCAACTACGACTGATCAAGGCGTTTGAACTTGTTCACAAAAATAACTCGAGCAGCGGCGCAGAATTGATGATCGTGGGTCATATGCGAAAAGATATGCCTGAGTTTGAATCAACGCTGCGCGACATACGAAGGCGCAACACGAGCATAAAGATAATGCTAGCCGGCTACTTGTCCGACTCTGAGATATTGTCGCTCTACGAAGAGGCCGATGTCTTCGTTTATCCCTCGCTTTACGAAGGATTTGGACTCCCCGTTCTCGAAGCGATGGCGTGCGGGTGTCCGGTTATTGCTTCGAACGTCTCCTCCTTACCAGAAGTGGTCGGTGAAGCAGGCCTTCTCGTCGACCCGTATAACGTCGAAGCGCTCGCACGCGCGATACGCACTGTGCTCGACGACGACGAATTAAAAAGAGAGATGAGCCAAAAAAGCATAGCACAAGCACAGAAATTCTCGTGGACAAAGGCCGGTGCTGAATTGCTAGCGGTTTGCCAAGAAGTGGCAGAAACGCAGCGGTAACCTAAGGGTTACAAGTGAGGGATTTTGGCCTTTTACCTCTCGAATGCAAACTAAAGTCCCGAAATCGGAACAGTAACACCTGCCTACGCTGCAATACAGCTGCTTTTTCTCAAGTCAATGTGGGCGTCACACGCTCCGAACGGCTAAACGAAGAAGCGATCACTGGGCCATAGTTATTGCATCAGGCATGGTGCCGGCGAAATGCTAACATATTTACCTTACGACAGGTCTACTCTCTCCTAACGGACCACAAGCTGGCGCTCTCAGTCTCTTTTAGTGAGTTGAGCTTAATCCAGCTATAGAGCGGGCTGCAAAATGATCACTATCAAAGAGCGGCTGCACAAAACACCTCAAGCTGTCACCGCTCCAAGGTCATGAACAAGAATTCCGAAATACCGATGAACTCAGATTCGCAACTACTAATCTTTCACGACTCACTCGACGTGCTAGGTGGCGGAGAAAAAGTAGTAGCGACGATAGCGAAGGCATTTGACGCGCGAATCGCGGCAGCGAATGTCGACGCAGAAGTCATTCGAGAGTTGGGCATCGAACAAGATAGCATCTATGACTTAGGCCGGATTGCTGACCGGGCCCCGATAGGTCCAATCAAATCAAGCTTTTTGTTCAGACGAGTCCGTTTTCCGGGATTTGACAAGTACCTTTTAAGCGGATTCTGGTCACTCTACGCGGCCTACAGGCACAAACCCAGCATTTGTTACTGCTATACTCCTCGGAGGGATTTTTATGACTTGAAACGCTTCAACATCGCCCGTCAATCAAATTTGGCTAAGAAAGCAGTAGCGTGGAGCTGGACGACCGCGCATAGTTATTTTGACAGGCGCGCTATCCGACACGTCAGCAAAATACTCACGTTAAGCCGCACCGTTCAGAAGCGGATAGCATTGTACTACAACAGGGACTCGACAGTAATTTACCCACCCGTGCCAACAGATCGCTACTACACTAAAGCGTTCGGTGATTTCTGGTTGTCAGTAAACAGATTATACCCTGAAAAAAGAGTCGAGCTGCAAATAGAAGCCTTCAAAAGCTTGCCCGATGAAGATCTATTAATTGTGGGCGGATATGCACGTCGCGACAAAGGACTCGTCGCGTATCACAAACTGTTCGCGGATCTGCCTCCAAACGTGCAGATTCTCGGAACAATCCCACAAGAGCGCTTATTGGAGCTGTATGCAACCTGCAAAGGGGTTGTATATACGCCTATTGACGAGGATTTTGGCTTGGTTCCTGTCGAAGCACAAGCCAGCGGAAAAGCCGTAGTCGGAGTAAACGAAGGCGCGCTAAGAGAGACTGTTATCGACGGTGTCACAGGCTTCTTGGTGGATCCGCATCCAGAATCCTTGAAAAAAGCGCTGCAGTGTGTTTCGGAAGAACCGCAACGCTATGAAAAAGCCTGCAAGAAGAATGCGAACAAATTTGATGAGCATGTATTCATTGAACGCATGCGGCGAAGTCTTTGTGAAGAAGAGTAGCGCATTGGGTTTGCACATCGGGGCGACGCGCGCTCGGTCGAGTTCTCCAAACAGCTCTCTCTGTTGACGAACGGCTACATCTTTATGGCGAGGGCGCAATTCAAGAAGGTATAAGCTAAATCCTTTGTTTTCCAAGGAGGCAACGAAGCCTGCCAGCTGAACGGCCACAAGAGGGTACCCTTTTTGCGCTCACAGTAGCCGCCGGCCGAAGTCAAGTCAAAGTCACCTTTCGAAGCGACCTCTTCGCCTTTTCGTCCGTCGTCAAAAGCAATCAGCGGAAGATGTTCGAAGCTTCTCCGCCGCCATCACAATTCGATGCCTCGTGTGTTTCGCGCCGTTGTACTCTTTTTGGCTAACTTTTTCATCTAACGTCTGCACAGTAAACCCTTGCGAGTGAAAGAGCTCAGAGAGCTCCGAACGCGAGAAATGATGATGTGGGATTCCCCCTCGAATGAAGGTATCCTCTGTTACCTTTTCACCGTGGCCGTAGCGCAAGTCGCGACGCCCAAGGACTTCGACAAACGCCACACCTTGATCTCTTAAAACCCGAAATAGCTCCCCCACTGTCTTCTTTCTCCCAGTTCCGGTGAGATGCCCGAGCACCCCATAACACGTGACAGCGTCGAAGCTTCGGTCCGAAAAGGGAAGCTGACGAACGTCCGAAAGGACGCGCGCGTATCGAGGGTCGAGCAGCGCCAGTGCCTCTCTCGAAAGGTCCGCCCCGACCGCCCTGAAACCGTTCCTATGAAGCGCAACGAGGTACCTCCCGGTGCCGCAGCCGACGTCAAGCACGTAAGAACCTGGCGTGACCTGTTGCAGCACCGGATAGATGTCGTACGGACCTTTCCACCAAGAGCGGTGCAAAGCGTAATTTTCATCCCAGATCTTTGCCAACGTTTTATCGCGTGGCCGTAGCACCTTTTCTGACCCAGCTGTAACCGGCCCCTTGTTTTCCACTGGAGATGCTTCCTCAGAGATAAAAACGCTCTTATGAGCCCCATTTTTTATTTTTATCGCGATAAAATGGATTTGGATTAGAAATATATAAATCTTAATCCATTACCACTGTAGATGCTCTCGGTCATGACGGTCGCAGGATCGGACTCAGGAGGCGGAGCCGGGGTGCAGGCCGACACGCGCACCTTTGCTGCTCTCGGCGTGCACGGGACCTCCGTCATAACGGCCGTTACCGCACAAAACACTCTTGGCGTTCAAGATGTGTACCATCTGCCCGTCGACGCCGTCGTCGCTCAACTGAATGCTGTTTTCACCGACATTGACATCCGATGCGTCAAGACGGGAATGCTTGCGACCGTCGAGATCGGAGAAGCGGTAGCTGATGTGCTCTCGCAGCACACGGTTCCGATCGTGGTTGATCCAGTTATGGTCGCCGAAGCGGGCGGACAGTTGGTAATAGAGGAACCTAGAGACGTCCTTGCGCGACTGCTGCCCAAAACAGCAGTCATAACCCCAAACATACGAGAGGCAGAAGCCATTTCAGGCATCGCTATACACAATCTCGATGATATGAAGCGTGCCGCCGGCGAAATCTTTGGTCTCGGCCCTAAATCGGTTATTATCACGGGAGGCCATTTGAGCGGGACCGACGTGCTGTATGACGGCAGTTTTGAGCTGCTCAGAGGCAAGCTGATTAAAGGAGGAACGCACGGGGCAGGATGCACCTTTGCGGCAGCTATGACCGTTTTCCTTGCTAAAGGGTACCCTGTAAACCAGAGTGCTCTAATGGCAAAGACGTTCGTCAGCGACGCCATAAGAAACAGCGAACGCGTAGGCTCTGGCCCCGGCGCTGTGAATCAGTTTGCGGCGACGCTACACAGGGCCGAGCGGTACCTGACGTTACTCGACGTTGAGGCGGGGCTGCGCACCATTAAGACTATAAACCTAAACCTTATACCTGAGATCGGAAGCAACTTAGCGATGGCAATTTCGGGCGCAAAGAACCTAGCAGACGTCGCTGCGGTCAAGGGACGAATCGTGAAAGTAGGGGAGATTATCACGCCTGTTGGCTGCGTGACCTTTGGCGCAAGTCGTCACGTGGGGGGGGCCATACTAGCCGCATTGAACCACGATGCTGATGTGAAAAGCGCGATAAACTTGCGGTACTCAGACGAGGTGATTCGCGCGTGCCAAGAGCTCAACCTCGCAACCAAGTGCTTCGAGAGACGGAATGAGACGGAAGCTACGAGTACGATCGAATGGGGCATTGCGCACGCTATCGAGAGAAGCTTGACACAGGGCACGGGCGTGCCCGACGTCATATACGACCGCGGGAGCGTGGGCACCGAAGCTATGGTCCTCATTCTCGGCCACTCAGCGCAACAGGTGGCCGATACAGTTGTGAAGATTTCATCGGCGCTGAGGTGACCAAGTAACGGCTCCTCGGCTAAAAAAAGGAAGACGGAGGTGGTTTCACGGGAAGCATCAGACCCACGTACATCAAAAGCATATCAGCAGAGCTACTCCGAGGACATCGGGAGATATTCAGCTCTGATTACGAGAAGAATAAATTGCTCGTGTCGGAATACACGAACATTGAGAGCAAGAATATTAGGAACAGAGTTGCCGGATATATAACGCACAGGGTAGAGATCGGCAACAGGAGAAAGTCATGAGATTCAAGGGCGTGTACCCTGCGATGGTCACGCCATTTACGGACGAAGATGAAATCGACGTAGAGGGGATGCGTTCTAACATCGCCTATCTTGAGAAGGGGGGCGTCGCAGGGCTGGTGCCTTGCGGCAGTACTGGTGAATCCGCGACGCTAACGTCTGAGGAGCATAAGAAACTGATTGAACTTACCATAGACGCCGCGAGCGTTCCCGTTATCGCAGGGACAGGATCAAACAACACCGCAGAAGCGGTCGAGCTGACCCGGTATGCACAAGACGCCGGCGCTGATGCGGCCCTACTGATCGTCCCGTACTACAACAAACCGATGAAAAGCGGGCTGATTGAGCACTTTGGCGCCGTTGCACAGGCGTGTGAGATCCCGCTCATCTTGTACAACATTCCAGGACGTACCGGCATCAACATGGATCCGGAGACGATCAGCACTGTGGCACACGAGTACAGTAACGTTGCGGGCGTGAAGGAGGCAAGCGCGAACTTCACCCAGATTTCAAATATCATTGAGACTACCCGTGGCCTTGAGTTTTCCGTTCTTTCGGGAGACGACGGATTGACACTTCCTATGATGGCCCTCGGGGCGACCGGAGTCATCTCAGTCACGGCAGATATCCTTCCGAAGCAAATGGGGCAACTCGCACAGTTATGTCTCGAAGGCAACTTTGCGAAAGCGCGCGACGTCCATTATCAGCTTGCTCCACTTTTCAAGGCGCTATTCATCGAAACCAACCCCATTCCCATCAAAAAGGCGTGTGACTTGCTCGGGCTTGCGGGCGGACCGCTCAGATTGCCTCTAACCACGATGGCAGAGCCAAACGCCGCCAAACTAAAGGAGACACTTGCAGCCTACGCAGATTAGATGTGCGGCGCATTCATAGGTGGCGGAGCGACATGACAACACACGACAAGATAGCGGTTGCAGTAACAGGCGCGTGTGGCCGAATGGGACGTTTGATCATTGACAACGTGACGCAAGCTTCGGACATGGTGCTTGTCGCGGCGTTTGACAAACAGACGTGCAACCCTAACGTGATGGACGCGGGTAAGCTTGCGAACACGCTCAAAACCGTTAAGCCAGACGTCTTAATTGACTTTACGGTCGCTGCTTCATCGGTCGAGATCATCAAAGCTGCCGCAGGCGCTGGAGTGAGACTCGTCGTAGGAACTACTGGATTCACTGCAGAACAACGTGCAGAAGCGAAAGAAGCGGTCAAAGGTCAGGTCGCGGCGATAATCTCGCCTAATTTTTCGATAGGCGTCAACGTCTTTTTTCAGTTGGTGAAAACGGCCTCAGAGAGCCTTCCGAGCGCGGCGTACGCTGCTGAGCTTATAGAGGCCCATCATAAGCACAAAATTGATGCGCCGAGCGGGACAGCGGTCAAAGCGATTGATATCATTAAAGGCGTTGATCGTTCGCGTACGATTGGATCGTACTCCATACGCGCCGGGGATATCGTCGGCGATCACTCTGTGTTGTTCATTGGCGACGGGGAGCGGTTGGAGATTATCCATAGGGCCCACAGCAGACAGGCATTTGCCAGTGGCGCGATGCTGGCTACACGTTTTATCATAAAGCAGCCGCCGGGATTATATTCGATGGACGATTTGATGGCCGCCATGAGCGTGAGTTGAGGTTCAGTACAAGCTGCTACAGGGGCACACCGGGACAAAGGTCCCGCTACTTTCATCAATAGCTTTAGTCACTCTCATCTGCGAACCCGGAATAGCAACCACGTTCTATTCCTATGAACAGACCAAGCGGTAGTCAAAGGTGCGCGACGTCGAAATCAACTGCAGTTGCCATCTTATTCAGCTGGACTTGGTGCTCGTCATGTTCTAGGAAATTAACAAATGTCGTCTCCATCGACCCAAGGTTACACACTGGCATGATTCCCGGTCTCGGATTGATGTTTTGCGATCTTTGGTACTTCGTTTGACCTTGCCACGCACCTGAGTTGACCACCGTGACCCCCCTGTAGTGCGACGCGCCTATGGTGTGTACGTGCCCGCAGTGAAGAATGTCGGGTATGCTGTCGATGATGAAGTGATCGGTGCTCTCGGGGGCTATAGAAACCCTATTCCCATATACTGGCGAAAGATGTCGTCTTTTAAGCATCTCTCTCATCGCGCCATCCGGGTTGCCGTAAGAGCAACCGGGAATGGCCGCGATGATGTCATCCAAGGCCCTGCCGTGATATATAAGTATTTTTACGCCGCATAGCTCAATCAACGCGGGATTTCCGATACACGTGACGTTGTTATTGAAGCTTTTTGCGTAATCGCTCGAAAGCGCAGGCTGCGGCTCTGCTTGGCGTACCGCATCGTGGTTTCCAGGTGCGACTATGATGGAGATGTTCGACGGCAACATTTCAAACAGGGACGCTGCCGCAGCATATTGGTCATCGATATCGTCGATAGCTAACTCGTCCTCTTGATTTGGAAACACCCCGATGCCATCCACGACGTCACCGGCCACGATCACGTAGGCAATCTTTTGCGCCCTTTCGTCTTCGCTCGACGCCACCCACTCAGCAAAATCCTTCCACGCACTTGTCAAGAAGGTCTTGCTGCCAATGTGAATGTCTGAGGTCAGCGCTACGTGCACATCCTTTTCTGCGTGCGTAGGTTGGTGCTGCGGAGGGATGTCAGGCCACGTAATGCTGTCGATAAACAGTACTTTTCCGTCCGACGAGAGAGACCCAGTGATGCCAACCACCTCGTCCAGTACCACTTGCAGAGCAGCGTCATAGGCACCTTTGTTTTTTAACGCAATACCACTGAAGTATCCTGTGGGGTCCTCAAGCTCAAGCATTCGATGGCCGTTTGGCGTGTCGCGCGTCTCGTTCACCAGGCCGATGATGGAGATTTTTCCACCCGTCCCGCGCTCATCGTCGAACCACCCCTCGCGCCCTCGGTTCCAATAGGTCAAACTCTCTATGGGTCGGGAGTTCAGCCGCTTCCTTATGATTTCGCTGAGGCGATCATACCTATTTCTGAAATAACGCACGAATTCCTCGAATGTGCCAACACACGTGGAACTCTCAGTAATGTCAGCAAGAACTACTATCGGCCGTGGCTTCTGACGGGGTTCGAGATGCCCATTTGCCACGTCTGTCCCGCCTACTTCAGCCGTTGCCAGCACGTCGGCGGATTCATCGTCGGTTTGAGTAAGAAAAGCTAACGACCTCACAACTTTTTTCTGGGAGTTAAGCGATTCTTTTGCCGTCGCGACGTGAGATTGATCGATGACGACGACAGATTCATCAATGTGTTTCAAAATCTCATTGACTAGGTCTAAGGGCATATCAGTCTCTTGAATCGTCACCACCGCTTCTTGCGTGATGAGGAAGCCGCTTTCAGTGAGCTTTTGAATTATGTCGGTTCGGATCATGGCAGTGTGTGATTTGTGGGACCCTTGCGCAAGATTGTGAACGAACACGAACGTGGCGAAATCCGTCCTCCTGCCTGTTCTTCACGCTGGAAGCTGCTTGCCTGAGCGTTAATAGCGCCGGCTCCCAAGCGCGTTTCGGCAGATTATATAAAGCGTCAACTATAACTATGGTCATGACCTCAGCCAGCTTGGTACCGCATTTTACACTTGCTTGGCAGAAACACATGCAGGATCAAACCAAAGAAGATGCAGAGAGATTCTGGAAGACTGATAATTATTGGTTAGCGCTTCTACGTGATATATTAGTTGCACTGTTAATTGTCGCCTTAGTGATATCGATCGTTTGGGCGTACACAGGGTCTGTCACTCCTCTTATAGCCGTCGAATCAGGAAGCATGGAGCCCCACATAAATATTGGCGACGTCGTGCTTACGCGAATGACGGATAGAGTCCAAGTCGTCACTTACAATGTGGGAAAAGCCACTAATTATCAGAGCTTCGGCAACTACGGCGATGTCATAGTCTACAGGCCAAATGGCGATATGAATGCGACGCCAATCATACACCGAGCAATGTATTGGGTAAACGCCGGCGACCGTCTGCCAAACAATCAAACGGCTGCTAACGCCGGATACATCACTAAAGGCGACAACAACCAGGAGTATGATCAACCGCTGCTCTTAGGTGGAACGCCACCTTTGGAACCGGTGAAGCCCGAGTGGATAATCGGCGTAGCACAACAGCCCGCGATACCGTGGATTGGAGATTTACGACTCGCACTGCCGAGCGTGGTCCTGGTCTCCGATCAATACTGCGGCACGCAGATCTTCGCCGCGATCGACATCTCCCACAGTGGCGCCTGCGTATCACTAGCCAACGTTAGCTTCGCAACGGGTGCAAAACTCTCGCAGAGGCCTTTTTAGCCACAATTAGATACGTTTATATCGTACATTTCGACATAAGATTGGCTATGCCGCCATTTTTTACGATTGATGATCTCGACACGCGTGGGCGAGTGGTTCTAGTGCGCGTCGATTTGAATTCACCAATCGGCCCCAACGGAGAGATTCTGGATGACGTACGTTTTCGCGGCCACGTCCCGACGATTGCAGCTTTAGAAGATGCAAAGACCGTGCTGCTCGCACATCAATCACGGCCCGGAAAGCGAGATTTCACCACAATGGAGCGGCATGCCGAGAAGCTCTCCTCGCTCATTGGAAAGGACGTAACGTATGTCGACGATATTTATGGGCGCAATGTGCGACAATCCGTAAAAGCAATGGAGATCGGAGACGTGGTACTCCTCGAAAACGTCCGTTTTAGCTCCGAAGAGATGCTCACAGCTCCCGTCGAAGATCTTACGAAGACGCATCTCGTCACGCAATTATCGCTGCTATGCGATCTGTACCTCAATGACGCATTTGGCACAGCCCACCGCGCCCAAACGTCAATCGTGGCTTTCCCGCGCACCTTGACGTCAGGCGCTGGCAAGCTGATGGAACGAGAGGTGGACATGCTGACAAAGGCGCTTACCACTTCCCAGCGGCCGCGGTTGTTCATGCTTGGAGGCACGAAAGCAGACGACAGCATCAAAGTTATCGAGCACGTTCTTTCAAAAGGTAGCGCGGACAAGGTGCTCGTCACGGGGCTAGTGGCAAACATTTTTTTGGCGGCATCAGGAGTCGACATAGGACCCCCAAGCCTCGAAGACATAAAGTCGTCGGGATACGGAAACTACCTTGAAATATGCAAAAGATTGCTTGACAAGTACGACGGCAAAATTGTGACCCCTCTCGATGTCGCACTTGATGATAACGGCAAGCGTCTTGAGACGCCAATTTCAGCGTTACCAAAGGCTTATCCAATACACGATATCGGCATAGAGACGATTGTAGCGTATTCAGCTGAGCTCAAAGCCGCAGGAACCGTGGTAATAAATGGGCCTGCCGGAGTCTTCGAACGAAAAGCATTTGCGCTTGGAACCAATGAAACATTACAAGCGGCAGCTCAAGCAAAGTTCTCGATTTTGGGTGGGGGGCACATAGCGGCTGCAGCACGGAACATTGGCGTTGACAAACACATCACTCACGTTTCGACCGGAGGTGGCGCTTGCATAGATTTCTTAGCCGGGGACGTCTTGCCCGGAGTCCAGGCGCTTATCGACGCAAAAGACCTCCAGGAGGCATTTTAGCGCCCGTTAGGCAGCCCATTCCTTCGTGGCGGCGCACTAAAAACGTATAAGTATCGGGGAGCATACATAAAAACGCTTTTACGCGCCTCGGTGGCTCAGCCTGGAAGAGCGATTGACTTGTAGCTGGGACGCAACAATGCGCCATGCGTCGATATGTGAGAACACATACATTGCCGAGCAAGTTATCAATAGGTCGGGGGTTCAAATCCCTCCCGAGGCTTTTTTCCTTCGCGCGCTCATGATAGAAGCACGTGAAGATTCACATTCGGAACGCGCAGGCGTGTGCGTACGTGCGTCCTCGATCTGATGGACACCCAAGGTGATGCAAAAAGATGATGTCTATAACAACACTGACTCTCCCTGAGGCGTGGTACAAAGCAGTCAGGCACATCATGGAATTTGGCAACGTCGTCGACACGGAGTACGGACTTAAAGCGCGCCAAATTCTCATGGGCATGATCGAAATCGACAAGCCTAGTTTTGGTTGGCACAAAGGTGATGCGTTTTGTACAAAAGCACGAGTGGAGGAGTACAAAAAGCAGTTCGATCGCGCCTACCTGCATCAGCACCACTTTGAGTACACTTATCTAGAACGACTGGTTGAGGGCCACGGAATCGATCAGCTGGCCTGGATACAGGAACAGCTTTTGAAGAAACGGGTTGGATCCAAGCGCATTCAGGCAATCACGTGGATTCCTCAAATTGATTGTCTTAAAGACGAAGACCAGCCTTGTTTTCAACGAATTTGGGTGTACCTCCACCCCAATGAAAGGCTTGACGTCCATATTATGTATCGCAGCTGGGACGTTTTTCAAGCGTACGAAGCTAACATTAATGCGTTTCTTTCATTAATCAAGAAAGAGATGGTGGAGCCTACAGGATTGAAGTTGGGGACTTTGTGCACGGTTGGCAATTCAATGCATATCTATGATTACAATTGGGACGAAGCTCACGCATTGCTCAGCAAGTACAAGAAATAGCGAGCTAAATCATTAAAAGTTGACAAAGATCAACTTTTATTTATCTAACAGACTCGAATTCTTTGAAACGAAGCAATATTATTGTTTAGCAAATACTTTTTCTAAACAACTTAAAAAATATTTATTAAAAAAGCAAACTTTTTAGCCATGAGACAATAACCAAGAACAAGCGACCAAAACATTTTAAGCGAAAGAAATCTGTAATCGCCACTTAACGGATTGTCCGTCACCGCCGCCATCGCCTGACCGAAAGAACACGGAGTGAACCATGACGCTAATTGATCGTGCAAAGCAAGGAATCATCACTGACGAGATGAAGGTTGTCGCCTCTGCTGAGGGAGTGACCCCAGAGTTTATCTGTCGCGGAATTGCGAATGGACGGATCGTACTTCCAGTAAGCCCATATAGAGACACTAAGCCGATAGGTATTGGCAAGGGGCTTAAAACGAAGGTTAATGCTTCTGTGGGGACGTCGTCAGACATCGCTGATGTCGATCTCGAAGTCACAAAGACAAAAGTCGCTGAGGCTGCTGGCGCCGATTCCATAATGGAGCTTTCGACCGCTGGCGACTTCTATGAAATCAGACGCAAGATTATCCAAGCAACTTCCCTCTCCGTCGGAAGCGTTCCACTTTATCAAGCGTTTATTGAAGCTGCACGGGATTCCGGCTCAATCGTTGATATGCGAGAGGATGACCTCTTTAGAGTTACCGAAGAACAAGCAAAACTCGGCACCAACTTTATGGCAATTCACACGGGGATAAACTGGACTACACTCCAAAGGCTCAAGGCTCAGGGACGGCACGCTGGCCTCTGCTCAAGAGGGGGGGCCTTTATGTCGGCCTGGATGGCGCACAACGAGAAAGAAAACCCGTTGTTTAGCGAATTTGATTACCTCCTCGAAATCCTCAAGCGACACGAGGTCACACTCAGTATGGGAAACGGCATGCGCGCGGGCGCTGTGCACGATTCTACTGATAGGGCACAGATTCAAGAGCTAATCATAAATGCCGAGCTCTCTGACAAAGCACACGACTTTGGCGTGCAAACGATCGTAGAAGGACCAGGACACATACCGGTCGACGAGATTCAAGCCAACGTTGTGCTGCAGAAGCGCTTAACGGGCGAGAAGCCCTTCTACATGCTCGGACCTCTCGTGACGGACGTCGCACCGGGCTATGATAATATCGTGGCGGCGATTGGCGCGGCTCTTTCGTCTTCATATGGCGCTGATTTCATCTGCTATGTCACTCCCGCAGAGCACCTTGCGCTGCCATATCCGGAAGACGTGCGCCTTGGGGTAGTGTCAGCCCGCATAGCGGCTCACGTTGGAGACATGATTAAGCTTGGCGACCGGGATGATGACCTCAAGATGGCAGAAGCGCGCAACGAACTCGATTGGGCAAAACAGTTTAAGGTTGCTTTAGATCCACAGACGGCAGCGCAGGTACGGAAAGAGCGAATGCCCTCAGATGCAAACACCTGCACCATGTGTGGCGAGTTCTGCGCCTATAAAATCGTCAAGCAGTACTTTGAACTTTGATGACAAGCTGCTTGCTGCAAGCCTCGGATCGCCATTTTTACTGCTGTGATCGAGTATGCGTTTGCGAGACAAAGTGTGGCGGGGTTTGTGTTCATAGTCAGTGGATTAGCGGTAAGCACGAAACCTCGAAGGCGTTCGCAGGCTGCCAGGGCAGTTACAGTAACTGCAGGTATCTAAGCCCTTCAACGACGCCTAAGCCGTACGGTTGCTTGGCGACGTAACTTGCGGCAGCTTGTGCCTTAGGATCTGCGTTGCCGACGGCAATTCCCGTACCAGCCATTTCTAACATTTTTACGTCATTTTCTCCATCACCGAATGCTGCAAATTCGTTGAGGGGAATGTTAAGTAATTCCGCGACTTTAGCTAAGCCGGCGCCCTTGTTGACGTGCGCGTCCTTGATGTGGAGGGCGAACCCCGAATCAACGACGGTTACGTCGTCACAGCACTGTGCGACTAGCTTGCGAAACAATTCTATGTCTGAGACCGACAAGGTGCCCCTGCTGTAGGCAATCTCGGTGACGCGTTCTCCAGAGTTGATCCTTTTAAGCGCCAGCACACCGCTGCCTTCGATTTCTCGGGCTGCTCGGCGACATGCGTCAATATTGCCGCTCACAATCTTTGATTTGCCGTCAGTAACGATCCCTCCGTTTTCAGCTATCACGGCCGAGACGTTGCCGATTGTGACCGCTAGCGCCGTAGCAAAACACAAAATGTTGCCCGTCGCTAAAACAACAGGGACGGTTAGCTGTCGAATGGATTCAACGGCGGCCAGCTCCAGTGAGCGGTCGCGAAAGGTTAACGTGCCGTCGATATCAAACGCAACAGCTTTGATCAAGGTACCACGGTCAACAGTGGCTTAGGACAACAGCGAAACGCTTGAGCCTGTGCTCGTTTAGTCGCGTATTCCTTCAGACTCCACTGAAAATATCGCTTCACCTTCAGCAAGGTTCGGAGAGTCTACAAGGCGTGCTATGCGTTTGCCTCCTTTCGATTTTCTCAGATACAACCTGAAAGTCGCAGTGTGCCCCAATATGTGGCCACCGATCGGTCGCGTTGGATCGCCGAAAAAGGCGTCAGGTTTTGCCTGAACTTGATTAGTGACGAGTACGACTGCATTATTCAACGTTCCAAAACGCATAAGGTCGTGCAGGTGCTTGTTCAGCTTTTGCTGCCTGTCTGCAAGCGTACCTCTGCCAACATATTCAGCTCTAAAATGGGCAGTTAGCGAGTCTACGATAAGAAGTCTAACGGGACGCTCAGTCGCCTTAAGTTGTTCCGATAGCTCGCTTGCCGCTTCGACGAGCAGTATTTGGTGATTGGAATTGTGGGCTCGCGCGACGTGGATGTCTCTCAGTATGCCTTCGTGATCGAGATCAAGACCTGCCGCGATCTGGCTGATGCGCTCCGGTCGAAAGGTGTTCTCGGTGTCAATTAGTATACACGATCCGTCAAGGCCGCCGCTTTCACGCGCGCGCTGAACGTTCACCGCAAGCTGATGTGCAACTTGCGTCTTTCCTGAGCCGAATTCTCCGTAAAGCTCGGTAATTGCTTGGGTCTCCACACCCCCGCCAAGCAACTCGTCAAAAGCCTTGCTTCCGGTCGTAAGTTTGCCTACGTGTCGCCTTCTTTCAAGAATGACGTCGCCTGTCTCAAAACCGCCAATGTCTGCAGCTTGGCGCGCCGCTATTATGATCTTGGAGGCGGTAGCCTCACCGAGATCCGCCGCGTTTGATAACTCCGAAGGGGAAGCTACGGCAACTGCTTCCACTGAGTTAAAACCAGCTTCCTTCAACTTTTCTGCGGTAGCAGGGCCTACGCCTGGCAGGTCTTCTATACCAAAACCATCAATTTCTTCTACCTCTTCCATCTACGCAACCCCCCCTTTTTTCGCAACCTTTGAAGAGTCGTGAACGCTAATCACTTGTTGCCCTCTAAAGACTTTTGAGTGCAGAGCGAAAGTGTTGTCGTATTTCTGTCCATCAAATGAATCATTGAAGCTCACCGAGCCTTCGCTTGATTGTCTCGAGCTTTCGCAAAGCCACGTCCTGGGGCGGTTTTGATATGCTTTTCGCCTCAAACTTGTCGTTCGTTTTGGTACCGACAACTATAACCTCGTCCCCGACGACGAGCGCCAGATTGTCGAATGCTTTGTCAAAAGTCACGTAATCGACCCCGTTGTCGACACACACGGCCATAGCCGATGATATTACTGTCCCGGTAATGCCAGCATCAGCACTTTCTTGCAGGGCCGCGTGCTCTTTTTGGGCGCGTCTGCTCTTGTCTGCTAAGCATAGGCCGCTTCTCCAGTCTACACTCAGTTCGAGCTGATTGTTGAGCCCATTTTTCGGCATGCAATCGCGCAGTGTGATCTGGCTCTGTGTATCCTCTTCAGAGATCGCTAGCGCTTTGTCGCCCCAAAGGGCGACTCGTATTTTACCCGTCTCGTCGCTCACCACTACGTTTCTGACTTTTCCTGGGCTGCCGTTATTTCGGGTGAATTCGCGGAGCGCGCCAACTTCTTCGATGATTCCTGCGACGGTACATGGGATTTCCACCTGGACGTCCCGAATAGAGATGATCTTCTCAACAAACTCAATATGCCCCGTCCCTTTTTGGAGCGATCCCCGATTGCCTACGTGCACTTCGAGCCGTCCGTACCGCTCGCGGGTATACCCGTTCTTGATGTCGAGCACGTCCCCCGAAACAAAATCAGCCACATTCTCAGCAATATCGTCCCAAAGCGTCACGCGCACCCTTCCCGTTTCGTCGCCTATCGTCACGTTAGTGACCTTTCCAACGGAACCATCGCGCTTAGAAAAAGTACGTACCGGGTCAACCTCGAGTATGACCCCGCTTACGTCAACCCCGTTTAGCCCTGCGATGAGCCCAGCGATACGCTCAGGGCCTTTAGGAAGCTCCATTTCAGTTTTAACGACCGATTCATCGACCTCAATTTCTCGCGCATTTACTTCTATGCCATATGGCCCATCCCTCGCGACTCCGGCAATCTTTAGAGTCTGCCCAATTTGAAGCTCTTCGACGTGTTGTGCGAGGTCATTCCACAAAACTACGCGAATTGAACCCGTTGCGTCCGACACGACAAGATTGGCGACGTATCCTACATCGCCGTCACGGGAGAACTCTCGTGTCGGTGAGACGCGCGTAAGCTTGCCAACAAATGCGACAGTTCTCGTTTGTCCATCAATTTGTGCGATCTGCACGACCGTGTCGATACCGAGCTCGTGGGCGACGAGCAGGGCCGCCGTCTTCTCGTCACACAAGCCCGACATGTCCTCCACCTTCTGCTGCACCCTAGCCGCGAACTCCTCTTTTGAGATTGTAGTGGTGAGGCGCTCGTAGATGCTCGCCAGGTCGTCGGAGAGGGCATCCATATTTCCTTGCACTTACCGTAGTACACACCCCTATCTTAATAACTTTGTTAAACGAGATACAGGGACTTAGGAAGCCCGACAAGACAGTGAGAGGTAAGAAGCCCCTTGACAGAATGGAGCATTATCCCTGCACGGTTGCCGTGCGCGCTGCCCTTTTCTGCGATGAAATATTTTTATACTTTCTTCGCGTGTTATGAGAGCGGCTTACGCGTTATTTTTTTACAAAGGGGTAAATCGAGGATGAGGCAGACCATTTCCGAGAAGATATTCTCGAAATCTGTAGGAAGAGCTGTGAAAGCGGGCGACTTTGTCGAAGCTGCGATAGATGTCGCTATGATTCACGATATTACAGGACCTCTTGCAGTAAAAACCCTCTACGAAATAACCGACCGGGTATGGGACCCTACCAAAGTAGTCATGCTTTTTGACCACCAGGTACCTGCTGACTCGATCGACGCCGCAGTCAACCACTTGGAGCTTCGGAAGTTTGCAAAAAGACAGGGGATCCTTAACTATGATGTGCAAGAGGGAGTGTGCCACCAAGTTATGGTCGAAAAGGGGCACGTGCTTCCAGGGGAACTCGTCATCGGCGCTGACTCACATACCTGCACGTACGGGGCCTTAGGAGCGTTTGCGACAGGAGTTGGCTCAACCGATATGGGGGTGGCCCTTGCTTCGGGAAAGCTCTGGTTCAAAGTGCCAGAGACCCTCGCGTTTGATATTAATGGAAAACTTGGACGGCGTGTGTCTGCCAAAGATCTGATACTCACTATCGTTGGCGACATCGGCATAAACGGCGCCACATACCAGGCGTGTGAGTTTCGCGGAGACACTGTCACGCACATGGACATCGCGAATAGGATGACCGTGTGCAACATGGCAGTCGAGATGGGAGGAAAAACGGGTATAATCGCCCCCGACGAAACGACAGCCACGTTCTTAGAAGAACGAGCAATCGGCGGAGACTTTACCCTGCGCTCAGACGATGATGCGATAAAAATTGTGCGACGCTATGCTGCGACTGAGATGGTGCCGATGGTCGCAAAGCCCCACCAAGTCGACAACGTAGTCCCTGTCACGGACGTCGTAGGGCAGCATATAGATCAGGTCTTTATTGGCTCGTGCACAAACGGTCGGTACGAAGATCTAAAAGCAGCTGCAGAGTTACTGGAAGGCGAGACAGTGGCACGTGGAGTCCGGATGATCATCATTCCGGCTTCAAGGACCGAGTACCAGAAAGCGCTTAAAACGGGCCTTATGGATATCTTTACCGACAGCGGCGCGCTCGTAGAGGCCCCGTGTTGCGGGCCGTGCATGGGCGGGTCATTTGGGATACTGGGTCCCGGCGAGGTGGGTCTAAGCACTTCAAACAGGAACTTCGTGGGAAGACAAGGAAGCCCGGGGGCTTCAGTGTACCTCTGTTCACCGGCGACGGCTGCAGCGTCCGCGATCGACGGCGAAATAACCGATCCGAGGTCGCATTAGGGGCGGAACATGACACGACCAAAAGGGGGTATTACGGGTAGGGCGTGGAAGTTTGGCGATAACATTGACACAGATGCCATCATTCCAGGCAAGTATCTCGTGCTCAACTCGTCACAAGATCTCGCAAAGCACGCGTTCGAAAACGTCCGCCCCAACTTTGCTCACCAAGTTATCAAAGGCGACATCGTCGTCGCTGGGGAGAACTTTGGCTGCGGTTCCTCACGAGAACACGCGCCTTTAGCTTTACGAGATACCGTCAGCATCGTGATTGCGCGTTCGTTCGCACGGATCTTTTTTCGAAACGCCATAAACATCGGACTACCTGTCGTCGAATGCGACACAACCGAAATCGAGGACGGAGATATTCTACACGTCGATTTGGAAAGGGGCAGCATCTACGATGAGACGAGGAAAAAGGAATACGCGATGACGCCTTTTCCGCCGTTTATAAAGAATATCATAGAAGCCGGCGGACTCGTCGAATACGTAAAAAGCGGCACGCAACTTGAAAAGCGTGAGCGCCGCGAAACTGAGACGGATTTGTCATGGTGACCTGTTTCACTGCTTCTTGAACACGTATGGTGAGGCCAAAATGAAGACGTACAAAATCCCGATAATCGCTGGAGACGGCGTCGGACCAGAGGTCATCGCCGAAGGGAGAAAGACTCTCGAAGCAGCCGGCCGTACGTATGGGTTCGATATCGAGTGGAAAGAGTACCCGTACGGAGCAGAGCATTATCTCGCAACGGGAGAGCTTTTGTCAGAGGATGCGCTCAAAGAGCTGAGCGACTATCGCGCTATCTACCTCGGCTCGGTCGGCGACGCGCGCGTCCCCCCAGGAGTCCTCGAGCGCGGAATACTCTTCGCACTGAGGTTCTACTTCGATCAATACATAAATCTCCGCCCCATTAGGCTGCTAGAAGGCGTAGAGACACCAATTCGAGACAAGAGCCCTGACGATATTGATTTTGTGGTAGTGCGCGAGAACTCTGAAGACCTCTATGTGGGAGTAGGAGGCCGTGTCAAGAAAGGCAGCGCCCACCGCGATGCAGATGTAACCCGTAACCTCTACAGCGTAAAGTTCGGCCTTGACATCGACTCTGATAGCGACGAAATAGCTTATCAGCTGGGGCTAATATCGGCTGAGGGCACCAAGCGCGTGATGCGGTACGCTTTTGAGCTGGCCACTCGAAGAGGGAAGCACCTATCGAGCGTCGACAAGATGAATGCGATGACGGACATTTATGGCTTCTGGCGTGAAATATTCACCGAAATGGCCTCGCGTTATCCAGAAGTTAAGACCGATTTTAACCTTGTGGATGCAATGACGATGTGGTTGGTGAAGAATCCTGAATGGTTTGACGTCGTTGTAGCTCCGAACTTGTTCGGCGATATCATAACAGACCTAGGAGCAATGGTCCAAGGGGGACTCGGGCTTGCTCCGGGCGGCAACATGAACCCTGAAGGAACGTCAATGTTCGAACCAATTCACGGATCGGCGCCAAAATACAGGGGTCTCAACAAAGTCAACCCAATTGCTACGATTTGGGCAGGGGCAATGCTCCTTGAGAGTCTTGGTGAAATACAAGCTGCGAACGGCGTTATGAACGCTATTCAACGCAACCTGCGCGAACGCAAAGTGCGAACGTTTGACCTTGGTGGCACCTCGACCACATCAGAAGTCGGGAGTGACATAGCGAGATACGTTGAAGGACCCCACCGCCCAGATTGAATACCGATTTATACCCTTAAGCACATAGAGATACGCGAGTCCTGGTGGGGTAG
The DNA here is from genome assembly GCA_963805115.1 of Methanobacteriota archaeon. Lineage (GTDB taxonomy): Archaea > Halobacteriota > Bog-38 > Methanoflorentales > Methanoflorentaceae > Methanoflorens. The sequence continues at coordinate 45,202 of CAWDSY010000006.1, forward strand.
TGGATATCCTATGAGCCTGCGGAGCTCAAGACTCGGGTTCAAATCCCGGCCGGGACGCTCCGTTTTTGCGTGAAAATACGTATCTTGGAGGGCAGACCAAAATCATCGCCCCTTGAACGGAGTGGGACTACTGCACGCCTATATGGGCTATGCTTAGGTCTTTCCAGCCGGCGGAAAGTGCATGTTGAAACTGTAGCCAAAGGCTTCTAACCCGAGTCTCTGGTAGAACTTATGGCTACCCTCTCTGTGCACGCTGCTTGAGAGAATCACCCGAAAACACCCTCGGGCTCGTGCAAGACCTATAGCGTGTTGCATCAATGCCGCACCAATGCTCGACTTTCGAGCTCGTTCGTCCACCACGACGTTCTCGATAACTGCCCAAGGCCTGCCACAATGTGACAAGTTAGAGATGATTGAGATCGCTATAGTTCCGACAATAGCCCCAGCTGATTCGGCTACAAACACATAGCTGTCCGGGCTGCGTTTGATTTCCGAAAATGCCTCATAATGTGCGGAGAGCAGCTCTCTTCTGTTCTCTGAAGCTTGATCCGTGTTTGAGAAGAGTTGGGCGTACAGCTCCAAAATGCATTGCAAATCGTCTAGGGTTGCTTCTCGTACTACTAGATTATGTCGTTGTGACCGCTGAGTGGATCCCAAATTTGCATCCTCCGAGGTAAGTTGCGGGACTTTGAGTGCCGAATGCGTGCAACCATCGGTCACACCGAACCTCGGCTTATTCTGGACGAGCCCAGAGAGACATTGCTGCTGATTGCACTGGCTACGCTTTGCTCTGTCTATTTGCATCCAGAATGGCTCGCCTTATTATGTCTGTTTCTTCAGAGCGAAATACTGGACTGTCGCGATCCTCATAGCTGATACCCCGCATGATAACGATCGGAGTACCCCCTGCTGCCTCCCCCATCATGAGGTTGGCCAGACCGGCTATTTCGTCACCAACACCTTCGTTGGTTATTTCGAGCGCTTTCCCTTCAAGGTCTTTCACCCCGCGCCAGTCCTTCATCGCAGCAATTCCGGCAAACCCTATGCCGACTCCGGTTTGTCCTTCGCGAAAAGACCTACCGCAGGTATCCGTGATGATCACAGCCACGTTTTTGCCAAACCGGTCTTTTATTCGATCGCGTAGCTGACGTGCATTTTCAGAGGGGTCGTCTGGGAGGAGTAAAACAAAACCTTCTGCCACGTTTGACCGATCCAACCCAGCATTGACGCACACCTGACCAAACTTGCTCACAACGAGAAAGAACGGTTTCTCGATCAAGGTCTCAACGGTTTCGCCGAGCACGGCTTCGATGAAGCGGGGATCCTCGTGAAGTCGTTCAGCGATTGTACGAGCCCGCTCACTGGGGGAGAAAGTTTCCAAACTCTGCATCAGCCCTTCAGCCTTTGAGACTATCGTGGAGGCAATGACAACGACGTCCCCGTCGCGAAGGTCAGCGTTCTGCAAAAAATCTGTTATGTCGTCTCCATCTTTTACACGAGGGACGTTGTCGACCGTAAATGCCTCAATTCTCACGCGAATCACAAGCGGCTTGCACTTATCGTCAGTACCCAGAAGGAATATTTATCGTCTAAATAGCGCATATCTCGGTGTGACGGCGCATGATGAGAGTTACCCCCACCGAGCACAAGATGAAGAGAAGACCTGTCTGATGCCGTCAAACCGCTTTGGCCATAAGCTGGCTTACTCGATAGAAATAATATTCTTGTCAGCGATTCCAACCTTTGGCAGGTGGACTTCGAGCACGCCGTCGGAGAAGCTTGCGCGAGCGGCAGCATCATCGATGCTTGTCGGGAGCTTGATGGAGCGGTAATATTCGCGAGGCGCGCGTTCCCTTATAAGATGTTCGTCATCCTCATATTTTGAAGTTCGTTCCGCCGTGATTTCCACCATGTCGCTGCTTCCTTCAAGCCTGACGTCGTCCTTGCTAACTCCTGGAAGATCAACCAAAACAACGATTTCCCCCGGGAGGTCGATGAGGTCGACGGGCGGTGTTGAGGTCATTGGTCCTACATACTCGTCGTGGTCATCCTCCAAGAGCCCATCCATCCTGCTACGGATATTGCTCAGTGGGCCTCTGTCCTTCCAAGACATGTCAACTTCTCCGCACTTCTTTTCTCGGTGCAGATATAAAACAATATGCTATTTGTGCTGTCAGTCACGCGTTAAGCGGCATTTCTAACTGAACTTGTGCCAGCACAGCGTCTTTAGGAGGCAAATGGAAAAAGGCCAAGACGCAATATTAGCGCGATTCGCGCGCGCAGTGATCTTTTTGCCGCGCCACGAGTCAGACCAAAAAGATTTTATTGCTTCAGCTTCTTTTAAGAGTGAGTCTCGCTGAAGCGATTTCTGGATTACCTATGCCGGCCGAATTAGCATTAGGTCGCTGGAGGCTCAAAAGGGATCTTTTTGAGACTAACGGAGACGGATTACTCGAAAACGCAAAATTTATTGGATAGCAAATCTCGTAGAAGAACTTGAACTATTTTGGAGGTGAAAAATGCTCAGTAAGAAACTCTTGTCTGCTGTAGTGACAATCGCAGTGATTCTCTCTATTGTCGGAGGGTCGAGTATAGCTTGCGCGCAAGTGATGACCACTTCGACCACCACGACCACGCAGACGGCAACTACTCAGCTCAGCTTGTCACAGTTGGTGAGCTTCCTCAAGCAAGCCAACCTGACGGAGATGTTGAACGGGACTACAAACTACACTCTTCTCGCACCGACTGACGCTGCATTCGCAAAGCTCAACAACACGACGACGACGATCGCCGACTTGCAGAATAACACGCCGTTGCTCACGACGATTCTCGAAAACCACGTTATTCAAGGCAAAGCCAACTTTACGAAGAATGGCACAGTCACCACGCTCGCTGGAAACTCGATCTCATACACTGTCAACGGCACCAAGGTGACGTTCGGCGGCCCTTACAACGCGACGCTAACAGGAACGAACATTACCACATCTAACGGCGCCATTTACGAGATCAGCAGCGTATTAGTGCCGCCGTCCGTAACGTCGACTGCGGCTGCGACAACATCAACGAGCAGCGGGTTCCTCGGCTTGCCGGGCTTTGAGGCGGTGTACGGGGTAACAGGGCTGTTGGTTGTTGCATATTTGATACTGCGGCGTAGAACGTAAGCTCCTTAGCTGCTGGATGCGCAGGTGAGTCTAGCACTCGGCTGGACTCGCGCCTTTATTTTTTTGCTTTTGCCGTCTGCTTGTGCGGAAACGTCTGAATCAACATGCATTGTGAGTCAAGCTCTTTGCTTGACTCGCGCCTTTATTCCTTCTTTTCTAATTCGATAGACGATGGAAGGCGTGCACCACGAGAGCGGGGGTTCCTCGGCTTGCCGGGCTTTGAGGCGGTGTACGCAGTGGCAGGACTGTTGGTTGTCGCATATTTGGTGATGCAGCGTAGGAAATTGAGAAAAGCAAAGTTTATTGCGCATGTGAAATCATGGCTATACGAAAGCTAGATCTATATTGGAGGTGAAAAATGGTCAATAAGAGGCTTTTTTCTGCTGTAGTGGCAATCGCAGTGATTCTTTCAATCGTTGGAGGATCGAGCATAGCTTTCGCGCAAGCGCCGACCAGCGTGGCGACGGCGAATGCGACTAAAGTGGCGACGGCGAATGCGACTAAAGTGGCGACGGCGAATGCGACTAAAGTGGCGACTAAAGTGGCGACGACAGCGGCTGCGACAACATCAAAGAGCAGCGGGTTCCTCGGCTTGCCGGGCTTTGAGGCGGTGTACGGGGTAACAGGGCTGTTGGTTGTTGCATATTTGATACTGCGGCGTAGAACGTAAGCTCCTTAGCTGCTGGATGCGCAGGTGAGTCTAGCACTCGGCTGGACTCGCGCCTTTATTCCTTCTTTTCTAATTCGGTAGACGATGGAAGGCGTGCACCACGCGAGCCGGGGTTCCTCGGCTCGCCGGGATTCGAGATCTTACCGGCGGTAGCAGGGCTCTTGGCTGTTGCATATTTGATGATGCGGTGTAGCTAGCCGAAAAAAGCAAAGTTTATTGCCTATGTCAAATCATAGATCAGAGCAAGATAAGTCAATCTTCGAGGTGAAAAATGCACAGTAAGAAGCTTTTTTCTGCTGTAGTGGCAGCATTTGTGATGCTCTCTGTAGTCGGAATGCCTAGTGTCGTTTTCGCGAAAACGCAGACCACTACTGCAACAGCAAAACCTACGCAGACCATCACGCAAATTGTAGAGAACAACCGGAACCTCACAAAGCTAGCAAGCCTACTGAACAAGACAAACAACATTACCACCTTCTTGAGTGGCCCGGGTAACTACACACTCTTCGCGCCTGACAACGCTGCTTTTGCCAAGCTTAACCCATCCACCCTCGCAGATTTACAAAATAACACAACGGAGCTAACGAGTGTGCTGGAGTATCACATCCTCTCAGCGAAGCTTCTTCAAGCAACTTCACAGATAGTGGCACGCTCCACACGTTCAACCAACTGTCACTGCCTTACTCCGTCAGCGGCACCACAATACAGGTTGGCAACGCGACAGTAACCAAAGCGGATATTAATGCCACAAACGGCGTAATTCACGTCATCAATAGCGTATTGATACCACCGACAAACGCGACGGCGACGGCGTCACCAACAGCGAGCAGCGGGTTCCTCGGCTTGCCGGGCTTTGAGATCTTCCCCGCGGTAGCAGGGCTGTTGGTTGTTGCGTATTTGATGATGCGGCGTAGGAAGCAAGCTCCTTAGCTGCATACGCAGGTGAGTCTAGCACTCGGCTGGACTCGCGCTTTTATTCTTTTTACCCTAGACGCTCTGCGAGCACAGATTGCGCACCACAAGCTAGTTGCGTGGTGCTCGTCACTGTTGATCCTGAATCCATTTATAAAGGTGCTGTAAGCCCGCTTCTATACCGATTTTAGGCTTCCAGCCAAACGAGGCAAAAAGTGAGCCGTCAGCCTGCGTTGACTCGATGTCGCCTTCCCAAGACTTGCCGCCAGTCCGATAGACGTCGGGACGCAGGCCCATCAACTTGCAGATACGTTCGGCAATCTCGTTGACGGTGGTGGCGCTCCCGCTGCCTATGTTGTACGCCTCGCCCGGGAGCCCTTTATCATATGCAAGTAGGAAGGCGTCAATCGCGTCATCTATATACACGTAATCTTTCTTTTGGAGTCCTGTGCCGAGGATTTCAAGGGCGCTACCGTCCCTCTGCAGCTTCCTTATAAGATCGTACATGACGCCTTTGGCATTGCCTGGTCCATAGACATTATAAAGACGAAGAGAGATCGTTGGCAGTCCCAAAATGCCGTTAAACGCAGAACAATAAAGCTCGCCGGCAGCTTTGGAAGCGCCGTAGAAGGATACCGGACGTAGAGGATGAGCTTCTGTGGTCGGGACTGAAGCGGTTCCGTAGACTGTACTCGTCGAGGCGTAAATGAGCCGAGCGTCCGAGGCACAAGACAAGACGTTAAACGTGCCTTGCGCGTTGACGCGGAAGTCGTAAGCCGGATCTCGCGTCGAATCAGGCACCTTCGTTTGCGCTGCGAGATGAAAAATGCCGTCAGGTTTTACGATACTCGCCTGGAGTCTCTCCAAATCGAGGATATCCCCCTCTATAAACTCAAAATTTGGGTGAGCGTACTGTGGTTGGACTAAGTCGTAGCCAGTGACGATATGTCCGTTACTGAGGAGACGACCAACCAAGTGGGTACCGATAAACCCACTGCAACCCGTAACAAAAAACTCTAGACTACGTTCGTGTGCTTCGGCCTCCGTATCAAGAATCAAAAGCTCCTCCAGGCTCATATCTCACAACACCAGATAATTCGATTTATGGGCTCTAACATCAGCAGCCTTCAGTCAGTTGCTTACCTGCTTCTAGGAGGTCTCTGGCCCTTCGCTTCGTTTCAGCTTCGACAAAAATTCGAATGATTGGCTCAGTCCCAGAGGGGCGTATCAGCAGCCAACCGTCGTTATACCAAATCTTTACGCCATCGGTTGTGTCGATGTTTCCTTCGACAGATGAGCGAATTTGTTGCATTGTTGCATCCCGATCGCGACAGGTGACTTTCGTCTTGTCCATATATCGTTTGGGAATTTCTTTGACGAGCTCAGAGATTTTCTTGCGACGCTCGGTCATTATCTCAAGTACCTTCGCTACCGTCATCGCCCCATCTCGACAGTATTGATGTTCAGGGAAGATGATACCCCCGTTGCCTTCTCCCCCTATCACAGCATTCACTTGCATCATCATCCTCGCGACGTAGATGCTCCCCACAGGAGTCCATATGACGTGACCGCCGGCTGCTTCAGCCACGTCGACTATCCGCTGCGATGAGCTGACAGGTGTGACGACAGGGCCTACTTTCTTAGAGAGAACGTGCTTGACGATAATTGCAAGTAGTACGTCTTCATTGACGAAATTCCCCCTCTCGTCGATAAAAACCGCTCTATCGGCATCTCCGTCGTGTGCAACGCCCAAATCGGCGCCGTTCGAGATGACGATCTTTCCAAGATCGGTGAGCACGTCCTCTGTCGGTTCTGGATTTCTACTCGGGAAGGTGCCGTCGATCTGCGCATTAATCGTGGTGACTTTGCAGTTGAGCTTGCTCAGCAAGAAGGGCGTAACAATGCTACCCGCCCCAGAGCCAGTATCGACGGCCACAACGAACCCGCGCTTTTTAATGTCCGGGGCGTTCACCTTTCCCATAATAGCCTCCATGTAAGCGGGTATCACGTTGGTGTCCGAAAGTTCCCCGGTCTCGCGCCAGTCAGCAAGCTTGAGACCACCTTTGAAATACACGTCTTCGACAGCGAGTTCACCTTCGCTTCCGAATTCCGTTCCATCTCCTGCGATCAGTTTTAGCCCATTGTATTCGCGCGGATTGTGCGATGCGGTGATTACGATTCCCGCGTCGGCGTTGTCACGCACGAAGTACTGCACCGCAGGAGTCGGCGCTATGCCGAGATTAATAACCTTACAACCCGTTGCGAGCAGTCCGGCGATTGCCGCGTGACTAAGCATATTACCGGACACGCGCGTATCCTGTCCGACCGCCACAGTCCCCCTTGTAAGTGTTCCCAAGCTCATCGCCAGCCGCAGGGCGAGCTCTGGGGTAAGATCCTGGTTTACGATCCCCCGCACACCGTTCGTTCCAAAAAGCTTCATGATAACACCCCTCGTCCACGTCTGGCAGAAAGAGTAAGTGCCGCCCTCATATTCCTACCCATTTGTCACCCCGTTCAGTAAGTTCCTTTTTCCAAATGGGAACTTCTTTCTTGATCCGTTCTATTGCATCCCTCAGTGCCTTAAAGCCCTCTTGTCGGTGTGTCGCTGCAACGACGATGTACACGATGTCTTCGCCTCTATTGACACGGCCTGATTTGTGGTATATCTTTGCATCGACTATGCCCTCTATTGCCGTCAAATCGCGCGCGATTGAAGAAATTCGCTGCTGGGCTTCTCCTTCGTATATGTCAAATTCAAGGGCTAACGCCTCTCCGCGGACAACTCCGGTGAACGTCAGTATCGCTCCTGCTTTATGAATATCAGGGTGTGCGCGCACGGCTCTTACGAGTGCACCGAGCGTTATCCATTCCGGTGCAGTCGCAAGCGACTCGAAAAGTTGTTCGAAGTTCAGAGAAGGCTCTAATCGCGCCTCGTAAACCTCGTGAAAAGATGCGATTCTTGATGCAAGCACGCTGCCGACAACAACAGCAAAATCAAGGTCTTCTCGTTCCGCTAACTGATCGAGCTCCCGCGCGATCTCATTTGCATCATCAATAGCGCGCTGCGTCAGAACGTATCTGGTGGGGGACTGTATAGAAAGCAGGTCGTTTGCGACTTTTCTCGTGAATGACGCAGGCTTAGCCCTGTGTTCCTCGCGGAGCGTCGCCACCTTGCAGCGGCGAGCAAGCTCGGCAAGGAAGCGCTCACCCTGTTTTTCCTCACCTGTGAGTGCAACAACCCTCACAGACTCATAGAACACAACAAGGGCATAAATACGTATTGATGACAGCCAGCCGAGCTGAGCTCATCAAAGCTATCAGGGAGCACGCTGGCGCCCTCGTTACGATGTGCGAAGAGCTCAGATTGGTCGGCGAACACTTATGTAGGTCGATACGCGGGGCAAGAATAGCGCAGACATGATCCCGCCATCTAGCTAGCAACGTGCATAAGGTCGACTTGGCTTGACTTGAGCCGGAGTGCACGCTGCGCCTCAGTGTTCTGCGTACTTAATTCGTCCTGCACAGTGAGAGCAGATCCAGAGAGCGCTTTCTCCTTTTTTTTCGCGTCTTAGGATTTTGATTCGACCGATTTCTGACTTTTCGAAGCTGCGCTGACAAAGTTTGCAAACCTTAGTCGTGTCCTGCCGCCCCATCGCCTGCTCCCACAACAATCGACTGCCCTACGAGCTGCAGTCAAAACTCGGGTAGTAATAGAAGGAGCACGTACTAAATAATACTTGCTTGGCGGTTTATTACACGTCAACTGCGTGCTGCAATCTGCGCCCAAGCGCCGTTTGTTGAGCCAACGTTGAAGTCAAGATTCGCATTCCGCAAGTTGCAAATCACCAGTAGTTTTTCATATTTTCAGCTTGCGTCTATATTGATGATCAATATTGACGGCAGCATAGGCGAGGGGGGAGGGCAAGTGCTGCGCGTTTGCTTAGCGCTTTCTGCTTTGACGGGCGAGTCCGTTGCAATCAAGAATGTGAGGGTCAACCGGGCAAACCCTGGACTGCGACCTCAACATTTGACGGCGATACGAGCCTTAGCGGAGGTCGCAAACGCGAAGACGAGCGGGCTCGACCTTGGATCGTCTGAAGTAACATTCGTTCCAGGGCGGATGCGCGGTGGGATTTATAGCTTTGATGCGAAAACGGCCGGCAGTACTACACTCATACTGCAAGCACTTCTGCCCGTGCTCGCATTCGTCGATCAACCTTCATCTGTTACCCTGATCGGTGGCACAAACAATCCTTTGGCACCGCAAGTCGACTACGTGATCAATGTCTTAAATCCCGTATTAGCTAGCATGGGATTTTTCTACGAATTGCGCCTCATAAAGAGAGGATTCTATCCTCGCGGCGGGGGGGTCCTAAAGGTCGTCGTCACGCCGGTAGAGAGACTTACTGCTATTAACGTCATCAGCATGGGATCTCTACGAGATATCAAAGGGATATCACACTCGCGCAATCTCCAAGCTCACGTCGCAGAACGCCAAGCGGAAGCAGCAACACAAAGCTGTGCGCGCGCGGGCTATCCAAATGTAAGCATCGAGCGAGATTCTGATCAAAAAGAAGAGAACCCATCTACTGGAAGCGGCATAGTGCTCTGGGCGGAGACGTCAACTGGAGGTAGATTAGCAGGAGATGCGTTAGGCGCGCGAGGCAAGCCTGCTGAACTCGTTGGACGAGAGGGGGCAGGGCGACTTCTAACGCAATTATCGAAAGGGGCACCGTTCGACGTGCATCTGGGCGACCAGTTGGTTATCTGGCTGGCGTTAGCAGAGGGACGTTCTAGAATTGCAATAAGCAAGCTTACGCTTCACACCGTAACTGCCCTAAAGGTGACTGAGATGCTGGCCGGCTGTCGGTTTAAAATCAGTGGCGAGGTCGGAGGCCCAGGAGTAATCGACTGCGCGGGCGGCATCACGCCGCGGTAGCAGACAGCGCCTTTGGGCCGACAGCGCCTTTGTTAAGAGCAGTCTGAAGAGGTCTATTGCTGATCTTGTGTCACTCAAGGTTGCGAAGGATAGTGTTTTGAGTAATCATGCCGACCATCGCATCCGTTTGATCAAAGACAGTCACACCCTCCACGTCGTGTTTCAGCATTAGATCTACCGCCTCAACGCACGGAGTACTAGTTCTCACAAATGCGATGTCAGTGACCATAATATCATCGACGACGAGTTTCCTTACTCGTGAATCTTGATAGTGAGACTTCACTACATCTCTAAATTGACTCATCGCCTTAGCGATGTCATTCTCTGTTATAATGCCAACGAGCTTACTGTCCTCAACGACCATCATCCACCACACATCTTCGTCGATCATCCTTCGCCTTACGTGGGTTACTCGGTCAAACGACGAACACGTTACGGGCGGATCCATGATTTCGCCTGCAGACCCGATTGGTCTGCTGGCTTTGACGATCTCGTTAAACGTTATCCACCCTGTAGATTGCTCACAGACGACGACCAATACCTCGGAAGATTTCATCAAGAGGATGATCTCGCCTGTAGTGAGTGCGCCGCTTATGGTAGTGAAAGTTTCATCTACCGCCTTGGTCACGTGAAGTGATGAAGCGGGCTTAATAACGTCGCCACTTGCCCCCAGTGTGCGTGCAATCCCTTTTTTTGTTAAAACGCCGAAGATCTCTCCTTCGTTCGTGACGAGCAGCTGATTGACTTTGTGTTTTTCCATGAGATCGAGGGCATGGGATATTCGATCAGTTTTATCGATGACGTACGCCCGCGCCGCTAGATCTGATGCTGTGCTTGCGGCGTGGTTGTCGAATCGCATTGATTACTCCAGTCGTTGATCAAGCCAAACAGGCAGCCATCTTATTCTACCATAGTCTTAACGATGTCGGTTTTCGATATAACGCCCACGACCGACTCCTCTCTGACGACAAGAATGGCATCTACTCGTTTCGCAACCATCAATCGCGCGGCGGCCACTGCTCTTGAATCACTGCCAATGGTTATGAGCGGCTCCGACATGATGTCTTCTGCAACTTGGAGCACTTTTCGCACGTATCGGTTTCTTTGCACGCCTGCGTGTTCGGCCTTTCTCACCATCACGACGTCTTTTGAGCTCACGAACGGCTCTTTGGCAAAAGTCAGATTAGTATGCGTAATTATGCCAACAGGAACACCGTTCCCTTCCTGAACGATCGTCCGAAAAACGTGGTTCGTTTCCATGTCGCGCAACACGTGGTTGATAGAATGGTGGCGGTGGCACGTGAGAAAGGAATCGGTCATTATAGTCTTGACCAGCACTCTCGAATCTGTGGTTGCAAAATAGGTTGTCAAATCAGTCTCAGTCAAGATGCCAACTAGTTCGTCGTCTTTTACTACCGGGAGGCAGCCGATCCCGTTTGCGATCATTTCTTGAGCCGCATTCACAAGCGACGTCTCAGGTGAAGCAGTGAGTGGATTCTCAGACATTATGGTCTTGGCTAAAGCGCGATCTTGATGTCTCCTTCGCCAACCCGCTTCTGACGACTCGAGCATCTTCGCGAGGTCGTATTTGGCGATAACGCCAACAAGAGCCCCTTCATACGCAACTACTACCCTGCCCACTTTGTGCTTAAGCATCACGTTTTTCACGTGACTGATAGTATCATCAGGTGCAACTGTGTACACAGGCGCACTCATCAAATCGTCGACTTGCATTTCATTCTCCTGCTCTGGCTTTTTTGCGGTCTCTATTCACTAAGTAAGAAATACCTTAAAGCGCTGTTTGCAGCCTTGTTCGCGAACGACAGATGACAATGCTGCTCGACTGTCTGATTAGGAGATTTGGGGTTTACCGTGTATCCGGCAGCCGCAACCGAAAAAAAAACAGAATGGCGCGCGAGATACCGAATACGGTGCTCTTTTCGTGAGGTCGCATCCTGTCGAGTCAATGCACGTCCGATAAGAACTTCCTACCCACCGAAAGCTTGGCAAGCGCGATGCTTGATATGAGCCTTTTGAGCGCTGCGACGCGTAATCGGCTTATGGAGAGGCTTTACAACCGCTTTTTAGTCCGATTACGTGCCGCAAAGCGTTTATGGATTAGTACGCGTGCCTCTTTTTATGTAAGTTTTCGCCCCGCTCAGTAACGTCACTGCACGTCAACGATCTGAATCAATCATGACAAAAGCCATCGCGACAATTTTCAGCCACAATCTGCGAGACTCGTCTCAAACGGGCGCTGCATCGTTTCCTGAGATCACTGCGGCTGTTTGATTAACTTTCTATCGACGACGATGTAATCCTTTATCGCCCTGACGGCGTCAAATGGTAGAAATATAAAGTCGTTTTCTGTCCGAAACTCCTGCAGATTCAGGTCGGGATCGGGCTTCACTTTGAGATCAAGGATATCGCCTGTGTTCCCATCTACAATGAGGTCATAGAGCGTACCGATGTCTGTACCATCGCTCCCCATTACTTGCTTATTAGACAGATTCTTAGCGAATATCTCCTTTTTCATCTTTGCTTGCTATGTACTTATCATATAAAGGGTTTCTTGTGCCCGGCGCTCACTGATAGCTTATGTGCGTCGTCGGCTCAGCAGGTCGCCCCCCTGCAAATTTCTGTTTTATCTGCTCGTAGTATTGCATCGTGTGTTCGTCAATCGCCGGCCGTACTTTTTTGAGTGCTTCTCTAAAGTGCCGCATTTCAATGGAGCTTATGTCCATCGCCTCTCGTAACGCGAGCATTGCCGCTTCTTTGCAGAGAGTCTCTAGGTCGCTGCCCACGTACCACTCCGTAAGATCCGCAAGCTCTTCGATGTCAACGTCATCGGAGAGAGGCATTGTCCGCGTGTGGATATTCAAGATTGATACTCGGGCACTCTTCTGAGGCGCTCCAAGGAGTATCATTCGGTCGAATCGTCCTGAACGTAAGAGCGCCGGATCCACTATGTCAGGCCGATTCGTAGCGGCGATCACGACAATGTCCTTGAGATCCTGCAATCCGTCAAGCTCCGTCAGCAGAGTGTTCACGACTCGTTCCGAGACCCGTGACGTGTCTTCTACGCCTCTCATCGGGGCGAGCGCATCGAGTTCGTCGAGGAAAACAACAACAGGCGCCACTTGTCGCGCCTTCTTAAAAATGTTCCTTACTGCACGCTCTGATTCACCGACCCATTTACTCATCAGCTCTGGGCCCCGCACACTTATGAAGTTCGCTTCAGTTTCATTAGCCACCGCTCTGACGATGAGGGTCTTGCCAGTCCCTGGCGGTCCGAAGAGCAAGATGCCTCGGGGCGGCTTAATGCCCATTCTTCTGAATGATCGGGGCTCTTTCAGAGGCCATTCTATCGCTTCGATCAACTCCTGCCGCGCTTCCTCAAGCCCGCCTACGTCGCTCCAGGTGGTATCAGGAATTTCGACAAGGATTTCACGAAGGGCGCTCGGCTGAATTTCTCGAAACGCTTCGCTGAAATCCTCGTTAGTGATCTCCATTTTAGTGAGGGTCTCTGCCGGAATCTCCTTGTCGAGGTCGATTTCTGGCATGTATCTCCTCAAGGCACGCATCGCCGCCTCTTTCGTGAGCGAGAGAAGATCTGCTCCCACAAAGCCGTGGGTGATGCTCGCTAGCGTTTCAAGCTCGACGTCGCTGGCGAGCGGCATGTCCCGCGTGTGAATCTGTAGTATCTCCTCTCTGCCGCTATAATCCGGCACCGATATTTCAATCTCCCTGTCGAACCGCCCCGGACGCCTCAAAGCGGGATCAATCGCTTCAACCCTGTTTGTCGCTCCGACTATTATTATTTCGCCTCGCTCTTCAAGCCCATCCATTATGGTAAGCAGCTGCGCGACAACGCGTCGCTCGACTTCTCCGGTTACGTCTTCGCGCTTCGGCGCGATTGAATCAAGCTCATCGATAAATACAATCGAGGGAGTGCGCTCGCGGGCTTCCTCGAAGATTTCACGCAGTCTTTGCTCGCTCTCCCCGTAGTACTTGCTCATAATCTCAGGCCCCGCTATCGAATAGAAGGTCGCGCCCGATTCATTCGCAACGGCTTTTGCAATGAGCGTCTTGCCAGTACCGGGGGGCCCGTAAAGTAGCACGCCGCTCGGTGGCGTTATGCCAAGGGTTTGGAAGACTTCGGGATGCTTTACAGGAAGTTCGATCATCTCTCGTATGCGCTGTATCTCGTCGCTTAGGCCTCCGATATCTTCGTACGAGATGCCAGTAGCTCGCACGGATTCAAACCCTTTGACGGGCTTATCCCTTAGATCAAGTTGGGTCCGCTCAGTGATGAATACTACGCCGAGCGGACTCGTATTGACGACGACAAGAGGCACGGCTTGACCCGGCACCCGCAAGAGCGGGTGTGACGCGACACTCATAATGGGAATGACGTCCCCCTGAACCATAGGGCGCTTGAGCAGCTGACGGTGCACGCTCTCCGTCATCTCGGCAAGCGGTTGGGCAACACTCCCCTCAGGAGGAGCAAGCACAACTTTCTGCGCTTCGCTCACCTTTGGCTTGCGCACAAGAACGCGCTCTCCCATCCCGACGCCTGCGTTTTGACGAATGAAACCATCTATCCGTATGATGCCCTCGTGCCAATCCTGACGATCGGCCCGCCAGACTTTTGCAGCGGTACTGGTCTTGCCAACGATCTCAATGATTTCTCCAGGAGATAGCTGAAGCTTCAGAAGTGTGTCTGGGTCGAGTCGAGCGATACCTCTTCCAGAATCGTTCGGATACGCTTTGGCGACTTTTAGCTGGGCCTCTTGCGGCATGCGATCAGAACCTAAGCTTATATGATAACATGGTGATATATAAGGGTGGCTAAAAGAACCCTAATTGCATACGCATGACCATACTTGCATTTGAGCCTTTTTCCGGCGCTTCGGGGGATATGCTGACCGGCTGCCTCATCGATCTTGGCGCGGACGCATCCGCCGTTCGGGAGAACATGGAAGCCGCCGGCGTCGAGGTCCAGATCTGCCAGGTGCAAAAGTCTGGGATACGGGCAGTGCGCGTCAACGTGATCGCGCACGACGGGTCACGCTCGTACCTGGAACTCATCGACGCGATTCAATCGTGCGGGATCAATTCATCGATACTCGCTGACGCGAGCGCGATATTTGGGATCCTAGCAGAGGCAGAGGCAGCCGTGCACGGAGTTCACACAGATGAGCTCGTATTCCACCACGTGGGCGCTCAAGATGCCGTTGCAGATGTGATCGGCGCCTGCACCGCTGTTTCACACCTCCATGTTAACTCCATATTCACGGCCCCGATATGCGTGGGCGGGGGGTCTGTAGAGACTGATCACGGGCATCTGCCCGTACCCGCTCCTGCGACTGCTGCCATACTCTCCAAATACCACCTGATAACCAGAGGAGGACCCGTTGAAGGCGAACTGCTCACCCCGACAGGTGCGGCTATACTTGCATTTTTCACCGGAATTTCGGACGTTTTCTTGCCACAAATGACCATCGAGCGCGTGGGGTACGGCGCTGGGTCTCGAAACTACCTTCACGCAAACGTCCTGCGTGCCACGCTCGGCCAGGTCAATGAAGAACTGCTGCTCGATGATGTCCAGGTGCTTGAAACCAACGTTGATGATGTCACAGGGGAGGTGCTCGGAAGCCTCATAGAGGGGCTCCTCGAAATTGGCGCGCTCGACGTGGCAATAATACCTACGACGGGGAAAAAAAGCAGAACTGGACACATTATCCAAGTGATCGCCCGACCCGCTGAATCGCACCGACTTGCAAAGACGATCATTAAAGAAACTGGCAGCTTAGGGGTGCGAATCACGCCTACACATCATAGAATCAAGACATTAAGGCGTTTTGAGCCCGTAACGGTGCGCATAGGCAATGAATCCCACGCGATCAACGTAAAAGTTGCGACAGATCAGCACGGGACTATACTCAACGTTGCCGCCGAATTTGACGATGCAACTGCGCTTGCCAAGAAGCTAAATATCCCCGTTAAGCGTGTTATGAGGATGGCTGAGCAGGAGGCTTGGGATCGACTCGGCAACTAGTGCGTTTTATTCTCGCCTGCTCCCGCATGTTCCGCGAGAGCTTGACTTATCGTTATTTCGCCTTTTGCTACCCGTTGGGCAAGATTTCGCGAAATTGTTGTTCGACCTTCAGAGAGCTCTCGGGTCCTCTCTTGAATCCGCCGGATCTCACCCTTCGAAGGGAGCACGTCTTGATGTCCCGCCGGGGTGCCTTGCGTGTATGCGATGTTGATGGCGGCAACGATGTCTGAAATCGCGATTCCTGCCGTGCCCTTCCCCAGGTATGGCGAAGTTCCGTTTTCATCGACGAACTCAACGGCGATGCCGCGCGAAATTAAGGCATTCGCTAAGTACGTGCTCGTCAGGCGTGCTCCGTTTCCAATTCTTACGAGGATATCAGGATAGGTCTGCTGAATGCGCTCCACAATCTTCGAAGCCTGTCTTAAAGGAACACGGTAAACCGCTTCAACGATACCATTCGCGACGACGGCAATCCCGGGTTCATCTCCTGGATCGATCCCTACGACGGCGCTTTCAGGTACGCCGGTGTTCCTGAGGCGTCGCATCGCTTCGCTGACCGCCATCTCGGGATCAGACGCGATAACGACATTCGGAAAGCAGATCGCACTCGCCTCTTCGTCAGAAGTAATCACCACGCCAACTTCGCGTCCTATAGATTCGCTTGGCGCAACAGTTACAAATTTGAGCCTCTTTTCGCGAAGCTCTCTGGTGATGTCCTGGTAGAGTGCGAAGTCCGTGGTTGCTAGGGCTATGTAGATCTTTGCCCCTCCTGTTTTTATTGTGGAACGAAAGTTTATAACTCTAACTCTCTATAATGCCATAGCAAATGGCTTTGCGTTGTTTTTGAGGTTAGATTTGCTTTGAGGAAGTGAACAGTGACGCTTTATCCAAGTACCTGCCGCGGCATCGATTCTCTCATCGGCGGCGGCTTTGCGACAGGAGTCGTGTCGCACATCTATGGAGAGCCGGGAAGTGGGAAGACCAGCCTATGCATACAGCTAGCTACGAACGTCATAAGACGCGAAAAGCGCGTGATATTTGTCGCCTCTGGTCCATTCCCAAGCGAACGCTTCGCTCAGATCGCTGCAACAGACACTGTACCGCTCAGTCAAAAACTGCTCGTTTTCGAGGTGAAAAGCTTCGACCAACAGCGGGCTACGCTGCGTAATATCAAGAAAATAGTGAAGGAAAGTGTAGGGCTTATCATTTTCGACGCCGTGACCACGTACTATCGGCTCGAACAGGCAAAAGACAAAGAAATTAGGTCGCGACACGCCTTCGCCAATCAAGTTCTTTTGCTGCTCGGTTTAGCCAAAAGGTATGACCTGGCCGTTGTGGTAACCAATCAGGTGTATGTCGACACCGACACCAAGGAGGTGCTGCCTGTTGCTGGGTATTTGCTTGATAACGTCTCCGCCATCGTTTTACAGTTCGTAAAAACTCACTCGGAACGGCGATGTGCGATATTGAAGAAGCATTCAATAATGCCGCTCGAGACAACCGCGTATTTTAAGATTACGGATCAGGGACTCTCCGATGCTTAACCTTTTTTTAGGAAATAGATGCCCTTATAGACCGTTTCCGCCGGCCCCTCCATCAGGGCGCGGTCTTTCCTCAAAGTGATTTTCAAAGAACCTCCTAACGTTTTGACGGTGACCCGAGTGCCTATGAGGCCCATCTGGTTCGCGACAGCTGCGGCTGCGACAGCACCGGTGCCGCAGCTGAGAGTCTCACGTTCCACACCGCGCTCGTACGTCCGAACAACAAGCGCATTACCATCGACTTTCACAAAATTGACGTTGGCTCCTTGAGGAAACACGGGATCAAACCGAATCTTTACTGCTAGGTCGTGCACGTCGACGTCAGCTTGATCGTCGAAGATCACCGCATGAGGGACGCCGGTGTTGACCGCAGAAACCACAACCCCGTGCATAGTTTCGATGAATTGATCGCCCGTCCCCAGAGCTGGTATCACTGAGCGGGCAAACTGAGGCTTGCCCATATCGACAATTACCGAGCTTTTCTTAGCGGTGACTTCGCGAACCCCCGCCTTTGTTTTCACCGTGACCCTGCCGCGCTTCACATACCCGGCATCGACGGCGTACATCACCAGACAACGAATGCCGTTTCCGCACATCTCCGCTTCAGAACCGTCAGGCTGAAGCAATCGCATGCCGAGATCGACCCCCGCAGGGCGCGACACGAAAAGGATCCCATCGGCGCCTATGCCAAACCGACGATCACACGTCTTTATGGCAAAACTCGCTTTGTTTTTGATGGTCACTTTCTCGGTCTCGTCAATGACGACGAAGTCATTCCCATTACCGTGCATCTTGACGAACTCTATCGCCCTCATAGCACCTCCCTCATAGCAGGCGCGGCGGAATACGCTGCCCGATCAAGAGATCATCGTAGGTTTCGCGCCTTCGAATGATTTCTGCTTCGCCCGCGCTAACGAGGACTTCACCAGCGCGCGCGCGTCCGTTGTACTGAGAGCTCATGGCAAACCCGTACGCGCCTGTGTCGAGTATTGCGATTAGGTCCCCTTTTTCAACGTGTGGAAGACGTCTATCTCTTGCCAGTATGTCGCCGCTTTCGCATATCGGGCCAACGACCGTGTACGCGTGATCAGGTGTTTTATCGAGTTTATTAGCGACGATCACCTCGTGGTACGACTCATACAAGGTCGGCCGGAGCAGAAGGTTAAACCCGGCGTCAACGCCGACGAAAGTGCTATGCGCCTCCTTGACGGTGTTTACCGCACAGAGTAGAATTGCGCCGTCACCCACGACGTATCTTCCCGGTTCAAGCACGAGCTTGGGGCGCACCCCCAGCGCGCGTGTACGTTCCGTGAAGATCGGCAGAATCACGTTCGCGAGGTCGATTGGGGTTGGCGCCGTCCCGGCGTACGGTATGCCCAGTCCGCTGCCGATGTCAACGAAATCGAGTTCGAGCTCAAGGTCGTTTCTGAGCTTTTCAACGAGATCCATCATCCGCGTCATCATCTCTGCGAAGGGGCTAAGCTCGAGAATCTGTGAACCGATGTGGCAATGAATGCCAACAGGCCGGACACCTTCAAGTGAGAGCGCCTCGGCGTAGCACGCAAGCACCTGAGTGGCGGGGATTCCAAATTTGGATTGTGCCAGGCCCGTTGCGATCTTGGGGTGAGTCACAGGGGATACGTCGGGATTGACCCTAAATGCGATTTCGACCTCTCTGTCTGCATCTGAGGCAATTCGTGCGAGCGCTCGGAGCTCATCTGATGAATCGACGGACACCCTCACGCCGGTTTCACACGCCATTGCAAGTTCGACGTCCGTTTTCGCGTTTCCATTGAAGAGGATGCGGTCGGGTCGGATCCCGGCAAGGAGGGCAGCATACAGCTCACCGTCGGAGAATACGTCGGCGCCGGCACCTTCTTGTGCGAGTATGCGTAGGATTGCTATGTGCCCATTCGCCTTCACAGCGTAGTATACGTCCGCATCGGGGAACGCGGCCGCGAAGCGCCGGTAGTTGCTTCGAATGCGCCCCTCATCAGTGACATAGAGCGGCGTGCCGTGCTTCAGTGCGAGCTCAACGGCGTCGGCGCCCCCAATGATGAGGTGGCCGTTCTTCTCGCCAAGATGTTCGCGGGTGCCAAAATCCATTAGAGAGCCTCCTGGAGCCGCGTCACTGCCTCCTCGATCGTGCTGACGGGCACCGTCAACGCGAATCTGATGTAGCCCTCCCCGTGGTCCCCGAAGCCAATGCCTGGCGTTGCGACAATTCCGGCGTTTAGGAGTCGCATTGAAAACTCGAGGGAGGAGCTTCCGTCTGGCACGGGAGCCCAGACATAAAACGTTGCCTTCGGCTTGTCCACGGACCAGCCGATGTTCCTGAGGCCATCGACCAGTGCGTCTCTGCGCTCTGAATAGAGTTTCTTGAGCACGTCAACCGTTTCCTGTGGCCCCGTCATAGCTGAGATCCCTGCTTCCTGTACCGCTTGGAATGCGCCTGAATCCAGGTTCGATTTGACTTTTCTGAGGCCGGCTATGACGTCGGCGTTTCCTGCTGCAAACCCTATTCGCCAGCCAGTCATATTGTACGTTTTGGAGAGGCTGCCGATTTCGATTCCAACATCCATTGCCCCGGGTGTGGAGAGAAACGACGGAGCTGCGTAGCCGTCATAAGTCAACTCTAAATACGCTGCATCATGGCAGACGATAATATCGTTGTCAGAGGCGTAATCGACGATGGCTCTAAAAAAGCCACTGTCAGCGACAGCGGCTGTCGGATTGTTCGGATAGTTGATGAAGAGCAACTTGGCATCAGTCACCGCCTTGTCAATATCAGGCAAGAACCCGTTGTCAGCAGTTAGTGGCATGCTTATTGGCTTGCCATCAGCCATGATAGTGGCTATCCGGTACACGGGATACGCGGGATCGGGAACAAGGACTTTATCCCCTCGGTTGATAAATGCCAAGGGAAGATGCGCTATGCCTTCCTTCGATCCGATCAGTGCGGAGGCTTCACGCGCTGGATCCACGGCGATACCTTTCTTTGCGTACCAGTCACTCACGGCCTCTCTAAATGCTAGCATACCTTCAGAGGACGGGTACCGATGGTTCGCATCGTTGTGCGCGGCGCGCACGAGCGAATCTATGATATGAGGCGGCGTTGGCTGATCTGGGTCTCCCACTCCAAGATCAATGACGTCGATTCCCTGTACCTCCTTTTCTGCCTTTAGCGTATCTATTTGGGCGAAAAGATAGGGCGGCAGCACGTCTAGCCTCTTTGAATATTTGATTGTCTCGTTCGCCATGCGTCCACCGAGGTGGCAGGCTGCGAAGTGGGTATCTCAAGCGCAGCTTCCAAAACCATGAAACATCGCAACGTGTAACGATTTGCGATTGCTCATCATCATTGAAGTTCCTTTTCGAATAAAGACTTATTGGGGGGGCCAAGGCGAATCAGCAGCCGCGACTTTTTCCTGCATTGAAGCGAGCTGACACGAAACCAACCAGTTCATCGGTTGCTCGTGGATGACGCGCGTCGAATCAGCCCTTGGTGAAGATGCAAACCTTTATTGTCTAGAAGCTGTCCATATTCGCGAGAGCTGATTCCATGGATAATCGCAATCTAATTACGGCGCTGGTGATCGCAGGCGCTGATAACGCTGACGGTGACGGCGGCCGGCTGCGCGACGACTACGAGCCCGTCTCCGACCCCGATCCCAGAGAGCGCAACGACGAGTGGCAACAACACGACTTTTTCAAGTGGTACTGGTTTTAATATCACGTATCCAACTTCGCTCAAAGTAGATACGTCAACCAATCCATCCAGCCCAGTGCAGATATATGTCTATGTGAATCCAAATTCGAAAGTTGATGGCGTAAACGTTGGCACAACCGCTCTTAGCTCAGGTGCAACTCTAGGCAGTTTCGCAGACTCTCAGATGGTCAACATCACAAAATACCCGAACTACCAAGAAATTTCAAACAACACCACTACAGTTTCTGGCCAGCCGGCACAAACAATCGTTTTTCAAGGACTCGTCCCCGTTCAGCTTAACACAACGCCAACTAGTAGCACTAACACGACGCTCCAAGTAATGGAGACTTTCGTCGTAAATAACAACACTGGTTATGTGATAACTTACAAGGCCGTACCCAGCAACTATAACACGTACTTAGCGCAAGCGCAGCGAATAATGAGCTCATTTGTAATAACATAATGAAGACGCCGACGCGCTACATGCTTAGAGAATCAGGTACTTCTCTGCTCTCTATTTTTTTCTCAAGTCCATTCGAGTTAGTACGAACAGAATTACGGCAAACGCTGCACAAAGAAATTGGGGCGGCCTTCGCTTCTTCGCCAAAAAAAGGTATTTCACTCAAACTGTGTAAGACGCGTCGGCCATCTCCAAATCGACGGCCGACTTGCTTACTTGGTCGAAATGACCAATACTTACCCAATAAAACAGTTTCTGTTGTGCTGTCGCGTTTGATTTGGCTGGTCACCTCACTAAGTTTAATCAACAGTTTTTTTGCTTCACTCCTATTTGTAGTTTTTCATTATTAAACGTGATTGATGCGCGGAATTAAGCAGCATAAAAGACAGAGCGCTTTTATGCGTGCAGCACCTATCACGCTAGAGCCGTTGTCAGCACGAAACCTTTTCTTGCTGTCAAACGAAAGCCGTTGGCGAAACGGACTATTGATTCTCAAAGCATATCGTATAGGTAATCATAGGACAAGTGAGAGTCGACTATCTGCGTCTTCCCGCAAGCAAGCGATTCCCTGGTCGCGCCAAAATCAGCGCAACGTATCAACGTTTTGCCATTTCCTATTTCCGCGGCCTGGTGCGCGTCGCTGGTCCCTATGACGGGTTTACTATATTGACGGGCGAGCTGTTGCGCAAGCGCGTTGCGCGAGGCGCTCGTTTTCGAATTGAATCCCTCAATGAGATCGAGTCGCTCAATCGCCTCGGGGCGCAATAGGTTCTTCCCGACTCGGAATGGATGCGCCCAAAAAACAATGCCACCTTGCGCTTTGACCTCGGTGATTACGTCCGCAGCGTTTCTGGACTCAATTTCCTCTGTAAGAAATAAACCGATCAGGTCCTCCTTGTTCGCCGTTTCAATTTCTGCGCCGACGATGACCAAAAAATCATGATCGTCGTTCAACCTGCGCGTCTCAACTGCGCCCTTGATAGTTAAGTGATCCGCGACGGCAATGCCGTCCAATCCAAGTTTCTTTGCGACCTTAAGAATGGTGGCCGGCGCCATCGTACAATCGCCCGAGTATTTTGAGTGAATGTGCAGATCAAAGATCACGTTCCTTGCACCTCGATAGACGCGCTCGCCGGCTACAAACTGATCGGCGTTCGCATGCGAAAACTCAAGTCTACTCATCCAAAGGCGGCCAATCAGCATTTGTATGTTTCGCCATCTCCGCAACAGGGACAGAGTTTCTCAGCTGCGGTGGTCGTGACTAAAAAGGAAATGAAACGGTGAAGCCTGGCGCCACGGAATAACCGTCTATGAAAACGCTCGTCATTCTTTATTCTCGCACCGGAATCACCAGAAAGGTGGCTGAAACGATCGCGCGGGCCCTCTCAGGAGACGTCGAGGAGATCGTCGTGAGAGAGGACTCGAAGCGATTTTTTCGGGGTACGGCCTTTCACGCGAGGAGGCGGTCCTGAAAAAGTCCGCGGCCATCAAGATCACAAAAAAGATTCTGCGCGGTACGATCTCACGATCGTTGGCACGCTAATATGGGTCCAAACCGTATCAAGTCCTACGCGGGCGCGCATCTCGCGCAAGAGAAAGCGATTCACTCGTGTCGCGTTCTTTTGCACTCAGGATCATCAAGGGGCGGAGAGCGCGTTCGAAGAGATGCAAGAACTGTACAAGGCAACTCTGGTTGCCACCGTCGAAATTCTGCACAAAGACGTAGAGGACAACTCGTACGTTGAGAAGATCGAAAGCTTTCTGGCACGTATCGGCAATCTGCAAGCGGTACTTTGAGGCTTAAAAGCGCTTGGCCATTCCTGCTTGCAAGCTCCCTGGCGCAGCGCTTTCATGTGGGCGTGCGCGGAGTAACAAACTAAAGTTGTTATAAATCTTAAAATAGCTACTGGCTGTATAGTTTGTTGCCTCGGTCTTAAATTACTAAGGTCGTTAACGGAACCCGGTTGTTCCACAGAAAAGGTCGATGCATGGGTTGTCTCACGCTTATCGTGAGCCTGTTGGTTCTGTGGAAAAAGAGGCACGTTGGATATGTCGCGAAGAGGGACCTGTTAACGACCTTAGGATGTTTTTTTGCGACGGTTAGTCGTGCTTTTTTACACGAATGAGCGAACGCGCTTACCAATGACTGACAGCGCCGGTATAAAGGGGTGGTCTAACGACCGTCGGCCTTCGCGGCTGCGGCTCTCATCGCCTCATAGCCGCTGGCGCAGGAACTGCTGAGAACGGTATTAATATCGGACGGCTCATATGGGTTACCTGGAGCAGCATGGACGTAACGGATTTACCAGGGAAGATTACGCGTTTTTACACTCGGCTTGACTTCACTGAGCTCTATCCTCCGCAAGCCCAGGCATTGGATTGCGGGCTGCTCAACGGCGCGAGTATGGTCGTCGCGACGCCCACTGCTTCCGGCAAGACGCTGCTCGCGGAATTCGCGATGCTCAATGCGATCACCAATGGCGGCAAATGCCTCTATATCGTCCCCCTCAAGGCGCTCGCTTCGGAGAAGTTCGACCGATTCTCGCTATTTGCCGCGTCTGGCGTGCGAGTCGGGATCTCAACGGGAGACTACGACGTTCGTGACGACAATCTGGGACGCAACGATATCATAGTCACCACTTCGGAGAAGGCCGATTCACTGCTGCGAAACGGCGTTTCGTGGATGCAGGCGCTTAGCGTCGTCGTCGCGGACGAGATACACTTGTTGGACTCGATAGATCGCGGTCCAACACTCGAAGTAACACTCACTAAGCTTAAGAGACTCAATCCGACAGCTCAAGTTCTCGCGCTCAGTGCAACGGTCTCCAATGCCGACGATATGGCAGCCTGGCTTGACGCGAAACTCATAAGAAGCGACTGGAGGCCCGTCGCACTGCACGAGGGCCTTTATCTTCCTGAGCGCGCCGTTATCGCGTTCGTACACGACGCGCCACCGCGCGGCGTTGTGAAAAAAGCCGTTTCAGATGGCGCCACCGACCCAGCGATTGCACTTGCCATCGATACTCTGCGAGAAGGCGGCCAATGCTTGATCTTTGTCAATACACGGAGAAATGCCGAAAGCCTTGCAAAGAGAGTGGCAACGACGCTCCGGTCACAGGGGGATTTCGACTGCAAGGAGCTTGCTGCGAAAATCCATGGGGAGACGGGGATTGCTGAGAAGCTCGCTTACTGCGTGAGCCACGGGGCGGCATTTCACCACGCCGGCCTTCTCAGCGACCACCGGAAACTCGTCGAAACGTGGTTCCGCGCCAATCTTATTAAGGTCATCGTCTCGACGCCTACGCTCGCGTCGGGACTCAACCTTCCTGCCCGAAGGGTCGTTATCAGAGATTACAAGCGCTACAACGCGAACTACGGCATGACGGACATTCCCGTGCTCGAATACAAGCAAATGGCCGGGCGCGCGGGGAGGCCCGGATTCGATGCGTACGGAGAGGCAGTTCTCATCGCCAAATCGCCGAGTGAGTGTGAGGCGCTCGCAGACCACTATATTCTGAGCGAGGCCGAAGACGTTATCTCAAAACTTGGAACGGAAACGGCACTTCGTATGCACGTTCTCTCGACTATTTCAAACGGTTTCGCGCACACGAGGGCTGATCTCGAACAGTTCTTTGACGCGACGTTCTTCGGATTTCAGCAGAAGACGGGACTTAACCTCTTGCGATATACGATCGACCGCGTTTTGGCATTTCTCGAGAACGAAGAGATGCTTGTCGATTCGAGCGGGCGCGTCAAGGCGACGACATTTGGGCATCTCGTATCGCGGCTCTATGTCGATCCGCTGACTGCGGTGAAGATACGAAGAGGACTAAGCAACGCCGAGATGGTGAGCGACGTATCGCTGCTCCACCTCATCTGTTCAACCCCGGACGTCAAACGCCTGTTCATGCGAAGCAAAGATTACCGCGTGGTAACTGAATTTGTCAATCGGCACCTCGATGAGTTCCTGGATGAGATTCCTAATCGATTCAGAGACGTCGATTACGACTGGTTCCTCTCTGAGGTAAAAACGGCAATGCTCGTCAACGACTGGATAACTGAAGTAAGCGAGAAGGAGATCACCGAAAGCTACAACGTCGGGCCAGGCGACATCAGAAATCTCGTCGATACAGTGCAGTGGGTGAGTCACGCGCTCGCCGAGCTCGCGGCCTACCTCAAGGTTCCTTCAAGGAAACAAGCCCGGGAGCTCACAGCGCGCATCCAGTTTGGTATCAATCGTGAGCTCCTCGATCTCGTGCAACTGAAAAACATCGGGCGGGTTCGCGCTCGAAAACTGCACGATGCGGGTTTCACAAGCCGAAAAGGACTAAAAAATGCTCCTTTTGAAACGGTGGCGGCACTTCTTGGTCCAGCCGTCGCGTCAGATGTCTTTACGCAACTCGGAGAACGCCGCGGCGTTCCCGATCGAAAGGATCGGGGGGACGCGACGTTTCTCACAGACGAGTGAGCCAACCCATGCAATATGACGTTGTGGCCGGAAAAATCACCATTGGGAGCGTCCCGGCTTTCTTGAGGGAGCTTGATGCTATTGCACAGTCAAGCAACACGACAATTCAAGCCGTGGACGCCACAAAAGTCGCCGGCAGGCGACACGTTGATTGTGCAGTACGCTACGCTATGCGATCGTTTCGCGATCATCGAAACATCGCTAGGGACCTTGGCGTCGAAATCCTCCTCTACTTGAGCGCTTGCCGGCAGATACGAAAAGCGCTTGAGGTGGGCGTTCACGAAGGGGAAATGGACGTGTTGTTGATTGTCGTCGGTGCGAAGAAATCAATTGTAAGAGCTGCAACGCAGCTTACGGGCTTGATACGCTCAGACCCGCGGGTTATAGAGTACGACGAAACAAAAAACGCGCCATTAATGCACGCGTTTAAGATCACTGAGCAGGAGATTGCAGCTGCCGGCGGGCACGCGAGAATACCGGGCTTGGTGCGAGAGCGCTTAGCGCTTTTTGATGCGTTCAGATAACCCCACAAGCTTTTACAACGGGTGCCTGTCGGCTACATCTACCGTCAAAAAACACTAACTTGGCCACGCCGGTGCGAGTCTAACGTTGGCAGCGACACCTTTTCTCGCCTCAAGTCCCCGCGCGACACACGCAACGAGCGGTTTCTCGGCCACAGCGCCTTGGTCGGTGTGTCGGCAGGTGTGAAAAGGCTCACGTCAACACCGTTAGGTACGACTCTCAGCTTCTCCGCGTGCTCCGGATACCGCGCGAGCGCCTGGGCCATCGTGTCTTTGCTGTCGCAAATAATCGCTTGAGCCCGTTTTAGTGCGCGCTTTTCGAGCGCGGCAAGCAATGTGATTGCGATGCGCGATCTTGACAGTGGTAACTGCTTCAGCTCTGACGAGGGCAGGTGGTGCAGAATCTGCACGAGAGGAGCGTTGCGATGAACTGCCGCCCCCTGCGAGAGGTCGTTAATCAGATGCACGTCGCCTCTTCGAATGGCTCGTGAGCGAGCGCGTAATAATAAAAGGCCGCAACCCCGTGACCTCGTAACGGTCGAGGCAGCTGCCGGTATCTCACGTTGGGCACTCCCGTTCCAAACCAAGCGGCAGCGAAGGCGTCTGGCGGAGTCTGATATGCGTAGCAGCTATGCACGGTGAGCTGGCAGAGTGGTTCCAACCACCGACTCAGCTCCAGAGCGTAAATGCCGGCGCCGCCGATGGGGTTCCGGTCGTATTCGAAGGTCGATAGTGCTATTCTCACACGCTCGCCTCTTCTGCCGTCCCTTTGTTGTTGCGCGACATAAGCTCACGTTCTGCCGATTATGCTCTTAATGACGTTCACGTCTTGCCTCGTGAACGTCCTCAGTGCGATGAGGGTAGCGAAACCTCAGACTACGCATTCGCAGCCCACGAGGCGCTCAAATTGACCTCACCAAACCCCAGCAAGCGATTAGACGTGTAACACCTCATACTTGATAAAGCATATATAATCGGAAAAGTATAGAAGGCCCAAATATGAATTTTCAGAGTCTCAGGCGCATCAGTGTCGCCTATTTAATTTTTCTGGCGCTGTGCATACCGCTCGCGATACCCATTGGGAGTCTTGTTCGGGTCTTCTGTGCTGGGGCTGTTCTCTTTTTTTTCCCGGGGTATTTTACGTCGCTCGTCATTGTGGGAGACCAAAGCGTCGCAGGCAGGATCGGCACAGCGATTGGTTTTAGCGTCGTCTTCCTCGCCCTTCTCGAAATCGTGTACACTGCCCTGCTGATACCGGGGAGCCCTCTCAGCATCGTCGGGCCGCTCTTTCTTTGGACGACCCTCATGTTCGTTTTCGCCCTTGCCTTGAACCGAGAGCAGGCACCGATCAATGCGTCCGCCCTGCTCAAGCCTGAGAATATCATAATCGTCGCGATGCTCCTTTTCGGGGGTATTATACGGCTGTGGTATCCAGCGACGGTAGGCACGATTCCCTACTTTGATCCGCTCTACTGGACGACCCGCGCGGCCTACTTCGTGCACACGGGCTTCACGGGCATACCTTCATTCCTGACAGCCGGCGCTAGTGACGTTATCCGCGAGCGAAGCTTCGAGTTCGCAATGGGATCGTTCGCGATGATCGGCAACGCGTCGGTCGTCGACATGGCGATCTGGTTCGGACCCGTGGCGGGCGTTCTGGCCTCCATAATGCTCCTCGCCGTTTTGGAGCGACTCGGGGTGAGCCTGTCCGGCAAAGTCGTCGCGCTCTTCTTGTGGGGTTCAATGTCCCCGTTATTTGAACTCTTCTGGAGGACGAACATCTCGATGATGCAGGTCGTCGGCACCTATTTCGTGTTCTTTGGCCTCTATCTCTGTGCTTCACGAGAGGCTGGTTCATTCCTAGCCGGCGCGTTTGTGCTGGGGCTCTCCATTGACATCCACATCCTCTACGGGGTCTACACGCCCTTCATATTCGCGTTCGTGGTGATTGCCCAGCTCATGAAACGACAGAGCATGCTCACGACAGTCGCCTCTATTCCGACGTATGTGCTCGGGCTGATGCTCTTTGCCTGGCGCTTCCTCGTTTACGGCGTGCCGACAGGCTTCACTCCGGCGCTCATCACCACCAGCGCGGTGCCGTTCGCGATGCAGTCTGTTCTCCCGCTGATTGCGCTCCAACTAATGTACCCCGATCCGACGTACATTCTCCTCTACGTGACGCCGCTGATAGCGGCGCTCGCCGTCGTAGGACTCGCAGGCTCTGTGATTCAGACCGAAGAGTGGGAGCTCTCGCATCTCGTCTTGCTCGCCTTCATCCTAGGGATATTTACTGGCTGGTTCCTGTCAACCGTGTACTTTTCGTTTGCTCCGGCGACCGCTGAAATCTTCCTCGGACGCGGCGTGGCGTATGCCCAAGCGGTTCTCATACCTGCTGCGGGTCTCGGGGTCTCCATAATCGAGCGATCTCTCGGACGCAGATCTGCGCTTATCTCCCCGGGCAGAATTGTCGCCGTCGTGCTGATTGCGCTTGTCATTTTGACCAATGCCGCGGGGGCGGTAAGCACCGACAAGTATCAGTCGGTAATCGGACAAGACGACTTCAACGCGATACGGTACGTGGGCCAAATTCCCAGCAACAATACGACACTGGCGTTTTTCGCCCCTCCAAACCCGAACGACCCGTTTGCGAACGCGAGCTCCTCGCAACGCGAGGCGCTGTTCTACACCACAAACCCGTCTGCGTTTGATTCCTCACCAATGGCGTACCGAGACGAGGTGTCGAACAACACCGCTATGTTACAGGCCGCCATTCAAAGCGATAGAGAGTTTTACAAGTACGCGATCCTGTCGGAGCACTTCGGGGACAACGAGCGAACCGCCTTGGGCATTTACCTCACGTCAAACGGTTACACGCAGGTGGCTACATTCGGCAATACGTGGGTCTACGAGACCAGCTAGACGGCGCGCTAGAACCGCGGCCCCCTTGTTTCCCGCGGCGCGCGCAATATCGCCCCATCGCTTGCCGAACTCACCGCGGCGGCGTATCTTTCCAAGTAGCCGCCGACGTCTTTTCGCACGGGAGCCCACGCTGCCTTTCTGGCCGCAAGGACGTCGGCTGTAAGCTGCACAGCCAGCTGGTGGTTCGGTATGTCAATAATAATCTCGTCCCCGTCGTGCAAAAGCGCCAAGGGACCTCCCTCAGCCGCCTCTGGTGAGATGTGTCCGATCGCAGGGCCCCTAGTCCCGCCCGAGAAACGACCATCTGTAATGAGGGGCACCTTCAGCCCCATTCCCGATATCGCGGCGGTTGGCGCAAGCATTTCGGGCATTCCGGGTCCACCTCTTGGCCCCTCATAGCGCACGACCACAACCTGCCCTTCGCTCACCGACCCGGCCAGAATGGCCCGCATCGCCTCATCTTCGGCGTTAAATACGCGCGCTTTTCCCGTATAGCAGAGCATGTCGTCGCTCACGCCGGCGCTTTTGACGATGGCGCCCTCGGGAGCAAGGTTTCCGAACAGCACCGTGATGCCGCCTGTCGCATGCACCGGATCGTCGAGGGGGCGTATGATTGCGTCGTCACGGATGTGCGCCTCATCAGCGATCTCGTAAACGCTCTTGCCCGAGCAAGTCATTTCGTTGCGCAACAGCGTCCGAGCGCGTTTCATGACGCCGGGGACGCCGCCGGCGGCGTCGAGGTCGCTCATCGTATATGGGCCAACCGGATTCAGGGATGCGATGTGCGGCGTCTGTGCGCTCAGTTCGTCAAAAAGCGTGAGCGGGAGCGATATGCCCACCTCGTGCGCGATTGCAGGGAGGTGCAGCGCCGTATTCGTCGAGCCGCCGATGAGCATGTCAAGGACGATCGCGTTCCGAAACGATGCCTCGGTCACGATGTCACGCGGCGTGACCCCGTTCACGATGAGGTCGACGATGCGCTTCCCGGTGGCTTCGGCGATGCGCCTCCTTCGGGCGTCAACGGCTGGCGTTGTCGCACAATAGGGAAGCGAGAGGCCCAGCATCTCGGTCATACAGGCCATGGTGTTGGCCGTGTACAGGCCCTGGCAGCTGCCACACCCGGGACACGCCCGGGTAACGAGCTCCTCGAGGTGCGCTTCCGTCATGCTGCCTGCCTGGACACAGCCGACGCCCTCAAACGTCGAGACGAGCGTGACGTCCGTGCCTTCGTAGTACCCCGGACGCATGGGGCCGCCGGTCACCACCATCGCCGGCACGTTTATCCGCAGCGCCGCCATCAGCATCCCGGGAACGATCTTGTCGCACGACCCCACCATGACCAAACCGTCAAACTGGTGCGCCTGCGCCATGAGCTCAACGGAGTCGGCGATGTTCTCACGAGACGGGAGAGCATAGCGCATGCCAGAGTGCCCCATGGCGATGCCATCGCAGATGCCAATGGTGCCGAACTCGAACGCGATGCCGCCGGCCAAATGTATCCCTTTTTTAACAAACTCAGCGAGATCACGCAGATGAAGGTGACCGGGAACGATCTCGTTCCAAGCGTTGGCGATGCCGACAAACGGCCGTTCGAGATCGTCGTCTCCTACGCCCAAGGCGTTCAAGAGGGCCCTTTGGGGTGCGCGTGTCACCCCTCTCGTTATCTCCTTGCTCCTTAGTTCCATATGCCTAGAGAATGATCGCTGAAGTTATAAAAATGAGTGCGCTGCTAAGACCGTGCCAAAAGTGTGCCAAAAATGTGCCACTTTTTAAAAATGTATCGCATTTCGATAGATCTGGCGGCGACTAAGATGGCTCCCCGTTCAGCATGCGGGGATTTTGCTGTTTGGAGTCCCGTTCGAAAAAAAGTGAGATCGCTTGATATATATTTAGCTATATGGGGTGCTCACGAGCCGAAAACTCGCACGGCAGCCTGATACCTAATGTGCGTACAACAGCTTTGCTGCTGTCGGGAGCGCCAACTGGAAACTACAGATCGGCTGATCATTCGATTATCTTCCGGAAGTTCAATGAAGCCACTACAAACATGAGGATATCAAAGAGCGCTATGACGGCAACGTCAAGCGGAAGGAGCGCCAGATTACCAGTGATCATTAGTCCCCGCACAGCATCTACGGCATATGTCAGCGGGTTAAAAACCGCGACGATCTGGATGGCGCGAGGCATTAACGCTATCGGGTAAAGGGCGTTGCTGGCAAAGAAGAGCGGTAGGATGAGCGCGTTGCCGATTCCCATAAATCGCTCCCTAGTTTTCAATAACGATGCTACAATAATTGAGAGGGCGGCAAACCCCCCGGAAATGACGAATAATATTGCGAGCGCTGCCACAAAGTAGGCAGGGTTGGGGATGAAGCTCACGCCGAGGAGCAGCGCCACGGGTATGATGATTACTACCTGGATGATTGCTCTGACGCCTGAAGACATGGATCTGCCTATAACAGTCGCATATCGGGAAGCCGGTGCCACAAGAAGCTTTTTTAAGATACCGGTATCCCGCTCCCACACGAGCGTCAAGCCGTACAAGATGGCTACGAATAGGACTGACTGCAGCATGACGCCAGGAGTGATGTAGTCAACGTACGGTATTCCACTGGTCGGTATGGCGTGTATCTGACTGAAGACCGTTCCGAAAACCACCAACCACAACACGGGCTGAACGGCCCTTGTGTACACTTCCGTCCGGTCATTTCTGAGTCTCCGAAGCTCGAGCTCCATCATAGCAAACACTACCCTTAAGGTGTCATTCACGACGTTTGCCTCCTACCTCCTCCTCAACCCACTCAGTCGTGCTGGCGGCGCCGGACCCGCGTGTCATTCCCGCATATCTCATGAAGACGTCATCCAAGGTTGGCTTCGTGACCGCGATTCGCACGACGGGGATTTCCCCGCTTCTGAGCACATCCATGACGCCGGGCAGTGCGGTTTCTGCGTCCTCGACGGCCACGTTGAGCGTGGAGTCAGTAACAACGACGCTGTTCACGCGCTCCAGACCTCGTATCCGACCCAACGTATGGTCATCGATGCGGTGATCGGACACGCTGAATTTGATGAGCTCGCCTCGAAGTGAGTGCTTAAGTTCTTCAGCCGTGCCTGAGGTGACCATCTTCCCCATGTTGATAATTGCAACCTCGTCTGAGTAGGCGTTCGCTTCGTCCATGTAGTGCGTGCTGAAGAACACGGTCGTGCCAAACTCCTCTTTAAAGGATGTCAGCTTCTCCCACACAGCGATTCTGGCTGATGGATCGAGGCCGAGCGTCGGTTCATCGAGAAACAGAATCTTGGGCCTAATCAGCATCGCGCACGCGATCTCGAGCTTCCTGATCATGCCACCTGAGTAGGTCTTCACGAGCTGGTCCGCGGCAGCGCGCAGCCCCATGCTCTCGAGCATGTCATAGATAACCTCCTTTCGTGACCGTGACGGTAGACCATATATCTTAGCGTAGATGAGGAGGTTCTCGTAGCCGTTGATATCGCTCCAGACGCTCGTCTCTTGGGGGACGTAGCCGATGACTTTCCTGACCTCTGCGCCCTCTTGGACGACATCCAGCCCGAAAATGTGCGCTTCACCGGACGTCGGTTTGAACTGGGTCGTCAAAATGCGCATGAGCGTCGTTTTGCCCGCACCGTTGGGTCCAAGCAATGTAAAGATGCCGCCTGCCTTGACGTCCAGGTCGACGCCGGCTAACGCCGCAACGTTGCCTTTGTAAACCTTTTCAAGCCCTCTCGCGGCAATCGCAAACGTCATATAGCACGCCTCCCCTGAGCGGCGCCTCGGTTTCACACCCCACGAACCGGTTCGAATCTCCTCGCTTAGTAAATAAAGTCAATTTCAAGGTTTTTTTTGTCTTTAGCACGCGCAAGCTGTCTCGGCCACGTCGCTGACCATGCCGCCGTTTCGTTGCGCGCTGATGGCTTCTGGCGCGATCGGTCGGATGCCAGTTCTGCGTTTTTCGTCCTCGGCCACTGTTCCCAGTTGACTTCGCATCTTGATGCAGGTACGCGGTGATCTCTACGGAATTATTTCGTTTCCGACTCTTTTTCTGGCTCTTCGTCGGCGAACTCTACCAGCTTGAGCAGGATCACCCGCTTTTCGGGCTTTGCTTTCATAATGAAATATTCGCCTCCGCTCAGGTCAAAGAGCTCTCTGATTTTTTTCGGGATCACTACATAGTACGACGTGCCGTCTGGACGCATATACCCCTTGACGAGCACACGCTGACGTTCCGGTTGTCTTTCTTCCTCGACCATCTGTATCATCTCTCATAACGAGCAACTGATGGACTCCGCATGTACAGTGCAAAGATACTAAATAGATATTAGATAAAAATTAGATAAAAAGAGGTGGCCCTCACCTCTCTATCTGCGTCTTGAGCATACGCAATGTCTCGATCTTGTGTTGAATGAGTTTGGCTTTGCACTCTTTCTTCATGATTTTTTCATCGAGGCTGCGCAGCATGTACTGCTTCTTGGCGTCGTCATCAAGCTTATCCCACATCATTTTCATCTCGACCCAGCGCTTTTTCATGCCCATACCGTGCTCCATCCCCATCTGTCCTTCAGATTTTTCATGCATCTTCTTCTTCACCTCCTTTGGATTTTAGTATGTTAAACATATTTATTATTCTTATCATACTAATACGTTGCGACCTGTGAAGGTCCGCCGACGGTTTGCAACGTGGTAACCAGCTGGTTGCCCAGATGTGTGCTACGAAATGTACAACCAAAATCGTTCTTACCTGATCGCTATTCGGCTCGTCAGCGTGTACATACGGTTTGTTGTTTAGATAGGGGCCAACATCATTGTTCGTCCCACCTATGCAGCTGCTTCTTCGTTCGTAAGCGGTCATTGCCGCATTTGAAACAAATTGCATTGTGGCAGCACAGCACTCCTCCGCACCGCGCGCAACGCCACTTCGCATTCTCACGCTCGATAAAAGCGGCAAGCGAATGCTGCTTGATAAAGGTGAGATTTTCGATCCAGCTCGTCCGGTAGTGCTTATGGTACCGTGCGTCGATTCGCTCCAAGTTCCTGCACGGGAAAGTGCCACATTCATAACAAAATCGAACTCCGTGATTCAGAAGGAGATCATAGCGTGTCTTTAGAAACGCGCACTTCCTATCACGAGGGCGACATCCCGCGCAGTACGCCATCCTCACCCCCTTGCGTCTTACGTCGTATTTACGCGCGAGATAACGACTGCACACCGAACAGTTCATGCCGCACGGCGCGATTAGTTCCGTACCATCAGAGAGGGCATCGAGCATGCTGGCCTAGTAGAAATATTGCTTGCTTGTTCATATAGGTGGTTTTTGTCCGGTAAACCGCAGGCGCTGTGTTTCGACGACATACAGGATGAACGGTAAAGGGTACGCAGTCGGATAATGAGATGCAATCCACCTCGCTGAGGCGACGCTCACAGTCAGTCGTGGGTACCTAAACTCTTTCCTGATAGCATTCGTCAGCAGCGCCCGATAGGTTTGCTATAACAAATGATTATCGACGTGTGAATACGGGGGGATCAGCTCTTGAGAAGGCGTTTTCGTGTCTATCTGGACTACTTTCCGACCATATATCAGTCGACGAAACAACGACGAGAAAAGCGAGAGCGCCTTTACAGATGGTCTGATAGATACGCGTGGGTAGTCCTGCAAGCTTTGAGAATGTATGGGGCAACCGAATCGTCGGATAGCTGTAACCTGCCTTTGCGTGGTGGAGCGAGATTTTGCTGCGGTATAAGACCTTTGACGTGATGTTGCCTCCCTCGATGACCAACGCGAAGCATGAGCGAAGCCAGGCAACGGTGAACATCTTCAACAGAGGGATGCCCGAGGTAGAGGGCGAGGTGTGCATCGACGGCAAATGGATAGTCGGACACGTGGCGATGCGGCCTGAATACCTTGCTAGTGGCTACCCCCCCATACCGAGGTTAGGGGAGGACGCGATAGGCCTGACGTTTCCCCTCGCTCCAGGGGCGACGATCAAGCGCTTTGAGTCCATACCCTTGTGGATGTGGCCCTTAGTAAAGGCGTTAACGTCATTCATTCCTGCGTCCATGGAACGAGCTAATCTCGTCGTTTTGGACGCGCTACGAAAGGGGAGCGAGGTCATCGAGCAGGCCGGCGGACTGGAGGCATACGACCGCGCGGCAAGGAGCAAGAGTCTCCCTGTAGACGAAATAGTACGTACAATGAAGGCGGCGATGCGCCCAGAACTTGTAGAGTTTGAGGCGCGAGGCGTGGAATAAACGGCACTTAAGGCACTCAACAGATTAAAATTTAATGGGAACTTCACCCGATATATCCGCTCCGTTATCACGACTATAAAAACAGAATCACTATAAATTGCGACGCGCAGCTGAAAGAATGCGGCGGCTATATGAGGGACGGAACTAAGTGGTGCTCGCTGTGCCAAAGGCACGTAGTCCCTAAGAAGGAATTCAATTGGCTGGGTTGGTCTTGTTGCAGGAGTTTCGTATCTGGTCGCAGCGTTGTTTAACGAACCATTGGTGCGTTTCTTAACGAATAACACATTAGCGGCTGCTTTAGCAACAGGCTTTGGCGACATACTGCTCAACGTGCTGCTCCTGCAAGTAGCGCCCTTAGCGCTAATCAGTATCCTCTATTGCCTGTATTAAGTCGTAAAAGAACCCAGCTGCCCCATTTGCAACTCTCGGCAGTTGACGGATGTGCGCCTGCCAGCAGTGTCCACGCCTTATACTAGCGAAAAGGGCCGTGAGCGAGATGTGCGTAAAAACAGTCGCGCAGAATCCCCGACCTCGATAAAGATCCCGCGCATAAGAAAGGGCTCACTAGCGCCGCAATGGCTATTGAAAGATCGCTTGATCTTGTCCTTATCTATACTCGCCGTAATATCTATCATCGTTCTGCTGATACTCTACACTTTGGAAAGCGGATTGATCAGTTTTTGACTTTTTTGCGTCTGTTTGACTAGCAGAGGCCAAACTAAGGTTTTCTGAGGTGGGGGGCAGGAGCCTGTATTAGGCTCCGGTTGCTATGTCGAATTGGTCCTGCAAAGCGTTCAGTGGTAATAGATCGGTCGCAGCCTCAACAGGACTATGACCTATCAGAGAAAATACACTAAATGGTGGCAAAATGGAAGAAAAAGACTTATACTCTACCATATTCCAACGGAAGTCCATTAGAAAGTACGATTTAGACCCCCTCGATGAAGATACATTAAAGGAGATCAGAGATCATCTTCAAACTTTAAAACCGTTGCATAACGACATAAAAATTGAATTTACGATTTTATCTCCCGATGTTGTTAAAAGAAGGACGATGAGAGAAGCACCGCACTATATAGCTGTTTTTTCAGAGGTAAAGGAGGGTTATCTAAGCAATGTAGGGTTAATGCTACAGCAGATGGATCTATTTTTTTCTGCTAACGGATTGGGAAGTTGCTGGCAGGGGATCCCTACTCTCAAAAAAGAAGGTTTGGCAAGTTCACGTCTGAAATTTATCATTTTAATGCCCTTTGGAAAGCCCCAGGAAACGTTACACCGAACAAAAACGTCGCAATTCAAAAGAAAATCACTCCAGGAAATAAGTGACATTAAAGGAGCAGATGATTTGCTGGAAACAGCTCGTCTTGCTCCTTCTGCACGTAATGCGCAGGAGTGGTTTTTTACAGGTGATGAACATTTAATTCATGCATATTACCGTAAACCAAGCTTCATCCCGGGACTTTTAATCAAAAAATATCCCCCCATGGATGTGGGAATTAGTCTTTATCACTTGAAACTGGGTGCAGAACATTTTGGTAAGGAAACTGAAATTATATTTGATAACCCGGAGGACAATAATCTCCACGAATACAAGTATGTGGCCAGTTTGCGCTTAACATGAGTCAATGCGCTTCTCCAATACAAGCATTTAAACAGAATTGCATACGCAATCTGGATAAAAGCTATCGGTGACGTACAATGCTTTACCGGAAGATGAAAAAGGCCGCACCTGACCTCTCTATCCTCGGGTTCGGGTGCATGCCGCTCCCCCTGAAAGAGAATGGGCAGATTGACGAGGAAAAAACAACCGGGATGATCCGGTACGCGATCGACCGCGGTGTGAATCATATCGATACCGCGTATCCTTACCATAACGGTGAAAGCGAACCAGTCGTCGGGCGTGCACTCGCTGGGGGGTACCGCGAAAAGGTGCACCTCGCGACCAAGCTCCCCAGCTGGCTGATAAGATCCCGGGAGGATATGGACAAGTATCTCGATGAGCAGCTCGCCCGGCTCACTGACGCAGGATAATACTGGTTACTTCCCAGCGAAAGCACCGTTAGATGTAACACAAACGAACTATCACGCTTTCCCCCACAAACATCCTGTCACGCTTTCCCACACAATCGCTGCCTCACGCGGCCTTATGAAACCACTCTGAGTAGTCCTGATCGGAGATGAACGTGATGGCAACGAATGCAACGACCATAAAAAACGGGGCCTGCTGGTATGGCCTCCACTTCGGCTGCTTGTACACAAACGATCCAAACTGCACCAAGTGTGCAGAGCGCCTCGCCCACGCAGTGAACGGCGTGCTTCGCGCCCCCGGCTCAGCAGCGTTAACTGAGTTCAACGTCCTTCCAATACTGCATACACATCAAAAACGTGCTCAGGCAGCGGATGCTTTTAAAACCGCCGCTCGACTCGACCCTGAGTTATTGCCGGAGCCTGTATTAGGCTCCGGTTATTCTGTCTAATTCGACCGTCAAATCGTCATGCGGGATGACCTTTCTATCTATAATCGTTCCTAGAACCAGGCGCTTACGTAAGGGACTAAAATACGCGTGAGGTCTTTCTTTCTCCTAGCCGTCATTCACGGCGCTTCTGAAGCGCGAAACGACGCATCGAGTGCCTGCCCATCATCCAGGCTAGCTTTATACTCGAAAAGCACTGTTAGAAACAGGTTACGGAAGCTAAGGAAAATATGAAATGAATATGAATGTAATAATAAGCATAATTTTTCTGGCAGTAGCATACATCATAGCGTCTCTTAGCTATCCTATGCTGGCAGGAGGTGCAGCATATGGTCGTACTCCGAGGAAGGTTGTAGCTGAGGCTCTTAAACTGGCAGACCTTAAGAAAGATGAAGTCTTCTACGACCTTGGATGTGGAACAGGAGAAGCCCTTATAGAAGCCTCAAAGTTATCCGATCATGTGAAGGGAGTTGAGATAGAGCCTATTCGATGGTTTATAGCCAAGCTCAGAGCAAGAAAAGCCAAAGTCATTCTAGGAAACCTTTTCAAGCAAGACATTTCTGACGCTGATGTTATCTTCATATTCCAATACGAAGGACGCATAAACAACAGAATCGCGATGAAAATAAAGGCTGAAACACGAAGCGAAACAAGGATCGTAAGCTATTTGCACCCAATAGAAAATATGAAGCTCGTCAAGAGCCAAAAAGAGATTTTCATTTACAAGGCATGAAAGGGTTCTGTCAACTCTTTAACAGGGCGAGCCGAACCGCTTGAAGGATCGTATTTGCGAACGTTTGCGCTTGAGTTAAAAGAGCGGCTTTCCCGGACCCTCGCTGCGTTTGTCACATCGATTCTATCGACCACGTGGGCGCCTTGACGCTGAAGAGGCTGCTGAACCATCCCCCGCCAGATCATTGAAGTGCTGCAGCAGGTGATGTACACACACAACGCAGAACAGCTTGCGATATCTGTGCTCGAAATTTACGAAGGCGGTTATCCCGAAGAGGGAAGTTCAAAGTGAATATGTTCTTTGTTCTCGCGTCTAGGCCGCTTCGCGCCTCAGATCCTCACAAATATTCTATTGTTCTCAGTTTTGGTTTCGTACGTTTCAAGGTCGAGTGTCTCGATCTGCCGCCTGATTTCAGCCAGCTTTTGCTCCATTTGAAGAAAATTAGCGGGCATCTTCTAGATTATTTCAGGCGGTACACTCAACTCTCTAGGATCTGAAAGTTTCTTTGCAGTTGTTACATCAAACGACGAAAAGTGTAGCGCACACGTAATTACCTTACCATGAAGCGTGCCCAAATGAAGTGGCGCATTCGAATGCGGGCACCGATCATTGAATGCGTAGAACGCGCCCTCAACATTGGCGATAACCACCTTTTTTCCTTCAACCTCAACAAGGATCATTGTGCCTTTTTCAATATCGTGTGTATCTGCGACATCAACCCATTCCACTCGTACACCCCCATTATTTGCTATTCGTAAGGTCCAATCTATTTAACTCATCTTTCAGCCGATCAAAAACGTGGTGCAAAGCGGCCCATCCCATGGGAGGATAACGCTGTTCGAGCTGCGTCTTCAACCGATGATCAACTGCTCTCGATCGTTTTTAAGTTGAATCTGGTCGGCCCATCCCTCTTGCGCGGCCAGATGACATACATTCAAAACGGTGGTGGAGGCAAGAGGCCCCTCCGATGGGGGCCAACGTCCTACCTGGAGGGTGATCTACGCCATCTTCGTGCCGGCCTCGTAGGAGGCGCTCTGGTTGAAGACCTCGATCGGTGTGAAGGTCCAGACGCCCTGGACGGTCAGGCCAATCTGCTTGAACTTCTCGGACATCTTATCGAACAACGGTCCGGAGGTGATGAAGTCCTCCACCTTGCACCTGACCTCGTAGGACTTCATGCCGTCGAGGACCAGGATGGAAGCCATCTTATCGCCCTTTTTCATCACTTCCAGGTTCTTTCTGGTCTTCTTCATCAAAATGGCGCCGGCGATCATCATCTCGTTTGATGGCGCGCTGATGCTTCCCGCCTGAATCGCGTGTGGGGCCCCGTCCGCACCGACGGTTGCCAGGATCTTCGGGTTCTTCTCGTTATTAATCGCGTTGAATACTTCATCCGGTATTTGGACCATAATTTTCACCTAGTCGCCAAGAGTTCGTTGACAATACATAAGTATCGCTTGA
Source organism: Methanobacteriota archaeon (assembly GCA_963805115.1). Taxonomy (GTDB): domain Archaea; phylum Halobacteriota; class Bog-38; order Methanoflorentales; family Methanoflorentaceae; genus Methanoflorens. The sequence continues at coordinate 85,497 of CAWDSY010000006.1, forward strand.
GTGGGAGCTGATCATTTTGACAAGACAATAGCTTAAGCATCCGCTGCCTGAGCACGTGTAAGACGTCTACATACAGTACTGGAAGCCGGCAACTCCCGAGGTGGCGGTCTCTTTGGAGCAAGTCTTGTGACGTTTGTTACGTAATCTGTCATTACTCTGGCAAGCTGTCACCAGGAAAACTTCGACCAGCGTGCATCTCATAAACGAAGACTCCCGCTTTTACGCCCGGGTCTTCATCCATGATCTTTTTTACTTCGTCAACCGTACCATTAAAAATTCCAACGCCAGAGACGTTACTCCCATCGGAGACCGCACATACAATAGATAACACGCCACCCGCGCGAAGTGCGAAATTTCTTCGTCCGTGCTCCCAAATGATTTTTTCGACTCCTTCCTCATTCCTATTTGGCCCGGCCTTCAGAATTACGATACAATACTGCTTGGTTTTGGACAGCATCTGCTGCATAAACTCATCGGTAATGGTTGTCATGCGGGTATTCTCCAAGTGTTTCATTCACGATATGGGTATAGAAGGCATTATACCATCGCTCCCGCGGAGAAGGCGCGTGCGTGCTATCGCCCAAGTAATCAACTTTAAGCGTGTGTGCGCCTACCGAGAGCCTAGCCGTGTCCGTTCCGAGAAGGACAAACTGCCTGAAGACGCGGAGCACGGAGCCAATGAGTAGGGCACAAATGACGGATCCGAAAAGACCGCATTGCATTGGGCTTAAAAACGGAGGCCCCGCCGCAACTTCCAAGGGCCGCATTCACTTGGGCCGCGATCTCATCGGCTGAATGAACTCCGGCGATGTTTATGGAATTAATGTACTCAAATGTACCATCACGCATAACTATCGCCACGCAATCATAGAAGGTGGCGTATCATCAGCATGAGCTTCGGATCCTTTTTCAGCACACGCATGGTGATTCCTTTCAGGGTCAGCTCCTCAGGCTGTATGCCGTGCACTGCTCGTACCATCCGGTTCAGTTCCTCATCGGATCGCTCGACGACGAACTCTTTGGCTTTGTACATACGCTTCCGCTGTTTGCCAAACGGGTTGTTATTCCACTTGGTCTCGTACTCGCGAAGCACTCTCTCCGACGCATCGTTCTGGCACACGGCTTTTCGAGCAACTTCGCCCGCTGTCTGTCCGCCGCTTATCGCTGGTAGCATCCCGCCACCGGTCAGCGGTTCCGTGTGGCGCGCCGCGTCGCCGACGAGCATCAGCCCGTCGCTTACGACAGTTTTGAGCAGATCACTCACGGGGACACCCCCCACGACGAGTTCGACGGGTTGCCCGTCGGGAAGCTTGTCTGCCACAAACTCATTGAGATAGTCGATGGGACGCTTCGCGTTTAATTTGCTCCCCAGGACACCGAGCCCTACGTTGGCAGCCCGTTCGCCTTTGGGAAAGATCCATGTATAACCACTTGGAGAGTACTTTTCCCCCAAGTAGATGTCAAGCGTCTCCTCCAGTATGTCCACGTTTTCCATGTGGTACTGGACACAGCTCTCAATGTCCCTGACCTTAAGGGTGGTGTTTATTCCGCCCCACCGCCCGACCTGTGACTCAACGCCGTCTGCGCCGATCACCACCTTCGAGCGGATCTCGAAATCCTCTCCCAACCTGTTCATCTTGACGCCCTTCACTGCGCCGTCTTCCATGATGAGCCCCGTCGCACGCGTGCGCACCATAACGTGTGCCCCCGCCCGTGCCGCGTCCCTAGCGAGGTCCCGATCGAAGATCTTACGCTCAAGGACGTAGCCAAGCGGTTTCTCCATTCGGAGCATCTCTGCGGTGACGTCAACCGTCGTGCCGTCGGGCGCGTTAACACGAAACCCGTTTATCTCGCTCGAGATCCACTTCTTGTTGATCTCTGTGACTCCGAGAAGTTCCAGCAATACTGCTCCTGGGGAGCCCTCCGCACAGCGCACCGGCTCCCCGATCTCCTGCCGCTTCTCTATGAGGAGCACGTCGCACTCCTCAGCAGCGGCCCGTGCCGCGGTAGAGCCTGCAGGACCCGCTCCCACCACGACCACGTCATACTCGTCTCTCATGTTTCTTCTTCCAGCGCGGTGAGGGCTCCCACGGGGCAGATCGATACGCAGGTGGCGCAGGTTGTGCACGTATCGCCTATTCTGAGGCAGGACTCTATGAGTTCGATTGAATTTGTCGGACAGACCGCGACACAGGCACCGCAGTGCCCGCATTTCTCAATGTTGACCTTGATCATTCGCAATCACACCGTATTTACAGTTTTGCGGGGAGCTTTTAGCGCCTAAATACGCTTCTTTCACTTTCAAAGATCACGAATTCGCTGCATCGTTCATCACCCATTTACAGAAACGCGCCTGCCAGCAAGGCAGCAGGCACAAAGGCGAAGAAGCCCATGGTCCACATCAGGCTTCTGACGTTGGCAATGGTCGGTTTCCTGATCAGGGACTGAATCACGTAGAGTCGTGCGAACGCCGAGATAGTGACGACAATCGCAAAGGCGATGCCGACGATCCCCAGGACGTAGGGGACGTAGTTAAACATGATGTCCACTACGCTTACGGCTACAACGACCGCAACCGCAGTGCGTACGCCCCGTTTGACAGCGACCGTGGTGTACCCGTTCTTTTTGTCGCCCTCCATCGTGACGATGTCCTTAAACGCGTTAGCTTGCATTCCGCCGGCTAGTATCATCGGTACGAAGGCGAGCGAGAGGTAACTGATATGTCCAAGGAGCAAAGCTTCACCAAAAACGGCGATGAACCCTGCAGCGAGTCCCATGAGGAAGTTGGCCCAGAGCCCTGAAGCGCGTTTCAAGACGCTGGGGTACGTTACGAAGAAGAGGATTTCGAATAAGACAATGACGAACGCGAGGAGGTTTATATAGAGGGCGAGGGCAGCCCCGATGACGAACGTCACCGCCGTATATTCCAGGGCACCTGCAGCAGAGATATTGCCCGCGGGAATGGGCCTTTCCGGTTTACTGATCGCGTCGGCGTGACGGTCAAAGTAATCGTTGATGGCACAGCCACCTGCGTTTATGAGGGTAACGATGACAAACGCTGCGATGAGAAGGGGTATGCTGTATAAGGGTGCGTTATAGACGACCCGTCCGAATACCATCATGTAGAGGACACCCAACAGGGCGAACTGAAATCGCCACGGAAATCTCGCGAGAACCCAAAAAGCGATCAGCTTCTGTCGTATTACTGAGAAGGGGCCGTCTGCCGGTAATCTTCGTCGTCTTAAGGCGTATGCGCCTTCGTCCGTGTAAACACGACTCTCATCCATGGAAACTGCCTCGGTACAAACCGTTTCGCCTGTCCTAATAGCCAATGACTCAAAAAAAGTGTTGGTTTAGTTCAGCGATACCTCATAACAGACGCCTTGCCTACCCTATAAGAACGTTCGTAACACAAAATCGTCCGACAACTCCACCATCCCGTTAGCCCGCCGCCCGTCGCGCGAGGAAATCGGAGTTTGTACGGAGTGCTGGAGTCACGCCCTGCGCATCTGCATTATTCACCGGAACTTCAACACCGCTCCTCCGATCGGAGGGAGAGACGGCACAGAAGGGCCGCTGGAAAGCCATCGTCCGAGAGACACGAGGCCCAAGCGTGCATCAAGGCACGCTAATGATGAACGGAACCGTCCTAGTCGCCGGTCGCTATGGTCACCAAGGTCTTTGAAACACGAACTAACGCAAGCGAATCGCCGGAACAGCTAAGCTTGAACACTCCCTGTGCCCCTCGTTGCATTCAAAAAACGCCTACCTCAACAGAGAGCGACTGCCTTGACTTCGACAACAGGTGGTATCGAGATGCTGCGCCATTGGCCCGGTCGCGGCCGAGCAGAGAAGGGGCAACACGTGCGACGAACGAGTAGAGGTGAAAGCTTCTCTTTAATCGCGCGCGGCACTTCTCCTCCTCCTTGTCTACGATTTGACCCGACTCGAAACCGCTTTGATCCGCTCTTCGACGGCAAGCGATTGCCTCCATATAACGTCGAAGAAAGATGTGAGGTACCCAGCATACTCGGAACTATTAGTCCAGAATGCACTATGAGGCAACGGTGCACGATCTCTGGCCGTGGCAAGGACCGTCACGGTCTCTTTCTCATCAATTACCCAGAAAAATATCCCGGCATAACCTTCGTAGCAACGAACCTCGATCGTACCATTCAACTCGTTTAGCGCAGCGAGGTTGGTGGGTATGGCATCGGTGATGATTCTGATTCTTGTTCCCCTTAGGGCCGCCTGCTTCCACTCGTCAATTACGCCGAAATGGGCGAGCTTCGGCAAGGCCTGAGGTGGTAAAACCAGTGCGCAGGTGCTTTCAGACTCGGCGATCATTCGTGAGCCCGCCGCCAATACCTCGTGTACGCCTTTGACCAGCCGACACACAGGGGTATCAACCGTACCGCGAGCAAGCTGTGCGGCGTCAGCGTGCTGCAAAAGCTCTGTTCGTGCTATTTCCATCTGCCGCCACGCGTACGTGTGTTTTTGCAGGATCGCGTCAAGCGCGGCCTGCAGCGGCACAGCAGCGTACTCCGTCGGTTTCGCGATCGATTGCTCAACCAAACCCTCTTGAAGAAGTGCGTCGACTCTTCGATACACGTCTTCTCTGTAAGTGTTCGCAAATTTCGCCAGCTCGGTAACGCTTTTGGCTCCGTGCTTCAGAAGATAAAAATAGATCCGCGCCTCTTTCTCTCTCAATCCAAATTTAGTTAATTGAGCGATGAACGTTTTTTCATAAGCGCCAGGCTGGAATGCTCCCATAGCCCCTGTTCCAGATGAGCCCTTGAATAAGGAGTTATTCGCACTTTGTCGTTTGAGTGCCATTCTATCTTAGCAATGTTCGGCTACTAGCAGTACCGAGTTTCCCTCCGTTCGGTTGTAAAGCCGGTTTTCGCCCTTCGAGCAAATACGTCAACTTTCATTGTTATATAGTCTTTTGTTCTCATCTGAGCTCGCTTGAGAGATGCAGTTCGGTGCTTACAGCGATAATGGCGACAAACTGAAGGACCCTATTGAACAGGGAAGCTCCTCTGGTGCGTCAACAACTTCAAGCAGTCCCGACTGAGCGCTTCAGCGCCGTTTGTTCAAATGGACCAAAATATCGGTGTCACGTGGCGAAATGGAAAGCACTATCAGCTCACGTTTTTTTCTTTCCGTAGCGGTGCGCAGCTACGTATTTTTGGCGGGCTCTTGACAAGTAATCCTGCCCCAGTTCGCCATAGTCTCCGAGGGCAAAGATGCCGATCTGTTGGCCCATATAAGACGCACAATATTTTTTTCAAGGGACCTGCGTGCAATTGACTCGATGCCGGGGAAGCCCCAGATAATGCTCACGTCTGATGCCCTTTTTGAGAGACACGCTTTCGTTACGAACGAGAAAGGGGCTTCTCAATGGCGTGCTAAGACTCATTCTTGATCGCGTCCGCTTACTAAGGAAGTTGGCCACGGGCTATGAGTGCCACACAGTAGACACGTACCCGGCGGAGCCGATTCTAACATTGTAATCTGATCGGAGTGTTGCTGCTAATCTGCGCGGCGCGCTATTGTCGCCCGACAGAAGTGGCTGATTGTGTTCATTGGTCGCCCAGAGAGCTCAGATTGGATGAGAAGACCCGCACGCTCGAACGCCTTCTTGTGAAATCATCGATCCTTTAGAAGAGTTTTAGCTCCGTCTCCTCAGCATTATGATCGCCCCAGACATGAAAACGACGGCAAAGACGAGCAGTGCAACAATGTCGATCCATATCTGCTCGAGCCCCCAGCCCCTCATCATCACCGCTCGCATAGCCTCAACGGCATAAGTGGTCGGCAGGAGATATGATGCCGGCCTTAGCCACGCGGGAATCGCCTCTAGTGGCCAGATTATCCCTGATAGGAGGACCGCAAATAAGATGAGGAACGGCGCAAACTCACCCGCTTCCCTTTCTGTACGTGCGACGCTTGAAAGCAGTATCCCTAGTGCTTGCGAGACGACTGCAAGCAACGCAATCGTTGCAAAAGCGAGCATGACGTTGCCCACCAAAGCAACGTGAAACAGGAGAACGCCGACCACAAGGAGCACCGCAGACTGCGCGACGCCGAGAACTCCGTAAGCCATGGAGTAGCCAATGACGAGTTCGCTCTCCCTTAAGGGGGATGCCAACATCCTGAGGAGCGTCCCGGACCCGCGTTCGGTCACGAATGCTTGCAGCGTGAGGAGCGTCGTAAGGTTCCACACCGCCAGTGAAATGATGCCGGGACAGAAAAAGTCGATGAAACGGGCGTTAGCGCCGTAAATCGCTGCATTCGTGTCCACGGAGATATGCGGTGTTTGACCCGTTTCGTTCATCGTTTGAAGCACGGCCGCGTTGACCGACGAGGTGATCGCGTTCGCCACATCAACGTTGCTCTTATCTTCAAGCACGCTAATGCTGACTTGCTGTTGGGGCTTCGCGTTTGTGCTCGTGATGGTGGGCAGCGTCTGATTCGCGGAGACGGCGGCGCCTTGGAACGTCTGTGCCGGGGGATTTGTCTGGTTGCTTTGGACGGCTGTCGGGTTCGTGACGCTGCTCATGGGCATTGTCGCCGTGTTCGCTACGGATAGGTTGCCGCTAGGGGACGTATTTGTGCTAGCGTACGCGATTTGGGTAAAATCGGCAGGAAACACGATTACTGCGTACGCGTTGCCATTTTGCACAGAGGCGATTGCATCACTCTCATTTGACGCATAACCGACGTTGAGGACGTCTTTATCGAAATTGGAGATGATTTTGTTTGACATGCTCGAATTCCCGACCCATTGATCGTTGTTGACCACGAGCACGTGCACATCCTGCACGTTTCCTTGGAACGCGAGGCCAAAAACGACCATGAACCCTAGTGGGGTGATAAAGAGAATAGCTAAAGCGCGCCGGTCGTGACTGAGATCCGCAAAAACCCGCTGGGCGACCGCGATTGCTCTCGAGATATTCATCTGATTTCCTCGATCAGGTGAGTATCGAGAGCACCTCTTCAGGTTCGTTTGTTCGTGAGAATTCCAAGAACGCGTCTTCAAGTGAGTCCGTGCCGGTCAGCTCGAGGAGTTCCTGCGGCGATCCCTCTGCGATCAGCCGTCCCCTGTGCATAAATCCGATTCGGTTGCAGCGGCGTGCTTCGTCCATATAGTGGGTCGTTATGAAAATCGTGACCCCAGAATCTCTCAGCTGTTCAAAGTAGTCCCAAAACGCCACGCGCAGTTCAGGGTCAACTCCAACCGTAGGCTCGTCAAGGAACAGCACCTGAGGCACGTGGAGCAGCGCGCACGCCAGAGAGACGCGATGCTGCATGCCACCGCTCAACCGGTCCACCAGGGTCCCACGATAGGCCTCGAGATCGATCAGTCTAAGGAGCTCGCGTTCGCGTTGTTCGATCTGGCCTTTGATGAGGCCGAAAAGCTTGCCATAGAATATTATGTTCTCGTGCACGGTCATGTTATTGTACAGCGCCAGCTCCTGCGGCATATAGCCGATAAGGGGTGCACTGCTTCTGTCGGGGACCTTTTTGCCGAATAGGTACGCCTCACCCGACGCTGGAACTAACAGGCCACACAGCAGCTTGATTAAGGTCGTCTTTCCGGCGCCGTTCGGGCCCAGCAGTCCGTAGATTTCGCCCTTGTTAACGTGGAGAGAGAAGTTGTCAACGACTTTAGAGGCACCGAAACGCTTCTCGAGGGCCACCGTTTTAATGTACCCATTTGTCCCACCATGTTGTGGTTCAGGCGGTGGCAGCATCGGAGCTAGCGGCGTCTCGCCAGCGAGCTGCGCAGTGGTGTCGTCGGGCAAAGGCGGTTCAAGTTTAGGTGCTTCCTGCGGCGGCTTTTCTGGGATCGTTTGCTGCTCCACCGACTTGGCGCTTCCCCTGCGTAGAGGCCGCAACACGGCTTTTCCGCGCATTCGACGCACAGACAAATAAAGCCGCTCTGCCGATGTCGCGCGTGCCCTGCGTAGGGCCCTGTTTATAGTACTCGTCTTGAACATCGAGTTGTCCCTAATCGTCAACAGAGATAAATCCTTCAATACATCTTCAGATCTATCTTAAACTATCACCATTTCAATTTTTTCGCTGGATCCGTGCACCCAAATAAAGCACTCGACGACCTTTTGCCCTAGTGCTCTATTGGGATGATCGGCTATTAATAAGCCTTCGCCGTTGGTTGTGTTTGCGGGGATAACGCCGTTTCATCGAACACTTTTGTGTTACAAGGGTTCTTATAACTTAAACGCGACATTGGCGCCTAAATCGTGCAGGCTGAGCATGCGAAATGATCGGCTGCCAGAAGCGTAAACTAACCCGAACCCAAAAATGAAATAAAACTGGTTTAACATGTGAAGTGTCCGGTTTTTAAGCGCGTGTATGGCGTCTAGTAAATTAGAAAGACGTCTGTTTGGTTAGCGGAATAGCACATTTGGTAAATGGCTCAAGCGCATGTATAAGGCTAAAGAGTTTATCGTAAACCGATCTGATGGGGAACTAAACCGGATGGCACGAGCAGTTCATGGCATACAGCCTGAAGAGATGACCATGAGAGGGATCACGATGCACATACTGAAGAAGGATCCGAAGCTCCTGCTGACTATGCGTCACCTTCTCTGATAGCTTTGCGATTTAACACTCGGAGCACAAAAAACTGCACCAGTTGACGTTACGACGGCACTTTCTCGGTTAGACCCTGTCTTGTTCTGTTTTGTTGCCGCGATTGGTGCAGCAGGCGACTTAGGGGCTGTTTTTAGCCGCGCTTGTGCGGCTTTGATCGATGTCTGCTAAATGGCGTCGATGCGTTGCGTAGCGTCAGTGGCTGCGTCCCACAGGAGCTCAAAGCTCACCTCGAGATATTGTGCGTATTCAAGGCTATTAGTCCAAAAAGCCGTGTCTTGTGCGTCCCTTCCGTGACGGACCGCGTCAAGCGTAATGAGCGTCAGGGTTTCACAAGCATCGACAACGAGAAAGTGTGTTCCCGCGTAGTTGTCGTAGTGGCGGACCTCGACCCCTCCCGCAACTGCCTCTCGCATCGCACCGGCGTTACGGGGGAGGATCTCTGTCACACACCTCACGCGAACATCCCGCCGTGCCGCGTCGACGCAGTGCTCAACAATCCCACTTGCTGTGAGTATGGAGATTCCGGCGTGTGATGAGATGAGCGTGACGCGTTCTTCGGTCGTGCTGATGAGCTGCCCTATAATGGCGAGTATGTTTAAACGCCCTTTGACCACTTTGAAGGTGTAGAGGTCGTCTGCGATGGCGTTGCTCGACAAGTATTTTTGTGCGAGCTCTAGCACCTCGTCGCGATTCTCTTCCATCAACCGGAGCTCATGCGCGCCCCGCATCATAGCGCCGGTGAGCGCCGCGTCAACGGCAACGGCTGCGTATTTTGTAGGCTTTTCGACTGACTCTTCGACCATTCCCTTTTCCGTGAGTGTCTCCACAAGACGATAGATATCAACGCGGTAGCTGTGAAGCAACTTCGCGAGCTCGCCCGTGGTTTTTGGGCCGTACTTCAGCAATAAGAGGTAGAGGTGGCCCTCCTTCGCGCTTAAGCCGAAGGCTTCAAGCTTCTCGATCAAGGCCTCTTGCATAGGCACGCGCATCGTCTCGTATCCAGCGTCCTCACGCACTCCGCATTACGAGCACCGGCACTTGAGTCCCGCGAACTACTCTATCTGCGACGCTGCCAAGATGTAAACGATGTACCCCTCTCTGTCTGTGCGTGCCAATCACTACCAGGTCAATCGCGTGATCCTTCACGTACGCGCGGATTGCATCCCACGGGTGCCCTTCAAGCACGGCGACCGTAAGTGCCCCCTCGCCGACGTTCCGCGAGAGCAGTGCTTGCCTCGTACGTTCGACAATTCTCTCTCCCGCAGTGAGGAGGTCGTCGTACACGTTTTCCGTGTCCGGTTGCACGACGGGGTATTCAATAGGAAGCCCATCCATGTCGACGACTTGGACGATATCCACAGTTGCGTTCGTGAGGCGCGCAAGATAGGCACAGTGCTTATAGACGGGATCCATGAGCTCTGAGCCATCCATTCCCAGTAAAATGCGTTTGTACTCCATCACCACCCCAGGCCAATTTTGTTGCCCGATTGAATAAAACGACCTTTCAAGGTGATGGGGTAATTGACGCGAGCCCCTAAAGCTGCGTGTATCGTGGGCGCGCAGACGGGTTGGTTACCAATAGCGTGCACCTTTTCAGCGCCGTCCCCGAAGTAGACGACGCCGTTGGCGACAGCGGGGGAGGTGTCTATATTACCCCCGGTCGGAAACCTCCATAGCTCGTGGCCGTTGCTCGCGTCAATGGCGTAGACGTTCTTATCCACGCTCCCGACGTAGACGACGCCGTTGGCGACGGCGGGGGAGGAGATTATACCGTCCCCGGTCGGAAACCTCCATACCTCGCGGCCGTTGCTCGCGTCAATGGCGTAGACGTTGCGATCCCAGCTCCCGACGTAGACGACGCCGTTTGAAACGGCAGGAGAGGAAAATACATAACCGCCAGTCGAAAGCGTCCATACCTTGTGGCCGTTGCTCGCGTCAATGGCGTAGACGTTCTTATCCACGCTCCCGACGTAGACGACGCCGTTGGCGACGGCGGGGGAGGAGATTATAGCACCCCCCGTCGGAAAGGGCGGCCATACCTCGCTACCAGTTTTGGCGTCAATGGCGTAGACGTTATGGTCGTCGCTCCCGATGTAGACGACGCCGTTTGCGACAGCGGGGGATGAAGCTATACCATCCTCCCCGGTTGGAAACCTCCATAGCTCGTGGCCGTTGCTCGCGTCAATGGCGTAGACGTTCTTATCCCAGCTCCCGACGTAGACGACGCCTTTCACGAAAGTCGGGGAGGACCATACACTACCCTCGGTCGGAAACTTCCATACCTCGCGGCCGTCGATCGCGTCCAGGGCGTAGACGTTGCCATCCTCGCTCCCGACGTAGACGACGCCGTTGGCGACGGCGGTATCCGAGCTCCCGACGATGAAGGGGCCGTTTGAAACTGCGGGGGAGGAGACTATACCGTCCCCGCTGGGAAACTTCCATACCTCGCGGCCGTCGATCGCGTCCAGGGCGTAGACGTTGCCATCCTCGCTCCCGACGTAGACGACGCCGTTGGCGACAGCGGGCGAGGACATAGCAGCATCTATATTTAAGGTCCATACCACATTCGGCATCAGTGGCCCACTGCCGGCGTAGACGCCGGTGTGGGCGGGGTCAGAGCGAAATTGCATCGTTTCCCTCACGCGTCACACCGATAAAAGAAGTTATCGGTCGAGCAGATACCACAAGGATCGACCGTGCCACTGTGCGCATCAAACGCGGTTTACGTGTGTGCATAGCAACCACCATTTGAAATTGTGTATCTATACGATCACAACAATAAATCTTACGCGATTGCCCTACCTCAGGCCGGTACGATGGTGTAATCCTCGCGATCCTCATGTTGTCGCTCGCGCCCACGCCCTCGGAGCATACGAGCTCTCTGATCGGGAATACGCCGAGGCAGCGTATTGGTGGATGAAGACCAACATGTGGTGGGAGATGGATGGCTGGTACGATGCTGGGGAGACGCTGCGGAGGGGAAAGGGAACCTGCAATCACCTTAACAACGCCTATGTTGCCTTGTGCAGGTGTGCGGGGATAAAGGCCCAGATCCTAAATTTTAATGTGCAGTTCGGGGACACTGCTCAAGAGGTTCTGACGCCCGATCCTATATTGTCGTCATTTATGAATAATTCAGGAGGCGTGATTCCTGAAACAGAGGCCGAAGTATTGATTGACGGCGCGTGGACGCCTGCCTAAATACCGCAAAATATACTGCTGACGGCGTGTAGCGGGTGGCCTATTTCTGAGTTTGGTGAGTCCTGCCTCAATTTATACTACGACATAATTCCCGGGTCGTTACACCACGTTGAGGGTATCTCCTTCAAAAGTGTAATGATGCATCGGCTTCTGTCTAAGTTCGCGCCCGCAACACAGGAGCGTCTGAACGTGAAGTTCCAAGAAATGCAGACTTTGGGGCGAACGATCCTCGACATTCAGGGGGGCGTCGAGGGATATAACCGGATCACCAGGCCGCTAGTGGGGTCAATATCTAAAGAAGAAGTACTAACGCTATGGAAAAATCAACGCCTGAAACCCCAATAAAAGCAGGGGTAACATTGGACATGGGCGTATAGCCAAATATGAGCCTCGTAAAATGATCACAGCGATCGTATAGGTCTAGCAGACGACCTGCACTCTGCGCGATCGCAAAGATCAACGTCCCTGCTGTTTTTTGTCCGGATTGGAGTTGCTAATGAGTTGCGGCCCACCTTCACCAAATCAAGCCAGAGTGGAGTCGTGTCCGACGTTGTTTGAGTCAAAGCTTTTGAAGTAGACTGGTCGACAGATTAAAAAGAATATATATTCGCCGAGGCGCTTATCAACGTGGAGCCATGACATACGAAGTATCAATCACAAAGTGCGACTCCTACGAACTCGAGAAGGTTAAAAACAGTGTAGCCACGAGTCTCGAACCAATTGGAGGACTTCAGAACTTTGTAAAAGCAGGCGATCGCGTTCTCGTTAAGTTGAACTTGTCGGTGGCAAAGCCCCCCGGCGCCGCCGTTACGACACACCCTGCAATCGCGCAAGCGGTCGTTGAATCAGTACAAGAACTAGGCGCAACACCTGTTGTCGGAGACGCACCAGGCGGTGGCTGCAGCGCAGCGACATATAGAGCGCTCCTCAAAACGACCGGCATCCAACGGGTGATTGATGAGACGGGTTGTGAGTCCGTGCGATTCGACGACGATAAAACACACGTGGTCTCTGAAAGGGCACGAACGTTCAAGAGGTTGTGGATCTGCAAGGCGGTGACCGAGGCAGACGTCATCATCGGACTTCCAAAACTGAAATCGCACTTGCTGACGTACTACACGGGGGCCATCAAGCTTCTGTACGGGTACGTGCCTGGGCTGACCAAAGCCGAATACCACCTTCACACGGCGCGGGATGTCGCACTGTTCGCTGAACTGCTGCTTGACCTGTACGAAACGTACCCTCCCACCGTCTCCGTGATGGATGCGATCGTTGGTATGGAGGGCGAAGGGCCAACCAACGGCATCCCGCGCAAGATCGGGCTCATTATGGCGAGTGCCAGTTGCACGGCGCTCGACTATGTGGCCACTACGCTCGCCAACTTGCACCCTCTCAATGTACCGACGGTTAAGGTGGCCCACGAGCGAGGCATCGGGCCAAGCGGCCTGCAAGATATTACCATATTCGGTGAAGCACTCGAACCGCTTATTATGGAGGATTTCAAAAAGACGACGACAACTAGCGAGTGGTGGTTGAAAGAAGGAGCCTCTACGACTAGGTTCGCAAGACTCTGGATGGCCGCAAAACCTCGTGTGAGCGCCTTCATTTGCAAGCAATGCGGCGAGTGCGCCAAAGATTGCCCGCCCAAGGCCATGCAATTCACCGAGGGTTCCGTTCCGCGCGTTGATTATGACAAATGCATACGATGTTACTGTTGTCAAGAATTGTGCCCGAATGGAGCCATCAGCGTGTCTACGCCCTTTGTTAGAAGGATCGTGAAAGAAAGAATAGGCTTAGCCAAGCTTGAAGCGTTGGTTACGGGAAGGACGCAAAGCAAATGAACGTACCGGCCAGCAAAAAAAAGAAGTGTGGACAACGACCCTCCGATCGGAGGAGCGGTGTTGAAGTTCCGGTGAATAATGCAGATGCGCAGGGCGTGACTCCAGCACTCCGTACAAACTCCGATTTCCTCGCGCGACGGGCGGTGGGCTAACGGGATGGTGGAGTTGTCGGACGATTTTGTGTTACGAACGTTCTTATACAATGCACTGAAAACGAGGTGAGCGCAGCGACTTGTTTGTCATTTGCCGCGCTCGACTATAATACAGAAAGCTTATGTACCTTGACGCAAGGTTGGAACAGTAAGGTCCATTTTCCGAGGTATGACTTTTATGAAAAAACAAGCAGCAATAATAGCGATATGTGCCGCACTTCTTATGTGTGTAGCCGCAGCAGGATGCACTAGTTCGACCTCGCCGTCACCGAGTGCGGCGGCTACTGCAAATTCTTCATCTCACGCAGCTACTGCAAATTCTTCATCTCACGCAGCTACTGCGTCAGCAACCGCGAAGGCCACGCCAACCGCGAAGGCCACGCCAACCGCGAAGGCCACGCCAACCGCGAAGGCCACGCCAACCGCGACGCCTAGCGGGCCAGTGGCTACGCAGTTGATTGATCTTTGGTCATCGAAGGGAAGCGACCTGCACCTAGGAGATCAGGTCCTAACCAAGGGACGATTGGTCGATGCAAAGGGCAACGGCATTCCCAATCAGCAAGTTACGTTTAAAGCGTCGGTGCCTGTAATGGGGACTATTTCCCAGGGCTCCGCAACGACCGACAGCACTGGAGCATTCCAGTACACACACACGGTGTCAACAAACGGCGTGCCCTCTTTTTTGCTTAGCACGATCACCGTTACAGGATGGATGGAGTATGCAGGCAATGGCGTTTACCTGCCGACGAGCTCCCCTCACGTGCCTGAGACGGTTCACTTCACGTCTTCGTGAAGAGTTGGATCCTCACTTTCTTTCTCGTAGTAAACCGCCGTTCATATCGGGTCAGTAAAAAGAGTCGTTAGCGATGGCGGACAAAAAAGAGAAAAGGACGAGAGCGGAGTGCCCCTTCTAATAAGTCCCCCAGGCAGCGTCACGCCAATAACGTCACCGTTGTGACAGCAAAGCGATCCAATACGAAGTTGATTGTTACGTCATCCTCGCCGAAGGACCTTTACCTCGGAGATCACGTCGTGACCACCGGACGATTGGTCGATGGCGAGGGCAACGGCATTCCCAATCAGACGATTGTCTTTAAATCTGTAGCGCATGGGCTCGGTTTAACTCACGATAATCCCGTGGAATCCGCCACGACTGACAGCCCCGTGCGTTCACAAAGGTACATTAGCCGATATCAGCACAGGACGCTCCATCTTTTATCAAGACGGTCGATGTCGAAGGATGGATAGAGTATGCAGGCAACGACCTTTATGAGCCGACGTCCACCCCCCACGGGCATGTGACCGTTCACCTCACGCAGCCGCTCGCTTCGTAAAGCAGTGTGGATCCTCCCTCACAGTGATCTACCGTTTTCTTCTTCGTGTATTGATGCTGATCCTTCAGCGCTCGGTGCTACCAGATTCTGCGTTATTTCTCAGCTCGTGGTCGTATGAGCACATACGTCGCGGCGCCCAGTGGTGGTTTATTCTTTGACTGTGCTTAATCATAGGCACGTGCGGTTGCACGTCGTTGTCGAATAGCACATCACCGTCTGCATCCGGCCACTGACAACGGCCTCGAAAATCGCGGCAAGCGTGACGGGCTTAATCATTTCATAAAAGATAGAAAGTACCCTGAAACGGCCTTTCGTATAAGGGCCATCGTATATGGGGGTGCAATACTTTTGTTCGTGCATTTATGTATCCACCCCCACTTTACCCCCTGAACGAGTGGGTTAGATCCACCTCCCCACTATCCCTGAAATTATCGGCTCCAATCCGAAGATCATCAAGGACAGTGTAATCAGCGCTGCGACGTTTTCTGGGTAGGTGAGAGTTAGAGATATTAACAGGCCGAGGTTTATGAAAATGGCGATGATGCCCACGATTTTTGGGTATATTAACGCGACGACGCCCACGAAAATGGCGATGATGCCCACGATTTGCCGCCCCCTGTGCCGCGTACTGCGCTCGCGATTCCGGCAAAGAGCAATCCTAAGGCTAACGGGGAGATTAGGGTCAAAAAAGATGCATAGAAAAACAGAGTGGCGAGTACCAAGACGGCGATGAGGGTCGCTAGCACTGACAGAATCAAGTTGAGCCGCCGCCGTCCCGAAATGCCCTTTGCAAATATTCGTATGATATATGCAATTTCTAGGACAATTAGCGCGATTACTAGGAATGCAAGGAATGTTGTCCAACCCCAATCCACCCCTGGGCAGAAGGCGGCGACGCTCAGGATAAAGATGATAAGACCTGCGCTGATCTCAAGTATTCGGAGCCACCTGGGACTCTCTTTTTCTTTGGTAGCCGAAGGCGGGGGTAGCGGCGATGCTGACGCGCTGGCAAACTCCTTACTGCATTTTGTGCAAAACGATGTACTGGTGGGATTAGCCGCTCCACAGTATTTACAATACTTTTGCTCCTCCATTTGCGTATCCACCCCCTTGACGAAAAAATAAATCAAAAAAGTAAAACGCCGGCGTGGTAGCGTGAGTGTTGCCGGCCGGCTCCACGTGAACCATCAGCGCTCTTGCTCCATCACGCGACTACGATCGTTAAAGCTGCGTAAAGACTACGCGGTGGGAAACTAACCGGGTCGGCACGCAAATACCACAGTCGCACCGATAACTTTCATTTTAGGACCTAATTTTAAGCTCTATCAGTTTCGTCTTCTCGGCTACCGAATAGGTATTGAAAACGAGCTATAGGCTTTTCAGGGTCAAATATTTGAAAAGTTAAAAAATAGTTATCTTCAGCCCGGTTAATGGTGTATTTTTCAAGGCGTAGTGGTAATGCTGCGTCCTTGTCTTGTGAGAAAATGGGCTCTCCGTGCTTCTTTACAGCTATCTCATTCAGCCTATCGGTTTCAGCGTCCCAATAAGCTTTTTCTTCAGCTGACATTTGTGCTTCTTCAATAAAGCGAGTTTGGAGATAGTCTGCAACTTCTGTAGCTAGGCGTTCTAAAAGGGCTTTACGAACTTCTATATGCCTTTCAGTCATGTGTTTGAATCCTTCCATACTCACTCCTTCCAGCTCTCTTAATGACAAAAGACTAAACAAATAAAAACACGTTAGCGCGGCTTAAATGTTATCCTGCGAGGGGGCCCTGTTACGCAAAGCTGAAGCCGTTACAAGCAACTTAGCGGCGGCGGTTCAGCCCGGCGGATTTATGGGATTATTTTTTTGCACCGATGGAACCGCCCGGGGCATTCTAGCACATCTTCACAACATCTTCACAGTATGAGTTTCAGGTTCTGATCGTGACAAGGTATGGAACGGTATGGGCTGTCACTTTCTGGACGATCGGCACGATAATGATCGTAGGGGCGGTCGCAGGGAGAGAGCATATGAACCATAAGCACCATCAAGGGCACTTACCATGAAAACATTGGTTGTC
The DNA here is from genome assembly GCA_963805115.1 of Methanobacteriota archaeon. GTDB lineage: Archaea > Halobacteriota > Bog-38 > Methanoflorentales > Methanoflorentaceae > Methanoflorens. Next base: position 102,713 of record CAWDSY010000006.1, read on the forward strand.
TTTGCTTCGATTCACCACCAGAACACGGAAAAAGTAGCAAAGGTGATTGCAGAAGTGCTGGGGGCGGACCTCGTCCCTACCAGTCAGGCGCAACCCGAAACCCTCACGGCGTATGACCTGATCGGATTTGGATCAGGGATTTATTTCATGAAGTTCCATAAGACGCTCCTCCAGTTTGTGGAGGCGCTTCCGGCCGTCACGGGAAAACGAGCTTTTATCTTCTCTACGAGCGGTGAAGGGGGAATACAGAGGCATGCTACTGTGAAAGAGCTGCTGATGAATCGAGGATTCTCCGTCGTGGGCGAGTTCTCCTGCAAGGGATCGAATACCTGGGGACCTCTGAAACTTGTCGGGGGGACTAATAAGGGAAGACCGAATGCGGACGACCTGGAGGAGGCGCGGGTATTTGCACGGGGATTGAAAGAAAAATATTCATGAACGCAGTGCCGTTGCCCGTGCACGTGCTTTCATCGATATTATCGATCAGCCACGTATCTTCGCACACTAACCGCACGCTTCTCCAGCACTTCACATACACGTCATACACGTGCTCTTGCAGCGGGGACTTATCCATTCATCCTACGCGCTAACAAAAGCTTTATGACATCTATCTCATCTCTCGATGAATTATGAGCCTTGAGCTCAGTTCACTTGAAAAAACGTTAGTAGTCCCGCTGTGGCACAGAGCGCAGGCAAGCAAAGCACACCCTGAGCTACTGAACGATGTTAAAGCTATTGAGCTCGTCAATCATCTTGACTAAGATTTTTCAATCTTCGAGCAGCGCTTCACTGTTGAGGATAGCTTCAGGTCTGCGGCACGAGCGCGGCAGTTCGACGATAAGCTTAGAGCGTACATCAGCACACATCCTGATGCGTCGATACTGAATCTCGGCGCAGGCCTCGACACAGCCTTTTACAGGGTCGATAACGGATCCATTGAATGGTACGACCTCGATCTTCCGAGCGTCATCGCTCTGCGTAAGGAGTTACTGCCTGAAACCGATCGAGTCAATTACATTGCCAAGTCGCTGTTTGACATGAGCTGGTGTGCTGACATGGATCACACCGACAACGGCATCTTCATGTTAGCAACGGGTATTTTGTGGTTCTTTGAAGAGGCAGAGATCAAGCGCTTTTTCTCATCACTCGCTGATGCGCTGCCGGGAGCAGAGCTTATCTGTGAGGCGAGCTCTAAGCTCGGGGCGTCGCTTGTTAATGACTCAGTAAAGTCCGTTGATATGGACATAGAAGTGAAGTGGCAGTTGAAGGACGCACGCGTCATTACCCAATGGGATAGCCGCCTGAAGCTCATTGACCAGACCCCGGCTTACTTAATTCCTCGAGATCCTGCGTGGGGAGAGCAAACCGTGGAAAACATAGATGCGAGCGACCTGACCGACGATTTATCTATTGTTCATCTATGCGTGTAATGTCCCCGCGCTTTGCGATACTCAACTGGCTGAAGACTACATATCACGAGGGTTCTGAAACGGCCATCTTTCCAATACCGCATATACACATCATACACCTGCTCAGACAATGGATGCCGATAATGCGCCCACTCAACGCCTGAAACGCCGTGTGTCAAGATATATGCTCTATCCGACTGATCCCACTGCAATATGTCGCCCTGCTACTCACAGTATTTTCTAAGGTCGTTAGGTACGAAATGCCCGTCGCGAAAAGAGCCACGCAACGCAACTAAGAGATAACGCTTAAGCACTATTAACGCTGCTTTATGCTTTTGATTCAATCTTCTGCCGACTTGTGCCTTCGATGTGTGATTGCAATACCAATGTCCGACAAACAGGCCGGTGCTACAGCAAGCTCAACGCCCGCGTTCGCACGGCGCGTACTAACTGAGTAAGAGATCATTACCGAACAGAATCAGAGGCCGTTAAACGGGAGGTTATTGAAAATGGAGACTGATGCGGAGATACCTTGGCCCGCCACACCGGACCAGCACGATGACTTGAAAAACCTGATTTTAGAAATAAAACACAAAAATGACAGGATAGTGCAGCTACTAATCGTGGTAATTGTAATACAAATAGTCATTTTGTTCTTAGTTCTATAAAGTCAAGGCCGACGCTAAGGCAATCGAGGTGGCCCAAGAGACGCCTGTTCGTGAAGCTCCGAACTCGTGGCAGAAGCGCTGGAGAGATCATGGTATCCCTCAGTGCGCAGCCCCAAGAGACATTAACGCATTGCCATGCATGTCACTCTTTGACAATCTGCCTGAAATTTCCTACTGTCGCAATTTTTGGAGAGATCCGGACCGTGGGACAGCATAGCGCGTTTCGTTTAATCATTCGACAGCGCACAGCAGACTTACTTACTTTCGGGCCTAGGAGCTCAATGCGTCCTTCTTCTTCCGAATGATGCTGTAACGCTGGTTTTATGTCGTCCCGGCCGGCAATCGAGGCTGTGTTGGTTTTCTAGACCTAGGTAACGAATGTAAGGGAACGACGCACTGCGCACGTTAATGATGGACTGAATCGCGCATTAGGCTGCGCAAAAGAGTATAAATGTAGCGTTTTTGAATCCGACAGACAAAAAATGCGAAAGCATTAACTGTTTTTGAGTAAACAAGGATATCGCCTCAGCGAGGCGCTTGCAGTTTGTCTACTTTCATTTTATGATGATGTCTGTGACTGGTCATAACTTTTAATTATAAATGGAATTATTTTCTCCACGTCAGTTGTCTCATCAACACTTATCTGTGGCCATTTATTCATTGTTCGTTTTCCTGCTTGGAAGGGCTTAATCGTAAATTCTTTCGATAATTGAGTTTTGTCCTGTTCACTCACTTTTGTGAGGACCACGCCATCCGTAACCAAAAATGCAAATAATTTTTCCTTATTTTTGTAACATGGACAACCATACATTTTTTTCGTAGTTACATTAGGCCAACTCAGAATCTCTTTTTCTATTTTCAGTCTGAGATTTTGCATTTTTTCTTCATTGTAATATTGCATATTAACACCCTATGAGAACTGGGTATAACTGCATTATAAAGACAGATACAGAAGCCCTTTAAAGTGATAAACTAATCAATCGAAAACAAAAAGTGAAAAAACGCCGATATGATACAACTCAAATGGTTTCCCCCTTCCTGACTTCTAACGACGTTTAGAGGGGGGGGGCCATATACATTGATCCTGCTTAGATTCAAAGCAATTTTACGAAATATCTCAAAAAAGTGGTTTTCAGCCACTATCCTCATCCAATGGATGGGTTACCGAACCTGACCTACCCAAGGCAGATCTAATTTTATGTTGGCTAAGGCAGATGGATTACTGATTTCAAGGCCTGCTTCTCGCCAAGAAGCGGGACCCCATCTTTATCGGTAGTACGTCGATCCCATCAACGAGCACTTTGACCCCCTCGGTTTCGCTAGCTACCTCGCGCTGGGGGTTTTCAACAATCTTTTTTTCCACGATGCGGCCCCAGTTATACGATTCGTTCGGCAGGACGAACCAGTTAATGGGTTGCTCCTGTTTCTCTTTCGCTTGCATCCTTCTCTATCACCTCTATAATCAAGGAGAGAGGCGACCTACGTCAACGCTTGCCTCATACACTATATAGATCTCCTGAGTCTCTTTAAGAAACGATTAAGCATTCACAGCTCGACAAGTGTTTGTCGCAACTTGATGGTTGTGACGGGCGTCCAAGGCTTCGGCCTGCCTCGGTCGATGCTTGACAAAAAACCTTGGTCCGCCTCCCCTTTCGGGCCAACAAACGGCTTGGATGCGCGATCCGGTCGTTTTTCACCCCTCTCAGACATTGGTCGTTCTTAACCACGCGTGTCCCTCCTTTGGACCGATCGCGCGATGCATTAAATAGGTCAGTACGTATGCTGCAGTAAAAACTCGATTAGCGCAAAAAATGCCTACCCCTTAACTTTTCTCCCGCAGCTGCTTTTTTCTAGAATCTGGGACCCTCTTTTGTTTAACTCAGGGCTCGAATGGGCGATCTCCTCTCCTGTTCTTCCGTCTCCACAGTTCTGAAACTCGAAAGGAGTGCATCGAGTGCTTGGGTATCCTCTAGATTCATCTCGGACTCCTCATAGAATTTTGCCTTGACTTCTGGAAGCGCGCGACCCAATAGCTCCGCGTCGTTGCCCCTTAAGACTAGTTCGTTCTCAATCATCCTTTCCCCCTCGTATCGGTCGGTGCTACCAGCAAGCGTATCAAGGTCATCGTCTCCCGAGAACGAGCGACGGCAAAAAAAAACAAGGGACACCCAAACTTTAAGTCGGGAGACGTTTAACGAACCCTTGTCGAGAATCTGCGCGGTCGGAGCTCTTGGCCGACATGCCACGTCTCGTTTTCTTGACACTTCTTTGTTTTTCACATGAACCATGCTATAATGGCTTAATCGGTTTTTTTCTGACGTCATAAATAGCGTCAAATTGGCCTTTATTCCTAGCGGCGAGCGTTAAATAAGCTTCAATAGATAAATGGTCAATTCATTCCCCAATGTCTGCGGGACTGGGCACTAAGTGGGTGTGAGAAAGGGCACTAAGTTGCTCTGGCAGTGGGTGAGACAGTGGGTCTGGCAGTGGGTGAGACAGTGGGTCTGGCAGTGGGTGAGACAGTGGGTCTGGCAGTGGGTGAGACAGTGGGCGTTGGAGTGGGCGCTGTGGTGGGTACCGGCGTCGGTAATGGGGTTGGAACTGGCGAGGGACTGCTTGAGGGCTGTGGGGTCGCAACCACTATCCCGGTCAACGTTGTGTTGCCTGTAACGACGATATCATCGCATTGCGTCACCTCAGCCGTAGTTACGTTGTTCGCACTCTGTGAGGTGCGCTGGTACGCTTTAAATATAGTTGGAGGATTCCCTGTCGCCAGCTGGTACACCTTAGCGCTCTCGTTTGCAGTATGCGCCACGACATAGCCGCTGAGATTTTGCCTGCCGACGTATGCTGTTGCCGCCTCAATTGAAGAAAACCGGGTCAACGTCCGATTGGAATACATTGTGGTGTTATTCGCTTTTAACGTCCCCGTTGCTTCGACGTTGACGCTGGTGCCATTGAGCCATCTCGTCTGCCACGCTTTGACAGTTACGTTGCGTGCAGTGTAGTTGTAGTCAGCAGCAACAAACGTTTCGAGGAGTGCGTCGTGCGAGGTTGGCTGGACCGGGTAGGTGTTCGTGGAGGCGCATCCAGCGATGACGACGGTGAGGAGGAGCATCGCTGTGATAAAGGAGAATAGTTTACCTAACTGCATGATGGCCTCTTACAATTCCCTCACAAACGTTATTTGACATCTAAAGAAGGTGCCGGAACATACTATAAATGCACCGGTCTGAAACTGACGCCGAGGGACCAATCGTCATATCTCTACATCGACGTCACTTTTCCCGCGTGTGACGCAGGACAGCTCAGGGACATTTTAGAATATCGCGTTGAACAAGCTTTTTACCCGTTGCAGCACTTGATGCGCTACTTGCTGCTTGGTTGCTGCTAGTTGATGATGTGGAACCCGCCACCGAAAGCGTAGCAACCATAACAAGCGCTTTTATGGCTACAACTTTTTTTTATCAATATATCCTACCTCTTGCCATCCTTTGTTTGAAATATAAACACGTAAAGCTCGACTGCACAGATGCCACAGCGCGGTTATCTCCTTCAGGCTATTCAGGGGAGGCGATGCGTGCATCTCATCATCAGCAATAGCCTCGCATGTCATTTCACTATCGGTGTCAGTGTCGGTCATCATCTTCCCCTCAATAAGATAACATAAACCGCTGCAATAGCCACGACCGCAAAGACTCCAAAAGCCCCAGCAATGAGAGGCACGTCTATGCCTTGCGCTGGTGCGGGTGCGTTACCTTGGACTGTGTAAGTGATAGTAGCGATTATCGCTGGGAAGACCGGTGACGTATTAACGATCATGCTTGAGCTGAAATTGCCCTCCTTGGCGTCGCTCGGTACGTCAAGCATCACGGCTACGGTTACGTTTGATTTTGGAGCGATTGCCCCGCTTGAGGGCGTCGCCGTTAGCTGTCCGCTTGTGTTCGTAACATTGGTGAAGTTGACAGAATAAGTGAACGTCGAATTGTTGCCGGGGTTGTAGAGTATCACGTTTCGCTCTGCGCTCCCTCCACGTCCGACCGTGCCAAAATCAACAAGGGGCGCTCCTACGCCTGTGCCTGTTTGTGCGTTAACTGCTGCACTCACTACAATAAGGAGAATGAAGAAAAGAGGCGTTAAACCTCGTCTCAATCTAAAGCTCATCTAACTCCTTTGGTTTTCGCCGCAGCCTAATCTCGAGGGTCAGCTCAACAATTTTGCTATAGACACTACAAAGATGTTATCGAGTTGTTCGATATCGTGAGCTTATATTCTGAGATATTGAACGGATTTCTTTCGTTGTACATGTAGTCTTTGCAAATCTGCGGTGCGTGGCCCTTTACATTCTGATGGCCCCCGCCTGTGTATTCCGTGCTGGCGAGACGGTATTCTGCCAAGTTCATAGCGTTAACGTAATTTTTCGCGTCTTGTGTCGTTGGAAATACAACGAATGTCTCATCTGCATTCACGGTCCGGTTTGTAGTTTTATTGAGCTCCGTAAATTGTAAGCGTGCTGACGTGCTGTTAATCCAGTCGAGCTCCCAGGTTTGGACGTGTATGCTGCTATCCGAGTACTTCTCGTTTTTGTAGGCCGTAAGGTAATTTTCCAAGAAAAGCGTCGTGCTGTGTCGCCGCACTCGAGGTAGCACTTGGTGTTTGCGTGGTATTGCTTGTGGTGGTGCAACGAGCATTGGTGCAAACGACTGGAACAAGCACGATGATAGCTAACAACTTTTTGATGTATACCTCACCCCCTTGAAAGGAAGAATCAAAAGCGTAAAACGGCCGTGTCACAGCTTAAGCGTTATCTTTGAATTAATAACAAGCTAATTGTTAAAAGGATTATTCCGTGAGCAATCGCCAAGAATTACGGCTTCATTGCTTCTGCTTTGGCTTTCAAAAACCCCCTCACGACTTCCTTCCCTGTTTCGTAGGGCACTATTTCGTGCACCTCGCTTTCAATGAAGGGATAAAACGAGTGCGACCTCCTGAGCTCATCTTTGGATTCTCCGCCCGCAATTACGTATCCTGATGTTGCACCTGAGAAGAAGCCGAACTCTTGCACTTCACCTGTCTATAACATGTTATCCATCGCTGCAAACATCATCTCATTACCTTTGCAGCTTCAACCGGGTCGGTCGGCCACGGCGCCACCAAGTTGAAGCGCCACAAGCCCAAGCATTTCGCCATATTTTTCGCTCCTCTCACGTTGGCGGCGGTGGTAGTGACCGCCGTTTTTACAGTTTAAAAAAAGACAACGCGTGGTTGTGTCTTAAAGAGAAGTGACTAGAGGATGTTACGTTCTTTATCATAAAAAAGGTGAAATGGGGGCTGATAACTTAGGTTGTCGTTTGGCTGCGGTTAGTCTCCCACAGAGCGGATAGACCTCTTTACGCTGGTTCAGGAGATGCAAGCGTGACGAACTGCACCGGCTCACCGAAGCACATCGGGAAGGCGAACCGCCGTAACGTACTAAATTTGTAAAAAAACTTTTTGTAAAAAAACTTCAAATAGGTTTTAGCTATATCTATGGGATGCCTCGGTTTCGTAGTTCTAAGGCTGTTACCGCCCCTGTTGTAAGGGTCGATGCTTGGTCCGCATAAGTCTTCCTTCTTAAAAGTAAGCGGGGCGGTTAACAGCCTTAGTTGCTACACTTCCGCTCTGCTTTTAGCTAACAGTTACCCCGATATACCCACTATCTTGCCCCGTGAACAACGATTGCGTAGAGGTTGATGAACTCATCCTTGAACTCGCGGACTACAAGAACGACTACGCCGATATGGCTGTCGAAAAACTTTTCAGGAAGTGCTCGACCAGTTGGGAAGGCTCGAGCTTATCAATACCTGTGGGACCGCTGCACGATGGCTGGCTACCCGACAGCGCACGTCAGCAGTTGCGACAAATTATCAAAAGGATACAAGTGCAGATACACCAGTGTCGAGAATACGGCTACGCATAGTTCCTGTATCTTTTTACTCACTCTGTACATTCAGTCATTTTTTACCTCAACTTTGAGCGTAGCTAGCTTCTCATACTTCTGCTTATTAGCGAGGAGTGGTAGGATATGAGAAAGTACCTGCTCTGCTGTACAGGCACGCTCAACACCTTTCGAGCTTGTCTGTACCCACCCCAGTTTGTCGCTTTTTTGAAAGCTCTGCACACTACCGTTTTTAGTTGTGATATAAATTACGCATGATATAAATTACGCACTCGCTGTTCTTCATTTGTCTAATCCTCGGCCCCAAACAGCTTATTTACCTTTTCGCATCCATCATTGTTAGGAGGCTTATAGAAACACATCTTTTCTGGGACTCCTTTAGAGTACTTCACGCATCCCCAGCATTGACTTAACATCCGTGCACTGTGTTTTATCTCTGTGGGCTTTGCATAACTCAGCTGCTCTTTCCAGGGGGATTGAAATTTCTGATGGCATAATCAAAACTTTTTTTTGTTTGTCAAAGGCGCATAAATGTTGCTAACGGTTAGTTTCCCACCACAGGGATAGCCCTCCTTATGCTGCCTTGCATGAAATGCAAGTGTGATGAGCTGCCAAAGGTGCGAGAAGTACGCCCATTGTAAGCTGCGGGGCGATAGCGAGCACGTTTCGTATTGCGAGGAGTATTATCGCCGTCCGCGGCGTGTGCCATGGTGACCGAACGCAGCCCATTATGCTCTTCTCGCAGCTAAATGACAACAAATGACAACACTTAAGTTATCACGCCGCCTTTTTGGGCTTTGATGTTCTTTTCAAGCGAAGGACATCAAGGAAGGCGAAACGAATGAACAAACGTATTACGACGAGCATCGTCTTAGCGACTCTTATGCTCGTCTCACTTTTTGCTGTGGTAAGCAGTGCGGCGAGCGTGAGTGGCACAACGATGGCCGGCACAGGCCCCGCCGTGACCTCATCGGGTGGGATACAGGCCCCCACGGGATACAGTGGGTATGCCGACTTCTTTGCCGTCGACACTAATGGCACTCTCTGGCACACTAACGGTAGCGGCACTTGGGACTCCCTCGGCGGAGTGAGTACCTCATCACCCGCCGCCGTCTCCATGAACTACAGCTACTTCCGCCTCGACGTCTTTGCGCGCGGCACCGACGGTGGGCTCTGGCAGAAGTACTACCAGAACGGCTGGTCCACCTGGATATCACTCGGCGGGCAACTTGCTTCAGGCACCGGCCCTGCGGTCTCTTCATCGTCAGCAGGTCGTCTCGACGTCTTTGTAGACGGCACCGAAGGCGCCCTGTGGCATAAAGCGTGGAACGGCACGTCGTGGTCCAACTGGGAAAATCTCGGCGGGAACCTGACCTCGTCACCCGCTGCGACGCGCTGGTCGTCAAACGCCACTAACATCCAGGTCTTTGCGCGCGGCAACGACGGTGCCGTTTGGTGGAAGCAATGGGATGGCAGTGGGTGGTCCACGTGGGCCTCTCTCGGCGGGCAAGTCGCCCCCAACACGGGACCAGCCGTGAGCCAAACCCTCAACCTCTTTGTACAAAGCACTAACCATCAGCTCTGGAATAAGTATCCCGAGGGCTCCAGATGGTCCGCCTGGCGCACCCTCGGCGGAAATCCTCCTGAGGCGCTGTCTAATGCCTCACCGGCCGCCGTCGTCGACCCCAACCTCCACACCCTAGTGTGTGTCAGCGGCACCAGCGGGAACCTCTGGTATAGCGAGAGTGATGTTTCCGGTCTCTGGCCCCAATGGTCCTCCGCGGGTAACCCCCCTTAACATTCTCAGGGGTTGCTGATACCGATATGGAGACTATATAGAGCAACGAAAAGTCAGGAACGCCTCCGTAACGTGACGGAGGCGTAATTTTTCTTTTACCGCAATTTTCTTTTGAACTTTCCACGTACCGCGCAATATGGCCGTCAACAAGCATCGTGTACGTTCACATGGTGGCGGCGTCGTGACTGATGCCGTTTTTTTAACAAAACAACTCTTTCAGCGGTCGTTTTGATTGACGGATGCAGGGTACTCTTAGGGGCATGAAGCCATAGTAGCGAGTGCGGCATGATAGCGCGGGTCAAGGCATGGCGGCAGCAAGGTAAGCCGTACAGACACATTACTGCGCAGCTGAATGATGAAGGCGTACCCACCAAACGAGGTCGGCCAGTGGGCGGCCATGGACAGTGCGCGCTTCTGTCGGCGAGCATGATGACCTTGCCGTCGCATTAATGCTCAGCTGTTTTGGAGCGTCGCAAAACACGCCGATGCGCATGTGGACCGCCTGAATGATTTTGAACAAAGGAGATGATATGCTTATGGAACTCACGATATGACGCTAACATTGTAGGGGTTAAACGTTACACATATACCACGGTAATTATGGCCGGCACGCTGTTTGCCGCAAAGATCATCAGATGGTTCAGCATTGTGTCTACAGCGCGGCATATTTTAGCAAAGCTTTTTATGTACTAAAAAAACGAGGTTATTCGGTTATTGCAACATAAGTGAATTTGAGTTAAAAAAAGAGGATACCGAAGATACAAAAGGAGTTGATATCGGTGACATCACAACCTACGGTCGCGCGGGCGCTCGTGCAGGCACATCTCGACAACGGCTCGGAGCCCAACGTCTGCTGGCTCGAGATCACCCGCTTCCCGCCCTCCCTCTCCGACGCGGGGTTCCCGTGAGCACCGCCCCCCGCTGCATCCCGATCGCGGACGCGCACGGCGTCGGTGCGGGAGGCAAGGCCGAGGGCCTCGCCCTTCTCTCGGCGCTCGGACTCCCTGTGCCGGACGGCTTCGTCATCCTCAACCCCACGCCCGAGTCGCTGCCAGACGATCTCGAGCTCGCCTACGACCGCATCGGACGCGGACGCGTCGCGGTACGCTCGTCCGCCTCAGACGAGGATGGCAAGGCCGCATCGTTCGCGGGTCAGCACGCGACGGTGCTCGACGTTGAGGGCGTGCCCGCACTGCGCGACGCGGTCGTGCACTGCCTTGACTCACTCTTCTCGGAGCGTGCGCAGGCCTATCGGAAGATGCGCACGGGAAGCGACGGCGCGGCGATGAGCGTCGTCGTGCAACGCATGGTCGACGCCCGCTGCGCCGGCGTGATCTTCACCGCCGATCCGGTGACGGCGCGACGTGACCGCATGGTCGTCGAAGCCGTGGAAGGGATCGGCAGCGCGCTCGTAGGCGGAAAGGTGACGCCCGATCACTTCACGCTGGCCCGCGACGGATCGCCCGTGAAGAGCGAGCTGGCGGGCTCAGATCCCTGCGTGCAGCACGAAGAGCTGCTCGCTCTCGCATCCGACGCGCTGCGCATCGAACAGCACTTCGAGCTGCCCGTTGAGTGCGAGTGGGCGATCGATCGTGAGGGCCGCATCGCCTGGCTGCAGGCACGGCCGATCACCACGCTCCCGGCCGACCCACGCGAGCTCGACACCGAGTTGAATCCTGACGACGTCTACACCCACTGCAACGTCGGCGAGGTCTTGCCGGGAGTCATGACGCCGCTTACCTGGTCGGCTTCGATGCGCCCCAATGACCGAGCCATGCAGCGCATGTATAGTAGGATCGCTACACTGGAAAAGCACTCGGAGGAGCCGCTCCTCATCGTACAGTCGTTCGGGCGTCCCCTCTTTAACCTTAGCCAGCTAGCTAAGATCGTGCGGTCGATGCCCTTCGGGTCGGAGGCCGATGCGACCGAGGCTATCTGCGGGCGGCCGGTGCCGGGGATCGTGGCCGGTCCGCGGGCTCCCCAGTCGGAGCGTCTGCGCAATGGTCTCCGTTACGTGAGCTTCATTTTGTTCGGCAGGCACGTCGCCAAGCTTGATCGCCTCGTCGCCTCGACCGACCTCACGCCCGGCGAGGACGCGCGCGCGACCTACGCCACCATCGATCGCGAGGTACATAAGCTGGGCGAGGCCTGGTTTTTGCACTACGGTCCCTCATTGCTCGCGGGGTCGATCGTGGGCGTGCTGCCCCGGATTCTTGCGAAGGGCACGCCACCAACAGAGGAGGTCAATGCCGAGGTCGCAAGGCTACTCGCGGGCGCCGAGGACGTCGAGAGCTTCGACATCGCCGCCGGCATCGATCGCATCGTCTCAGCACTCGTCGAACACGACGGATCGGAGCTCGATCGCTTGCTCGCGCTCGACGTAAAAGCGGCGGAACGCTTCCTCCGGCACGAGGCAAGTTCTCCGGTGCGTCGTGAATACGGTGCGTACCTCGAACGCCACGGCCATCGCTGCGTGCGCGAGGTGGAGCTCCGCGAGAAGGAGTGGGCCGAGGATCCGACACCGATCGTCGAGGCGGTGCTCTCAGGTATCCGTGCCGCGCGTGCGGGACACGTGGCGCCGTCCAAGGCCAAGGCCGAGCAACGCTCCGTGCCGCTGACGCTCGGGCTGCTCGTCAGGGTCGCGCCCCGGAGCATCCGTGCCCGCGAGCGTTCTAAATCACAGGTCATCATGATGCACACGTTCTTCAAGCGCGCTTACCGCACGCTCGGGCGCCAAATGGTCGACGAGGGTCTGCTGCCCGACGACGACCTCGTGTTCTTCCTGCAGCACGCAGAGCTCGGCACGCTTCTGCGCGACCGGGATTCAGCTCTCGTCGCGAGAGCGCTCGCGCGGCGCGAGGTGCTGCCGTACCAAATGAAGCTGGTCTTCCGTGAGAGCTACCGCGGCAACAACGCCGACCCAATTGATCCGCCGCTTCCAGACGGCCACGGCATCCTCCACGGCAAACCCGGGAGCCGAGGCGTCGTCCGCGGCCGCGCGCGTGTCGCGCTGACGCTAACCGAAGCGAGCGAGGTTCAGCCGGACGAGATCCTGATCGTGCCGGTCATCGACGTCGGCTGGACGCCTGCCTTCGCGACCATCCGCGGGTTCGCGTCCGACGTCGGCGGGGCCCTCTCGCACGGCGCGGTCGTGGCCCGCGAGTACGGCATTCCCACACTGGTCAATTTGCGCAACGCCACACGGACGTTTCACACCGGCGACCTTGTCGAGCTTGACGCTGACCACGGCGTGCTGCGGCGCATTTCGGAGGGCTGAGCTTCCGCTCTCATTCGGCAGCTTCCCAAACCGCTCCCTTGAGCCAAGGCACGCGCCGAGTGCGTTCGAATCTCAAACTCTCAGTTGGCTCACGGGTCGGCGCTGTGCCGCTCGTCTATGAGGTTACGTCTCAAACGCGCGTGCTTTCGCTGATTGCGTTCACGTTCGCCTTTGCGTCATTCGGCGTCGTCGGATTTGTGATCGTGGTGGTGACTGTTGTTTTCCGGCTTAATTCTCGCTCCCGATGGGAAAAAGAACGGATGGGCTCGAGGCGATTCGAACGCCCGACCTTCGCCGTGTACAGGCTCGTTTTTCGAATTTGAGCCCGGGCTGAGCTTTTCCTTGCACGTTCAACAATTTTGACGAGAAAAACAAGGGCACCTTCGTGCACCGTTTGATATATTTCCACGTTGGAACCTACAAGCCCATGAAACTCCCTTGGTAGCCGAATGATCGGGTAGGCATGAGACGGCTTCGAGCTGTGAAGGCCTATCTTGTGCGTGCGGAGCAGTTGCATGCGTCACCGGAGGGGCCATTCAAGCATAACCGGTGTGATCCCCGCACATGCGTTTCAAGGGATTTTTGAGGCATACCAAGTGCTTTTGCCACCATACTTCTGAACGGGCATCAGAAATCAAATGAAATCGAAAAAAGAAGGGCATACATGGGCCGGTTAATCGAAATTAGCTATGCGTCGTCCGATTACGAAATAGTTTCTAACACATTCGCTCTATTTTTTCAGATTCATTATCGTTCATCATTCTTTATATCTTACTCCAGCCGCTCTTATGGCGCCACTGCGACGCAAATTCCATAAAGCGAACCGGATACATATATATGGGGCATCTATCTTTGTTCTAAGCACGTCATCCCATAATGGCCCATTTTCTAGTTCTTTTAGTATAGCGGCTTTGATTTGTTTATACCGCATCATTAGTTATTCTTTTTGAGTGATGCAGGGCGTTAAAGCTGCCGATTTGTGTTGAAATGCTGCGATAACACGTCACACTTTCGTAGCGGCCCAAAAATCAAAGGAAATAAAAAAAGAGATAATGAGCTACGCGCTAAGGATAGGTCGAAACGAACACGCTGCGCTTTCCCTGTGACCTTTACTAACTCACCTTCACCGTACTGTTATCATGAACCGCGGGGCTTTTTCTCGCCACGTATTCGTTCGCGGCGACCGCCGGCGCTAGCCTATGACATTCTTGCTTTGTCTTTAAATTTCTAAGGTTTTCAGAAGTTTGTTCATTCCGTGTCTAGTGTCTAATATCCTACCTAGCATGGTGGCTGCCGTGATGCCGAGAATAATAGCAAATAAAGCAGCTCCTTGCACATAAAATCCCAGAAAATAACTTTTAGTGAATATAAAAACCAGATAACACACTAGAAGCGCTGCTCCTATCCAGTCGATGTGACTGATCGCTTTGTTAGTTTCTACATCCCAACTAAGGCGATAACTGCGACTGACTGTGATACCTATCACTAGGCCTATAAGGACGCCTATTAAAACAAATGGAATGCCAAATCTGCCTGCTAAAACTTCAACTACTATAGCGGCAAATACGATGAGCATTATAATAAGGTAGATTCTCAGCCGTCTAATGAGGCGAGAGTTCATCAGATGCGAATGGCTTAGCGCTTTGCCGTCGCGTGGCCCTTTTGCGCAACAATTTACGCTTAGAATTGACTTAAAAAGGCGTTGTTCTTTTATGGCGAAACACGAAGTCAGCTTTGTACAGCATTATTTGCCGCATCAACTATGACATCTTCCACCATGGTAAGCGATGGATCAAAGCATCGCTCTCTCATCCAAATGTCTTTGGCAGTAATCCCAGCCTTAATTCCAAGGGTAAGCTCATTTATGCGTTCCGCCACGGATTCCTGAGAGATTATCTGCGCCCCTATTAGCTTGTCACTAGATGCTTCGAAGATTAGTTTAGCCGTAATGGCCTTTCCACCCGGAAAGAACCTGGCCTTCGTTTGTTTTACAGACTTGCCAACCTTGATTGGTATCCCGTATTTACCCGCTATCTCACTTGTCGCTCCTACCGATCCCACCTGCAGGCCCAATATATTGGCCACCGATGGACTCAAACAGGGTTTGTAGTATGAGGGTTCACCCAGTATGTTATGGGCTACTACTCTGGCCTGGATCAGCGCTGTTGATGCCAGCAAGCTGAGGCGGGGGCGATATGTCACTGCATCTATCACTTCAACACAATCGCCAAGCGCATATACGTTTTCCAAATGGGAGCTTCCTTTTTTGACTCTGAGCGACAGATCGGTAACAATTCCGCCGCTCTCTCCTATTTCTATACCTGCTTTCCTGGATATATCAACGTTGGGAAGCATCCCAGCAGATATAAGAACAAGATCTGCAGGAAATTCATCTGCGCCTGCCTTCACCGACTCTACATGCTGCTTTCCTTTTATAGCATCGACAGTCGTTCCCAGGAGAAATATTAAGTCGCTATCCAGATATTTTTTAATAATCGATGCCATGTCTCCGTCAAGAAGGGAGGGGAGAAGGTGGGGGAGCTTCTCTGCGACTCTAGTGGTGATCCCCTTTTTCGAAAAAGCAACCGCAGTTTGCAGCCCGATCCAGCCGCCACCAATGATTAGGGCGTTTTCCAATTCTTCTTCATTTATAGCCTTCTCTAGGAGTTTGCCATCCGTGCTACTGCCAATTGTATAGACGCCTTCTATATTTGCCCCCTTAATTGGCGGGATGAAGGGCAAACTCCCCGTGGCTATCACCAAAAAATCATAAGATATCCGCTCGCCAGAGCTAAGAAGCACATGATTTTCTTTAAGATCGATGCCAGTGACTTCAACCGAAGTCCTAAAGTCGATTCCCTTATCTCTATAAAAATCTGCTTTAAATAAGTTGAGCAAGCTTGTGCTATACATACCCTGCAGTGCAAAAGGCAAACCACACATGGAAAAGAAGCCTTCGTCCTCCTTCTTGAGCAGCGTTATCTCCATCTTCCCGGGATCTTTGCATCCTCTGAGCAAAAGCTCTAAAACATCAATTCCAGCAGCGCCCCCTCCTATAATTACCACTTTCTCTACCATGTGCCCAATTCTCCCTATGCTGTTCTGATTCATCTTTGCCTATTTATGCTCAGCACGTCCTATGATAATCCTCCTAATTGAAAGTGTCTCTTTTGGCCAGTGTCTCAATTATTATTCATGCCACGACCTCACTTGCGGAAAAATCTGGCTTTAGAACTGCCTAAAATCGAAAAATAACCCGCGTAAATTTGTGCTGTCGGATGGAAATATGAAGATGGTCGTACGTTTTACTTTCAGCACGTTTTTGCCGTTTGGTTATCACATCAGCACACACAGAACATTTGTGCAGGCAATCCATCCCCCAACTAATACAGGCGACAAAAAACAGACCATCTACAAGCTCTTTGCTGCCTACATTCACACAATACCGCTAGAAGAGCTAATAGAAAGCGTTGAACGTGCCAGACTACACGCTAAACTAAGGTATGTGGTGATATACGGGGCGGCGTGCAGCCACTGCCTCGCTAGAGCAGAACGGCTTGACGGGTCGTACCTACGAACGTTTGCGTTAGAATTGAAAGAACAGCTTGCCCATACCCTCGCTGCATTTGTCACATCGATTCTGACTCAGCCGCGTAGGCGAGATGAGGAAAGTGCTGCAGAGCCACCCCTCCGCCAGATCATTGGAGTGCTGCAGCAGGTGATGTGCAAAGACGACACAGAGAAGCTTGCTATTTCTGTGCTTGAAATCTACAGGGGCAGTTAAGCGAAGGGCGACCAGCGTCGGTTTCTGGGTACCATTATTCGGCGGTGGTAGAAAGAAGGAAGCTTAGGGACTATTCAACCGTCGGGGTCTATTGACCGCAAATACATGGTCGATCCGCTTACTTCGATGATCGTGTGAAGCGTGCCGTAACTGACTATTATCTCAATCGGTTAAGACTGTTACAAAACGTGAAGATTATAAACGAGGAACTCGTCGTCCCGACTAATAACGCGTTCAAGGTGATTTGATGGTGGATTTTGCAGCATTCTTATGGATTCTTGTCAGCATTATCGTCGCGGTTGTCTACCTTCTCGTGGACAAGAAGCCTCGGACGAAACACCGCGTGATCGAGGTGTTTCTGCTCTCCTTTCTGGTGATAAGCATCGGGATCGCTTCTCTTATCGGCTTTGTCGGACACGCCTTTTTTGCCGATAGCACCGCTGCCAATATCGGGTGGGCGACAGGAAGTCCATTCCAGCAAGAAGTCGGCTTCGCCAACCTGGCCATCGGCATACTCGGCATCACGTGCATTTGGTTCAGAGGCAACTATTGGATCGCGACGGTCATAGCGGCAACGACATTTCTGTGGGGGGACGCCTATGTACACATTATGGATATCGTTGTGCACGGCAATTATGCTCCTGGCAACGCTGGCGGCGCTCTTTACAATGATATTCTTGTCCCGCTTATCACCATCGTCTTGTTTGCTGTCTATGTGCGGACTGCAAATATGGTCAAAGAGGCCACTTAACGGTTTGGTCGGTAGCGACGAATACCGCGCTTATACGCTGGTGCCGTTCATTCAACCGTCAGGGTCGATTGACCGAAAATATATGATCGAAACGCTGACTTCGATGATCGTGTGAATCGAAGGAAAACGGTGCTCCGCGGTTTTACCTTTTTGATTCATTTTCTACTAAAAATAGCGACGTTAGCGTCGTGAACAATCCGCAGGAGTTGGTAACATGGAAGAAGCTGACCGCACGATGTGTGAAAAATGTATGGCCATTAACGACGCAAACGCTGAATTTTGCAGACGATGTGGTGAACCAGTACCGCAGAATGCGCTGATGCCCACGCCTCAGCAGTCAGATACCTCGTCCCCCACAAGCGTCGAACTGCCTGAGCCGCCCCGTAACGCACTCGATGAATTGATGCACCTAAGCTTTGGGGAACTCATCGGATTTGGAATACGCTTTGGAGTAGTTCTCGCAATCGCTCAAATTATCGCACTTGTAGTCATTATGATCATCGTCATCGTGTTTGCAGTTGTTTTAATGCTGCTCGGCTTTGGCATAGGAAACCTGTTCTTTGGGAACTTAACGTCGTTGACGGGAGTCTGAGGCGTTACAGCATCAATGTTGGAGCGACGTCTACAGAGAATAATGATCGCAATATTCCCTTTAACCCTCTCTTCGATTTTTGTCCAATACTCGTTTGTATTAATAAGACGGTTGCTCGTTTCAATTCCGAAATTACTGGCAATGTTCTTGAGAATTTGATAAATTGACGTATCTGCAACCAAATAAGAACATAACACGCCTTTCTTATTTTTGACCTCACCTAAAACGTGCTTAACGCATACCGTCTTACCAGATCCAGTTGACCCTACAATCATTACGTGTTTAGGTACAATATCGCTGTTAACCCGTCTAACAATGATTCGATTAAGCTTTTCAATCTCATAATCACGACATTGTAAAGCATCAGGAACGTATCTTGGATCAAGAATCCGCTCATTTTTATACAATTCTTGTAGATATATTCTGATCTTGCCTTTGGGTAACGTTTTACGTCGTACCTATCGTTAGCACTTCCAGCATACAGAAATAGAACTCTTCCAAATCAAGGATATAATTGTCGGAGTTGGGATCAAAGTGTGTTCGCCACTGCTTAAGATCTTCTTCTGATAAATATGGAGTTCCTATTTTAGCGTGCCATTCTGCATTACCTGCAATATAGCGTTTTGCTTCTGGAATGAGAGGTGAGAGTTTTTGTATGGCATAGCTTTTAGTAGATACATCTTTTAGGCCTGCCCGTAAAAAAAGCCCATGCAATTTTCGCCCGGTAAAGTTATCAAATGGAGGTTCTAGGGGATTTTCTTTAAGAGCCTGGGCCGCTGCTGTTAAGATTTTTAAAGACAACTGAGGCTCGATGGGATGGACAATGAAAAGGCCACCATCAAAATCCTTAGCGGCAATTCTTCCACCGTTCTTAGTCACTCTTTTCATCTCTTCGATAATCTTAAAATAATCTGTGACATAAGCAAAACAGTTGCTGAAAAAGACTAAATCAAAGGTATCATTGTCAAAGGAGGCATCGTGGAAATCATCTTTTCGAAACTCAATGATGTTACTAAGAGGATCTTTTTCCAGATTTTCCACAGCATAATTTATTAAATCTGGTGAGAAATCAAGCCCAACAACTCGCCCATTGGGCTTCACCTTCTCTGCTAGTAGGTGGGTCCATAAACCTGGTCCACATCCTAAATCCAGTACTACATCTCCTGGTTTAAGATTTAACTCATCAACCGTTTTACGCCGTTCCTGCAATTTTGTTTCATGATGGTCGAGAAGCCATTCTACATTGGTTAACTCCAAGCCCTTTTCACCCTTAAAATATTGATTCGTTTCTAACATAAAATATCCTCCTTATTATTTAGACGTGGAACCTATAAAGCACTTCATCAGATGAAGCTGTATTTTTGGTTGTTAATGGCGCTCGTTTAACAATAAAAGAGGCAACTGTTGATAAAACAGGAGAGGTAAGTCAGGCCAAACAAAATGCTCCAGATGATGACAGTGGCAAGTATTGTAGAGTGGTTCCTTTGGCAAAATTTCATAAAAAAATCCGAGCTAAGCCCGATGATGTACGTGAAACCGGCCGGGTTACACACCCGAATCTATCAGACTGTTCACTACGGAGCGCTAGCCTTTCTCAGCAGTTAAAAAAAGTGCGCCCCTCATATACACACATTTAAACAGAATTGCACACACAATCTGGATAAAAGCTATCGGTGACGAACAATGCTTTACCGGAAGATGAAAAAGGCCGCACCTGACCTCTCTATCCTCGGGTTCGGGTGCATGCGGCTCCCCCTAAAAGAAAATGGGCAGATTGACGAGGATAAAGCAACCGGGATGATCAGGTACGCAATCGACCACGGTGTGAACTATATCGATACCGCGTATCCCTATCAAAACGGTGAGAGCGAACCAGTCGTAGGACGTGCACTCGCCGAGGGGTACCGCGAAAAGGTGCACCTTGCGACCAAGCTCCCCAGCTGGCTGATAAAATCCCGGGAGGAAATGGACGAGTATCTCGATGAGCAGCTCGCCCGGCTTAAAACCGACTCCATCGATTTTTATCTATTGCACGGGCTAAACGAGCCGTTCTGGGAGAACCTGTCGGCACTCGGCGTTACGGACTTTATGGACGATGCCATCGCGGATGAGCGGATCCGCTATGCCGGGTTTTCTTTCCATGACAAGACGAAGGTCTTTAAGGAGATCGTGAAAAGTTACGACTGGACGTTTGCCCAAATCCAGTACAATTTCATGGACGAGCACTATCAGGCAGGGACGAAGGGGCTGAAATACGCGGCAAAGAAAGGGCTCGGTATCGTGGTCATGGAGCCGATCCGGGGTGGTCTGCTTGCCAAGGAGCTTGCTGGTATCTCAGAGATCTGGAAAAAGGCACACATCCAACATGCCCCTGCTGAATGGGCGCTCCGCTGGGTCTGGAACCATCCAGAAGTGACCGTCGTCCTTTCTGGCATGTCGGCGCCGGAGCAGGTCCGGCAGAACGTCGATGTCGCCAAGAACGGGTTGCCGAACTCATTGACAAAGGCAGAACTCGCCCTGTTCAAGGACGTAAAAGAAGAGTTAGAGAAGCGGATTATGATCCCCTGCACCGGATGCAAGTACTGCATGCCGTGTCCGCACGGTGTGAGCATTCCTGAGTGCTTTGAATATTATAACCGGGGGCACATGTACGAAGATGAGGAACAGACCCGGCAGATCTATTTGGCGTTCCTCGGTGGTTTCTTTGGCGGCAATCCAAGTTACGCGTCCTTCTGCCAGGAGTGCGGGGAGTGCGAGGAGAAATGCCCCCAGGGTCTCCCAATCCGCGATAACCTGAAGCACGTAGTGGAGTATTTCGGGAAATAATTTGGGGTGCGGCGCGACATCTGAAGCGACTAAAGTATAAAGTCCAGCACATATAACAGCGGTTTTGTTAGACGCTCAACTAGGCGGCTAAGCACGGCTACACTTAGAATACTTAAGCAAAAAACCGAAACCAAAACCCTTATCGCTCTAACTTATGTATCCCTCGCTGTTAGCAAATGAGGAGGTACGCGTGTGAAGTGGGTTGATGTTGCAGATACACAAGATATTGAAAAAGGCAAAATGAGTCTTGTTGAGGTTGGAAGAAAAAAGGCGGTTATCGCCAACGTTGAGGGTAAGTTCTACGCATTCAATGATCGGTGCCCGCATATGAATGCGCCACTTCATTTGGGCACGCTTCAAGGTAAGGTAATTATGTGTGCGCTTCACTTTGCGACGTATGACGTAACAACTGGAAAGAAACTTTCAGATCCTAAAGAGTTGAGCACACCACCTGAAATAATGCAGAAGATGCCCGCAAATTTTCTTCAAATGGCCGGAAAGATGGCTGAAATCATGCAGCAGATCGAGACAACAGATCTTGAAACGTACGAAACCAAAACTGAGAACAATAGAATATTTGTGAGGATCTGAAGCGCGAAGCCGCCACGACTATCTACTGTATCTCCTTTCTCAGAAGGCAGCGAGAGTCAGAAATACCTCTCAGAAGAGGTTCGTCAGCAATCCTACTTGACGCTAAAGCTAGGCTGTCAAAATCGCCGAAACTCAAATAGAGACCCCCTTTATCTCGCTCGACATTACTACAGACGATGCCATATCGAGAACTCGCCTCGTATAAGCGCTTTGAGACGCACCTTAACACAAACTGGCCGACCTTCTGTGCGAAACGGAGCGAGCGCCTCAGACAGCAAGGCCGCTTTGGCGAGGCATCAGAGCGCGTCGCCGAAAACATTGTTGAAGACCTCTTCACGGTTGCCCTTGACTGGAAGCTTGGCGACATAAACAATCAGGTCGACTACGCCGATATTGTCGTTACACGTCTTGGAATCAAGTACTGCATCGTCGAGACGAAACGGCCCGGCGCCCTTGCATGGAACCGGGCTGCTGTGCATAACGCCCTTGAGCAAGCACGCCGCTATGCAGACGAGCAGAAAGTGAAATGCATTGCCGTTAGCGATGGGGTGATGTTCTATGCCGCTAACATCGAGGAAGGAGGCTTGCACGACCGCGCCTTCGTCTCATTGGAATCCAAAGAGCCTCACACCGATTTGTGGTGGCTTAGTGAGCAAGGCGTCTACCGATCGCGCATAGGGCCACAGGATAAGCCGCTTACACTCCTTAAACCAGTGACAGTCACAAGAGTAGCGATCACAGAAGAGGACTCAAGTACGCCACTACTTCATTCAAAATATAGCCTCCCCGCACAGTGCTTTGCCTACGTCGGCGACGCAAACAGGCCGGCAACGTGGAAACTGCCATACATGCTCGAAGACAGAAGCATTGACGTGAAACGTCTCCCGAAGGCCATCCAATCTATCCTAAGCAACTATCGCGGCGCCCGCATTTCATCTGTTCCAGAGAAAGCTATTCCCGATGTGCTAAGACGCTTAGCTTCAGCTGCAGAGCAGCTTGGCAAAATGCCGCATCAGGGCGAAACGGCAGAAGTATATGAAATGCTTGCTCAAGTGCTAAAGCAGGTGGAGAGTTCATAGCATTTTGCACGCAAGTTAATGTGAACGAGCCGCAGGATTTTATGGAACCCATAGGAAAATCAAAGATCGGCAGGCTGTCTGCGAAAGGTTTTATTTACCCTCAACTGCGCTTGCCTCAACAATATGCAAATATTATAGGCGAGATAGCTGATGTTTTTGAGATTGAACACCAAGGAAAACAAGCGTTCCCCATCGTGACGGAACGCGCTATGCTAAAAGAAGACACGGTTTTAAAACCAAGCGAAGAAGTTTTAAAACCTGTGGAAAAAACTGCCGCCGAATCCTGCCTCTCCGCTTTAGAATCTGAAATCAGCGACCTAAAATCTGCCCTTTTTTGAACGAAAGCTTCAGCCCTCACAAAAACGAAAACAGATGGGCTCGAGGCGATTCGAACGCCCGACCTTCGCCGTGTAAAGGCTCGTTTTTTCGATGTCAGCGTCTGAATCGGTTGTATGACCTTTGCGCTTGCGGTGCGGGACAACGAGAAAAGCGAGCGCACCATTATGCGTCGTTTGATAAATCGTCGCAGCGGCACCGGCGAGTCGACGGAATTCACGCGGCAACCGGATAATCGGATATGCGTGCGACGGCTTCGCGCTTTGGACGCCTATCTTATGCGTGCAGATCGGTTGCATGCGTCATTGGACGGGCCATTCAAGCATAACCGTTGTGATTCGCCGCCGCTGGAGGGGCTACTAGTAAGTGTTGAACGTGCACGGCTAGACGCGCAGCCCAGCTATGTGGCGACAAATGGGCAGCGCCAAACAGAAGAAAATCGTTAGCCTTAACGTCTCGTCTACAACAGTACACTGGAGGCCTGAACGCCAGTCAACCTTGGTTTCAGCTGGATGGATTCAATGGCAACTAATGAGAAGCTGTGTGAGTCTTGCGGCAAAGTGTTGCATAAGGACGCGAAATTCTGTAACGCGTGCGGAGCACCGCAGCAAGACACGGAAAGAAGATGTCAGGGCTGCGGGAACACCATAGCTGCAAACGCGAAATTCTGTAACGCGTGCAGCTTTTCAAACTGGCGGCTGGGACACTCAACTGCCAAACGAACCGAGGTAAACGAAATGAAACGAACACTTGTTATTGCAACGCTCTGCGTGTTCCTTGTGGCAGCAGCAGGCACGACCGCGGCTGTCGCAAAGCCGACGGACACCCCTCAGGCGGGAAAATCGCCTATCTATCAGTTTGATGTGCAGCCCGGAGGTAAGATCGTCATCAACAAAGAGAAACAGACGTTTGTCTTTACCGGGAACGGGCTCTTGCCCAGCACGAATTACATCTTGCAGTATTATGTAACAGGCAGACTAGGCGCTATGGTCATTGGATCGGGCGTCTCAAACCCAGGGGGGGTAGTTGTCATCAAGGGAACGCTTAATGATGGACAGCTTGATACAATAATGAATAACCCAGGCACATTCTACAACCTTCAGCACGTGCTTTAATCTCGATGAATTACAATGAGAGGGCGTTTAGTCGCGCTCCTTTCTTTTTTACCGCTCCTAAAGAAAGGCACGTTTACATACATGTCCTGCAAGTCCTGATCGTTGAACCTCAGGTAAACTGCCGTCATGTTGATGTTTGAATGGCCCATTACCTGCTGCAATCTGCGAAAGTCAACTCCGTGCCGCACACTGTTTATAGCAAACGAGTGCCTGAACGTGTGCGGATGGATGTTCCTGTCTATTAATGCCCCATATTGTTTATAATGGCCCTAACCCACTGCTGGGTATGGAAGGTTTAAGTATCGAAGCTCACTTCTGCCCAGCACTTCATGTACACATCATACACGTTCTCAGGCAGCGGATGCTTGTAGTGCTTCCAATCAATTCCGCTTACGCCATGCGTCATTATGTACGCTCGATTTGACTGATCCCATCCGATAACGTCGCCATATTGTTCTGCGAACTTACGCAGGTCGCCAAGCGCAAAGTGACTAGATATTCGAGTAAGAGGAATTTTCTCACGTTTAAACCACTGAATGACGGCGTTATATGCGAATATCTTTTCATTGCTCCGTCTGCGTAGTAAAGGTGTTATCGCGTCTATTACCGCCGGATGTAGAGGCACATAATGCTCATAGCGTATTTTATCCTGACTAGCGTTTACGTGCAGTACTGGTTTCTCGCTAAAAAGCGCATCTCGGAATTGTGCGACAGTTAGCGTCGCAGTAGTAGCCATACTTCTTTGCCCCGTATATGCTGAGAATAAAATAAACGCGGTATATTCCAACGCCCTGTCGCTCGAAATCCGGCCCTCTAGTTCGGCGCGTTTAATATGCTTAAGAACGTTCTCGACGTCGCCGTGCGTGATAATGCGCGAAGTGATCGCCATTCGCTTCTTTACCAGCTTTGGCATCTCTAAAAATAATTCAAACGCGCCATAACGAGTATCAAGACGCATTTTAGTGAGATACTTTAGAAAAGCTTTAGCAAACGAGAGCGTTTTTGCCCGACTCCAATCGGATGAGTACTGCGCTAATGTCGTTACGCGTAAACGCCCCATCATTTCTTGCGAAATCTCGCCGCGCGTATTCATCCATAGCGTTCTTGCAGCGCGAACTATCCAATCGCGTGACGTATCTGCTAGGCCAATTATTCGCGAATCGACGTAGTTACAAAGTTCGTTCTTAGTGAATAACAAAACTAGATTGCTCAGGGTAGCGCCGTTATTCTCGCTATCGTTAGTCGCTAAAAGTTGTCTACTATTTGGCGACAAAGTGGACAACTTATTTTTAACAATCGAAGCGTTTTCCGGCGTTTTATGGTTTAAAAAACAGATGGGCTCGAGGCGATTCGAACGCCCGACCTTCGCCGTGTAAAGGCGATGTACAACGAGCGTCGCTCGTTTCCTTCGCTTCGTCGACCTCGTCTTGAGCCTCGTTCGACTCGCTACCCTAAACATCAAGCCCACTCGCCCGCACCGTATACACCCTATGCTCTCTCAGATCTCGTCCTGTCGTTTACCTTGGATGAATTGACAAGCTATACTGAACGGAGAAAGTATGGACTCTCCAAGTACTCTGTCGACTGGATTGATCGCGCTCAGAAAGCAATCTGGGATTGCACCAACGGTTCAATCAGCCAGAAGTCCATTGATAAACTGCGTCTTTTCGTATTGAACAAGTACCGTAGTGGGGACTCTCACATTAAGGTGCTGAGCTTTGCAAAAGCGTTCCTGAAGTTTCTGACTAAAGCGAGGCTTGATACTCGCTACTATGCCTTTGAAGTCTTCCTTGAGCGAGGGAGAGCAGTGAAACCACGAAACAACGTGACTAATCGAATCTTAACGAAGACAGATATCGAAAACGTTCTTGCGCACATCGCTAACGCCGAGAAAGAGGGCTTACTCAGCCATCAAAGACGTCAACACTACACAGCGTTTGTGTTATTAGGCGCATACACAAGACAGTGAAGCTTAGCAACGATCTCAAAGCTGACGGTCGGACGGTTTAGAGAGGCACTCCGATCTGACAAGCCATGTATCGAGGTGAAATCATCACAGGATAAGATCAAGATGCCAGCATTACGCGCCCCTCCATCCACAAGTGATCCAAGAGATTGAGCCGCTCTTGGACGGCAGAAGCGATGATGAATCTATATCCGAATACATCTCGCTCTTACAGTGGGTAAAGCGAGCGAAGATTTCGCTTACACGGATAGCGACTCACTTCACGTTAGGAGATTATAGAAAGTTCGCAGAATAGCACGGGGATATTGTTGGATGGGATCAGTCAAATCGAGCGTACATAATGACGCATAGTGTCAGCGGAATCGATTGGAAGCACTACAAGCATCCGCTGCCTGATTCGGTTTATGACGTTTATATGAAGTATTGGGCAGAGGTAAGCTTAAAAATCTGAGCTAGGCGCGCTCATGCAATTTTTAGGTGTTTCATCACTCCATTACACTTAAAGAAAAAGAAGGTGGGGAGGTTAGCTACTCCTCCTCACTGCGTATGCGGCGATTACGAGTCCGACAAAAACGAGTCCGACAAAAGCGAGCATGAAGTCGAAGCAGGGCGTCGCACTCTGACTTGTGGCCGCAGCTGCGTTGCCGATGGCGTACACGTTGCCGTCATTGCTGCCCACATACACGACGCCGTTGACGACGGCGGGGGAAGACCACACGTGGCCTCCGGTCGTGTAGTTCCACAGCTTCGCCCCGGTGTAGGCGTTGAGGGCGTAGGTGTTGTTGTCCAAGCTTCCCATGTAGACCACGCCGTTTGCGACGGCGGGGGAGGACCACACGTGGCCTCCGGTCGTGTAGTTCCACAGCTTCGCCCCGGTGATGGCGTCAAGGGCGTAGACGTTGTGGTCACCGCTTCCCACATACACGATGCCGTTAACGACGGCGGGGGAAGCTAACACGGACCCACCGGTCGTGTAGTTCCACAGCTTCGCCCCGGTGATGGCGTCAAGGGCGTAGACGTTGTGGTCACCGCTTCCCACATACACGATGCCGTTAACGACGGCGGGGGAAGCTAACACGGACCCACCGGTCGTGTAGTTCCACAGCTTCGCCCCGGTGATGGCGTCAAGGGCGTAGACGTTGTGGTCACCGCTTCCCACATACACGATGCCGTTAACGACGGCGGGATCTGACTCAACCGCACCTCCGGTCGTGTAGTTCCACAGCTTCGCCCCGGTGGTGGCGTTGAAGGCGTAGGTGTTGTTGTCCAAGCTCCCCACGTAGACCACCCCGTTAACGACGGCGGGGGAGGAGTCCACGTAGCCTCCGGTCGTGTAGTTCCACAGCTTCGCCCCGGTGGTGGCGCTGAAGGCGTAGACGTTGTGGTCCTCGCTTCCCACGTAGACCACCCCGTTAACGACGGCGGGGGAGGAGTCCACGTAGCCTCCGGTCGTGTAGTTCCACAGCTTCGCCCCGGTGGTGGCGCTGAGGGCGTAGACGTTGTGGTCCTCGCTTCCCACGTAGACCACGCCGTTAGCGACGGCGGGGGAGGAGTCCACGTAGCCTCCGGTCGTGCAGTTCCACTTCAGCTGTCCGTTCGACAGCACCGGCCCCACGACCGGGCTGTAATCGCCCGTGTGCTCGGCGTCGTAGCGGTACTGCATCATATGGTACTGTGCTGCCGCAGGAACGATTACAACGCCTGCGAATAGCACGGTAACGAGAAGGATGACTACAGACAATGAGACGATTCTGTTTGTGCGCATGATTGCCTCACAAGCGTTTAGACGCTCACTAACGTGTCAGAGGATATCATAAAGTTTTCTAACAGCGCTTTATTACAAGAATTGCCGCTTGAAATGTGAGCCTAAATCGAAAAAAGAAATAACGAGCAGGGAGCTACGGTCTGCGAAGTTGCTCCAGTGTTTTGTGTATTTGTGCTAGAGTGTATGCACCCCAGATCAGCACAACAATCACCACGATGCGTATTATGATCCACAATGCTACCAAAAATGGGTGCGGCATTTAAGCTCCACCTCCTTGTGCGTGGTTTATCCTTGCAGCCCAATAGGTGCGAGCGCGTACGCCAGCATAAGGGCGCTGTGCTGTTGACGTGAGTTTAATTCACTTCCGTTTCCTTTTTAGATATAGTCCGGGAACTAACTGCGGAACTTGGTTCTTGTAAGCCGCGTACTGCTCACCAAATTGTTCGGCCATAAGTTGCTCCTCGTTTGAGATTTTGAGCAAGAAGATAACAAGGCATATCAGCAAAACCGGCCACGCACCGACGAATACCAAAGTCGTTCCCGCCAGCATGCCGAGCGTCCCTGTATATATCGGATGTCGCGTGACTCGATAAGGGCCGTCGGTGCGCAGCTGATGGTCAGACTTGACAGCTGCCGCAGACGACCACATCGTTCCGAGAACGAGACGCGACCACAGCGTAAAGAGCGTGGCTGCAACCAAAAGGATCACGCCGATGACTTGTAACTCGGTGACATTCAATGCAAGCGCCGACCAGAGAGCCGCGGCATTGTTTGCTGAGTTTGTCGCAAAGCGGACGAGCAGTGCCTCAACAATATGCAAATATTATAGGCGAGATAGCTGATGTTTTTGAGATTGAACACCAAGGAAGACAAGCGTTCCCCATCGTGACGGAACGCGCTATGCTAAAAGAAGACACGGTTTTAAAACCAAGCGAAGAAGTTTTAAAACCTGTGGAAAAAACTGCCGCCGAATCCTGCCTCTCCGCTTTAGAATCTGAAATCAGCGACCTAAAATCTGCCCTTTTTTTGAACGAAAGCTTCAGCCCTCACAAAAACGAAAACAGATGGGCTCGAGGCGATTCGAACGCCCGACCTTCGCCGTGTAAAGACAAGGGTTTAAAGCTCGTGGCGAAGTTTTTTGATTCTCTCGTACTTTCTTCACTTTTGTCAGAAGAGGAGACAACCACAAGGAACGAAACTGCTCCATCGTGCACAGTTTGATAGATATGTGTTGGCAGCCCTGCAAGCTTTGATAGATATGCGGCAGCCGAATCGTCGGATAGTGGTAGTCCTGCTTTTGCGTGGTGGAGTGAGATTTTGCTGCGGTGAATCTCTTGCAGCATGGGGTTCTCACAAACTGCGTGTAGTGTTGACATCACAATTCATCTCTGCTCGTGGTAGGAACCCGCAAGTATTTATCAGTTATGAAACGTATGAACGGTAGATGAAACGCGAAGACAGGGCGACCATCAGCGTCAGCAAGAAGACCCACGCTGATTTCGAGAAGTACCGCGCCACACTGAGCGCTGCGAGAGGAAAAGTCCAGACTCAAGAGGACGTAGTGAGGGCGCTTCTCGAAAAGGCGAACGAGTAGCTGCAAGGCCTTTATTTACTTTCACCAAAAGGTGCCGGCAACATATAGCCGACCTGTATGATGCTTATGCCGCAGTGTTGCATAGCACTCCGATAGAAGAATCCGCTAAGAAAGAGGCGCTATTAAGCGGTTGTAATAGGGGGGGTGGAAAAAGACAGGCGATCACTGACGTATGTTAAGTTTGAGGTAATTGTTAGACAAATAAAGAGGAGCTAATGGATAACACAAATCAAACTTATGCGACTAGTTCGGTCACCTCTAAAGACGACACCGTTATTGGTTATCGGCAGCTGGGCAATGGCCCCGGCATTATACTTCTTCACGGAGGAGCGAATGCCTCGCAGCACTTTATGATGCGGCTGCTACACTGTGTGAAACGTTCACAGTATACATTCCAGACCGCCGGCGGGCAAAGCTGCTACATTTATAACAAAACTGAACATTGTTGTTTAAATATTGTGACGAACAGTGGTGCGAGAAGTATCCAGATCAAGCAGCCGCATTAGACTCTACCAGAGCCGAGATACTCCGACACGCAGCATCATAAGTAATATGATTCAGATGGAATAAAGTGCTGATAAGCGCTTAAGAGGCCGAGCATATGCCGAATATATATTTTGAGCTTCAAGGTGAAATTGCTACTAGATCCCCAACTCAGTGCGTTCCTTCGCAGATTAGGCAGAAATATTTTTCTTTCGATGTTCCCTCAAACGATAGCCCAAATGTTACTGTAAAAGTAGAGATCTTCCCTCGTTTCTTACTGCCCGAAGAAATACCTCTCTTGACTACTTTGAGGTCAGCTCAAGTAAAATCTTCTTGTGAGCATGAGGTTTCTGACGACTTACTAAACGCCTTGAACAGCGGCGTAACCACAGAATCAAAACTGCCAACCCCTAAATTGCAAGCTGACTTTAGACAAGTCTACAATGAGATGTTAAACGCAACTAACAAAGCATTACTTTTGATTAAATATGGTCTCAATCTTTCTGATCTTGAAGAACCACCATTTACTGGGCCAGAATCTCTTTTATGGGGTTTAAAGGGCTCTGAATTGAAATATATCAGCTTCTCAACACGGCTGCGGGCTTTTTGGGAGCCCGACAAAGTTGATCTTGACAATGAAACTGAGAAGCAAATCCAAAATTACATAGATACTGGATTTTCGCCTTTTTTTGCCTTAGCACCCCTGCACAGGGCGAAAAATGAGCATGATCCGCGATATATAATTATCTATGCAGCATATGCCGCTGAGTTAGCAATCAAAGAGTTTTTGATAGAATATGCTAAAAAAGATGGATTTTTTCCGGTTGAGCCACTTTTATTAGAGCTGCCCTCGCCTCCGTTAGGGAAGTTATACGGTGAAGTTTTGAAGTTTTACACAAGGAAAGGGTCACCTAAAACAGACGAAATGATAGCATTATACAAAGAACGAAACGCTTTGATGCACAGACCACCGCAAAAAGAGGGAGGGATAGATTTAGCGAAAGCAGAAGAACATGTTCGCAATGTCGAAGCTGCAATATTTCACCTTCTCTATTTACTATACGGCGAGACAGACCCCGTGGTAAAGCAGCTTTATAAAACCAAAACAAAGACCAAAAAAAGAAGTGCTAAAAATAAAGGGGCAACGGTAGGCCCTATTAAACAGATAGTATCATCAGGAACATTTAAAGTCGTAAAACGCCAAGACCCAAGTCAAAAGTAGCACGCGCAAACCGCTTCACGATCTTTTCCGCACCTTCTTGAACGAGCTTAAACGCCCATCTTACCATCTCTTTTTGACAGAACTTTTAACAGAGCGCAGCGCTTTTGCTTGGAGCAACGGCCGTCGTCGTTCACACCGCAGCTTTTGGCCGTGCTCATTAGAAAGATATTCTTACAACGGAAAAAGTGGAAGAAATTAAAACCAAAGCTGAAGAGGATGCAGTCAATACTTTACGCTTGTTCATGCGTGTCAAGGATGTTGACGAGTGGTGAAGAATAGCTTGAATCAAGTTGAAAAAGAAGCTTGTCCGACCACTCGCAGTGTTTGTCTGCCTATTAAAGCTCCATTTTGCGGCTGTATCTCTAAGAACAACGGATACTATGACGTTATTTTCCCGGCTGCTATACATTGCTGCTTTTCGAGGTGATTCAACTTCGCGTCTGTCGCATTTCATCAAGCTACTATTATAATTCGGCCAATGAACATAAATATATATAGTATTAGAGACTTATAGAGTATTATAGTTCGAGATATGAATTATAATAAGTGATCAATGGTGAATCATAAAGAACTGCAGCAGCGTCTAAAAGAAACTGGGATACAGTCTCTACCAATAGGAACGCTTCGAAGATGGGCCGCGGAAGGCTTGATCGAAAGCCCAGTGCGTGAGTCGAGACCTCCGAAGCGTGGGCGCTTTGCGGAGTGGCCTGAGAAAGCGTTTGAAGATGCGGTCGCGTGTTGGGTGGTGCGGCACGCTGATCCGGTGTTCGGACCGCCGTCTAAAGACAACATACGAGATCTGAGAACCGCAGCAGAGGAATTGAGAAAAACGCCGTGGCTCAATTTTGAATTAACACTCCCGGCTCAGGAGATGCTGAAACAATTTGGCCCCAAATTCTTAGTCTCTCAGACGAGCCCATATGTTTCGCCACACAGTACTTCTGACTTTAAATACGCGTCGTTCCGGGCACACGTGTTAGTCTCTAAGTGGATGGCCGCAATCGAAAAGGTCCGACGCGGGATCCGCGTTGAGGACCCGGTTATTGTCATCTACGATTGGATCATTGACGCACCACGCGATGCAGAAGGGCGGTTCATTCTAGAGTCGATTGAAACGGATGCCCCGGAGCAATTACCTGTAACGGTTCCCAACGCCGAACAATGGGGGAGGCCTTATGACGGTATTTTCTACACGTTTGATCAGGTAATCCTAGAGCCTCGTGGAGCCCGTTTCGAAGCTTTTTCAACTGAACAGTCACGCAAATCCGCAAAGACAAACGATTCGTCTAACTCAGGGACATCAACTGGCCTTATTAAGCATCACGAGAAGGAATTTCAGTCTTACGAGGACGAGGTGTATTTCTTCTTCAGAGTGCAGGAGTTTGACAACAACTTTCTGGACCTCGTAAGAATGCGAGAAAAATGAAACCCCCACGAAGCCAACAGCGAGGGGCTGTGCGAGACAGAGTTTACATCTTCTTTAGGGTTCCCGAATTGAAGGAAGATCCTTTGACTGTAGTGAGGAAACAATTCGAGCCTAAATTCGAGTTGCTCAAATCGATTAAGAGGAGCGACCAGAATGAATGAGAGAGCATTTTTGCAGGCAGCCCCCTCATACGCGCAGCGAGGCTGGCCCGTGCTGCCGCTCAAGCGGGGGGAGAAAGCTCCTGATGCGTGGCTTGAACGACGACAGTATCTCACTGAAGAGGCGGCCATCCTATGAACCCAGCGCTTTTTGAGGATATGCTCAACGACGTAGACCGGGGCTACGTCGTTTGTCACAAAACCACCAAGCATTTTGTTATCAGAGTCAAATTGAGCAAATGGTGGCCAGGGAGCCGGAGGGAGCGAGAATGAAGCGGGATTTAA
The DNA here is from genome assembly GCA_963805115.1 of Methanobacteriota archaeon. GTDB lineage: Archaea > Halobacteriota > Bog-38 > Methanoflorentales > Methanoflorentaceae > Methanoflorens. The sequence continues at coordinate 135,776 of CAWDSY010000006.1, forward strand.
CCGGCCAAGAGTGGGTCAAACAAACAGCCCACGATATAATGCAAGAGGGTGTCAGGCAGGCCATAGAGGGCGGCTTTCAGACAGCAGAACCATCCCAGGAGCCCGATAACAATCCCCTGGATCGCTTTTACCTTGAAGGCGAGCGAAGCCATACGGCGTTTGCTAAGCTCGTTGCCGAGCAATATGATGGTAAGCTTGCCTTCAGTGAAGAGCTCAACAAGTGGTTAAGTTTTGAGCGAACGCACTGGCAAACCTCACCCTATGCAATTGACTTCGCTATCGTGGAGCTTGCCGACAAGCTATGCGAGATTGCTAGGGACTATCTTGCCGATGCACAGGTCCGGCTTGACGCTGCGAACACGAGTAACGCTAAGGCTGTCGAGACTGAAATAAAAGCACACACCAAAAAGCTGAATTGGTTTATATCTCTCAAAAACGACCGTCCAATCAAAGAAGTGGTCTCGCGGTGTAAACGCTACCTGGCAATCTCTATAAGTGAATTTGACACGCTCGACCGGGAGTTGAACGTTGCAAACGGGACGGTAAACCTCGAAACCGGCGAGCTGAGAGCTCACGATCCGGCGGATCTCTGGACCCTGGCAAGCCCCGTCGAATATGATCCTCAGGCGGCCTATCCCCGCTGGGATCAGTTCTTAACTGAGACCTTCGGACGGCCTGAAAACATAAAATTTGTGCAAAAACAGCTTGGATACTGCCTGACCGGCCTTAACACAGAAGAATTGCTCATAATGCTCTACGGAGAGCCTGCAAGCGGCAAATCGACCTTTTACGAGCCGATTATGACGGCGCTAGGAAATTACGGTCGCTATATGGGCTTTTCAACGCTCAAAAGCTCCGATAAGGACAGCGGCGGAGCCCCTCGAGAGGACGTTTTACGGTTGCGGACTGCCAGGGTTGTTATGTGCTCCGAGATCAATAAAAACACACACTTTGACACGGCCCTAGTCAAACAGATATGCTCAGGCGAACCGCTTGTAGCCAGGGGACAGCACGCCATAGACAGCGTTGAGTTCCGGCCTAAGTTTAAGGTAGTTATCGGCACCAATTATCAGCCCATTATCCCTTATGATGATGGGGGCTCATTCCGTCGAATTAAAGTTAATCCGTTCTCTCACCTCGTTTCTGACGAGCAACGGGACAAGAACCTCAAGCTTGACTTTATGATGAACCCGTCGGCACAAAAACGAATCTTGGCGTGGCTGATCGAGGGGGCGATCCTATGGCACAAAGAGGGTCTAGGAAACGAGAAAGATGAGCCCCGTGAAGTCAAGCGAGCAAACGCCGCCTATCGCCAGAGCCAAAACCCACTAGGCACTTTCCTAGAAGATTATTGCGTGCTTGACCCTCTCGCTGGTAAGGGCACACCAGGCACCACGGTTGCTGAATTTATGGATCGATTAGCGCCAGTTCGCTACGCATACGGTCTCGAAGAAATCACGCCTAGCTCCTTTGGTAAGTTTATGAAAACACTTGGGTTTGAGCCATATCGAAAGGAGCGCGAACGAGGATACGCAGGAATTAGGCTTAAAACGGCTCAGGAAGATTTCTCAGGCGTTGAATTTGAAGATATAGTAAAGGAATTTATGCTGACGGCTGACGGCAACGAAATCCCCTGTCAGCCTTCCTGTCAGGAAGGAGAGCTTATCAAATCAGAAAAAGAAGCTCAAGAAGAAGCTACAATGACAGATGACAGGAAAAAAGATAATTTTACTCATTATAGTACAAAAAGTAACAAAAAAAATGTACAACAACTCCAAAATGACGGATTTTCCTGTCATCCGTCAGCCGACCAAGCCACTTGTGCGGCCAAGATCCGGCAGATCTTAGTCGAGGCGAAGGCCGCAAAGCTGGCAATAGACGATCCAAGCCAACTCAAAGAGGCCACGGTTGCCAAGATCAAGCGGCAACTCGAATATGCCGACGTGGACGTGTCCGGCCACTATGATAAATTGGTCGAGTCTGACGCCGAAATTCAAGCGTTGATATTCGAGTGCTGCAGATCAAACCAAGATCCCAGGCCTAGTATGTCAACTTTGCACACACACATCATCCCCACTGGCGATCCCTCCTCAGCATCGAGGCGTGGCCGGAAGGCCGCGCCGGAGGGGATACCCTAAACACACCGTGCTACTGCTTGAGAAAATTCCAATCGAGCTGGCAGAAAAGGAGACAAAGATGATCAAAGATAAGGATGTCATTGCCGGAGCGGACGTTTATTCTCCAAGAGAACGCCAACGCCGGGAAAATACGCTAGATCTCCCCGAAGAAAAAGATAGGTTTGACATATCCGGCTTTCGAGCTGAGGATGATCAGTCCGAGACGAGAACCGATCAAAGCAAAGGGGGCTGAAAAAAGGTCGAAAAAATAGAGGGATCATCGATAAAACTCTAATAACCACGCACAGCGCTGCCTCTCGCCACCAGTTTCAGACCGCAGCCTTTATCGTGTCTTCTGGCACGTTCTTACGCGTCTAAACGATGTAAGAGGCAATTATGCGCGTATACAAAATCATCTCATTTTCTATGCTCATTCTTCTTACGATGATCTTGTTTGTAGGCGCTTTAACCGTTCCTGCAGCAGCACAGTACGGACAGCTGAAGTGGTACTACACGACCGGAGGTGGGGTGGGCGACCCCGCCGTCTCAAACGGCGTCGTCTACGTCGGGAGCTATGACCACAACGTCTACGCCCTCAACGCCACCACCGGGGCGAAACTATGGAGCTTCACGACCGGAAACGAGGTCTACTCCCCCGCCGTCGCCAACGACGTGGTCTACGTAGGGAGCTTTGACAACAACACTTACGCTCTCAACGCAACCACCGGAGCCAAGCTGTGGAGCTATACGACCGGAGGCCTTGTGTTTTCCTCCCCCGCAGTTTCAAACGGGGTGGTCTACGTGGGAAGCGGTGACCACAACGTCTACGCCCTCAACGCCACTACCGGGGCGAAAGTGTGGAACTACACGACCGGAGGCTGGGTGTCTTCCTCCCCCGCAGTTTCAAACGGGGTGGTCTACGTAGGGAGCGATGGCCACAACGTCTACGCCCTCAACGCCACTACCGGGGCGAAAGTGTGGAACTACACGACCGGAAACAATGGCTCACCCCTCCTCGCCGTCGCCAACGGCGTCGTCTACGTAGGGAGCTTTGACAACAACACTTACGCTTTCAACGCCACTACAGGGGCGAAGCTCTGGAGCTTCACGACCGGATCAGTAACAGTCTCCCCCGCCGTGGCCAATGGGGTAGTATACGTAGGGAGCCAAGACCGCAACGTCTACGCCCTTGACGCCACCACCGGGGCGAAACTATGGAGCTACACGACCGGAAGCGCCGTGTTCTCCTCCCCCGCCGTCGCCAACGGGGTGGTCTACGTAGGGAGCCTTGACCACAACGTCTACGCCCTCAATGCCGCCACCGGGGCGAAACTATGGAGCTACATGACCGGAGGTGAGGTGTGCTCCTCTCCCGCCGTCGTCAACAGCGTTGTGTATGTGGGGAGCGGTGACAACGTCTACGCCATCGGCAACTCAAGCGGGGGAGGCTTTATACCCGGCTTTGAAGTCACATTCGCCGTCGTCGCGCTGGCAGTCGCTGCATATGCGGTGAGCAGAAAACGCTAATGGTAAGAGATCTATCAAAGGATAGAGAGCGCACCGCTACCCCCCGTAGATCAGCCGCAGCAACCGCAAGCAGCAACGATTGATTTCACGGAGCAAATCAAGAAGCTCGGAGAACCGCTGACCATGGCCTTTTGACTGAGCAAGAATTTGATTCGAAGAAACAAGAACTGCTTGCAGAAGTGTCTTTGCTACGTAGGGAGGTCGTGCGCCTATCGCCGTATCAGAAAGTGTTGTGAGAGAGTGTTTATAGCGAAGAAGAGCAGTCGCCAACTGAAGTTTATCGGCAGTTCAATCACATTATGCGGCTCAGTGGTCGTGAGCAGGTTTCACATAAGACGCTTTCTGAACTCGTTAGTGAGTTGGGGTTATACGGCTACGTCGAGGTAGAACGAAAAGGACGAGGCAGGGGTAAAGGTGTTGCTTTCTACATCTCTCCTACGGAGTCGGTTGAACGGAGAGCGTTATTGGACGCGCTCAAAGATTTGATATAAAGAAGCGACCACAAATAGCAATTCTTAAGCTTCATCGGCCCCCCCTTACGCTTTTGATTTATTTTTTTCGTCAGGAGGGTGGATCCGTAAATGGAGGAACAGAAATATTGCAAAAACTGTGCGGGGGCCAACCCACCAGATGCGCAGTTCTGTGCAACCTGTGGCGCCGCGTTTGTTAGCACTGCTGCACCACCGTCGGACACCGCACCATCAGGTGGCCCGCCGGCGTGGCAACTACCTTCGATTCTGCCGCCGGAGCTTCTACGTCGATTCAAAAAGCGATATGTTTTGTATGTTTTTGTGATACTCATCGTTCTGGCCGTGGTAGCAAGCGCCATTTGGCAACCATGGCGGACACCCGACTATGTCGCCCTTAACGTCAATTCCTTGACAACAAGTAGTCAACTTGGAAGCTACCCATTGCCGGGAAACACGTACGTTGTTTTCGACGTGACCCTGATCAATCAAAACAAAGATAACATGTACCTCGGCAACCCACTCTATTTCACACTCAAAACGAGTGATGGGGTGGTGTATCAATACTATTCTTCGTCAAATTGGCTCGATAACCCTCTCACCGGCGTATCCAACACAAACCCCGGAGATAAGGTGACAGGGCAGATCGCGTTTGAAATCCCGCAAAGTGCGACGCCCTCTGAGTTGACATATAGTGACGGGATAAACGGCGTAGTAACTACCAACTTGTCAGGGGTCCCTAGTCCGTCTGGCGCTTCTGCTTCCGCGAAGCCGAGCGCCGATTATAGCAGCTATTTTACCACAGATTTCGAAAACGGCAACTCAACCGTCACCCAGCCTTTCACAAAATCAACTAATGAGCGGGGAGACGACGTTTACACAGGGATCACAAGGAATCCGTCAGGAACCCCTTGGACGACCATAGTAGAACTGACGAAATCACAGACTGACGCGAAGCAGTTGTATGACCAAACCGTCGCACAAAAACAAAGTGAGGGTTTTGTGCTCCGCTCTGATTGGGTCGCTACTGCGAAGGCTCAAAATCCTTCTATTACTGAGGTTTGGGAAGGCCAGCAATATAGCAGCGGGCTAGGGTGTTACGCCGAGTACGAGTACGATTCACACGTCGCTTCATGGCTGTTTGTTACGGAAGCGTCGGGCTGACGCATAAAGGCGAAATTGTGCTTGACGAAAGCATATAACGGAGCATATACGAGAGGACGATTTAGGATACATTTTTCTATATTTTTCGAAGTGACCAAGGCCGTCACGTGCCGCACGATTTTCGAGGTTGTTCTTAGTGTCCGGAAGCGGTTAAAGTATTACGATTGTGCCGAATATCACGACGTTATAGGCCGGGGGAGCTCGATAGTGTTTAATCGTATCGTGTCGTGCAACCAGTAGAAGTAAAAGCGCCGGTGGTAAACAACTGCAACAAATCCATTAAGAGCTAGGGGCACTATTTGAGAGTATTATGGATAAGAAAGCATCAGCTGAGCCGGAACGTGAAGACGTCACGGTAACACCAGAGACTGTGACAATGAGCATTAGGGCTTCAGATCCTAAGGTAAGCATAGGGGAGAGAGTAGACGAGTTAGCACATATCACGCAACTCTTAGTTCAACACGTTAACGAAGATAGGGCAAGCCTTACGGAAACTAGAAAAGAGCGCAAGGGGGATAGGAAGGAGAATAGAAAATGGCGGTGGATAACGCTTGCAGTAACGCTTGCAGTGGCGATTATCGTCCCTATTCTCATTCGTGTGTTCTTTCACTAGGCCCAGGCGGCCCACCCCGCTCGCGTTAACTCTATATCCTGGCCTGCAGCACGCAATAGTGAATAACGCCAGGGAGGCGATAGCGGTGGAAGAGGACGAAGAGAATTACGACTTTCTAATGGATGCCGCGACAGGTGAGTTCATTACTTATGATGAGTTCGTAGCTTTGGGCGCGATAGGCTTGATGCAGGCCAAGTGGAATAGGGTGGCCATCAAGAAACTGTTGGATCTTTTAGAAAAGAACGATATTGTGGCGCGAGGAGATCGGGTGGAGTTAAATGACAACATCAAAAAGACTCTGATACGAATGAGGGGGTCTACCCAAGAGAGATACCCAGCGTTTGCGAAGGCTTTCGAGGCAGACGAAGAACGCAAAAAGCAGCAGCATCAGCCGTTTACTTTTATGCCGAAGATTTGGAAGTACGTGAGGACAGAGAGTGAGGAGCTTGACCGAAGAAACGAGGATAATAAAGCTGGAAAGCGCGATTAGCACCTGATAAACCGGAGTGGCATCTCTCGCGGAAACCCATTGATTCTTGGACAAAAGGAGAACTGCAACTCTTTAAATGGTCGAGATCCGGCCCATTACGGCCAGCAATTCTATACGTAACGATAAATTGCTATCCGGTTGCGGCAAAACTTGATAATTGATTTCTAATTTTTGACCAATTGATCTGAATATGCTCAATTTGGGCCGCGTTACAATACAAAACATAGGAATTGTTTACTAGGGCTTCAAAATGGGCTTATCTATTTCCCAAAATGACTATTTTGCGAAGTGATGATCGAAGATTTGAGATTATTCGATTGAAAAAATAAAAAAGATTGAATGATTGTGCAAAGGCAAAAGGCAACGCAAAGGCAAACATTTGAATGATACATCAGTTGCTGAGTTATGGTAAAAACTAAGTGTATTGTGTCGAAAGACTACCCTAAACTGCCGCTTATTGCCCATCGCATCGAAAGCTTTAAATGCCGAAGCCGGTTTCGATGGATCACCATCAACAGGCGCGGCTCACGCGTTCGCCGCTCATTCGCTGCGTTTGCTCACGAAAAAAAAGAATGAAGGCCAATAAAAAGCACGGTCAATCAGCAAAAGCGCAGCCGTTTGGGCTGCGCGGTTGACGGATCATATTAGATGGGGAGCCGATGGCTTTTTTCCGGTTCAAAGCCGATTTTTATGCCCCAGGAGGGAGCACCAAAGATTAAAATTCCCCTTTTAAATAAAACCCGCTACGGTCTCCGTTTGAAAAGTCTCTGAAAGCGAAGTGGGCCTTCAGAGTAACAAGGGAAGCATCGCCTACAAAAAGCGGCCTGCGTGCATCAAAGCGAAGGAGCGTAGCGACTGAGTAATATATGGGCCTTGCTATCTCGGTCGGTGGCATAGCTTTGTTGTTGTCCAAGCGGCGAGGGGCCACGTATGGGGTAGCAGCTACTTTCCCGCGAACAAAAAAGACAACATGCAGTTCTAGCGTGAAACATGAAAAACAGAGCATGCTAAAGAGTGACAGTGAGACAGGATAACGCGTCAATCTTCTTGGGGCTTTACACAAGCGATGCCGTAGTATGTCTAGGGCTTCTATCCTGCGGGGTCTGAGCCGACAAAGCTTTGTATCCTTGCGGACAGTCTAACATTTGGTCTTTACTTGATCGATACCGATTTGTTCAAGGAAAACTTGCAGCGTTCTGTCCTACCCAACCTGCGTGTGAAGCAAGTTTTCACGAAGAAAACCCTTTCGCTGTGCTTAGAGCTTACATAGAGATGCTTTTTTTCTATATGTAAACAGCAATAGGAAATATCTCGACAACGGGCGCCTTAATGTATCGTTTTACTTCTGGAAATTGCAGCCCAGTATCGGTTTGTTCAAGCCCAATGTCTGTTTCTTCTCCCAACTTTGACTGACCTGACTTGAAAGCACCGAACAACGGATCCAATATTTTATCATCCAGTAAGTGAAGACTGCTTCCCTGCAAAAGGTCAACTTCTCCTTCTGATATAGTCTTCATCACTTTTCCTAACACGCGCATTTTTTTGTAGTTCAGTTCGTTCATTGATCCGTCTTTTGAGTACCTCTTTCAAGAACGGAATCAATGCGGTATATTGTCCATCATTGATATTGACCAAGAATGTTCGGACGCCTCCTTGCTCCAAGCTATCAGCGATTTTATTTAGGAATTTTAGTATAGTCTCCCACTCTTTTACCTTTTCATCAGCTTTGTTTTGGTAATTGTTAAGCAGCTCGCCATGCATTTTCTGCAATTCGTCTCTTTTTTTCTTTTTTTCAGATTTTTGTAAATTTGAGGTTCGCAGTTTTTCGTCTTCCACACTAAAACTCAACTCAACTTTCTGTATTTCTTGCTTGTTCGATAATTCGATCGCTGGCAGGATCAGCTCCATCAACTGATCAATATTAGCAATTGCATCGATCAATGGCACTGGTTGAAAAATACCTATTATCTCAATGAATTCTGATGGCAGTATTTTGCTCCATAGGTCGCTAGTTTCTGTATGTTCGTCAAGCAATGTCCTAACTAACCCTTTTTCGAACAGCTGCGAACGTAGTTTATGCAGCAACGAACCATACGTGTTATATCGGGTTAAAGAACGTTCTATTTCCGATTCGACGGTTTTACTCTGGTCAATCTGACCTTCTACGCCAAATTTAAGTAGAGTGACGAATCTAGCTCCAATTTCTGCGCCGAGCGAACGTTTCGATGCGTCGGCTGTCGAATCTCTTATATTTACATCCTCTGCCGTTGAAAAGCCACCTTCTAAAGATGCTAGAATATCTAGGAGCGCATTTGTGTCTAGATAAAAAGGGATAATTAGGTCGTTAGAACCTTCTTTCAACTTCCATCGCCTTCCATGTCTTATTCAAATTAGATAGAATAGTAATCACCAACTGATGTTGTTTAATGCTTACTATTCAGGTCTGAAGCCGTAGATTAAAAGCCGCCTGTCCGCAGCGTTCGAATTAGCTCCTGATTTCTTGCTTTTTACTCAAGACAATGCCTTTTGCTCTAAGTCACGCGCAAACAGATTTAGTCCTGCGGCTCAACACTGGTTTAAACCTACCAGTTCGACATCCGCCCAGAACTTCATATAAACATCGAAAACGTGCTCAGGCAGCGGATGCTTGTAATGCGCCTATTCGACTCGATCTGGAGCTGCTGTCGGAGCCTGTATTAGGCTCCTCTTACGTTCCTTCCAATCTGCTCTACCAGTTCTTCTAAGTGCTCCACCAGGCGGGTTTGGGACGAGTTTTGGCTGGGCATTGTAGGCGCTGTTTTTGGAATAATCGCTGGGGATTTTTTTCTCCTGATCGGCTCATTTAGTGCCGCTTATGGAGCTAGCAACGCAGAAGCGAGTGCTTAAGCCATCATTTGCTCCGTCGTGGATGGCGGGCGGCGCATTTGAGATAAGAAAACGTAGGAGGAATGCTTTTGATACTAAGCGCGGTCGCTATTTTGCTTGTAGGTTACCTCGGCATAGTCACATGCATTTTGTTCCTTATAGCGGCAGCATTAATGCTCAGAGATTATAGAATAGAGCAACGCTAGACTTGGCTCTTCTTTAGCATAAGGCATGCGTTCGTAAACATCTTGCGAACCTTTTTCGTTTGCTGTCGGTAAAGTGGAGTCGCAGTTTGGACTAAATAAAGAAGGCGGAACCGCTAACCTTTAATCGCAACAACGTTCGGATTCAAATTTTGAGATCGTGTTTCGTCCTCCCTCCGAGCACTCCTATAAGGTGGTTGTAATGGCAGTTTTAGAGTCGTCGTAGGTCAAACTTGTGAGTTTTGCGTTGGGTGGCACGTCAAATACTAAGACGCCGCTGTATTTATCTCCAGGTTGAGAACTCGACAACACATCGAATTGCTTCACCCCACCGGAAAAATAAAGCCATTTTTGCTCGTAAACGTTCCCCTGTGAATCTCTCAAGTGGAAATTATATTGGCTTATGTCTGTGTCCGGCGCGTTTTTATTCTTCACTGTCGCATTGAAGAAAACAAACTTATGTCCTGTTGACGGCGTTGTGCTAAACTGCCCAGCCAGATAGCCGTCAGGAAGGCGAGCTATACTAACAGAAAGCCGCGAGCTTGCGTCTGATACGGTTCCGATGGATTGTGTTATCTGTTCTTTTGTTGAAGATGTGCAGCCTGTGGTGGACGCCAAAACAAGGGCACCTATAAAGAGCAAAGGCAGCGCATATTTCAACGGCATGTTGATGTGCCGTTTCATCATTCTTGCTATTGGATTCATATCTTCCCTAGATTCAGCTATTACTCTGTGCCGCACTAACACGGCAAAAACCTTTGGGTGTGGGGATGGTGCGTGATAGCTTAAATGTTCCTTTTTGCCCTCAACTGCCTGCGTAAGGATGTAAGCTCGATGCCATTGAAGCATTGAGTTGTCGCTATAACGTTCTAGGCAGCGATGGTTAAACTCTAACAGCAATGGAGAAACCGCTGATCATGAAGGGAGAAAGTGCAAATCCACATCCGCCCAATACTTCTTGTAGACATCATACACGTGCTCTGGCAGCGGATGCTTGTAGAATCGCCAATCGACTCCAGACACACCGTGTGTTAATATGTAGTTCTTGTTTGACTGATCCCACTGCAGTATGTCGCCCTGCAGCTAACAAAGTTTCTGAGATCCTAGAAAATGACTCAGATCAAGTTTAGAACAGAGTTAGATTGTGAAGTCAACGTTTCCCCAGTACATCATATAGATATCATAAACGTGCTCTGGTAACGGATTTCGATAATGGCCCCACGAAACCCCCGAAACTTCGTGTGTCAAGATATATGCTCGATTTGACTGATCCCACTGGATAACGTCGCCGTGCTGCTCGGCAAACTTACGCAGGTCGCCGAGCACGAACGGCTTTTGGAACCGCGACATTGGGATTTTCTGTCGCTTTATCCACTGCAAAAAGGAACTGTGCGTAAACATCAGTTCGTCGTCACCTCGCCCAACAAGAAGCGGTTTAAGGGCTTCCACAGCGCGAGGATGTAGCGGTACGTAGTGGCTCATTCGGATCTTGTCTTGCGATGAATCAACCTGGAGCACTGGCTTATCGGCTGCCATTGCCTCGCGGAGCTGTCCTACCGTCAGTTTCGCTATCGTGGCTTCGCTCCGTTGACCTGTGTACGCCCCAAACAAAATGAACGCCGAATATTGTGCTGATCGTTCAGGACTGACCTTGCCTTCTCGTTCTGCGCTCTCAATACATTGAAGGATGTTACAAATATCCTCCTTAACGACGATACGCGAAGTGACGCTCTTCCGCTCTTTGACCGTTTTGGGAAGCTCTAAGTAGGGGGCGAACGTCTGATAGCGCGGCTCTGCTCGTGTAGTGGCGAGGAATTTGAGGAAAGACTTTGCGAAAGCTAAGCACTTTCGAATGAGAATCGGTCAGACTCGTATATTCCTTGAGGATGTTCGTTTCCCAAGCGTTTCACCGTTCGATGCGAGATTTCTCCGTGATCGTGCAATCCCACAATGACTCTGAAGACCTGGTAATCCAATCCTGCGATTTTCAGCAAGGCGCTTTTATGCGAGAGGTCACATAACGATCAAGTTGGTCTTTGCGAGAAGCTGAGCGTAACGATTATTGCTTTTTCCGCAAGAGCACTTGCGTATATAGCATTCGGCCTCCTCCGTCCGCGTTGTCGTTTTATGGCTTTGGCGTGGTAGACCTTAGCCTCTCCTTATGCATATATGGATATCTCTTTCATCCTACTCGGCTTCGACGCTCTTCTTCAGCGAACTAGCTCGTCCAGAGCATACTCTATACGCTCATTGCCATCCTGGGCGCTGAGTGAGCCTATCCGTCATGGGTCATAGCAAGCGAGCTCATCATTTTCAGCGACTCCAAAGTTGCATTTACTTTTCACTAGAGTTGTGCAACTCTTCATCCTCATCGTCCTCATCATCCGCCACAATTTCGGCTTCCGATTGAAAAAAAAACCGATGGGCTCGAGGCGATTCGAACGCCCGACCTTCGCCGTGTAAAGGCGATGTCATAACCAGCTAGACCACGAGCCCGCAGGTTACCCTAGCACACGTTCGTATATTAAGGTTATTGCGCGCCGCGGGCGCTGCTAAACAAACCGTGGCCGCTACTGGCTCAAAAAGCGCAAAATACGATCTTTTCTTGCTTAACGATGCGCGTATCTTGGCTATGACGCTGGCGCTGGCGTCGGAGCGGTAATCTCTTCTCCCCACCCCATCATCGTCTCGTACATCTCGATGGCCTTGAGAAGCGACGCTTCCGTATAGTCCCCGACCTTGTACGCCCACCAATACGGCTCCCCTCGGCGCTCAATCTCAAATTTGACCGCCTCGTCCTTAGCAAGCGAGAAGTCCTTGGACTCATCTACGACGATATCACCACTTCCCTTGAGCCGTTCGACGACAGGTTCCATCTTCGTTGACAGCAGGACCCTAATCCCCCTGTCCGAACCAACCTCGAGCAAAAGATTGCTCTGGGTGCCGACGGAGAACAATCGAAATCGAATGCCCTCAGCCTCTTTTTGCGCGCCGCCCCGGTCAATGAAGTTGTGCGTTGCCAGTATCTCTTCAGCTTGTGTTGTGGTCAATTCAGCCATTATATCACTCCAACAGTGGTACCCCCTATTGCGCCGACCGTAAATAAAGGCCTGTCGCTTTATTTGCATCAAGAGGCGTCACGCAGATCGCTGCGCAATGTGCCCCGGCGGCGATTGCGCTCCCTTCTACCAAGTCCTTTCCCCGACTGGGACTACCGGGATCCCTCCTCCTTCCTTGTCACGTCCTCAGGCAGAGGGTCCAAGTAGACGATGTCGGCCCCTACGTCTTTTGCTATTTGTTCGAGTTCCGTCTTCCTCAGATGGCCCGCGTACAGGTGCAGCGCCTCACCCGCTACGGCGACAACCCGAAACCGGGGCTGTTTCTCGCCCTTTCCTACATTCAGCCGCTCTCTGACGTATATTTTCATGCTGTATCCTCCGGTGACCAACAGGTGGTATTTCACGTGTTAACAATAACAGTTCGCCGAGGACCCTCGGACACATCCGGACGCAGAGCTCGTATCAGAGATCTCGGCAGAAGAGTTCCTTCACATGCATCTTGAAGAGCCCGTGCTCGAGCGAACCTCGGTCGAGCTGCTGCCGCTTGCGGTCAACGTCAACGCAATCAGAATCGTGGACGGCCTCGTCAGCGGCAACGTTCCTAACACCTTGAACGGGCGCAACGTCGGACCGTTATTCGTGCATAGCCCTTGAGGATTCGACGAGCGCAGGAATACCGTGGCCGACTTCACATTACTTGAGGGGTGGCGATTCTGCAGGACTTGTGGTTCTTGGCCGTGCCCCAAACGTTTTTCGGAATAATGTTGCTATAGAGGGCAACCGATAGGCGCGTCTTTCACCGTTGTTTGAGGAATCCTTCAGCGGCGAGCATCTCCGCGTTGAGTATCGAAGCTCCTGCGGCCCCTCTCACGGTGTTATGGCCCATAAGCGTATACTTTGTGCCCTTGACAACGTCGCGCCTTACCCTGCCAACGGAAACGCTCATTCCGGCGTAGACGTCACGATCAAGTCGAGGCTGCGGCCGATCCTCCTCCTCCCTAACGATTATGGGTCGTTCGGGAGCAGAGGGCAATCCTTTCAAGGGCTGGAGCGAGGCCATCGCTTGCTTTACCTCCTCAGGGGACGCGTCAACGTCCACCCACACCGACTCGGTGTGTCCGTCGATCACCGGGACACGATTGCAGATCGCGCTGACAGTGACGTCCGCGTTGACGACCTTCGTGCCGTTGAACGCCCCGAGAATCTTCGGTGTCTCGGTCTGCATCTTCTCCTCCTCCCCGCCGATGTACGGGACGACGTTATCGAGGATGGCCATCGACGAGACGCCGGTGTAGCCCGCGCCGGAAACCGCCTGTAAGGTCGCGACCTTAACGTCGGTGAGCCCCAGCTCCATGAGCGGTTTGAGCGTCATGACAAGCATAATGGTGGAGCAGTTCGGATTAGTGACGATGAACCCGCCCCATCCGCGCTGCGCTTTCTGCAGCTCGATCAATTTCGCGTGGTCTTTGTTGACCTCAGGGATGAGGAGCGGTACGTCATCGAACATCCTGTACGAGGCGGCGTTGCTCGAAACCCCGAAGCCGTCGCGGGCGTAATCCGCTTCAACGTTTTCTGCGATATCGGCCGGAAGGGACGAAAAAACCAGTTTCACGTCGTCAGGCATGTCAGTTGATCGTGTCGGAATGACGCGAAGGTCGCCGATGTTTTCGGGCAGTGGCGTGCTCAAACGCCAATCGACCGCGTCCTTATAGTATTTCCCTGCGCTTCGCTCAGACGCAGTGACCGCTCCGACCTCAAACCACGGGTGTGCCTCAAGGAGTTGGCAGAATCGCTGCCCGACGGCACCGGTGGCGCCAAGCACGCCGACTTGTATTAGCTTTGACATATCTCACCTCACGCTAACGCGATTGCTCCAGATGGGCAGACGTCGACACAGGTGCCACAGTTGACGCAGTCCTCCGCACGCACCACGGGCACATCGTCCAATGAAATAGCGGCGGCCGGGCACTCTTCGACACAGGTTCCACACTGCACGCACGCCTCCACGTCGATCAGCACTACCATGGCAACAACCACTATCGGCTCATGAAAAGGCGGTCATATAACCCTTTTGGTCAGCGGCCTCAGCCTCGCTCCCGTCGTCGGCGCGTGGTCCTGCGAAAGCGCCCGTACATTGCGAAACGCGTTCAATGATGCTAGCTAACAATGCGCTTGCCGACACGCGCACGCGTGGCCGTGAGCAGCGCAGAAAGTGGACAGCGGCGTCACGACTCTATGCGCGATGTCACCTGTCTCATCACCTTACGCTTTTCGAGTCCCTTTAGAACTGTAGTCAAAGAACTTCTCAACAGTATCTCCCGATGTCCATTCCGCTCGAATCCTCGTTCGCTTCTCAGCCCGTCGCAACGCGGACAGAATCATCCGGTTGAGATCTCGCGCGCTTTCTCCTTCAAGCTCTGCCTCAACGTCAAATCCTTGATCTCCTTGTATGATGGTTCCCTTTTCAGCGATAATCTGTTCCAGAACCGGTTTGACGGCTGACGGGTTGTCACTGCTCACGTGTGCTGATACGTTAAACTTCAGTTGCGCCATTTTGCCTCCCCAAAGCGTACGAACTCATTCCGATATATAAAGAATCTGCCCGCGAGAAATACATCGCTGAAACGCGTGAGGCGGAGCAGGCGAGGATGCAAGCACACACGTTAAGCCGGATGGAAACAGAACTGAGATCTGAACACGAGGCCTTCGGCGTTCTCGAGAACGAGGCAAAAATGACGTATTGCAAAGAATGCGGGCATAAATTAGGCTTCTTAGAACACGCCACTGACGGCCTTTGCAACGGTTGTCGGCAACGATTACTGGATGATGACGCGTTGAAAATGCACAGCGCGGCAATAGCTCCGTATACCGGCGCAGAACTCCCGGTTATCACCGTTACCGACGCGATTATGAAGGAAGGTGAGACGGCGCATTACCGAACAGCGACGGTGCTCAAGGAGATCAAAACGGTCAATCTCGGCTATTCGGGAGCGAGTCACGGCGTCTCGATCCCTCTCCCGATAAAGGTGGGGGGCTTTCCCGTGCGCTATCGCGTGGGTCAATCGCGCGGCCACATCGTCAAACACGACGAGTTGCTTGAAACGTCACGTGGGGACTTGATCGTAAGTGAGCAACGCCTATTTTTAAACCCGTTCGCGGGGCACAAGCCGTTGAGCGTGCCGCTCTCGAAAATCGCCAGTTTTCACGTCTATGAGAACGGACTCGACGTGTGGCAGGACGGCAAGGAGCGTCCCTACCTGTTCGTGCTTGATGCGATAGGAAGTGAGATATCCGGGCTGTGTCTCGATAAGCTCCTTAGAACTTAGATTTTCCCTTTTTGGACAAAAACGGAAAGTGAAAGGGCAAATAGGAATAAGCTCTGATCAACAGAGGGCGGCGGCCTAAGGCTTCTTTCCCGCTACCTTTATGCTCACCACCGAGTCCGCAAGGTCGCCCAATTCATCAGGAGTCAAGTTGATAGTGTTCCCGATCGCTTGTGTCGTCGGGTCGTTTGCCATGCAGTCAAGCGGGAACGAGAACTCCTCGACGATGCGAACGTTCTCAAATCCCGCGGCCCGAATGGTCTCGAGGTAGGCGTCCTTCATGATTGCGCCGGACAGGCAGCCGACATACGCCGCGGCTGAGTCCTTTACGGCAGACGGGAGCGCCCTCAGCAAGACCATATCAGATACCGCAAAGCGGCCGCTGGGCTTCAGCACCCGAAACGCTTCCCTGAAGACGGCGGCCTTGTCGGGGGTGAGATTAATCACGCAGTTGGAGATAACAACGTCAACAGCACTGTCGGCAACGGGCAAGTGCTCCAGCTCTCCTAGCCTGAAGTCAACGTTGCTGTAGCCGCCCCTGCCCGCATTCGCCCGAGCCTTTTCGATCATTTCGGGCGTCATATCAACGCCGATCACTTGCCCAGTTGCACCAACCGCGTTCGCGGCCAGAAAACAGTCGAAGCCGGCTCCCGATCCGAGATCAAGCACCGTCTCGCCTTCCTTCAACGAAGCGAGTGCGGTCGGGTTGCCGCAGCCAAGTCCGAGATTTGCTCCTTCGGGCACTGAGGCTAGCTCTTCTTCCTTGTAGCCCACGGCCCGGCTAATGTCGTGCGCCAGATCAACGTTACTGCCACAGCACTGGCTCACAGGAATAAAGTTAAGCCTTTCGCCCTTCGCCACCTTCGCATAGCCGTCTCGAACAACGCGCTTTATCGTCTCCTCTTCCATCACCATCACTCCGTTCACGCCAAATCTTTGAAAATAGGGCCTAAAAAGCCCTTGACCGTCGCCGAGAGCTCCTCGACCTTAATCAGAGAGATGCAGCAGACCTCGCCGTCTCGCTCACAGCTGACGGCCGCCAGCTTGTCCCCCGCTCGTATGTGAGCACGATCGCGCAGCTCTTTAGGTAGCACCATCTGCCCCCGCTCGTCAACGCTCACGACTGCTTCAACCTTGCAGCTATTCTTGCCCGCATCGCCGGGCACACAACGTGAAGCTTCTTCTGTCATAGCACTCTACATGGTAGTATATTTGTCAGTATATTTAACCTTTTCTAATAAATCAGAATAATATGAATATTGGTAATGGTTCAAGACCGTAAATCAGGCTATATGTCAAACGGTGACCAAGCGAGTGCGTGGGCTATTCACGATCGAACGTTGACTCAAGCCACTCCCTTAGTCGGTCACGCACGTGTCTAAAAGACGCACACGATGTGCCTTCCCCGGCATCTGGCACGGGATCGTCAAAGGCATGATGGAGATACTCCTCCCCGCCAGGAAAAATGGGGCAGCTCTCTTGCACATCGGCGCACAGCGTGACGACGTAAGCGAAGGTCTGGTCGTCAAACTCGTCCAGCGACTTTGCCCGGTGCGAGCTGATATCGATGCCCAGCTCAGCCATGACTTCGATCGCGCACGAATGCACGGTGGTGGGTTCATTTCCCGCGCTGTGTGCGTCATACCGGTCAGAGTACCAGGCGTTGGTGAACCCTTCGGCCATCTGCGATCGCGCTGCGTTATGCGTGCAGAGGAACAGTATTTTTTTCTTTGCAGTCATCTTTTCATCTTCGTGCCAGTGCCTACGCTTAAGGTCGCGAGCAATCATAACCGGCGATGACAGTATCCGTGACTAACCGTCCCTGACAGGAAGTGGCGAAAATGCTGATAACGGCAAGTCCTCGGCATCTGCGATCAGCCTTTTTCGAGGGCTTTCGCAAATTCCTCAGCATTGCGCAGATCCTGTTCGTTTGGCCGCCCTCTCGCGATCCCGCCGATGAGTTTCATTAGCCCATACGTATCAAACCCCCGGCAGGAGAACTCCCGACGACAGTCAGTCCCTTCTCCTCCAACTTATCTTTTAAGGCACGGTGGTGCGACCCCTGGCGCTGTGCGCCCCTCGTTGAGAGCACAAACGCTTTCTTGTCAAGCGCGGGGAGCGCGTCAACCCACTTGAGCAAGGGCTGATAGTGCTTTCCAAATGCGATTCCTGAACCAAACCCGATGAGGTCATACTCAGCGAGTGCCTCGACGTTCACGTCAGCAGGGCGGCGAATCTCTGCGTCGAGGACTGCTGCCATCGCATCGGCGATCTTTTTCGTGTTTCCGTGGTGCTGTGACACGCATACGATGAGCGTTTTCATAGGACCATCCATACCAGTGGTAACGTTTCACCATTACGTTTCGTTTTAACCTACACTTGGCACGATAAAAGAGCGTTACCCGCCGCAATGCTGAGCACCAAAAGAGAGACGCTGATCAGTGTAATGGCTACCAGACTCCACTTCATAGATAACATGTTTCCAGCGTCATTGAACTACGTTCCGCTACCGGCGCCGATGGCAAGGTCCGAGCCATCATAAACAAGTATGCAAAACTGATAGGTAAGAACATTCACCCACACACATTCAGGCACGGCTTTGCTATTAACAGCGTGCGGCACGGAGTTGACATCCGGAGGTTGCAGCAGGTGCTGGGACACTCTAATATCAATAGGTGCTGGGACACTCTAATACCAATATAACAGCAGTCTATCTGCAGTTTAATGACAAAGACGTGCAGGAAGCGTATGCGAACGTGCCGTTTTAACCGCTATGCGTCGCCGGGTTATAGTTCTATAAAAAGAGTGGCACTTTCGCGATACCCTTCGATTAGGTACTTAGCGTCGCCTATCTAGGTATTTTGCATGACTTACTGTGCAAGATGCGAGCTGTACGTCAAGTGTAAGCGAGGCGGCGATAAGAACCAGGTTCCGTTCTATTGTGAGTACCATAACCGTCCGCGTCGTTATGCGTGGCGTGAGGCCCCCATAGTAATAAACTACGCGTGCGCATCTAGACGGGCCCATCTGTGCCTAAGCGAACCCTTAGACACACTATCCATATGCAAAAAAATAAAAAAAAAGAAGATAGCCACCATATGCGGCGGCTATGTCTAACTAATACCACCTATAATGCGCATTCCACCTATAATGCGGATTCCACATATGATGGTAATGATGATGGCTGTCGTAGTAATTGTGCCATCCGCCTTGCCATCCGCCGTGCCACCCGTGATTGCCGTGATTGCCGTTATTGCCGTTATTGCCGTGATGGCTGTCGTATTTGGCCGTGACCGGCGTCGCTGCGCTTGCTCCAATAGTTAAGATTGAGAACAGCATAATCGACACCAATACCATTCCGATAAGTTGCCTTTTCATTTCGATTTCACCTCCTAGAATACTCAATTGGTTAATGCAATTGGTTACTAGCTTATAGCTAATGAGTGAGAAACTAGTTTCCAACTTGTTTAGACTCCCTCGCGAAGGGTAAAAAGCTATAAAAACCTAGTGGATAGGGCGTAAAACCTATCTGATACATTTTTTAGTCACGGCGCGCGTAGTATAGCGGACCGACGAATGGCGGCCAGGTGATGGAGTTTTCAATCAATGGGCCTCGCATGGTGGTGCTCTGCTCTGTGTTAGGAGTGGTGGACTCGAACGGCCAGATAGCCTCGCGGTGTGTTCAATGCCCTACAGATGAGCAGACCGACGAGCACCGGAAACTTAGGGCGATCCTTAACTCACGAAATGACGCGGCAGGGCGCAGCATCACGAAAGACCCGCGAACGCCGGTTATCAAGCGAGCACGAGAGATATTGGACAGCGCAATACGAGCGGCGAGCATACACGAGCCCTCCGACGACGTGCGCGACTTGATGATGGCGATTATTGAGAACGTGACGTTTCACTGCACGAATAAAATCGATTGGCGGCCGTGCTCGACGCCAAAGCCTCTGAACCCTCGGGAGGGCACGATCACTCCCGCCAGCGTAATCGCGAGAAGTCGTGGGGATCGTCAAGAAGATGCCGGTCACACAAAAGTCCACAAAGCAAGTGCTTGCGTCGAGGCCGACACGTTTGAGAGCGACACGTGCGACTCTCCAGAGGGTCTTACGACGTTGACCCGCCGTGCTGATACCCCCGCATCTGTCAACACTAAATCCTAGGAGCGTTCGTCAACGCCAAAAAATGCAATTATGATTTTGATGTGACGATCGCAGACCATACGGGCTTCTTTACGCGAGCCTCTTGATCACGTCCGTCACCGGGACGGCGTTAGCAAAGAAGTCTTTCCACGCATCCTCTTTGGGATAGTTCCTGATGGTGTACAAAGTCGGGCTGATGTTTGGCAGCTCGTCCCAGGCAAACGGGCTCGCTACGGGAAGCCCCGGCTCAGATCTGGCGGCGTAGGGTGCCACGGACGTCTGCATGGCGGATATTCGGTTGACGTCGATGAAGATGCGCCCCCTTCTTCTATCCTTGCCAAGCTCCGTCGTCAGTGCCGCGTCACTTTTTGCGAGGGTTTGCGCTATTTTCAAGGCGAATTCCCTCACGCCATGGTTGTCAAGCTCCCGCGTGATGGGCACCGCGATGTGGTACCCTCTGCCCCCCGTGGTCATTACATAAGGTTTAAACTCCAAGGCTTCAAGAAAGCCCTTCAGTTTGAGCGCGGCTGATCGAAGCGACCGTAAGTCAGGCAGCGACGGATCCAGATCAAATATCATTTTGTCGGGAATTTCCGGCCTGTCAGCTCTCGTGACCATAATGTGGGGAACGATGACCTGATTGCCAAGATACACGATGCCTGCTTCATCCCTAACGATCACATAGCATGTCATGGTGCCTTTATGCGTGAGACATTTGCTCTCAAGCCAATCAGGAAAATAGTCGGGCATATTTTTTTGGAAGAATTTCTCGCCGCTGACCCCCTCGGGAAACCTCAACATGGAGATGAGCCGATCCTCTATATGGGGCAGCATCAGCGGTGCGATGTGTTGATAGTATTCGACGAGCGCAGCTTTCGGGATACCCGTATCAAGCTCCTTTTGGGGGTTCGTCACGTGGATTCGGTGCCCGCCGACGTCTATTTCGTCGCTCAGGCGATGCTCCTCCCCTTTCTTGACGATTATCCAGTCATTGTCGAGGCGGGTGAATGCGTAGGTCCCGTTCAGTTTGTCACCTTTCAGGTAGATTATGAAATGGCCCTTTTCCAACGCCTTGTCAAGAGGCTGAACCTTTCCGTCTTTTATCGTAATGTTGACGAATTTTCCCTTGTCCCATATTTCGACCGTCCCAGCACCGTATTCACCTTCGGGTATCTCGCCTGAAAACGCGGCGTAGGCAACGGGATGATCCTCAGTCCTGATCGCGAGCCTTTTATCCCGTGGGTCGTCTGACAGCCCCTTAGGCACTGCCCAGCTCTTGAGAACCCCATCGTGCTCAAGCCGAAAATCAAAATGTATCCGCCTGGCGTTATGCTTCTGTATCACATACGCCGACTGTTCGCTTTTCAGTTTGTCAGGCTTGGGCTCACCCGTCTTCGCAAAGTCCCGTTTCTTCCTGTACTCGTCAAGCAACGCTACGCACCTGGTCTACCGTGCACTCGTCGGCAGGCTTATCGTCCCGCATCCTTACGAAAACTGACGCCCTCAGTCGGTTGTCTTTCGTGTACTGCAAATACCTGACTTCACACACCTTATCGGGGGCAACGGGCTGCACGTTCTTCGGAAGGGCGACGTCGCTGCGTGCGCGAACGAGCACCTTCGCAAGTTCGCTAAGGAGTGACTCGCTAAAGCCCGTGCCCACCTGGCCGACGTAGGTGAGCCTCCCCGTGTCGTATAACCCGAGCGCCAGCGACGCTATCGTCCTTGTCTTCGTGACGTATCCGACGATTACGCAATCGACGGTTTTCTCATCCTTGATCTTGAGCCAGGCGTGCGACCGTCCGGTAACATAGACGCTTTCCTTTTTCTTTGCCATGACCCCTTCCAGATGCCGTGCGGTTACCACGCCCCAGAGGCGCTCGCCGTCGACGGTGCCGGGCATTGTCTGCAGGTTTCTCCCCTCTTCGACGACGCCCGCAAGCAGTCGTTTTCTCGCTGACAGCGGCAGCGTTTTTAGATCCCTACCTTCCAGTTCGAGTATGTCAAACGCGACGTACGTGGGCGGCCGACGGTGGTGCTTCCGTCCCTGCAGCAACGAGAACGACGGGTTTCCCTTTTCATCATAGATTACGATCTCTCCATCGAGCACGCAATCGGCCTTGATTAGATCACCAAACGCTAGCTCGGGAAACTCATGGGTGATGTCCCTGTCGTTTCGTGATGTGAAGCGAAGCGTTCCTGCCTTTTTTTCGCAGAGCGCCCTGTAGCCGTCCAGCTTCGGCTCAAAGATATACTCAGTAGACGTAAGAATCTCTTTTGTGCCCGTGGCAGCGAGCATCATTTCAGACTTGCCTTTAGTGCTTCAACGAGGTTCTCTTCTGTGGTTCGGCTATATTCCCTCTTGTGGATCGCGATCGTCTCTCCGCGTGCTTTTCTGTCGACGAGCTCCTTGAGCTCCTCCTCGAACGTATCGTGAAACCTGGCGATGTCAAACTCATCTACCGTAATCTGGCTTAGTAACTGTCGCGCGAGGTCCATCTCGACCTGAGAGAGTTTCGGCGGCTCATCAAGACCACCGACCTGCATTATATCCCGGATCTCATAGTCATAGTTCAGCGTTGTCAGCAGCAGCCCCTGCCTGTACGCCTCAATCGCACAGACGTGTTCCTTTTCCCGCATGACAAAGCTGCCGATCGCGGTCTTGGCGGTCTGGTGCAGCACTTCCCTAAACAGGAAATACGTCTTGTCCTTTGGTCGTTCGGGGCCAGCGTAGTAATGGGAGTTGAAAAAGATCGGGTCGATTTGATGGGAGTGAACAAACTCCACGATTTCTATCCACGTGGATTTTTCAGGCCTGATGGACTGAAGCTCCTCATCACTGATGACCACGTATTCGCCCGGGGAGACTTCGATCCCCCTCACGATCTCGTCCTGTGACACCTCTTGCGTGCACGCGTCGCACCATTTCTTGTAGCGTATCGGCGACAGCTTGTCCTTGTGCAAGAGATGTATTTTGAGTGGCTTCTGTTCAACCGCCGAGTAGAGTTTTACGGGAATGTTCACCAAGCCAAACGCTATTGATCCTTTCCATAGTGATTTCATTTTGATACACCGATTTTCAACGATAAGCGAATCTGCTCAGCATCTTCTTTTAAGTAACGCCTTCTTTCTGAGCAGGCTTGTCTGCTTACCGCGCGAGATGATTATAACAGTGACTCTCTTTAAGAGAAGTATGCATCTTGAGATCGCATTCAGTCATTCCTTCGCGTCTATCGTGACCGGTCGTGGCCCGATCCCTGAGTCCAGTATCCTCGCAACCGGAGCCGGAGGCGTGGGTTGGGGATTATGTTCGACCGTTCCCAGCGATGTGGCCGCGCTGCCAAACCGTGGCAAGCACTAACGAACTAAGCAGCGGCGATACGATAGCAGTAAAACGAACGCTTTTTCTTGAAAAACCTCTTTTCGCTCGGGGCGATCTTCGCAAGTTTTTTCCCACCGCGCGGAGTTCAATGCTATAGAGATCCTACTATGCCAACCCCTCTCGACGTCAAGGGAACGATAACACAGAAGGTGGCCTTGATTATCCTTCTTGTCGTCGTCGCCGGGCTCTTACTGGCGTTCACGCCACTCAGGGTGATCGGGTACGGCCTCTTGGCCATAGGCGCCGCCATTTACGTTTTCTCGAGCGTCCGCACCTTGGTGCAGCAGCTCAGGTAACGTCACACGTCGAGCGTTACGAAAGGCATTTCAGATGCTCTCCCGCTTACGCCTATTTTCAGCGGCCTAAAAACCTAACTCGCGATGCCCTGGCGCCGTAGCCTCTGCCATCTTGCACAGCCTCAAGAACACCTTGCCACGTTATCCTCCGTATGATAGGGCAGACAGAATTCCGACGTAGGCACACGTCAATGTCAAAAGGGAACCATAAAAGATGAGCAACGTTTTAGAGAACATTAATGTGCTTGATCGTGGTACTTCTATGCCGGCCTCGTTCCGAGCAGTCCTCATATCAAAAAACTCGTCGCTCACGTTGAGCTTATTTTCGACAATCTCGTTGTACAATGCCCTATACGTCTTTTTTTGCCGCAGAAAATATGCGTCTAGATACCAAAAAACGAGCAAAGCGAAAACAGCTATAAGCGCTTGATATCGCGTGCCGTTCAGCAACAGAAGTATACCGAGCACGGCCACGGTCCATCCCTTGATAATGAATGAATTAGTGGCCATACGGTTTATGATATGTTGAATAGTTCCGATCACTTCCAGTTCATATGGGGAAAAGTTCCACGCGCGCTGCATCTGATATCACGTTTTCAGTACAGAAAATGACGTAACACGTAAAACGTAACCGTCAGAAGTTAAGTGTTTCCGCTCAAGTGCGTCGAATAATGCACAAGGACGTGCTCCTCGTAAATTAAGCGCTGGCGAGAGAGTTTACTTCTGATTCTCAACCACGCGGTGTACCTAAAAAAGCCAAGCTGGCCGCTGCGCGATCACAGTGCGACCTGTGAGACCCGACGACTGTTCTTGTGAAAAATCCAGATAGGACGCCTTACAGTTCAGAAGATCACGCAGCGGTTGCAGCGCGCGCGCAAAAAACAATGCATAAACGACTGTGCGCCGCGTACAAACGAGCCGCACTTATAAGATGCCGCGTCAAAGCTCCAAACTCGCCCGCATATGATGTCGCTGACTGCCTTGTGAGTTTGGTCCAAGCGCACGCTCGAGCGCAGTTGACCGCCAGACCACGGACAAGACCGCCTTGCCTTCCTTGTGAAAGTCATCCAAACGTTTAGAGAAGCCCGGAAAGGTCCCAAACGCGTGCATATTTCTCGAAATGAGATCTGCTTAAATCGGTTCGCATGCGCGTCTAAGTGATGGTCGTTGTGATCACGGGGTTGAATGCCTCGCGGCCTAGGTGGTGACGGGGTGCTAGTGCGGAGGTAGTAGGAGCCGCGCGGCTCGTACGCCCTGGGAGAGGAACGTGCTAGAGTGGGTAGTGTACGAGCCAGAGCATGCACGTGGTGCGGCGTTACATAGCGCCGACGGACGTCCAGCCGGACCACCCGTTGTTATAGGTCTTTTGCCAGAGGGCGCCGTCGCTGCCGCGGGCAAAGACGTCGATCACGCCATTAGCCGGTGACGTCGCAGCGGGTGACGAGGTCAGATTTCCGCCGAGGGATCCCCACGCCGACCACGTTGACCCTTGCAGCGACTTGTGCCAAAGTGCGTTACCGGTGCCCTGTACAAAGACGTCGAGGCTGTTTGCATTCTGCGCGCACGCGGCAGGGCCGGCGCCTGAAGCAAGTTGCCCGCCGAGGGAGTGCCAGCTGGTCCAGGAGGCCCCTCCATTCGCGGTATTCTTCGACCACAGGGCGCCGTCGCTGCCGCGGGCAAAGACGTCGATCACGCCATTAGCCGGTGACGTCGCAGCGGGTGACGAGGTCAGATTTCCGCCGAGGGATCCCCACGCCGACCACGTTGACCCTTGCAGCGACTTGTGCCAAAGTGCGTTACCGGTGCCCTGTACAAAGACGTCGAGGCTGTTTGCATTCTGCGCGCACGCGGCAGGGCCGGCGCCTGAAGCAAGTTGCCCGCCGAGGGAGTGCCAGCTGGTCCAGGAGGCCCCTCCATTCGCGGTATTCTTCGACCACAGGGCGCCGTCGCTGCCGCGGGCAAAGACGTCGATCACGCCATTAGCCGGTGACGTCGCAGCGGGTGACGAGGTCAGATTTCCGCCGAGAGACGTCGACGTCGACCAGGTCGTGCTATCCCAGTGCTTCCAGTAGAGGGCGTTGTCCGCACCTTCCACAAAGAGGGCAAGGTTAGTTCCCTGCGCGCAAGCGGCAGGTGCTGAGGCAACGGGCGTGGTGCTGCTCTCAAGCGAATCGATTGTAGACTTCAGCGTCTGGACGTTCGTGGGGTATTCCATGCTAAGGGCGACATTGCCTGCTGGATCGATCACGTAGAGGGTCGGCGTGCTCGCGATGCTGTACGTCGAAACTAAGCTACTTCCGCCACTTAGGACGAGCCACGGTACCCCCGTCTCTTGGAGATACTGCCGAATCTGCGCACTGCTGCCATTATTAACTTCAACACTTATGAACTGGACCTTCGCGTCGTTCTTGTAGTAGGTGTTGTACAGGGGCACAAGGTTAGTATTGGCGTCGCTTATACAAGCACTGCAAGCCCATCCAAAAAAGTCGATGACGACGACCTTTCCCCTGAAATCGCTTAGCTTGTGGCTGTTGCCGGAAAGATCATTCAGCTGAAAATTTGGAGCCTGCCGCCCGTTCGGCAGAAGTGCAAGAGCCGGCACTGTGGCAGACGCGGTCAGCAGCACGGTGACTGCGATCAGTAGCATTATTCGCTTTGATATCATGATGTCTCCTCGTCAACTCGTACAGCTGAAGCTCGTGACGCGTAAGAAAGAGCAGAGGTTATAAGCGTTACTATCTACACGTAAGAGAACCCTCGCGAGAATCGCAGCCGATTCTATGCAAAAAGGCACACGCGTGACGTCCGCCGCAACCACACCACTCAGAGTGTGGGCTGGCTCGGGGGGAGCTGCGTGGACGGCGCCTTCTCAAGCGTGGTCTGGCCACTCAGTCGTTGGTTTCGCCGTATGAGGTCCATGTCAACGACGTCGCCGACAGCGTGCGCGTTCATCACCTTTATCAGGTCTCTGACGTTGTTGATGTCAATGCCACCCAGCCGAACGACGATATCACCCAGCTGAATCCCGGAGACGGCGGCCTGGCTGTTGCGCATCACCGCGGTTACTAACACACCACGTTCAACGTGGAGCTTATAATATGCCACTATTTTCGGATTGAGGTCGACTGCGCTTATGCCGATCCACGGACGCACGATTTCTCCACGCTCTATGAGCTGGTTGGCAACCCACATTGCTGGCTCGATAGCAATGGCGAACCCGATGCCTTGCGCAAACTGTATGACGGCGGTGTTCATCCCTATCACCCTTCCTGCGCTGTTTGCCAAAGGCCCGCCGCTGTTACCCGGGTTGATTGCGGCGTCGGTCTGTATGAGCTGCTCCATGAACGAGACCTGCGTCTGGATAGACCGGTTGAGCGCACTGACGATTCCTACAGTGACCGTCGGCCCGCCGACGAGACCGAATGGCGTGCCCATCGCAATTGCCGTCTGCCCGATCTTGACCTCAGCGCGCTTTGCCATCTCAGGCACCGGCAGATCCACATAATTGACGTGGATGACCGCGATGTCCGTCTTCGCGTCGATGCCGCGGACCTGCGCGCGAGAGGTTCGCCCATCTTGCAGCGTCACTTGTATTTCTTGGGAGCCGAGGACCACATGGGAGTTTGTCATGATATAACCGTCATGACGGATGACAATACCTTATCCGACCCCTTGGACGGGATGCACCTGTAAATAGGCGTCCTGAATAAGCTTAACGTCGCTCACGTTGACAACGCTCGGCATGACTTTCTCAACTGCGGCGACAATCGTGTCATCAAAACTTGCTATGGTATCACCTCGTGCACAGCGGTGATGTTCGCAAGGCGTTAGCAATTTCCCTCGTTTTCCGTCACTTCGATCTTCTACGCGATTCCATGCTTCGTCGGACTGGACCCGCTGCATTCGTATGTTTCGTATTCGTGATCGTTCCCCCTGATTGAAACCGCGGCAGGAGTATCTTGGGGTCGCGTGAGGCAGGCGTTGCGTTCGAAACATGACCCCGATAATGTTCACTAGAGTTTCATTAATTCGCCATTGGAATGTGTACCCGTTTCTTAACCATGCAGCTGTTTCAGTCGATCGTAGCGAAAATCGGTACACGTAACGGTGTGGGCGTGTGCCCGGTGAGCTAACAACAACGAAACGGTTAAGGCCGCAAGACTCTTACTAGTATGCGGAGCGGTTCCGGTTTATACGCGACCAGGTGCCGCTCCAACTTCGATCACTTAGTGTCTTCTCGGCCTTTTTTGTGCTGTCGCGGCGACATTTCGCGTCCTTGATCGTGCTGATTGCTGGATCGCTACGCCGAAAGCACTCGGTCTACCCTAAACAGAATGCATTTTCTGCTGGGATGGTCGGTCTTTTTTAGACGCTTTGTTTCACCTTCCTTACGAAAAGCTCAACCTAACGCACAACATGGGTGGTAGCAGATTACCATGTTGCTGTGCCTTTCGTGTATGCACTTCTATCGGCTCTGCCCCGTGCCCGAAAAAATGGAGCCTAAGCGGCAATTTGCGAGTCGCCCATCGTACCGTCCCGAGGGTTGTGCTCAGTTTGAACCAGTAAAGTTCAAACGGGACAACGATTACGCGCTTCATAAGCAGCCAAAAAAACCGCATAACCACGATAGGCTCCATCGTGCGTCGGAAGTCGCTCTCGACAAAAGCAAAGGGCATCAGCTTGAGCCGTTATCCCTTCCCTGCCCAGCTCCGAGCAATCGCCACGTCGACATCGAGCGGGACATTGCGCAGAAACTCAGCCCCCGCCCCTCGCATGTGGTAGGCGACGGTCTCAGCGACCTCGGCAGCGCGTACCTGTGGCGCTTCGACCAGCACCTCGTCGTGCACACAGCAGACGATTTTTGCCCTCGTAGGGCCTAATGCTTCGTGGAGAGAGGTTACCGCCCGTTTCATAATATCCGCAGCAGTTCCCTGAACCCGGGTGTTTAACAGTTCAGTCAGCTTTGGGTCTTGGCCGTCCTCCCACCTGCGTATTCTTCCGCTCAAGGTCCGGATAGAGATCAGCGGTGTGGTGCTCACGCTGCGGTGGAACGCCCGCACGCCTGAGTACGCATCAAAGAAACGCCGGCGAAACTCGATCGCATCTTCGAGGGTAAAGTGCACCCCATAGATGTAATTCGCATATCGCCGTAAGCTCCGTGCGCCCATTCCGTAGATGAGGCCGATGTTCAGCACCTTCGCGATAAGGCGCTCGTCCTTCGTCACCTGATCAAGGGGCGTATCGAGCACGAGCGATGCGGTCAACCGATGCAAGTCCTCCCCCCGTTGGAACGCCCGCGTCATGGTCTCATCACCGCTGATGTCGGCGACGACCCGCAGCTCAAATTGCGCGTAGTCGGCGATCACGAGGCGATGGTCACGTGCCGCAACGAAGCACCCCCTCACCGCATCGTCTCGTGGAATCTGCTGCAGGTTGGGATTGCGGCACGCGAATCTCCCGTTCACCGTGCCAACCTGAAGAAAGGTGGGATGTACCCTCCCCGTCAACGGATGGACGTGCCGGGGGAGGGCATCCAAAAAGCCGTTTTTGAGCTTTAAGATGTGCTTGTAGCGAATATAGCTGGGTATTGCGGGATGGAGCTCCTTATACTTAAGCAACTCGTCCTCTCGCACGTTGCGGACGGGAACGCCTGCGCTTCTGAAGGCGTGCTTCACCTGCTGGGGGCTGCCGAGATTGATGGCGGCGACGTCACCGAGAGTACGCTGTCCCGACATCGTCAGCTCATGACACACCTCGTGCACGAGGGTCTCCTCCCGCTCGTCATAGGTGTCCTGCAACGTCCGCCATTGTTCCATATCCATGCGCATGCCGTTGCGCTCCATTGCCGCAACCGCGGGGAGGCAGTTGCATTCTAAGCGCATGCAGTCGGCGAGGCCTGCACTCTCGATACGCTCGGATAACGCCGCATGGAGGCCCAAGACCACGCCGACCGTTTGTCCGGCACATCGAAGTTGCCGTTCGGTAATGGTATCAGCTCGGATACTGCCGCACGTTTCCGGGATGTGCTCGTCAAGATACGCTCGTGCTACGGTTTTCAGATCGTGTTTTGCCTCCAGCCCGCCCTTAAGCAGTTGCGAGGCAAGCATCGTATCGAAATAGGGGGTTGAGAGGTCGAATCCGGCCTGATAGAGGAACTTGAGGGCGAGCTTTCCGTTGTGCATTACCTTGACGGCCGGTGTCGAGAAGAGGTCGTGTAGCTTTGCCAACCCCTCTTGAGGCACCTGAGCACAATCGATAACGGCCGGAGGATAGCCGTGTATGGCCAATTGGAGCGTCCGTATCCGATCAACAAAGGTGTCGGGACCCGTGGTTCCGAGCGCTATAGCCACGACTGGCGAAGGTGCGATACGCTCAGTGATGGTGGTAAGATGCCCCTCAGTGGCGACATATTCGTATTGCGGCGAAACGCTTCGCTGGGTCATCTCTTCATCCAAGTCTGCAGATTCAATACGTGTGTACAACGCCCCGAGCCCCCCTTGCGCTACGGCCTTGTTATTCTTGACGCGTGCGTCGAACGATATCTCCTCAACCGTGCTAAATGCGAGGGGGGCGCTCTGTCTCTTTCTCTAAAAACGGTATGTTTTGTCCAAAAGAAGGATGAAAGTATTAATCGCGCCCACGAAGCAACCAACGAGAGTACTGCAAACTAGATAGCAAACTCTGGCCCCCCGCGAGGAATCACAGTACCTGCTTATGGCGAACTTATCAAGCAAAACTGATAATCATCAAGAAAAATTGATATATAAGATAAGGTACCATTAATCCATGGGATCTTAAGGCGACTTCGACAAAATATGGCGGGCGGTTGCACCCCTTCGCGAGTTTGACGCGGTTGATGCCAAAATCAAGCTACGAGCGGATCCAGCATCTCCTCCCGATGCATGCTCGCACGAATGAGCGCCAATTTCACGAGGAGTGTGTACTTCCGTCTGCCTATCCCCGTCTCCTGCCGCCACACCGCGCATTGCAGCCGTGCGGGTGCTCGAATTCGCCTCAGGATTCGTTCCTGTGAGGTTTTGGTGAGCGCGGTTTTTTTCAGCTTTCGATTGCAGTGGCGTATTTGCTTGCTCGGACTGCTTTCTCTTCGCATTGAGATCGTGATTGAGCGTTTTTTGCGGATCGCCGATTACTCCAAACTATGGGCGCATTATTACAAATACATCAATTAGTGCGTTTTTAGTGTTACCGATCAATACCTTTTTATAACTACTCGCAGTTATCTCAGTCTGATAATAACATGCACATACCAGATGGGTATTTGGGGCCGCTCACATACGTGGCAATGTATATTATTATGATCCCGATCTGGCTTTATGCCGGAACCTGGCTGCGTAAAAACCTCAAGTCCAAGCAAGTGCCCTATCTGGCGCTAGCCGCTGCTTTTTCGTTTGTCATCATGATGTTCAACGTGCCCATACCTTGGGGGAGCACCGGCCACGCGGTAGGCAGCGGGTTGGTAGCAATCATATTAGGGCCCTGGGTTGCGGTCGTTACGACATCAGTGGCGCTCCTCATACAATGCTTACTTTTCGGTGATGGAGGTATCACGGCTTTTGGAGCGAACTGTTTCAACATGGCCGTCGTCATACCCTTCGTCGCATTCTATGGTTACAAGTTCATCAGCGGAAAAACAGAAATTGCCTCAAAGCGTAGAGTCCTGGCTGCGGGGATCGGAGGATGGCTAGGTTTGACGGTCGCTGCCGGCGTCGCTGGTTTTGAGATGGGTATCCAGCCCATACTCGAGCACACTGCAGACGGCGTGCCATTATACATGCCGTACGGGCTCGGTCTAACTGTACCGTGGATGATCTTTAGCCACGCAATTTTCTTCAGCATTGTAGAAGCGATCATTACGGCACTGGCCTTCAGGTATATAGCACGGACTGATCCAACGATTATATTCAACTACAAAAGAGCTGGAGAGAAGGGGGGGCGTCAGAACAACGTTACCAGCGTGACACGAGGTGACGTTCATGGATAGGCTTCTAAGAAATTTGCTAATAGTATTCTTCGGTACTAATCGTACTAGTTCCCATCGGCTTGCTTGCAAGTGGCACTGCATACGGCGAATGGAGCGCCGATGAGCTGCGGGGACTGGTAGGATTTGTTCCCGCGGGTTTTGCCAGTCTGTCCGGTTTGTGGCGGGCTCCGTTACCAGATTACGGCTTGCCAGCCTTGTCGGATACGTTCCTTGGCCAAAGCCTCGGATACTATGCATCGGCAATCATAGGGGCGGTGCTCTGCGGAGGGGTATTTATCCTAATTGGAAGAGCTTTGACAAGAAATGCCCCCAAAAATGAAGAATAGCCGCGAGTCTGTTCGTTTTTTGCTTTTTTTTTCTTTTAATGGAACGAATAAGAAAGCGTGAATACGGGCACGTTTATAACGTGTTCACGCATCATTGCTGACACTAAAAGCTCTTTTTCACAAAAAATACTGTTTTTAGGACTTACTGCTCGTGATGAGTCTCTCCGTCGTGCGAATGCAGATGCTCGTGCATAAGCTTGCCGTGCCGGTGCATATGCTTGTGAATCAGGTTTGCGGACATCAATAGTTCAAGATTGTTCATCACAATATCACAGTTGGAGTCCGCTTTCACAGTGTGATTCTCACCGAAGACAATGGCCCTCGTGCTTATCTGTTCTACGATATCTAGATCGTGGGTAGCAGTGATGATCGTTTTCCCCGCTTTCGCTAAGTCCTGCAGAAGCTCAATAAGCCATAATTGGGTGCGTGGGTCTAAGCCTCCGGTAGGCTCATCTAACAGTAGCACGTCGGGATTGATCGAAAGTATTGAGGCAATACATACCTTCTTTTTCTCGCCGCCGCTCAGCGTATGTGGCGCCCTGTCCCGCAAACTGGAGATTCCCATCATCGAAATGACCTCCTCGGTCCGCTTCTTAACTTCATCTTTGGAAAGGCCGAGCTGAAGTGGGCCAAAAGCGATCTCGTCGAAAACTGTTGAGGAGAACAGCTGGATGTCCGGGTTCTGGAACACGATACCCACCTTTTTTCGAAAATAGCGACCGAACTCATTATCCTCGAGCGAGTTGAACGCCTCTTCACTCACCGGTGTACCAAACGCATAGAACTCACCTGACGTCGGATATACCAGAGCATTCAGTATCGAAAGGAGTGTGGATTTTCCGCTTCCATTGGCTCCCATGATCGAAATCTGCTCTCCAGCTGCTATCGTTAAGTTCACGTTATTCAACGCCTCGAACTTCTCCAAGTATGTGTAAGAAACGTCGTGCAAATCGAAGATTGTCTCCATGGTTGGCCCTACTTGAGAACGTCAGATTTTGATGATATTTTGAGAGATCAGCGCCAGCATCGAGCTAAACATCAGCACGGTTGCGATCGCGGCGTAGTCCCTTTTGCGCACGGCATAATCGTGCAAGAGTTTCACGTCACCATTAAAGCCGCGGGAGATCATAGCGTCGTGAACCTTGTTGCTCATGTCCAACGATTTCACGAGCATATAGCCAACACGGCCTGCCACCCACCTTTGCTCGTCCCGCACAGACAGACTCCTAATCGTTCTACTCTTTTTAGCCGTAAAAAAGTCCCTCACCGTATCCATGAGCAAAAAGATGTACCTGTAGCACATGTCGAGTGTCAGGACGTACACTTTCGGAACACGAAGCGATCGAAGCGATTTGAAGAGCACGTCACGCTGAGTTGTGAGAAACAGTAGCACAGCGATAGACACGCATGTAGCCACTCGCAGGATGAACGTGATAGCAAACATCGTGCCCTGTCTGGTGATATAGATCGTGCTAGGGAGCATGATCGGTCCGAGACGTGCCCCGCTACCGAGAGTCGCGACAGTGACCAGACTATCACCGGCCATAAAAACATTAAAGAGAATCGGCAGGACGATGATACCCGCAAAAATAGGAACGAATACCCAGACGCGCTTGATAAAGAATAATACTTCTATCTTACTGAGGTAAGCGAATAGCAGGATCAACAAATAGGAGACGAACAGCACCTGGAGGTCCCTCGTCAAGCTCACCGCCACAACGAGCACGATAGCAGAGATCAACTTCACTCGGGGATCAAGGCTTTGCAACAAACCATCACGTTTTGCAAAGTCCTCGGAGATAAGACTATCCTGGAAGAAATTGAGCGCGCCAGAGATCGACTTTTCGACAAAGCTTTTTTTCTTACCGACATTGACGGCGCAACACTGACACGGGCCTATTTCGACCTCTTTCATCCACTCAGGTAGCATGGGGTTAACTGAAGTCCGTGGTAGGGGATATTGTGTTCAGCTTCACGTATTTGACGCCCTTAAGCGCCATTACCGTCTCTGCGACCTCTTTGATGCCCTTGCCCTCCCCGTGCAACATGATGATCTCCAAGCAATTATCGTGGTCGAGATGGAGGTGCACAGAGCTCGTAATCAGACCCATATGGGCGTGCTGTATCTCGGTCAGGTCGTCGGTCAGCCCTCGCTGGTCGTGCTCATAAACAAGCGAGAGGATTCCTATACGTTCCCCCTCGACCTCAGTCATCCACTTATAATTCACGATATAATTCCTTATGGCATCTCGTATGGCCTCAGAGCGCGATGAGTACCCTCGCTCTGAGATGATCCCGTCGAACCGATCCAAAAGGTCGCTCGGCAGGGACACACATGTTCGCACCAATTGTTTATCCATCAAATTCACCGCATAATATGTAATACTTCTTTTAAAAACAGTATTACTTCTAGCCAGAAAAGTGTTTCGATTGCGAGCGCGTTGTCGCATGCGCTCGAAACTTTTTGCCCGCTTTAATGCTCGTTACTTTTTTCCGCCGCTTTCGTTGCCCCTGCTTAACCGGTGGCTCCTCTCTCTTGGCGGGCTCTTCTGCTTTCAGGCCGCTGCGTAGCCAATCCTTGAAACGCTCCTACGGCACTAAATCGAGACGATGACAAAAAAAGACGCTTGGTAAGGATGTTCAAAGAAACAAGGTGTTCTTTAGCTTCAGCGACATTGTATCTATCTCGGATAAGCTAAAGCCATCGCTGACGCCACGGCAGGTAAATGGGCTGACGTCGGGGCGTCAGTGGATGATAACATGATCGACGCCTTCGCATAGTGGGTGACGCATATACCGATAATAAGAAGATCGAAGAGTTACTCGAAACTGGAGTGACGCAGGTTGTGGTTGGCAGCCCAATGGGCCTTGACGTTGCAGAAGCCATAAAGATTGTGGAACGGACATCATCCCGCGTTTGCGGGACGCTGTTAACGACTGGAAAGGTTTATCTGTCGGCCAATCCCAACGGCTGCCCGGCGGCTGGGCGCTCCTTCTTTACTTTTTTTGCGCAAGATTCTGAACGATGGCACAAAAAAGCGGTGATTCCCGCTTTGGTGGGCTTGTGATTCGTCCGTGAGACACTTTTTCGGTTTCGTACCCGAGATCTTCGAGCACAACAACCTCTCCGTCATATCCAAGGCTGTCCCAATATGCGCAAATATCGACCAAGTCGAAATTTGGGTCGGCAAGCACGAAGAGATCTCTATTAAGAAGCGCGACTTCTTGCAGCATTTTCTTCGATTGGCTCGGTTCTTTGCCGTGCGTTGTGACGGCAACAATGTCTGTTGCATCGACTTTTAGCCGCGCACAGGCCAACTGCGCCGACGATATTCCTGGAATAATCTCGGCATCGGGCGGAGCTTTCCCACCCAGCCCGGAAAGCATAGGGTCTCCCGTCGAAAGAATACAAGCATCATCTTCTACTCGCAAGTCATAGCTTTCTAAAACGGTCGAGTCTCCCCGAATGTGTTCTTTTGCCAGTGCCAGTGCTCTAGCTGAACCATAAACGTGCCTTGCGTTCTTGATAGCGTCAATCGCCTTCTGGGTCAGCATCCCGGGTCCTGCGCCAACGCCTACAATTTTCACGCTCGCCTTCTTGCCGCTTGCTGCGCAGCCGTATTTTTTCTCATCCAACGTCCCTGATTATCTTTCCAGCCCTATCTATGACGACGATTCTTGCTTTTGTGCGCGTCTTCAGAGCCGTCAATGCTGCCGTGATCTCTTCTGCGTAGGGGTTCTTATCAAACAGTTCTTGAACGGTGTCAGCTTTCGTTTCGCTCAATATGTCGGGCTTAGCCCATTTGAGAATCAGCGCCGGCAGACCGATTATGATCGTTTCTTTGCCTTCAGCTTTTTGAAAAACTCTTTCGAGATTGCTGCCTGCAATGATCGTGGTGTGATCTGGAAAGTACATTTTTGCGTATTTGAATCCCGTTCGGCCTGTTGTCAAAGCGACCCTATCGGCAGTTTCTGCGAGGTCTTCAGCTGAGCCGACCAGGCATTCATTCCAAGGTTCGACGAATCCGGTTGTGCCAAGGACTGAGAGTCCGCCAAAAACGCCTACTTTTTCGTTAAGCGTCTTTTTGCTTATCTCAGCTCCGTTGATGGCCGAAAGCTTTACGAACGCTCCCTCGAGCCCGATGCTGTGCGCGGCCTCGCCGATCGCGTTTTCGATCGACCACTGCGCCTCCGGACTTATTGCTGGGGCCCCGTAGGGCACCCGCAATCCGTGTTTCTTGACGATTCCGATTCCTTCTCCAGGAGATAGCTGGATTTCGTCTGCCTTGCAAGCTTCAGCTTCAAAAATGAGCCCCTCGGTGACGTCTTTCGAATGATCGCTCCTCGGTTTTTGTGCATTTGCCCAGCCGTCGGCGGAGGTGGTGTGAACTTTTACTCGAATCCCAATCGGCGTTAGGATATCGACTTGGGTCGTTGGCTCTGCGATTGACAGCACCGCGGCCTTTGCGGCAGCCGCAGAAATCGTCCCGGTGGAAAGCCCACGTTTCAGCAACGTCCCGGAAGCAGTCACCGCGTACAGCCCACTGTCGATGCGCCGCTTAAGCTCAGGCAGGGAAAGCCCTGACCGCACTAGCCATTTTTGTGGAATCGCAAAGCCTGCCACCGGGTCGACTAATCTGCACATTTTTCAGCCGGTTTATCGGAATGACATCGATATCAGCTCATTCGCGACCGCCACTGCTACAGGCGTCCCCCCTTGGGTACCGACGCTCGTTATTGACGGAATTTTGAGTTGTCTGATCTGCTCTTTTGACTCAGCAGCGTTGACAAATCCTACGGGCGTAGCAACGAGCAGCGCGGGTTCTATACCGTCATGCACCATTTTTGCCACCGTAAGTGCTGCAGAAGGGGCATTCCCGATCACGACGATCGAGTCAGTTAGGTGTTTTCCTAGCTGCGACAGGCCAGAAGAAGCTCGCGTGAGCTCTCCATCTGTGACGTTTTCGCTTTCTGGAAGCGCGCAGATGATGTTCCCACCAAAACGAGCTATGTCCTTTGATATGCCGACGCGAACCATGTTGATGTCAGTGTAAAGGTTCGCACCTTTCCTTATCGCGGCAATCCCAGCTTCTATCGGATTGTGACAGAACCGAAGTAGCTCAGCGAATTGGGGGTTGCCTGTCGCCATTACGACACGCTGCTTTATCTTGCCTTCATGGCTCTGATCCCCAACAATGTCGCTGACTATTTGCTGTGATCGATGAGCTATGCGCAGCGCTTCTGCGGTGGCTGCGCCCATCAAGCTACTGGTTGACCTTGGGTCGCGTTTAGTATCCATACTTTTTTTGGTACCCCCTTGGCGTTATGATCTTGTCTTTCCAGACGAATGATTCACAATTTCCCACTATGATAGTTGTGTGCATGTCGATTATCTCTTCGTGTTCCATAATCGTCTCTAACGTGGCCACGGCTGTCATCTCTCCAGGCCTCGTACCATTTTGGACGATGCCCACAGGAACGTGAGGCCGGTACTTCTTCAGCAGTTGAATGGCCCTCGCCAGATTGAGCTTCCGTCTTCTGCTCTGCGGGTTGTACAAGGCGATGACGAACCCGGATTCGGCTGCTGATGTGAGTCGCTTCTCGATGTCTGCCCATGGTATCAGCAAGTCGCTTAGGCTGATGATCGCGTAGTCACTGGAAAGCGGCGCCCCAAGTATGGCAGCTACAGCATTTACCGCGGTGACGCCGGGCACGATTTCAACATCAATCGTGCCGTCTTGTGCTGCCAGCATTTCTAAGACAAGACCCCCCATACCAAACACGTTGGGATCCCCGCCACTGACGATCGAGACGCTGTGTCCTTCTGAGGCTAGCTCTATCGCCTTTTTTACCCGCTGCACTTCTTCCCCCATAACACCTTTAATGACCTTTTGATCGCGAAGCAGCGATGAGATCTGGTCGATGTACGTTGCGACCCCGATAACGTAGTCGGATTGGGTAATGGCGCTAGTTGCTCGCAATGTAATATCTTCAAGTGAGCCAGGACCAATTCCGACGACCTGAATTCTACCTGGCGATCGCAACGGTAACGCCCCCGTATGCTCGCTTTGTAAGGAGCAGCTCACAAAGGTTTGAAAGAGCAAGCGCGCACGGTTCTGCTACGCCAGAAAGACCAAGCATTTGCGCTCTTGAGCTAGTTTGACCCCTTGTAGCGTCGATGATCTGTTTTGGCACGAAGGCGATCGGTTTTCCTAGTTCGAACGCAGCTTCGCTTATGCCCTTCTCACTCAATTTCAGATATGCGGTCGCAATAGTGTCTACGTCCTCTATTGACGCATTGAGTTCGACAAGGCTCGAATTGATTGCTTCGAGCACCATGGACTTGTCGATACCCTTGCGCGCTCCGACGCCGAGTGAGAGGGCACTAGCATTTTTTCTCGAGAGCACGGCCACGTTATCATCGACGATCACGATCTGCGGCCCGGTTAAGTGCACAATTTCGACCGGTTTGGAAAGGAAAGTCGTGTTGAGTGCTTTGGTGCTAGTGCGATTAACGATTGTGCGATTCAAGCGAGCTGCGATAGCTTCGACGCTTTGAACCTCATTTGCCTCCGTCGCGGTGGAAATGACGGCAAGTTTCACGACGTCTTTTTTGTGGAGCTCGCGCGCGATTCGGTTGGCGCCTCGATGACCGCCAAGTATAGGAATGGCGTAGTTTAACCGATCATCCACGGCTATTACGGCCGGATCGGCCCATTTTCCTTTCAAAAATGGAGCAATTTCCCTAACGACAATGCCGGTGGCCATTATGGCGATCACCGCTGTGAACGAGGAGAAGGCCTCTTTGAACGCGTTTTTTTGATAGGTGACAATCTGCCCTCCGATTGCCGACTGAATGCGCTTCGCGCTAGCTATATTTCGTTCAAAACAGAGGATAGCAATACTTAGGTCTTCGGCGAGTATAGGTACGACCTCCTTTCGCCTTCGAGGCTCAGCTCATCGCCAATCAAGATGATGGCCGACTTCGTAATTCCGGCTTCGCGTGCCTTGGTGGCTATGTCTGAAACTGTGCCGGCAATTATAACCTGATCGTCCCACGACGCGTGATACACGACGCTGGCTGGAGTCTCTGGCGCGTATCGCACGCGCCTCATAATTGTGTCTATCTTGTCAGCGCCCAGAAAGATTGCCATGGTTGGTTCTAGGTCCGATAGCTCGACGAGTTGATCCTCTGCCAAGGTGTTGCCGGACGGTCGGGTGATAACGAGCGTCTCACTTGTCAGCTGCTGGCCCAACGCAGCTGCGGAGGCAAACACCGATGAAACCCCAGGAACTATCTCGTAGTCGATCCCATATGGCTGAATCGCGAGAATCTGTTCGCGCACCGCACTATAAATCGTAGGATCGCCGCTATGGAGCCTCACGACGCGAAGGCCTTGTTTCCACGCATCAACGATCATGCGCGTCGTTTGCTCGAGCGTCATCCCAAAACTATCGACTTTTTTTCCTTTCGCGTTTGATAGAACTTCAGGATTTACCAAAGATCCAGCATAGATAATCAAATTGGCGTCTTCGATGAGCTCCTTGCCCCTGACGGTTATCAACTTTGGGTCTCCCGGCCCTGCTCCAACAAAATAGACTTTCATGGTCGCTTGCCGTACATTATGCTGAAATATTCGCCCTTTAGAGGAAAATCCTTTGAGTAGACCCGTTCGCGTTCGGTGAATCCGTTCTCAAGCAACTTGAGGTCAAAAAATCCCCTCTTTTGTAGTGACGCGGCTAACTCGCGAGGTCTTGTCGCTTTGAGAACGAGAGTCGATTGCACGGGTGATCCGTCTGATACGACAAAAGATCCCTCTATCGACTCGTCGAACCGAGCAAACGAAGCGGTAACTGAACTCACGCCAGGCACGGTTTCGACGTCGATGTGCGGCATACGCCTTCTGAGCATCTTCGATATGTGCGAAAACGTGCTGAAAACATTTGGATCCCCCAATACTCCAAAAGCAGTCCGGCCTCTAACGGCATAGGCGGCGATTGCCTCTACGTTGTCGTTCCAGGCCGCTTCGAGTTCCGCTTCATCGTACGTCATCGGAAACTGAAGGATCTCCGGATCGGCATACGGTTTGGTGAGTTCATATGAGATACGCCCGGGAACAAACACTTTAATCGCTGACGTTAGCACGTTCACTGCCGCTAGCGTCAGCAGTTGCGGATCTCCAGGTCCAAGTCCTACCCCAATTAGCACGAGCCAACCACCATGAAGACTGGATTATAGGGGGTGAATGCTGTAAGGTTTTCAAGTTCGTGGCCCTTGGCGATGTTGATAAGCAACGCTTCCTTGAATACCCCGATCTCCTTCATGTACCCGATTGCGTCTGCAGTGACTTCAAGTCTCGCAGCGTTGAGAACAAAGCGCCTGCAATGTGGCACGAGGAAATCGATTGTCCGTCTGAAATTCTTAGTTCCTCCAATGAATGCCTTATCGATCGCATTTGCGTAAGCTTCCAAAACGTCAGGAGCCTCACCCCGGAGGAGGGTAACCAGGGCCGAGACCCCCGCTTCGCTGAAATTTTGTTTAGCCGTTTCAATAGACTCAGATCTCTGATCCACGGCTATGATCTTGTTAGTCTTTTTGGAGGCTGCGATTGACACGTTGCCCGTTCCGCAGCCAATATCAGCGAATGTTTCGCCGCTGCTTATCTGGAGCTTTTCTAATGCTATCGCGATGATCTCTGCTTTAGTCGGGCCGCCGCTCACCATTCCTTAGGGCTCCTTTCGCGCCATAGTCTATCCGGCTACACTCGCATAAATACGTTGAGGGCGCTGCTGCAAGCGAGAGATGACGCAGTGCGAATCGGAATGGCGCGCATATACGCACGTGAAGGCGGAAAGGCGTATCAGCGCTCCCACGCGGGCGCTTAAGATTCACGATTGACACCCCGCCCCTACAAGCTGTATGTCCTCTCTAGTTATTCTTAAAACCTAAGTGACTTAGCGCCTCGGCATGGCGTCTTGGTCTGAGGACGTCCCTTCGTCTTTCATATTGACGTAATGGAAGAATATGTCCGGGCACATCTTGTAAATCTTCTTTCCGGCGTGCTCGGCCATATTCCCGGATGCGAGAAGGATTACGTCAACGCCTCTCGACGCACAGGAAATCGCCATGTTGATCACATCACCGCCAAAATCGAGCGAAATTGCGTGACG
Organism: Methanobacteriota archaeon; assembly: GCA_963805115.1. Classification (GTDB taxonomy): domain Archaea; phylum Halobacteriota; class Bog-38; order Methanoflorentales; family Methanoflorentaceae; genus Methanoflorens. The sequence continues at coordinate 176,923 of CAWDSY010000006.1, forward strand.
CTTGGCTAGCAGCTTGGCATTTGTTCCCATGGCGCCGGTTTTTGTGCCCCTGTTGCGTTCGATCAGCTTCTTTGCACGCGCTGCGACACGCTCATCGTACCGTTCGTTATCGTGCACTTTGAAGATTACAATGTCCCCTTTCTTTGGAGCGCTGTCATCGCGCAACTCGACGACTGCCATGCCGTCATTCTGTGCGAGGATTTCCCCATTATGCCCCCCCTCTGGTGCAACGACCCACGAATCGCGTGAATAAGCGAGCGCAACGTGCGCTCCTTTATATAGCCCCTCTGAATTATCAAGAAATTTTATGGAGGGCGCTTCGACTTTGTGCACGAGGTCCATTACGTCAAATGGCACCTCTCCCCGTTTGCAGACGAAATTCCTCGCCTGCAGTTCGTTATATACCGAAACAAATGACGGCAGTTTGAGATTTGATCGGCCGACGATGTCCGCATCCGAAAACACGTCTTCTGGAGTCCCGCACCCCACTATCTTTCCCTTCTTCAGAATGACGCATTCATCCGCCCATGAGGCAGCAAACTCAACGTCGTGCGTAGCAACGACGATTGTTCGTCCCTTCGAGTAGAGTTCGTTGAGGAGGTCGTTAAACTCAAGGCATCCCAGCGGGTCCAGTCCAGAATGTGGCTCATCAAGGGAGATAATTTCAGCATCCATGACCAAGATGCCTGCCAATGCCGCCCTCCTCTTCTCCCCACCACTGAGCGCGTCGGACCGTCTGTCTCGCAGGTGTGTGATGTTGAGCACGTCAAGAACCTCGTCCACTCGTTCCGCTACGCGCGTCTCATCCATGCCGAGATTTCTGGGCCCAAAAGCTACGTCCTGGTACACCGTCGGCGCGAACAACTGATCGTCGGGGTTCTGGAAAATCATTCCCACCTTGGTCCTCACCCAGTCGATATTAGCGGCGTTGACCGGTTTGCCGAGAATCGTCACCTCGCCGCTAGTAGGCGTATGGAGGCCGTTTAGGTGCAAGAGCAGCGTCGTCTTGCCACTTCCGTTCTCTCCCAAGAGGACAACCTTTGTGTGCTCTTCGATCTTGAGACTTAGTCCGTCCAAGGCAAGCGCACTGTTGGGGTACCTGAACACGACGTTTCTAAACTCGATCGCCGGCGCCATTACACCACCCCCACCAGCACTATGCCTGCGACAGCGGCGAGAGCGCATGCGGCGAACAGGTAGTCTTTCCTGGCGAAACGCTCAAACGTACGGACTATATCGACGTTCTGAGCATACCCCCGAGCCGTCATGCTCATGACGATTCTATATGACCTATCGTAGGATCGAATGAGCAGCATCCCTGCAATGATAGCAAGGTTATTCAGTTTTTTTAGCCAGCTTACCTTGGCGGAGATACCCTAGTCTCGCCTGTTGAGCGTGAAACATCGTCGTGAACTCTTCTGAAAGGACCGAAACGTAACGAAACATAAGCGACATTAGGTTCCGAATCTCAATCGGAATCCTGAACCACCTCAGCGCTTCGATCAATTCTAACTGCGACTTCGACTCCACGAGGAGGAGCAGAATTGACACGGAAGCTAGCACTCGAACGCATATCAGCCACCCTGATGCGATGCCTTCGGCATATACCGGCCATATCACCGTAAAAACTACACTGGACCCGTACGTATACGCCTGGACGATGAAGACGAACAGAGCGACAGTAAAGGGGTACATCAACAATTTCAGGTAGGATCTACGTGAAGGGGCCGCGTAGATCGTGATGAGAAACATCACAATAAATACCGCACCCGGCACGTACCACCGCGTTGCTGCTGAAAGTGCAAGTATGACGACAAAAGCGGACGATAGCAAGATCCTGGCATCGATGTTTCTGAAAACGCTGGTGCCGGCGTGCTGCCCACCTATGTCGCCTATAATGTCTACGGGGTTCCATTGAGGAGCAATTTTCTGTAGAGTAAGCTTCATTTTTGGAGTCGAGGATATTGTAGCGTGTGCTGTGGCGCGGCTAACGTCTAGCTGGTGTCTTCCCGCCTTCTGCGCACCTGCCTGATCCTCACGTGCCGACCCACGATAAGCGCCACAAAAAACCCGATGGTCGTGAGCAACCCCGATAATGGATCCCCATCGATTATTTCAATCATCAGTTGTGCCTCGTTTGTTACTTGTCTCTTCGAATGCCATTACCCAAACGTAGCCTGTTGCAAAGCCGCCTAATATACCTATTGTCCCAAATCCAACGTATTCGCCGTTTTGATCAAGCTGATAGAGCGAAGCGTGGGGCGCTCCGCCCCCAGCCTGAGCAGCTGCATCGTTAACCTTGTCATCGGCGCCCACAAAACTGTTGCCAAGCGCGATTCCAACATAGAAGCTGGTGATAATAAGGGCAGACAGTATTGCACACGCTATCAACGCATTTTTGGTAAATCTGTCCATCCTAATGCCTCCTATTGCCCAACCGTCGACGTGGGAAGTGTGAAGCCGCTAAGCTTCAGCATTTCAGGTCGCACGTCGGCGATGTAGCGCACGACAAGCCCGGTAAACACGAGCTCAATTATCGCGAGGGGGAGCTGCGTTGGTAGATATCCGAGCATGAAGATACCCCAATAACGAAACAGCGCTTCTGGATGAATCGATACCGCGAGCTGAAATGCAGCTATGATATAGGTGAGAATATCCCCTATAAATCCCGCCATCCCAGCAGCCCAAAAAATGCTCGCGCCGAGCCTTCGTAAAGATACCCACGTCCCGAATCCGGAAAACGCCCCAACAATTCCCATCGACGCGTCGTTCGCACCGATTGTTGTTAGCCCTCCGTGTCCGACAAACGTTTGGAAAAAGAGAACAACGGCTGAAATGGCGGCTACGGGAAAAGGTCCTACGATGATAGCAGCCATTGGCGTTCCACAAGGATGGGAGCTTGACCCAGTCACTGGCACGGGAATGTGCCAGATCGAGATCACCAGCACTGCTGCGCCCATTAGTGCTAACATAGGTAGATACCCTGGGTTATCTTTTGACCTGCGCCGAATTTGAATAACGCCAACTGCAATAAACGCTAGAGCGACCATCCACCAAAAGAGCACCCACTGCGGCTCGAGTATGCCATCGCTAATGTGCAACTAGATCGCCTTTCTTGATATAAGTGAAGTTTTCTTGATTTAGCAGATTTATCGATCTCAGTCTCCTTATTTATATGTTGCACATTGACGTCATCAATCTTCAACAGCAGGGGTTGGGTCTTCCTCTCTTGGTTTACCACTGCATATAGGCGGGCGAGCGCACCAAAGGGTTGCGTTAGCGTGACGCTCAGAGCTTCTGCACGGAAACGAGCGAAGCACCCACTATCGTTTGGTGAGTACGCTCCTAAAAAGCGTGCTGTTCGAAAAGATCGCCGAGTTACGTGCGCGCTATCTGTGGTGTTTTAGAAGGACTACAAGTGCAGCTATTAGAAGCCCGGCCACGGCGTACGGTGTTTCAAATCCTGGAACTCCTGTTCCGGTGCTGCTTTGATTGGAAGCCGCTGGGCCAATCGACAACGCTGGCGAAGAGGCGGGAGTAACGGCACTTGCAGGAATAATCGTTCCGTAGCTCGCAATTGGCCGGATGAGCGGGTACTTGTCGCCATATGATGAGGGCGTGCTTCCGATCCCGGTGCCGTTAGAGTCGTTGCCTTTGTAATCCGAATAGTAATTGCTCATATATCCCGTTCGGTTCACGCCGCCGTACGTATACGCTAGCTTTTCCGGCGAGTTCAGAATCGCTGCCGATGCATCACTTGTAGCGACCAGTTGATTCACGAAGTTATTAAGATAGATCTGATTACCTTGTGCCTTTAGGATCAAAATCCCAAGATGGCTATTACCGCCGATCGTGTTGAAGCGAAGTGTGTTATTATTGGATGCTTCACCCAAGCGAACGCCAATCTGCTCGTCCGCGCTTATTGTGTTATTGGAAATGTGGTTGCCAGACGAATGGAATAGGGAAATTCCGTAGACGTGATTAGCGCTGAGATTATTCTGCGTGACATTGTTAGAATCACTGTAGTAAAGGTAGATCCCATCGCTATACGTCGCCTTCCCGCCGCCGCCTGTCTCGTTCATGGCGCTATTGCCCGACAGCTTATTCCCCGATGACTCGTCCAAGTAAATGCCAAAACCGTTGCTATTCAAGTTATTATTGCTCACCTCATTAGCAGTGGCTCCGACCAAGTACACTCCAAACACGTTGCCGTTCGCGGTGCAGTTCGTGACCACACAGTTTGACGTGTGTTGAAGCTCCACGCCCGAGGCGCCACCGACAAGCGCCAAGCCGTCAATATGGACACCTGAACTCGTCAATAGGAAGACGTCTTGACCCGAATCGGCTGCTTTAACGGTGGGCTGTGCGTTTCGATCGGCGGCGGCGATCGTTAGAGCCTTGTTCACCACAATGTTTTCCGTGTAGGTGCCGGCTGCGACGAGGACCGTGTCGCCAGGGTTCGCAGCATCCACTGCTTGTTGAATGGTTTTGAATTGCCCTCCGGCACCAGTCAGGGTTGCCGCGCTCGCTGGGACTGCTAAAGCGGCACACAGAATCAGAGCGACAGCAGCAAGCAACAGAGGGCTAGAGACCAATTTCGTGCGCCGCATATCTAATGCTGATCACTCCAAAAACTAAGCTTGAGGCTTTACTTAACTACGCCAGCACGGATATAAAGTTTACGTGTGCGCTGAGCGCCAATGATGCGTTGCTTTGATGGATGGTCGGCGAGGCAGCACGTGCAACGCATAACAACCGCGCGTCTTCGATGCCTGTGCAGTGCACGGACCTCTCTTCAATGACCGCCGAACAACAGCCTATATATGAACTGAAGACAAAAAGCTTCAAGGTGATACGCTGCTCCCTCCCGTTACGTTGCGGCACGTGAAAGCACTCACTGATTGCACAGGAATACTTCAACACGCAAAATACGCGATTCCGAATAGATTTGAAGGTTATTGCGTTGACGACAACGTCAGAGCGTTGCTTGTGGCGGCGAAGCACTACAGTTTGTTTCGAGATGAGTCGACGTTCGATTTGCTGAGGACCTACATGGCCTTTACTTTTCACGCGCAGAACGACGACGGTACTATGCGCAATTTCATGAGCTACCAAAGGAGCTTCCTCGACAGCGTAGGTTCCGATGAAGTTTTGGGCAGGACGCTCTGGGCGTGCGGATACACGCGAGGCGCTTCGCATCTCCCTAAGAACGTCCAAGAAGTTGCACGCGTTGTTTTTGAACGCGCAGCGATGCACGCGACCACCAGGTTATCCTTAAGAGGGATTGCCTACTGCCTCCTCGGCCTCTATTGTTCAAAAGAGTCATTTGAAGGCGTGGAAGAGAGAATCAGAGTGCTTGCAATAGAGATTCTGCGCAACTACGAGGACACCCGAGCTCCAGACTGGGAGTGGTTTGAAGACTCTATGACGTACTCGAACGCTCGGCTGCCCCAGGCGATGCTGCTTGCCTACGATGCAGTTGGCGACGGGCAACTCCTTGCTTGCGGCGAACGCACTCTAGCGTTCCTGTGGGATCAAGTGGTTACCTCAAACGGAGTAATAAATGTCATAGGAAACGACGGATGGTACGTCCGCGGAAAACATAGAGCGCTCGGGGACGAACAGGCTATCGATGTCGGGGCACTTGTCGAGGCATTCTTAGACGCTTACAGGATCACCGGCAAGCGGCAGTACTACCAAAACGCGCTTGAGTGTTTTAGCTGGTTCACCGGCAACAATCTGCTCAAGCTGCCCATCTATGATGAGGGCACAGGCGGTTGTTTTGATGGTCTCTCGCTTGAAAAAGGAGTTAATCAGAACCTAGGCGCTGAGTCTACAATCGCCTACCTGTTGTGCAGACTGGCATTTGAAGAGGCCGAAAAGCCGTCTCAAAGTCGCCGAAAGTCCACGGAAAACCGTTGAATCAAAGCAGATTACTCCAAAGCCCTTTAAGCACAATAACGCCCAACGAATAGCGAGGGCAAATAAAAGTCACTGGTGCGAATCTATGCAGAACCCTCTCGCCCAACAACCCGAAGATTACGTCAAATCAGCGATGAAGCTTATAGCCGCGAATGTCCAGGCCATAGCCGATGAAATAGACTATTCTGAGGTAAAAGCACTTGTCATGGATATCCTAGCCGCGCATCAGAACCAAAAGCGCCTGTTTGTCATGGGTGCCGGCAGATCGGGACTCGTCGTCAAGGGCTTTGCGATGCGATTGATGCATTTGGGATTTAACGTATATGTAGTTGGAGAGACGGTGACCCCGGCCGTTGAAACGGACGATCTTCTTGTCGTCATATCAGGCTCCGGAGAGACCAAATCAATCAATGAGATGAGCGCCCTCGCAAAAGCGAAAGGCGCACGACTCGCCGCAGTAACGTCAAACAAGGACTCAACACTTGGAACTTTTTCCGATACTATTGTAGTCGTGAAGGGACGAACGAAAGCAAGCGGCATGGACTTTATGGAACGACAAGTCGTTGGTTCGCACATATCGTTTGCTCCACTCGGCACAATGTTTGAAATCAGCACGATGGTATTTTTAGACGGCATCATTGCCGCTCTTATGGAGATAACAAAAAAGAGTGAGGAGGACTTGAAGAAAAAGCATGCGACCCTCGAATAAGCTTTTTCGCAAGATGCTGGTCAACGGCGCTGCCAAAAACTGGTTACTACTCTGACACGTGAAGCAAAATGTGCTGGAGCTCAGGCAAGATCAGGGCTTCCATCGCGAGCGTCACGGCGTTTGGAGAGCCAGGAAGACAGAAAATTGCCGTGTTTCCTATGATGCCGCTTGCAGCTCGCGTGAGCATAGCGGAAGAGCCGATTTTATCATAACTGATGCTTCTGAATAGCTCGCCAAAACCTGGAATTTCTTTTTGAAGCATTTGCTGAACGGCCTCGATGGTCACGTCGCGTGGGGCGAGTCCGGTCCCCCCAGTTGTGATGATTACGTCGGTATTACTGAGGAGGGCCCTCACAGAAGTGATAATTGACTCTGCTTCGTCCGATATAAGGGCATACGAATGAAACTTGTGGCCGGCGCTTTGCAAAAGGTCGATAATGATTTGGCCGGATATGTCTTCAGCCTCTTCTGGCGCCTTAACGCTCCCGTATTTCGCAAATCGAGACGTGCTGATCGAGATTACGCCGATTTCATAGCGCTTGTTCACGGCGGCCTTATGGTGAATCTGTGACCGCTTGCGTCGCATATACGTGGATTTGGGTTAGTGCGTATATAGCATTTCTGACGGGACATTCTGCACAAGTCGCAGACGTCACGTTAATAAATATAATAAGAGGCGTTGCCTAATCTTTCAGTTATGCGTGTCATCGCATTAGACGTTGGTACAGGAACCCAAGATGTGTTCCTATACGACACGAGCTTAGTCATAGAGAATAACGTAAAAATGGTAATGCCCTCGCAAACTGCAATAGTCGCCAACCGGATCAGGTCTGTTACGGAGCAGGGCCGCAGCTTATTCTTGTACGGCGAGACGATGGGAGGTGGGCCGAGCAGCTCAGCCATTCGAGCTCACTTACAGGGTGGATATTCGGTTTTTGCAACGCCACTTGCAGCAAAAACGCTCAGTGACGATCTTGATAAAGTCCGATCATGGGGGGTGAAGATAACGGCGGCACAGCCGCCAACAGATTGTGTTCGAATGGAGCTGAGCGATGTGGACGTGCCCGCACTGAGATCTGCGCTTCAACAATTCGACGTGAGTTTGCCTACGATGTGTGCGGTGGCGTGTCAAGATCACGGCGAGAGTTACGGGAGTAATAGGATTTTTCGTTTTCAGCACTTCAAGCACTTGATCGCTACGGGTGGTGGGTTGACCAATTTTTGCTACGTGGATGGCCGGATCCCCAACTACTTGACACGACTAAAGGCCGTATATCGGACATTAGAGGGAAATGAAATGCAGCGGATCCTAGTGATGGATACTGGCCCAGCCGCAATATTGGGTGCGCTGTGTGATGATGCAGTGGCTAAGCACGCGTGGGAGCCTCATATCATTGTAAACGTCGGAAACGGTCACACTCTCGCAGCTATGCTTGATCAAAAGAAGATCATCGGCATGTTTGAACACCATACGTCCTTGATCAATACAGAAAAACTCGACTATTTTTTGTCACTTTTTATGGATGGTAAATTAACGAATGAACGAGTTTTTCAGGACGGAGGACATGGTTGTTACATACACGAGACCGGATACCAAGAGATAGATCGAGCTTCTAAAGAGCGAGGCTTTTGGGTAACCACAATAGGACCTCAACGAGGGATCATGAGGAAATCTCGACTGAGTCCATATTTTGCAGCACCAGGCGGTGACATGATGCTAGCTGGGTGTTTTGGATTGGTAACCAGCTTCAATAATTTGGTCTGACTTGTCTCCCTCGACCAAGAGGAACATAAATTACACGCACCCCCCATGTTTGCGTATCCATAAAACCTTAAACATTAGATATTGAGATAAATTTATAAAAAGATTTATATATTAAAAAGTTATTATCCCTACAACACGCTATTTTTTATAATCTATTATCAAACAAAATCCTATTTTTTATTTTTACAGTGGAAAACATGGGGTGAGTCTTGAACCGTTTCCACAAGCAACAAAGGTATGTCAAAAGGAGGAACAAGTTTTCCGCCTTGCTTTAAGCAACCCTTGCGCAGTATGAGAAATTGGCGAGGATCATACCGTTTCAACGCAAAATGAAACCTGAATCAAGGCTTTAGGGAGTGATCGATATAAGCCCACAATTACATAGCAGCTTAATAGGAATACAAGTAGCAGGGTTTGCAGTGGAAAAAATCGTCATTTCCTGTGGAAATGTAGGTTATGCTGCACTGGAAATACAACTTTAGCAATCATAAAGTTTATTAACTCACGTTTCCACTATACGGTAGGACTAAGCGGATGGCTCTGAGTTGTCAGTTATCTTTGCTTGAATTCAGTGCCTCCAGCAAGCATTCGCTTCCTCTGTTAAAATTGGAGGCAGAAAGTTGGAAGGACTTTTTGACAACCTTTTAGAAAGCAAACCTGTTTTCAAAGATAAGGAAGTGTTGAGGCCATCCTATACGCCTACCTATCTGCCTCATAGGCGCGATCAGCTCAACTCGATTGCTATTATTTTAGTCGTCGCGCTCAGAGGAGAGACCCCCTCAAATATTCTTGTGTACGGCAAAACCGGCACAGGGAAAACGGCTTGCGCCAAATATGTAGGCAGAGAATTGATGGAAGTCGGCGCATCACGAGGAGTTCCGTGTACCGTTGCGTACATAAATTGCGAAGTGGTCGATACTCAGTACCGCGTCCTTGCGTATCTGGCTCGCCAGTTCAACAAAGATGTCCCGATGACGGGATGGCCAACAGATCAAGTCTATTCAGAGTTTATTGAAGCACTCAACTCTCAAGGCGGGAGCGTCATAATAATTCTTGACGAGCTTGACAAGCTGGTCCGAAAAAGCGGGGACGATGTGCTTTACAATTTGTCTCGAATTAACCTTGAGCTTACCGACACCAGGGTAAGTCTCATTGGAATCTCCAACGACTTGAAGTTTACAGAATATCTTGACCCTCGCGTCAGGAGCTCACTAGCCGAAGAAGAGTTAATATTTCCACCTTATGACGCGAATCAACTGCGAGACATCCTCGAAGAACGAGCGCGTCTAGCCTTCAAAGAACACGCGTTGCACCACGAAGTCATTCCGCTCTGTGCAGCCCTGGCCGCCCAGGAGCACGGGGATGCCAGACGCGCGCTCGATTTGCTGAGAGTATCAGGAGAATTCGCGGAGCGTGTGAATGCCGATAGCGTCAAGGAGGAGCACGTTCGGACCGCTCAGATGCGAATAGAACTCAACCGAGTCGCAGAGGTAATTCGCACCCTCCCTACCCAAGCGAAGCTCGTGCTGTATAGTATAATCACACTTCATCAAAACGGAGCGCGAAGCGCAACAACCGGCGAGGTAAACCGAGTGTATGAAACACTTTGCAGACAAATAGACCTCGACGTGTTGACTAAAAGGCGGATTACCGATTTAATAATGGAGCTGGATTTGCTCGGAATAATCAGCACAAAAGTTGTCAGCAAGGGAAGATACGGTAGAACAAAGGAAATATCGCTCTCGGTTCCCCTAGATGAAACGTTTCGGGTTTTGTTAGAAGATTATCGGTTGGAAGCTTTAGACGGAACGCGATTTACACGAAGATCAGTCAAGGAAAGCTTATTCTGACCTTCTTGATAACTGGGGTTGAGCTGGGAACACGCTCGCGGCGACTAAAACAAACGCGCTCGCTTCGTTGTTCTGTACGTGTCGTTTCCTCCACCACAAGACTTTTAAATTCTGAACATACGACAGTAGTAAACGCTCGCCCCAGGCAACTGATCGATCAAACGTAGCTTTCCCATCATTCAGCGATGTGATTCAAATGGTCGACTTCAACAGTGAAAATCGATTTTTTCAAAACATCTACGACGATGACTCCGTCGTATGGATGGGACAAAATACCAATCATTTTCCTACTCCACAAGCGATCAAGCGGGCTATGATAAATGCCATCGAAAAGGAGGAATACCACAAATACCCGCCACCGTATGGGCTTGAGGAGTTACGGGCCCTCATACTCCAAGACTTGAATTTGAGCTCACCCCACGAAGTCCATGTGACGGAGGGCGGTACAGAGTCGCTTTACCAGGTGACCCGCACCCTACTACATCCCGGTGACGTCGTGATCTCGACAGATCCAGGTTACTACGTTATTCATAAGTTTGCCGAACTAAGCGGAGCCAAAGTTCTTGACCTACCGATCTACTCAGCAGATACTAACTACAAATTGACGCCGGACATAGTAAATGAGGCGATGAGCAATCGAACTAAAATGCTGACTCTCGTTGACCCTTTGAACCCGCTAGGCGTAACCTACACGGCAAAGGACGTCAAGGCGTTTTGTGAAATCGCTCAAGACGCAGGGGTTTATTTGTTGAATGACGTGACCTACCGAGACGTGGCAAAACTCCATACTCTTGCCGCCGACTTTTATCCTGAAGGAACGATAACCATCTACAGTTTTTCAAAAAACTGCGGTTTGGCAGGATTACGGCTCGGGGCGCACATCGCAACAAACGAGCTTATAGAGCGAATGGCCCGGTACAAGATAAATGACCTCGGTACCTCAATTGTTAGTCAAATTGCCGGAATTGCAGCCCTCAAGACCAAACTCGGTTGGCTCCCGAAGGTAGTTGAGACTATCATGGCAAATCAAGCCACCATAAAAGGTGCTGTTGACAAAATACGAGGAGCGTATCTCCCCGTTTATCCGTCACAGGGAAGCATGTTCGTTATTGACATCTCAGGCACAGGTAAGACTCCTGAAACCATCGCAGACACGATGCTGAAACGGGGTTTTTTCATTAGAGCCGCTGAGTATACCACGCGAAGATTTGCCGACAGGTATGTGCGTGTAAGCTTTGCCATTCCTAAGGCGCTTGTTGAGCGATTCGCGATCGAGTTTTCGAGCATTTTTTAGAGCATGAAGCACTGTCTGAACCGCGGAATTCTGGTGGCAATTGAGGGAATAGATGGCGTGGGAAAAACAACGCAGTCCATCAGACTAGTAGAGAGATTAACAGCCCTTGGTTTTAACGCCGTCCGCTTTTTCGAGCCGACCAATGAAACTCCAGAGGCGCAACAGATACGTCGGACGCTCGAGCACAGCTCCCCCAAAAAACCCAGCGACTTAGTTGACCTTTTTCTGGTCGATCGAAGGCACGATGTAGAGACGCACGTAATGCCCGCGCTACTAGAAAAGAAGATCGTCGTAATGGACAGATATTTCTTGTCTACCGCAGCGTATCAGTCAGACAGTAGACCGTGGCAAGAGATACTAGAGATGAATCGAGAATTCGCACCGGAGCCCGACATTAGTTTCATCATCAACTGGCCTGCAGATATGGCCATGACCCTTATTGAAAAACGCGATAGTGGGTTGACTACTTTTGAGAACGAAACTGCCCTTATCAACGTGCGGGGGCGGTATCTCGAGATGGCACGAGAGGATTCTGGGAACTATGTCGTCGTTGAAAAAATAGCTGATGAAGAGGATGTGTGCGACGAGATCTTAGATATCCTCCTTAAGTACCTCCACAACAATAAGCTCGTTCAATACGACCTTTGAGCCGCCCGCGTGCGTCACGCTTAAAAAAATTCACTTCGTTGATCCGTCCACCGGCTGACCTATGCTAAGTCTCTTTTGTAAAGTCATCTAATCGGCCAATGCGTTTAGAAAATCTCTCTCAGTTATAATACCCGAGAGAGCCCCCTCGACCACAACCGGCAACACGCTTACATCGCGCGCTATCATAAGGTCTGCAGCTTCACCCAAATCTAGATCGGGATCGACAGTAATCGGCGGTTCTCGTGCTACGATCTTAATGGGTCCTCCCAAAGCCTCATGCATGTTGCCCGTCACGAGCTTGTCAAAAACCTCGCCGCTTCCAAGATACTTCACTATGTCCGAGGTCGTTACGACGCCGATCATAACCCCCTCGTGAACAATGGGTACCCGACGGAAGTCGCTTGAAACCATCACTCGTGCAGCATCCTCAACCGTGGTGTCTGGTTTGACGCTTACGACGTCGCGGCTCATGAAATCAGCGACTTTCTTTCCCGTTATGATATTGGCCACAAGGCCGACGAAATCACGCTCGGACACGATTCCTACAACCTTGCTATCGTCACTGACGATCGGGAAGCCACCTACGTTTCCCTGCAACATCATTTTGATGGCATCGCGGATCGAATCCTGCTCACGGAGGGTGATAACATCCTCTTCCATTATTGAACTGATTTCTTCGTTTATCGCCGATAGAAAGTTCCCTTTGTGCTTGTTCTCGATTATTTGAGCTTTTTCGCCCCCGCCGAGAAAATTCACTACGTCCATTACGGTGACTATCCCGACAAGTCTGTTTGTTCCAGGATCGCTCACAGGCAGCCGCCTAACACGATATTTAACCATCGTTTTGACTGCCCCCATAATAGTCATTGTGGGGGGTATCTGGACGACATCCCGGGTTGCGACCATCATGATGTCGCCATCGTGCTGCGACAGCTTGCTTTTGAAGCCTAGGCTCCCTCGGTCCGATTTGCCGCTGAAGTCATCTTGAGTTCTCTTCTGCCGTTTATTCCCGCGTAGCATTGTAACCTTCCGTGGTTGTGTCAAATTATGGCTCGTACGAGGTCTTGCCGGTCGACTATCCCGATCAGCTTGGAGTCTTCGACCACCGGCAATCGTCCGATTGCGTATTGCTTCATCAGATTCGCCGCTTCCCAGAGTGACGAATCTGACTCGACGGTAATGACTGGAGTCTTCATAACCTTCTCGACGGCCGCTGAATGAATCCCTCGGCCTCCCCGTTCGTCCTCGCGCTCGAGTCGCACATAGCCTGCTTTGAGAACATCTTGAAGCGTAACGATACCGATGAGGTGCTTCTTCTTCACCACAGGGTAGCCTGAAAACCCGTATTGCGCCATATTGGGCCACACTCTCGATACGAGATCAGTTGGACTGCAGGTCCGAACGGTTTGTGTCATCACCGAGTCGATCGTGATTTTTCGATCAAAACTCAGAGCGTTCATGAGTAACTCAGAGTCAATCACCCCAATGATCGTGGAATCCTCTTTCGACTTGACCACAGGAATGTCGAACCCGGTCGTCGCAAATATTTTTGCTATCTCTATCGGGACAGAGTCAGAAGTAGCAAGCCCAGTCTCGCGGACGAAGCCGATTACCGTGACGTCAGATTTCGTCGAAGTCACCTTGATTACGTCGGGCAGTATTACCATACCCTTCACGCGGCTTTGGCCATCGACAACCGGAAGGCTTCGGTAGCCGTCTCGCATGAGCTGACGGACGTGAGTCACGTAAGCGTCTTCACGCACAGTCACGGGTGGTGACATTAGGTTGAGCGTCATCGAACGCTCTCCTTACACGATTCGCATATGATGCTGCCGTCTGCATATTCGAGCACGTAAGAAAACTCTCCACAGATCTCGCAGACGCCGGACGAGGTAGTGCCTCGGCACCTCGGACATTTGAGGCGCCCTCCCTCTTGCTGCAGATCGTCTGAGTATTCCTCGCACTCCTCACACTCGCCTTGCGTTATGACGAGTTCCCGGCGGTCGAGGACACTCTCCCTGTTCATCTCTATCAAGTTGTCGAGAATTTGGTTGACTTCAGAAGAGACTTGGATAACGTCTGCGTCGGTAATAATTCCGACTAGGTCATTTCCGTCGAGTACCGGAAGACGTCGGATTTTTTTCTGAGCCATCATAAGCACTGCGTCGTGCACGTCGTCGCTGCTTTTCGTTGTGATGAGGGGTTTCGACATGAGTTGGTCGAGCTTGATAGAGCTCGGCTTAACGTTCTTAAAGATGACTTTCGCAACCATGTCGCTTTCCGTGACGATGCCGACTGGCTTTTCATCCTTAACGATTATTATGCTCCCGACCCTGTTTTCGACCATTTTTTTTCCGGCTTGCGCAGCGGTCATCTCGGGAGTTCCCGTCACAACAGTCCTCGTCATAACGTCTCGAACCGCTAACCGTGTTTCCATCAGATTCGCCTCTTTTGTGTGCCCCCACTGCTGGTGTAGCACCCTACCGTTTATCTTCACAATCAACAGTGAAATGGCTCACTAGTCACGTAGCAGAACGTTGAGCATGCGTGTATTCTAACATCCACATATTTTAAAGCTTAGATTATTGCTTCTAGTGATATATCTTCTGGTAACGCGCGGTCACCAGATATCGTGTAAATGACCACGCTTGAACCACAGCTTTGAGTGTAAGTGTGGTTTTGCCTCCTCAAGTTGCGTTGACTAGTCGCAATGTTTTGATAAGCCTTAGGAGCAAAATGTTGATATTTTGGCTAGGGTTTGGCGTCTCCGGGGTTGCACGGAACATGCGTCAGAAACCTCTGATGTTACGGTGCTCCGCAAGGCAGCAATGAACAGGCGTTCGAAGGACGTTCCTCGAGCGCATTACTGACGCTAGCCTGCGCCGAAACTAATTCTTTTGTGCAGAGGAAAAACACGCACACGCGCTCACCGAAGCAGCACGACAGCGATTCGCGCGCAAGGCCGCGGCCCCTTTAAGTTCCGTAGCTCCTCGTCGAAGCATTCAGAGATGACGTAGTAGCTATATAGGACTTAACAGGACACTAACTGAGTAGGGCACTCGTGCAGGCAATGCCCTCGCCGACGAGACCCAGGCTGGGCAAAAAGCGGAGGCTTAAAAATGCCAGATGGAACGACGAAAGACGAAAAGGAAATAGAATCGCTGCTTAGTGACTTGAACCACATGAATCCTGACAAGCGGAAAATGGCGTGTTTAGCTCTAGGCAAGGCAAAATCCGCTCGCGCGGTGGATCTGCTTATAAGCGCCCTCAACGATAAGGAGATGATGGTGCGAGAATGTGCGGCAGAAGCGCTCGGGGAGATAGGCGACCCAAAGGCGGTAGAAGCGCTCATCAACGCTCTAAAGGATAAAGAGTACTACGTCCGACTCGAAGCGGCGACGGCGCTCGGACAAATAGGCGATGCGCAAGCGTTGGAACCTCTAATCGAGGATATGAACGACGAAAATCAAATTGTGCGTGAAAAAGCTGCCAAGGCAATAGGTGAAATTTGCGGACTGGGCGACGCGTGTGGTATCAATGAGGTGGAGCTCCTCCTCGAGGATCTCAAGGACCAAAGCAAGGGAGTTCGATGGAGAGCATCCGATGCCCTGGTGAGAATCGGTTCCGCTTCTGTGGGGCCCCTCATTGCGACGCTGACTGACAAAGATCCAGATATTAAGATGAGGGCGGCGAAAAGCCTTGGAGAAATAGGCGATGAGCGTGCTCTCGAGCCGCTCAGAGCCCTTCTGAAGGACAAGAATCCAGATGTCCGAGATGCGGCGGGGAAGGCAATAGAGCGTATCAATCGAGGAAACGGCTGACCATTTTGAAATGTCGACCTAGGATCGCGCGTCGCAACGCACTCAGGAAGCGATTCGCCAAGTTGTTCAACGCCGCACAGAAATACGTCGGCGTGGTTAACGGAAACTAAGTGGTGAGTTGTGAAAGACGAACACACAGTCCAAAGCCCAGATACGAGCAGAAGCGAAAGAATCCCCCCAGGTCAGCAAAAGACCGAAGACTGGCCTGTGTTGCATTACGGCTCTATCCCGCGCGTAGACGTCTCTAAGTGGACGTTTACCATCTCGGGACTCGTGGAAACCGAGCGGAAGCTGAATTTCGAACAATTCACGTCGCTTTCGCAAGGGAAAGTGTTTTCCGACATACATTGCGTCACCGGGTGGTCGAAGCTCAACAACTGTTGGGAGGGAGTAAGCACGCGATCGCTCACCGACCTGGTGAAAGTACTGCCTGCAGCCAAATTTGTGTTAATTCACTCAGAGAAGGGCTTTACGACGAACCTTCCAGTAAGTGACTTTTTTGAACTTGACGTGCTTTTTGCCCTCAAGCATAATGGAGAACCCCTCACTCCGGGACACGGCTATCCCGTGCGGCTCGTGGTTCCGCGCCTCTACTTCTGGAAGAGTGCCAAGTGGGTAACCGGGGTCGAGTTTATGGCAGAAGATAAGCGCGGATTCTGGGAGTCACACGGGTACCATAACCGGGGCGATCCGTGGCTAGAAGAGCGTTATAGCTACTGAAAAAATCGCGGGCGCTGGTTCAGTGCAGCGCATGTGCGTAACCAAACACGACAGCGTGTGCCAGATGCGCGAGTCAAATGCTTTTGCCAGGCGTCAAATGCCGGTGTCCATTGGCCGTACGTAAGTCCGGCTGATAAAAGGGTGCTTCTTCGCGCCAGCTCTTGCAAGAAGGGCAGGTTGTAAGACTGCTAATTAAACGCGAGGAAATGCGTAATCCCTAAGCAGACGGGAATTGACTTATACTCCTTTTTTAGTAATGATACGCTGATGAAAGCAGTGATCTCCGTCGGCGGGTCTGTGATCGCTCCAACATTGTCGCAGGAAAAGTTCTTAGAGTACGCTGAAGTGATCAAGGAACTCGCACAAGAAAACACCTTGTTCATCGTGACCGGTGGGGGCAAAGCAGCCCGTGACTATATACAGGCCGCCCGTTCGATGGGGGCGAGTGAAGCGGTATGTGACCTTATCGGCATCGCTCTCTCGCGCGTCAATGCTCGATTACTGATCTCGGCATTATCGAACGCGGCGTTTCAGGACATTCCACACGATTATCGAGAAGCCGAAACGGCCATGTCTTCAGGCAAAGTTGTCGTGATGGGGGGTGTGGCTCCCGGACAGACAACCGATGCTGTATCGGCGATACTTTCTGAATACGTGCAGACGGATCTTCTTGTTATAGCAACGTCAGTTGATGGCGTTTATACGGCAGACCCTTATGTTGACAAGAGTGCCGTCAAACTAGACGAAGTCACACCCGCTGAGCTAGTGAAGATCGTTATGTCTGAGGAGATGAAGGCCGGCGCCAAAACGGTCATCGACCCACTTGCGGCGAAGATTATCGAACGCTCGAAAATATCAGCCGTCGTTATCGACGGGCGTGAACCACGAGTCTTGCTTGATGTTATCGCAGGCAAAAGGGTTGGGACACGCATAGTCCACTAGTGAGATCAAGCCTCAGAGCCTTCGCTTTATCCATTTCCGAAATCAGAACCATAATCGCGCCGAGCCAGGTGACGCGCGTGCTTCGATCAACCCCCGAGCGATAGCCGATGCAGCTGTTTTTGTCCCATCTGCTCTATTGCAGAGGGCCCGATTGTGGCGAATCTCGTCCTGCTCGCAATGTCGCCGAGCATACTAGGTAGAGACGCGAATCCTTGTAACGTCTCTACGAACCGTCCGCACTCGCAAATCACGCATATCTAGGTGCTAGTGGAGCGGTTTTCAGAAACAGACCGCTTCCTTCATAGGAGCACCCCGTGGTCGTCAATTTCGCCCCGGTGAATCCGGGTCGAGGATATCGGTCGTCCGTCCTGTGCAAGAACAAAATCGACGCATATAATCTTTATCGGCGGAAGTCCGCGTTGTGATCTGAGGGCGTTAATCTTCTTTGCTGTTCGAAACGTTTCAGGTGAGACAACGATATAATCAAATTTCTCCTTCATGGTCGGCCCGTACGGGTCGTCAAGCGCGACGATCACGGGAATAGTCCCCGTTAGCGCTTTTACGTAGGCGGCAACTGTTTTCTTTCGGGTATCGTACGTGTTGCTGACGAGGGCTTCTCCTCTTGCCATCTCGTCTGAAACAAGCCCGATTGTCACCTCACCTAGTGAGTAGGCCTTTTTCAGCAGCGCCTTATGACCGTCATGAAGTATATCAAACGTTCCGCCAATCGCGACTGAAGCCATAAACCCCTTCACCTGTAGTGGCTCGACTATGTGATATAGCCTGTTAGGTTAATAATTGGCTTTTTGTACCTAAAGGCAACTCATTAGTGATAGTGAGGTATCAGGGGAACTAATGAACAGAAACTTCGAAGGTGTCTTCATTGCTCCAACCGCAACGGTTATTGGAAATGTGACGATCGCCCCAGGTTCGAGCGTGTGGTTCGGCGCTGTCATACGGAGCGATATGGCCTTGATTCAGATAGGCCGCAATACTAGCGTGCAGGACAATGCGGTCATACACGTACGAGAAGGAATCGAGGTTAGGATTGGAGACCAGGTAACGATGGGACACGGGGCAATAGTGCACGGAGCACAAATAGAAGATACTGTGCTGATCGGAATTGGCGCCATCATACTCGACAGAGCACGTGTAGGGGCAGGCTCTATCATCGGTGCGGGCGCCGTTGTGACAGAAGGCACGCTGATACCGCGACGCAGCCTTGTTTTGGGGGTTCCCGGAAAAGTCGTCAAGGAGGTAACCCCTGAGCAGATTCAGTGGATAGAGGCAAACGCGAGGGGCTACACGAAATTGGCTCAGCGCTATTTGACAGGCGAACAGCAGTGACCGAGGACAATCTCGTTGTTCTCTCTACGCGCGGTCAAACCACCTATATCCTGATGGGAATTCCGCGCGCTAGCAAGTACTCCTTCAATGAAGCTATGGAAACCTCTTTAAAATGAAAAATGCTCGCGGCAAGGCACGCGTCCGCCTTCCCATCTACAAAACCTGCGTAGATGTGTTCAGCCGTGCCGGCACCCCCGGAGGCAATTATCGGCAGGTCGATGGACTCTGATATCGCCTTCGTGATAGGAATATCATAGCCGTCTTTTGTGCCATCCCTATTCATGCTCGTGAGCATGATCTCACCCGCGCCCAAACGCTCGCTCCGCATCGCCCACTCAATCGCATCGATGCCGGTCGGGGTCCGTCCACCATAAATCACGACCTCATACCACGCTTGAGTGCCATCTTCGAGAGTAACGATATGTTGTCCTTTATCGACGTCCGGGTTCCGTCTGCAATCGATGGCCAAAACAACGCACTGCGAACCAACCGCCTCGGCTGCGCGCGTTATAAACTGTGGATCCTTGACGGCGGCTGTGTTAATCGCTATCTTGTCTGCGCCAGACCGCAACGTCTGGATGACATCATCGAGAGTCCGTAAGCCGCCACCGACGCAAAATGGTATAAAAACCTGGTCGGCCGTGTCCTCGACGATGTCAAGCATCGTTTGTCGCCTTTCGTGTGAGGCCGTGATATCGAGGAAGATCAGCTCATCAGCGCCCTCTTGATCGTAGCGTTTGGCGAGTTCTACCGGATCGCCAGCTGCTCTGAGCGAAACGAATTCGATGCCTTTCACGACGAGTGCCCTGTTGCCATCTCCATATTTGACGTCAAGGCACGGAATAATCCGCTTTGTGAGCATCAGAGTGAGGTAATGCTGCACCTATTTAAAACACGTTGCACGCGCAGTCCTGGGGTAACCTAGAACCTCTCATGCGTGATCGCCGATCTCGTGCGTTGGCTTTTTGAGCCGACGACAAGCCCAGAGACGGCAAAAGCTACCTATAAATACGAACGCGTTGAGCGCAGTACTAAGCTTCGCGGCGTCAGGAAGTTGCCTACGAATATGAAGCAAAGTAAGGAGTTTGAGACAGCAGGTTCGAGAGCGCGCCACGTCACGAGACTGGCGCAGGCACTTGCAAAGAAGATCGCCCTTGACGAAAAGGAACTCATAATCTTACTATCGCTCCTTGGGAACGCAAAGACTTCGAACGCGGAGCTGGCCGAACGTCTCGGCCTCAGCGATGGCAACGCGGCTGCTTACCATATCAAGCGTCTTAAGACGCGAGCAGTCCTCACGCGATATACGATTCAAATCGATTGGCGGAAGGTCGGGTTTCCCGCAGATTTCGTCATTCTTGCTGAATCGGATGAAAAAGCGGCGCTGCTTGCGTTGGAAAAGCATTTCATCCTTCTTGAGGACTATTACGAAAAGCACTTTGGCAATGTGCTGCTACTCCCAACCTCTTCTGGATACGTACTGCTGAGAGACATAAGCCACTGTTACGGTGACAAAACGATGCTCGTCGTCGCCGGTAGTGGGACAAGCGATCTCGATATTGCGTTCTTTCGGGAGAACTACATAAGTCGAGCATTCGAGGGCATACGAACGACGCTTATGACGACGCGATACAGAACTGTGGACAACTTCGTGATACAGCGCGATGCCCTCGACACCTTGAGCGCCATCTTCGAGGCCACAGGCGCGTCTGAAGAAGAGATCAGTCGAATTAGAGAGCATCTTAAACCGACTGTCGAGTAGTCGGTGTCTGAGTCCGCGCCGTGTCGTCCAAGTGACTCGGCTGGTTCTTCGTGACGATCTGATGGGCGGAGTTACCGGCGCGTGCGCACCCCCTTAGCTTAAGTGTAACAGGAGTTTTGTTCTTGCAAAGCAAGCCACCTCGGATTCACAAGAGATGAGGGCTAAGTGACGAGCTAACAAAAACAGCGCTCACACGCAGGCTCACCGTATTGGACATACCAGGCCGCATAAGTCCATATAGAAAGAGCGCAAAGAAAACAAGTCGTAGCTGCTAAGGGGCACAAATGGCAGTAAAAAACAGTGCTAGCTCGCAAAAACTGAACCTCTTCGACGTTACAAATCTCGTAGTTGGCACTACCATAGGCGCGGATATCTTCATTGTCTCGGCATTGGCCAGTGTCTATCTCGGACCAGCAAGTCTCGTTGTTTTTATCGTTGCCGGGGTAATCGCGATACTTATAGCATTAAGCTTCGCAGACGCTGCGGCTCTTGATCCTAAAGTGGGGGGCGCGTTTGCATATGTATGCGAGGCTTGGGGAAACTTTGCTGGCTTTTTAGTGGGCTGGCCCCTCTGGATTGCCGAAGTTGCCGGGCTTGCCGTTATGCCGGTTGCCTTCGTCCGGTATCTTGCGTATTTCGTGCCCTCGCTCACGGTGCTTCAGGGCGACATCATAAAAATTGTTTTTGTCGCGGTTATCGCGTACATAAACCTGCGGGGGGTAAAGGGTGCTGGACGGATCAATGATGTGCTTACCATAGGAAAATTAAGCCCACTACTGCTGCTGATCGTCGCAGGATTTATCTATTTGGTCGCTCACCCAGGCACAGCAGCTTCGAACCTTACACCATTTGCCCCGCTTGGTTTTAGCAATTTCGGACCAGCGCTGATTATCATTTTTTGGGCATATACGGGATTTGAACTGGCAGTCATCCCCTCTGGTGAAGTGGAGAATCCGACGAAGACCCTCCCGAAAGCGATGATCATTGGCATGGCAATTGTAACCTTTTTTTATGTAGCCGTAGGCTTCATGGCGCTCGCTGTGGTCAACTGGACGTCGCTCCAATTCGATCCTGCGCCCCTTGCCACAGCTGGAAGCGTCGTCCTGTCGTACACGCCGGAGCTTGCCCTTATTGGAGGTACGATACTTGCGCTGGGGGCGCTCATCTCAATTTCTGGGTTTGAGGAGTCTGCTACGCTAGCGACTGCTCGGCTATCCTATGCGATCTCATTGGAAGGACTATTTCCGAGGCTTTTCAGCCGAATTCATCCAAGGTTTGGTACCCCTTCCAATGCGATTATTATACAGTCCGCCATTGTGTTATTCGCTTCATTAATTGGCAATTTAACGCAACTCATCATCTTTGCAGCGTTTAATCTAGCTTTTGTCTACCTGGCCACGTGTGCCGCTGTACTGACACTCCGAGCGAGGAGGCAAACAGATAGTGACCGCACTTACCTCGAACGGCTCACCGGGCCGGTAATCCCTGTTTCGGGCATTATCTTGAGCGCGTTCCTCATTTATGAATGTGGCATCAGCACGGTAGTATTCGGAATCGTGTCGATTCTGATTGGCATCCCGATCTATGTGCTTTATGCGCCGCGCACGGAGATAACAACTCTAAAGAGGGACTTCTATTCGAGTGAAGCGATTCTTGCGAGGAGCGTACACACTAATTTAAATTTCCTTAGATACCGCCGTAAATAAATCTGTTCGACTGAAGCGATTCTTGCGAGGAGCGCACACACTGAAAGGGTTTTCTTAGGTTATTTCATGTGGCTGGTTCGGAAGGCTGCAGCACGTCGATCAAAAGTATAGTTTGGACCGCTTCGACATTCGCTCGTAGCCGGGCAGCGACGAATTTTGCGCTATTTTTGCCGCATCCGTCTCAGTCGAGGCACGAGTCCGATCGTGAGGAACACGCCGAGCACAAGCAGCAACAGCAACGCTACGTCGGTATTGCTGTAGTCAAACAGTCCGAAGAAGTTTGTTGGTATGGGCTTGGCCCCGACGGCCGTATAAAGGGGCTGGCTGTAAAGCCACCCGCGGGAGGAATTGTTGTAGTACACATAGACGTTGTACGCTGCTCCTGTGGTGTTTGTAGGGACTGTGGGCGGCGACAGGATGCTAATCTCCTCACCGGCGCCGAGGTGTACCCAGCCGTAGCCGTCGTTCTGCTGAACAGCGGCCGAGGAACTGGTGCCGGCATCTTGACGCAAAACCGCTTCGCCACTCACTCGGCCGGGCAGGGCTGCAGTTCCGTTATGGAGTATCGCATAAGGGGCTACCCACGCCTCTTTGTCACCGAGATTGGTTATATCCCACACGATAGAGTTTTGAGGATTTGGCACCTGTCGAACAGAGGTCACCGTGATCGCAGGCCATGCCCCTATCGGTTTGGGCGGATAGTTTTGCTGTAGTTGTGAAATGATCGCAGGAAATCCGAGCCGCTGATAGTCAGCAATGGTCGCTCCCAACCCGAAGAACACGTTGAAGTGAGTGAAACCCACTCCCTCGGAATAACTCCAATCGAGTAGCGTTTTGTACGTATCATAATTGAGGTTCGCGTTGTTTTTATCCCACACGCCTGCCGTTATGCCCTGCGGCTTTCCGAGGTTGTATGAAATCAGGGCCCCTTGCTCTACGCTCGGGATTTCAGAGGGATAGTACGTCTCCCACGACATCTGCGTCACATCAGGATTTCTGTAGCCGTCTTGCCAAAGGCCGCACTTGTCGCAGTTAAAAAAGGTGATAGTGGCGAAGTAATCCTTCAACGTGGCAAAATCGCCACTTCGTCCTCCCTCTGTGGCTACGTTTTGCCAGCCCGCCTGCTTCCACATGCTAAAATCCGAATCGAACTGCGTTATGGGCGTTGACTTGTTAGCGCCGCCGTTCCAGATGATATACTCGATATCCAAAATAGGGTACATGCCCATCTGCTTGATTTTCTGCAACTCGTTGTCGTACGGGAGTGGTTTTGCGGCGACGAGCACTACCGTGGTGAAGCCTTGTGCTTTGAAATACTCGATTGTGCCCTCCCAGATTTGATTTGGCGCCAGCGACACGCGGTAGTCGAGCTGCGGCTTAGGCGCCGCATCTGAGGCGGCTAGGGCCGTAGCTGGGATCGTAGGTACTGTAGTTGAAACCGCCGTAGCAGGGACCGTCGATACTGCCCCTGAAACTACCGGCAAAAAAATGGCCGGACATCCAACGAGCAAAACTAGCGCTAGAACGACTAACTTCTTGATCATTTGTCTGTACTCACGACTCGTGAGTGGGCAACCGCTGAATTCTTACGCACTTCGCTCTGTGATTATGAACGTCGTCGCTCCCGCTTGAGACAAATTTAATGGGCCAATTTGTGCGTTAACCGTGGCAATCGCGACATGCACCGTACTCGCTCCTTTGACGAAAGTGAGAACCATATCAGATCCTTCTTGAACGGGGGTCGAAGCTTGATACCCTCGGTTTGCCATTTCAGTCTTATAAAAATCAGCAACTTGAGTAGCGGAGCCAGTTGTCTGGTAGGTCGTCACATTGCCCTCGCTTGTGTTGACTGATGCCGTCTTCAATGAGGGCTGGTATACAGGTACGGCGCTTGTATTA
The DNA here is from genome assembly GCA_963805115.1 of Methanobacteriota archaeon. Classification (GTDB taxonomy): domain Archaea; phylum Halobacteriota; class Bog-38; order Methanoflorentales; family Methanoflorentaceae; genus Methanoflorens. Next base: position 201,308 of record CAWDSY010000006.1, read on the forward strand.
TTTCCCTGCCCGCCAGAGGGGTTCGTTGACGTGCACCCCGATATGCAGGTGGCCAAGATAATCAGGGCCAGTACCGGCAAAAGAACGTACGTGGTTTTCATTGCTACCTCACCTAGCTTCGCCCTCATCGCTTTTACTACTATCGGTGCTCGTTTCTGATCAGCAGTCCGCGGGCTGCGTGCCCAGTAGCCGCGAGATAGTAGCTTCGTGCACAGATGTGGTAGTTTCAAAATATCACCAGTATCAATTGCCGACGGCTTCAGTTGACTTATCCTTTTTCAGCTCCTTTCCGATGTTCCAAGCTTTTGCGAATCTTGTGCCTAGCATCCAATAACTCTGGTCCACCATGGTGAAGAGAAGCGGCCGTACTTTGCCATAGTCCACTGCACCGTCGGTCAGCACAGCATCCTCAGCATAAGTAGCGACGATCTCGCCTATGAACACGTCGTGCTTCGGAAAATCAACCACCTTTATGAGCTTGCACTCCATGCTAATTGGACATTCAGCAACCATAGGGGCCGTCTTGAGGTTGCCATAGAAAACGTGAAATAACTGTGCTTTGTCGACGCGCTTCCCTGACACTAGGCCACAGTAGTCAGTTTCCTTCACCATATCAGCAGATGGTAGATTGATGCTGAACGTCCCGTTCTCTTTGATTCCGGCGTTAGTGTAGTGGGCTTTTGCCATCCCGAGGGAGACGCTTCCTAGGTCCATAATGCCAACGTGCGCGATGGTGGCGAAGTTAGCCCTCCCCTCTACTGTTGCTCCCACGAGCGTCGTTGGCATGGGGTAAAGACAATTTCGCGCTCCAAGGTCAATTTTCATCTGTCATTCCTCCAAGGTCCGATTCAGATCTCGCCTGCAGATAAATGAAACTCTTCGATTAAAATCCCACTCATCTGGCGGACGTGGCTGGACGCCCGAGGGCTGGCAACTCGGCGCTTTTACCACCGTGCGGAGTTCGTCCTGCTGCCTCTGTGCCATACGACAATCGTGAGCCGCGAGGCGATCACGCAATAGCAGGCGCGAGTCGTCTCCTGAAAGATAGCTAGCGGCGCTAGACGAGATGAAGGCTGGTTATGATGACGTCAATTGCTTTAATCCCGATGAATGGGACTATCAAGCCGCCTACGCCGTAAATCGCAATATTTCTCAAGAGGATCGTTGACGCGTCACTCGGCTTGTATTTCACACCCCTCATGGCAAGCGGAATAAGCGCCGGAATGATGAGGGCGTTGAATATGACAGCAGACAATATCGCACTGCTCGGCGATGAGAGCCCCATAATGTTGAGCTTATCTGCTTGAGGGATAGCAACGGCGAAGACGGCTGGGATAATCGCAAAGTACTTCGCGACGTCGTTCACGATGCTAAACGTCGTGATGGCACCCCGCGTCATAAGGAGCTGTTTTCCGATCGAAACGACGGGAATCAGTTTGGATGGGTCGCTGTCGAGGTCGACCATATTTGCGGCCTCCTTAGCCGCCTGCGTCCCGCTGTTCATAGCCAGTCCCACGTCGGCTTGTGCCAATGCGGGGGCGTCGTTAGTGCCGTCGCCAGTCATTGCGACGAGCTTGCCGTCTGCCTGCTCTCTGCCGACGATGTCTATTTTATCTTCAGGCTTGCTCTCGGGAACGTAGTCGTCGACGCCAGCCTCAGCCGCGATCGTTGCCGCGGTGAGCCGGTTATCGCCGGTGACCATAACGGTCTTGATTCCCATGCTTTTCAACTCGTGCAGCCTATCGCGCATTCCTGGCTTGACCGTATCTTTGAGGTGAATGACGCCGATGGGCTCATGATCAACTGATACGACGAGCGGGGTTGCCCCTTTGCGTGAGATCCCATCAACGATTTCCTTGAACCCTTTGGGTACGTAGTTCACGTAGGCTGACATCACGTCAAACGCCCCCTTACGGATCTCTGAGCCATCTGCCAAATCGACGCCACTCATCTTCGTATCTGCTGAGAAGTCGATCACGTCCCTCACCTCAGGTTCGGCCAAATCAGGCACAAGCTTTCTTGCAAGCCTCACGATGGACCGACCTTCGGGGGTCTCGTCGCGCACTGAGGAGAGAAAAGCAGCCTTTGTGACGTCAGCGTCGGTCTTATCGCCGAAGGGGATAAATTCTTCCGCGAGTCTGTTTCCAATCGTAATCGTGCCCGTCTTGTCGAGGATGAGGGTGTTGATATCGCCTGAGGCCTCAACGGCCTTTCCCGACTTGGCGATTACGTTGAACTGCGTCACCCGATCCATGCCAGCGATTCCGATTGCGGATAATAGCCCGCCGATGGTCGTCGGGATGAGGCAGACGAGGAGAGCGATCAACGTGGTCGCATCGACAAATACGCCTTCGTAGCTTGCGAGCGCGTTGAGGGTCACGATGACGAGGAGGAATATCCATGTGAGGCCGGCGAGCACCATCGTAAGCGCTATTTCGTTTGGCGTTTTTTGTCGCGAAGCCCCCTCGACCAGAGCGATCATTTTGTCGAGAAACGATTCTCCCGGATTTGCGGTGATGCGAATAGTAAGCTCGTCGCTCAACAGTGTGGTCCCTCCGGTTACTGAGCTGAAATCACCCCCGCTCTCTCGTATGACCGGCGCTGACTCACCCGTTATCGCTGATTCGTCTACCGCACCCCTGCCTTTTATGACTTCGCCGTCATTGGGGATCATATCGCCAGCCGTGACCATAACGACGTCGCCTTTCACGAGAGAGTGCCCGTCCACCTCGACGATCTCGTCGCCAACGACCTTCTTTGCGGTGATCTCCTTTTTTGTCTTCTTCAAACTCTCTGCCTGAGCTTTGCCACGCCCTTCAGCGATTGCTTCGGAGAAGGTTGCGAAGAACACGGTTATCAGCAAAATTGCCGAAATCTGGCCGATGAACGTCGCCTTTCCGCTGCCTGATATCGCGGCAGAGACCGCCAGTATGAACGTATACACGAAGCCGACTTCGACGACAAACATGACCGGGTTCGCGATGAGCAGCCGTGGGTCGAACTTGCGTATCGATGCGCGCAGCGCGTCAGTGAGCAGCGTCCTGCTGTACCACTTCTGGTCAACCACGATATTTCCCCCTCATAATAGTGCCTCTCCTAATGGCCCGAGCACGAGCACCGGGAAAAACGTAAGCGCGCCGAGGATCACGATAACGCCGATCAAGATGAGACCAAAAAGCCACTTGTCGGTGCGAAACGTTCCAACGTCGTACGGCGTGATCTTCTTTTGCATGAAAGAGTTTGAAACGAGGAGCATGAGCGGGAAGATGATGTACCGGCCGAGCAGCATCGTAATCCCCAGAGTGTAGTTTAAAAACGGCGTATCTGCGTGCAAACCGGCAAACGCGGATCCGTTGTTTGCGGCCGCCGAAGCATACGCGTAGAGCATCTCCGTGAAGCCGTGAAACCCGGGGTTGCCCATTGCGCTTGCCGCGAAGACGACGCCTGCCGCAGTAAAGCCGAGTATCAAGATCGGATGGACGAGAAATGCGAGCAAGGTCAGCTTAACCTCCTTAGACTCGATCTTTCGGCCGAGGTACTGCGGGGCGCGACCCACCATGAGGCCTGCGATGAACACGGCGAGTATCACATAAATCAGAATGCTCAACAGCCCAGACCCTTCGCCTGCAAATGGGGAGTTAAGCATGAGCAGACTCAGCGGGACTAACCCGCCGAGTGCTGTATAGCTGTCTAACATGCTGTTTACTGATCCCGTTCCGGTAGAGGTTGTCGTCACGGTGAATAACATCGACCCGCTGACGCCGAAGCGAACCTCCTTCCCCTCCATATTTCCCGCAGATTGGTTCACGGCAAGGGATGAGAGCGTTTGGTTTGATGACTCCGCAGCGAGGCCGATGCTGAGCATCACGGCGAATATGACTATGAGCGCTCCGATGAGCACCCACGCCTCTCGGGTATTCCCTACGAGGACGCCAAACGCGTAAATCAATGAAATCGGCAGCAGGAGCATCGAAATTATTTCCACGACGTTCGTCACGGGGTTCGGATTCTCGTATGGGAAGGCGGCGTTCTGTGCGTAATATCCGCCTCCGTTTGTCCCGAGATGCTTGATTGATTCAAGCGACGCAACTGGCCCGCGGTAGAGGGTGTCGTTAGTCCCCTCCACCGTTTTTGCAGTTAAGGGCCCACTAAGCGTTTGTGGAACGCCCTGCGCCACCAAAATGAGCGAAACAATCAAAGCAAGCGGTATTAGCACACGCGTTAATGAACGCACAAAATCAAAGTAGAAGTTGCCCATTCCCGAAATTTCGCGAAACCCAGGTCGTTTGTCCCTGCTCGCAAATCCTCTGATGAATGCGGCACCCGCAGCCAGTCCTGTGGCCGCTGAGGTGAACATGAGAAACGTGATACAGACCATCTGGCTGAGGTAGGACAATTGTGTCTCGCCGGCATAGCTCTGCCAATTCGTGTTGGTGATGAAGCTTACCGCAGTGTTAAACGCTTGATCGATCGCCATGTTTGGCGCGCCGTTAGGGTTGAGAGGAAGTGATGCCTGGTTGAGCAGGATGGCGAGCACAACGACGGCCATAAGGCCGTTGAGCAGCAAAAGGTTGAGGATGTAGCGCCTCACGCTCATGTTTTCAGTCGGATTAACGCCGAGTATCCTAAACAAAGCGCGCTCGAACGGTCCAAAGAGCGTGTCGAATCGACTGCGTTCTTTAAAGTAAACCGCGACAACGTAGCCTCCGGCAGGGCGAGTGAGAGCTAGCACTACCACAATTACTATTATGGCTTGAACAATCCCCGCGAAGTCCACTTAAACCACTAAAACCTTTCTGGATAGAGAATCACGTACGTGAGATAGAGGAGCAATAATAGGGCGATGGCCACGAACACGAGGTAAGAGGCATCCATTGAACCCTATGATAGGTATTGTTCTATAAAATACCCGCGGCTTGCATTTTGCGCCTTCCGTCGTACGGCAAATGAGCGTGGGCTTAACGAAAAGGGCGTAGGCTTGGCGAAAAGAGTCGTTGAAACTTCTGGGGGTCGAAAATAATAAAGAAGGGCTGCCCTCAGCTCATCCGCGCAGTCCTAAAATCGTTCTGGGAAAATCAGCACGTAAGTGAGATAGCCAACCAGAATGATTCCGAGAACAACAAAAGCTATGTAAACTATGGTAGTGATCGAGAGATCCGTAAATATCTGTGACGCAAGCTTGTACATAGACTAACCGCCTAATCTTATGACGTAGATATTCAGCTCTGTGAAGGCATGCAAGCATTAAGCCACGATATGTAGGTAATTTATTAACAGATCGATGGCTTTAATGGCGATGAACGGTGTGATCAATCCGCCTACACCGTAAACCGCGATGTTTCGTATCAGCGTTGAAGTAGCATCTTTTGGCTTATATTTTACTCCTCTCATAGCGAGCGGGATCAATGCGAGAATGACGAACGTGTTAAAGATAACGGCCGCCAATATCGCACTATGTGGTGACTGCAGATTTATGAAGTCGAGCTTGCTAATCGCCGGAAGCGTTGCAGCAAATATGGCCGGCAGTATCGTAAAATATTTGGCGAAATCGGTTACAACGCTGAAAGTCGTGATTGACCCTCGCGTCATAAGGAGCTGTTTTCCGATCCCTACGACATCGATCAATTTAGTTGGATCACTATCGAGATCAATCATGTTCGCCGCCTCTTTAGCCGCCTGCGTTCCGCTATTCATCGCAAGCCCCACGTCGGCCTGAGCAAGAGCGGGGGCGTCGTTCGTCCCGTCTCCGGTCATCGCGACAATTTTCCCCTGCTTTTGTTCGGCTTGCACGATCTTTATTTTGTCCTCTGGCTTGCTCTCGGCAACGTAGTCGTCGACGCCCGCTTCAGCCGCGATCGTCGCTGCCGTGAGCCGGTTATCACCGGTGACCATGATAGTTTTAATGCCCATCTCCCGTAGCTCTTGTAACCGCTCGCGCATGCCCGGCTTAACTGTGTCTTTGAGATGTATGACTCCTATCGGCTCTCTGTCCACGGATACGACGAGCGGCGTTGCTCCGCGCTGCGCAATTCCGTCGATAACCTCCCTAAACCCTTGTGGGACGTAGCGGACATAGTCGCTCATCACATCGAAGGCACCCTTCCGCACCTCCCTGCCGTCCGCCAGATCGACCCCGCTCATCTTTGTCGATGCCGAGAACTCGATGACGTTTTTGACTTCAGGGCGCGTCAAGTCGGGAATCAGCTTTTGAGCGAGGGCGACGATGGACCTGCCCTCTGGGGTCTCGTCGCTGACCGACGAGAGAAACGCTGCGCGCGTGACGTCAGCCTCCGTTTTATCGCCTAAGGGGATGAACTCCTCTGCCAGTCGGTTCCCGATGGTTATGGTGCCTGTTTTGTCGAGTATGATGGTGGTCACATCACCCGCAGCCTCGACGGCTCTCCCGGAAGTGGCGATGACGTTGAACTGCGTCACCCTGTCCATGCCGGCGATGCCGATTGCCGGCAATAGCCCACCGATGGTCGTCGGGGCAAGACATGCGAGCAGCCCGTACAACACCGTAATATCACTTGTGACGCCCAAGAAGCTGCCCAGGGTGTTGAAGGTGATGATGATGACAGTGAGTATCCACGTAAAACCTGCGAGGACGGTAGTCAGGGCGAGTTCATTGGGCGTCTTTTGTCTTGTCGCCCCCTCGACCAGCGCGATCATCCTGTCTAGGAACGACTCGCCCGGATTTGCTGTGATCTCGATTAACAGCTCATCGCTCAGAAGCATCGTGCCTCCGGTCACCGAGGTGAAGTCCCCGCCACTCTCTCGTATAACAGGCGCGGATTCGCCGGTTATCGCGGACTCATCGACGGAGCCACTGCCTTTGATCACGTCTCCGTCATTGGGAATCATCTCTCCTGCTCGAACCAGGACCCTGTCACCTTTCTTCAGTTCAGATGAATCCACCTCAGTTATCGTCCCATCATCGGCTATTTTTTGGGCACGCATCTCTTTCCTTGACTTTCTGAGGCTTTCTGCTTGTGCTCTGCCCCTCCCCTCTGAAAGCGCTTCTGCGAACGTAGAAAACCACACGGTAAGCAGCAAGAGTATAGATATTTCCGAGTCGAACAGAGCAAGGCTCAATCCGAAAATCCAGCTGCCGATAGATAGAATGAGCGCGAAGAAGAAGGTGACCTCGACGACGAACATAACGGGGTTGCCCATCACGTGGCGGGGGTTCAGTTTCTTGATCGAGTCAGCAAGCGCCTCGACCAGAATTTTTCTGCTGTACACTCCGGTGCTCATTGTGCCTCCTAGATATGAGCAAGCGCCTCTCCCAAGGACCCAAAGATGAGAAGCGGGAAGAACGTCAGAAGGTTAAGGATGACGACGACCCCGATGAAGACGGCCCCGAAAATCCACGTGTCGGTTCGCATCGTGCCAATGTCGAAGGGCACTATTTTCTTGTGCAAGAAGGTCTCAGCGACGAACAACATGAGGATGAACGTGCCAAAGCGCCCCACGGCGAACACGATGGCCATTGAATAATTGAGAAAGGGTGATACCGAAAGTCCCGCAAATGCCGACCCGTTGTTGGCAGCCGCTGAGAGGTACGCGTACGCAAGCTCGGCAAAGCCCTGAAATCCTGGGTTTAAGGTCTGACTCGCGGCAAAAAGGACGCCGAGCGTCGTGAACGTGAATACGAGGAATGGGTGAATCAAGAAGGAAAACACCGTTAGTTTTGTCTCATACCCTTCGATTTTCCGCCCAAGATATTGCGGCGTTCTCCCCACCATCAGGCCCACGATGAATACCGAGAGTATGACGAAGATTAAGATGTTGATCATCCCACACCCAAGGCCCCCAAATACGCAATTCAACATCATCATCGCCTGCAGAGAGGTCGCGCCCCACGGGCCCCAGCTGTCATGCATGCTGGTCACCGCTCCGACCGCACCAGCGGTTGTCCACGCCCCGAACTGAGCGGAGCTGACATCACCGAACCGTACCTCTTTGCCCTCCATATTTCCCGCAGATTGGTTCACGGCAAGGCCTGAGAGCGCGGGGGTTGACGATTCGGATATCATGTTAATGACAAGCGCTGCACTGAGTATAACTAAAACTGCGCAGATCAACACCCACCCCTCTTTGGTATTTCCCACCATCGTGCCGAACGCGTAGATAAATCCTGATGCTATCAAGATCATGAGGAGGATTTCCACCGCATTGGTTGCCGGGGTTGGGTTCTCATAGGGGTTGGCGGAGTTTTGTCCGTAGTACCCGCCTCCGTTTGAGCCGAGCATTTTTATCGACTCCATTGAAGCGACAGGCCCAAGGTACAGCGGCGTCGCGGTTTGACCCTCAAGCGTGGTGTAATGAACGGGCCCGTTCAACGTCTGGGGAATGCCCTGGGCGACAAAAAAAAGTGAAAGGATGAGGCAAAGGGGCACAAGTATCCGGGTTATGGATCGCACCAAGTCGAAGTAGAAGTTGCCCACGTGTTCGATCTTCTTGAACCCCGCTCGTGGCTCTTTGCTCGCAAACCCCCTGATGACCGCCACTCCGATGGCCATCCCCGTCGCCGCCGAGGTGAACTGGAGAAATATGAGCATCATCTGGCTGAGATACGATGCCTGCGTCTCGCCTGCGTAAAACTGCCAGTTCGTATTCGTGACGAAGCTCGAGACGGTATTCACCGCCAGATCAAGACTCATGCCGGGCGCTTGGGTAGGGTTTAGGGGGAGGGACCCTTGATAAAGGAGAATGAGAAAAACGGGCACCCCCATACACAGGTTGAACAACAGGAGATTGCCGATATAGCGTTTGGCGCTCATCCCCTCATTCGGATTGACGCCAAGTGCTCGAAACAAAAGGCGCTCGACAGGTCCAAAAAACGCATCGAATCTGCTTCGCTCTTTGTAATAAGTCTGGACCACGTATCGGCCCATAGGGCGGATCAAGAGTAGCTGGACGACGATTATGACTACAACCGCGGTGATTGCCGTCAGGTCCACTTATACCACCGATTCTTTGCACCTATCCTTTCAGATTGACAGCTGCAGGTCAGGGATGCCCGTGATCTGGCCATAACCGTGGCATGCGGAGGCCGCAGTTGTAGTGGCAGCGTGTACCACAGTACGTAGACGCTAACCCGGCTAAACGACGCTTATCCTATATAAAACTAACGGACATATCCTTCCGGGTTGACAGCTGCAGGACAGGGATGCCCGTGATCTGACCATAACCGTGGCATGCGGTGGCCGCAGTTTAGTGGCAGCGTGTACCACAGACTTAGACGCTAACCCCCTCATACGCCCTTTGAGCCGAAACTCACCTGCCAAAAACAGAGTTATCTGCGGGTCGTGCACTCTCGTTATTCTGGTCAGCAATAATTTATGCAAAACAGGCGAGCGCCGTAAGCGCCGTTACACTTCGTGGAAAGTGTATATATAGGATGTGCCTTGAAACGATTGGAGCAAAAAAGGAGGGGCTGCTGAGAAATGTATAAACGCATATTGTTACCCGTATCAAACCCGCGAAATGCTGAATACACGCTTAAGGCAGCCTTACAGTTGCTCGACCCTGAAGGCACAATTGTAATATTAAGTGTGGTCGGGACGCGCGAGGATTATCCCGATCGTGCTAAGAGCTACCGGAAGAAGACTAATCTCGTGACGCTGCTGATGAAATCAGTAGCACCTGACAGAGCCGAGGTCGTGCCCGAGATTATACTCTCATCATCGATTCGTGACACCATCCTCAGTCAAATATCAACACATGATATCGACCTTACTATTCTCGGGTACAGCCTTCAATCGACCCTGCATAAGATTCGGTACGGGGATATTATTTACCCACTTATGAAAGACGCTCTGTCGGACGTAATCCTCGCCAATCTTAAATACGAAAGCACGTTCAACCGTATTTTGGTTCCGTCAGCGGGATACAAGCACTCTCTTCACGCGGTGGACGTAGCGAGGGCTCTTGCCGAGAAGACACAGGGACACATCACCCTTCTTCATGTTACCGAGCGTAGCGAGAGCGATGTACAGGCTGACTTGCAGCGGCTCGCTTCGACGTACGAGAACGTCGACATCGCTATTCAGCCGGGTCCGGTCGCAGACCAGATAATAGAAACAGCAAAAGACTACGATATAATAATCATGGGGGCTTCAGAGCGACCTCGGGGGGCGAGCGTTATTTTCGGAACAGTTGTCGACAGAGTCATCGACCAGGTCAGCAACAACATTTTCGTTGTGAGGGCTTAGAACTCTAAGCAACTTATGTAGCTGTTGTGTTCGTAGCAGAAGCATTGAGCGCTGCTGCATTCAAAGCCGTTGCATTCGTCTCCGCCGCGTGCAGAGCTGTTGTATTCATTAGCCCGTCCAATGCAATGTTGAGCTCTAGAACGTTCACTCGAGGTTCCCCAAAGACGCCGGCAGTCGGGTTCTCTGTGTACTGGTCGACAAGCGCAGTTAGTCTGCTTTGAGCGATACCCGTGACGTTCGATATGCGTGGAATCTGGAGGAGGGCACTCGCCACTGATATATCGGGATCGGTTCCCGACCCTGATTGCGTTACCAAGTCGATCGGTACCAAACTCATAGATGGGTTGAGCGCTTTCTGGTATGCGACCTGTTGACTCACATTCGCGATGAGGGCGGGATTGTACGGTCCCCAGTTCGATACACCTGACGGTCGTGACTGAAAGTGCATCGGATCGCTAAAGGACTGCCCGACTAGGCTCGATCCAACGACTGAGCCGTTTTGTATCAGTAGGCTTCCTTCGGCGGCCGGTTTATCGGCAATCTGAGCGATCCCTACCAGTAAAAGGGGAAAAACCAGGCCGCATAATACTAAAAAGATTACAGTCGTCTTAACCGCGGAAAACAGGTCACTCTTTAGCATTGATTCCGACGATTGTGTTGTAATTGCTTAAATAGTTTGTGAGCGGCGCCCCCTAACCAATGCACGATGGTGAGCACTCCGCAGCTGTAACCGAAGATGCAGTTGTCACTCTTGGGAATGGGAAGATAATAAGTGTGCATCTCAATACACGATGATGCGCTACTCCTGCACTAGATTTATAGCCCGTGCTATTTACGTAAAAACATGTAAAGGGATTCTGAGTAGTAGAAGTAGCTTAAGTGTAGTTTAAGCACGCTCTCACAAAGTCCGGCCGTGAGGATTGACCGTTTGGTGTTCCCGAAACGCTTTACCTTAAGTTGACATATGATTGGGATGCCCACCAATCGTTGCGCATCTCTATAATAAGGAAGCAGGAACTAAATGCGAAAAGGCATTGCTGTTGGATCTAATATCGCTAACAGCTCCGGCACGGTCGGGGCGTACCTCATTGACCGGTTGCAATCACATGGCATATCGCATGTCTTCGGCGTGCCGGGAGACTATATCTTGGGATTTTTCAAACAGCTGAGCGACAGCGAGATTGATCTCATTACGACGTGCGACGAACTGAACGCGGGCTATGCAGCTGATGCATACGCGCGTATACGGGGAATAGGCGCCGTATGTGTCACCTACTCCGTCGGCGGCCTGAAGGTCGTCAATGCCACAGCGCAGGCATATGCGGAAAAATCTCCGCTGATAGTCATCACCGGAGCTCCGGGAATCAAAGAAAGGATAGGGAATCCCCTCCTGCACCATAAAGTGCGGACCTTCAACACGCAAAAGAAGATATTTGAGGAAGTGACTGTTGCGTCCGCGGTTTTAGACGATCCGCACACTGCGTGCCAAGAGATCGATCGCGTGTTATCCGAAGCACTCCGCATTAAGCGACCGGTATACATTGAGCTCCCGCGCGATATAACGTTCGCCCACGTGAAGCCGCCATATCAGGCTTCGGTAGCGCGAGCAGAAGATACGAGTGATCCTAACGCTTTGCAGGCCGCTCTTGACGACGCAGTGACGATGATCAACGAGTCTCAGCAACCCGTCGTAATTGCCGATGTCGAGCTGCACCGGTTCGGACTGCAGGACAAGCTTCTCGCCTTAATCGATAAAGTGCAGATACCTGTCGCTGCGACAATTCTCAGTAAATCCGTTGTCGACGAGTATCATCCCCTGTACATGGGCATCTACGAAGGGGCGATGGGCTTCGCGTCCGTCCGCGACTATGTCGAATCAAGTGATTGCCTGATCCTCCTCGGTGCCTTTATGACGGACGTTAACCTCGGACAATATACCGCGCATATCGACCAGGAAAAGGCAATTTACGTCACGAGCGAGCAATGTTCGATTCAGTATCGCACCTACGCGCGCGTCGGTCTACACGACTTCCTCGAAGGCTTGCTCACCGCTCCCATCACGCCGCGGATCCCCCGCGACTTTCCACACCCGCGGCCGATCGTACCATTCTTGACGAAAAAAGGACAGAAGATTACCGTCAAGAGGCTGTTTGAGCGGCTTAACTGGGCGCTTGAGGACAACACCGTGGTCATCGCCGACGTCGGCGATGCGCTCTTCGGCGGGCTTGACCTCATCACCCACCGCAGAACTGAATTCCTGTCGCCCGGGTATTACCTCTCGCTCGGCTTTGCGGTGCCGGCGAGTATCGGAGCACAACTCGCGAATCCCAATCTTCGTCCGTTAGTGCTCGTCGGTGACGGGGCATTCCAAATGACCGGCATCGAGGTTTCGACCATCGCACGGCTCGGCCTGAATCCAATCATCGTCGTGCTCAACAATTATGGGTATGCGACCGAACGGCCAATCCAAGACGGGCCGTTCAACGACCTGCGGGTGTGGCAGTACAGTCGGTTCCCGGAGATCGTTGGCGGGGGGACTGGGGCGGTCGTAACGACAGAGGACGAGTTTGACCAAGCGCTCGACGCGGCGCGGGCCTACACCGAGGGGTTTACGATTATTGAAGTCCAGCTTGACCCTCACGATAGCTCGCCCGCGTTGCAGCGGCTGGCCGAGGGTCTTGCGAAGAAGCTTCGTTGAAACTCAAGCTTTAGCTAGTAGCCACGGCTCAGCCCTTGCTGGTCTCGTGACAGGTGCGTTTTCTTTGAGGAATCAAATTACAGGCGATGCGTCGTCACTGGCGCTGCACTCACCTATTACGTCGTTTTTTGTTCTTACTTAGTCGAATCGTGAGTACGGAGGCGAGCGAAAAAGCGAGAATCACTCCAAGAACCGCGAAGACCGCCGACCCGTTAGCAAATCCGACGTTTGAGGCGTTTGCTGCTCCCACAGCAGTGGTTCCCACGCTGCTCGATGAAGCAACGGCGCCATTACCCGTCGTCGTCACCGAACGATCGAGCGTTGTGAACTGCACGCGTCCGGTGCCCTGCAAGTAATCGATGTAATTGGCGAGCATGTTCACCTTCGAGGCAGAGACGGTAAGATTGGCCGCCTCGAAATAGGCGGGGTGATACAGCACCACGAAGGTGTTGATGCTATAAGGATCGTTGAGCCACTGGTTGGTTGCGCTCTCGAGCGACTGAAGGGTATTGTTACCGAGCTCAATCGAGATCGTATCCAATCTCATGCCATCCAGGTTTCCCCCATTCTGGATGAAATCTGCAAAGGCGGTGCTATATTCCGTAAACCCCAGCGCTTCTGCCGCCTTTAGCGTGTTGTTGTCGCTCTTGTCAAATGGAGGGAGAAACGAAGTGGGCGTGACCCCGAACGCCTGGGTGATGTCGTCGCGCCCCTGCTTGATTGCGTCGTATTGCGCGGCATACGGCCTCCCATAAAATTCACTGGGCCCCCCCGGTGACGGCCCAATATCCAGGTGCGTATAGCCGTGCTGTGCGAATTGAAAAAGATGGTTTGAGGTGAGCGATTGCATGTAATCGAAAAACGTTTGATTTACTTCAATCAGCTGGTTGCCCGAAGGCGCAGGGTACGGATGCGGAATGATGCCCAGCGTCACCGGCACATTCTTGTCGATGTGCACTTGGTTGACAGCCTGAAGCTCGGCGAAGTCGGCGTTAGGCGCGACGTCATCATCTCTAAATATCACATACTTAGTCGTTTGCGCAGAACCCGTCGCCCCACTGCCTGCGCCCGTGAAGAGCATCGAGAATAGAAGTATTGAAACGAGAGAGCAGACGAGGACGATTTTCGGTCTGACTCTTGCATTGCGTTTGATTTCCTTTAACTTGTCTTGCGGCACTGGCACACTCGGAGGCGTTGTTAGTACCAAGAGACTTGGCGTACTCTCGCCTATCAATGGTTCGCGTTGAAGATCGACCGTGAATGGTGATCGCTCTTCCCAAAAATGGCAAGTAGATAAGTTATTGAGATTCGTGGTTTAAATAGTGCTCGTCGCGTTGTCCAGGCAGCAATCTAAAACGCTCGTAGAGCAACAGCGCCGTTGGAACATCACTGCGTGAGGCAAAAATGGAACAGATGGGTGAGGTCTTAGATTCGCGAAAAAAATCGTGGGCGCTCACAGTATTGCGCCGATTACGGCGCCGACAAGTCCTCCAATTAATATTCCGGCTAGCGGCGCGAGAAGAGCTCCGAAGACTACGCCAACCGCGAGTCCAAGAACCGCTCCGATGACGGCTCCCGCCAGCGCTCCAACCCCTCCAAGGATTTGCTGGCCGATGAACGCGCCTAGTGCTCCACCGACGATGACGCCAAGCAGCAAGCCGATAGCTGCAGTCAATATGCCCCCCAGCGGAATGCCTATGACGACGCCAAGCAGAACCCCGACGAATGAACCAACCAGGCCGCCAATCAAGCCCTCTATTACCGCACCACGGTGCCTGCCAGCCCAGGCGCCGACTAACGCGCCGACGATAACGCCGATAGTGATCCCAGACCATATGTTAGCAAGGATGCTTACGACTACGCCAAGTGCCCCACCTGCAAAGCCGCCGACAACGCCGGGATTTACGAGGCCTGCCCCATCATTGCGCGCAGCTGCCAAGAGTGTACCGACGCTTCTATAAGAGGACACGTTAGTCAAGTAGCGGGTCTCTGTTTAAAGTTTATGGCGCAAGCGATGTCGATCAAAAAAGGGTTGCTAAATGGCGGCGCACCAAGCGAATGTCGTAGCGGCGACCTGCGCTTGGGCTCGCAGATGGAAGCGCCTGTTCGTGCTATTTCGTATTGAGGACGCGGTTTTTTGTGCAATTGTTGGTTGTGGACGCTTTGACTAAAAGCTTCGTGAGTACCCCATAAACAAAGAAATTGTGCCGACGAGCACGCCTTTTATAGGATTGCGCTCGTGTGAGCAATATTCAATCCTCAGTGCGCAATGTTCATAAAGAAAGGTCTACCTTGTTATACAGAGCTTATGCGGGCGACTTGAGAGGTACGCTCACACAGACGGAATGAAGTCGCACACTCTGGCAGGCCCTACACTCTTGTTAGGGCTGATAGGAAGCATCTTCGAGATTATCACCGGTGTGCTGGTCGTGGCGCGAGGCGCCGTTCGCGGCGCGAGTATAGAAGAAATTGCCTCTAGCCTCCTCTCGCATATCGATGACGTGAGCGGGCAGAAGGAACGGTGTGTTTTGCGGTTTTTCAATCACACGGGCACGATCCCCGCGCAAACTATCAGGTGAGACCTATGCGGTACATTCGAATCACCGGCGCAAAGTCTTTCATGGAGCTCACGCACGCCAACGTGGTAGATTGGCAACTGTACGGCACGACGTTTCTTGAGTGGAAAGAGGAGACAGGAAAGGACTACGATAGCTGGGTAAGCGAGCGGGTCACCCCGACGTTAGACTTGTTTGACTATCTCGCCTGGTACGAGGACGGATCACTACAAGGGTATGAGGGCGGATATAGCGTCATACTCGACCCGAGCTTCGGACTATGGACGAACGAGATACTCGTCCGAGCTAAGCGACTGGGGTTACGCGTGGAGGACACGCAAGAGACCGACTCTGGGTGTTGGATTGGGTAGTTTAGTCAGCAACTGAGTAAGCAGGCACTGATAAACTGGCTGCCCTGCCACGCGCGAGGTTTTGAGCGAACGTGTGAGATCGCCCATTTTTAGTGAAGGTGCCCGCAGAAAGCGGATTAAGCATAGCGTCAACGGGCCACTAAGTCTCTTCTTCAACGCTCGGAAACTGAAACTGTAACCCCTTAAATCCCTTTTCGTCAACAAATCGCGCGTCAAGAGTGTGTCGCGTGGACCTGCCCATCGAATCCGTTGCGACGCCGAAAAGGGCTCCGTCGCTGCGGATAACGAACGCGGAATATTTCGCAAGGAGCTCCTTTATAGTCGTGGCACGGCCCTCGTCGAGTGCCTGCCACTTTGAAAAGGTCGATCGTTGCAGCAATTTGAACTGCCGAGACGTTAGCGTCATAACGCGTGTCTTAATTAGTGAATCCCTCCTGCTGGCTCGTGGTCGTGCCTACGTGCATGAACCCCAAACGTTTTAACACTATCTAACGCGCGTCGCGGGCTACTGCGCCAAAACAACTAGATAAGCTCCGTTGTGACGTGGTCGGAGCCCGGCGTCACAAGCAGCGCGATTTATCCTTGGGCAAGCGTAAGTGATGCTATTGGCGAAAAAATAGAAACCTTGCAGACGGAAGGAAAGCAGGGGCGGAGCATCGACAAAACAAAATATGAAACGATCCGCGAAGCCGTGCTCGCGTGTTTCGACGACGGTGAATTAACACACGCTCAACTGAATGCGTGCGTTGAGCAAAAAGTCAGTGGCACGTTCCAAGGCTCAATTGCCTGGTACGCCGAAACGGTGAAACGCGACCTCGAAGCGAGAAAACTGATGCGGCGCATGCAGAGCGCGACGCACGTTACATACTGCATCGTGAAAAACAGACGCCACGCCTTTCGCTTGCAAGCTCGATGCCTTGCTGAAGCGGCTTTGAGCGCTGTCGAAGGCATATTTACCATTGGCCGCACTCATTGAACCGCTTGCTTTACCAACGCCAGCAGCTCTTCTCGCGTTCGTACGCGCTCGCGTGTCTTGGTCTTTCCACTTTTGATGACGTTTGCAAAAATCTCAGGTAGGTCGCCTTCCGTGACCCCTGTGAGCCCCTCAATAATGCCGCTGAAGACGTCACGCGTTCGTCTCTCTTCTAAGGTGATGTGTCCGAAATTGCGAAACCACATCTCTATGCGCGTATCTTCCGATACGATCGTAATCTTACGTATCTGCTTCTCCCACCAGAGGTGGATCATGATGTCATACTTCTTCTGAGCCATGAATCGTCTCCTGCGGCGCGCTCGCGGCCTGACGCCTACCAGTATGAACCCCTTGTTTTTATGATTTCGGGAGTCTTTAGGCGCTTGGCGGCGGCGGACAAAGTGCGATTGCTGCGGACTGGCAAAAAAAGAAAGTAAAGGCGCGGTAAGCGCGCCCCTTTTTGTCTATGGTTTGCTCTCTTCACCTGCCGCTTTCGCGGCGGCCCCGGCGATATATACTGTGGCGATCACTGCGACAATGGTTATAATAATTGCGTATGCGAGGTTTCCTGGAATGCTGTTGGCCGTTCCCAAAAAATAGATAAAAATAGACTGGATCGCTTGATTCCACGCAAGGCCTGCGATGAACGCGAAAGCCGTCGTGATCAGACCAGCCATCACTTTTAAGTACTCCACTTGACTCACCATGTGTCTCACCTCCGATAGGCTAGTTACAAGCTGAACACGATTTGCATATAATAAAGCACTTCCTATTTGCCGCGTTATTGGCTATTAGATCCCTTCAGTCACTCCATTGCAGAAAAGCGCGAGCTGTGGCTTATTTTGACTAGACGCGGCACGCGATCAGGAGAACGATGAGCAGCAACGGCAAGAGGATATCGTTGATATTCAGAATCGGCCCCGCGTTGCCGGACGCGTAGTTGTGACGGAGCCGGATGTCGCGTATGTGGCCGTACGCCGCCCCGATCCCAAACACCGCAAACGCGATTACCGTCGCGCTCCAGAAGTCACCGCGCACCCAAAAGCAGAGCACCCCTAAGACTCCAACGGCGAGGTTGTGCAGGGCTACTTCAAATTGAAACGGGCTTCCGGTGGGCCATCCAATACTTCGTGCAACGTCGTCAGCGACAAACGCGTGTCCCATAAAGCGTAAAGCGAACCGAAGCCTACCACGACGACAAGGAACCAGAGGAGAAACGACTCGACGACCCCCGCGGCATATAGGGCGATATTGAGGATAGCTGCAATGATCGCGACACCGATCAATCCATAAGGCCAGTATTCTGCCGCACGATTAACTATGGGACCCTCTCGCAACGTTGCTTCGCTCTCTCGTCGTGCGCAGGTTTAAAGCTGTCGTTTTGTTGACGTTGGCCAGTTAGAGCCGCTACGAGCACCGAACAAGCCGTCGCGCTGTAGATGATCGATCGAAGGGGCAGGTGGAGACTAAAAAAAGATTGAAACGAAAGGAGGGGAGAGTTTTTAAGTGCAGCAGCATTTCGATGGAGTAGTGATAACGAATGTTCGTAATTGACGACACTGTTCTGGAGGAGCCCGGGCATGACAATTACACTCACAACGCTTTGTGAAAATACCGCCTCGCGAGTCGGCCTGCGCGCCGAATGGGGATTAAGCATTCTTGTCGAGACTGACGACGTCGCTGTATTGCTCGACACGGGCCAAGACACCGCGGCGACCCGCAACGCGACGGTCTTGGATGTAGACCTATCGGCGCTTCACACCATCGTGCTCAGCCACGGGCACCGCGATCACACGGGTGGGTTGTGGTCGGTGCTGAGCGCGATACGAAAAGACCCTGCCCTTCGCGAAGGGGCGCGTGCAGTCAACGTTGTGGCGCATCCAGACATCTGGATACCAAAGTACTCAGGACCCGTTCATAAGAATATCTACGCGGGGATGCCGCACGTGCGAGAGGCGTTAGAGAGCCTTGGGGCCGCGTTTGTAAGCACGAGCAAGCCGGCGCGAATAAGCAATCGGATCCTTACTACAGGCGAAATCCCGCTGGACACGGCTTATGAGACTGTCGATCCAGAGTTGTACGTTCGTGACGAAGAAGGCATCCGGCCTGATCCGATGGCAGATGATCTTGCGCTCATTATCACGACAGATCTCGGTCTTGTGGTCGTATTGGGCTGCGCGCATCGCGGTATTGTCAATACGTTGCTCCAGGCACAGAGCGTGGCGAACGAGGATCGCATTCACACGGTCATCGGGGGGACGCACTTGATGAAGGCGTCGGAAGGGCAGCTTAAAGCGACGATCAAAGGGCTTAAAGCTCTCGACGTTGCGCGCATAGGCGTCTCTCACTGCACCGGTTTGCCCGCCGCCGTGCAACTCTCCAAAGCGTTTGGGGACCGTTTCTTCTTTAATAATGCAGGTACGCGCATCACGATCGAGGACTAGTGCTGGACAAACGTGCATTTCAAGCGGCATTCGGTGACAAACATATGAGGTGCACCCACGCAGGACTGATAGCTGCGAATAACGGAAGCTCGTGATCTGATTTGTGAGACAGCGGCTCTGTGCTGCGTCAACAGCGTTTGCAGTGGTCGTGCAGTGACTTTGCAGCAACGCTACAATAATATATGCGTGTGAGTAAACTACAAGCAATTAGGGAGTGGTTTTATGCTAGACAAGACAATTTCTGAGCATTTCATCGACAAAACGATAGAAGTGTACTTCGGCGGCAGGCCGAACGAAACCATAACCGGCAAGGTAGTGGGAAGCGCCGATGGTGTTGTTGTGCTCGAGCACGATCAGCGCCGAGATTTTATCAACGTCGGAAGAATTGTGGCCTTTTGGGAAGTGTAGCCTGGCACCTCGTCGGTGGGCCGCCATTTCAGCGGCCTCCATTGCCCCGCTCTATGATCTAGGGGCCTAATCGACGCGTGGCCGAGTACCGCCTTAGCAGGTCACCGTAATCGGTCGCATCGCTGCGTCTTGCACATGGCTCACGCGAGTTTTGCGGCTTGTTCGCTGTTGCAGCCGAGCAAACGTGCAATATCGTGACCGTGTGACCTCAGGTTTTTGTTTTGCGTGGCTTGCAGAGGATTTCGCGAATTTCAAGCTCATAGAATTCGTCGCTTGTCGCCGCTTTAATCACGAGCGCTGTGTCGAGGCCCTTCGCACTCCCACCAAGCGCTACGACCTCGGTACCTGGTTCGACGATCTCTAGCTGCGCCGCGATCAGCGTGAGTTCAACGGCCACTTTGGTGCCTTGTCCGAACCTGCGAAAGGCGTTCTTCACCTCATCGGCGTATTGGTAATCAACTTCTTTGTAAAACACGTGTTTAAAGCCCGCATTCTCAATGCGCTTTTTGGTTTCGGGCGAAAAACGCGCGGGATCGGTGCCGACGAAAAAGAGCGTGATGTTGTCAGTCGCAAAGAAATCGAGCGCTTTTTCTGCAGAAGCTCCCCGCACCGAAGGGATCAGTATGTGCGTAATCCCGAGTTCGCTGGCGCGCTTTTTTGCGCAGTCAAGCACATCGGCCGTGTTGTCTTCTCCAGGCGCCTCAAAATAGGTTATTGTCCTTTCCATTCTCATGATTGTGGTCCTCCCTGTACTCGGACGTTTAGGCGTGAGGACGTGTAAAGGTTTCTATGAGACGCCGCGAGCTGGAATTTTTTTTGAATTTAGTGCGCACTCGGGACGACTTTAGTCGTGAGTACGTGTACGCGCCTCGCCGCTCCTGCGAAGGGCGTTACTCCTGTGTCAACCGGTATGGCTCGTCCATTATGCTGGCTTAGTCTCGCTGGAAGAACTCCGCTTTCGCAACGCCCGAGAGAGTGCGCCGAGCGTGTTTCTATAATCCGTGATCTCTCCCTCGCTTGGCAATGGCACGACCTTCGATAACTCCGCACTGATGCGTTCGCGTGTTTCGGTGTCCAGTTCAAGCGACTCGAGTGCGGCTTCGGTGATGACCCAAAACGCGTGGCGGTGCGACACTTCGGTAATGCATTCGAGACTGACGACGCCGAGCTGGACTCTGTCTTTGCGTTGCTGACCGTGAGAGTCGAAATACGATCGCACGAGTTCTGCTTGCAGCATGCACGGTCCGAATCGGTCAGCTCTGCACCCGTTGTTGGGGCGATAGGTCCACTCGGCCACGTATCCGGTTGCGTCCATAGTCAGTTTCACGCTGTCGTTATTCGCCAAATCTGCTTAGCTGCGTTCTGCGAATGCCTATGCCAAGATCAATACTCATAATACCGACTATCCTATTAAAGTTGAGGCCGACAATATTTTTTTGTGACCGCTGAAGTCGCTTGCGTGCGATCGTTTGTAGGGATCGATCAGCTCAGGCGATACGTGAGTCAGCTTTTCGTAGGCGTTTGAAGAGCGGTCGACGACAGCGACACCCACGACGCTGCCGCGCACGGCGCCAGACGCCGATCGCATAGAGGCGGGCGCGCGGTATATTTTTTGGTGTGCCTCTTCACTATAGTAGCGGTCTTGCGACACCTTGAGGCTGCATCGCGCGTCGAGGATCGCACCGTTTACGCTCTCGTTCGCGTCTGCTCTCGGACGTACGAGAGTAGATAGTACGGCCCCCCAACTCCTTTGCCAGTAACCCCGCTCGCCTTCCATCCACCAAACGGCTGGACGCCGGGCCACGCCCCCGTCGTTGCACCGCCGCGCCGGTTCGCGTAACACACGCCACACTGCATAGAAGCGAAGAAGCGCTCTACCTCATCTTCATCCTCAGAAAAAATGCCCGCGGTGAGACCATATTCGGTCGCGTTTGCCTCTCGCAAGCCCTCCTCGAGTGATGTGATGGTGTCGACGAGCAGAAACGGCACGAAGAGCTCTTCTTCGAACAGGCGATGTCCTCGCGGCAGTCCCGTCATGATGGTAGGGCGCACGTAACAGCCCCGGTTCAACACACCGTCGCGCAGCACCTTCCCACCGGCCACAACGGTTCCTCCGTCTCGAAGACCGTCTTTGACCGCGTCGGTGAACTTCGCAAGCGCGGCGCGATCGATGAGCGGGCCCACAAAAACGTCGCTCTTGCGGGGGTCGCCCACAACGATCTTTTCGGTAGCTGCACGGAGCTGTTCGAGGAACTCAGGCGCCACTGCTGACTCAACGTAGACGCGTGACGTGGCGCTGCACTTCTGCCCGCTGTAGCCGAAGGCTCCTTTGACGACGCCTTCGACCGCTTTGCTGAGGTCTGCAGAAGCGGTGACGATGGCAGGATTCTTGCTGCCCATTTCTGCGACAAACGGCTTCGGATAAGGCTGGCGTACCGAAAAGTTGCGCTGCAACCAGATTCCTGCGTCCCGTGACCCCGTAAAAGCGATGCCGGCGACATCGGGATGGGCCGCCACGACCGTTCCAAATGGCGCTCCCGGACCGGTAATCACATTCAGCGCGCCTCCGGGAACCCCTGCTTGCACAAATGCTGCGTACAGCTTCAGGCCGGTCAGCGGCGCGTTGCTCGTCGGTTTAAACACCGCGGTATTCCCGGTGAGGATCGCGGCTGAAACCATGCCTGCGGCGAGCACGAGGGGGAAGTTGAACGGAGAGATGACTGCCCACACGCCATACGGTTGCATAGTGCTGATGCTTCGCTCTTCGGTGACCTCGGACATGGGAACGGCGAAACCCTCTCTTTCCTCATAGATAGCACAGTTGTACCTGAGCATTTCGACCGCTTCACACACCTCAGCGAGAGCTTCAAATCTATTTTTTCCCGCCTCATAGGTCATGAGGGCAGCAAGGAGGAAGCTCTGCTTCTCGATGATGTCCGCGATCGCGCGAATGATCCGCGCGCGTTCTTTCCAGTCAGTTTGACTCCACGCGGGAAATGACTCCGTCGCCTCGGCGACCGCAGACCGGGTCTCCGTCTCCCCACCTTTTTGAAACGTGCCGATGACGAGATCGGTATCGATGGGGGATCGGGTCTCAAAATCCTCGATAGCTGCGACGCGCCGACCGCCGATGTACATTGGGTGATGCTGCCCAAACTCTCCTCGGACCGTTTCCAGCGCCCGTTCGTATCCGGTGCGAATATCTTTGTTATCGAGAACCGAAGTGTAGGTGAGCTTTTTCTTTTTTGCCATGGTCGAGTCCTCCTCAGCGTCTTATTGGAGAGACTAACACTGCTGCACCCCCGATTCGTGCGCCTGTATAATATGCTATCGGTTATGGGCGGGCTAGTGCTTTCATTGGATGTGCGTTGAGCCAAATGGCGCGGAGGTTTTTTTTGCAAAAACGCGCGGAATGAGTCTTCCCGCAAAAGATGGTGCGACTCGGTGTGACTCGGTGCGAAGTGAGGACTCTTATCGCCTTGAACCGAAAAGTACTTGGCTCTGGCGGCGTTGAAAGGAATATTACAAACCCGGAGGTCAAGTGACGGTAGACCCTGCAACTGGCGAACCTTACAAACGCATCAAGCGCACAATGGAATCTATTTCCGGACGAGTGCGACAAGAGGCGGGCTCGCTCGATCGTTCAGAGGTGAACGCGTTTGTCGCTGAGATCATTGCGACGCACGAGGATCGCCATCGCATATTCCTTCTTGGTGAGGGCCGGTCGGGGTTGGTCGCCCGCTCCTTTGCTATGCGCTTGATGCATCTAGGCTTCGACGTTTACGTCTTTGGCGAGGTAGTCACCCCTGCGGTCAAAACAAACGATCTGGTGATCGCCGTTTCCGGGACGGGCGAAACAGGTCCGGTTAACGAGACGGCGAAGATCGCCAAGCATCACGGAGCTAGAATTGCCGTTGTCACCTCGAATACGGACTCATCCCTCGGCAAGATTGCGACCAACACCGTGACCATCCGCGGGCGAACGGAAGCCGATGAAACGAGCTTCTTAGAGCGTCAGGTCACTGGCGTATCGATCTCACTCACGCCACTTGGAACGCTCTTTGAGATCAATGTGATGGTGTTCTTGGACAGCGTCATTGCCGGCCTGATCGCAGCTTTAGAAAAGAAAGAGGAAGAACTGGCCGAGCGGCATTCAGATCTAAGAGTGCAAAGAGATACACTGACGGCAAATCCGCACGACGCCCATCGCGGGTCGTAACGCGTTATCATCTAGTTCAAATACGGACACGCCTTTTTAGGCACTGCTCTGTGGCGGCACCTGCTCGACCCAACATGGTTAAAACCTTCGAGACGAATCAAGAGGCGTCGAGCAGGAGTGGGAGGTGACCATGGCGTGGACAGCATAATTCTGTACGTGCTCCTTGGGGCGACTGCCGGAGTTTTCAGCGGCTTGTTAGGAATTGGTGGTGGCATTATCCTGGTCCCGATGCTCGTGCTACTCGTCGGGCTCACCCAGCAACAGGCGCAAGGCACCACGCTAATCTTGCTCACCGCACCTTTTGGGTTGCTCGCTGCCTTGACGTACTACCAAAGCGGCTACGCGGACTTGAAGATTGCGGCGATTCTTGGCATTGGATTCTTTTTCGGAGCTTTTCTCGGGGCGAAAGTTGCAACGAATGTCCCGAATGTTGTGTTGCAAAAGGTTTTTGGTGTAGCGCTGTTGTTGGTCGCGGTATACCTGCTGCTAAGCAAATAGAGGTGCGTCGAGTTTCGCGTCTCTATCACCAGTCATCCTGCTGGCGGCAACGAGGAAGCGCACGACGCTGTTATGCTCCGTTAGGAAGGGAAAGGATTATAAAGACGCGAAAGTCTATCAAAGTAATTGGCAAATCAAACGCTCTAACGAGCTGAAGTCCGCTGTAGAGCCTATGATGGTCTCTAGGCACGTGCACGGTTCAGTGTTTGCGTGCACGGGGTTTGCAGTGCGCGGAATCAGAAAGTTTGAGGCGTCGAAACGTAATAAAATCAAAGTGAGGCAAAAGAATGGGTCTTTTTAAACTGATGAGTTTGCCACTACGAATGATGCTGTGGCCCATGGCGGCGCCGGTCCGCATGATGATGATGCCTTTTAAGATGGCGCTGCGCTTCCTAACGGTAATGCTACTGCTCGCGCAACTGATGGCAATGCTGTTCGCGGCGGCCATGTTCGTCATGTTCACCGTCGTGCCGGCCGTTATGTTCGCGCTGTTTTTCGTGAAGAAAAAAATGCGCATGGGAAAGATGAAAATGCACGGAAGAATGCACATGCGCATGCCCACGCCCCGGCGCTTTAAGCCTTAGGCGCACGGAAAAGGCATCTTTTCACAAAAAAAGCAGCGAACAACTGGAAATTCCGGTCGCTGACACAGAGTGCTGTCTTTTTTTTGTAGTCGCAGCTGAGCTCCGCTGAGCACGTTAGGCGCTGATAATCCGATTCTGCGGTGACGCGGTCGGCAGGTGCAAAGGAGTTACTGCGCTTGAGAACTCGGCAGACCGACCGCTTTCGCTGCGTCTCCACCAAGGCGACGTCCGCTATGATTGCAATCGTGCTTCTTTGCATACCTCAACGTCGGACATTTTAATCCTCCGTTCTGATGCGCGTCGACCTTTTTGGCTGTTGCGCTCTGGACGCGTCGCAGCTTCTAGAAAGCGCAGGAACAACGACGTGGACTATTTAGATACGAAAGTGCGCGTAGGACACTGAGTTGTCTCTCGGTCGCCTGGCACCTCGTGGCCAAAGCAACTGCCTTTGCTGTCGTCGATTGGCTCATAGAACTTACATTCTTTGCACGTAGGCACGAGCTCACCCTCCTTTGGCTGTTAGAAAAGACTTGGTGCCGTGTTATATGTACTCTCTGTTACTGCTGACCTAGACAGTAGTCCGAACTGTGTGAACGTCGCTGCACGCTTAAAATCGGTGTGCGCTTTAGCTCAGCGAAATGAGGACGCTATGCGGCTTTTTCTTCAGCATTCATAAACTGCCAAGTCCGGACATCGTGCTCGAACCGCGCTCAATCTGCCCAGTCATCATTGATAGGGGCGTGATCCGTTGTTTCCAAAGTCTTCATCAAACGCGCTGCAATTTCTGTGCTTTTTTGCTCACTGAAAATCGTTTGCAGCACGCCGGTGAGCCGGTTGCGGGCTGTTGCGACGTTAGTCATGTCAACCATGAGGTCAGCGTCTTGGAGGATGCCGAGCGTGTGGGACACGAGCGAATGAATCATACAGGCCTTGAGATCGCACTCAAATTCCGCCTCCGTCTCGCGGCGCAGGTCGTCGTGCTGTGGCAGGTAGAACTTGCATCCGCTTCCTGGAACCATCACTCCCATTTTCGGACCATCAAGTGCATTACGCTGCAGGGCAGCGATCAGCTCGTCAGCCGTTAGCCTATTCATTTCGGCGTCGATGATATCGAAAACAGCGTGCTCCAAGTCGATCATTGTCAGTGCACTTATGGTCGTTGATGACTATTTATCTATCTACCTCTTTGGCGTTACCTCCGTTGCCGAGCTTGCCGAAGAACGGCTTGTCGCATACGGCTCAGCCAGAGGCGAGACGGTAAAGCAGGGGCTTGCGACGTTAAATGTGACGCCTTGCATGCGGAAGTAAGCCAAAACTAAGCCAAAAATGTGCCACAATTTCGCGCGCGGAACCAAACACCGTCATTCGTTAGTCGAACGATCTATTGGCTAACGTGGTGCGCAAGGCCACAGCACGTCAAAAATATTATTATTTTTCTTTTATTATAATTTAGATAGAATATTATTTAACGACTGCTCGTCGAGCGGGCACCTGATACTTCGTTCAACGCGGCCGTCCGCATTATTCAAAGACGGTTGTGATGAGATTCAGTGCGCAACCGTGCCAAACTTCATGTATTAGGGGCGTTAAAGTGAGATTAAAGCTTAGAGGTGAAAGCAGGCCGCGCATTTGACTGGAATCAAGTTCGGCCTGCTCTCACACAAAGGAAGCGCATACAAACAGACTGGACTATTGTATATAGTTTTGGATGTCGGTCTGCGTCTTTCTTTGTGTGATCCTTCGCTTCGAGCGCAGTTGCCGTCGTTTGACGGGAGACGAAACCATGAAAGGAGAACAAACAAAGCAGAAATTCCTGGAGCTACGAGCTCAGGGGAAGTCGCTTCGAGCGATTGAAATCGAAATCGCTACAAATAGAGGCACGTTGGCAAAATGGGAGCAAGACTATGGGGAAGAGCTTACGAATCTAAAGGCCATCGAACTTGACGCTATGCGCGAGAAGTACTTGCTGACCAACCAGGCGCAGCTGGACCTCCTTGGGACGCAGTTCACGCGCCTGAAGGAGGAGTTGGAAAAGCGCGATCTCTCGGACGTTCCTACGCCCAAACTCTTTGAGTTGGTCTTAAAGTACAGCACTAGGCTTACAGAGGATTTTCCCGCGCAGCTGATTGACACCGAAGCGCAGGTTGCGCGACAAAAGGCTAATCGCGAATCGCCCCCTAGACCGGAATACCCTGTACCGATGATGAGCTTCCGCCCCGATTCTCTGGCAGGAAGTATCGATACGTCAAAGCAGTAGAGGAGAACACTGGTATTGACGAGGAGTTCTGCCCGGAACCGGGTTGCTTGTCGAATTTACGCGAGAAGAACAGAGCACTCGGTCTCGATAGGCAGAAATTAAGCTTTCATAGCTTGGGCACCACCGTGCCCGAGCCCCCGACTATATAGTCCCCTCCAGGCGAGTGCCGAGTCGTTCGGGCGATCTTACCAAATGGTTTATTTAAATACAATTCTTGCGCTAGAATCCTCCGCTGCCTAAGTGCGTTTACACGTGGCCCCCGGGTGTTGTGGGTGTGGCGGGTTCGTTTAACCGTTGGCATCGGCGTAATTGAAGCGAATAGACCCGGTGCAGGACAAGGGTTGAGTTCAGAGTAGACGTAGAGGCTGCCGTTGCGATTCTCGATGCTGCTGTTGACGTACTTCGTACCTGCTGTACCTGTCGTCGGCTGAGGAGATGCCGTTTGATTGGAGGTACATCCCGCCACTGTGAGCAGCAGCACGAACGCGGCAACCGCTAAGATGCGCACTGCTTGTTTCGTATCCTTTAGTATCTAACAGGCGTTACGAGATACGCGAATCTTTTGGATCAAGCCATACTGTGACGCTACCGTGGAGCGCAAGCTTTGACGTTAGTCGCGCGCTCGAAAAGCCCGCTTTGGTGCACGAGAAAAGTCTCCGGCAGGTACAATGATTGATCCGACTCTGGGCCTGACGGACGAAGAAAAAGGTACCGACGATGCAACGAGGAATGAATCGTTATGAAGGATAAGAGGGTGTATGAGACGACGCTGCGGCTCCACGATATCAACCCCCTTTATGATGACCTGAACATTTCACCGTATTCTGACTACTACCAACCGCACAGTTTCAAAACAGGTATGGACTACGTCGTCGATGAGTTGTACAGCTACCCATCAGCAGATGGGATTAAACTTACAGTGCTGCTTCCGGCAGAGCAGATAACGTCTGATCTGGAGGCGAAGACGCTGAAAGCCGTCCGTAAATACTCTGAAGCCTGGGCACAGAATGCACGACAGAGACAGGACATCGCACGATACAAAGGCCTGCGCACGCTGTGAGTGGGCATCCTCGCTTTTCTTGCGTTGAATGGGCTCGCGCTGGAGTTCGGATCGTATGCGAATTTGGGGATCAGGCTGCTGAGCGGGGGTCTGCTTATTGGCGGATAGGTACTATTGTGGTGGCCGCTTGACGCTTTGGCCGTCGGCGTATGGGAGAACCGGCTCGAAGAGAGCGCATGTAAAGCGTTAAAAACGTGCAGCTCACGATCAGTGCTGAGTGACGTCCCAGAAGGGCATATACATGGCAACGGGATTCGGATTCTGGGGCATGAACAACGGCACCATCTCCGCCATGATGAATACCGATCTTATAACTGGCAAACAAAACCAATTCGCTAAGCTCTTCGACCCGCTTCGGTTTCGCAGGTAGACAAAGAATGATTCGCTGAGGAGACGCGGAGTACGGCTTTACACTATGATAGACCCGCACAAAAAGGTCCGGCGATAAGAGATAAGCCGCGACGCAACTAAGAATAGCGTCGCGGTAAGCTGTTTAACGCCGAAACTGCGTTGACTCAGAAAAAGGAGAACGACAGACCATTATGCCGACTGAAAAACAGGCCAAGAAAGAAAGCCAAAAAAACGCGCGCATACAGATATGTGAAAACGGACCCTATATTGTGCCAGGATGGATTCCCTTGTTAAATTGACTATTAGCACGGATGTTGAGGGATATCCTGCCAGCTATATCGAAGGCGAAGAATACCCGATCAACGAAACGTACGCTTTGTGCAGGTGCGGGCAGTCCAAGAGCAAACCATTTTGCGATGGAACGCACGAAAAGATACGTTTTGACGGTACCGAGATCGCCAGCCGAGCGCCCTACCACACTCGAACTCGGAAAATCGACGGGCCAGACCTCAAATTGACCGATGCTCCGGATTTATGCAATCACGCAGGTTTTTGTCTTAGAGCAGGCGGAATTGGCAACCTGACCAGATCTTCAGACGACCCGGAGGCTAAGCGTTTAGCCATCGAAGAGGCAGGAAATTGCACTTCTGGACGTCTGGTAGCGTGGCATAAGGAACCCGAAAAATCGATTGAGCCTGAATTCGAACCATCGATCACGCTTGTCGAAGAACCACACAAAGGCTGTAGCGGCGCCTTGTGGGTGCGGGGTAACGTACCGATCGAGTCATCCGACGGCAGCGTCTATGAAGTTCGAAATCGCGTTGCCCTATGTCGCTGTGGCGCCTCCTCCAACAAGCCCTTCTGTGACGGAAGCCACGCGGTAATTAGATTCACAGATGGCGACACATCGATTGACAATCGATAGGACTCGAAGATGTTTTTCAACAACTAATTGGACTTTTTGACAAACGTTCCGTCGCGATACTCTTGAAAAGCTATGTCAAGTTCTTCCTGCGTATTCATAACAATAGGGCCAGCCCACGCAACGGGTTCACCTATGGATTGTCCTGTGATGAGAACAAAACGTGTCCCTTCGTTTTCAGTGCTCACTACTACCTCTTCCGCCTCACGCTCGTACAAGATTATACTTTCGGGACCGTGCCCGGTGCCTAACGGCCTCCCCTGCAACGCGCCTCTGCTGCCGGTGTTAGAAGACGACACTGAGCCCTCATCAAAATGAGCAGCGCCTTCGAGCACATAAGCGAGTGCCATATGGCCGTCTGTAACGCGGTGCTGGAAACGGGAATGCGGGGGCACGGTGATGTCGAGGTATTCTGGCTCAGCGATTATGTCCTGAACTGGACCGCGGATTCCGTCTACTATGCCGCAGATCACT
Organism: Methanobacteriota archaeon; assembly: GCA_963805115.1. Lineage (GTDB taxonomy): Archaea > Halobacteriota > Bog-38 > Methanoflorentales > Methanoflorentaceae > Methanoflorens. The sequence continues at coordinate 231,342 of CAWDSY010000006.1, forward strand.
TTTACGCGAGCACCGGAATCGAGAACGACTTCTGGGATGTCTTCAGCGTTAATCCCCCGATAACGGGGTGCCATCATCTTATGGGAGCGAGGGAGATTGGTCCATAACTGTAAGCCCCACAGGCGACCGTCTGCCTCGCCTTCCGGCATCTCCTGGTGGATTATGCCGCTGCCGGCGGTCATCCACTGCATGTCGCCTGTTCCGATGATCCCCGAGTTTCCCATGCTATCACCGTGTGCGACCTTTCCTTCCAGAACATAGGTTATAGTTTCCATTCCGCGGTGCGGGTGCCACGGAAACCCGGGCAGATATTCTGACGGAGTGTGGGAATGGAAGTCATCTAGCAGAAGGAACGGATCGAGTTCCCGGGACGATCCTTGAAAGCCAAGCGCCCGCTTCAAATGGACTCCTGCCCCTTCGATGGTGGGCACGCTCTTCCAACTCCTTGCAACACTTCTGGTTCGGGTCATGTTAACGTCTCTCCTTTCTAACTAACGATCTTCGCGATTATTAATCGCTTGTAGTTTTGACGGCGCACAAAGAACAACTTTTGCGTCGAGCTGTATCATTAAATTCGTAAAAGGTTGTTTATGCTAAACGTGACTCAATATATGATCGCTTCACGCTGGTTCGCTGCGTGAGGGCGCTTTGTCACAACTTTTGCGCAAAAAAGGCGCTGTACTTGTTGTAGACGTCTTGGAGGAGTTGATCAGCTTTTGGATTGCCCCAGTTATTCATCCACTCGGATACAGTTTGCATCCACGTGCAGGGCACAATGCCCGCCTGTATCATTCGCTGCACGGCCGTATTGTGTGCGTCTGGCGACTCCGAGCCCGCTGCATCCATCACGCCGAACACATCAAACCCTTCCCTCAAACCGTGTAGTGCAGTGAACGCAAAACACATGCTCGTCCACAACCCAGTAAGCACCAATTGCTTCTTCCCAGTCCTATTGACCGCATTGAGCACGTCCTCGTCGTCAAAAGCATCAAATCCTGGCACTTTGCGAGCGATTACACGGGTGTCAGGAAACATCTCAACAATTTCAGGCATAAACTGTCCGTTCAGTTTCTCTCCTATAGACGTTAGGATCGTGGGAATGTTTAACACCTGAGCACCCTTGGCAAGGGCAAGCACGTTGTTTTGAATAAGCGTTCTGTCGCTCGACTCCACGCCATATAGCATCTTGGCTTGGTAATCTATCAAGAGAAGCACGCTTTCATTCGCCTCTATCGTTTGCGTTTGCGTACGTTTGACGTTCATAATACCACTCCTTGGGTGTTTATTTGCTCGGTATAAAATAGGTAGGTTTCAACCGGCACCCCCCTAGCTGTGCCTCTTAGTTATCTATTATGGACTGTTGATCAGAGCGAAACGTCACGCGTCAGGTGCTGGCGGGCATCAAACCACATTTGCACGATGATTAACGCCAAAAAGATACAACCAGCAGAGGCATACTCTTTACAACCTCTTTGCAGCGTACATTCACACAGTGTCGTTCGATCGGTTAAGAGAGAACTTCTAAAGGGTGCGTCGAGATGGTATACTGCAGCACATGGTCATTTATGGCTTAGCCTGTAGCTACTGCCTCACCAAGGCGCAAAGGCGTGCTGGATCGTATTAGCGAACGTTTGCGCTTGAGTTGAAAGAGCAGCTTGTCCAGACCCTCGTTGCATTAGCTGGCGCGTTCGATATCGTTGCTTCATTTCAGTGGGCTGTTGGGCCCATTCTGGGACTGATCTTTGAGATAGTATTCGCAGCGTGGTTCATTGCAGTGGGCCTGAAGCTCTACACGATAGGTCGCACTCCACCAACTCAAGCGGCATAACATTACCTATCGAAGATTGCAGCTTGTCTCTGTTGTCTTTACAACACGTTTTAATGTGTGACTACAAAAATGCATCACGCGCATTAACATACTCGCTGATCGTAGGTGCCATCGTAAGCAATGGGAAAGGTGCTCCGCACATGTTGCTGCTCACTGTAAACAACATGAGGGAGGTGAACGTGATGCACGCACTGGGAAACGATATCGCCAAGAACAGCCACGCAGCAGCGCCGTTGGCGCAGTCAGCCATTCAGCGGTTTGACGTGGCGGTAGGGAATTTCAAATACGGTGAACTGAAGGTTGATATGGAGACCGCGAAATTTGTCGCCAACGCTAACGCAGGCAAACGATTGGCGGATGAACAGGTGACTCTAGCCGCAATAAAAAATGAGACGATCTTGCATCGCATTGCTATTGCCCATTCAACAGTTAAGAACAGCGGATGGGTCCACTTTGAGGGCACGCTCACTGCAGCACAAATAGATTGGATTCATGCAAATGGTGATAACGCGTGGTTTGGGTTGGTCTTACAGAGGATTTATCCACCCCTTTTGTAGCCACCCTAACGCGAATATGGCGGACATCACTAAAACCTAGTCGTTTCTATCGAATGAGGAGAATAGTGCGCTCTAAGAAGTTTTTGGCAGCTATATCCGCAAGACCATTTTTTTGACACTTGCAAACGGCAAAAGAGAGGTGAATCAATGTGTTGCATGTGGTGCTAAGCGATACAGAGAGCGACCGCTGCTGCTATAATATTCACTTGAGGTGTGACAAGGGGTTTGAGGTCCCGGACGCGAAGGCGTGCGGTATATGCATAATCGATGCGTATCGACGGATCGTGGATAAGCGGAAGCAGTTAACAGTTTTTGCTGAAGCGGCGTGACAAATCAAAATCAGAGATTGAAATTCAAAGCTATGTCGATTACTACAACTTCATACCGATTTTAGAATCGAACGGAGACAGGAATTAGTCTCTTAATCTGTGGGAGAATCTTACTCTTTATTTTTTCCCATAATTTCCTTTCCGATGGAAAAGGCCTTCGCCACGTATTTTCCAACCCCATAGTAAGAGAAGTTATCTATACCAAATATTAGGGGCATTATTTTTTCTATGAGAGGGTTACCGTCTTTGATTAAGTCTTCATCCACTTTTATGTCTTTAATTTCACCAATGAACTGCGTATGCCCCCCAATTTCGACGCTTCGAAGCAACTGACACTCTAAAACAAATGGGAACTCATCGACGTACGGTGCGTCCACCACTTCGCTTTTAGCCGGTGTCAGTCCTGTGACAGCAAACTTGTCCACATGTTTTCCCGACGCTATGCCAAAGTAATCAGCTTCTTTGACGTATTTTTCTGAGGGAATGCTTATGGTGAAGGCTTTTCGCTCCAAAATGTTTCTATACGTATATGTTGCTTCTCTCAAAGAAACAGCGACGCATGGCGGTGCAGAACAGCAAATTCCTCCCCACGCTGCGGTCATAACATTTGGTTTTCCCTCTACATCATACGTTCCCACCACAAATACCGGAGCGGGATAGACTACGGAGTGGGCTCCTATGGATTTTTTCATGACTTATTCTCCTTGTTGATTATGCCGTTTTTTGCGCTTTGATAGCTTCTATGTATGACCGATGTGCTGCCCTTAAGCGGCACGGGACGAAGACGGAATCGTCGGGCACACTTTTTCACGCTGCCTCGAAGTCTGGTTCATAGGAAAGACCCGTATCTACTTTGGCTATATTCTTAAAGCGTGCATACTTCAATAATGAATAATCGTCGGGTAGATCCTGCCAGTGAGCTGACCACATCGGAGTAAAAAACAACACTATATCTTTGTCGTTCGTTAGCAGGAAGCGTTATATCCTTTACGGCGGCTAGCCCTTTTATTGTTATCCTTAGTAGCGGGCGCGAAGCAACAAAGAACGGGTGGCGCGACTCGTCAAAGAGGGACTGATGACTGAGGCAGGCGTAGCGGTCGTTGAGGCAGCGAAAAGGGACGGGTCGTGGGATGCGTATGACGCGGTAGAACAGCTCACCATCCCGTCTGACCTCGAAGCAGCGTTTGCCGACAACAAAGCCGCTGGACAGAACTTCGCGGCGTTCAGCGCGTCAAACAAGAAACAGCTATTGCGGTACGTTGCGGTGCCAAGCGTCCTGAAACGCGACAAAAACGGATCACGCAGATTGTGCACGCGGCAGCGCAGAACAAAAACCCGCTCGCGTAGGCCGCGAGCAAGAAGTAACTGCCACCGTAAAGAGATATAGCGTATTGTAACCAGCAGAGCCTTTTTTTGGCGTTTGAAGGATCAGCATATTTAAGCTTGACGAAAAAATCCAGCCCTTTTGCTGACGAAAGGCGGATTTGAGCTCAGCGTGGTGCGTTAAGACGCCTCCGCTAAGGTCATCCGTTTAAAGAAAAAGAGAACCAGGAGGCGTACTGATGACCCTCCTGAATGGCAATTATTTCACGTGTAGTAAGTGGTCGGTTGTGCCGCTGCAAGGCACAAACAACTCACTGCGGCATCAAGACTGAATCGATGACGTGGACCACACCATTCGTACACTCAATGTCGGGATGAATTACTTGAGCCTCATCTATCTTAAGGCCTCGGTGAAACAGGTGATGAGCTTCTACGGTAACCGACTGTCCCTGAAGCGTCGCTAGTGATTTGAGCTTCTTCACATCGCTTGCCTTGTACTTTCCGGACACGACGTGGTACGTGAGTAGCTTAGTAAGCTCTTTTTTGTCTTTCAACACGCTGTCTAGCACTCCTGAAGGCACCTTTGCAAAAGCGGCGTCAGTTGGCGCAAAGACCGTAAAAGCACCTGGTCCGCTCAGCGTATCCACAAGATCTGCAGCTTGGACCGCTTTTACAAGCGTCGTAAAGTTCTCGGCATCGATTGCGGTTTCTACGATATTTTTCATTCTTCACACTCCCCTTATTTCGCGTTAATGTCGCGTGGTGCCTATTTGCGCTAAATAAGCAGTTACAGTTTATTTCCAATGTATTTCAATGTATGGCGTCGAAATGACAAATGAGGCCCAAAACGCCGATTGCCCTCCGTTCGACACCTTTCGCCGGAGGTCAAATATGCTTATAACAGGCTGCTGCGATAGTAGCAACAGAGGCGATCGGGATCATGGCACGTATTCTCATAACGGGCTGCAGAGGGGGCATAGGGCTTGATGTGGCGTGCAGGCTGCTCAAGAGAGGACACAGAGTCTATGCAACCGTTCACAGAGAGACCTCAGTTGATGAATTGCGATCTTTTTTGAAGTCGTTTGGCGAGAACTTCGTGGTGGACAAGCTCGACGTGACTGAAGCCAACGACATCAACAAGGTCGATGCGTGGGACATCGATGTCTTAGTCAACAACGCGGCTATCGGCGACTCCGGACCGTTGGCCGAAATAGACCCTCAAAGAGTTAGCGCCCTGTTTGAGACAAACGTGTTTTCAGCGCTGCGATTAACACAGAAAGTCTTGCCGCAGATGATCGCAAAGGGTGGAGGACGCGTCGTGTTCATGGGCTCAATGGCAGGCCTTATTCCCATGCCATTTTACGCACCCTATGCCACGACAAAATCTGCCCTCGAAAGCGTCGCCTCCTCGTTGCGAACGGAACTGAAACCATTTGGCATCAAAGTGATCGTCATCAACCCCGGGGGCTATAACACAGGCTTCAATCAGAAAAACCTGGCGAAAAAATACGAGTGGATGGACGTAAACGGTCTGTATAAAGATCGCATGGGATACGTCAGCGAAGCGGGAGAGCGACTCGTGAAGCGCGAGTTGCAAGACACGCAGAGCATTGCAAAACAAGTCGTTAAGGCGGTCGAATCTCGACGACCAAAGCGCAGATACGTCGCTCCAAAATGGGAATGGGTTTCTCTTCCACTCGTTCGCAGGTTAGGGTGAGTTCCAATCACGCGGCATTCTGGTGCAGCGTCTGCGATGCTCCCTCGCAGGACGGCGGGTGCCAATCACCATCGGCTGGCGACAACGACGTGGAGGTGCGCGTGCTCACCGGCGATAAGAAATAGTTATCACTCCTGACGGCAGTTTCTATCACGTCATGGGCATACTATCAGATCTTCTTGTAATAGTGCTGATCCTTATTATCGTGCTCCTCGTGATCACTATAGTCATCCACTTGCTTCCCTGGCTGATACTTGTCGCGCTGGTGTTCTTTGTGGTGTGGCTCTTGTTTTTCCGAAATCCGCGCCGAAGACCGGTTGCGTGTTAGTCTCGCGCTTTGTTTCGTGGAGCCGAAAAGGAGGCCCCGTAACGGACGTTGCGCAGAGTACTCTGGGAATTCCTCAAACAGGCTGAAGTTTGGTGAGGGCGGACAAGCAACTCGACGCAACTCGACATTGGCGATAGAGACATATTGAAGAAGAACAATACAGCCCATCAGAGATACGATGGTCTATCTAGCGGAACTATTCTATACGACGACAACTGGGTCATTAGTATTCTGGGTCGTGTACGTGTTGTGGCTGCTCAGCGAACTCGTTATCGGGGGTATCATCCCGCGCTTGCGTCGTCGCGGCACCCCGATCAGATACGAAGACAGGGGCTCCCGCCTGCTCGCGTTCCTGAGCATGGCAGCCGGCCTTATCATCGCCTTACTTTTTTCCGGTTTTGGTATCGCATCGTTACCAAGCGGGGCTTTCTACCTAGGGATCGGTCTGATGATCACCGGCATTCTTCTCCGACAGTGGTCGGTTGCCGTGCTGGGACGTTATTTCTCGCGGACCGTCGGCGTTCAAGAGGGCCAAACGGTGGTGGACCGCGGGCCGTATCGACTGGTGCGCCATCCCGCGTATACCGGATCGCTCCTCACTATGGTCGGACTGGGGTTCGTGCTGCAGTCGTGGGGGGCGGTGCTCGTGCTCATAGCTTTTTTCGGCGTGGCGTTCGGCTATCGGATTCACGTGGAGGAGGCCGTTTTGACGTCGAAGCTGGGCGACGCATACGTCGAGTACGCGAAGAGAACAAAACGGCTTATTCCGTACGTTCTCTGAACCCTTTGCGCAGCCACCACTCATTTTTTTGAATAATCACCGCCCTCCGTGCTTCTGCCGAGCAGCTAGAGAGGAGATAGAACTAATAACGTCTTGAATCGCGGTCGTGGTTGCGACGATGCAACTTGCAGCAACGGCGAGGCTCCAGAAGGAACGGCCTGAAATTAAGAATGCTCTGAGACTGCCTCTGCTCGCCATGTCTGAAAAAGCGGCGGATAACCCATGCACTGCCCCGCCGCCTCTTGGGAGGTGATACCACGAGAAAGTATCTGGGATACTCCTCATTGGCGTCAAGGCGGTCGGGTATTTAGCGATTTCGGTTTGGCCGCGGCAGGACCTCAGTCAGACGAGGAAGGGCACGATTGCAGCTCCTGCAGTGCAAGGGAATGCTCGCCACGCGTTCGCTGACGTGCGTAAGCGCCACAATTACTTGAGGTATGTGCCGAAGAAAGTGCACACCTTCGCCCACGCGTCGTCTCTCGCGGCGGCATTTGCGTCCTCAGTGCCGCCAATGGCCATGCCGCCGGCACCGATCGAGCGGGCCGGCGCGAGTCGGCTCGGCCCCGCAAGCAGGTGCCCCGCGCCGTCGTAAGCGAAATGTTGAAAGGAAAAGGCGAAGTGGCGCTGTTTGAGCCGTTCGACGACCCGTTCGCACATCATGCTCGACGGCCAAATCGCGTCTTCCGTCCCAGAGGCTAACAAAATGGGGCCGTTGACACGCTCTACGGGAATGGCGGCGCGCTCTACCGCTTGTCGGTCCTGAAGGCTGCCGAGATACAGCCCCAAGTAAAAACCGTGCCGCTCTATACAGTCATTGTCGATTCGAAAGGGCACGAAGGGCACCGGCTTTCCGTCTAGCATCCAGGAGGATTTCGACGCCGACGTATCCGACCACGCCTCATCAATGCCCTGAAAGACGACATGACTCGGGGAGTAGGCCACGACGGCGCGGATCTCTCGATACGTCGCACTGACCAGCAACGCGGCTTCACCGCCTTTCGAGGTGCCCACGACGCCGATCTTACTCGGCTCAACCGACGGCTGCGAGCGCATCCATTCGATTGCTGACCTGAAATACTCGAGCGGTATCTCCTCAAGCCGAGCGGGCAGCTGGTCGACCCCAAAGTATGCGAGTGCGAGCGCCGCGTACCCCTGCTCTGCGAGGAGCGAGCCGACTGCGCTCGTGCTGCCTAAGCCGCCGCCCGCACCACCGATAACGATGATTCCCGGGTGCGCGCCAGACGTTGCTGGTCGGTGAAAGTTGGCGACGAGGCCATTCTCTCTTACTGCGCTCGGTTCCAAAAAAATCACCGTCCCGCGATACGTTTTGACCCGTTATAAGCCTATGTGCGCAGACCGACGTGGCGTTAGTCCGTAGACAACGAATGGAGTCGTCATTAGTTACTTCGCGTCACTGCAGACATCGTCAATCCAATTCGCCAACGACGGTAAACTGTTTAATAGAAAAACTCGCAATGCTGTGCAAACGCAAAGATGAACGAACTTGAAAGTCGATGGGCGTTACCCGACTTGCAAAGCACCGTCGCTTGGTGTTCGCGGAGGAACGCTCAGAACATCCGGTGCATCATCGATGTGCTCGGGGAATACGCGCGCAAAGAAAGCCAGGCTGCTGGCTCGGTTGAGGCTTATATGGCTGCTGCGAACTCTATTTCCGATAATGGGCTAGATGCATCGTTAACCGTCAAACTGAGCGCGTTGGGGGCCCTCTTTGACCAAGAACGCTGCCGGCAAAACGTGCAGACAATCGCTCGGGAAGCGGCGCGCCGTGGCGTCGGATTCGAACTCGATATGGAAGGGCATGGCCTTATCACCTACACAATCGACGTTGCCGCGGCGTGCGCAGAAAAGGGGCGTGTGAGCCTCGCGCTGCAGGCATACCTTGACCGCTCACGTGATGACGTTTTGCGTGCGTCGGAGTCCGGTATCATTGCACGGATTGTAAAGGGAGCGTACGTGGGATCAACCACAGACTTTGCTGATATCCAGAAGCGTTTCAAGCAGCTGTCAAAGATCCTGTGTGCGAAGGCAACTTTTTTTACCGTTGGAACACACGATCCAGACCTCATCGAGTGGATGACTACGAAGATGGAAGGGAAGAGGGACCTAATCGAGTTTGGCTTTCTCAAAGGTCTCGCTGATCGCACGAAGGTCGCGATGGCCCAAGCGGGGTGGCTCGTCTCGGAATACGTGCCGTTCGGCGACAATCGCACCGCGTACGAGGCAAGGCGGCGAAACTACCTCAAGGAGCTTGAGAGTTTAGGGCGTACTCCCGCTCCATAGGCGTTACGAAGACGCGCCTAGTAATTTTGGCGTAGCGACACGTTTCAAAGATCTGGCGCCAATTTTCTTGGAACCCCGTGCTTCCCATTCCGAACGTAAGCGGTGCCGCAATGAGTCGCGATTTCAGCGAAGCTTGTCGTCTGTTCAGCCCAAATATCCGTTTGATTCTAGCGTGTCGCGGACGTACGAGGCGTGTTTTCGGGCTATTCGTGTTTCCGTGCAGCGTAATGATACCTAAGCTCCGCTCATATGGAGTTCAAGGCGTCGATGCTGACGTTTAAGTGCGTGAGCTCATGCACGGAAGGGGATGGGTTAGACCCATCGCCCAACAATGCCGGAAACTATCGACTCTAATCCGAAGACTATTAGGAACACTGCTGCGAGTGCTACCATCGTTAAACCGCCGATAACAGGGTTTATTATCACGATAAAACCGGCGATAATACCCAGTATACCGACGATGAGAGAGCCAGGTGTTCCGCGTGAAGCGCTCGCTATACCTGCAAACAGCAGTCCTAGGCCCAGTAGGAAGACGATAGTCAATATCCCATACACGATATTATCGATTATCAGGGCGGCGATAATGATCTCTAGAATCGCTAGGATCAAGCTTAGGAGTCGTTGCCATCCGGAAATACCGCGTGCAAAGACTCGCACGAACGATATAATTCCGAGGATAATCAGAGCGATCGCTAGAAATGCTGCAAGTGTTAGTAACGTCAGTCCTGGTTTTGCGATGACGTAGCCGGCCAAGACAAGGATGATAAGACCTGCGACAATCTCAATGATTCGCAGCCATATGGAACTCTTTTTTTCATCAGCCATCTCGATTTTCACCTCCCTTGACGTTTTTTTTGGTAATTCAAACTTTAGTTTATGGGTTGGCGTGTTTATATTGGTTCCGGTTTGCACAGTCCGGCGTAGTTCCTGCTTTGCGCTGCTCTCTTCGCAGTTCGCTTGGTGCCAGAGACCAGCTAACAGCTAATGCTTACGGAACAACCAAGCTGTTGCGCAAAGAATTCGTGCCTACTGCGAAAAAAAGAGAAGGGCACGCGGCGTGTTAGCCGCGGCTGCCTGCTCCTGCGATGATGAGCTGGATCCCGAAGAGAAACAGTACCAGCGCCACTAGGAGCCCAAGAAATGCGTTGGCAAAAGCGGTGTCTAAGACAGCGACTATAGCGAGTATGAACGCTATGACACCGAGGATTATGTTCGCCCAACGAACCGAGGGCGGCATTCCGACTGCCATAGAATAGCCTGCAAACTGAAGCCTTCCTATCGCGTTCAGCAACAATCCGATGGCGAACAAGAGTATAACCAACGCTATGCCAAAGCTGGGATAGTGTATAGCTGCAGCTCCCACCACCAGAAAAATAATCCCCAATATGACGTTCACTATTTTGCCAGATGTCCTGAGGGCCTTTGACGTAGCTCCGCGTATTAGCATAATGAGGCCTAGGATGATAAGTCCGATCGCTAGTAACCATCTGAGTATATCTGCGCCATTGAGATTTAAAAGGGCATAAACTGCGAGGACGAGAACAATTATCCCGGCAATGACCTCGAGGAGACGGGCCCACATTGGGGTAGCTTTTTCTGCCATTTTTGTATTACACCTCCTTTGACATTTTTAAGATTCGGTGTGTATCTGTGTCGTCGTGTTTATATCGCTTCCGATTTGGCAGTTTTATGTTTGCGTGACCTTTCAGAGATGGGTCGTATTTCTGAAACGGTCGGGGCGTTTTGTAGCAGCATCAACCCTCAGCGCAACTTGCAGACGCAAGGTTGAGACTCACTCATCCTTAGTAACTGCGCTCGCCGCGCCTGCGTGTAATGCAGCTACGTCACGGAGTCACACACGCATATGTAACAAACGTTCTTATAGCGGTTCGCGCAAAAAATGATGTATCAAGACCGCCCAAGGCGGTGTTGTTGCAGCGCCACACGTGATGTTGCTTCCTTCGAAAGTGTTCTTAAAACGAACCATGACCTCAGTTTGGTAGCACTGCCCCAAAGGAGAAGTTTGAATATGTGGCGCTGCCTCCTCTCTTTTTGCAGCCGTTAAGGTCTCTGTTGATTAGGTGAAGCGCGGGGCTGTGATCTCGCTGTCACGTCATTTTTATCGAAATCGTTGCAGGTAGATATTATGTCAAAGCTAGCGGCTCACGCGCCCGTTAGCTCGCCTCGTGTGTGCTAGTCCCCCGGCACCCGTGCACGACTGAGGACGGTAGCTACTTGCATGCGATTGTTACCTGACACTTATAATCAAACAAGAGCGAACGGCTCGGAGGGGAGCAATCCAAGCAATTTTTAGCCTCAGTGGCGCTCAAGACGTCCAAATAGACAGACTAATAAAGTACGTTGACCATACAGCCGTAAATGTGATCCAATGGACACTATGGATCTTGAACAAATTCACAAGAAGCTGCAGACGGATTGGGCTGACTGGACGGACGACCACCAGTGCATATCCATATGCAAAAAAGAACTAATGGCTTCAATGCAGGCGGTCAACGCTTATATTGTTCGCTATGACCTCAAGACGAGGATAGAAGAAGATCCTACCTCAAAAGTCTGCGAATTTTGCGGGAACACATATAGGGGCGCTGAACCAGTTTGCAAAAAATGTTTGCTAGAAATGAAGTTTAGACTCCGCAGGCTCAGCTGTTTATTAAATGAAGAAGACATACGCAAAGTCTATACTGAACCTATAGTCCTGTGAGTTCGCTTGACCCCCTCAGAACTGTCGGATCCCCCCGAAAAAAAATCCTCCTCATTTTTCGACGGGTTTAAAAACAATGGATTTGCCCTGTACACACTTCGATAGCACTTAGTCACGACCTGGTTTCAGATCTAAGCCACGCGTCAGTGGCTGGGCTTTCGCAGGAGTGGCGCGAGAGCGCGTATGGGGATCGCTAGTGAAGCCGTTTTCTCGGAAGCGAATCGATATGGCGTAATTGAGCTGATCGCACATCAGAAGCACAGTCAAGTCAGGCTTACGCGCTGCCTTCACGTCTTTAAACGTGTATAAAAAGAGCAGTTGTAAGAATAGTGCAAATGACGAACGTTCGCCACTCTTCTTCCGGTTTTTTCAGAGGTTTCCCTCGAAGTTTCGAAAAAAGTCTATGTGCGTACAACCCATTTCAGGATTTACGTCTTACGGGATGTGTGAAGCACTGAAAGGAAACGGGTGTGCTCGCCCGTGGCACTCTGGGTTAAGCTACGGTCCTAGTCCAGAAAGGATGGTAAAAAAGAGGTGACTAGCCACTCGCGATCAGCCTCTGCAGTGGCTTCACACCTCCCGCAGTCACCACCCAACCGCTGTCAGTGCTTCTAAAAAACGGTTTTTTGGGTAATCACGCTCTTTGAGCTGTCATAGCGTTTAGTCCATGAAGTAGTCGAGTGCCTCTGGACAGCTGGTCGTCAGTTGTTCGTAGAATCTCCGCGTGAGCTCTCGCGTGCTTGTGTCCAGAGCGTGCTTGTACGCTTCGACCAGGGGGGTCGGCAGCTTTCTCTTTCGCTTCATAATTGTAACGATCGCCTTGATGGACACATCGACTTCTTCGACCGAACTCCAATCGCTGTTTGCCATACTAGCAAAGTTAATCCGTCTTCATACATAACACCGCGTTTCCCTCCTCGTGCGGTCGCACACGCCCGCGACCCACGCCGAAGCGTTGGGGCCGAGGTCGTCTCCCTTCAACGCGCATCATACGACGATTGTGCCGGAACGTCGTCAACGCGCTCCTTCACGTCGCATTTTGTGCTTTCGTCGTGATTTTGAGAAGTCCTGCGACTACCAGATAGTAGCCGGCTAAGCCTTTCCATTTCCCCCACTGCTCTGCAATGCCCCTAGCCTGCGCGCTTGTGATGGTTCTTTCGCTACAGTAGTAGTGGGCAACCCATCTTCGTAATCCAAGATCATCGGCCGGAAAGACGTCTAGTCGATTAAGGCCGCGTATAGCGGTGAGCTCGGCGGTCCACACACCCACACCGCGCAATGAGCATAAGCTGTCTAGGATCATCTGTATCTCTCCGTACTGTCGAAGCCGTTCCAAATCCACTGCTTGCGCGGCGATACGTGCGGCAATACCCGTAATGTACTCTGCCTTTCTTCGGCTCAACCCACAGCGTCGTATGCTGTCAACCGAAGCGAGGGCCATTCGCTCTGGCGTTGGGAATGCGTAATACGTATTCCGATCGACGACCAAAACGTCGCCAAACGCCTTTATCACCCGGCGTTGAAGAACGTGCGCCACGTTGAGTGAGATCTGTTGTTCGATGATCGAATCGACGAGCGCCTGAAAGACCGTGGCAGTCGCCGGATTTTTCAGTCCGCGGAGCTTGCCACTAAGCTCCGCCATGACGGGATCATTCCGGATCGCGTGATAAAATGGTTTGACAGCGAGATGCACGTTAAACACGGAACTGATGACAGCGTGCGCCTCGCTCGCGACGCGATCAGTGAGCGGGCGATCACTTGTAAACGCTGCACGCAGTTGTGGAGAGTCTACCGATCCTATAGAGGCGACAGTCGCAAGCAGTAGCTTGCCGCCGACTCGCAGCACTTGTCGATATACGGTTCCGTCGTATTTCGCAATTTGAGGATCCCCGTCAGCGAGAATGTATGCGCTCAATGCAAAATCAAACGGGGGCTTACAGTCAATAGTTTGAATCATTTGCGTCCGCTTGTGTTCCTGCATAAAGTCACACGCTCTTAGATCTCCTGCTAAGTGGATGCAAGTCGCCTTCTCGGTCGGTTCTGCGGGATGTCAGGTCTGCTCGGCCAAGACCACGGTGATGTTGTCAAGGCCGCCGCTCCCTTTTGCGAGCGCAATGAGTTGAGCGCACTTGCTTTGCAGCCCCCTGGACTTATCCGAAATCACCGCGTAAATCGTTTGATCTACGATTGCATCAGTAAGCCCGTCGGTGCAGAGCAGCACGTAATCCCCTCGGTTCCAGGAAAAAGAACCAAGCTCCACGTTCGTGCGGCCCTCAAGGCCAAGTGCCCTGGTAATGACGTGTCGATACGGGTGTTCTCGCGCCTCTTCAGGGCCGATGCGGCCTGAGGCGACCAGTTCTGCAACCAGCGAATGATCTCTCGTGAGACGTGCGATCTCGCTAGGCGTTATCAGGTAGCCGCGACTGTCTCCCACGTGGGCGGCAAAAACGCGCTCGTTGGTCAAGAGACACACAACAACCGTTGTTGACATACCCGTCAGTGACCGGTCTTCGCGGCCCTGCTTGTAGATAACATCGTTTGCCAGCGTCACGGCGTCGTCGAGGGTAGAGAGGGGGGCTGCTTCACCGATGTGCGACGTTACGTAGTCTTCAATCTGTTCAACGGCCAAACGGCTAGCTATTTCGCCTGCCGGTTCGCCTCCGACACCATCTGCTACCGCGATGAATCTGAGACGTTCATTTACACGAAACGCGTCTTCGTTTTTCTCTCTTCTATTTCCCGTGTCGGTCTGAGCTGCGAATTTCATGTCGTCCACCCTCGCCAATGTTTCTGGCCGATCTCCGTTGTCTCACAGATTAGCGCGTATACATAAGGGTATTCTTTTTAAGGCGTTCAGCTCCTCCTGGCAGCGTGCGCTGGAATCATTGTTTGTCGGTCTGTCGAAATTACGCTGCATTTTTTACGCGTTGAATCCTTCGGGCGCGTTTCAAGATGCCGCTGCACTCACATCCCCGCGCTGCCGCGTGACTTGTTCGATGCGCACGTCGCCAGTCTTCCTTCCACACACGTCAGATAGGAACGCTTTAATCTCTGAACCGCGCTACGGAGAAGACAATTGGGCCGATTTCTGACGTTAAGAGGCCGGCACCGTGAGCTGAGGTGGTACTGTTGAGCACGGGCGAAACAAAGCACTGAGGTCAGCGAGGTTAAGAAGCAGACTTGAAAGAGGAGAAGATGGTTGCAATTCGCTAACATCTTAGTCGGATCCGACGGTACGTCGCTCATGGAGGCGGTCTTTGACGAATGTGGGTATCTTGCGCAGTTGACAGGGGCGACGATCCACGTGGCGTACGTTTTAGACATAACGGGGTTGGGGGCCCAGCCTGTTCACGCGTCGTGGGAAGAAACGTACGTGATTATCAAAGCACAAGCGAGGCGGATTCTTGACGTAGCGAGAGGTGCGCTGGTAAGGGGGGGTGGCAGAAGCCTCAATCATAGACGTTTTGCTCGACGGGCACCCGGCGGAAGAACTTGATGCGTATGCGAGGAGCCACGCAATCGACCTGATCGTCGTCGGAACGCACGGGAGAAAAGGCTTAGATCGATTGCTCATCGGCAATGTGACTGACAAGGTTATCCGTACAGCTTCCGTTCCCGTTATGGTCGTGGACGGCGCGTAACGCGCTCTCGAGCGAGTCAGCTTCGCTGTTGTGCAATTCTCTGTGCTGTAATGAAGTGTTGAACCAAGTGCGTATAACTTCTCAGAGTATCCACGCACCTATCTCGAGACACCTACGTTCCAGACGTTGCGACGGTCCTTAGCTCAGAAAAGAACTTCGTTTAATATCCCAAAATAAATATTATTGGATAATTATTTAAATATGAGAGTGCTTACATGCACATGCTAATGGGCAATACCTCGGTTGGGGCGTAGCGTGCACATCTGTTGCATGGTTGCCTCATTTCCTTACACCTGCCTGCTTCTTGCTTGATTCACCTCCCTAGCTACAAGGCAAGGTCAGAAAGGCCGCGCCCCATTACTTCTGCCCATTAGCCCCCCTTTTCACAATTCTCGCAGTGGCATTCGCGAGTGGTCGCGTGCGTGATGAATGTGCGCAAACTGTCGCGGCCGAGCGCCTTCGTCAACTAAGCGCGACAAAAAAAATCGTTTTCGTAACGTCAGAAAGTAAGTCGCCGCTGCTACCGGAGGATCGGCGATCCCACGCCGTTCATAAGAACGTCGCCGCGATGAGGCCTGCACCTAATCCGATCATGATGATGGCTGTTGCCCATGTAATATAGTTGTAGATCCGCGAACTGACGTGCTCCCCCATTACGCTTTTATCGTTGATGATAACGAGCATGAATATTAGGACGATGGGCAGAAGAACGCCGTTGACCACCTGAGAAAAGTACAGAATAGAGAGCAACGGGGCGTTGGGGATCATTATCACGAGTGCACCGATTACGTTGTCCCCAAGTACAGCCCGTGAAACACAGGCGCTTCGCGGAAACTTTTTGAAACTCCCGCCTCCAGACCCAGCCCCTCGCTGACAACGTACGCCGTCGAAAAGCAAAAAAGAGCGTGTCTGCGCCTTTTTTTCGGTGCAACGGCTATGAAAGCGTCGCCACAGTGCCTGCTAAAGCGTGCTCCGCTCGAGTTGGAGCCGTGAATGCTGCACCCACCCTGCATTCATTCGCTCGAGCCGTTTCTTTTTGAGGTTCTCCCTCATTATCCAGTGTATGTCCTTGTCCGTGGTCGAAAACCAGTGCTCTATCAAGGGCATCCCTGCGGCGGGATTCGCAGCGACCGCCACGCTCCAACAGTATCCCAGGCCCTTCTTTAGGGCCCTGAACTCATCGGTGTTGCGATCGTTCGCGCTCGAAATCGACGCGGTAATCCGATCCAACAGTACGGGCGTCTGTTGTGCGCACTCTTTCTGCTTCAGCAGCCGAGGTTCACAAAGCGAAGCGGCTGCGGCTCGCATCTCAAGAAAGTTGCCTCGACTCCAACGCTCCATTTCGCTCAGAAGCCGGCGCATATGTGTGTCGCCGAGGCGTTGAAGGGCCATAGCCACGCCTTCGCGGACGCGCCATCGCGAATCAGAAGCACACTCTCTAAGCGTTTCGAGGACACTGCAATCCCCTTGCGCGAGAAGTCGCCCCAGCCCCACCGCACCGCAAACGGCCAAAAACTCGCCCTGAGTGTTGGCAGGGAATCTCTCAGCGTTAAACGTCAAAAAGTGCTCAAACTGGGCCTTAGTTCCTTCATCGGCAACCACGCTGATCAACTCTAGATTAGCTCGTGGGCCTGGCAATCTCGACTCTTTTAGCAAGAAGTCATCCCAGTCAGCCAGTGAACGCAGTGTCGTACGATCGTACTCGGTCTTGCTCACGTCGATCCCCGTTCAAGAATGCCGAAAGCGTCTATTAGTAGTGAGTGGTGATTGCCAGACATTGTAGGACCGGCAAATATAAAGGTTGTATTACTTAATGCATGTAGATTTGTGGAACGGAAGGCCGACAGCGCAATGAAGAGGAAGCGGGATGGATGCAAAGAAGAAACTGTGCACGTCTTGTAAGTTGATTCTCCCAGAGGGGTTTCAATATTGCCCCATGTGCGGAGAACCCGTTACGGGTCGTGCCCCTCCTGCCCACGCGCCACCGTACGAACCGCCGCACGAGGATGACAATCCGATATTACTAGAGAGACTGACTGGCACACTCACTGGAAGGAAACTGTTCATCATAGGCGTAGTTGTCGTCGTGCTTCTGGTTATTGCAACGGCAGTCGTCCTTAGTCAAAGACCCCAAAGCACACCGATACCGGTCGCTTCGGCGACTCCGACGCCGTCCCCGTCCCCCACACCAACGCCGTCCCCGTCTCCCACACCAACGCCGTTCGTCCCTACACTAACGCCGACCCCCACACCAACGCCGACCCCCACACCAACGCCGACCCCCACACCAACGCCGACCCCCACCCCAACGCTGATCCCCACACCAACGCCGACCCCCACACCAACGCCGACCCGCACACCAACGCTGATCCGAATCACTAACGGGACCCTCGTCCGCACCGTCTGACGCGCTTCGCACTGCAGGCGTCGCTGGACACCTGCATCAGACAGACGATCTGGATGCGGTGCTTATGAAAAAGGTTTTGCAGGCGCAGTAAGGGCAAGCGCGTGATCGATCGTTTTGAGCAAGTTTTCGACGTGCGGGCGTCGTTCGAGCGCTCCCTCTCGGAGCGTTTGCGTTCCTTGTTCGGTGATCTCGTAAGCGATCTTTTCGCGCCCCCCCGTCGGCTCCCCAGCGCGGACGTCGCCAGCTTCTTTCAGTTCGTGAAGGCGCGGGTAGACGTTGCCGGCAGTCGCCCGGAAGTGTCCGTGGCTGCGTTCCTTTATGAGTTGTGCCAGTTCGTAACCGCTCATAGGGCCTTTGGTGAGCAGAAAGTAGAGCACGAAGAGCGAGTACACTTTCAGGACTTGCCGGTCAAGGGGTTTTTGTTTGATCATTATGCATGCATGCGTCATCTTTATATATAACAATTGCTGTTATATAAAATACTGATATACCACTCAATGATATACCAGACCAATATACGCTAGTGCTCAATACCGTGCGCAACGATTGTTAGCGCTATCTAGACGAATATTGAGAGGCGACGCATGAACGATACAAAAAACGCACATCTCAAGCTTAACGGAACGAGCTCCGTCGTGATCATCTTGAGCCTTATAGCCATCATGGTTATGTTTACAGAGTCAATGCTCATTCCGGCGCTCCCGACGCTGCAGGCCGAGTTCAATTCCACAGCGACTTGGACCGCTTGGATACTGTCTATCTACTTGGTAGTTGGGACGGTGTCTACGCCCATCTTTGGAAAGCTCGGCGATTCGCACGGCAAAAAGAAGATGTTCTTAATCTGTATGGCACTGTACACCTTTGGTGTCGTCGCCAATGGGTTCGCGTGGAATATCCAGAGCCTTCTGGTCTTTAGGGCGCTTCGGGGTCTTGGCCTTGCTATGTTTCCGCTTGCGTACGCGATTATCCGTGACGAGTTTCCGCCCGAAAAGGTGGCGATGGCGACCGGTATCGTGAGCGCGATGTTTGGCGTGGGCACTGCGATCGGTCTCGTTGCAGGAGCGTGGATTACCGACAACTTCGACTGGCGAATGACGTATCACACGATTGTGCCGTTTGCCCTATTTGTCACTCTGCTAGCTGCGTATCTGTTGCGTGAGTCACCTATCCGCACCCCGTCTAAAGTTGACTATTTGGGCGCAGGGACGTTTTCGGCAGGCATTGTGGCGTTCCTCGTCGCCATGACCGAGGGCCAGAACTGGGGCTGGACATCCATCAACACGCTGGGGCTCCTTGCCACCTCGCTCGTTTTCTTCGTACTCTTCTTCCTCGTCGAATCGCGGGTTCCCGAACCGCTGATCAATCTAACGATTCTAAGCAAGCGAAACGTCTTCTTCACGAACGTTGCGGCCTTTGTTGTTGGTCTTACGATATACATGATGTTCGAGTCGATCGTGTACTTGGTGCGCGCCCCGCAACCCGTCGGCTTTGGCTCCAGCATTTTCGATGCCGGGCTCCTCTTCGTTCCGGGTTCAATCCTTCTCCTCCTCGCTAGCCCGTTGGCGGGCGCAGTCGTGAACAAGCGTGGCGCCAGGCTTCCGTTGGTGCTCGGATCGGTCGTCTCTCGGCCAGTTTCCTGTACTTCTACTTGCTGCACAACACGAAGTTGCAGGTCATCGTTGGCTTCATGGTGATGGGCGTAGGCATGGGCTTTATGCTGGTGTCGATGATACACATCATTATTCAGTCTGTGCGCCAGGGGGAAACTGGTATCGCGACGGCGATGAACACACTGTTTAGAACTGCTGGTGGCGTCATAGGACCGACCATCGCAAGCGTCTTCCTCGCAGAATACGTCTCGCCGCTCGTGATTCAGACGCCACGAGGTCCCATTCCCGGCCCACTCTTGCCTAATGCAACGGCGTTTAACTACATCTTCCTCACTGCGCTCGCCATCTCACTCGTGGGGGTGCTTGTGACGCTATTCGTTACGAGCCGAGCGGCAGAGATAGAGGCGTAGGAGCCTGTCAAAGAGGCAGCTGCAGCCGTATGATCGTTGGTGATACGATGGAATACAAAAACATCCTGATCGGAACCGATGGTGGGGACCTGATGGTCCCCGCGTATGATAACGCGGCCTATTTCGTGGGACTGACCGATGCGACCGTCCACATCGCGTACGTCCTCGATATTGCCGGGTTTACTGCCTACCCCGTCGACTCATCGTGGGAAAACATGTACGACGTGCTCCTCGTCGAGGGAAAGAATATCGTCGCGAATGCCAAAAAAGACCTGGCTTCCCGTGGCGTAAATGAGGACCGAATCGTTACCACAGTGCTCGACGGACACCCGGCCGAAGAACTGGACAAGTACGCCGGGAGTCATGATATTGACCTCATCGTCATCGGATCGCACGGGCGAAAAGGTTTAGACCGTCTGCTGATCGGCAGTGTGGCTGACAAAGTCGTGCGGGGCGCCAAGGTTCCGGTGCTGATAGTTAGAAGTCGGTAGGGTCCCGTTCACCGTTCGCGCAAGCGGGCGGCGGCATCTGCTAGCCATCGCATTACACGCCGGGTACTGGAGGGAGCTCGTCGCTCGATCGCTCGTCCTAAGAACGAAGGTTTCGATCGCTGGAGCCGGTTTGGCGTTTCGATTTCGGCTTGCGCGGCAGGGCTTTTTTTGCCGGGACTGGTATGCACCAAATAGCGCAACTGAGTCAGCGAGCGCTTTGGCCATTCGGCCAAGCCTGTCGCACCGCGCGCCGCTATTATTAAGCACTCCAGGCCGTATTGACTATGCGATGTATTTCAAGGAGCTTGTCTCACTGTTCGATGAGCTAAGCGCCTACTCGTCGAGACTCAAGAAGGCTGAGATCATAGCTGGTTTTTTGACTGCAGCTTCTCAAGACGATATCGAAATCGTGTGCACATTTCTGACCGGTCGAATATTTCCGGCGTGGGACACACGCGATATCGGAGTGGCTGGCAAGACGTCGGTCAAAGTAATTGCGAACATCAGCGGCAAGAGCAGCGAGGAGGTCGTTGAGAGCTATCGCGACACGGGACACCTCGGCATAACTGCGGAACGGCTTCTCGGAAAAAAAGTTGCGATGAGCCTTGCGGCGTTTGAGGAGGACCTCACTGTCGCCGATCTGTATTGCTATTTCGAAGAGCTGGCAGCGATGACGGGAAAGGGGTCAGCCCAGAAGAAGCAGCGAATGCTCTCGAGTCTGTTAAGCAGGGCCGCGCCGCGAGAGGCGTATTATATCGTGAGTCTTGCCACTCGTAACCTTCTCACTGGCTCGAAGGAAGGCGTAACTGAAGATGCCATCGCCCAGAGCTTCAGCGTGCCGGCCGATGCGGTGCGGCGCGCGTGGATGCTCGCCAATGACATCGGTCTTGTCGCGCGAATCGCCAAAACGGAGGGATTATCAGGTTTACAGGCGCTCAACATCGAACCGATGCGGCCCGTCAGGCCCATGCTCGCGCAGAACGTCGCCGGCGCCACCGAAGCGTTGGACGTGATGGGGGGGCGGGCAGCGTTTGAAACGAAGTATGACGGGGCCCGAATTCAGGTCCACAAGACCGGGCCAGAGATCAAGCTCTTCTCTCGCAAGATGGAGGATCTCACCGAGGCGCTCCCTGACATCCGCGCGGCGGTGAGCGAAAGCGTTCACACAAATTCGCTCATCCTCGACTGCGAGGCGATAGCCGTGGACAAGCGCACCGGGAAGGTGGTACCGTTTCAAAACGTCCTCAACCGTATTCGACGCAAGTACAGGGTACGAGAGCTCAGCGATCAGATCCCGATGCAGCTGCGCCCCTTTGATATCCTCTACTTGGATGGAGAAAGTCTCGTCGACCGACCCTTTGTCGAGCGACGCGCGCTCCTTGAGAAAACCGTGGTGCCACTCGATAAGCGATGCACGCCCTCTGAATTCGAGATTCTCGACGATCCCCAAGCCGTAGCTGCATTCTTTAAGCAGTCGATTGATGCGGGACACGAGGGGCTGATGGCGAAGGATCTAAACGCCGACTACAGCCCCGGCATTCGCGGGCGGAAAATGGTGAAGCTCAAGGAGACCCTCGAGAGCCTTGACCTTGTCATCATCGCCGCCGAGTACGGCCACGGACGGAAGGCCGGCTGGATTACCTCGTACGAGCTCGCCGCGCGCGACGAGGACAACGAGCGGTGGACGCCGGTAGGGCGCGTCTCGAGCGGTGCCTCCGATGAACAGCTCAGAGAACTGACACAGCAGATAAAACCCCTCATCGTCGGCGAGCACGGGCGTATGGTGGATCTCGAACCGCAGATCGTGCTCGAAGTGAAGTTCAACGAGATCCAGAAAAGCCCGAACTATGCTTCGGGCTTTGCGCTGCGATTTCCCCGTATCGTGCGGATACGAGACGATAAGGGCCCCGACGACGCTGAAACGCTCGAGCGCCTTGACGCATTATACCACCTACAGTTCAAACTCAAAGAGCCTACCCGGACATAGTTTTGTCCGGAATGTGCTGGTCCGTTCTCACCTCTTCGATCGCTGAATCTTTAACGCCAAATCCCGTAACTGGAATGTGATGAGCAGGAAATATAGCGTCAAGACGCTGAGGCCATGCGTTGGTGGAGGGTTGGCCATCGAGGCGCACTTTGAAAAAGCGTTCTCTATGGAGGCGCTCTGCAAGCTCTTGGAAGGCATCGCGCAATGCTCGGAGAAGCTCGGTGTCGCACGATTCTCGCACGAGGGGTGCATGTTCACCCTGTATAGGAGCGGCAGGCTAGACGTGCACCGCGCCAAATCTGAAGATGAAGCGATTCGCTTGATCGATGACATCAAACCGATCGTCGAGGCCGCGTTCGTCGAGAAGTCATCGCCGTTACTCTGACTTCTTGCAAATTGTCGACATTTTCTTGTAGAGCTCTTCTCCGGCCGGCGTAAGTTCGACTTCGCTGCCTCTCTTCATTGCGTAGCCGGCTTCAATGATGCGTCCCATTTCTTGGTCGACTAGCGCATCTCGCGCTGTGCCATAGCTTTCTCGATAGGCCTTCTTCGCGCCCAGAGACATGCTCCTCCAGAGCAGGTCGTGTGCTTTGAGGTTCACGTCGATCTCCATTTTCAGGCACCTGTGATTCGAGAGTATTTGTTAGCGGCGCACGATTAACGTGTCGCTCGGTCTATCTGGAGAATGTGATCACCACAAGCAATTGGGACGTGAAGCCGGTCGCTGTAAAAAACCATAACAAGAGACGCGCCCTACTTGCAGGTAGTGACGCTCACGAGGAATGCTGTACACAAATGGTCGAGCGGACGCACAACGACGCGGACGAAGCACGCTATAGCGTCTAAGAAGTATTTACCTTTAATCTCCTTTGATTAGCCCACTCTCAATATCGTGCTACCAATGGGTCAGGCGGTGTGCCGCCACGAATTACGCTTCATCATCTTCTTCCGCAGCTTGGGCGCCAAGAACAAGACGTGCAACGCCACTGTAACGACGAAAAATAGGACGTGGAGCAGCACTATCACAAAACCGACCACCATTAGGAGCTTTAGCAACATACATTTGCCTAACATTTCTTCCTCGCAGTGCACAAAAGCTGCGAGAGTTTAGAACGCATCAATCCAGGACAAGTTTTGCCCTCTTACGACTTTTTTACAAATCAAATACCGGAGTTCAGAGCAGCAAAGAATGCGATTGTGTTGCTGAAATTCACGGCACGAGCGACGGGTGATTTGGAAAGGCGTTTGCCTGCGCCGATAGTTTAGGCGATGGTATCAATGCTGTCAAAACGGCACTTGACAGGCTCACGACTGCGCTCGAGGCACTCATACAGGCTGTGTCCGTGTGTCTAAAAACAGCGAATGAAATACAATAGGCGGAGCGCGGCGCCGTGCGGCTGTGGCTGCGCATCTTACTGCAATTACACTAATTCGCAAGAAAAACGAAGCGCGAGCCCAGCTACAGCTGGACTCACATGTTGACTTAAAGTGTTACTTCCGGCGTCGCATCACCAAGTACGCAACGGCCAACAGTCCCCCCACTCCGTACAACGCCTCAAAGCCCGGCAAGCCAAGGAATCCTGCGGCCTTCGATGCAGCCGCCGATGCAACCGATGCAGCTGCCGATGCAACCGCTCCCTTAGTAACATTTTTGCTAGCAACCGCCGATGCAACCGCCGATGCAACCGCTCCCTTAGTAACATTTCTACTCGCATTCGCCGTCGCCATTTCTGTTTGTGCGAACGCTACGGTCGACCCTGCGACGATAGAGAGAATCACTAACGTTGCCAAAACAGCGGAAAAAAGTTTTTTGCCAATCATTTTTACCTCCAAAATAGAGTTGCCTCACGTAGGCGCATGATTTTCTATATATGCTATAAACTTTGCTTTTCTCTACTTTCCGACGTCGTATCGTAAGCTTCAAGTCCATTCAAAAAAGCAAATTCGAACTAATGTGGCAGAACAATAGGCGGAGTGCGGCACTTAGTTGAAACGTCGTAAACCGTGTGACGCGTCAGCGCCCGCGATGCTAGTGGGCTGAAGTATCTTAGCAGGGCAAAGCATATCACGGCGCGCAATTAATTCTCCTGCAATCTTCAAAAAAACAGCAGAAAATGGAGCACACGACTATGGTTGAGACTCCCCCATACAAGGTTGAAAAAAAGGAAGATAGTATTGAGATTAGAACGTACGCGGCATATGTCCTAGCCCAAGTTGACGTCGAATCAGATTTTGATGGAGCGCTAAGGAACGGGTTTGAGATCCTTGCGCATTACATTTTTGGAGGCAACAGGAAGAAGGAATCAATCTCGATGACGGCGCCCGTTTCCGAGGAAAAAGTATCAGGCTCCGAGGAAATTCCTATGATGGCCCCGGTGACGTCAGAAAAGATATCGATGACTGCCCCGGTAACCGAAGAACAAGCGGGAGAACGCGTGCATCGAATCTCCTTTGCCATGCCGTCGAGGTTCACTCTCGAGACGCTTCCAGAGCCACTAGACAAGCGGATCACTTTTAAGGTCGTTGAGAGCAGGAGAACCGCCGCGATACGATTCTCAGGGCGTGTGCACGAGAAGCTCGCGGCTCAGAAAACCGAGGAACTGAGGGACTGGCTCGCAAGGAACGGCATTGTACCAAAGTCAAACTTTATTGTTGCTTTATACAACCCGCCGTTCATACCTGGCATCTTTAGAAGAAATGAGATCATTGTTGATATTTAACGTCTGCGCGACGAGTAACGCAACGCTCACAGCAACCGCTCGGTAGACCCGCGGTGCAGGAGGCCTTTGAATGTGTCTTACCTGATAAAGCTCGTACCAATCCGACGCAAGGAAGAATTGGCTGATCGGTTCGGCGCCCAAGCTCTGTATGAAGTTAAATCGGACGTCTACGGGTGCTGCATTAAGCTACTCACCGACACCCAATCGGTCGCAACACGCTGGGGCCAGAGCTTCTATTTTATGTCGCAAAACATACGGTCGCACGGACGCCTTTATGTCGTCAACATGGCGGCCGAAGAGAACCATCAAGTGTGCTATGACCCTCAATCAAAGACCGCGTTCCTTTTAAACTTCGACTACTACGGCTGGATCAAGTCGCTGGCGTTGAGCGTCGCAGGTGACGTCCTCGAAGACGAACATGACATCTACTCTTTGCACGGCGCGTGCCTCGACGTGAACGGGCAAGGATTGTGCATTCTCGGTGAATCAGGAGCTGGCAAGACGACACACACGTACGGTTTGTTGAGGCGACCGGAGGTACGCGTCGTTTCAGATGACTGGTTTTTCGCGCGGGTCTACGGGCCGGACATACTCGCCTATAGTTCGGAAAAGAATTTTTACATACGCGCAGACCTGGCTAAGATCTGGAACGAATTTGAATGGCTGGTTGAACGGGCGGAGTTTGACGGCGAAGGCCGCGCTGTCGTCGATCTTCGACTGGCGATCGGAAAAGGACGCATCCTGCCCTTGACGACGCTTAAAAAACTGATTATTCTAAAACGCGACGCAAGTGATCCGGAATTCGTTCGAGAGCTCACAGCGGCACAAGCATTGACCATCCTCGAACGCCACGACTATTTCAATCCGCACCTGCTCGTGAGTACGCCGTTTAAGCGAAGACTCCGCAAGAGATTCTTTGCGGCGCTTCTTGAACGGGTCGCGGCGTACGAGGTCAACACGACAGAGCAGCCTGAGCAAAGTCAGATGCGCATAAGAAAGATCACGAGATTGCCGTAGCTTCTTTTGGGCTGTGCCGAGACACGAAAGTCGTAAGTTTGAGCTTAATGAGCCCCAAGTTCGCACCGGTGGCGCGGTCGATTTTAAGAGGCGGATTGGTAACCTGTGTCCAAACAGCTGATCGCGGGGTCGCCGGTTGCTTACGAGTTCTTCAGCGCTTTCTAAGGCGATCTTTACGAAGCATTCAGCGCGTGAACTGAACCGATCGAAGTGCATCCGTGCGGAGTTTCAATTTCATGGGAGAGGCGAGCATGGACATCTTCCCACAGCGAACAAAGTCACTCGCCGTGTTCGACCTGTTGCTTACGTCGCCACGTTTGCGCTTATACCCAAGAGGGTCGTCAATGTTGCACTTGGAGCGATGACCTTCGCATCACTTCGACTATCTGGCTCCACTTACAGGATTAGAGGTTAAGGGAGGCCATTTAGATACGTGGCGACCGCATCCTTGATCGATCAGTGCCACGTTTGCTATGTGCTATTAGTCTGAGGGAGAACATTCCCTGCCACACGTTTTCAATATGCCCAAAAAGCGTGAAGAAAAACTCTCCTACCTCACTGGCTGCCTGCGAACCGATCGCAACGCGAAAGCTGGAAGGTGTCAGGAGGATTTGAAGCAGACCTCATTTTTGGAAGGTACGCGACGCAATAGCTTTATAAGATTGTTCCAAAGAATTAATTTACGTGGCCGATCCTGAACAGCCCTTAAATGAGAAGTTTTGCCGATTTTGCGGGGTCTCGACGCTTTCCACTGATAACTTCTGCCGGCACTGCGGCGCTGCGCTGCAAAGCCCTGTAGCTTCAGCAGAACGTGCAGAACTGCGACCGGCGGTCCAAGAGCACTCAGAATCGTTGGTCAGTCCGTCAACTGCTGTGCTAGTGATCTGGCTTCTGGGCACCCTCTTTTTTAACTATTCCTACACTTTGAACACGGGAACGGGAGGCTTATACTCCTTCATTATCTTGGGATCTGGCGGTGAAACTCTCTTACTATTACTGGCGGTTGTTCTAGTAGCCGTGCATTACTACTACTCCGGACGCGATACACTCTTTCCGGACGGATCGGGGCCGCTCGTTGCCATCGTCGCAGTGGCGCTTATCAGCTTCAATGATGCGTATTTGTATGCTTTGAAGTTGCAGGTTTTTCCTAACTCGTCTCTCCTGTTTTTCGCCATCTTCTTGTATGTGGTCTTGGTCCCGCTTTGCTACGTAGAGTATAAGAAGGAAACCGGACGGACAACGATGCAACCGCAGCCTGAGCAGCCGCTCTCAGGACGAGGACGAGCGAGCTTTGGTGTGCGACGGCGCGTGGATGAGCTCAAAGCGCGCTCCAGCACTATGCAAAAGCGAATAGGACGGGACCTTACTCTCCTCATCGTTGCGCTGCCGATCATTTTTCTTGAGCCGTACCTTTTAGAGGCCCCGCTACCTGTTAGCGAGGGGCGCGTCATTAGCGACGGCGTATGGATGCTATCCGCCATCTTTTTTTTCGCTTTCGCGTGGCGCACTAGGGCGTCACTGAGGAAGTCGCGCTTTGCTGTCATCAACGTCAATCGCTCTCACACGGAGGCATCGCAGCGATTGACGTTGGAAGGCGAACGCGGACAGCTGGCCATATTCCTAATAGTCTTTGTGTCAATGGCCGCCTTTGAGACCGAACTAGTACTTCGAGCCATAGGAAGCGGCGAGAGCATTTTACTCCTGCAGGTCTACATTCCTTATTTGTTTTTGCTCTCTGCATTGTTGTGCTTTTTTGTTGGCAACTGGGCGTTCAAAGGGAGCGCGCTCGCCGAGATCCACCTGGTGGAACCCTCGGCAGCTGAGGAGCTTGGTGAGGGCATAGGCGTGATGCCTAACAAGGTTCTGAAGGGTGAAACCCACAGCCTCCTCATGGACTTCGACATCAAGGGGGCAAAGAACGGTAGCGTCCCATCTGGCCGCTATTATGAGGCAGAGCTTCGCGCTCCCGGGGTTGATATGGACGCAGAAAAGCGACACACGCTTCTCAAGCCCCCGGCAACGCTTGTGGCCATGTGGAATTGCCTCTTCCGCGTTGCCGGTAATCAAGCAGTGCACATCGTTTTGGAAGCGGTAACGCCACCAGAAGAGCCTACCGGACCTACAGAGAGAGAGACACTCTTTGCCTATTCACACGACGTGGCGGTTGAGAGCGTCTTTACCCCCTCAAAAGAGAACGGGCTCGGACTTTTTAGCAACGCTGTCACCATATGTGGCATCATGGTCGGACTGCAGCAGATCCTGCAGAGCTTGCTACACTAACGATGCGCTCGGCAAGTACGGCTTAAGAGGGTAATAAATAAAGGCCGCCTGCCGCAAAAATCGTCGCTGGAGTAGTTCGCTGCACAGAACTTCTTGTTGTCAGCAGACCTATTGGGCTCAGCAGAGACGCCGAGGTTGGCCCGCCCGAAGGGGCGCTGCCGAACAGCCAAGCGCTCTCATTCGACTAAGATCGCACAACTGTGGCAATGCTGACCATCACAAACGTTCGGTCTCTTAGACGACTGCGGTACCAGAGCTGGTGGCGCCCGTCGACGCTTGAGCGGAGGACGTCGCTGGACCAGCACTCAATGGCATTTGCATAACCAAGACTGCCGGATTACCAGTAGGCGAACCGCCGTCAAAAAGAGCGGACACCCCTACCTCAGAATTATTCGTTACGCCGTACCACACGCCTGCGACAGTGTGCAATGTTACAAACCCCTGCAATTCGAACCGGTTGACGACAGTTTGCTGGAAACTCTCTGCGTCAGTATCTGAGCTTCTGGGAAAGATTGTCTCGTTCGCGATGGTCAGGTTTTTTCCCACAGTGCCAACGTATGCGTCCGCGCCAAATACAGTGGTGTGTTCGAACGGCTTGACGATAGAAAATCCGAGCCCCTGATAATAGGTCGTTATCTGATTGGTATAATCCGTTTGGCGGAAGAAATATGGTATCGACGCGACCGCCGCGACGACGACAATCGCCACCACCGCATATACCATGTAGCGTCGATTGAGCCGCTTGGGCGGGGGCTGAGATGAAGTCAGCTGTTCGGATGACTGCACAGGAGAATTTTCGGCAACAGGGTGAATCTGGGCGCCACACCGCTCACAAAAGCGTGAGTCTGTCGGATTCGTCGCGCCGCACTGTGTGCACCGCGTGTTTTCGGTCATGAGCACCTCATAACTTTGCCTTGTTAGCGATTCGCTATGACATCACGCGACTTGTGCGCCGCAGCCGGGGAGATACGCGGGGTCTTCACGTCGTGGCTTGGCACTCCACGACCATGCGAAAGCCTCTCGGAGGGCGAACCACCGAGCGGGCACTTTGTCGCCCGTATCTGTTACGCCCAGGCACTTGAAAGTATCGATCAAGGCGAAGTCGCATCCACTTTGTGCAGGCGCAGGAAAGGAGCCGGTCAAATCGAGGCTGTAGGCGAGCATCTGATTTGGGGCCTCCTTCTAGCTCGCAGCCAGCCTAATATAAGAGCGTCAAGTTCGCTTTTTCCTTAACTCGTTCTGCTTTCTCAGCTTCTGACAATTCGAGGCTGTGGTACGCTTGCATGATATCGCTAAACAACAGCTCCACCATGTCTCTGCTGAAGTTCTCCTTGATGACCATCCGCATCACGGCGACGTCTTGGGCGTTTTCGGGAAGATAGTATGCAGGTACAATCCAGCCTTTTTGCCGGAGCTTGTCAGACAGCTGGAAAACCGTGAAAGCCGCATCCTTTAGACGAAGTGCAACAAGGGGCAGCGTTTCTTGTTTGTTAATGATCTCAAACTTGCCCGTATCGCGCAACTTTTCGGCGAGGTAATGGCTGTTGTTCATCATGTTCGTCATAATATCAGCGTAGCCGCTTCTGCCCAGCCGTATGAAGTTATAGTATTGCGCGATGATGGTACTGCTGCTCTTAGAGAAGTTGAGGGAGTAGTTCGTCATCTCCCCTCCGAGGTAGGTTATGCGGAATACCAACTCTTCAGGGAGCTCTTTTTTATCCTTCATCATGAGCCACCCAATACCGGGGTAAACGAGGCCGTATTTGTGCCCCGACGCGTTGATTGATTTCACCTGTTCGAGCCTAAAGTCCCATTCGAGATCAGGATCGACGAACGGTGCGACAAACGCGCCGCTTGCCCCGTCGACGTGCAGGGGGATATCCCAGCCTTTCGTCTTCTTTATGTCAACGAGGAGGTCGTTGATCTCCTTAATCGGGTCCATCTGTCCGGTAAAGGTGGTACCCAGAACCGCGGCAACGCATATGGTGTTCTCGTCAACTTCCGCAGCGACTTGATCTGCGCTGACGATGTACGTGTCTTCTTGGAGCGGGATCAGTTTCAGTTCCACGTCGAAGTAGCGGGCGCTTTTCTCCCATACCGTGTGGACGTCCGCCCCCATCACGATATTCGGGTTGTCGCACGGCTTTCCCTCTGCCTGTCGGCGCTTTCTCCAGGTCCACTTATGTGCCAATACGGCGAGCATAATGGCCTCTGATGACCCTATCGTCGCGGTTCCAACGGATTCGCAGTCTTCTGGGGCGTTAAACAAGCGGGCGAGCATGTTTACTACGCGTCCCTGTATGACCGTGGTTTGAGGGTACTCATCGTTGTCGACGTAATTCTTGTCGAGGCTTTCCACGATAAGCGCGTTCGCCTCCGGCTCCATCCACGTGGTGACAAAGCTGGCAAGGTTTAAGGAGGGATTTCCATCGAGGTTCAGCTCATCGTGAATGAGCTGGTAGGCAGCGCCCGCAGGCATGCCATCGTCAGGCATGACGTATTTCGGTACCGGCCCACCGAAATAGCGACGCCCGTACGTCGTGGTGTGATCAGTCTCTAATTCCTTCTTCGTGCTCAAATCTACCTTCTTTGATAACATAAGAATCGCCTTTCTTGTAACCCCAATAGTCTGGTTTGCAAGGAGTAAATCTCCCGTCAGTTTCGGTCGAGAGTTCTTAAGCCAGCCTCATCTTGTCGGGCTCAGTTCGAGCGCCACGACCGTTTGCGACAAAAAATGAAAACCGTTTTACTTGTTAAAGTATTTTGGTGTTTTCAGCACAATGTTCAGGGATTCCACGGCGGACCGACTGAAGACATGGGCGGAAAAAACGTGTGATGAAGCTATCTGCCGGTGGCGCGAAGCGCTCGCCTTCGGGCGCGCTGCCGAACCCTCGTGCGTGTCGACGGGGTGGAGTGACTCATGACAAGCGCGATCTTCGAGGAATCGGAGCGTTTCCGCGTCGCGCTGACGTCGCGCGCGCCGCAAGCGTCCCACGTCTAAACGCCGATCGTGGTTCTACGTTGTGGGCGCCACGCGCGATTGGATGGTGGATTGGCATTCTGTTTGCGGTGGGCGCCAAGCAGTTCAGGGCCGAACGAGAAAAAGTCACCGAAGCAAGCAAAGAGACGATCGGAAACATCATCGATCAATTGAGCGCAATCGAGAAGCGCTTAGAAAGGCGCTCTACGCTGGAGGACAGCACGGACGAAATCAAGGCTGACCTCGCCGAGCTCAAAGGGATGCGAGCAGAGGTGCAGAGCCTGAAAGAATCGGTCGATGCGAAGAAGCGCGAAGAGTGAGTTTTTGGTCATCTCTCAGTGTGTTCGTGCTTGAGTTCTGGTGAAGGAAGAGTATAATGATAGGGGCGCCGTCTGGGGCAGTCCAAGTGAACGTGAGCTTCTATGGACAGACTGAGACACAAAGACTAAAGCGCAAAAAAAAACACTTAGAAGCAGAACGAAGGTTGATGTCCAAGTAGATTCGCGGACCGACCAAACGACCGGCCGGACGGTACAGAATATGACAGGTGAGGAGGCAACTGAAGGCGCCGAGGAGGCAACTGAAGGCGTCACGCGCTCAGCTGCAACTTCGCTTGGCGTTGCGATCGGGGAGCGCGAGCCAAAGATCCACCAGATTGTAATCATTGCGCTCGTCACCGCCGCGTTTGCTCTGGTTTGGTTTGCGGCCTTAAGCATTTTTAATACCGCTGTCTGGAAGAACGACTTTATCACGGCCGACCGATGGACGATTCCGGTCCTCGTCCTCCTCTTTTCATTGCTCGTCGGACTTTGCGGCAAATATCTCCGTGCTCCGAACATGATCCACGGCGGAATCGCCGAGGCTATGAAAGGCGAGGGCTTCCACCTCGATTACTCGACGTTTCCCGGCGCGCTGCTCACGTCGTTTTTCTCGCTGCTTTCCGGAGCGAGCGTCGGCCCCGAGGGCCCGCTCACAACCCTTGTGACGTATGTCGCAGGGTGGCTCAGCACGAAGCTTAAACTCGCCGAGCAGAAAAGGATCGGATTCATATTGGCCGGCATTGCCTCGGCTTTCAACGGCCTCATTGGGAATCCCCTCTTCACTGCGTTGCTCGTAACCGAACTAAACGAAGGCGAAAAAAAGGGAGCGATGCAATTCCTCACGTGGAACCTCGTGGCGGGGGTGATAGGGTACATCTTTTTCGCGCTCATCGGGTTTCCGGCGTTCGCCTCAAGCATCGCATTCACGCCCGTGAATGCACTGACGATCGAGTACACGCTTGATGCGGTCGCGCTAGGCATTATTGGGGCCCTTGTTGCGCTCTTCATCGCCATTTCGTTTCAAAGTGTCGGCAAGGCCGTGGACCGCGTGTTCAAAGACCGGTTTGTCGAACGCGTGATGTCGGCGGGCATCATCATCGCGATCGTCGTTTATTTCCTTCCTGACCTGATGTTCTCCGGCGAATCCCAGATCCACGCGATCATCGCGAACCCCGCAGCATACGGCGTCTTGATGCTCCTTGTGTTAGCAATCCTCAAGGTGCTCCTCCTCGCGCTCTCGTTCAAGAGCGGATACCTCGGCGGGCCGATCTTTCCGACCCTGTTTGCCTCCACCATGGTGGCACTCGCTATCAGCCTGCTTTTTCCGAGCGTGCCTATCGCGTTGCTCTTCACGTGCACGGTGGCGGCAACGATCGCCCTCGTATTGGGCGCGCCCCTTGCAGCCATCCTGCTGACCGTTGTCATCGCGACGGCTAACACCTATGAGCTTGGGTACATCAGCCTCGCCACCGCAACGGCGCTCGTGATTGGAGCGGCTATCAGGCAGCGGACTGCGCAGCGTGCCGCACCGCAAGACGGGTCCGCGCAAAGTGGCTCGAACTGACCTCTCACAATCGAACGGCGAGGGCTGAGCGCATTTTCGAAACAACAGTACGAGTCTTGTATCATTAGCCGCTCGAGAAGTCTCAGAGTCGGGCGTGTCGGATATTGCACGACGCGGTCATATCGTGTCTGCGCTCGATGAAGAGTACACAAAAATCGCGATCCAGAACCTGGCTTACAGTAACATCATACAGATCGACAATATCGTTACCCTTGAAACGCTGAGCACAAACCGAACCTAACGCATCTCGGGCGGCGAGCACGCTTAGCTCCAAATATAGTGTCGACCGCGAGGCGTGCCCGAAAGAGACTGACTATTATTAGTTAGTGCTCGTCGCCCTTTTCATTTCCGGCCTTCTTTTTGCCATTTCTGTCGTTTTCTTTGCGAGAGATCAAATGAAAAACTTTATCCAATTTGCCAAAAGTTGCTCTTGTCAAAGCGAAGCAGCGGTTTAACGCCATAAAACAGTCGGGTGCTGCGGATCGGTTTTACCAGTGAGTTTGTTATATCAACTCGCAGTGGCTACGTGTCGACTATTGGCTCCAATCCTGAAGCGAAGCATCTTCACCCATTCTTGCCACGAGGCGCACACGAAGGAGATTGCAAACACAGTCGTGAGTTGAACGATCGTCACAGAAGAGAGCTTGAAATAAGCGCTAAGCTCAGGAGTGTGTCGGACTCCAAAAGAGACGTGGTTTGCCGTTATATCGTTAATGAAAGCCCCTCTACAGAGTTGTGTCGTCGGCCGCTCCCGTTGCTTCCCGCCACTTGCAAAAACCGCCGTTCGTGTGTAAGGTGGCACATTTTGCGTCCGTCGGCGACGGGAAGGAATCGTATGTAGATGCGGCGTGCTTCACCCCCATCAGCATATATAGTACGCACTGCAAAGGCGAGATTATGGAAAAAAAGCGCGCCGTCATTGCCGGCCTAGTGATCGCGCTGCTATCTTTGACAGTCGTTGTAGCCGGGTGCACGTCGAGCACGAGCAACAACAACACCTCGACTGCGCCAACGCAAACGAACGAGAGCGCGCCGATGACAAAAACAGCAAATAGTACAAACGTGACGTCTGGAGAATCGATAACCGCGGCGCCGGGGCGAAATTTCACGATATCGTTGCGGTCAAATCCGTCGACCGGATACAGGTGGGGGCCTCAGTTTGACCGCACAGCGCTGTCGCTTGTAGACAGCGTGTTTATCAGTGATCCTAACCCGCACAATCTTGTCGGAGTGCCCGGATCGCAAATTTTTACGTTTCAAGGCCTCGCGAAAGGAACTACCACAATCACGTTCAACAATATCAGTCCGTCGCAAATCGTGACTGACCAAGTGACTTGCACGGTGACCGTTACATAATCCGGTGGAGATGGCCCCTGGGCCCCACGTTAGCGCTGCCACACCCGAAGTGATTTGGACAGCGCCGTGGTTTCGGCAACGGACGTGCCGAGCAGTATCGCGAGAAAGATCTGATCATCGACGGCGCCCTAGCGCTTTGCTCCTTCAATGTGCGTACCGAGACAATGTTCGGATCCGAGAGCAGCCGCAGCTCCGATCGCGATGAGCTCTTTAGCAAGTCCAGTTAGTGCCTTGTCAGTCGCCAGCTGCTCATTTTTATGGAAAAAGGTTTTGAGTGCTGCCGGGTTGTGCCGGAGCTCTTGATAGATTCGGGGAACAAAGCCATAGTAACTCGCCACTCGTTCCAATATCGTGCGCACTTCCGCATCGTCTTCTTCGTGCATCTCAACACCTCTTCAGCTCTCCACAACGCCTACTTCGGATCCGATTGCCAGTAATTCTAGAACCTAGCATGCATCATGAGAGCCCCGTTATAAGGATTACGTAAGCCGCGTGTCTGTGCCGCATGAACGCGAATGCGTCAATTGAGGTGCGTTAGCGTCAATCGCACAATACATCGTTGTAAACCATTTTTTTTGCGCAGAGCACCTCCTCCTTCTCTCGTTGACTTATGCGCCGTGTTTGACGCGGCACTCGCTCGTTTGGTGCACGGTTCTCGGTCAAAGGGTGTAAGTACTAGCGTTACAAAGGCTTTAAAAAACTTCAAGGAGAATAAAATGCCAAGAGTAGTGCATTTCGAGCTGCCTGCCGACGACCGCAAGCGGGCGAAAGCGTTTTACGAGAAGGTGTTTGGCTGGACCATCACAAAGTGGGAAGGGCCCGTGGATTACTGGCTAGTTGCGACAGGACCCGATGACGAACCGGGGATCAACGGTGCGATAACACCGCGCATGATGCCTGAGCAGGTGACGATGAACACCATCAGCGTCGTATCTGTTGATGACTTCACGAAAAAGATCGTGGACGCAGGCGGAAACGTTACGATGCCAAAGCGGGTGGTTCCGGGCCAGGGGTATCTCGCCTACTGCAGAGACACAGAAGGGAACGTTTTTGGCGTAATGGAGTTAGACCCGTCGGCGAAGTAACACGAGCTGATTGCGGACCAGCTGACGACTTGCCTCTACGGGCTCCATGTATTTTCAACGCCTTTGGTGAGTAACAACGCTAAGCTCCATCTCAGTTGCTGTCATGCAGTGATACGTATCAACGACGGGTGAGGCAGTTCTCTTTTCTTACCACGATACTTGAAGCGCTTCCTCAAGCGGCATCGCAGGTGCGACGTGGGCCACGCCGAGGCTGCTGAACGGTCCCGTGATCTTCAGCAGTGCTGCCTCATCGGGTGCTTCGAAGATTGCAACGGAAATATGCCTGCCGATGAGCACGTACCGGCCTATCAACTTCACGGCTTCGGGGTACTTGAACTGTTTCCACATCTCACGGACCTGCTCCGTATGATCGGGGTCGAATTTGAACCATAAAATGAACAGCATTCTTTCTACCTCCTGGTGTTTAGCTTAGTCATGGGCATCAAGCCTTAAGCTTGGATCAGAAACGAGACGTCACGTTTTGTTTCAGACCTAGCCCTATCTTAGCCCACAACTGGGAATGCAGGTTTCGAGCAATAATTCTTTCACTATTTTTTTTAGCTGGCGCTTTATCAAGGAGCCTGCTATCTTTCACGAGCGCCGCTATGCACAGAAAATAGCCTCACAAGTTTTAGAATCGCCAATTAAGTGCGGCAAGCCGCCAGGCGGCACATTGATTACGAGCATTTGAAGCTGTTCGGCTTGTTTGATAAGTGATGGCGTGCGCCGGATCAATAAGTCCTGTGAAGCCCTCTTGAGAGCTTCTTGCTCACGGACGCTGGTTACCCCAATCCGCTCCTCTTCTTTAACAATACAGTGGCCACTGCCGTTCGTTGAGATTTGTGCTCCGCAATGTGCTTTGCGTGCCCGTCGTGCATAAACAGGGTTAATGGTATACGCAGGGTTTGGCATTGTTTATAGAGTAGTGATTGGTATGGATCTCAAAGAGTTGCGCGAGCAGTACTATGATGAGTGGGTCGGAAATGACCTCGAATTTAAAGGCTTGGATGGCTATTTGTATCACGGCTTTCTGTCTGACTGGCTCGAGGACGGGTCTCTCGTCTTCAACAGTCTTACCACCATCAGTCTTGGTGACAACGGGGTACAGCAGGAACTCAATTCGTGGGGTGAGTCGTTCTGGCTCGTCATCAACAGTGCCTCCATAGCTTACATAATCTCAACAAAGTCCATAGAGAGCAAGCGAAGTAAGTCCGCAGGCCGCAGGTAATTATCTCTGTGAGCTTTGTCGGCAATCGAAAATCAGTCCAGACGTGTTGAGCTAGCCTTCCTGCTACGGAGCGCTACGTGAGATCCTTCGGGCGTACAACTTCTATTAGCGGCCTTCTGGGGCTTCGGTACTGATTTAGCGGATGTTGCCGATCGCGGTACCCCAATGCGACGCCCATTAGTATCGACACGTCTTCCGGAATTTCCAGTTCTGCACGAATGAGGTCGGGGTAGGAAATCAGAAGCGCCGCGGCAGCTGAATCAACGCCGTACTGCTGTGCCGCGAGCATGATACTCTGCGCGAGCAGCCCCATATCAAATATCGACCACGCCGTGAGTGTGCGGTCCATGCAGAGGTACACCACCGTCGGTGCTCCAAAGAACTGATGGGCGCGCTCAAACATGGCGTGCCGCGCGGCCGTATCGTCGCGTCCTGTGCCCAGCGATTCAAAGCGTGCGGCCCTTAGTTCGTCCATGCGCTTTTGTAGGCGGGGGGCCATTGCTGCGGTGCCGGTAGATCGGGGCTACCCGGCACCCCTTTCTAGAAGCGGTCATCATAAGCGTGACGAAGCCGGTCCAGCGCGTCCCCGCCAGCAACAAAGAGCTCCCATGGATGGGTATTGCCCGATGAGGGAGCACGCGTCGCGGCATCCAAAATCGTAAGAATCGTTTCCGTGTGCACAGGATCTGGCTCAAACGCACGGACCGCAAAACGAGAGTTTAGAGCATCTATGACATTCATAAAACCTTACCTGCCTTTTTATTAAGCCTCGAAGACGCGGGAAATCGTCAACGGGTCACAGCTTATTCAATGACGGTCGGGCGGCCTATGTGATGGCGTATCAATGCGGCAACAACGCGAGGGTCTGACGTTTCGATCGGTTCCAGCGGGTGCGAGTCACCTACGCCCTCGAAGCGGACGACCTTGCCGCTAAGCGAGGCCAAGACGACTCGCCTTGAGTCGGCTGCAAATTTCTCGTACTCTGGTGTGATCGTGCGCGGCGATTTAGCGGCCTCTTCCACCGCCGATAATACGGCTTCGAGCGTTTTATGCTGCTCGCCGAGTTCTGCGAATTGTTGCTGGAGCTCGGCGCGAGCCTGCGCTTTGTCCGGATCGATTTTTATTTGGTATAACGAGCATTCCATTCTGAGCATCCCCATTTCAGCGTCGTTTGTGATCACCGTGTCAAGACACTGTATCGCGCTTCGAATCAGCTGTTCCTTCTTCTCGACCAGATGAAATGCATCGGTCAGTCGGAGGGCCAAATACTCCGTTTCAAAGTGCAATGACTCGGTAATAAAAACGGTGGGAACGGGCACTAGTTTCGATTCTAGATCCGGTGACCTAGTGCGTTTTCTCGCCATCTCACGTCTCCGCTTTTCTTTCGCTGCTGACTCGTTTGTCGCGCACAAACGGCGCTTTCGCAAAAAGTCGGCATGCTACAGATTGAGCGTGCATTGATAAACTTAACCTCCTTTTTCTGCTACGAGCCAAAACCTATCCGAAACGAGTCTATCAGCGAGGGTACGGGGAGCAGCGACCCCGAGTGGCTATTTGTGATCCGAGCGGGAAAATATAAAAGCTGGCACGTCGCTGGTGACGATCCGGGCATTACGCGGATCCAATGAGGGCTTACGAACAATGACGTGCCCAGTTGCACAACAGCATTTCTTTAGCAGGCCTTGACACTAAACAAGGAATACAGTTTTCAACTCGCTTCGCTGTTCAATATTACTGGCAAGGACAGTGGTCAATAAGATGACCGTCTCTGCGACCGTGACGCGAAGTCAAATTGCTTCGCATTCGTGCCTCCGCACGCACCTGCGCTGTGGCTTATGCGAGCCTCGCACGGGAAATGCGTTGAACATCGCCCGAAGACGAAGAACGAGCAAATGAAAGCCGCGCGCGAGGGTGCATCTGTCATGTGGTGGCTGCCATAATCAGGAGTGACGTGAATAATGGACGTTACAAAAGCTATACTGTCAAGAAGAAGTATCCGCAAATACACCGAGGAGCCCGTCTCCGATGAAGACTTAAAGGCGTTGCTCACCGCCGCAATGCATGCGCCTTCTGCGGTGAACGAACAGCCGTGGCATTTCGTGATCATTAAAGACCGCAAGATCCTCGAAGAGATCTCACGGCTTAGTCCCACGGCTCCGATGGCAAAATATGCAACCGTCGCAATTGCGGTCTGTGCAGACAAGAATCGAGAGAAGTTTCCCGGCTTGTGGGCGCTAGACTGCTCAGCCGCCGCAGAAAACATACTGCTTGAAGCGACCGAGCGAAGATTAGGGGCTGTATGGACCGCAGTTTACCCCTTTGACGAGCGAGTCAAAGGTATTAAAGAGCTGCTCAATCTGCCCGCGAACGTCATCCCGCTGTGTATAATCCCTGTAGGACACCCAGCAGAGACTCCGGCTCCGGTTGATCGATTCAACCCTTCGTGTATCCATCACGACACGTGGTAACACCGTCGCTCGGTAGCCTCGCTAGGGATCAACATTCTTAGCACGCCTGAGCGCCCCCGAACGAAAACGCTTGGGGCAAAGCAGCGCATTGAACCGCTACCGACCACAGCGCTGCTAAGACTGGATGCGGTCACTCAAGCGACGACTACAGAACAGATAGCTGGTTGCGTTAGGACGCAAGCGCAGTACGACTCAGAGCATGCGCCCCTCAACCAGCCACAGGATCGCGCGGTGCACCTGAGGGTCGACTAAACGAGATGATCGCCGCAAACACCGTAACCGCAGCGGCTATAAGAAACGCCTCGTGCATGCCAAACTCGAAGGCCGCCAAGAGTTGAGGCGTACCGCCGAGGCCGCCCCCGTACAAAAAGACGTGGAACATGACGACCTCAGGAATCTGGCTGAGGATAAGCGGGAAAGCAATAGCGATGGAGAGCATCTGGCCGGTGTTCATCAGCATAGTCCGTATGCCGGATGCGCTCCCGCGCTCGCTCGGCTTAACCGCACTCATGATCGCGTTCATGTTCGGTGACGCGAAAAGGCCAGAACCACCGCCCATGAGCGCCATGTACACGGCGAGGACCGAATACGGCGTCGTGCTCACCACCGTGGCTAGCCCGAGCAACCCTACGGCGGACACGAGCAACCCGGCCGTTGCGAGGTAGCGCGCACCGTACCGATCAGAGAGATGCCCAGAAATCGGCCCGACGACCAAAAAGGCGAGACCGAAAGGGGCCAAGAGAATGCCTGCCATCAGAGGGTCGTAGCCATAGGGCCCTTGCAGGAAGAATATAAGCACGAAGAGCACTGCCCCTCTGGCAAGCCCATTAAGCCCATTAGCAGCCGAGGCGAAGGCAAAGCTTCGATTCTCGAACAGGTGTAGGTTGAGCATCGGTTGGGGAGCCCGTCGCTCCGCAACAACAAACAGCGCGAGACTCACCGCGGCCACGACAAAGAGCACGTACACGACCCACATGGCGGTCACGGGAAAGGCATAAAGCGACACGCCGAGAAGGAGTGCCCCCAGTCCCAGGGTGAAGGTCAGGCTTCCGGCCCAGTCAAAGCGCTGTCCTTTAGGAGGCGTCACTGGCTCTCTGAGCCGGAGTATCCCCCATATCGTGCCGACAATGCCAATAGGGACGTTTATGAGAAACACCAATCGCCACGAAATCGACGTGAGCACTCCCCCGACGACCGGGCCGAGGAGGAACCCAGCGGAAAACGCGATCCCATTCACCCCCAAGCCGAAGCCGACATTTCCCCGGCGGAAGGCATCGGTCACGATCGCCGCACTGTTGGTGATAAGGAGCGCGCCGCCCACGCCCTGTATCATGCGGTAGACCACTAAATCCAAGCCGTGATATTGCGGCTGCGCCAGTGCGCACAGCAGCGACCCGACGGTGAAGATGATAAAGCCCAGGTTGTAGAGGTTCTTGCGCCCCAGCATGTCGGCCAGCCGGCCGACGACCGGAACCACCGCTGCAAGGATGAGCATGTACCCCAGCAGCACCCACATGACCGTTATGAAGCTTGCCTGCAGATCGGCCATAATAGTGGGGAGCGCGATGAGCACGGCCGACCCGTCAATCGCCGCCATCAGCGCGCCTATCGTGGTCACCGAGAGAGCAATCCATTCATAGCTGATACCCGTAGCTCTCGACGTCTTTGCATCCATTTCTTGCGATTGTTCACTTTTCAGTTATATATGCGTGCTGGCGCGCTGCCAAGGGGGCGCAAGTCCGAAGCGTGTGGGTTGACAATCGGGAAGCCTTTTCTGACAAGCTGAGTTAAGCATTAGGCCTGCCGGTGGGCGCGCCATACTCGTCGTCAGGTAGCTTAGGTCCATTCTTAGATGAGTCACTTGCGACTGCAACTTAGAAAGGCGGGATACGCTCCGCACTTCGAGCTGGGGGGGCAAGGAAAAAAAGGAGGATACCGATTTATACCTGTGAGGCGAGGATGAATCACTTTCGCACTGCTTGTCCGTGATTCATATCAAGGCGGACGTTCATTCCACGAGCTGGAAGAGAGTGTAACTATGAAGAACAAAGCGCAGCTCTATGCGAGAAGGCGGGAGATGTATCGTCTTTATGTTCAAAAATTGAACATGACGGAGATTCTTGATAAGCTCTCCGCTAAGTACAGCATATCCAAACAAGCGCTGTGGCACGACTGGCAAAAGCGTACCCAGTGGGTTTACGACGTGTTTGATCTCGAGCCAGCTCGAGCTTCGTGACCTGCAGAGTCAGTGCTGGCCTGCGCTTCAAAGCGACGCCTCAATTTTTGTATTACTCGGACGTGTTGTGGAGAGTCGTTGACGAGGGAGGATTCCCTGTTTAGCCTTGGATTCGCTGCCTTAATGCGGCAACGCTTTGCTGCGGCTACGAAAGATGTTGTCCAAAAAAATTGTTTGGCTCTATGGGGTATGTGGGGTGAGAAAAACTCTTGTCAGCGGCGCGCTTAAAGTCCAGGTACCTATGTTCTAGAAACGCTAGAGCAGATTTTAACTTGCTCAATCGTTGGCAGTTGGTGTTTTCTCCTCCACATCACCCATAGAGGGTAAATGAATACTAGGTGTTACTAAGCTTTATATTTATGTATATAATTTCCCGCGCCTCGTGGCCAAAAAATAGCAGAAAAAGTGCAATAAAAAATTAAAAAAGACACTCTCAGCGGAGCTTTTTTTTATACTTAACAAAGCCTCGAAGGCCTGCGGAGCTGCTTGATCAGTTTAGTTGAATTCGAGACGTTCTTATATTCAATCCAAAAGCGTCATCTGAGCGTCGTAAATGGCTAACTAATATCCGTAGCTCGGGTGCATCGCAGATCAAAGCGCTAATGCTCGGAGATGTTATTTAAAGATTTGAATTGAATATTTCTGCGGTGGTTTATCAATGGATGAAAAAGAACGAATCGGCGTCGTCCCGGACGCGTCGTTGTATCACGACAAGGATACCTACACGATCGAAGTGGAGCTGCCCGGCGTACATAAAAAGGACATAGAACTCGAAGCCTCTGAGAATGGCTTTTGTCTTGTCGCACCGAGAGAAGACATCGAGTACGTAGGATGCTGGATACTCGCCCATGCCATTGAGCCTGAAAAGGCGAACGCTACATTCTCCAATGGACTTCTAAAGGTCACCGTACCCCTAGTAGAAAGTTTCGAAGGAGTGAAGGTAACAATAAAGTAATCTTGGAGCGAATGGCCCGCCATCCTTTTTTTGCCCTGCATCAAGTAAGCTCTGGCACAGGTGGGTGCACTTTTTTCGTTTCTATTGACCACGCGTGCACGTGTTTTGTGCGGTTTCTGCACTGTACGCTTCTGGCGCAAGGGGGCCAGAATACCCGCCCTCGATTACTTGTGCGCATGGCAGAAGCGTCTTGCAGCGCGTTTATTGCAGATTCAAAGCTGATGGCGTCGCGACATCCTTCGCCGCACGAAGACTTGCCTAAACGCTGGCATCTCTCTTAGTGTGTTTCTCAAGTTGCTTCAATATCCGGAGGTATTTGCGCTCCAAATCTTTGTTCTCTGTCTTTAATTTGTCGTTCTCCTTCTTCAGGCGTTGAACTTCGGCGCGCACGCGGTTAAACTCTTCCGAATGCTTCAGCTGTAGCTTCTCGTTCTCAGCTTTCAAGCGCCCGTTTTCGACCGTGAGTAGAGATTCCTTGAGCATACGCGGTCATAAGCCATAATAGCATAAATAGAGCGTGCCGCAAGAAAAGCGTAACACGTTCGTTTAGCTGCGATGCAGCCTCAAGCCCCCCACGCCCTTGCCTGGGCAGTATGCCCTACGTAGTGTCTGTGAGCTAGCACTTGAAAACGCAACATGAGGCGTGTGCGTCGTCGTCGGACGTGAGACGAGGAGCGCAGTTTTGCTTATGCTCGAACGCAAACGAGCTCGCGAGTCCCACGATGCGGGGCACCGATTGCTTCAGCCACCCGTGGCCCTGCGAATAGCGAAGTCAGAGAATCCCAGGGAGTCCCTCTCCTCGAGTCAATACCTCGCATCCGCTCTCGGTGATTCGAACGACATCCTCTCTTCGATATCCTCCGATGCCTGGAACGGCGAGCACGGCGTGACCGACGCTGACAGTCATGTTAGCCTTGAGGACGATCTCGCCGTGCTGCGGATAGTGGCTCGGGTGGGGGTACTCCTCGGCCTCGAGGCCGACGCCGTGGATGTAGCCTGGGACGACGTACTTGCCGAACTCGGTCTTGTTAATGGACTCCGCCATGAACTGGGTGACCTGCTTGACTTTCCAGCCCGGCTTGACCGCGTCAATGACCCCTTGTTGCGCCTCATCGTAGGCTGCCGCAAGCTTGATGAACTCCGTGCCGACCGCGTGTGCTGCTATGCCACCAGCTGATTGGCTGCACACGAAGGTACGAGCCATGTCGCAGGCATACAGATCTGCGATGGGGTGTAGATCTACGATGACGGGATCTCCGCCGCTGATAATCCGGCGTGAGACAAATCCGTGCAAGCCGAGCGAGCGCTCGCCCGAGTTAACGAAGGTAAGAAACCCCAAACGCTCTGAGCCTGCCTTTCGCATGGCGTATTCGGCCTCTGCGG
Organism: Methanobacteriota archaeon; assembly: GCA_963805115.1. GTDB lineage: Archaea > Halobacteriota > Bog-38 > Methanoflorentales > Methanoflorentaceae > Methanoflorens. The sequence goes on from CAWDSY010000006.1 coordinate 275,366, forward strand.
CAACGTCGTTCTCGGTTGCGCCGGCGATGAGCGCATCCGCCGCAGCCATCATCCCGAGCTCTGCGACGTGAGCGGTCTTTTTCATACGGGCGATTTCATCAGCTGACTTGACCATGCGCAGCTCGGTCATGATATCGTCGTTCTCGACCATGGTGATGTCGGGATTGAGCTTTCTGAAACGAAATACTTCGAATCCGGGGGCGGTGTGCGTATCGAAACCGACGGTAGCTTTGCGAAGGTCGTGGGCCTTCATCGCGGTAAAGAAGTTCTGCATGAGCTCGTTGGCGCTACTCCAACCGCGGACGTCGTCTACCCACGTGCGCGCACGAACTTGCTCTACCTCAGGTTGGAAGACGATGAGGGTTGGATCGGCATCTCGATAGAACAACATTCGAGCCTGCCGCCGATAATCTCCGGTAATGTAGTAATAGTTCTCAGCCCCGGCAATGAGCATCGCATCGACGCCCCTTGCTCCCATAAGTTCCTGAATCTGCTTTTTTCGTTTAAAATAGTCGACCATTTTGCCCCCAACCTGTGTGCGGGATCGCGGCACGCCGACGAAATGGAGCACTTATCTCCGAACCACGTACCTGCTGCTCTCGACGGCTTTTTCAAAGGTACGCATGTGCTCGGCGCGCGTTATGAGGAACAGTCTTGCGTTTCGCTCTTCGATGAACCTCTGCTCTTTGAGTTCAGAAATGCCAGCTTCAATCAGGGTTTGCGGCGTTGCCGCGTCGTCCAAGCTACAGGAAGCACACGCTTCGTATATCTCAGCGGAGGTGAACCCTTCGCGTTTTGCTGGTTCTTCTTCTCCCTCTTCGATCAGCATTGCGTACAAGACGCTTTGAGCCCCTAAGCTTAGGTGCCGCACTTTATCGATCAATTCCTGACTTTCGGGGACTTCTTCGCCTGTGTAATGGGTTTCCTTGTTTGTTTTTGTCATAGGTATACCTCGATTATCGATATTCGTGCGACCTAGGCGCGAATCAAGGTTAAAAGCATCTTGAAACGCTTTGTAGCCTGGAGCGCGTGAGGGATGTTTGCGGGCATTACGACCATGTTCCCCTCGCTGGCACGGATAGCATTGCCTCCGATCGTAATCTCTGCTTCACCGTCGACGATCTGTACCACCGCGTCGTACGGTGCAGTGTGCTCGCTCAAGCCCTGCCCCACATCGAAAGAAAACAGCGTAATAGTGCCCGCTTTAGTATCGATCAAGGTCTTGCTGACGATAGAATTGGCCGAGTATTCGATGAGTGTGTTCACGTCAAGTGCTTTCCCTTTGTACATTTCAATTTCGCTCAAGTTGTACCTCCAATATGCTAGCTATTTAAGCCGTACTTAGTTAAGCACTGCGCTTCGAAACTGCTATCGCTTTCTTTGGGACACTGCCTTCGGCAGAAGTTCAACCCCAGTCCCGGCGTACAGCTTTCTAGAAAAAGGTTCCATCCAAACTTTTATTTAGAGCGCTATATTATTTCCCCGTTTATAGAGATCGTGTAATCTTTAATTATTATGTTTTTTTGGGCTTTTTCCAGGGCCCTTTGGACGATAATCTCAATACCTGAACAGCAGGGAACTTCCATATGCACGATGGAAATCGATTTTATCTCCTGTTTTTGGAAGATTTCAGATAATTTATCTACGTATTCCTGTATTGTTTTATCCAGTTTGGGACAGAAAATTATCACAATCTTATCCCTTAAGAATCTTCGATGGAAATTAGCATAGGCAAATGGGGCGCAATCGGCCGCCAACAAAAGTTCAGCATTTTTCAGGTAAGGTGCATTGGGGTTTAAAAGCTGTAACTGTATGGGCCAACTTCCGAGTTCTGAAGTTAACGTCACCGGCTCATGCGTCTCATAGCCCGATCCACGTAAATCCCGCGTCATTGAACCGGGACAACCGCAGGCCAACGGTTTCTCTTCATAATCCGGAATTTCAGTGTCATTTTCCTTTAAAAAGTTAATAGCCTCATTTACAAGATCCTCCTGGTCATGGTCTTGAAGATGCTGCAGGTGGGCTTTTATGACATTAGGTCCTGCTTTTGCGATATTTCCTATAACCTTGTACTCATCATAAGGTTCGGCTTCTCTTGTTTCAATTTCTATAGCGCCCTCCGGGCAATCCCCAACGCAGGCCCCTAACCCATCACAGAATAGATCACTTATAACTCTGGCCTTCCCATCGATTAGCTGCAAGGCACCTTCAGGACATCCAGTAACGCAACTGCCGCAGCCAGTACATTTTTCTTCATTAATTCGGATAATATCTCTCTTCAAAACTATTCACCCATATCCGCTGATTTATTGAATTTGGGGATTATTTGCCCCAACATCATTGTTAAGGTACGTAGGAATGATGATGCATATATGAAAATAAGCAAAATAAACTTCTTGATTAGATCAGGATTCAATGGAGCATCCGCGAAGAGCGGCTGAGCGGACGATCTTATCTCTTAAGGTAGCTGTAGGCGATAAACCGCTTTCCGTTCTAGGTATGCTTGCTCTCAGCCGGATTATTTGTGAGCCACTCTTTTACAACCATTCGCGCGTGTTGCGAATGAAGGCAACAGACTCTTCGCCAAGCGATACAACGTAAGTCAGTGCCCTTATTGCGTAAACCCTATGCGCAGTGGTGTTTCTGTTCTTCGCCGCCGCTTTGTCCTTGCATCACGTGAGCGTATAGGTGGAGAGAGTAGACAACGAAGTTAATGTATACCTCCACGAATTCCCGTCCTGCTCTGATGTCGTTTACGTCATAGTTCTTCGTTGACATTACGTGCTTGAACCGTTGCTGCAAGTCGGCTTCGATAGTGTGTAGAACGAAGCTAATTGTGTCAGTTGCATCATTCGTTTCGATGGCCTTTTCCGTCCTTGGTACGACAGGACCCCAATCAAGCCCAGCAGGTTTCAGGCCGGTGAACGGCGCCCCCTCGCCAGCTTTGTGCAAACGTACGGTGCTCTCAAAAAACCATTCATCGGCTAGTTCTTGCGCTTCGGCGCCGGCCTTTCTCACGCGGAGCGTCTTTTCGAATGCTTCTTTCAGCTCATTTTCTGCGCTCTCTGGTACCCAGATGAGGACAAAATTCACATTTCCCGTTTCTAGGGCTATTCGTGCGGCCGAGATAACCGGGCCGTCTCTCGTATCGCAATGTGGTGGCATAGGTTCTTTCCAAGTGTTCTTTTTCCTAACGGTACTCACCTCAAAGAATTACTGAGCATCTCATCTTCTTTCCAGTACTGCAGACATCTCATTTAGGTGAGCACCGCTCTCGAAAGCGTGCTGTCGAGGATCACATCCGGTTTAGTGCAATCGCTGCTTCGTCGTTTCTTTAAGCCAGCATCTTTTCTATATCCTCTTCCGGAGTGCTTATCAGCTTGATATCGTAGGAATCGACGAGGAGCTTCAGAATGTCGTCGTTGACCCAGCCTGGCAGGATCGGACCGAGGTAGATGCCCTTTAACCCGAGCGCGAGCAGGCTCCAGAGAATGGCGACCGCCTTTTGTTCCATCCAGCTCACCACAAGCGTCAACGGCAGCTCGTTGACTCCCACTCCAAAGAGGCCGGCGAGTGCCTGTGCGATTTCAACGGCGACGATCGCGTCATTGCACTGACCGAGGTCGATCAAACGAGGAACGCCTTCAATGTCGCCCAGGTCAAGGTCGTTAAAGCGAAACTTTCCGCACGCGAGCGTCAGAACGATGGTGTCCCTGGGGAGCTTCTGCACGAATTCGCGATAATACTTACCCTTCTTCATGGGGGCGTCGCAGCCGCCCACGAGGAAGAAGTGGCGTATCTTGCCGTCTTCAACGAGTTGCTTGATGGTGTCGGCGAGCGACAGCACGACTGACGCCGAAAAACCGGTGGTGAGCACGTAATCACCAGGCTTGTCGGGGAGCTCCGGCAGCGACTGCGCCTTTGCAATGACCGGCGCATAGTCATACCCCTCGATGTTTTGCACGCCCGGCAGGCGCACGGGACCAGTCGAGAACATGCGATCTGTAATGTCTGCCTTAGGCGGTAGGAAGCAGTTGGTGGTCCCCAGGATCGCCATGTCGTACTGGGGGAACAGCTGCCCCTGGTCGTCTCATGCCTTGCCGAGGTTGCCGACGAGGTTGGCGTACTTCTTCAGGCCGGGGTAACCGTGTGCCGGAAGCATCTCTGAGTGCGTGTACACGTTTACGTCCGTGCCTTCGACCTGCTTCAAGAGCTCCTCAAGCACCTTGAAGTCGTGCCCGGTGACGAGGATGCCATGGCCTTTGACGGTCCCGGTCTGCACTTGCGTGGGAACGGGTTCGCCGTAGTGTTCGATATGAGCCTTCTTGAGCAGCTGCATGGTCCTGATGTTCATTTCTCCCGCTTCAAGCGCGAGCTTGACGTACTCCATGGCGTCGAAGTTGACGTTCGTAAGCGTCGAAAAGAACGCGCGCTCGATGAAGGCGTCGACGACATCGTCGGTATATCCAAGCTCGCGCGCGTGGTACAGGTAGGAACTGATGCCCTTAATAGCGAAGAGCAGGTTGTCTTGCAACCGCGCGATTGTCCGCTCCTTTCCGCAAACGCCCCTTATGGTGCAGGCCTCTCCGCCAGCTGTTTGGGAGCACTGATAGCAGAACATGTCGATTTTTTCTCTTGTTGCCAATTTCAACACCTTTTGTTGCGCTACTTTGAAATCTTACGTATATACCCCTTTTCTGCGTTCTCATTCGACAAAACGCAACAATTTTGCGACGCTGTTGGCTGCCCTACCGTCAAACGTGCACCCCCAAGGCGACGAGCTTGTGAACCACTCTCCGATGATACTAGCATGCTGACATGCGGGTCGCTTCAAGCGAGAATGGTTCACAGACCTACCCCGAACAAAGGCCCATTCGCAAGCGCAACTGTTTTATCCTTACGTCCTCTTTTTTGGCTGATCTAATAATAAGTCTCGGCCAAGAAAAACTCAATTTAAGAGCGTGTTGCATTACCTGAAAAACATGGCTTTGCACGACGTCAAACTAAATCGCATTGACCTCATTTTCTTAGCGGCAGGCGGCGTAATCTTTCTGCTTTTTGTTTTTGACCTAGCTGGCACCAGAATTCTGTTCAATGGCGATGCGAGTTCTGCGAGTTTCTTGCTTAGCACGCTCACCCAAAGCCTTGCCGCGCTGTTTGCGATAACCTTCTCTGTTTTGATCATCGCAATTGAATTTTCAGCATCGAAGTATACACCGAAAGTGTTGCACTTCCTCCTCGCATCAATCTTCAAAGATTTTCAAATCGTGGGCATCATCGTATTTTTTTTTGCCGCGATGTTTGTCAACTTCACCACGCTTGCCCACGTAAGCGGGGTCACCGTCCCCAACAATATCAGGGTGTTCGCGTCACTCAGCGTGGCTCTGACGGCGTGTTGCTTCTTGTTGATCCTAAATCTATTCCGTCGCATTCCGCGGTTCTTTAATCCTGAGGACATCATTGACAACGTTAAGACCGCAGCTCTACGGGAGAACGGACCGCGCGAAAACACGGAACTCATTAAGATCTTAGGGGATATCATTAGGAAAGAAACACTACAGGGGAATGTTGACGTCGCAAGCGACGCTTTGACAGCGCTCGAAGACGTGTCAGTCTATAACTTCAAAAATCGCAGAGAGGGGTTAAACGAAGAGGTGCTGGAACAGCTGTTCGATATTGCCCGGACGGCGATCAGGATCGACGATACGATTACAGAGATCGAGGTCGTTGACTCCATTCGAGCCGCGTGTCTGGCTACCATCGAAGAAGATAGCAAATATCTTGGGGGGTTCAGATACCTGAGAGAGGTCGGCATCCTCGCTCTCGATCGCTCGAGAGGGATCGTCCATTCCCAGCTGTTGTTGTCAGTGTCTCACCTTTTCACCGATTTGGTATCATACGCAAAGGAGAAGGAACGAAACGCGCAGGCTCTGTTTTCGATTATGCAATTCTTCATCTTAGGTAGTTTCTACAACGCAAATCACGAGTCCGTGGCGAACCACATAATTGAGGATATCACGTCTGTTTGTACTCAACGAGAAGTCGAAGTCGCCTTCAACGGAGTAATGGAAAAGAAAGAGACGGTGCGATCATATTTCGGAGGAAAAGATCCCGAAGATGCCATCAGAGATTTCTACGATGCTTTGATGGCATACTGAGCCTCTCCGAAGGTTACAACTGCACGTCGGGAATATGGCGCTTGTCTGAGCACTTGATGTCGTACAGTTCTTCCTTTGCTTTACCAATCGGGCACTCTGGCGAGTGCTTATCGGGGCCGCAGTGCAGGCAGGCGTTATCCAAAGCTTTGAGCGCGTCATCTACTTGGTCAAAGGAAATCTCTTTTCCGCTGTATTTCCATTTAGTCAAACAATCACCTTTTCTGTGCAGGCTAGCTTATTATATGGTGTTTTAAATATTAAAAGCTCGCCTGGTTCTCACCACGCCGATTTCGAACGCTGCATCGGCTACGAATGGCAGGTTTTAAGAAAGAAAACCGGTAGACTGGCAGCGAACAAGCAGATTGCGTGTGCGCAAAGGAAATAAGAGTCAAACTCCATCGTGCTGGAAGCGCGAAACTCAACTAAGAGATTTGGCACACTGTTAGCGGTCGATCAACCCAATCTCCAGATCTGGGCAGCGGAGGGGTTCGATTTCGAGCATCACCGGCATCCTTACGGATGAAGTCGAGCGCGGCACGTTGATAGGCTCAAGTTCTCCAAGACGCGATCATCAGGCGGTGAATTCGGGGTGTTCATCGTAACGGTTTTTTAACTAACGACGTATTTTTGCATTCGGTTTTAAAGTATACTACGAGTCATGTAAATATGCAGTAGCAAGTACGACTCATCATCAGGTACCACAAGTAGTCAACGATGATATGATTGAAGGTCTAAAAGGGGAAGCAAGTGGACTACTACTGACAGAAACAATAATGATCCTACAACCGTCCCAATCTCGACGACATAACCCGCTCAAGCTCGCGGCTGCTGCAACATTGGACGATGCAGAGCCACTGGCGGACGACTACAGCTACATTCCGGCTCTTAACGACGCCATTGTGGGCTATTTCAAGGATGCCGTGCGCATCACCCTAGCGGAACCCACGAAATCCCTCTTCTTTCTCCGGACTATTTTCTGGCAGAGGAAAGCCGCCCGTGTGCGGCGGAAATGGCGGAATAGTGGCCTGCACGTGCCGGCCCTGCTTATCGTGAGTGTAACGAGCAAGTGCAACCTTCGCTGCAAAGGATGCTACGCATTTGCGCACGACAAGGGCAAATCAAAAGGGCCGGAGTTGAGTGACGCTCGGCTTCGTACGCTGGTCGCTGAGGCGCATGGGCTTGGCATCTCGGCAATTTTATTTGCGGGAGGAGAACCACTGATCCGCAAGGACCTCTTGACCATTACAAAAGATTTCCCCTCCGTTATTTTTCCGATAGTTACGAACGGAACGCTCATCGATGAGCGCACGCTTGACCACTTTCGAAACCAGAGAAACGTTATCCCCGTTATTAGCATCGAGGGCGACGAACGCGACACTGATGAGCGTCGAGGCGTCGGGATGCATGAGCTCCTGCAGAAAGCGATGGAAGAGATGCGTGCCAAAGGAATCTTTTTTGGCTGCTCGCTGACGATAACACGGTCTAACTTTGCGACGATCACCGATGACCGCTTCATAGAAAGTCTCATCCATGCAGGGACTAAGCTCCTCCTCCTCCTAGAGTATGTTTCAGTGGAGGCAGGCACTGAAAACTGGATATTGACTGATGAGCAGCGGAGCACGCTGGTGGTCAAAACAGAGCGATTTCGCACTCAATTTCCAGCAATCTTCATTGAAATTCCAGGAGACGAGGAACAGTACGGTGGATGTCTGGCTGCGGGGCGTGGATTCGTTCACGTGAGCCCCGACGGAGATCTTGAGCCGTGCCCGGTCTCCCCCTACTCCGACACAAGTGTACTGCAGCTCTCGCTCAAAGAGGCGCTGCAATCGAGATTTTTAAAGGCAATTCGCCAGCGTCACGAGACACTCAGCGAGGCCGAGGGCGGCTGTGCATTGTGGACTGAGCGGGAGTGGGTACAATCTTTGCTGCAACCCGCCGAACGATCCGCCATTCCTCTGCCACAGATTGATTCGAAACGCTACGCTGAAGAATAAACGCTCAAGGAAGGCCAGGGATTTCGAAACGTTCGGTCAGCTTAAAGTATATATAATAATATCTTGTTGTATATCTAAAGATATATCAACAGGAGGTTCTTCACATAGATCAGAAAACACAAAAAAATGTGGCGTCGGGCGGGCGAAATTGTGTGCCTAAGGGTGCATTGTCCGGAAAAAGAGGTGACTTACGTGAACAGCTTGTGGGTTGATCTCGTTGAAACGCCGTTGCCCCAGTGCATTAAGTGCAAACATTTGGATCGTAGAACACTTCAGTGTCCCGCTTTTGGGAACAAGCCGATACCGGACGACATTCAACTTAACCTCAGCGATCACCGCTACCCGTACCCAGGGGACCACGGCATACTGTTTGAAGAGAGACGTTCTTCAATGCTTTCTGGTGAACATTCGCTGCCTCTGAGAGCTGCATAAGCGATCATACTCCCGTTGTTCAGAAGTAAATGAGTGGTATGGCCGAGACTCTTGCCGACCTGCCGCACGAGTGGTTGCTCACTTAAAAACGGTAAACGTGGCTCCGCTGGGCCCGGCCGGAACTTGACGATTTACGAGCTCAACGAGCTCCTGTTTCGAGCGTTCCATTTGCCGGAGGTGGTACGCTTGCTTCATGACTGCTGCATCAAGGGCCGGTTCGATGGGCACCGCGCAGTATTTGGTAGGCCTTTCAGTCGATTCCTCAATCATTCCCTTCTCAAGAAGCCCGTTCAGCGTCTTGTAGACGTCCGCGCGAGATACCCCTGTCACATTAACAAGCTCACCGGCAGTTTCAGCGCCGCAATTGAGCAGCGTGAAATAAAAGCGAGCCTCAATTTCGTTGATGCCAAACGTTCGCAGCCGTTCCACTACCGCCTTCTCCATGAGCGGGTAGTATCGTCCGAATGGTTTTATACATATGGGCACGATGCCGCACGCGCGAAGACGAAAGCTGATACTTTGCGCGGATTTAAGCGCCTTTTTTGGGCAAATCGGCCCTATCTCAGGCTTAGACCCTCTGATTCTTTATAGCGACTGGAGAGGCTATAGCGCCCTCGCGTGTCGAGCTCGTGCGCAGGCTGCGAGCAGGATGCTCTTACGTTCCCTACGTTTTTTTTTAACCGGCCGAAAATTAGTTGGAATAGATGCTGACTCTTTTGTGGCTATGCGCGGTTCTCGTGAGCCAAAAGCTCGTCAATAACTTCTCGGAGCACGGTCACGTTGTTGCACCGCTGCTCTCGTGACGCGTAAACCAGCGTGATGTCCCGGTTAGCGGCGTCAGCGATCAGCTTCTGCAGGAGGTGCGTTTTGCTATTGAGCTCGGCTCGGTATCGCATTTGAAACTCGGGCCATTTTTTCGAGTCGTGTTCAAACCATTTGCGAAGTCCGGTGCTAGGCGCCAGGTCTTTCAACCACCCATCGAGTTTGGCATCAGATTTTCTCACACCTCTCGGCCAGAGTCGATCAACAAGGACTCGATAACCATCGCTGGGCTCGGCCCCCGCGTAAATCCTTTTGAGTTTGATCATAATCCCCCCAGAATTCTTCCGCATTCCTCTTGCCCACGCGCGGTCAGCGCTGGAGGTGACGCGTGCCTTCTTAAGTAGCTGCGTAGTGCAAGAGCTAGGTTTTTCGACTGCTAGACCTGCGCCGGTCGACACGCGTGGCGTCTTGGAATCGGGCGGTTATGCGGCGACAGCTCTAAGAAGGCAGCTTCACGACAAATCGCGCACCCCTTCCTTCTTCGCTCTCCACAGTGATCGTTCCGTCGTGCAATTCGACAATCCGCTTGCAGACGGCAAGACCAAGGCCAGTGCCCTTCGCCTTATTAGTAAAAAGAGGGCTGAATAGCTTATCCTTAATGTCTTCGCGAATTCCGACGCCAGTATCTTCGACGGTCATTAGCACTGCTCCATCTGAGGTAGCGGCGCTGATAGTGAGCTGTCCGCCCTCAGGCATCGCTTGAATTGCATTGAGGATCAGGTTCGTGAACACGCGCTGCATAAGCCGGCGATCGAGGTAGAGCGATAAATCGTCGGGAATGTCGGTCTTCACTTGAACCTTACGAGGCACTTTCATTGTGGAAAGCGTTGATGCAATAAGATCGACCGCTCTGATCTCCGTTTGCTCCGGATTGAGGGGTTGTGCGTAGGCCTGCAAGTCCGCTACTATCTTGTCCATGTACCGCACTTGTTCATCAATGAGGTCACACAGTCGATCGACGTTATCCCAGTCGGCACCCCCGCGTTCGTCTGGTGACGTGAGCACGCCCTTTTTCTTCTGCAAATCGATTGCAAAGCGAATTGCCTGTAGCGGATTACGCAAATCGTGACCCACCATAGTGGCAGTCTCGCCGATCGCGGCAAGACGTTCTACGTTCTTGAGGGCTTTCTCTGCCTCTAGGCGGGCCGAGATATCAATGCCGGCACCAAGCACCCCGACAAAGGTGCTTTGACTGTCAAAAAGCGGCGTGCACATCCATTCAATCCACAAGCGGCGTCCGTCCTTTGTGACGTTCTCGCTGACCATTTGGATGTAGCCGTCAGCAGCGTGGAGAAGGTTCTGCGTGAAGCTGGCAAACTCGCTTTCCGTGCTCTCCGTTGCCAGCAGCGGCGTACCAACCAGCTTTTGTCCGATGAGCTCTGCTTCAACATACCCAAAGAGCTGTTGTCCGTATTTGTTGAGGAAGGTGATATTGCCCTGCAAATCTGTCTGCAATATGACGCTGTTGACTCCTTGGATTAGTTCCCGGTACTTGTGTTCGCTTTGCTCAAGCGCCGCCTCGATTCGGTTGCGCTCAGTAACGTCAGTTCCTGAACTAAGCGTGCCAACTATGTTGCCCGCAGCGTCTTTAAGGAGTGCGTTATGCCACTCCATATCGCGTTCTTCACCGTGGGCTGTTTGCACAGGGCTTTCAGAGCGTCTGAACGGTTCTATCTCCCCAGCAATGATCCGTTCAAATCCGTCAAGCGTCTTCTGTCGGGCGCGATCAGGCACAAATTCCGTAAACCAGTCTTTGCCTAGTGCCTGTTCTTGCCGTACGCCGAGGAGCTCGCACCCTTTGCGATTAAGACGGGTGATCCGCCCAGCCGTATCGAGCACGACCATAAGGACTTCAGCGGTATCGAGGTACTGCTGCGCTTGATCGCGTTCACGCCGAAGAGTTTCTTCGCTCCGCTTACGCCCTGTAACATCCCTCGCCGTCGATATGAGCGCTTCAACGATCCCCTCTTCGTTATAGATTGGCGTAAGAACGTATTCGTAATCCTTCTCGCCGCTCGGATCAACCCAATGCAGCTCGTCCGTCACCGGGCGGCCTGTTGCGAACACAATGTCGCCGAGGGCGATCATGTGCTGCATTGACTGAAGTGGCAATCCGAGCTCCGTCCACGTCTTACCTACCATCTCGTGCGGTTTAAACCCCAGCGCCAGGGCTCCAGGCTGATTGACGTATATGTAACGGCTGTCCCGATCAAACACGTAAATTAGATCGGCTGACGCTGATAGAAAACCCTCGAGAGTCCGTGTCTGCTTTGCAACCTTTCCAGCCAGGAGCTCGCGCTCCTCGCGCAGGCGCTGTTCGTCAGTGACATCACGGATAACGATAACAATGCGCGCGACGCGCTCTAGCTTCTCGCGAACCGGATAAATCGAGAAAACCTTGCGCTTGGTATCAATCACTGCTTCAGTTCGAATGGGCGTTTTCGAAGCAACCGCCTCTTGCCTCCAAGCAGTTATTTGCTTTGCCAATTCGCTTGCAATGACCGAACCCACCGACGCTCCGACCGCTTCAGAAAAGGTCGTGCCGAGCCAAAGTGCCGCAGCTTGATTAAGAGCAAGGATAACGTCGCTCTCGTCTATGACCAAAACAGAATCGAACAGCGCGTTTAGGAGTGCATATGCAGCGGGTTCTGACTCGCTCACTGGCGTCGCGGCGTCATCCGACTGCATCTTGTTTTCATTTTCGAGTTCGCGCATACTGTCACGCTTCCGCGAACGAAGGGGGCGATTATTCGTTAGCGTTAGGAGTTTATTAAGCTTATCTGGCGTCCGGCGTTCAATCGCTGCACGACGGGCTTGGTGAAGCTTCGACCGTGCACGCCCGCGTGCTCTGACCTATCAAGCTGCGGCTGACGTGCAACGAATTCGTGCGCTCTGCGAATAAGCCTTGCCAGGCGCAATGAGCGGGTGGCCACTAACGATGTCGTTTCTGTCAATACAAATTAATAGCATTAAGCGTCTGGACTATTGAGGTTTAGGCATGGATAACGCCGTAGATAACCTATTTGAGGCACTTTTCGCCCTTACTGACTTGCGAGTGCTGCTGCGCGAGACCGCCCCATTGCACAAGTTGAGTGCGGAGCAACAGAGGCAAGCGCGAGAAGCTCTCGCACGCGCAAAAGCCGCTTTGTCAAAGCTTGAAGAGGAGCTTCAAGAATGAAAATCGCAGGGAATATCCCGATCCGTGAGGTCGAGGAGAACTTCATCAACATCCAGCCGATCCAAGCCGCAGGCCGTTTGACCGCAGAGGCGATGAAGGCGCTCATCGCCTACGGCGACGGTTACTCAACGTGTGACCAGTGCCGCAAGCCTTTTCGACTCGATAAGATCACCAAGCCACCCATCGCCGAGTTCCACAGCGATCTCGCAAGGTTCCTCAACATGGATGAAGCCCGCGTCACGCCGGGGGCGCGCCGCGCCTTTCAAGCAGTTTGCCTCGCGCTTGCGGATAAAGGCGACACGGTTTTGGTCTCAGCGCTTGGACACTACACCGAGTTCCTCGCTGTTGAGAATGCAAAGGCCACCGTGCGCGAAGTTCCCACAAATGATCGTAATATCGTCACGGGCGATTCTGTCGCGCAAAAAATCGAAGAAGTGACGCGCGAACAGGGCAAATCGCCAGTGCTTATGATGCTCGATCACTTCGACTACTCTCTCGCCAACGAGCACGACATCGCCGGAGCGGCAAAGGCAGCGCACCAGTACGACGTTCCCATCTTGTACAATGGCGCGTATACTGTTGGCATAAAGCCCGTTGACGGCAAGGCGCTCGGCGTAGACTTTGTTGTGGGTAGCGGGCACAAGTCAATGGCGTCGCCTGCTCCGAGCGGTGTTTTGGCAGCGGCGAGCGAGTACGCCGACACGGTGTTCAGCACCACACAGATGATCGGTGACGTGACCGGACGGCAGTTTGGCGTGAAGGAGGTCCAGATGCTCGGCTGCACGCTTATGGGTGGTAATATCCTTGCGATGATGGCATCTTTTCCGACAGTGAAGCGTCGCGTCCAGGAATGGGATGAGTACGTCACGAAGTCGAACTACGTTGTCGATGCGCTCCTTGGCATAAAAGGGAATACGTGCGTTAGCGAGTACCCGCGCAAGCATACTTTGAGCAAGGTGAATACCACTGGAAGTTTTGACACGGTAGCGCGGAGCCATAAGCGGCGAGGTTTTTTCTTGAGCGATGAACTAAAGCAGCGGGGCATCGTTGGCGCTTTTTCTGGGGCGACCCGCGCGTGGAAGCTCAACACGTATGGCTTGAGTTGGGACCAGATACGCTACGTAGCAGACGCATTCAAGGAAATCGCTGGTAAGTACGGACTGTTATAGCGGCTGCGGGGAATTTCGGTCGTCTCGGCGCACACGCCGTGGATCACCGGGTCTACGGTTTTGCTGCACAGAGTGCAATTTATTTTTGAACAACTCGTGCAGCTCTTCCGACCCGCCGAAGCTACTTCGGCATTAATGCGAAGTAACGTATAATTCAGGACGGAGTTAATAGAGGCATCCAACAGCTAACGTCGTTCCAGGAAGTGAGCGACTTGCGCTCCGAATTTGTGCGCGCCCTGTTTATCAAGCTTGTCGACTTGCATAATCGGCTCCCCCATAAGCTTAGCAAAATCCTCTATGAGCTTCTTGTCCGTATCGGAGAGCTTGTCAACGTCGAGATATCCTCCGAACACCTCGATTGCTCGAACGCGCCCTGCAGCGTGCGCTTGTAAGTCTGCCACATACCGACGCACGAGCTCCTCCTTTGGCATTGCCCCGTAGTCCACACAGACAACGAAAAGCGCCAAGTCTTTGCCGTTTAAGCGATCACGGTTCGCGGCAAGGAAGTTTACCACACTAGGAAGCGGATGCTCTTCGTAAATCGGAGAGCCGATCACGATCAAGTCGAAACCGCGTGGATCAGCTTCGGCGACGTTCTGTACTACCACGTCGACGTGTCCGATGCTCGTTGCCCCTTCAGCTATCCACCGCGCTATGGTTTTCGTAGAGCCGTATCGCGTGTCGTAAATGATCAGAACGCGAGCCATGCTGCCCGGTACTCCGTCCGGCATGAGTTCTAGCAATCACGCGTGGAGCTTCTTAAGGAGCCACGCCATGTTCTTGCCAAGGGTGGTCATCGTGGCCATGCCCTCAGCATCGTTTTCTGCTTCACCGATAGCATGGCCGATACCGATATTCCAGTAGCTCGAACCGGGAACGATCATTTGACCAATGAAGAAGAAGTGATTGATCGAGTCGAATGCGTGAATGGCGCCAGCGCGTCGCATCGTTACGACTGCAGCGCCGACTTTACGCTGAAACATATCGCCGTTGGCGCGCGCTACCATCCCAGCGCGGTCGATAAGCGCTTTGAGTTCGGGCGTTATATCAGCGAAGTATGTCGGTGAACCTAAGATGATCCCATCCGCACGGAGCATCTTCGCGATGTACTCGTTTACCGCGTCATCAGTCACGACGCAGCACTGGTCACGAGTCTCGAAACACTCCGAGCACGCGGTGCAGCCTTGAATTTGTTCTCCTGCGAGCTGAACGAGTTCAGTTTCGATACCTTCTCGTTCAAGTTCGCGGAGCGCCTGCTTAATGAGAATGGCGGTGTTGCCATCCTTGCGGGCACTACCGTTAAAAGCGATAACCTTCATGAAATATCCCCTCGTTGCTTGTAGCCAAATTGAACGATTTTTGTTACAACGACTGCAAATCATTCGTATAGTTGTTGCGCTGATTTTTGCAGCGCTTCGCTGCGCAGCCTGTCGCGTCTGTTTCGCAAGGAAGTAGTACGACGTGTTCAAAACTGTTTAAGTGCTTGAGCGAAACTGCGGGGGCCATCAGTTCGTGCCCTGCTCCTCCGTGGTGAAAAGCGTAAATTATCCCAAAGTGGCATCTCTTCTAACGAAATGCAACCCTCACCGCCGGCTTGTCTGCTACTAGCTCGAAATGGGCTTGTCTGCACACCACGCGTCGTCCTTTACCGTGTGGTCATTCCTTGCTATACAAAACGGACACAGACTGTAGCCGTTGAAAGGATTCATTCGTACGGGCTTGCCGCAACGGGTACATATTAACATTTCTGCCTCGGTCATGTTAGTGGCCCCCCCTGTGCTTGCGAAATCCTAATTTTGTGGATGACGATCTACGCAATTCTTTGCACTTAAGCTTTTCGGAATTCTGTTGTTTCGAGTCGTAAAACGCCAACCGAGGCGTTTTATAAGCCCTCAATCCGTTTTATCAACTTGAAATGATTGTTTGAAAGAATGCGCTCCACTGTGCCGCGCTTAGGTTTAAAGAACTCAAATGACGAGCATTAATGATTGCTTAGCGCGCTATTTAATCCGTCCACGCGCTGTTGCTAACGGGCTAGCAAAGCTGCCAGGGTGCCCTAACGCCAAGCGGTCAGACACTACGAAGTCCTGTATATATACGACGAGTCTGATACAGTCGTACTAAGGACACATTTCGAGGAGCGGGTTTGCTCAAGAGTGCAGCTAGGATTCCACGCGCCACGTGCCGGCTGTTTGGCACAATAAAGGCCATAGGCAACATCAAAGACAGCGTTATTCTCGTCCACGGCCCGAAGGGCTGCGTTTACCACATTAACTACATACTCGGGATGCGGGGCGACAAAACATCCAACGTCTATTCGACCTGCATGGATGAAAAAGACGTCATTTTTGGCGCCGCGGAGAAACTAAAAAGCGCGATCGCCGAATTAGATCACGAGTTTAACCCCGCGCTCATCGCCGTGCTGTCGTGCTGCGCTTCCAGTATTATCGGCGAAGACGTTGAAAGCGTCGTAAAAGAAGTCCAGACGAATGCAAAGGTACTGGGAATTGATTCAGGAGGCTTTGAAGGTGATTACCGATTAGGTTACAGCGAGACGCTCAGGCGACTCGTTGAAGTGCTCGCTGAGCCGCCGCGGACGCGTGATAAGCTGTCGGTGAACCTGATAGGCCTGCTGAGGGCAGGCCCTGATCTTAAAGAGCTGAAGCGTGCCTTGGCGCTCATCGGCGTCCGCGTTAATGCGGTCCTCACTGCGGGTGCCACGGTGCGCCAGATCGAACATATCGCCTCGGCGAGATTGAACGTCGTCGTTTGCGAGGCCACGGGCAAGGATGCGGCTGAGCAGTTGGAGAAGCAATTCGATATGCCGTTCATCATCGAAGAGATCCCCATCGGGCATCAGGCAACGAGGCGGTTTCTCGCCCACGTGGCCAACGCGCTTGGCGCGCCCGTGGAGCTGGACGCCTTGTGTCCAGCCCTGGTCGCAGTTCCTCCCGTGGTCGGGAGACGGGTCGCGGTGATCGGCGGTCCGACGCGCGCGATCGCCGTCACAAATTTCCTAAAGGAGTGCGGTATCGAACCAGCGCTGATCGTATCCGACTTTGACGCCAATACAGCAGCGCGGTTGAGCGGGCTCGTCAGTGAGAGCTGCGAGGTACTCATTGCACCCGAACACGAGACCATCCTGGAACGATGCAAAGCGCAGCGCGTTGATCTCATCGTGGGCGGCATGCTCGAACGCCCAATCGCATCGCGTCTCGGTGTCGATCACCTCGACATCATGCACGGAAGCGAAAAAACCGTCGGCTTTGCTGGCGCCGATGCACTCCTCAAACGCTTGCGGGGGGACGCTAAGCCGTGATCACAGAAGGATGCTTGGTGAAAAGTAAGGGGATCCGTGGGACGGTTGGCGCGGTCATCATGTATAATAAGTGCGTGTGTGCGCTGACCGCAGGTCACGTTATTCGCTACGGCAACGGCGCCGTCGGCACGAAAGTCGTCGTTGAAGGGCATGACAGCACCGTCGTGCAGCTGCTTAATGACTACGATCTAGCGCTAATCGATGTCCCTCCTGAGCACGCGACGCTCTCTGTCATAGGGCGTGCTCGTTTCGGGCCTGCGGAGCTCATCACGTATGATCGGCACATCGACTGCCGAGTTGTCGACACCGGGCGAAACCTCAATCGGTTCGCATTTCCGTGCGCGGACATGCCGCTGCCAGGAGACAGTGGTGCGCCGATCGTGCAGGAGGGCACGGTCATCGGGCTGCTTTCATCGATCTTGTACAACAACTGTACGGGTCTCGGCATATCCTCTGAGGTCTTCGGCAGTCCATCGCGTTTGAAATAGCCAAATGACGCGCTACACCTTCGCCCCAGAAGCGGCTAAGTGCTCGTATCCCTCGGCCTCGAGCTCCTGCACGACCCCGTCCACGTCTAGCTGCATTCCCGACTCGATAACTGAGCCGATTATGGTGTAAGGAATCGGGATGGCTTCTAATCGCTCGCATTTCGCTGTGAACAAGAGCTCATAATCACCGCCTCGGTATATTGCGAGCGTCAACTCGTCAGACCGGTCGCGGCTCACCGATTTTGCGGCGTCACTCACCGGTAGATCAGCTGCCAGTAGGCAAAAGCCGCAATTACTTGCCCTTGACAGCTCATACAAGGAAAGACTGAGCCCGTCGCTCGTGTCGATGAGAGCGGTCACGGTACCAGACGCGGCAAGCGCCTGGCCGTACGCAATTCTCGGCCGGGGCTCGAACAATTTTTTAAGGGCACGTTCGCGCAAGGGGTGATCTGCGTATCTGCTGTCGAGCAACATCCGGACGCCTGCGGCAGCGAGGCCTAGTTCGCCAGTCACGCAAACAGCATTCCCGGGTTTTGCTCCGGCCCGCGTCAACATCTTGTCCTGCTGCACGCGGCCTATGGCGGTGCCCACGAGCGTAAGTTCATCGTGCTCATCTGTGTCGCCGCCGATAAGCGTGGTCCCATTTTGCGTGCAGCACGCGTTGCAGCCACGCACGACGTCAAGCGCAAATGCGACGTCAGCCTCGCGCGGAATGCCCACGGCCATCGTCACGCCAAGGGGGTCTGCACCCATCGCGGCTATATCGCTCAAGGTTGCGGCGGTGGCCATCCACCCGATCTGATACCCGCTCATCTCGCGCGGAAAGTGCGTTTTTTTGTGCAACATATCGGTCGTGACGACCAAATAATGGTCATCAAACGCGATCGCCGAACAATCGTCCGCTCCAGGACAGAGCACTGTCGTGCAGTCAATAAGCTTAGCTAACTGCTTCACGAGCGCCCGCTCACCAAGTTCGCCGACTTTCACGCTTTGTCACGTGAGCTTTTATAGCCAATAAGCGCTTCTACTCTTCTGCGCAGTGGCGCTCCCAGGTTGATGTGTATGCAGGTGTTCCCCGAATGCATCCCGTGCCTGACGTCGCGGGTATTGTA
>CAWDSY010000007.1:0-242870 GCA_963805115.1 Methanobacteriota archaeon
CAACGATGTCGTCGCCCACGATCTCGGGCCCGCACGCGCTTAGAACGAAGAGCGCGGCGATATCGAGCTCTTTGGCCTCAAGGATCGTGCGCGCGAGGAGCTCCTCGCCCCCGTGGACGATCTCATCCTCGCAGAGCTTGGTGCACAGCGTCGTCGTTTGGGCGTAGTCGCAGTCCTGCCAGGAAAAGGCACCGTCAACGAGATAATTGCACCCCTGTGGTGCGTGAGCGAGAACGGCGCTGTCACTGACTCCTAACGCCGTTTGGGCTGCGCCGCTAAGAGCACACCTGACGTACGGGTCAAGGCACGCCTCGGCGGGGGTCGTGCGCGCCGCGCGCGTCTGGTCAGTTTGTTTCGTTTCCGTAGAGCATCCCCCGAAAAAGCGTCGAACGCGGCAGGCCCTGGTTTTCCATGGCTTGTCTGAGCAGTGCGGCGATGTTGTGTATGCCCCGGAAGCCATAGTGGGGCAGGTACGCGGGATTGAGGAGCGTGAGGTTCACCACCGGACACCCTGGGTAGCGGGCAGCGTTGCCGAAGAAGATCGGGTGGTCTAGACCTTGTGCGATTGCCTCGAGCTCGCCCTCCGTCTCGCGCGACGAACGAAAGCTGCCGAGACGGAAGAGGCCTTTCGTGAGAATCACTTCGGGATTGACCCCGGTTTCCAAGAGGAACTTGATACTGGGCATACGCTCTTTGATCGTATAAGGATGCACATTAATGACAACCGGATGAGCGCCGCACTCTTCTGCCATACGCGCGAGAGAGAGCGCCCGTATCGGACCGGGAAACTCTGATATCTCGATAACGGCAGTTTTGCCGTCAAGCGTGTCATGCAAGTAGGCCAAATCAGGCCGAACGCGTTCCGTCTCGCGCTTTATTACCCGTATGGCCTCCTTCCTCATACCCAGCGGGCCGGCGATCCCCATGAGCCATTCCTCTGTCGCTTTGAGTCCGTAAGGCTGTCCAGTCCTACTGTACGGGATGCCGAACCGCGCTTCCATGGCGTCACCAAGCTTCTGTCCCCAATCGTAACACCACGAGGCGTTGAGCTCGACTTCACGCGCCCGCCTGATTTCGTCGACCGTGCACCCGCCAGCGATCACCGCGTTGATCTTCACCCCCACCTCGTGCAGCAGCTTTGTGATCTCGTCAAGGTCGTCGCTGAACTCGGTAAGTGAGGGGCCCATTCGCGCCCCGATAAGATTGATCGTTCCCTTCCGAGTGGTTTTCGGCGGCTCCATCAGGTCCATAATGAGCTCAAAGGCGTCCTCGTAGCCGCTGCGGAAGTCGCCGCCAAACCCCTCGCTGCGAAGCGCGAGCACGCGGGCGTGCACGAGCTTTTCGGCCTCACGGGCGACGCTTTCGACGTCGTCACCGATGATCCCGGAACAGCAGCAGGAGAGGATGACGATGAGGTCGGGGTGGTAGCGCTCGTCCGCCTCCTTGACCGCTTCGAGCAGCTTCCCTTCGCCGCCGTATATCACGTTGGTCTCGTCAAGGGAGGTGCAGGCGGTTGGTTCGAGAGGAACGCCGCGGAACTCGCAGCACTCTCTCGTCCTGACGATATCTGAGACCCATAGGGGGCATCCCGTAGGACCGTGCACAAGGGGGACCACGTGCCGAATCCCGTTGATGACATAAAACGAAGTGAAGAACTTGCACATCGGCGCGTGCGATGCCTGCAGCTTGGGAACCAGCTCGCCCGCTTCGACCTTCTCGACGAGCTGCTGTAGAGTTCCGTGAAAAACGATCTCGTCCCTTTGGTCAGGTTCCATATGTCTCTCCATGCCTCGCGTCGCGAGTGGGTAGATCATAGCGCGATCGGGGCGGTCAGTAATTAAAATTTCTCAGCATTTATAATAGTCTGCGTTCCAACGTGATAAAGGTTCTCCGTTCGCATGCCTCTAAGCGCGCTCACAGCGCTTGGCACGCAAACCACCCAGCCATGGCGCCCGGCTGCGTCGCGAGACCGTGTTTCCGGTCACGCTTATCCCCGAAGCGCCGCAGAGGGCAGCACGGTCAACGGCCTGCTGTGAAGCGTTTGGCCAGCCCCGTGAAATCATTTTTTATCTGACTAGTCGAAACCGTTCCAACAGGCGCTTTGGCGAACCATATGCGGGCTAGTAGCGCAAGTGCTGCCAGTCACGTCTTGACGAGGCTCACTGATTGCAAGCCCACGATGTCATTGATCAGTTTGATGTTGTTGTATGCAAGATCACCGAGCTTGACCTGCGGGAATCCTTGTGCACGGTCAGATAGCCCTGCGATGCCCTGGTAGACCTTGGCCTCGATTGACGTGCGGTTCGCAGTCGCCACACATCCGTTTTGTTAAGATTGATCGCTGGCGCCTTCAGCGACCTCTTTATGCTAGACGCGCTCGTCCTGAGCTTTTGGTTGGGTAGCATAGAAGCGCAGACGGACTTCAGAAACCTAGACACGCAACTTGTGAACGAATGGCGTAACAGAGACCCCTGTTAAAACCCACAGTGGTGCACACAAAGCCGCTCGGAGCATAGCTTTTTGTCGCTTCCAACTAGATTATCACTGCGTGGACAGCGAGGAGAATACAGATGCGCACAACTCTAGCGCGCACCGTGAACTGCGAAAAAGAAGACTGATAGACGCCCTTGTTAATACTGCTCCTTATTATCGTCGTCGTAATCGTAATCTCCTCTTGTTTGAAGTCCGTGTAACGAACACCGTTGCTTAATTCTTCTGGCCTTTATTACCCCCTCTTGTTTGAAGTTCGCAACTAACCGTGACTTAATTCTTCTTCATAGTCGGTCGAACTACCTGGTTCACCGCGTTAGTTAAGCGCTCTGCGCACCGTCTACAGTTCGGATCATTGACGTTCACGCAGCCTACGTGACGCCCATAGTAGCACGCGCCGTTTGTAGCGATCATTGCATAGTGGCGGCATCTTAGCTCATTCGCTGCGCATGCTCGTGTGCAGCATCGATGATCTCTGCTACGGTGAGATGGGTATGTGTCAAGGTGTGAAGCGTGCTTTCGATGATGGCGGCGATGTGCCGCTCGTGTTCTGTTACTACCGTTTCTGCCATCACGGTCACCTCCAAACCAGACTGCGCAAGAAAGTTTCTTAAGGCCGCGTGAGGCAGGCTTTGTGTGCGAAAGTGTGACGACAACTTTGCGTCACACCTATGCGAAAGCAGACACACGTTCCGTGACAGCTTCCCCACGTCTATCGCTTCTGCAGGATGCTATTCTGGTATCATACGCGCCGCCAAGACTTTCTTCTTGAATTCAGAAAACCCAGGCAGCCAACATCAGGATCGGGCTTGCATAGAAAACTTGATACGGCTTAGAATGTCACCTATCGCTGTATGGCGCACAGGAGTGAAGCACATCTGACGATCGTCACGAAGCTGGTTGACGAGATACGCCTGCAAGATTCGGTCCAGACCATCATTATTGAACCTAACAAGATACTGCACGGGAAAAGCGGAGCAACTCACCACGTCGATGTCTACTGGGAGTTCGTAGCGAGTGCAAAGGCGCACAAGTGCGCAATAGAAGCAAAACATTGGGATAAACCTGTCAGTCGAAGAGAGCTTAGCAGGTTCCGTGCCGTTCTGAATGATTTGCAAGGGCAGCACAAGGGGGTATTCGTCGCATCGAGTGGGTATCAAAAAGGGGCGCACAACTACGCCGAGCGCCACGGCATTGACGTCTACATTTTTCCCTTCACCATCGAAATGACTGACGATGACGTCACCTTTTTTGTCCCTAAATTTGAACATATCGCACCAGTATTTGACGAAGAATGGATAGCGAGCGTTTTGATGCCTAAGCTCCGAGAAGGGGGGTCTTTAGAGGTTAACGCACGGAGTCCTGACGAACAAACGCATCTTTTTGATGAGCATTGCGCCGCTAAAACCGTGCGAGAGGTCTTGCACGAACACTACTTGGCTGAGATACGAGAGACGCCCGCTCACGAAATCTGCATACGGTTTGATCGGCCAATGTACGTCGATACCGGCGATCAAAACGCGCCGATGTTGAAGGTGAAAGGCTTAGACGCGCTTTTTTCTGTAACGTCGCACGTTGAGACCTTCAAAAGCGTTTCGAAGGATTACGCACACTGCGCGGTCGAATTCATGCTCACAGACGCGCTCACTGGGCAGTAGTCCGACCGCTTAGAGCAGAAATTCGCGAGCAAATAAGGCCAAACCGTTTCGTCCCGCTTTTTCCTAGCCTCACTGCGGGGCGTCGAGCGCGGCTACGTGCATCTCACGAGATGAGGACGCCGCGTTCAAACGCGAATTCTTGTCGATGGAATTGAGTGCTCGCGCCGACATCCCCACGGCAGAGTGACCGCCTGAAAACGTTTATCTTTATTGCGACACTTTCCCTTGGGGGGGTCTAATGACGCGGGAAAAGAAGGTTTTGGTGACTCTATACCATTTAATGGCTTTTGCACTGGTTGCGGGAAACGCCGACGCCAGCACCTTTTTTCAAAGTGAGGCGGGGTTTACGGTCACGTATCCCGCACGTTAAAGAAGGGACCAGGCCGAGTCCAACTCTACAAAGCTCTACATCTACCTCGCCAACAGCACCCCTGTCAATGCCATTACGGTGAGCATTAACGACAGTTTCACTGAGCACGCGACGCTCGATACGGTCACTCAGAAGTATGCTGATGCGATAACAACTGCCTACAAAGATCTCAAAGTACTCTCGAAGGACCGCACCACGTTAAGTGGCCAGCCAGCATTTCGTGCGGTCTACAGAGGCGTGCTTCCTGTGCAGTACGCCGACGATCCGGTTCGAGCAGAGACGCTCAAGGTGAACCAGACGTGGACCATAAGAAACGCCTTAGTGTATACGCTGACCTGTAAAGCGCTTGCTGTAGTCTATAACCGGTTTTTACCACATGCGCGGCAGATAATGAAATCATTCACCCTGACGTAAAGCCCCTTTTCTAGGATGAAACAGCTGTGCTGTGCTCTGGCAACGCACCGAAGAGGCTCAGGCTCGATGGCACGCTTGAGGACACAACGAGTTCGACCCTAACTACCAGAGCTTGCCTGCGAACGGCTATCGCGCTGTCGGCGCTAAACAACGCACCGCTACGGCTCAAGATAAACAAGTTTAGAACGAAAATAGCGATTTTCTTGCCTCTAGTTGTGCAGTTTTGTTTGCCCGTTTAGCAGTTATAGCGAGGCCGTAAAAAAACTGAGAGACGACTGCGCTTACAGAAAGGTCTTTGTCATTATTGTACGGCCTTGTAACGAAGGCTGCGATCAAACGTAGTCGTGAGGCGTGTCAGGCGTTCTCCGACTGCGCGTGGTCGCAAAGAAAAGGCTGCGCGGCCAATACAGAGCGTGAGCCCGCAGCAACACGAAAGGTTCGAGGTAGCCCACGGGGCGGGCTCTTGCTCTTCAGCATCGACACGCTAATGCTGTTTAGATCGTATTTAACAGTCTTCCGCGCAGTGTGAAAGTTTTCCGTCGCCCTCACGGGCCGCGAAAAGGGCGCACACGCAGCTCAACGAACCACGTGAACTAGGTTAGCGTCCCCCCGTAAAGATATCAAGGTCGATTGCGTTCCCCATCGCAATATAACCTGCCGGGTTCGGATGTACGCCGTCAGACATGACCAGCGCAGGATTAGAAACTCCGGGATTCGATGGGTTGTCTATGACTGCATAAAAATCGATGAGGCTGTATCCCTTCAAATTAGCGTACTCGGCTATCCACGCGTTTAAGATATCCCGTTGCGAGAGGTGGTAACTGTTAGGTATGACGGTGCACAGGACAGGCACGGCGCCGTAGGATTCTACGCGAGTGCACATCGCTTTGATATTCGCTTGCGTCGTTGCAAGCGGGACTTGACCATTCGCTAGGTCATTAGTACCGCCCATTATGATGACGAAATGCGGGTCTAACGCAAGGGCCGCGTCTATACCGGTGAGCATATCCGCCGTTTTAGCCCCACCAACGCCCTGATCGACTACCTCCCAATCCCCGCCGAGCCGTGCTTTGAGATGATACGGCCAATTGTTGGGGTCAGAAAACCCCGCCGTGATCGAATCTCCGACGCAAACTATAAGGTGCGCGTGCAGCGGGTGCGGTGGGGGGGACACTGAGGCTGGGGCTGTGTTACCGCTGCTACCGAAGCGAAACGAGCCCACTGTGACAGATAACAATAAAATGACTAGCACGCCGTAAAGGATATATCGCTTATTGAGCCGCCGAGATGGCTCCCGGGGGCGGCGAGGGGTACGATAGCTCATCGCCTGAGGAGCTCTTCCGGCGTAGGAGGGAGAGACAGTTACCGGTCGTGACGTTGCGGGGGGGATGAACGACTCGCCGCAGTCTGCGCAAAATGCGGCGTACGGTTGATTCCTCGCGCCACAGGTCTTGCAAATCTTTTCATTATCCATAACGCGCTCATGTAAGTAAGTCGGCTCAAGGAGTAGAGCAAAGGTCGGTCTATTCTAATTGTTGCTACAATTTTGGCTTACACACACGACTTAAAGATACCGGTCATGCCGGCGTTTTTAGTCTGGTAACGTGCACGTTCATAGAAGCGTTTGTCTCGTTGCGACCGACCGAGTCAGCCGAAGCTTGACAGCACGTTCTTCACAAGACTGTATCGGTTCCTTCTTGCTATGCAATGCAACAGTACCGATATCCCTGCAAGCGAATCTTTTTGAATCCTGGGGGACGAAATACGCCGCAAGTATTGCTTGTAACAAGGTACTGAGTTTCAGCTGCTATAGCAACGGGATCCTGCCAAAAAAAGAACGTCAAAGAGCATATTTCTTTCCTATGTCGAATAGCGGAGCAGTCGAAATCTTTCATTTATGCTTAATTTTCTTGCTAGACGCTGAGCCTCGACAATATGCGCAAAAAGCACGAAGTCCATTCTGGAAATATCCCAACTCAAGTCAAAAAATCGCGGCGCGCGTGACGGCTTTGATCATTGCACAAAATTGATGAAAAAGTAACTTAAATCGTCCTCTCAGAGCTTAGTTCACTTATTTTTCAAGGCGGAAGCGAAGCTGACGCCAACAGAGAAAATCAAAGGCCGAGGGCGAGATTCGAACCGCGTCGTGGCCTCCATAGCTCCCTATTTTGAATATAATGCCCCAGAATGGGCTTCTTTCGTAAGTCCGGCAGAAGCTCACGCAGGATCGCGGGGGGTTGCACAGCAACAGAGTACCATCACTCGGACAACCAAGGCCTTGCGTCGCTGGTGCTGGAATTCACGAAACAAGAGTTAACTGCACTGAATTTCGTGTAGCTGGAATAAGCAAGGCATCGATTCCGTGGATGAAAAGGTGTTCTAAAACATTTTGGAGGGCTACCAAGGGAATAATCAACAAGGAACGGTGCGATGCACTTCGGGCACATCTCTCAGAGCGATACGCAACATTTTTGCGCTCCGAAAAGTAATGAACTTTGCAACGGCTTTTCTCAAGTATCTCGCTAAAACGCATTTTGACACGCGTTGTCAGTCTTTCGAGCTCTTCTTGGAGATACCTAAAGGCTTGAAGGCACGCAAGCACACGTGACTAGCAGGATCATGACGAAAAAAGATGCTGAGAATGTCTTGTTGACGATCAGACAGGCTTACAAAGAGGGGGGGGATTAACACTCATCACTACCTCAACTACCGGCCTATCGTGCTGTTCGGCGCGTTTACAGGGCAGCGGCCCCAAACAACGGTAGCGCGACTATCGGTAGGGCAGTTCAGAAATGCTTGGGTCAGGAAAAGCCAGTTCTCGATATTCTGCCAGATCAAAACAAGATACGCATGCAGCACTGCTGTCCGCTCCACCCCCAGGTCGTTAAGGCTGTAGTGCCCCTATTGCGCGAGCTACGTGATGGTAAACCCATGTTTAAGCACCTGTCATTCGAACGATGGCTGAAGCAACAGAAGGTGCAGCTTTTGTACGGCAGCCATTATTTCGTACCCGGAGATCTGCGAAAATTATGTGAACAGCAGGGCGACACGCTGCAGTGCGAACAATCAAACAAGAACTACATACGCTCGCACGGGGCGTCAGGAGTGGACTGGCAATTTTATACGAGTCCGAGGCCGGGCCCGTTTCTTGGTGTTTCTATGTGATGTTACGGAGATGTCGATCTCACAGGCTAACTTCACAATAGCTCAAAAGACTAAACCAATTTTTTCGTTAATTTGCCAGCGCCTTGTGGGAGGCTCGGATTGTGCAATGACAGCTTAGATGCGCTCGTTTGTAACTGTCTGGAGTGCCTAGTCGTTTTAAAGAAGTGTAAGATGCCGTGGGGAATGGGTCGCCGTTCTAAACGCGCCCTCCTAGCCGCTTTACCAATTCGTCGTCAAATCTGTAAATATCTGGCACTATTCTTTCAGGACGTATTTTCTCGCGGAGTTCTTTACAACACGCCTCAAGTTGCTCAACTCGCTTTTTTAACTCTTCAACATCGTCTTCGATCAAGTTCGTCACCTCCCGCATTGTGGCGAACATTAGCCACAACCAGGGATAAAGGACGTTAGCTTTGGTTTAAAGCATGGTATGGTACAGTTCTGCAAATTAAAGTCGACGGGTTAGCGCCTTCTGTGTTCTCACGCATAGCGTTTTTTGATGCGCCGTGTAGCACATTTTTGGTAGGGAGCTTTGGGTGTTTTGGTGGCCTTAAGATACCGCTAAAACGTGCTATTTGTCAATCCGCGTTCATTCTAACTCGCGCCGACGGCCTAAGCATAATCTTTCCAATCGGCACAGGCCCCATTGGAGGATTCTTAGCAAGCCGAAGTCTGAAATGATCACGATAAACTCAAAAGCTTGGCGAAAGGCGCTCTTGGAACGCAGTAAAATCCTGTACGAAGAGCTCAAATCGAAAAGCGTCGAGGAGGAGTGAGGCTGGTATACCTCCAAAGGGCGGTTAGTCTATTTTGCCAGAAAAAGCTTCAGAGATGTAGGGCTATTACTCCCCATAATAGCTTGGTGCTCTCCCTTGTTGTACTCATTAAAGCACTCGATCAGACTACATCAGCCTTCTTCTTAGTGCTATCTTTGCCCATGCTCGCCCTTTTGCTTCTCGGAGATCGGACTGGAGAGGATTTCAGTCTGTCCCATCGTCTTACGAATATAGAAGTGCCACCGTGGGGGCTCTTTTCAGGTGGTGCTTGTATCGTGCTCTCAAAGCTCCGTGTTGGTCATTCAAATAGCGTGCTCTTAGGTCTCGAACGTTATTCTGACGGAAGCAAAGTTTTGAAAAAATTTGGCCGCAAAGAACAGCTCACTATGACGCGCCGTATCCTGAATCCAAGCTTTATGCAATAGGCGCACACGTCGATGGTGACACGGGAAACGTTTCGGCGAGAATTCAGAAACAGCTTTGGTCATCTGAAACTACCGCTTTCCAAACCCCGGTAATCAGGAGATCACTTTCACGTTAAATGTCGTGGATCCATCTGGATAAGAGAGAGCTCATATTTGCCCACCGACACGGCGTCGTACTTGAAAACTTACCGATTTCTTCGCGGCAACCTGTGCTCGCAATCTCGCATCAGTGTTAACGGCTGTCATAGGGATATTCCAAGTCTCGAGTACGCTTCCAATAAAATAAAGAACCAGTTCAAACGCGACATCAGAAGTTTTTTGCGAATCACGCTCGCGCTCACTGCCTGTCGCAGAACTGCATCGCCTACTAAGAGTTGCCTTTGACCGGCTACTTCTTCAAGCTCAAACTCCTTCGCCTTCACGTGGCCTGTCAAGCCATTCCACACACTCTATCAGCTATTCGCGCGGCACTGTGTGAATGTAGGCAGCAAAGAGGTTGTAAAGGGTCTGTTTCCGGTCGCCCTTATTGATCTGAGGGTGTATTGCTTGCACAACCGGTGCACGTGTGCTGACGGTGATAACCGAGCAAGAACGTGCCGAAAGTGAACGGAAAAATTGAAGGAGGGCAGTAAGACCCCTTATGGTCACTTGTGACCAGTTGCGGAAGGCGATGACCACGCGAAGCGTAAGGCGCGAGGACATCGTTCTATGGCATAAGCAGCTTAAAGTTGGCTAATGTTGCCAGCCTCTTTGGGGAAGGCAAAATAGGGGGGTTTACGCTACTCGTTCGCCTTTTCGAGAAGCGCCATCATGCAGTCCTCTTGGGTCCCTGATATAGACGCTGCTACGTCCAGCTCAGTTTGTCAGTGTTCCAGCTTCCACCGCTGCTAAAATCAACGATTGAATTGTACTGCCGATAGACAAAGAAGCCGCCGTCGAGCCGGGCAGTCTTCGCTGACGCGTTGCCAGGAGCGCCTGAAGCTGTATTTCCAAGGTTCGCCGAACCCACTGCATCGTTGTGCCATGATCCAGTTCCGCCAAGAGCGCCGCCACTCTCGTCCCAGTGCGTTTGACGCACCGGCGCTTTTCCGTCCTCACCGACCCAGACCGTCGGATAGGGTTCGTGTCCCGGGCCCGCACTGGTGTTCCACGCAATTTGAATGTAATAATTGTGGCCTGCGCGGAGTACGGTATCAGTTGGTATGTACCACCGCGCGCCGCTGCCGCCAGTCGTGGCGCGGTAGATGGTAAGGTAACTATCACTAGCGCCATTTAAGGTGTCAATTTCAAATGAGAAACCGCCATACGCTTTGTCCCAAATCTTTTCGTAGCGCTGGCCAGGCACTGTTCCGGTGAAGTGAAAACCTATCTCCCACGAAGCTACGTTCTGGTTGTTTGTTACGCTGCCCGCTGGGATGCAGACAAAATCATTTTGCGCGATGTCACCCCAATACGGGTAGCCGTTTGATTGGGTTCGGAATAATCCGGGGGTGTTGACGTACGCGTTATAGCCGGCGCCTGCCGCCCCGTGATTGACCCACGTTGATCCTGCTTGGGGAACGTAATAAATAGTCTGCGCGTTGGTCTGGGCCTTGACGGTGACTTTGGTGACGGTGCGCGAAGTGGAAGCCGCGTTCACAGTAACAACGCCCGCAAATAACACGGTAATGAGAAGAATGGCTACAGAAAATGGGACGATTTTGCATGCGCGCATAACTTTCTCGCAAGAGCTTAGCACTAGACGCCTAAAAACGTTCCGAAGATATCATAAAGGCTTCGGTTGAGATGTGACCGTAAAAACTGTACTATAGCGTCCTAATGGTCAAAAAATGAATCTTTCGAACGATCTGACGTCCGTTTGATTGCCCTTCCTTTTCCCCGCTTTCGTTACAGCCGCTAAACTGGTGCCTAATCGTTCTTGGCGGCTTTTCTTCTTGCTCGGAGTGCGGCGCAGCTACTCGTTGAGACGCTCGGAGCGTGAATCATGCGCTCGGCGCGTTGCACGGCGAGACTTGCAACTTGACCCTTTTTCTGCTTTTAGTTTTTTGGTTCTTTTCTTGTCAGAATAGGAAAGTGGCGCTGCAATACCTATACCTACCATTCAGCTCACGTACGTCGTGATAACTGATGACCACGGACGACGAGTTCACCAGCCACTTGACTGGTTTCGGGCTCAGCGGAGAAAGAGGCACGGACGTAGCTTCACCTGCTCAATTACGGTCCCAAAACCCCCTCCCCGCTCGCCAAATCGCTCAAGACGTACCGCGAAGACGTACACCGCACGCTGACCAGCCTCATCGAGAAAGGCATGGTCCGTCCGTCGCTCGATTCACCCACGGTTTACGCAGCGGTGGACCTCGACACCGCCCTAGGGTCCGCGCTGCAAAAGCAGCAGAGCGAGCTCCGCCAGATGGAAAGGAGAAAGCGGGAGCTTCAGGAGCTGTCAAAGCAGCAGCGATTCAGGCCATCCGATGAGGTTTCCACGTTTAAGATTATCAAAAGCCTTAACGAACTCATAGCTATCGGTATGAATACCTTGAACTCAACGGAGGAGGAATGGCTTATGGTCTGTCCTCCTATATTGTCACTCGTGGGCTCCCTATTTACACTCGAGGAGACGAAAGAGTTTATAGACTGCGGGGGGGTGATGAAAATCATAACTGATGTCTCGTACCCATATTTAGAATCGATGCAACAATACTTGGACATTGGTGCAGAGGCGCGCCACTTTGAGCAGTACCGCGGGATAATGTTCGGTGTGTTTGATAGAAAGATTTGTGGGAGTTTTATTAATATCGGTATCAGGCGGGTCTCCCTTGATGAAGCCATTAGCATGCTCTGGACCGATGACCCTGCCTATGTTAGATATCTGGTCTCCACCTTCGAAATCTTGTGGCAGCAGTCAGTCCCTGGAGCACAGCGATTACAAGAGCTTTTAAAACAGGGCCCCCCGCAAACATAGAAGATATTGGGGCGGCGTGCGATTCTTTTTCAACTCGAATTGTTTTCGCGTTATCGGTCAGCCGCGCAAGCACTAAAATCTCACAATTAGGACTCAAGTCTTAAAAGAAACGCCTGACCAATATTTCAAACAATAATCATAAACTGAAGCAGAAAGCCGGTGCTTAATGCTCCTGTTTATCCCGCTCGGTACAATTGCATTCTTGATTTGGCTATTCTTTATTCATCGTTCAAGGAAATCCAAAAAGCAGTAGAGGGTCAGATACATTGGTGAGATTATGCGGCTTATAGGAAAATCAAAGATTTGCAAGAAACGTTCAAAGCAGTATCACATATCCGTTAATCCGTCTGCCAAAAGAGTATATTGAAATTATAGGCAGGCCGGTTCACATGTACGAAGCAGAGTGCGAAGGCGAAACCGCATTCATCATCACCCTTGAAGATGAAGAGAAAACTCGACTAGCACGTCAAGTTGTGCAACCAGACTTAGAAGTCGGACAACCTAGACCTGAGAACGCCGCCGATTCTCGCCTTGCCGCTTTAAAAGCAGAAATCAGAGAGTTAGAATCACTTCGAAAGACTTTTATGCGGAAAAGGATATTTTTTGAACTATGTGGGCAGATGCGTACGTCTATGCTTCGCGCCATCTCGACGAGGTGCAACGCATCTGCGACCGCGCGGTGGTGCTCTCGGCCGGTCGGGTGATCGCCGACGCGAAGCTGGAGGAGCTAAGCTGAACGATGGATCTCGGGCTGCTGCTCCGCGGAAAGGGGGGGCGCATGAGCCCCGCGTTGGCGATCGCGCAGAATGACCTGCTCGTGCGCGACAAGAGTGTGCCGTTCCGGGCGTGCGTGTTCCCGCTCGCGTTCGGGTTGGCCTCACTTGCGTCGGGGCGGTTCTGGTGTCGCGCGCTAGCGCGCACGCAACGGAGGACGGCGTGAAGAAGAGAATCCTGTTCATCGCCGAGGATGTCACTTGGTCGCAGGTGGTCCGGCTAGTGGTTCTCGCGCGCGGGCTCGACCCGAACAAGTACGAGATTCACTTCGCCTCCGCACGCTTCGACAAGCACTTGTTTCAGGGCGTAAACTTCACGCGCTGGCCGATTTCTTTGCTCCCCGCCGACAAGATCGAGGCCCTTGTGGTCGCAGGCGCAATAAGGCGCGTGTACGACAAGGCGATTATTGAGAAGTACGTCGCCGAGGAGCTGCGCCTCTTCGAAGCGATCCGCCCAGACGTGGTTGTTGCCGATTGTCGTTTTTGGTCGGTCCCGATTTCCGCGCCGACGTTCGGCGTCCCCTCCGTGAACATTATCGACGCGTACTGGAGCAGACGCGCCGTGCGCGAGCGTTTCCCGATGCCTGACCATCCGATCGTCCGGTTGGTCGGCGAGAAGATTGCCGAGAGGATCTTTCCCTTCGCGATGCCTATGATGCTCCGTTATTTCGCCGCTCCGGTGAACAAGCTGCGCAGGGAACACGGGCTGCCCGAGGTCGGCGACATCATCGACGTGATGACCTGGGGCGATCGCGTGCTGTTTCCCGACGACCCGCTGATCACCCCGCTCACGCATCGAGCCTCCTACGAGACCTTCCTTGGCCCGGTTCTTTGGTCGCCGCAGGTCCCTCTTCCTGAATACTGGGACGAGCTTGGTCGTGATCGGCCGATGATCTACGCCACCTTGGGCTCGTCGGGCACTATTAAGGCGGTGCCGCCGGTGCTCGAGGCGCTCGGCGACATGGACGTCGACGTGGTGTTCTCAACCGCTGGGCGCGTCACGCCGAAGAACATTCCGTCCAACGTGCACGTGGTCGAGATGATCCCGGGCGACCTCGCCGCGCGTAAGGCTTCGGTGGTGGTGTGTAACGGCGGCGCGAGCACCGGGTACCAGGCTCTCTCTGAGGGAACGCCTATCGTCAGCATCCCGTCGAACATCGACCAGCTTCTTGCGGCCACCGCGATGCGCGACGCGGGCGCCGGGCTGTTCCTGCGCGCCGCGACGGTTACTTCGGCGAAGGTCCGCGCTGCGGTCGAGCACGTGATGCGCGAGGAACGCTTCACGCAGGCGGCGCAGCGCGTGGCCGAGTCGTTCACCGCCTTCGACCCCCACGCCCGCTTCCGCGCGGTCATCGACGAGGTCATGGCGCAGGGCGGTTCGGCGAACGGGCCGATCCGCAAAAGGGCGGTGAAAACAATTAGGGGGCTATCCGAGTCTCTTTGATACTCAAAATCGTTTTCGTGCGAATGTGACCACGCATTTGCTGCGTTAAATGCGCAAAAGGTGCTGTGGACTTACGGGTCGAAGCACACGGCAGTAGATTCTTTGTGCGCGGTTAAGCATCCCTAGTCGTGTGCGTGCCAGATCGCGGCGATTACGTGATAGGCTGATACTTAATGCCGTCTTGGACGGTTCGAACGCATCTGATTTAAACGGATATAGGCCCGGTCTTAAAGCTGCAGAAGAAATGCACATTGTGTCGCCGTTGCGCGACGTACCCAAAGACGAAGTAAGAAGCTTGGCACGATTGCTTGGCTTATCGAATGCAGATACGCCCTCGGGTGCCTGTTTACTCACTTCATTCCCGTACGGAACGACAGTAACCAAGGAAAGAATTGAAAGACTGATAAGCGCTGAACGCGCGTTAAATGGGATCGGCATCACGCGAGCAAGAGTAAGAGATCATGACGGCTTTGCCCGCATCGAGGTTTATCGGGAGGAGGCCGAAAAAGTCATAGCGAACTCGGCTGCCATCGCAGAAATGTTCGCGCGGCTCGGATTTAGCTACGTGACCTTAGATCTTGAATGGTTTCGATCGGGGAGCATGGATCTGAAATTGAATAGCAATCGAAATCGTTAGACATCGAGTAATGACTAGGTGCTGCAGCTTTTCCTGCCTCTGCTGGCCCAGTTGGCGCATGCTATGTTCCTATAGATCTGAGTTTGATTTTGTCGACTTGTGCGTCTTGCAGTACTGACTATCGCGAACGAGTGGCGACGCTTATCTCATCTGATCTATTTAGTTGGGCGAGAGCGCAGTCTCATAAGAGGCGTAGGCCCTAAAAGCGTATATATTAGCGGCAGGAACAATTTTGTAGAAACGCGGCCATCCGTGGCCTTTCTCATTCAAAGCAGGGCTATCAAGGTTATTGGCGGCGTGCGTCTCACTACCCCGAACAAGTGCATTCGTTAGCACAGCACTTCACTGGCAATGCGTGTGTTGGGACTCAAAAAACAATTACAAGAAACGTGCAGAGCAAACAACCCATTTCGAGCGCTCAGCGCACTGATTGACTGAAAAGCATGCCGGAACAAAAGTATAACGCGCGTTCGGTAAGGCCCTATCGAGGCGGAGGAATCCTGGTTGAGGCCACGTTCGGCAAACCGTTTTCTATGCAGATATTGTGTCGGATTCTTGAGGATAGGGGAAAATGTGCAGAAAAGCTCGACGTAGCGCGATTCTTATTCGATGATTGCGGTATAACCTTGTACAGAAATGGCCGTGTGGACGTCCATCGCGTTCAGTCAGTAGCGCAAGCCATTGAGGTTCTTGACGCGGTGAAGACCGTCGCTTAGAAGGCGTTCGTTCAGATAGGATAAGAGTCTAAGCGGGCCGTGGGTATTCAGCAATGCGGTGTTGTTGATCATATCCGGCACTGCTACGTGAGTATGGCATTCGAGCTGCAGGGCGTGGGAAGCGCGCTCCTCCGTATCTCTCGAGTCTCGTGTAGGTCAGGATATTGCATCCTATTTTACGGCCTTGTTCGCGGTGGCATTAAACAGGATCACCATTACCTGCCGCACAATTAACTCGCTTCGGTGCTGCCGAACGAACAGCCGACGAAGAGAGGCTCTCATCCCGCTCCAGGCAAATACAGCTCGTGTTAGCTTTCAGTTCTCAGCCTTGTTCGTGAATAGATCGCGACCCCAATGACGAACAGTATCGCCGTCAAGAAGATGAGCCAAGCGATATCAAAGACAACGTCTGCGCTCAGCCCGCTTCCGTAGGTCAGAACTGACCTGAGGGCGTTGATTGCCCAGGTCCACGGGAGAACGTCCCACGTGATGTAGGTTTGTCCTGCAAATTCGGCAAGGACTTGTTGCGGCAGCGGGAGGAAAGCTCCGGCCATAAAGCCCAGCGGCGTCGCGATCATCGCGCCTAAGAGCATTGCCTGCACGTCGTTTTTAGCAAATGATGCGATCACTAAAGCCATCGAGATCGAGGCCATTCCGGCGATCACCCCTATCAGCACGGCAAGACCAAGTCCGCTGAAACCGCCTTGGTAATGATATCCGAACGCTACGGCGACTCCGAGAAGGATGAATATTTGCCCAACTGTGATTAACGTCCATGCGAGGAACGTCCCAGACAACTGGTCAAATGCCCTGATTTTCGAGAGCTTCAATCTATCTAACATCCCTGTTTCAATATCCCGAACTATAAAGCTAGCAACAATACTCATCTGCAGCAATAGAGTGAAGACGATCAATCCCGGTACGATGGAATCGAAGAGTGTCTCAGAACCCGTCCCTGCCATGGGGAGCGTGTCAACCGTGACGTAATTCTGGAAAATGCTGGCGCCTCCGGGCGCGGCACGCGCGGTGGCGTTCGCCTGTACACCGTTCCTGTACTGATCTAAGATCGTCGTGACGAGGCTTTGCGTCGGTAAAAAATTAAAGTAAGCGCTATCTCCCTGGACGAGAAGAGTTGTAGTTGTGTTCCCAGCGGTCGGGAGCGTGACGTTGGCCCCCGGCACGGTGGCCCCGATGCCGAGACTCGCGTTGCCGGCAGTGGCGATCGCCTGCTGGCCGACGGATGACGCGATTGCCGTTCGTGTCGAGTTGTTCACCATGGTGGCGAACGCGCTTGAGAAGTTTTTAGGGATGATGATGAGCGCGTCGATGCCCCTGCTCTTCAGCAGCTCGTTCGCTTTTTCCTCGCTTACATTGTTGAGATGAAACAGGTGCGTCGTGCTGTTCTCAGCGGTAGCGTTCTCGAGCACCTGGGTGAAGTTAGCGCCGTAGTTTACGTACTGCGTGGTGTTGTTGGCATTGAGCATTACGCCGGCGTCGTTGTTAATGACCGCCACAGCGTGTGGGATATTACCGCCGGACATGAATTGGCCGCTGCTAAATGTAAGTGCGAAGAGGGCCATAAGGAGAATGGGTAAGGCGACCAAGAGCACTAAGCCTCGCCTATCTCGTAAGTTCTCTCGTAGTTGTTTCACAGCGACGTCGATACTCAGCACGTTCATTCCCTCAGCGCCCTCCCTGTCAAGTAAATGAACACGTCTTCAAGCGTGTTGTGGCGGATGGTAATATCAGAGGTGCTCCCGCCGGCACTCTCGATGAGGTTGATGACATCAGGGAGCCTGCTTGTGGCATTTAGAGCTCGTACGGCTACCCGTCCATTGAGCGTATAGGCCTCCTCGATGCCGTCGAGGGCGCTCACGCGCTGCAGTATCGTCCCGTTCATCGCGCGGTCACTAAGCTGCAGCTCGATGATGTCGCCTTTCCCCATCGTCTTCTTCAGGTCGTCTGGCGTGTCAAGAAGAAGGAGCTTCCCATGATCGATGATGGCAATGCGATCACTGAGCGCGTCGGCTTCTTCCATGACGTGGGTAGTCAAGACAACGGTTTTGCCTTGTTCGTCTCGTAAGGAGCGGATGAAGTCCCATAAGTGCTGGCGCGTCTGGGGGTCGAGGCCTGCAGAGGGCTCATCGAGGAAGACGATCTCAGGATCATGGACGAGCGCGAGAGCGATATTGAGCCGGCGTTTCATGCCGCCGGAGAGCTTTGAGACCACCTGATCAGCTTGGTCGGAGAGGGAGAGAAGGGTAAGCAGCATGTCGACACGCTCGTCGAGGAGCGACTTTTGAATCCTGTACGTCCTGCCCATAAAAGTAAGGTTCTCCCTGCACGTCATCGCGTTCCACAGGACGAGCTCTTGCGGGCAAATGCCAATCCGCTCTCTTGGCATAGACTGGGTTTCCACTCCGTTGAAGAGCACCCGTCCGCTTGTGGGCTGCAACAGACCGACCATCATCTTAATGGACGTGGTCTTTCCCGCGCCGTTGGGCCCGAGGAACCCGAAGACCTCTCTGTGCTTTATCGCTAAATTGAGGTCGTCGACGACCGTGAGGTCCTCGAATTTCTTCGTCAAGTGTTCTGTCCTTAGCGCGTACTCTCCCATCGCTCCCGCCGTATCCGGTGTTCCCGGCGTAACCTCAAGAACGAGCACCGTTGCGAGTTGCGCTGTGCGCATGGACCTTAGCATAAGTTGCACCTGTTTCTGTCGTGTTGGTTCTGTCGTGTCGAGGCTCCTACCGGAGCCTGTTACATTACGTTCGAGGGAGGTTATTAATGATGCGGTTGCGGGTCGCCCACGCCGGTAAAGTTGGTACCATAGTTGTCGCCGAACGGCCCGCTCAAACCCCGGCCGCGCCGGTCTGGAATGTATACCGTGAACGCATCGGACAGTGCAACACCGAGCTTCATAAAGTGTTGAGAGGCACTCGCGACTCCGTGAAGGAGGATACTGCCCGGCCCACTACCTAGCTGCCGATAACCGATGGTGGTTCCATCCTTAGAGGTGACCGAACCAATTGTATGGTTGATGGCTCTTGACCATACAACTCCTCTTTGTGTAGCGGAGGCGATATCAGGATACCTTGGTTGTCGCGCTAGCGGTTATAACATTTAGTCACAAACTGCCGCACGCCTTGATATCCGACCAAATGATGATGACCCGTCCCAAGAACACTGATACCCCCTTCAAACATAGGCACTCTGATTTCGTGAACAAAACAAAAGGCCCAGAGAGAGTGCTAAGAGCGGCTTCAATCGGTGCTGTCAGTATTTGTCTTCCCTGCATCGAGCTATAATATCGGCTGTGCTAGACGTTCTTACCGCCGTGACACGCAACCTTATCGCGGTCGTTCCTGTCGTGCGACTCTGCAGCTGACGTGTAGCCAATCTTCGTTATAGCGGGCTCGCAAGACCGTTCTCTTTCGATGCGTGTCACTCCTACCAACGTGATCTAGTGCGACTTATGGTTCAAGTTTAGGATTTGCTTGGCTTAAGTCTGCGGATCAAGATTTTCAATATCGTTCGGATTACCCGCTGGTCAAAGGTCGTACCGCTGATCGTCCCGTTCGCCGTCCTCCGTGACCTCGTCGATAACCGCGTGGAAACGCGCGTGCGGATCGAAGCGGGCGAATGAGGCAGCCACACGCTGTGCCGCCTGCGTGAAGCGCTCCTCACGCATGACGCGTTCGACGGCAGTGCGGATCTCTGCTGCGGTAACCTTCCAGGAGTCAGACAGGAGTACCCCTGCTCCAGCGTCGCGCACAAAGCGGGCCGCCATTACTTGATCGGCGGTGGACGGCGTGCTCACGGTCGGCCTCCCCTCGGCAAGCGCCTGGTACCCGGTACCCGCACCGCCGTTGCACACCACGACTGCCGCCTTCCGAGCAGCGAGGTCGCCAGGAATCATGTCGACTACGTGCACGTTGGGTGGGGGTGGCTTTGGCACCGTATACCCAGCAGCGGATAACACCACGTCGACGTCCATGCTGCCGAGTGCTTCGAGTACTTTGGGCATCGCGCTCGGCCCGCCCGATGAGCCGGGGGTGGCATACACCATCGGCCGATCACGACCCAGCTCGTCCCAGGTACTCAGGCAGTGGAACCTGCGGTGACCACAGGACCGGGCCGAGAAACGTCTCGTTTGGAGCCTGCTCTTTCAGCGGGACGAGGAGCGGATCATCAGGGAAGAGCACGTAATCGCCCCACGTCATCACGTGGAAGAGGTCACTGATCTTTGGCAGGCCGTGCTCCCTACGGAGCCTGTTCACCGTCCGAGCCAAAAAACGGAGTCCAATGGGCATCGCGAGAGGAATAAAGAACTCGAGAATCGTTGGATTGACCCATCGGAGCTGTCGGATCTCGGGCAGAGGCGGAGGAAATCCGCGATACGATCCGCGACGGATCCAATACGTGTAGAACGCGTTGATGAGGTTGGCACAGGGAACGCCGAACGCCGGTGCGGAAACCGGGGTCGAAAAAAACCGCATATCGTGGACCACCAAGTCCGGATGGATCGCTTCGTAGAGAGCCAGCTCCTCGGCGATATACCTCTCGATGACGTCCCTGGTATACGGGATCCTCTGTAGGTCTATTGTGGAGGTCGAAAGTAATTCGGCAACCGTCTCACGAGGGATCGAGTTGATCGGCCACCGCGTAAAGCTCGTGCCGCCGAAAATGCGCTCGTCGAAAGACGCAGAGGCGAAATGAACCTCGTATTGGTGTGGGTCGAGTCCGCGTGCGAGAACCAGGCATCGGACCGAATTTGACCACGTGTTGGCCTCGACAATGAACAAAATTTTTTTCTTCACACCCCGTCCTCCCTTGAGTGTTTACATAACACTATGATCGCCAACGAACCGGGTCAGACCGCCTCAAATACGAGCGGTCTTCCATCACACTTGAATACTGTGATGCGGCAGACTTATCACATGGCTGTAACGCACTCTGATAAGTTTGAATTAAGACTATAGGCCGTGAGCGACGGTTTCGCGTTGATAAACGCTGCGAACATAATGAGCCTTATAACGGATAAATATTAATGTATCTATTCCCTCCCGACAAATTATCAGGCACGACAGAGCAACCGTCCAAAATGAAATCGAAATCCTTTGTAGGAAATGCTAGCGCTTGATTGTATGGGCGATTATTAGTCTCAGATAGCGAATCAAAGCACGCGAAAAGAGCCGACATCTTCGATGGCACCCTCCGTAATCTCGAGCGGTTACACCTTACCGATTCTCAATCGGCGTTAGAACTCTACAACTGGGGAGAGCTGTTCCTTCACCCAGACTTACGGAACATTATACGCGTTATCAACGATCACGGTCTTCGCTTCGGTCGGCACGAACGGATCTATAATCCCGCAAATAGACGAGGCCTTTGTGAAGAATCTAGCTGCTATCAGATTCCCCTTGTGCCGATTCTCTCAGCAGTCATACGATCGAATCCACAAATTCGAATTCGACCGTATCAGGGAGAACATCGCTACAATCGTCTCCCGTCTGCGATGTTTTGGATATAAGAAATACATTGAGATTTGCTTTCACGTTTACCGATTCAATACTAGTGAGATTCAGGAGCACGAAAGGTTCGCGAAGGATCTGGGTATAACGCCGCTGTTTTTTGACGCTATTCTGCACGACTGGTGGCAGTTTGAAGCATTCATTCAAGGGACACTCTCGAATGAGCAACGCCGCGAAATCCTCGACGATCTCTTCATTGACGAGAAGACGTTGAGGAACGTTCGAAAGAGGTGGCGGTGTCTTCAATGGGATCTCTTGGTTATTGATGAACGGGGAGAGGTACCAGTATGTTGTAACCTGCCAAACAATCATCCATCGTACTCTCTGGGGGCCGTCGACAACGGGATTGCAAAGCGCTTGCTAAATCGCCCCAATTTGCCGATATGTAAAACGTGTATGGAAAGCGGAATGGCCTACGGATGGAGTCACCCAACGTTTAAAGGTGGCTCACTTCAAAAATGGCTGCTGAAGAATCGAAAATGGGTGCTGAAGATTGCGATGAACAGAATAAGAGGGGTACCATATATCTAATGCTAGGCTCCCATGCAATGTGATCAGTAAGCCTATAGAAGACGAAGTCCGAACGGCTATTTTGTGGCTTGCGCTGCCGAATTGGAGAGGAGCGAGGGAATGAACAACGGGATCAAATGCGTGTTTTGCGGCACGAGCACGGCCGAACTCCCTGCCGCCGACTCGACCCAGATACGTAGCAGTGTCAGGGAGTTCGGCGCGGAGACGTTTACCGTCTGGCGGTGTGCGAAGTGCGGGTCGCTGCACGCGACGGAGCCGATTGACTACGACCGCTACTATCGGCATTATTGGTTGAAGCACCAAAACTATGACTCGATCGCTAAGGTCATGCTACGAAAACGGATCGAAATCCTTGAGCGCGCCGGGCTGGAACGCGGCGTGACGCTTTTGGACTACGGGTGCGGCAGTGGGCACTTCGTGCGCTATGCACGAGAGCACGGGGTGCGGGCCGAGGGCTACGACCCGTACTCGGAAGGCTTCGGAGACGCCTCGGTGCTCGACACCCGCTACGATTTCGTGACCACCCAGGACGTGTTCGAGCACGTAGACGACCCCTGCGCCCTCCTCAATGACCTGAAGGGCTATACGGCTCCCGGTGGCTGCATGGCGATTGGCACGCCCAACGCGGACGCCATTGACCCCCACGACCCGCTTGACCTCGCGCCTCTGCACCAACCGTACCACCGCCACATTCCCTCGGCCGCCGAACTGCAACGGATGGCTTCTGAGGGGGGCTGGCAGGTCGTTAAGTTCCACAAGGGCACGTACGCGGATACGCGGGTGCCGTTCGTCAATTCGGCGTTTTTTTGCCGATATCTCAAAAGCAGTGGAGGATTCCTGGACGTCGGCTTCGACCCCCTCGGTACACAACTAAACCACCTTCTGGCCCACCCGAGCCTGATTTTCTGGGGCTTATTTGGCTCGTTCTTCTCGCGAAAAACCGACGTGGTGGTTGTGGCCTGTGCCCCCGCTTAACCTTGCCGGTAACGATAGGCGCACGGATAGCGAGGCCTCCAGCAAGGCGGCAACCAGAAATCGCGAAAATTTTAAGGATTCGGTTAACGCGCCGGCATTTATTGAGCGGCGCACGGAGCCTCAGACTCCACGGCTCACTCTCTGGCGATAACGATTTTCAATAGTGAACGGGCTCGGATTGCCCGCTGATTTGAGTCACGGGGCCGTGGTCCTGATCGTCCCGTTCGCCGTGCCGTGCGCGATGACCTCGTCGATAACCGCGTGGAAACGCGCGTGCGGATCGAAGCGGGCGAATGAGGCAGCCACACGCTGCGCCGCCTGCGTGAAGTGCTCCTCGTGCATCACGCGCTCGACGGCGGCGCGGAGCTTCGCGGGAGTGACCTTAGCGGCGCGCAGGAACACCCCGGCGCCGGCGTCGCGTATCGCGGTGGCCGCTAGGACCTGGTCGGGGCCCTCCGGGATGCCGACGATCGGCGTCCCCTCGGCGAGGGCCTGGTACCCCGTGCCTGCACCGCCGTTGCACACCACGACTGCCGCCTTTCGTGCGGCGAGGTCGCCCGGGATCAGATCCACTACGTGCACGTTGGGCGGGAGGTTCGTCGGCGTGACGCGCCCGGCGGTAGAGAAGAGGATGTCGACGTCCATGCCGCCGAGGGCCTCGAGCACCGTGGCCACCTCGTTCGCCGCCTTCGACCCCCACTCCCGCTTCCGCGCAGTCATCGACGAGGTCATCGCGCAGGGCGGTTCAACGAACGAGTCGATCCGGAAAAGCGCGGTGAAAACACTTAGTGGGCTATCCGAGCCTTTTTGATACTCAAAATCGTTTTCGTTCGAGTGTGACCACGCAGTTTGCTGCGCGGAATGTACAGAAAGGCTGTGGACTTACGAGGTCGAAGCAAACGGCCGTAGATTCTTTGTGCGCGGTCAAGTATCCCTAGTCGTGTGCGGTGCCGGATCGCGGTGATTAAGTGATACCTCAGTGGTCGCATTTGTGCTATTAGCCCTTTCGATAAAGAATAAACTACCGATGTTACCGCCGTTCCACGTCACGGCTTGGCATAATGGAAGAACTGCGGCGGATTACCTAAAGTGTCAACTGACGTCATTTTGCTAGCTGCGCTTTCAAGAATCGGGTTGTGCGTCGATGTAGGAACTGGAGTCGGGACTGCAGGCGGCGTGGGCGTCGGTAAAACTATTTGCACACGCCCCGCTACGGAGAGCGAAGCGACCAGAACAAGAGCGATAACTGCAGCCGCCTTCATAGCCATACGCTTATGCATGTGGTGAACGAGATCTTACTTTGCCGTAGTGCGGACAAAAAAAATCCACAGTTTAATATACGACAAAGCCTCCATTATCGAATACTTGCCTACGCTGTCGCACATTTGAACATGTTGTGACAGATCAGCGCCGGTACAACAAAGCTAAGGTTCGCGGCGTCAATTGTAAGAGAGGCGAGGGATGCCTTTTAAAACTATTTTCTTTGAGGTCGCCGGTATATGCAACGGACGCTGTACTTACTGCGTCACAGGAGCAAAAAACGCGAATCCCGGGGGTATTATGCAGGTCGACATCTTCGATGCCACCCTACATAATCTCGAGCGGTTAAGCCTGATCGATTCTAAATCAGTGATAGAGCTCTATAACTGGGGAGAAATTTTCCTTCACCCAGACTTACAGAATATTATACGTGTTATCAATGATCACGGTCTTCGATATACGATCAGCACGAACGCATCTATAATCCCGCAAATAGACGAGGCTTTGGTGAAGAATCTAATTAATATCAGATTCTCAATGTGCGGATTCTCTCAGCAATCATATGATCGAATCCATAAATTCGAATTCGACCGCATCAGGGGGAATATCAGTACAATAGTCTCCCGGCTACGATCCTTGGGATACAACAAACTGATTGAGATTTGCTTTCACGTTTACCGATTCAATACCGATGAGATTCGGGAGTGCGAAAGGTTCGCGAAGGATCTGGGTATAACGCCGGTGTTTTTTGACGCTTATCTGAACGACTGGTGGCAGTTTGAAGCATTCATTCAAGGGACACTCTCGAATGAGAAGCGTCGT
Source organism: Methanobacteriota archaeon (assembly GCA_963805115.1). Classification (GTDB taxonomy): domain Archaea; phylum Halobacteriota; class Bog-38; order Methanoflorentales; family Methanoflorentaceae; genus Methanoflorens. The sequence goes on from CAWDSY010000007.1 coordinate 24,953, forward strand.
GAAATCCTCGACGATCTCTTTATTGATGAGAAAGAGGTTGCGGAACGTTCGAAAGAGGTGGCGGTGTCTTCAATGGGATCTCTTGGTTATTGATGAACGGGGAGAGGTACCAGTATGTTGTAACCTGCCAAACAATCATCCATCGTACTCTCTGGGGGCCGTCGACAACGGGATTGCAAAGCGCTTGCTAAATCGCCCCAATTTGCCGATATGTAAAACGTGTATGGAAAGCGGAATGGCCTACGGATGGAGTCACCCAACGTTTAAAGGTGGCTCACTTCAAAAATGGCTGCTGAAGAATCGAAAATGGGTGCTGAAGATTGCGATGAACAGAATAAGAGGGGTACCATATATCTAATGCTAGGCTCCCATGCAATGTGATCAGTAAGCCTATAGAAGACGAAGTCCGAACGGCTATTTTGTGGCTTGCGCTGCCGAATTGGAGAGGAGCGAGGGAATGAACAACGGGATCAAATGCGTGTTTTGCGGCACGAGCACGGCCGAACTCCCTGCCGCCGACTCGACCCAGATACGTAGCAGTGTCAGGGAGTTCGGCGCGGAGACGTTTACCGTCTGGCGGTGTGCGAAGTGCGGGTCGCTGCACGCGACGGAGCCGATTGACTACGACCGCTACTATCGGCATTATCTGTATTCTCGTCCACGTCCGGAGTTTTACATCTTCGGGAACTTTGGTTACGCAAACGGATGAGGATTCTTAAACGTGCTAGGCTGAAAAGAGGCACGACACTTTTGGACTACGGCTGTGGCAGTGGAGATTTCGTACGCTACGCGCGGGAGCACGGAGTGCAGGCTGAGGGCTATGATCCCTACTCCGAGGAGTTTGGGGATGCCTCCGTGCTCGACGGCAGTTACAAGTTCGTGACCGCCCAAGACGTCCTCGAGCACGTGGACGACCCCTGCGCCCTCGTTGCAGACCTGAAGAGCTGTGTGGCTCCTAATGGCTGCATAGCAATTGGCACACCGAACGCAGATGCGATTGACATCCATAACCCACTTGACCAGGTCGGCCCTCTGCATCAGCCGTTCCACCGTCACATCCCCTCGGCTGCCGAATTGCAGAAAATGACTTCGGAAGGAGGCTGGAAGGTCATTGAGTTCAATAGAGATTCATTCGCAGACACGCGGATTCCGTTCTATAACACGGCGTTTTTGCGGCGATTTGTTCAAAGCGGTGGAGGATACATCGATGCCGGCTCCGAGCCTAAGAGTATATGCCACGTCATAGCTACTAACCCGAGCCTGATTTTCTGGGGCTTATTTGGCTCGTTCTTCTCACGAAAAACCCTCATGGTAGTCGTAGCACGCGCCCCTACGCAACGCTAGCGTTAAAGACAGTGACAGGCGCGTGGCCAGCAAACTCCCCAGCACGGCGGCAACAGAGACCGTGAACACTTTTCGAGGATTTGATAACGTACCGCTATTTATCGGGCGGGAGGTGGCCTAAAAATAGCATCCATTGCTTTAGGTTATTGCTGGTTAGGTACCTAATGCAGCGCCATCTTGTTATTATTATGACTTGCCGCATGTGCTGCTACGAGCTATTAGTTAGCTTGCTCCGGATGAATCGCTTCGTAGAGCGCCAGCTCCTCGGAGATATGCTTCTCGAGGATGTCCTTGGTAAACAAGACCCTCTGTGCGGTGGAGTTGCCCCGTTCGACAGCCGTCTCACTCTCTCATCTCATCGTGTGGTCTGCGAGTTGCACCTCGATGATATTGTTCTTACTCAACATCTTCTAAGTTGTGGGGCGTGTCTAGTCGAAGCAACTTGCCGTAGTCGATGGTACGGTATTCAACCCACCTATATGAGCGCCTCAAAAAACGCTAACATCAGGGGATATATCGCGCCAAATAAGCTTTTTGCCTTCGCGATCACCCACAGATCAGCTGTCTACGTATCTTTTATGCGTGCGAAACTAGTTTCCAACGAGTTGGAACCTGAGCTTCATAAGGACGGAAAGAGTTGTCTAGGGTCGCTTGAAGATCAAAAAGGCCATTCTCTCGCTTTTACGAGTGTTGCTGTGCTTCTCCTAGTTGTGCAATCTCAAGTGCTTGTGTTTGTGCTTTTATTTCGCTTATCAGTCCTTAAACACTACAGCTTGTTTACGCTCAGCGGCCCTTGTTAGCCTCGTTATTTCTTCCGTTATTTCTTCGGTGACGACAAGTTTTCCTTTCTTCGCCCTCGCTTTCTGATCGTACGCTTCGAGTCCGCCCGCCTCCTCGATAATCTTCCTGCCTATGGGTGCTGCATGGATAACATTGGCACGCTCCATCATCACCGGAGTGAACCATCTCATCGCTCTAAGTGCGATTCCGGACATCAACGGGACGGATTCAAGGTGCTTTACCGTCGCGTCTGGGATAGGCGTCACGACTAAATCCATCGCATCTTCTCCCACCTTCAGCATCGGGCTGCCATACTGAGCAAGGAGTTCTGGCGTGTCCCCCACGTCTGCAACCACCCACCTCCCGCCGAGGCACGCCTCACCTTCTAGAACAGCTGTCTCCGTGTTCAGCACGCTCGGAATCATCGCTTGCTCGGCCTCCCCTAAGTCCATCACGTCAACTACGTCGAGCTGCATCGCGACATCATCCATCATCGTCTTAAACTCCTTGTATCGGGCCTTGATCCCGGCGGCCCTGCAGAGCGCGATCCAAAGGCAGGTCGCGTGAATGCACGTCCCCGTGCCTCTCCTCAAAGTCGCACTCACGCTATCAAGGGGCCGTAGCTCTGACCGTATATTGGTCTTGATCCACCAGTACGCCGCCTCGGCGAACTCCCAATCAGAGAGTTTGTAGGCGCCGAGCTCGTGCGCCATCGCGACAAGTAGGGGTTCTCGCGGGTTGCACCACCGCGTCGGCCGCAGGTACTTCTCGTTCGAGGTGCAGTGCTCCATGCCTTCACGGTGCTCAGGTAGCTCATATGCCCGCGGCGGCCGTACGTACCGCGGCTCGTCCGGGCCTATCACTATCAACTTCTTAAAGGCGACGGGGTTCCTAAGCATCAAGCTGATGACCGTCAATCCCCAAGTTAGCTTCGACTGTTTAGGGGCTTGCTGCGAGGCGTACCCCCGCTCTGCGATTTCGCTCGTTTTTGTCATTCATTGCTTCCTTCTACCGTCTGCGAAAAGAGTCTTCGCACCTCCTCGGCACATCCGCGTACCTCCTCCCCCTGAGCGCGGTGAATCTCTGGCTCTAGAACCGGGCCCGGTCGATCGCAGACGGGGCAGTGCTCGAGCATCCGCGCCTCATCGCCGGTGATGATGAAACCCGGGTAGCTTCCCGCGAGCCCGTCGAGGAAGGCAAAACGCCCAACCTCGCCATATTGCGCAGGTTGCAAATCCTGGTCAAGGATTAGGGGCTTGAAGAAGGTGTGCGGCACGTGAAGATAATGCCCTTCAGGGCAATGAAGCATAAATCCGTTCCCTTCGACCATTGCATAACAGTCTAAGCAGCAGGTCTCTGGGATGCCTAACACGTCGCGCGCAAGTTTTCTAAACTCCTTGACAGGCAGCCGCATATTCTCGCGAACCTTCCAGCCGCCGCCGGTCACAATACCGCTGTCTTCACCGAAATCAAAGCTCTTCCCAAGTGCCTGTAGCTTTTTCATAACAAAGTAGGCCAAGGGCGGCGTGGCGATGATGCTTATGTTTCCGTTGGCCTCATCGTGCTGCTCGAGCCACCGAATAATCTTATCGATCGCCTTCTCTTGCATCCTGTTTTGCACATAGGCGTACAGTCTTCCTTTTAGCCCCTGACCGCCGCTCATTGCGGTTTGTATGTCCTTCGACGTGAGCTCTCGATCTATCGCCATCTCTATAGGACTTACCATATCGAAATACACCGAAGTAACCTTCCCGACAAAAAGGTCGGTCTTCGCAGGGTTTGGCATGAAGAGATAGCCGTCAGTGTTATGAATATCTCCTGTTAACAGGTTGATAATCCCTTTCGCAAGCCCATATTCGGCTGCTAAAAACGTCCTTTGATCCCTCGGAATGACAGTGAACCGGCCGCTCGTGCCACTGCTGTAAGTAAGCACCATTCCACGCGCTTTAAAGGCGTTAATCACGTCGTCAAAGGTGGGGTTAGCGCCCTTGATGACGATTTGTGGAAGGTCACCTGTAGACATGACCGTGACCCAGTACGCGAAGTCTTTTCCTTTTGGGTACTGCTTGAAGGTCTGATCAGGAATAAGAGGTATTTTAAGCAAGTCGTCGACGGTATTGACGTCAACGGGTGAGACACCGCGCGTGGTGCAGAGCTTGTGGTAAAACTCGTTGTTATTATAGTGGTGTACGAAGGCGCTCTTTATTGCCTTCATCTGCATCGTCTGCGCTTCGTCTAAAGGCACACTGAAGAGGTCGATCGGCTTGTACAGGGCCTCTTCGGCAGGGGTCCACGTCTCGCGGGGCGGGATGTATCGGGCGAGGTGCTCGTTTAGGTTTCTCACTCTGTCCTTGATTTCCAACTGTGCCAAGTTGACCACCTATGATGCGGGCCCAACGATTGCAATAAGTTCACTTACTATATAAAAAGCGTTGGCATTACTATGAACGAAAGAAAGTTGATATAGAGATAACGTTATTGCTATCACTCACAGAACTCAGCGTCGATTGTAAAGACGGGTGGTGGGATGCCGTTCAAAAAGATCTGCTTTGAGGTTGCCGGCGCGTGCAACGGACGCTGTCGTTACTGCGTCACCGGGGCAAAAAACGCGAATCCCGGCGGGTTCATGGAGGCCGACACCTTCGACGCCACCCTCCGTAATCTCGAGCGGTTACAGCTGATCGATTCTCGGACTCTTGTAGACCTCTTTAACTGGGGAGAACTCTTCCTTCACCCAGACTTACAGAATATTATACGCGTTATCAACGATCACAATCTTCGTTATTCGATTAGCACGAACGCATCTACAGTCCCACAGATCGACGAGGCTTTTGTGAAGAACCTCATTAGCATCTTTTTCTCAATGAGCGGGTTCTCTCAGCGGTCATATGATCGAATCCATAAATTCGAATTCGACCGTATCCGGGAAAATATTAGGACAATCGTCTCTGATCTACGCTCTGCGGGATACAAAAAACGGATTCAGATCCTCTTTCACGTTTACCGATTTAATATTGGCGAGCTGCGGGAATGTCAAAGATTCGCGAACGATCTGGGCATCTCACTGGCGTTTTATGACGCCTATGTGAACGACTGGTGGCAGTTTGAAGCATTTGTTCAGGAGACGCTTCCTGATGAGAAACGCCGTGAAATCCTTGGTGATCTCTTCATCGGTGAAACGCTGTTGTCGAACGTTCCCAATGGGTGGCGATGTCCTCAATGGGACCTCTTAGTTATCGATGAACGGGGAAACGTGCCCGTATGTTGTAACCTGCCAAACAATCATCCATCGTATTCTTTAGGCGCTGTCGATAACGGGATTGCAAAACGCCTGCAAAATCGCCCCAATTTACCGATATGTAAAACGTGCATGGAAAGTGGAATGAGCTATTCCGTGCATCACATTCGGTTCAAAGGTGACCCCTCAATCCTAAAATTAGCACGGAGACAAATCGCGAGCAGAATGAGCTGGGAGCCTCGCGAGCTCTTCGGATTGCCGGAAGTTATCGACCTCCTCCGGCAAGGAGCTGAATGGATTTACCTCATACGGAAACAATGAATCCTGATTCTTCATAGAGTGAATCCTGGTGCATTCGCAGATGCGGCAGCGGTTCTCGAGTTCTTCCACACGTTCTTTGACTTGGAGGAACCGTCGTGAGTGGCAGCAGGTAGGCCGCCTCTTGACGGAGCGGGAGACCTGCAGACGCCAGCGCACGAGCAGTATCGCTCTAAGGGCGAGGAGTTGTGCGTCAGTAACGTCGCCGGACGGGCCGTCGAGAACGAGGACCTTGTCAACCTGCCAACTGGCTCCCCTCACGTTTCGCATCGAGGATGACCGGAGCTCGACATCGACGCGGCCGATCTTCCACATAGCGGCAAGAGCTCGATCTCCGGCAGGCGTCCTAACACCGGTTCGCCTTCGGGGACGACGAGGGTCGCGAGAGCGAGCTGACCGAGCGCCGCTTTGTCGGCACGGCGGAAAAGAACGTGTCCCTCCCAGGGATGAAAGGTCAACGTCCGGGAACAGACATTCTGGATTCGCTACAACGTTCACAATGAAAAAGAAGTCAAAACTATCAAGGAGCCAGCAGTTACGTTAAAGAGGTTAACACGGGCTTTTGCGCTGGTTGCCAATCGATCAGCCGCTGTTGGAAGTTGGTGGTTAACGGCGCGTGTGCCAATCGTTGACCAGAAGGTGATTAGCAATAAAATTCCTACTCACGCTAGTTTTTTGGCGTAAAATTTTGTGTCAGTCAAATTTTTATAGCTTCATTTAACCTTTTTATCGTGGAGCAATGATGAGCTCAGAGCGCTTTATTTATGTACTTGTTTTTGCTTATGTTTGTGAGCTGTTTCGAAAGATATTTATGCAGAAATCTTCTTGTCTAAACCATGTAGGGCGGCGCGTGCTGATATTCTTCGCATCACCGAGACTGGTGCACCATGTCTGCGACCGTGCGGAAGCACTACCAGCCGGTCGGTGGATTGAAAATGCGAAACGAATCCGCACGATAAACTCCTGCTGCACGGAAAAGGGCGCAGAGCCCCGCTGTGTCGGTTGGGCACTCTAAAAGAGGATAGCGTGAAGAAGAGAATCCTGTTCATCGCCGAGGATGTCACTTGGTCGCAGGTGGTCCGGCTAGTGGTTCTCGCGCGCGGGCTTGACCCGAACAAGTACGAGATTCACTTCGCCTCCGCACGCTTCGACAAGCACTTGTTTCAGGGCGTAAACTTCACGCGCTGGCCGATTTCTTTGCTCCCCGCCGACAAGATCGAGGCCCTTGTGGTCGCAGGCGCAATAAGGCGCGTGTACGACAAGGCGATTATTGAGAAGTACGTCGCCGAGGAGCTGCGCCTCTTCGAAGCGATCCGCCCAGACGTGGTTGTTGCCGATTGTCGTTTTTGGTCGATCCCGATTTCCGCGCCGACGTTCGGCGTCCCCTCCGTGAACATTATCGACGCGTACTGGAGCAGACGCGCCGTGCGCGAGCGTTTCCCGATGCCTGACCATCCGATCGTCCGGTTGGTCGGCGAGAAGATTGCCGAGAGGATCTTTCCCTTCGCGATGCCTATGATGCTCCGTTATTTCGCCGCGCCGACGAACGAGCTGCGCAAGAAGTACGGTTTGTCTGAGGTCGGTGACCAGTTAGATCTGGTCAACTGGGGCGATCGCATAATCTTCCCCGACGACCCGCTCATCACCCCGCTCACGCATCGAGCCTCCTACGAGACCTTCCTTGGCCCGGTTCTTTGGTCGCCGCAGGTCCCTCTTCCTGAATACTGGGACGAGCTTGGTCGTGATCGGCCGATGATCTACGCCACCTTGGGCTCGTCGGGCACTATTAAGGCGGTGCCGCCGGTGCTCGAGGCGCTCGGCGACATGGACGTCGACGTGGTGTTCTCAACCGCTGGGCGCGTCACGCCGAAGAACATTCCGTCCAACGTGCACGTGGTCGAGATGATCCCGGGCGACCTCGCCGCGCGTAAGGCTTCGGTGGTGGTGTGTAACGGCGGCGCGAGCACTGGCTACCAGGCGCTCGCAGAGGGAACGCCTATCGTCGGCATCCCGTCGAACATCGACCAGCTTCTTGCGGCCACCGCGATGCGCGACGCGGGCGCCGGGCTGTTCCTGCGCGCCGCGACGGTTACTTCGGCGAAGGTCCGCGCTGCGGTCGAGCACGTGATGCGCGAGGAACGCTTCACGCAGGCGGCGCAGCGCGTGGCCGAGTCGTTCACCGCCTTCGACCCCCACGCCCGCTTCCGCGCGGTCATCGACGAGGTCATGGCGCAGGGCGGTTCGGCGAACGGGCCGATCAGGAGCACGGCCGTGACTCACATCAGCGGGCAAAACGAGCCCGTTTGATATTGAAAATCATTTTCGCCACAGTATAGGCCACGGAGTCCGCCGCTGCGTCGCTCAATAAACGGCGGCGCGTTTGCTAAACCCTCGAAAAGTCTTCGCGGTAGTCGCCTTGCTGGGTGGGATATGCCTATCGTTGCCGACAAGGAGCGTTAAGCGGGGCACGGGACACGACCACCATGTCGGCTCTTCGCGAGAAGAACGAGCCAAACAAGCCCCAGAAAATCAGACTTGGGTTGGCCAGAAACGCCAGAAATTGGTGTGGACTTACGGGGTCGAAGCTGACGTCCATAAATCCGCGCCATTTTTTCCCGCGAGGGATTTGAACGTGCGCGGCAAGCGTATAACTGGATATACGTGGCGTTGCGTTGCGTCTTCCTATTGTGTGCGTGCAGATCGATTACATATGAGGTAGCTCATCTGCGTATAATCGTTGCGGCAACAACAAACCCTCTGCCGCTACTGATTATAGTCTTCCGCCTGATGTTTTTATTGAGGAATTTGTGAACGTGGATAAGATTTTGGCCTAACTACTACATAAACGTCGTCTCTACATTATTCACAACTAATGACAATTGATAATTGACAACGTTATTGTTGCCAATTCACCAGCTCGAATAAGCCAAAATGGGCACGAACCGAGTTGGAAATTAGTTTCACACACATAAAAGATAAGCTAGATAATCGATTGGGTTGTAGGGCTGCGGAAACGCCCCATCATCCACAATTGTAGCTTGTCATTTCGATGGATCCTAATGCGAAAGACCTTTATGCGGAAAAAATATTGGCGCACTATGTGGGCAGATGCGTACTTCTACGCTTCGCACCTCCTCGACGAGGTGCAATCCATCTGCTGGCCTCGCTCGCCTCGGGGCGGTTCTAGTGTCGCACGCAAGCGTGCACTGAAAGGAGGATAATGTGAAGAAGATCCTGTTCATGGCCGAGGCTATCAGCTGGTCGCAGTTAGTCCGGATGGTGGTCCTCGCGCGCGGGCTCGACCCGCACAGGTACGAGGTCCACTTTGCCTCCGCGCGGTTCGACGAGCGCTTGTTCCACGGCACGAGCTTCACGCGCTGGCCGATGACCTTGCTCCCCGCCGACAAGATCGAGGCCGTTGTTGCCTCCGGCTCAATAAAGCGCTTGTACGAAAGGGCGATTCTCGAGAAGTACGTCGCCGATGAGGTGCGCGTCTACGAAGCGATCCACCCCGACCTGGTGGTCGCCGATGGGCGTTTTTGGTCGACCGCGATTTCCGCGCCGGCGTTCGGCGTCCCCTGCGCGACCATCATCGACGCGTACTGGAGTCGTCGCACCACGCGCGAGCGTTTCCCGATGCCTGACCATCCGATCGTCCGGTTGATCGGCGAGAAGATTCCCGAGAGGATCTATCCCATCGTGCTGCCCACAATCCTCCGTTACTTCGCCGCGCCGACGAACCAGCTGCGCAGGAAGTACGGGCTGCACGAGCTCGGTGACCTCTTCGACGTGCTCACCTGGGGCGATCGCGTGCTGTTTCCCGACGACCCGCTGATCACCCCGCTCACGGATCAGGCCCCGCACGAGACCTTCCTTGGCCCGGTTCTTTGGTCGCCGCAGGTCCCTCTTCCTGAATACTGGGACGAGCTTGGTCGTGATCGGCCGATGATCTACGCCACCTTGGGCTCGTCGGGCACTATTAAGGCGGTGCCGCCGGTGCTCGAGGCGCTCGGCGACATGGACGTCGACGTGGTGTTCTCAACCGCTGGGCGCGTCACGCCGAAGAACATTCCGTCCAACGTGCACGTGGTCGAGATGATCCCGGGCGACCTCGCCGCGCGTAAGGCTTCGGTGGTGGTGTGTAACGGCGGCGCGAGCACCGGGTACCAGGCTCTCTCTGAGGGAACGCCTATCGTCAGCATCCCGTCGAACATCGACCAGCTTCTTGCGGCCACCGCGATGCGCGACGCGGGCGCCGGGCTGTTCCTGCGCGCCGCGACGGTTACTTCGGCGAAGGTCCGCGCTGCGGTCGAGCACGTGATGCGCGAGGAACGCTTCACGCAGGCGGCGCAGCGCGTGGCCGAGTCGTTCACCGCCTTCGACCCCCACGCCCGCTTCCGCGCGGTCATCGACGAGGTCATGGCGCAGGGCGGTTCGGCGAACGGGCCGATCAGGAGCACGGCCGTGACTCACATCAGCGGGCAAAACGAGCCCGTTTGATATTGAAAATCATTTTCGCCACAGTATAGGCCACGGAGTCCGCCGCTGCGTCGCTCAATAAACGGCGGCGCGTTTGCTAAACCCTCGAAAGGGAGATCTGTTGTACTGGTGATGCTAAGTCGGATCGCAAGTATTCATCCAGTAGCCAATACCTTGGCGATTACGTCGTGAAATTGCTTAATTGGATCGTGGCCCAAGAAGCGTTCTCGTGAAATGGTTGCCTTTTCTCGAAAGTGACCGCTACCAAGTATCCTACCCACAAGTCGTCGAATATTGCCGGCAGTGGCTTCGCATGCGCGTAGCGATAACCCTGTTCCAGCGATAGCACCGTTCTTATGTTTAAATGCTGCGCCGCATTTCGAGCTTCTGTGTCGCTCTCTCTTGACATTTTAGAGTGGTAACTGCTGTAATCGGCGGATGTTGTTGGCGTCGAGGCAGGTGTTGGCGTGGGCGTCGGTGACGATGTAGTAGGCGGGCCGTGGACGCGTCGCGCAGCGTGGTGAGCCATCATACCACTCGTCTTGCTGTTTGTTGTGCAGACCGCATTCATCTTTTTTATATCATGCTCACCTCGATCGGCTTCGTCTACGTCTACTTCTGGGCACCCCATCAGGCGTCGATACCCAACGGCGTGGCGTACGACCTTTCGATCAGGTGGACGTCGATCATGCTCATCGGTCTACCGGGGATCGTGGGGGCGCCTGTCGACTACTACTTCGAGTCGCCGCGGGCAGCAGCTGAACGGGGTAAAAAACATCGCGCGTCACAAACTGCATTCTGTCATGAAATGCATAACAAATTCAATCTGAGCCCGTGGTAGTATCACCACATCATTTAAGAATAGCTTTTGTGAAAATAAAGAAGGAGGGACTATGCAGCAGGCAGCAGAGAAAAACGAATCGAAGGTTTTTGCACCAGGTGAAATCGCCTCTCTAACGCTTCGAAATCGAACGATAAGGTCTGCATGCTTCGAGGGGATGTGCCAGCACGCCACCCCTAGCGAGACACTTATAGAACACCATAGAAAAGTCGCTGCAGGCGGCGTAGGTATGACAACAGTCGCCTATTGCGCCGTCTCCAAAGACGGAGCCGCCTTCGCGCATGAGATGTGGATGCGTGAGGAGATCGTACCCATCCTGAAGAAACTGACCGACGCCGTGCACAAGGAAGGTGCAGCCGCCTCCATTCAATTGGCACACTGCGGCTTCTTCGCCAGCAAGGCTGCCACCGGCATCACCCCCATCGGGCCGTCCCGCAAGTTCTGCAGCTACCGTTATAGCTTCTGCCGTCCAATGACGACGGAGGACTTGAACAGGGTCAAGGAAGACTTTGGCAAGGCGGCGCTGATGGCGAAAAAGGCCGGATTCGACGCCGTAGAAATCCACGCCGGACATGGTTACCTGCTCAGCCAGTTCTTATCGCCGTGGACCAACAGCCGCACGGATGAATATGGCGGCCCGCTGGAGAACCGCGTGAGATACCCGGCATCGGTAATCAAACAAGTGAGAAGCGTCGTCGGTCCGGATTTCCCGATACTGGTAAAGATGAACCTCGAAGACGGCTTTAAAGGCGGCCTGACAGTCGATGAGTCCGTCGAGGTAGCCAAACGATTTGAGGCCGAGGGCGCAAGCGCGCTAGTGCCAAGCTGCGGGTTTACCGCAAGGACATCGCTGTATATGATGCGCGGCCACACACCGCTCACAGAGCTTGTGAGGTCAGAGAAGAACCCGGTTGCGAAGATGGCGACATTCATGTTCGGCCGGTTCCTCGTTAAAGACTATGAGTTCAAGGAGATGTTCCTTTTCGAACAGGCGAGGAGGATACGCGCGGCGGTTAAGATACCCGTCGTCTATATCGGTGGCATCCTCTCAATGGACAACATGAATAAAGCCATGGACGAGGGATTCGAATTCGTGCAGATCGGGCGGGCGACGGTGCGCGACCCCAACATCATCAACAAGATGATGAGCGGCGAGGTGACTGCATCGGATTGCGACCACTGCAACAGGTGCATCGGTGAAATGGCGGCTACAGGAGTATTTTGCACATCCGAAAAGAAAGGATTGCTGAAGGATTCCTGAAGAAGCAATGTGGCATATGCACCATTGGCATCTTCGCCACCTATGCAATACTGATTATTGATAATAGTCTTAGGGAGGCGGTATGAAGAACGTAGTGATCACCGGCGTCTCTGGATATCTCGGTACCCTGTTAGCCAAAAGAATTGCGCAAGAAGCAGAGGTAGAGCGGATTATCGGGATGGATATAAAGGAACCTGCCTTCCAATCTCAAAAATTTACCTTTATCAAGCACGACGTGAGACAGCCTTTCGCTGATGTATTCATAAATCACAAAATCGACACTGCGATACACTTCGCGTTCATCGTAGCCCCCATACATGACGAACGTAAAGCGCACGAGATAAATGTGAAAGGCTCCCAAAACTTCATGGATGCCAGCGCGCAGGCCAAAGTTCAACAGGTGTTTTATATGGGCAGCTATTCCGAGTACGGCGCCTGGACTGATAACCCCAAAATATTCACCGAGGACTCGCCTCTTAAACCTAACCCGGACTTCCCTTATCCTTCCGATAAGGCTGAAGTTGATCTCATGTTTCAGAAATTTGCATCCGAACACTCTGAAATTAAGGTGACCATAGGCCGAACAGCCGCGGTGACCGGGCCCGGCGGTGCAGCCTGCGGGCTGACCGTGTTATTCCTTCCGATAATGGTGAAGGCCACAGGTACTGATGCGACCTGGCAGTTCATCCACGAAGATGACCTGGTTAATATCATAACGCTCCTCGCTAAACAGAGAAAGGCCGGGATATTCAACTTCACTGCCGACGGCGCGCTTAAATATAGCGAAATAATAAAACTTCTCGGGAAGCCTTCAATCGCTTTGCCATCTTGGCTTCTATACTGGGGCATCAAGATAACATGGAGGTTACGCCTACAAGCCAAAGCCCAAGCTGGCGGATTACATATGATAAGATATTCGACACTCATGAGCGGCGAGAAGCTGATTAAGGAAACAGGTTATAAATACCGCTACACGGGGCCGGAGGCATTCGATATATTTCTGCAGGTTATGGGGAAAAAGAAGCCGACGCGTTGCCAGTAGTCAGATAATCAAGTTCAGTATCATTAAGAAAGGCTCCAGCGCAAACGGGGCCTTCTCATTCAATATAAAACAGAGGCAAAATGTTTACTTCTTCGCCTCCTGGCAGCATCGAGAAACGCTGGAAAGCCTCGTAAGCAGTATGTTTAAACTGGAATCCAGTTTCTTTCCTCAGCTTCTCAGCGTTTAACGTCATTGGATACATTGATATATCCATTGATTTGCCCTCCTGGGGATACTCCACCAAAAGTGGATCAAAATCGCAACTTTTATAAGCGATGACTCTACTTTTTTGCCGGATGAAGAACCTCGGGGTGCTGGTAGGACTAATTGCTGTAGCAGTTATTCTTTCGGCTGGATGCATTTGTTCTGTAAACGCACAAGAAGTATCGAGTTATCAAGCCCAAGGGTTGGCGTATGACGGGACATATTACTACTATATAACACAAACAGGGATCTCCAAATATGATTCTAATTGGAAGCTTGTCACGTCGAATCCCAATGCCGCCGGGCAATGTGGGTCGGGCGTTAACCACATGGGAGATGGGGCTGTATATAACGGGGTGCTCTATGTTATAGCTGTTGATGATAGCACGAATAGTGTAAATTTAGGAATGTGGGGAACAAGCAACCTAAACTTTGTACGGTCTATTAATTTAGCTGACGTATGGGGTATTACCCCCACCGAATCGGAAACTTCTGTATCTGGTGTCACTGTTAACCCAAGTGCTAATGCTCTTGCCGTTGTATCGTATGGTGAACAGGGGACAATTTACCTGTATGATTTAACGACATTTGCATATAAGGGCGCAATTTCACCAAGTCACACGATGTGGCGCAGTGAAGGTATCGACTATTACAACGGACGCTATTACGTAACTGCCCTCGCCGATTCACAAGCCAATCAAGGTAACTTCTCTACGGGCGGCGTTTTCATGGAGAGTACTAACGGGGGCGGTGCTACAAGGATAATCCCTTATTCAAGATTCGTTCATGGTGGTGAACTAGAAGGAATTGACGTAAAAAGCACCGGCATCCGCGTGCAATGCGGTGCGTATGTCTACACATTCACTACTGCTGCGCCGTATACCTTGGTAAAGACAGTACCACAACCGTAACTTGGTGCAGACAGTACCACAACCGTAACTTGGTACAGACAGTACAACAACTTACACCCCCGACGCAGACGGCCCTTACCGCGTCCAACACCACCCCCGTCATCAACCAGTCCGTCAGCGTCACCCACAGCTTACTAAAATCTTAAGTTACTGTCGATATGCAGTCTCCGTCCGACCTACACAATCCCCAAGCCTCGCACTAGCGAGATAGCGGCAGCAACAATGAAACCAACTGCAGCAGCAAAGAGAGTCTTGCGATTCGTGGCGGCAGCCTGATATCGCGACGTTATATTTTACCGACTGTGGTCGTTGAGTGGCGACGCAGGTGCCCGCTTGTCAGGGGTGAACGTGGGATGAACTGACGTTGGATTGACGAGTTGAGCGGAGCTGTTTGCGGGAACGGACCTCAGAGACCAATTGTACGTGAGCGCGCCGCTGAGCCTCAGCACTTCCTCTTGAGTCGCTCTGTGTGCGAAAGACCTTTACCTGGAAAAGGCCATATTTTGGACTGTGTGGGGACGTGCCTACTCGCTAATTATACGGAGAAAAAGAACCATCGCCGTCATAATCGTCGCCATCGTCATCGTTGCGGTAGGGGTGACCGCCTACTTCTCCAGCTTCGAGCCACCGCAGATCGAAAGCGTCAAAATAAGCTCAATTGACGGCATTTCACTCTCTGGCTTTAACTTGACGTTTTCCATAAAGATCTACAACCCGAACATAGTCGGCATGACGATTAAGAATATCAATTACAACCTTATACTAACCCAGACCAACCAACTTTTGATGAACGGAACGCATGGCGAGATCAATATTCCAGCGCATGGGAGCACAGAGATCGTCATAAAGTCGACCATCTACTTTGTCCCGGCAATCAGCCTTGCATTTATGACGATCTTTACTAAAAGCGTCGTGATGGAAATAAATGGGGGCGGTACAGCGCCGGGTCTATTCTCGGACCAAAGCTTTTCTTTTAGCCGTACGTTCGACGTCTATCCGTACATCAGTAAAGAGGTTGGCAACGTTGTCTGAAGTGTCCTTCTTAAGATGAGGTTTAATCACCGAGCTTCGCTCCGTCGATTTTTTCGGCCGATCCACTGTATCGAATTTTAGAACACTGGTGCTAAATTGCCAAAATATTATAACAAAAAACAGTTTTTAATTTTTTGTTGGAAAAGGTTGTGAAGCACTCGGACTAAGCCCGAAACTTGACGATGGCTCAAGATTCTCGACCCAACTTGCGGGGAGATCTGCTCCTTGGAGACTCGACTTCATTGGCACAGCTTTATGAAAGTCTTCACGCTCGAGTAACTTGTTTGTCCTTTTATCACGTTGCGCTACCCTTGTTGTCGCGAAATATTAGGAAAACTATTTCGGATGGGTGGAAGAGTGCCGGCGGCGCTTGAATCCGCCGCAGTCAGCTTATGAACTTTCGTGTCTAGGTGCATGAAGAAGCGGGAAACTAGGAGCTCGTACTCTTGTGGGCCAAACATTTTGAGACGACACATAGAGAGAGGCAGATTCAAACGTCTCTAACATTTTAAGTGATATGGAATACTCATGGGGTAGGGAATTGTGTGAGACAAGCTGCGATGCCTGTCGCCTGTGGCTGAAGGACACGGGCCGTTTCGTTGGCACGCTGAGTCCGGCAACAAGCGTTCCTGTCAATCCAGCGCCCCTGTATGCGATCATGGCGCTCATCACCGCAGCCGTAGTCACTGTATGCTATTTGTCCGTGCGGCGGCTCCGTGAAAAAGGCTCTGCCGTTGTAGGTGCCGCGAGGCCATCCAGGCGGGCCGCTCGGGGAGTGAACGTGAAGGCCATCAACATCGCGTCCAAGGGAATACGCCAAACCTTGAGAGACAGGGTGGGGTTTGTGTTGTTACTCGGGTTGCCTGTACTCCTTATCCTCATTTTAGCTTTGCGTTCGGTAGCACCACGTTTCTCTCCGGCGGGACCCTGCCCCACGAAGTCGTCGTCATCAACACCGACGCAGGAGTAATGGTGGCCGGCACTAACAACACCACGCGATACGTCAACTACGGTAGCAATTTCACTCAAGTGCTCCTGAAAACGACTGCTGAGAACAGCAGCACGCATTTGTTCCACCTCAGCAATGCCAGCCAAGGCGAGGCAGAGAACTTGTTGAAGAGCAGAAGCATCGACGCGCTCATCATCATTCCTCAGAATTTTTCAGCCTGGTTGGCCTCTGAGGTGAACAATTCGACCAGAACCGCGATAACGTCATCCGTAGGCCAACAGGCGATAGCAAACGCTGCCAACAGTTCCACGCCCTCAATCCCGTCACCACCATCCCCGGAGCCAGCGTCACGCTTCCCGCCGCCGGTAACGTCAGCTCAGCGCTTACTATCGAAGGCGATTCTGGGTACATCAATTTTGCAACGTCGCAAGCCACCGTATTGCAGCTCTTTGATCAGTACAAAACAGATCTACAAACGCAAGCTATGGCGGCGGTCAAATCCCGGACGACGCAAAACCTATTCCAGGATTCCGTTCATTTGGAGGTACAGTCCATTCCAGGCACGCAAACGTTCTCACTGTTCGATTACATGGTGCCGGGACTCATCGTCTTCGCATTGATGCTGCAGGTGAGTGTCGTTGCGGGATCCTTGGTTCGCGAGGTCGAAATAGGAACATTGGATCGGTTAAAGCTCTCAAAAGTCTGGTCATTTGATCTGCTGTTCGGGACGTTCATCGTATGGTCGTTAATCACCGTAGCGCAGGTGCTCGTCCTCATCGCTGTCGCCATTGTGCTCGGATACCATCACCAGGGCGGTTTCAGTTCACTCGGGCTTGGCATCTTTATAGGCGTCATCGCGGAGATGGCCCCTATCTCTCTGGCAATGATAATAGCATCGTTCACAAAGAACGAGAGGCAGGCGGCGACCTTGAGTGCGATGATTGCGGTACCGCTGAGTTTCATGGCCGGCGCGTTTATCCCGCTGCCGCGACAGGTCCTCGGGACATTTAGCGGACGAACGTACCAAATATACGACCTGCTCCCGTGGACCCACGCCATTTCCGGTCTCAGGGCGGTACTTACCTATGGGGAGGGTTTGAGCGGAGACGTCGTCTTTGAAATGACGTGGCTGATCATTTTAACGGCAACGTTGTTTGTCGGGGGAGTTATCTGCTACTCAAAAGCAAGGCTGGGAGCTGAAAAGTGATCAACAAACCTTCAACCACATCTAGCTTCCACGATCGCGTGCCGGCGACCGAACACCCGCGTGTTTCGTCCATTTGGTCTGCCGTATAACTCTCGGGTCACGCAGAAGGCCTTTCTCCCGGCAAGCTGCACGACCGATTTTGACGCCACGAAGTTGCTATAAAACCCGACCCGTGCAGGTCCTTGCCGGTCAGCTGCCCTAGAGGAACCCTGCCGCCCTCAGAAGGTTTATGGTGGTGGGCCCCGATGAGGAGCGGTACGTCCGCCCGCCGAGGGAGTATGAGATCCCCCCGTTTCGCGAGGGTATGAAGCACTGAACCTCCAACGAGAAGTACCTTAAACCCACGCGGTGGTGCAACCCCGAGCTTGGGGTCATCGCGGTGGCAAACGAACTGGGCGCGTATGAGCTCTCTGATTGGGAGTTCGCAGACGCGGCCTTCTGGTTTGTCAAAGACAATATGAGTTTTGAGATGGTTCCATTAGATGGCGATGCGCGACCCTGACGAGGGGGAAACGTGAACGTGTTACTACCTCATCTTCGTTTTTAACGCTCTCTGTCGTGCCGCGGGGGTTAAGGCGAGGCATACGTTTTTTCGCCATGAACTACGACAATACACCTCCAGATCCCGCCGTGCCGGCGACGCCGACCCCCACGCCGACGGCGAGCCGGCCCCAGTTAAGGGAGCCGTCTTAAGGGAAAATCAAGGGATCTGATGGACGGGATCTTTAATGGGCAGAATAATCCCCAAATGCCCTCATTTCTTACTGCAATCGAGCGATCTATCGACAAAATGCACCGATGCAAACGCATCAACTAGATATCACGTTGCCGTTGACGAGATCAAAATAGGAGCGTGAAAAAGCATTTTTTCGGGCGTTGACGCCCTAGAATTTTGTGAATGTCTGGCTGGAAAGCTTTAAGTACGTGTTTTTGCTTCTTTAACGAAGTGGCTGAAGACTTACTCAAGGCGGGAGTCTACGAGGCTTGACCCTTCATCCGCGGCTTCTTTGAGAGACTTTAGATTTATCACATGAGCGGCCATACACTTTATGCAATTGAAATTGATGGGCTCACTCACTAGCATTACGGACAGCAACAAAGCTGCAGATCGGACCTCTTTGAACCTGTCGTTTGAGAGGGCCGATATGGTTGCGATCATCTTGACGGGAAGATTAAGGCGATGTTGAAATGAAGCCGCCTTCTCTTGAAGACGTCTTCCTCGACCTGACGGAGACTGACTGAGGGGGGACTTGTTGAAAGTATCTAGGGTCTATAGCAACTTCATAAGCAACCTCAAAATCTTTTTTAGAGGACGCGGCTCAGTATTTTGGGTTTTCGCCTTTCCGATAGTGATTATGCTCATCTTTGGCGCGATATTTGGTGGCGGCAATACCCAGTATGGCCTTGCCGTTCAAAACAGGGACAACTCCACCACCGCTGCCTCCTTCATCAACGCGGTGAATGCAACAAACGCGTTCAAAGTCCATATGATCAACGCGAGCGAGGATCCAGATGCCTACGCAAAGTCAAACAATATCGCCGCTGTGCTCATCGTGCCACAAGGGTTCGGCGATAAGGTTAAGACTGACATCGCCCTCGGAGCTACGCCGCCTTACGCGAACGTGCAGGTAAGTCCCATACTTGGGGGCCAGACGGGTACCAACGTCAGCGCTGTCAACACAACGCTCGGCGTGCAAGCCTTCCAAGCACGTACCAACAATACGAACTTCACGGCGGCCTCCGTTATCCTGAACGTTGATCAGTCATCAACGAATGCGCCCATTATCAGTGGCGTGTTAAACAGCATCGTAAATAGTTTCAACGCACAACTTACGGGATCTAAGCAGCTCGTCGGCATCCAAAATCAACAAGTTCTTTCAGCGCAGTTCACGTACGTAGATTTCTTTGTACCGGGAATTATCGGGTTGACCGTTCTCACCACCGGCGTGCTGCAAACGGTCGGAAATAATACACAGTATCGCAACAAGGGGGTACTGAAAAAACTGGCGACGACGCCTCTGACGAAGTCCGAGTGGATATTCGCGACGATATTATATCAGTCTGTTATCGTCTTCATTTCAGCAGCCTTAATCCTCATCGTGGCAAAGCTGGTATATGACATCCGGGTCGTTCCAGATGCGGTTACCCTCCTGCTGTTGTTTGTGGGCACGATATGCTTTACCGGAATCGGGATGATCTTAGCCCATTTTGTGAAAGACGAGGACGCGGCGCAAGCCGCAGCTGGCGCGATCATGTTCCCTATGCTGTTCCTTGCAGGGACTTTCATTCCGATTGAGAATATGCCAGACTATCTCCAGGCTGTCGCCCGCGTGCTTCCACTTACGTACTTGGACAACGGTCTGAGGGAGGCGATGATCTTGGGCGATACTGGAAGCGCGCTTTACAACGCGTCAATCGTGCTGGCTATTGGCATCATATTCTTCATCATCGGGTCGCTTGTAACTGACTGGCGCGAGGATGGCGCGTCTCTACGCCGACGTCCACCCCGGTTCCTACGCCGACCTCCACCTTCTTCGCCACCCCGACGTCCACCTTCTTCGCCACCCCGACGTCCACCTTCTTCGCCACCCCGACGTCCACCTTCTTCGCCACCCCGACGTCCACCTTCTTCGCCACCCCGACGTCCACCTTCTTCGCCACCCCGACGTCCACCTTCTTCGCCACCCCGACGCCTATTCCCGTAGCGGCCTAGGTGAGCCGTCTTATCTGCTCGGCTCGCAGTAACAGATGAGGGTGTCACGTTGTAGATCTGCTAAAGCGCAACTGTACCATTACTATCAGGCGCAGAATCTGCCAAATTGGAGATGGGGGGGTGGCCAGACTTACAGTCAGTCTCACAGTCAGTCTCAGCCGTACGGCCTTGGCTGGGCTGAAACACGCTAAGAAGTTGACGAAGGGGCCACTTCAAGAATAAGTAGCGTTGTGACGTGGTTACTTCAGCGGCTCCTTCACAGAGGTGCCCGAGTATGGCGCATGTAGTCGTTAACGCGGATGGCAGTAATCGTTCCTGAACTTAGCGCGGCAGGCAAACGCCTCAGCAGCACTATGTGCGTTAAATGAAGAGGGACAGCGTTTGAACCACCTTTTCAGCGTTGACAATACGCGCAGCATTTTGTGATCTACCGTGTCTTGCGGGTCATCTAGGAAGAATCGTAATAAGATCGCATTCGCAAGCTCAGTTATTGTATCTTTGGGAAGCTTTAAGCCCTTTTCTAGGAGCTCTGGGAGGATAAGGGATATTTCAAACGCACCGTCCATCGCACCGTAACACTATAGATAACGGCGCTATAGCAAATCGTAAGAAGTAGCAACCTTTTTATGTATTGAGACACATTTGCGTTGCGTGCCGGAGCTGAAGCGTAAACTTTCACATCTAGCGTTCGGCGTTTTTTTTGCTTTCCTTGTCATTTCACCCTGGCACGTGCTCGCAATTATCCTTAGCGTATCGCTCATTATAGGAGTGTTCGCGGCAGCGTATCTAAACGAACGGTTTCATGTTGCATTTATAGCGCGGGTTTTCGCCTATTATAATGCGTCAAACAGACCTGCTACAAAGGCGGCCATAACCTTTTTCGCCGGATGTCTCTTCGCCGTGTTGCTCTTTCCCCCGCTCAATGCCGCACTGGCCATTCTTGTTTTATCTGTGGGCGACGGCGTGGCAGCGATTGCCGGTCTCTACATCGGCAGACACAAATTGTTCAACGGCAAGACATTAGAGGGCTCCGTAGCATTCTTTATTTCGGCGTTTGTCGTTCTCGTTCTTTTTATTGCGCCAACAAAAGCAGGAGTGATCGCGTTAATTGCGGCCGCCACAGAACTCACTACGCCCGCTTATCTGGATGATAACCTCAGCATTCCAATCATAACGGGCTTGCTTTTGAGCCTTTTGGGCCTGTAGAAATGCTTTTTGTGCGTTAAGTGCGGGTCAGCGCTGGCGGGCTACGTGAATCAATGTGAATATCCTTGCAACTCGGTCGTTTGATTGCCCTTATAGCCAATCGCTGTGGCAACATTAGTTTATGGTTTACCTGAAGCTTATTTTCGCTTTTTGAACTCAACCGCACCCACTGAGCACATTTTTCCGGACGGTAGGACGGCGATCGGTTGAATCTTCGTGGGAGACCTCTTTTTTCTGGCACCGGGCAGGGTCGGTAGAAGTGGCCACACGAAAGACAGAGTAACGTGGTGGACCGCTACGATGACGTGCGTGAGCATAAACGAAAACCGTTTGGCGAGAGCCGGACGAAAATGACGCAATAATAGGCCACAATAAGGCAATAATTCAAATGAACCAGTAGCACGTGCTAAAAAATATTTGAAATCATAAGCTGTAATCGTGCTTGATATGTAATACCCTCCAGCATAGAAACCATCTCTCTTTGTCCACCGTCAAAAACGACCCATCGTGCTCTGCGACAGGTCGAAGGAGTGAAGATCCCGTTCGGTTATTATGAGGCTCATTTTTTTCGTAAACGCTACGCTGAGACAGACTTGTGCGATGCTATGCACGAGAATAACTAACTTGCGTTGTGTGCTTTTTCGTAAAGCAGCTTCTACGAGGCGTGAATGTGACCGAAGAATGAATCATCGACTTGGAGAGACGGGTAAGGGAATTAGAGACCTGCTGTTAACGCTTAGGGCTTAGGTAAACGATTGTGTGAATCTGGAAAGCGTTAAATACGTGCTTTGCCTTTAACGAATGGTTGAAGAGCGCCCAAGGCGGAAGTCCACAAGCCTTGACCTTTTGTTCCTGAAGTTCTACGCCACATTTGGATGTGAACGATATCGTATGAGCGGCGATACTGATTACGCAATTGAAATTTATGGGCTCACTAAGCATTACGGCAGCGTCAAAGCGGTAGATCAGATATCTTTGAAGATACCGTTTGGCGTGATATTTGCATTTCTAGGTCCTAACGGAGCAGGAAAAACAACGACAGTCGAGATGCTCGAATGCTTGCGAAAGCCTTCAGGTGGCGCCGCTTTTGTGCTGGGACTTAACATAGCAAAAGATCAGAATAAGATTAGAAAGAGAATAGGCGTACTTCCACAGGAGTTTAATACCTTTGACAGGCTGACCGTTCGCGAGAATGTGAAGTTCTATGCCATCCTCTATGACAATCCTCGCGACGTAGACGAGCTAATCGAAACGGTCGGCTTAGGCGACAAGGCAAACACACTGTATAAGGAGCTTTCGGGCGGTTTGAAGCAACGTGTCGGTGTCGCAATCGCTCTGGTGAACGATCCAGAAGTCATTTTTCTAGATGAGCCTACAGAAGGCCTCGACCCAAAAGCGCGGAGAGGCGTATGGAAAGTGATTGAGGATTTGCGCAAAGAGGGAAAAACCGTATTCTTGACGACCCACTACATGGAAGAAGCTGAAGCGCTTGCCGATATCGTTGCGATCATTCTTGACGGGAAGATTAAGGCGATGGATACGACCGCCAATTTGATTAGAACCAACCGCTCGCATGGAAAACTGACGATACGCGGTGGCGGCATGGGTGCATTTGAAGCAGTTCGAAGGCATTGGAAGGATACGGAACTCACTGATGATGACGTTGTCGTGCGGCTCAACGGCAAAAAGGACGTAACTAACATCGTTGAACTGCTCGATACACGGCAGATCTCGTTTGATGACCTTGAAATTAAGCTGCCTTCTCTTGAAGACATCTTCCTCGACCTGACGGAGACTGACTGAGGGGGGACCCGTTGAAATTATCTAGGGTTTATGGCAACTTCATAAGCAACCTCAGAATCTTTTTTAGAGGACGCGGCTCAATATTTTGGATTTTCGCCTTTCCGATAGTGATTATGCTCGTCTTTGGTGCGATATTTGGTGGCGGCAATATCCAGTATGGCCTTGCCGTTCAAAACAGGGACAATTCCACCACCGCTGCCTCCTTCATCAACGCGGTGAATGCAACAAACGCGTTCAAAGTCCATATGATCAACGCGAGCGAGGATCCAGATGCCTACGTAAAGTCAAACAATATCGCCGCTGTGCTCATCGTGCCACAAGGGTTCGGCGATAAGGTGAAGACTAACGCAGTCATTGTGCTGAATCCCACAGGTGGGGGCCAGACGGGTACCAACGTCAGCGCTACGGCCGACGTTATCCTGAAAGTTGATCAGTCATCAACGAGTGCACCCATTATCAGTGGCTTGTTAAACAGCATCGTAAATGGTTTCAACGCGAAACTTACGGGATCTAAGCAGGTCGTCGGCATCCAAAATCAACAAGTTCTTTCAGCGCAGTTCACGTACGTAGATTTCTTTGTACCGGGAATGCTCGGGTTGACCGTTCTCTTCACCGGCGTGCTGCAAACGGTCGGAAATAATACACAATATCGCAACAAGGGGGTACTGAAAAAACTGGCGACGACGCCTCTGACGAAGTCCGAGTGGATTTTCGCGAAGATATTATATCAGTCCGTTCAGGTGTTCATTTCAGCAGCCTTAATCCTCATCGTGGCAAAGCTGGTATATGACATCCAGGTCGTTCCAAATGCGGTTACCCTACTGCTGTTGTTTGTGGGCACGATATGCTTTACCGGAATCGGGATGATCTTAGCCCATTTTGTGAAAGACGAGGACGCGGCGCAAGCAGCCGGTAGCGCGATCGTGTTCCCCTTGCTGTTCCTTTCAGGGACGATCATCCCGATTGAGAGTATGCCAGACTATCTCCAGGCTGTCGCCCGCGTGCTTCCGCTTACCTACTTGAACAACGGTCTGAGGGACGCGATGATCTTGGGCGATACCGGAAGCGCGCTGTACAACGCGTCAATCGTGTTGGCTATTGGCATCATATTCTTCATCATCGGGTCGCTTGTAACTGACTGGCGCGAGGATGGCAATCCGATTTTGCTTAAGCGATTGAGCGGGGCCTTCACGGGAGGGGGGGTGATCGTTACAGGTATCGTTGCCGTCGCACTTGAGCGATTGAGCGGGGTATTCACAGGAGGGGGGGTGATCGTTACAGGTATCGTTGCCGCCGCACTTGAGCGATTGAGCTGGGCATTCACAGGAAGGAGGGTGATCGTTACAGGTATCGTTGCTATCGGTACTCCTCGTCATAACCGCAGTATTGGTCGTTTCACTTACTCAAGCACCACAACCCCAGCCAGGCGTGATCCATTCGAACACTTCGATGGCGTCTCCAAGTCCCTCGCCCACTCCCATCCCTACGCGGACGCCCACTCCCATCCCTACGCGGACGCCCACTCCCATCCCTACGCGGACGCCCACTCCCATCCCTACGCGGACGCCCACTCCCATCCCTACGCGGACGCCCACTCCCACACCCAGCACCGCGCCCGCTGCCACACCCAGCACCGCGCCCGCTGCCACACCCAGCACCGCGCCCGCTGCCACACCCTCCTAGGTGAGCCGTCTTAGCTGCTCGGCTCGCAGTAACAGATGAGAGTGTTACGTTGTAGATCTGCTAAAGCGCAACTGTGCCATTATAATCAGGCGCAGAATCTGCCAAATTGGAGATGAGGGGGGTGGCCAGACTTACCGTCAGTCTCACAGTCAATCTCAGCCGTACGGCCTTGGCTGGGCTGAAACACGGGAAGAAGCTGACAAAGAGGCCACGTTAAGCGAGGTAGAGGCTGAAGTATGCCTCGACGGTGCGTGGACAGTCGCACACCCGGCGACGAGTGCTGAGTTACAAGCGCCAGAGGTCTGCCGATAACCAAGCTCGGAGAGGATTCGATAGGTGTATTCTTCGATGCAGTGCCTGGGACGATACAACAGGTCGAATCTATCCCATCGGGGGTGGACTGGGGGATGAGAATCCTCCTCTGGGTATCACCTGCATCGCTAGAGCGGGTTGCCGTCGCCTACCGGAGGGCGGCTATGTATGGACGGCAGGTCATCGCTGAGGCTGGTGGGCGCGACGCATATGATAATGTGGCACGGGAGCGGTTGAGGCTCTCCCCCCCGACAATAGCGGCCAAGCACGATACAGCACTAGTGTTTGAGGACTGACGAGTTTTTCGATCAGACTCGCGCTCAATTGAACGCATCGACAAGTGTATCATTGCCGTTATTCACCTTTTTGTCGACCGGTTGTGCTGCGTCAACGAGTCTTGGCGTCTGGTGCATCCAGTGCACCCAAAATGTACGTCTTTGACGAAAGCTTGTGGTATTTGGGCCCTCCACCCATCGAAAAAATCCCTATGTAGCCTGCCGCTAGTAATTCGTGGAGGGCTTCTTGGGCTTCGAGCTTCGTCCCGTCGACTTTTTTCTGCACCTGCCACAAGCGAAGGCCCTCGCTGCTGGACTCATAGATGCTTCTAAAAACCTTCTTTTGAAGACCGGTCATCAAAGCCACTTCACCAGGACCGTCGTGCAGCATCGGATTTAGCATGGTTACACACACCTTTCGGGATTGACCATATTAGGTTAATGGCCAATCGTATATAGCTCTCCTTGGCTGGCACCGTCTTTACAAAAAAACAAGACACTTGCGCTGGCTGGCTGACCAAAAAAGTTTGTCGTGCCACGCGCACGTGGGCCCCGCGGGACCGGCTGACAGAAATGGTCTAAGGACTCTCAGATGGCGGTTTTTTCTGCGTGTGGAAGCCTTTATCACCCTTGCGGCAGGAAATGAAAATGAGTTGAGAGCGTGTTGTTACACGTGACTATAACCCAAGCAGATACTGGTTGTCCCCTCTGCAATTCTGCCAACATCGTGCCCGTTGTCGCACTCAAGAAACGCGGACTAGGAGGGCAACGGTTGGTCTCTTTCTGTGCGATAGTTGCTCTAAACAGCCTGAAGCTCGCTCACACAGCTTATCGTTCACAGAGGGCGTTAGATGGAAATTGATTCACAAGCGCCGGCCTTCTGTCTTCCGGACAAGGCAGGAGAGCGGCGGTGTTTACGCGACTTTAGGAGTAAGTGGGTGATTCTTTACTTCTATCCGAGAGACAACACCAGTGGCTGCACGCGTGAAGCTATGGATTTCAGCAAACAGTTGCTGGATTTTGAGAAGTACGGCGCAGCCGTTATCGGGATTGGCCCCGATTCCCCTGTGAGCCATCAAAAATTCGCCGAAAAGCATAAGCTTCGCGTGTTACTCCTAAGCGACGAACGCCACGAGGTCGCCGACAAATACGGCGTCTGGAAACTCAAACGTCTGTACGGTAAGGAGTCTTACGGTGTCGAACGCAGCACCTTTTTGATAACGCCGGAGGGGAATTTAGCGCACGTGTGGAGAAAGGTCAAGGTGAGTGGCCACGTTGACGACGTCAAGCAAACCCTCGAAACGCTCAAACAGCAATAACTAGTGACAACTATCCGGGCTGCGAGAGCAACCCCCAAAAAAGAAGCAGGAATGGCCGTCAAAGGACGCTCGGAGTTCGGCTACGCAGGAGGGACATTGTTGCTGACAAGGTGCTAAAAGCAACGCAAAAATTGGCGTCACCATTTTGGTTCTCCTTCTGTGTCAAACAAGCCTGAATAGAACAAGCCGTTGAACCGGTAATCCTTGAAGCTGCGCGCTATCTCGTAAGATTTGTTGTTTTTGCTACCAATTAGTTTTCCATCTTCAAACCATCTGAGATAGTCATAGCGGGAAAGCGCTGCAGGCACTCGAAACTGAGGGTGCTCTTCGTCGGACTGTTCAGACGGTTGCATCACGTCGTCGATCGTCCACTCTGAAACGTCCGGCGTTAGCCATTGGATGAATTCATCCACTTGCCAAGGATATATGATGACAGATCGCATAGCAGCCTCTATTTGTTACTTTGAACGGAATCTTCATCCTTCTTGAAGATTAAAGCTTTTTCCTTTTGCGCCAGTTATAAAGGCGGGTATTACCACGAAGAGGCAAATCATGGAGGTTACTAAACTAACGCAGCGGTATCAAAGAAGGAATCATAAAGAACAACCGTGCCGTTGGAGCATCCAGAAACAGTTTGAGCTCACGGGCGGGGATTCGTCATATTGAAGCTTCAGCTAGAGACGGAGAGCTAATTATAATATTTCGACCTTGCAATAGTTCTAAATAAATTCGAAGAGAGTAGGATTGAAAAGATGTTATCCGTGACGCAGCCGCTAGCACTAAACAAGATTTACGCAATGGATTGTCTTGAAGGGATACGACAGATGGAAGACAAATCCATTGATGTAGTTGTCACATCCCCGCCTTACAACATTGGTAAAAAATATAATGGTTATAACGATGAGCGACCAAGAAACGAGTATTTAGATTGGATGGAAGAAGTCGCTCAAGAATCAAAACGGGTTTTAAAAGACACTGGTTCGTTCTTTCTTAACGTTGGCGGAAAGCCCACAGACCCGTGGATTGCTATGGATGTTGCGTACAGATTCAGAAAACACTATACCCTTCAAAACCTGATACATTGGATTAAATCTATTGCAATACCCGCTGAAGATACCGGAGATTATGAGCAAACGCAGCGGAGCATAGCAGTAGGACATTATCAACCCGTCAACAGCTTAAGATATCTAAGCGGGTGTCATGAGTTCATTTTTCATTTTACACAGCGCGGCGACGTCACTATTGACAAAACATCCATCGGAGTGCCATATCAGGACAAATCCAATATCAAGCGGTGGAAGTCTGTCAGCGCCGACCTAAGAGAGCGAGGCAACGCATGGTTTATCCCATATAGAACGATACAAGAATCAAGACAGCACCCTACGGTTTTTCCTGAGAAACTTCCCGAAATGTGCATAAGACTACACGGGTTCAATAACAAGACCGCAGTGCTAGATCCGTTTATGGGTATCGGAACTGCAGCGGTAGCATGCATAGAATTAGGGGTCAAATTCATAGGTTTTGAGATAGACTCGTCGTACATTAAAATTGCTAACGAAAGATTACGCCAAAGTCGAAGACAATTGCTCTAAAAAAACATTGATTTTACAGAGGGCGTAGTGCAACCGAAAGATGCAATTCTCAAAGTAACAGAGATTACTTTCCGATTGGATAAAGTCAGCTTTAAGGATGTTCTTGAGTTAACGTCGCCATATGAGCTGCACCGCACAGACCGAAATCAACAAAACGACAAAAATCTGGTTGAGACCATTGCAAAGTCTTGTAAAGGTTTGGTCCTGTGCAACAAAACTAACAGACGATTTCAGGGGCCAGAAAATACCGAGTACGCAAAGCTATTGAAACTCTGGTGGAAGAAACAAGAAAGACAGGATTAAGCACGAAGATTCTTTCAGACAGGGCTATCCCGACACTGACAAATGAGTATAACCGGTCGCATTTGGGAGTAAAATATCAAGTAAAAAAGCCCGAAAACGAAGCCTCAAGAATGGATCAGTGAGTTCGCGAGCTAAGCGCGCTAGCTTACTTAACACAGAGGGCTTGCGCCCGTTTTTTATGTCGTAGATGCTTTTTCATAAGATATACAAAGGTTGTGATAATGTTGAATAGCGAATTGCACTTAAATAGCCAAATTGAGGGCTTATGTTCGTCCTTTTTCAGGCGCTTCGCGGAGCGGAAGATCCGTGACGTTTGGGCTGCCCCCATTGGCTCATTGCCTCCTCAAGATTCCCGAGGAAAAAAGTACCGGCGCTTCGTTCGATAGCCACAGCGTTTTTTTTTTTGCGTCAGCTACGGCGCGATGCGTCACGGGAGACAAAAAAAAGCCTGGAGATGAGCTCCCGGCGTTAAAAGCTGTTTAAAAAAAGACAAGGCCCTAAACGCAATCACGCTATCAATAGCTGATTGCTTTCAAGGCGCATGGTGTTACACAAGCCGGCACGTCGGACACGTCACAGCGTGTTGGACTGGCGCGAACGTGCTGTGCTTGCAGGTCGTTGTCGGATAATTCGCGCACTTCATCGTTGCCACTGGACACGCTGAAGTCTTTTGGCAGCTCGTACACTGAGCGCACTTTGTCATTGGACACGCTGAAGTCTTTTGGCAGCTCGTACACTGAGCGCATGTCGTCGCAGCGCAGGTACTGGTACTAGTAGTGGCTGCGGGTTTAGCCGCGCACTGGGCCGAAACTGTGCCTGTTACTGCGAGCGCCACAAAAACGAGCGCTAGTAGAGATACAATTACTTTCTTCATTCTAGTCCCCTGTTTTACTTATTGAGGGCTTTCGACGCCCCCTGTCGCTCTTTTTCCTATGATATAAATATATTCTGCTTAGAATATTATTTCTGAATAAAAACCATTTCGAGCTTGCGGGTCCTTTGAGAGCATATCAGTCTTCTGAGCACTTTTTGCGCAACTTTCAGGCTGTTCACGGTGAGCGCTCACATTTACGTCTCGCGCTAGTCTCGTAGCCGAGACAAACGGAA
The DNA here is from genome assembly GCA_963805115.1 of Methanobacteriota archaeon. GTDB lineage: Archaea > Halobacteriota > Bog-38 > Methanoflorentales > Methanoflorentaceae > Methanoflorens. Next base: position 54,872 of record CAWDSY010000007.1, read on the forward strand.
AGCTGCCCGTAGCACGCGGTGACGCGCCATGTCTGAAGTGTCATTATTGCACAGCGAACTGCGCTGGTCCCGTGCGTTTCCTGCGAGACGCACGTGCTGCTTAGGTTTTGCATAAGGTATATACGTGCACGATTTAAGACCGAATGGTATGCAGTCGAATACGCAGAGCGCTATAATAAGCGCCGGAGAAGGCGCGCAAGCCGCGCGAGGCATGCCGCTGATCGGCGACAAGTTCCCACAGATAGAGGTCCAGACGACTCATGGCAAGATGCTACTGCCGGACGTTTTTAGTGGCAAGTGGTTCGTGCTTTTTAGTCACCCTGCGGATTTTACGCCGGTGTGCACGACGGAGTTTGTGGCCTTTGCTAAACGATATGACGCGTTCCAGAAGCTTAACTGCGAGCTTATCGGACTGTCCGTTGATCAAGTGGTAGCGCACATGAAGTGGACTGAGTGGATCCAGCAGAACCTCGACGTCGAAATTCCGTTCCCGATTATTGCGGACACTGGTAAAGTAGCCTCAATGCTAGGGATGATTCACCCTGGTAAGGCCTCGAATACCGTGCGCGCTGTGTTCATTGTCGATCCGAAAAGCATCGTTCGGTTGATTATCTATTATCCGCAAGAGGTCGGCAGAAACATGGACGAAATTCTTCGAGCCGTGAAAGCTCTCCAAACCGCCGACAAATACGGCGTCGCTATGCCCGCTGGGTGGCCGCAAAACGAGCTTATCGGAAAGAAGGTACTCATACCGGCGCCGAGCGATGAAAAGACGGCCAAAGAACGGGCTAAAATGTATGAAAACTATGACTGGTGGTTCTGCTACAAAGAGCTCGAAGAGTGATGTCCTGCGGCTCAGACAGTATTGATCCGTCAAGCACCGAGAAAGCAGGACGTGATAAGCCGCGTATATAATGGAGGATACGTTGACCGATACAAATCTGCCGCCCGATAAGTTGCAGGAGGGTTTGTCTTACTTGTCGCCAGAGGAGCTCGCGCGAAGACTGCGTTCTGACCTGGCGCCGCTGGTGCTCGACGTGCGAGACCCTTCCGAACTAGGGGGGGAGCTGGGGCAGCTGCCTGGCGCCCTGAATATCCCGCTCGGGCAGCTTCAACAGCGGGCAGGCGAACTCTCGACGCAACAAAGGCGGGACATCGTCGTAGTGTGCCGCACGGGAAAACGTTCAGAGGCCGCCGCTCGAATCCTTCAGGATTCAGGATTTCACCGAGTCTTCGTCTTGAAGGGTGGCATGACGGCGTGGCGGGACGCGCACCGTTGAACGGCGCTTGACGGGCCCCGGTCGGCAGCCTCCACGCGCGCACCCTTCCAGCAGGGTTAACACCACCGCTTGCAGATCGCTCCTTTGGGCGCCTCTTTGGTTTAGCGTGGATTGTTCTCTACGCAGTTGGGCCAATCCTCCGGGGTCGGGGCAGCACATTTATCTTCGGGAATGCCTCAGCACGTCACCGGTTAGCCTGCGTTTCGAATGCGCGCGCAAAGTCCAACGCCTCCCTCAACGTTAAATGGCTGTCGCAGCTCTCCGCGGCAATAAAAGGAAGATCGTCAAGTAAATGGAAGAAAACACGATTCACCAAACATCCGGAGGTAAGCGATGGGAGACCAAGAAGAAAAGAAATTAGAAGAAAAGAAATTTAGCCGTCTGAGAACGTTCAGCGTCATTGCGGGCTTATTCCTTTTGATACAAGCGATAGCCATAGTTTTCCTGAGCAATTCATTCAAACTTCCGATAAACACGTATTATCTGCATTTCAACGCGACCACGCAGGTCCTCGCACTGGTCGAGAACACGATCTACCAGCTCCGCGTGGGGCTCCTCGTTGCGCTATTCCTATTGATTTCGACGATTGACCATCTGCTGATGGCATCACCGTTTGCGAACCGATGGTATATTAAAAACCTCAAGAAACACGTAAACTACGCGCGCTGGTACGACTATGCGCTCAGCTCATCGGTGATGATCGTGGCGATTGCCCTGCTTAGCGGCGTCTACGACATAGCTGCTCTCATCCCGTTATTCTGCTTAAACGCAACGATGAACCTTTTCGGTCTGATGATGGAGCTCCACAACCAAAAGACAGAAAAAGAAATTGGACGGCGTTCATATTTGGATCATTTGCCGGCGTCATTCCGTGGATAGTCATCGTTCTGTACTTCGTTGGGGCGACGCAAAACGCATCAGTACCCACCTTTATCTATTACATCCTCGCGTCCTTGGCGTTCTTCTTCCTCCTGTTCCCCATCAACATGTTCTTGCAGTACAAGAGAGTCGGAAGGTGGAAGGATTACCTCTACGGAGAGTACGTGTACGTCGTTCTCAGTATCGTCGCAAAGACTGCATTAGCGTGGCAGGTGTTTGCGGGAACGCTCAGATAATCTCGCGTAGACGTCAACGTCCCTTTGTGCGACCGCCTTTGGTCACTCCTTTGCGCAAAGGGCGTCTCTTTTTGTTTTTGACACAGGAAAGCGCGCTGCGCCGGGTCGTCTAGGGGATATGAGCAAACCAGCTGGCGCAGTTGCGATGCTAGCCTCTTTCGAGCGGATATCTTCGGCTTTTCCAAGCCCTGATCGCGCCGAGAACGTTGTAGACGCTTGCGTACCCGTTTCGTGCTAAAATGCTCACAGCGAGACTGGCACGCCCTCCCCAGGAACAGTGCACGGCGAGGGGCGTATCCCGCGGGACACGTGCAACCTGCTGTTGGAGATATCCTACGAAGAGGTGCTGTGCCCCTTTGATATGACCGTCCCTCCATTCGTGATCGTCGCGCACGTCGAGCACGATGACAGCCGCGCGGTCCACCACGTTCTTCAGTTGCTCGACAGAACACGTCTTGAGCCGCGCGATTGGCTTTCCGCGGTTCCGCCAGTCGGGCATTCCGTTACAGAGATGGGCAACGACGTTGTCAAAGCCAAGCCGATTCAGGTACGTCCGAGCCACCTGGGCGTCCTCCTGTCTTTCAGTAACGAGCGCGACGGGCTCATCATCATCTAACACCCATCCGGGATAGACGCTGACGCCGTCGAGCCATATGCTGAATGATCCAGGAATATGCGATCCGGCAAATGCCCCTGGCTCTCGCGTGTCGATAGTGGTCGTTGCGTGATCCTCAACAAGTTTCTCGAACTCGTCAGAGTCTGCCTCACGGAGCGTCTGAGGCATCGGAGGTGGGCCTTGGACATTAAGCTCCCGCGTTCTGCTGAAGTAAGGCGGGAGCGAGAGCTGCTGCTGCGTCAGATAGCGCACGAAACCGTCTTCTTGCAGCCGAAGCAGCGGATTCACTTGGCGTTCGTAGCCCACGGTGCTGTACGCTCTGGCGCTCATGTTGTTTCCGCAAATGCTTCCCGCGCCGTGGGCCGGATACATTAGAGCGTGATCACCTAACGGCAAGAGTTTGTCAAAGATGCTGCTATGGAGCTTCTTTGACTGTTCGCAGGCTGACTCAGTTCCGAGGAGGTCAATCCTCCCGACATCGCCCGCAAAGAGCGTGTCCCCCGTAAACACAAAGAGCGGCACGCCGCTATCAAGCCGCTCATAGACGACTAAACAAAGGCTATCGTTGGTGTGCCCGGGCGTGCTGAGGACTTCAACCTTAAGGTCGCCGACACAGAACGTTTCGCCTTCTGCAAGGTTGTGGTCTCCGTATCGAAAATGGGTTTCCTTGCTGTGCCCGATTTCTGCATTGGTCCGTCGCTGCAGGTCGAGAGAACCAGTGACGAAATCCTCGTTGCAGTGCGTTTCGAAGATGTACTTAATTTCGGTGCACTCACGTGCCGCCATCTCGACGTAAATCGCGCAATCTCGACGAGGATCGACGACCATCGCCTCGTTGTGGTCAGATAGGAAGTAGCTTTTGTGTGCAAGCCCCTTGGCCGTCACCGTCTTGAGCCGCATTCGTACTTACTTAGCCCTTGGCGTTTATCACATTTTCTCATCACAAAGAGAAACTCGTTGCAGCGCCACACCCCCCCATTGCACTCATCCCATAGCCTTGTAAACGGGCAATCCGGACATTGTGCGCCATTACTGGGTACGCAGGCCATCTGTGCGATATCACGGCGCGAAGCTGTGAGGCAGGCTACGACAAGGACGTTGCAGAGGTCGTCCAGCGAATGAGATCGGAGGCGACAAGACCACGAGAGCACTGCCTGGTGCCGTGGTCTCCTACGATGCGCCCCGCTATCGGGCAGGCCACCCCCATCGGTCCGCGAACGCGCCCGTTTGGCGTGATGGCGCGAAAATGCTGACTGCGTTATATTAACTAGTAATATATCAACAAGTTATAATTAGACTAAAACTACTAAATAGTACACGCAAATGTGCAGAGTACTAATGCACGTAAACTCGCAAATGCGCTTCTTATGCGACCATGATCAACAATGAAAGCTAGCGAAACACAAGACCGTATCAAACGGTTCGAGAACGTTGAAGCGGTGAAAGGAACCATTCTGGAAAGTGAAGGAGGGGATAAGATCGTACTGCACAATGGCTTGCCCTTCTTGCCGACGTCCACGAGTGGAGGAGCAGTAAAAGCTATCGAAACGCCGATGTCCACGAGTGGAGGAGCAGTAAAAGCTATCGAAACGCCGATGTCCACGAGTGGAGGAGCAGTAAAAGCTATCGAAACTAAAGATCTCTTCAAACGGTTTGAAGACGTTGAAGCAGTAAAAGGAATAAATTTGGAGATTGAAGAAGGGGAGCTTTTCGGGTTGCTCGGACCCAACGGAGCTGGCAAAACGACGACCATCTCCATGCTTTGCACGATTGTAAAACCAACGAGCGGCTCAGCGAGCATCTATGGGCACGATGTGAAAAAAGAACCCGACACCGTGCGGGGAATGATCGGAATCGTGTTTCAGGACCCCAGTCTTGACGAAAACCTCACTGGGAGGGAAAACCTCGACTTCCACGGCCGGCTTTACAAAGTGCCCAGAAATGAAATTGCTGATAGAATCAGTGAAGTCCTCGAGCTTGTTGAACTCGCTGATAAAGCCAACGTGATCGTCAAGAAGTATTCTGGTGGCATGAAACGGCGGTTGGAGATCGCGCGTGGCCTGCTCCACCACCCCAAGGTCCTTTTCCTTGACGAGCCGACGCTCGGGCTTGACCCCCAAACCCGGCGTCATATCTGGGAGTACATAGAGAAGCTCAATAGAGAAAAGCAGATCACGATGATCTTGACCACGCACTACATGGACGAAGCCGATCAGTTGTGCGACCGCATCGCCATTGTCGATCACGGGCAGATCGTTGCGATGGACACTCCCGACAACCTTAAACACGACGTTGGCGGCGACGTCGTGATAATGACGGTGACAAACGGGAGTGAGAACCTCAAGACTAAACTGGAACAGCTCGAATTCGTCAAGTCGAGCCAACTCGTTGACGGCACGCTGAGGCTCAGCGTCGACAAAGGCGAGACCGCGATACCGATTTTCATGGACGTGGCGCGTCAAGAGGGGATCACGGTGCCCTCGATTACGCTTCATGAGCCCACGCTAGAGGACATCTTCATCAAGTACACGGGACGGGAGATTCGGGCACAGGAGGCCGCGAGCGGGTTCGCTGGGTTCCACGGCCCGGGGAGACGCTAGCGATGCCAAACGGACGAATGGTTTTTATGGGTGACGTCTATTCGATCTGGCTCCGGGAGATGATCCGGTACGTCAGAGCGCGGTCGCGGGTCGTGACCTCGCTTATCACTCCCCTGTTGTGGCTCATCATATTCGGGTCTGGGTTTAGCTCCTCGTTGTCGTTCGGTGGACCAGGCGGCAGCACGAATTACATAAACTTCCTCGCGCCTGGGATCCTCGGCATGACGGTGCTCTTCACCTCGATATTCTCCGGAATGAGCGTCATGTTCGACAAAGAATTCGGTTTTCTCAAAGAAATTCTCGTCGCCCCAGTTTCGCGGACGTCTATCGTCATCGGAAAGGCCCTCGGGGGAACGACACAAGCGTCAATACAGGCCCTGCTGATACTCGTCCTTTCCACGTTCATCGGAGTGAGAATATCGGGCACTCTCGGACTTGCAGCCGCCTTGGTGCTAATACTTGTTACCTTGTTCTTTCTCGGCATGGGTTTTGTGGGGCTGGGGATTAGCATCGCTTCTCGGCTCGAAAATATCGAGGGCTTTCAAGTCGTCGCTAACCTCCTCGTGCTGCCCATATTCTTCCTGAGCGGCGCATTCTTCCCGGTCACGTCGCTTCCAAACTGGATGAAGGTGCTTGTGGACCTCAATCCGCTTGCGTATGGCGTTGACGCGTTGCGTTACGCCGTCACCGGACTGCACACGTACGCCCTGACGACAGATCTCGCGATCGTTGTCGGATTCTTCGCACTGATGACGGTTGTCGGCTCCATCTTATTTAGAAATGTGCGCTGAGCCGTAAGCTCCTTGGCGGGAGTCCTAAAAAAAGAAAAAAGTGCGCGACTGGCAGTGCGGTAGTTTGGCAGGGTCCTGGGTTACGCGAATTTCTCCGGATCTCGGTCGAACATCGCCTTGCAGCCAGGAGCGCAAAAGAAGTACTTCTTCCCCTTGTATTCGCTCACGTACTTCGCTGTCGTTTCATTGACGTTCATGTTGCAAACAGGATCTTTTGCCATTTTTCCCCTCCAAGTACTTTGTATTCTCAGCCTTTTAATACATAACTCAGTCGACAACGTGTGTCGATTTGCAGCTCCACAAGAAATCGAACAGTTCCACGAGCAGTCGGTAGGTCACATCGGCTGCGGGAACGAGAAATCCGCACGACATATCCGGGTCGTAACCCTCTTGATCGGGGACTCGCGGGAAAAAAATGAGGCCGCGAAGCTCGTTGACGAGGAGTATCGTGCTGACACTATTGACTTGCCGGACATCGGGGCTTTCTGTTCCGGCCGTGCTGTTCAGGAGCACTTTGACTTCGGACGCGCTGAGTCCAGTCCGGTCCACGGCGTAATTCAAGACCCACAGAAACCGCCTCGCGTCATTCACGATCTCGACGGCAGCCGCGTGCAGCAGCTTACGATCCTGGAGCAGCGACTCGCCGAGGTCGGCAGGCAAACGCTTGAGATGAGCAGGAAGCTCAGCCGCACTGTGGCGCTCCCAGTACTCTAATAGGTCGTGAACGTCGCTTATCCCTTCAATGAAGGTGACCAGCACCTTTCCGTACTCTGATATGATGTAGTCTCCGTTAGGAAGCTGAGAGACGAGTCCTACGTCCTCCAAGCGGCGAAGATGTCGCACCGCTTCGTGCACGAGCAAGCCGAACCGCCGGCAAATATCGATCACCGACGTTCGTTCGTCGAGATGGTTCAAGATGTCAAGCCGGCTCACGTCTGAAAGTGACAAAAAAAGCCTCGTCAGTTCATAGGAACTCCGTATGGGCATAGTCTCTCCGTCTAGCGTTTTGCTGCCGGCGCGTGTATACGTACGGTAAGAAACGTATAAATAACATTCCCTTTCAGAGTTTAGTGCGGAGGCTGGCCTTGAAAGAGCTTTGCGAGGACGTCAAGCGCGAATTGTCACAAATCTTGGCAGCGCTCGATCCGCGAGAGACGCGGAAGCTGCACGTCGTGTGTACGCCCAGCTTCTACTTGGATCACTTCGTGCAGGTCGACGATCTGAACTCATTTTGCAGCGCGCTTGAGACGAAGTATGTCAGAGGCGGCGGGAACCTTCCTGGCTTCGTCCAGAGCGTGCTGTCGGGCGGCGGCGCGGCAAATACCGCAATCGCGCTGTCGCGACTCGGCCTAAGCTCCCATTTCATCGGCCGCACGAGTGAACTTGGATATCACGTTTTGAAGTTCTTCGCCGAAAATAGCGGCGTTGACGTCGCCCACGTGAAGACCGACGGCAGATTGGGACAGACCCTTGCTCTTGAGATTGGCGAGCAACGGATCAACGTCATGCTCAACGACGTCGGCTCGAACTATGACTTTGCTTTCGACAGCCTGCGCGATACCGATCTCGAACTCATCGAGAACAGTCAGCTCGTGACCGTGCACGATTGGGGGACCAACGTCGTGGGCGGCACCGATCTTGCCGTGAAGACGTTCGCCTACGCGAAGCAATACAACGTGAAAACGTACTTTGACTCGGCTGACCCAAGCCCCCGCGTCCACGACCTCACCGAACTCTATGAAAGCGTGATCGCGAGCACTAACCTTGACATGATGAGCCTCAATCAAAATGAGCTCGAGAAGCATACCGGTGAGGCCACCCTTGAGCGCGCGATCGCATTCAGGCATCGAGTCGTCTCACGCGTTGATTACCACACCCCCTGGTATGCGGCGTCGATCGACGACAGCGTGACGGCATTCCCCGCGTATGACGTAGAGCTGCACCGATCCACCGGCGCCGGTGATGCCTGGAACTCAGGCAACATCTTCGGTGAGTTGCTCGGTCTGGCCCCCGTGCTGCGCCTGTGCCTCGCGAACGCGGTGGCGGGCTACTACGTATCAAGCAGACGCGGGGTCCACCCCACCATCGATGATCTGGTAGCATTCGTTAAGACTGAGAAACTGCGCCCCTTGCCGGCGGAAGTCGCGAGCGTCGCAAAATAGACACTAATACCGCAAATTCCGTGCGGTGCAAATTTTGTCGTGAGACGCGGATATCACGAACGTCGTTATGGCAGACGACCAGTAACGAGCGCACGACCCTTATTCGTCCCGCTCCACGCCAATTTCAGAATAGAACCTGCGCGTTACGACCTCTTCGACGAGGCGGAGCAGCGTCTTTCGGTCCCTGACGCCCGTGAAAACGCCGAGGGGAATCTGCGCGGCAGCGGCGTTTGAATGACCGCCTGCTGAGCCGATGTCGCCGAATGCTTGGCTCATGACGGCGCCGATGTTGACGCGGATGTCCTTGCTCCGCGCGGATATGTGTATCTTTTCTTCGTTGAGCCCGAAGATGGCGACGGCTGTTACCCCCTCAAGGTTGAGCACGTAGTCGGCCGCCTGCGCGAGCGCGTCTACATTGTGCATAAACCCGACGCACGATACAAGGTAGCTTCCGGTGATGTGCTTGTTATGAATGGCCTCGCCGATTATGTCAAGTGTTTCCATTGACATCGTCGGTGATTCAATCTGATTGAGAATCTCTCTATCGGAGAGCTGCATAAGCTTCATTGCAGCGCCGAGATCTGACGGGGTCACATGTTTTTTGTAGTCCTGGGTGTCGATGCGTATGCCGTACAGCAACGCCGTTGCGAGCCGCTTGTCGATGTCAATGTCGAGCTCTTCGAGGTAGTTCGTCAGTATCGTCGCCGTTGATCCCACGTCCCTGATATCGGTGTACAGGACGCGTTGTTCCGGAACCCCGTGATGGTCTATGATGATTCCAACTTTGTCCAAGCTTGTCAGTGGGTTATTCGCCCCAGGCGTCCCCGTATCGACCAAGGCGAGCATGTCGTACTCGTTCGGATCAATCTCGTCGACGTGGATCAAGTCGATGTTGAGCAGGTTTACAAAGGCTCTGTTTTCCTGTCTGCTGATCTCTCCGTGGTACATTATCGCGGCTTCCGTGTGGACGCTCGCGGCGATCTGCACGAGTGCGAGTGCGCTTGCGATCGAGTCGGGATCGGGGTTATCGTGGACTAGTATGCCGAGCCTCTTTATGCTTTTGAGGATTTCGTGAAGTCGATTCGCAGACCGCTGCGATTCTGCTTTGTGGAGATCGTACAACGTGGCGATCGCGATAAGCGCCGATGGATACACAACCGCGTCGGCCCCCAACTCTTCAAGCTTATCTTTGCTCAGCGGGTCGGCGGCTCGGACGATCACAAAAACGTCTGGCTTCCTCTCCTTGATCACACTCAGCGCCTTGGTGTTCGCTTCGACGTCAGAGCTGAGAATCATAACGATCTCGAGATCAGGCGTGAGTAGCTCGGTGATGACCCCCTCTTTTGTGATGTCGCCGACGTGCGCGTCAAAATTCTGGTCACGCAGCGTCTCGACTCGTTTCGCGTTCTTGTCGATGATAGTAAACATTCTGCCGCGTTGTGCGAGTTCCTTGGCGACAAGAAAGCCGACGCTGCCTGAGCCGAGTATGGCGTACGTTATCCGTTCGTCAATTTTGAGAGGTATGCCTTGCTCCAAGCTTGTCGAATTATAAGCCGAAATAAGTCACCACCTGCTTTTTGAGCTTGCTGAATTGAAGCGTCAAATTTAGTTTGAGTAACTTATATATGTGGAAGGGGTATAAGAGCATATGCCAAATACGGGCCGGTAGCTTAGTCAGGCAGAGCGTTGGGCTCTTACGGTACTCTTGTTGTGACCTGTTGACCAGAGATACCCAAAGGTCGAGGGTTCAACTCCCTCCCGGCCCGCGTGCTTCCGGGGCTGTGGCCAAGTCAGGAATGGCGACGGGCTCCAGCGGTAAAAGTTCTCGATATGATGAACAACGGGTCAACTGATGACTCGGGGACGCTTGAGTCAGGTGATGTCCCGTTGGAGCACTGATCGGAGAGACCCGTCGATCGAGAGTTCAAATCTCTCCAGCCCCATTTTTTTGCCGGCGAACACGCCGAGTTGGCGCTTGGCTCAGTGTAAATCGGCAGACTGAGCCTTTTTGGTGAAGACTCGTAGCGCATTGCTTCGTAGCATCCGCATCAATAAGTTGTTATTGAATTGAAGCCTTCGATGTCGACGAATGCGCTCTTGAGAGCTGTAAAGTGACCAAAACGTTAAATATGTATAAATCTTACTCTAGCTCGAGAGTCCCGTGGTGTAGTGGTCAATCATGCGGGCCTTTGGATTCACGTGGTCGTGGTACATTGACCACTGATAGAAGAAAGCCCGCGACTGCGGTTCGAATCCGCACGGGACTATACGCCTTTCGAGGCTGTGCCGAGGTGGGGTAGCTTGGTTATCCTATGGCCCTGTGTAGCTGTTTTTTTCGAGTTTTTCGCCAAATAAAGCCCAAAATGAGCTTATTGGTGCAAGCACAGAAGAGCCGAAAACGAAGATACCCCACCAACAAAATCAGCAATCCCTGATGTCGCTTGAACTTGACTACGGGGAGGAAGAACTGACTGATTACACTGCGTTTCGCTGCATCGGCGTGACTGCGGCGACTATTCCGTGGATTGACAAGTGTTCGGTGACGTTCTGGCACGCCACGAAGGGAGTGATAAACAAAGCGAGAATAGAAGCGTTTCGTGAATACGTTCTCACCAAGTACACAGGCATCTACTCAAAACGGAAGATGCTCAACTTCGCCAAAGCGTTCCTCCGATATCTCACAAAGATGCGGCTCGACACGCGATATAAAGAGTTTGACCTGTTTTTAGAGATGCCAAAAACGGTCAAGGAAAGCAAACGGATAACACAACGCATCGTAACGACAGAGGATACCAAAAATGAGGCATTTCGTGCTGGGTGACCTGCGTAAGTTTGCCGAGCAATATGGTGATATTATCCAATGGGATCAATCAAACCGCGCATATATTATGACACATGGGGTGAGTGGTATCGATTGGAAGCACTACAAACATCCGCTGCCTGAGAACGTGTATGATGTGTATATGCAATATTGGAGAGATGTCGGACTCTCAGAGTGAGATGACCCACTGGAGCAAAGGCTCAGTCTGTTCTGTCCCAGTTTGAACGCTGGAACTCCAGCAAACTTTTCGGCAATGAAGGTGCGCTAAACGGCGGTTAGAGTCTCTCGGGGGGAAGGTGCAGGTAACAGGGAGGGATCACATCTCATCACCTGTCCTATGTTGGTAGTCGTTAGTTCGTGAACTGGCGCTAACAATCGCCCCATTCGTTAAAATAAAACGCCAGTCGTTCTTTAGCACTGTGGCTTTTGTTGTAAGAAGAATGAACCGGCACGGCTAACTGGCTGTTGTCTTAAAAAACAAAAGAAAGTAACGATCAACGCTATACGCTTAACATCAGAACTCTACGATTTACGCGATTCCGTATGCGTTGCCGTTACTCAAGTTCAAGCTTAATGCCGCCAATTCTAGGCGCCAACCAGTTGTAAATCAGTGCTACAATCGCTATGATAATGTAGCCACTAATGAAGCCGCCGACAATGCCGATGATAATGACGCTAGCCTCAGCGGTTGCTCCTGTGCCGAGACTTGCCGTTATAGGAAACTTGCTGTGCAACGTCGAGACGGCAACGTCAATGCTAATAGCTGTAATGATTCCAGAAATGAGCCCTAAAACGGCTTCAATTAAGGCACCCATCAAGGCGACTGCCCTGACAGGAACCCTTGTGATCGTTTTTACTTCGCCCATTACATCACCTCCCTTTTGCTTAAATGGTTAAACATTGAGAAGCAACGCTATATATTGATTTAGATTTGATCTGTACGGCTGTCAGTAGGCCTGGCATTGAGGGGCGCAATTATTGGCATCCGCTGCCTGAGAACGTGGATGATGTCTATATGCGGTATTGGAGCGATGTCGAGTTCTATATTTAAATGATCGCAGACAAACAAATATATTGATTAAACTGAAATAAAGATTAAATTAAAATTCAACAGGAGGTGAAAATCATGGCTGAGAGAGGACTACTGAGTGGCATTGGGATGATACTACTTGCTATTATACTTGCAATCATCTTAGCGCTATTTCCATCTTTGATAATTTGGCTAGCTTGGCTCGCAATTATCATATTGTTCTTAGGTGGAATTGCTGCCGTATTCACCCGACGACGATAATTCAGTCATAACCTTGAATACATAAAATCCTTTTTTTTTCTTTGGGCATAGGTTTCAATATACTGCAACGTTTAGTGTTTCCGGGGATTCCTTTCACAACGCTTCCCCTTCGTAGTTTAACATCGCACTTGTTGTTTCTGCGATCGACATCCGCAAGTAATCCAAGCGATCAGCCACTTTTAGGCGACAGAAATGATGAAGCGTCTCTCTTTGAATACAACTCGCTGCGATGTGGGCGAAGCGTCAGAAGATTTCACTCAAGCGAATGCCAACTCATTTTATTTTGGGCGGTCTGGTAAGTTTGCTGAGCAATAAGGTTCCGTCATTCAGTGGGATCAGTCGCATAAGAATTACATATTGACGCACGGCGTTTCTGGGGTCGATTGGCGGTTTTACAAGCATCCGCTTCCCGCCACGGTTTATGACATCTATATGAAATACTGGGCAGGCGTATCTTTAAAACCAGAGCTCTACTTGTCGGATTTTGGTGCTTGCGTTAGCTGACCGATAACGCGTGCAATAATTCGGTTTTCAAAAGAATCTCGCGTGGCCCCAATACCTTCTATGCTTGCGGGGGGCCTTCCTTCAGAAGCTCTTGTATCCGCTCCTGTGCAGGAATCGATTGTTTCCAGAGTAGCTCAAAGGTTGATGTGAGATAGCGTGCATAGGTGCGGTCTTCGACGTAGAGCGCTGCTATTGGCTCATCAAGCGAGAAACGGGTGAGTTCAGCGTTAATTGCGGTGATGGAGATCTTCCCGTCGAACACGGTATACAAGAAGCCCTGTTTGCCGAAGTGGCGTATGTCTCCGCCTATGTCGAGCAGCTCGCGTATCGTGCCGATGATGGGGTACGTTAAATCGATAATGACTAGTTGCTTGCCCCCCCGCTCGATAAACTCTTGGGTGAACGGAAGCATGCCGAACTGAGAGAAGACTGCTGCTGCTTGTGCAGGAATAACGCACAACCACTCCTCCTCCAACGAGGTCAAGATGGGAAGCATCGTGGTTACGAGCTCTTTTAGATTTTTTATAATCTTAAACGTCGCCACCTCATCAGAGGGGCGGAACTGCTGTTGCTTTGCGAGTTCCTGCAGCTCACGCTTTCGCGCCTCCAGCTCGCGGAGTTCGGCCTCATGTTTCTTTAGCGCTGACGTAAGAGCGGCGTCGAGGTCGACGGCTGTGTAAACGGTGGGGGAGTCGAGTGAGGGACGCACCATACCCTTCTCGATGAGGCTGTTGAGCGTGCGGTGCACGTCCTCGCGGTACGTCTTCAGCGCTTTGGTGAGCGGTGAAGGCGTTTTCGGCCCGTACTTGAGCAGATAAAGATAAAGCTGTGCCTCTTTTTCACTGAGGCCGAAACCAATCAAGCGGGTTGTAAACTCATCATCAGCAGCCATTACTGGTCACAATGTAAGTGAGCTACACAACGATATAGGTTAGCTTCGAAAAGAGGGCGAGAAGGTCAAACACGCCGTGTCGAGCGTTACGGTGTCACAATTCAATGCTTCCGTAGCATCGAGGTTGCATCCTTACACGCAGCACGGAGTTAGCGGAATCGACTAGAAGCACTACAAACATCCACTTCCTGAGCACGTTTTTGATGTGTATATGCAATATTGGAAGGACGTTGGACTCAGTTAACACTGCTTATCCGGGGGCGAAGCACGCTGTTCACGGCGTTGGCGAGGCGCTCTGCACACTTGGTGCAGTTTGGGTCGTTTGTGTTCAAGCAGCCGAAGTGGAGGCCATACCAGCAGGCCCCGTTTTTTATGGTAGTTGCATTCGTTGCCATTACGTTCATCTCCGATCCAAACTGCACAGAGTAGTTTCATAAGGCCGCGTGAGACAGGGATTGTGTGGGAAAGCGTGACAGGATGTTTGTGGGGGAAAGTGTGATAGTGCGTTTGTGTCACACCTAATGGCGGCTTTCGCTGGGAAGTAACCAGTATTATCCTGCGTCAGTGATGGCAGGTATGATGAGGTAAGCCAGAAAATACCCTTAGTGAGACGTTCAAGCCATTTCGTCACATCAGGTCTACGTAAGGCTGCTGAGCAGTGCGGCGACGCTATCGGCTGGGAGCAATGAAATCGCGCCTATATTATGACACACGGAGTCAGCGGCATCGATTGGAGGCACTACAAGCATCCGCTGCCTGAGCACGTCCACGACATTTATATGCGATACTGGGGGGATATCGAACTTGCAGGTTGATGCATGTTCTGCCGAACGTATTTAAGGTGCAGGCGGTGCTGAGTGTGCAATCGCAGCCTATTCATAAGTGAGTAATAACCGGCTCGGCTAGGTTTTTTGGCCTCGCGTTTTGATGCCGCCTATGTGGCTATACCTTCTATTGTTAACCCTTCACCACCAAGAACTGAGCTACGAACTCACTCGGCGCATAGTTACCTTCGCCGAGATAGTATATCTGGAGCGTGTGCCACCCCAGCGATAACTTCGCTGTATCGTTGCCGCTAAGATATAGTCCTCCTGCTCCGCCGGGCAACCCTTCCGGACAGCCCTTCCAATATTGCGGTTGTGGCGTCGTTATCATCCACTGGCCGCCTGCTGCTTGATTATCGATATAGTAGTTAGCTGCTCCGCAGGGAGTTGTTCCGTCTGACGCGTTAACCCAATACCTAACCGTAGTTGGTTGTCCCTGTACGACCGGATTCGTAGACGGTGCTGTAAGCCAGAACGCCGGTTCTCCCATATACCCCATCCACACCTTAATCGTCGTCGCTATAAGCGGCGTAAGAGTTGGTGTGATCGTGAGCGGTACCGTAGGTATCACTGTCGGCGTTCCTGTCGGCGTAGCTGATACAGACGGTGTGCTGCTTGCCGCTTGGTTGCTGTTAGTTGATGATGTGCACCCCGCTATTGATAACGAGGCAATCATCACCAGCACGATGATCGCTAACAACTTTTTATCCATACAAATCCCCCTAGACGAAAAATGAATCAAAAGAGTCAAACGGCGGCGTGATAGCTTAAGCGTTGTCTTTTAGCTTTATTTCACTGTGGGGGCGCTATGCGGAAAAAAGCCAGATCTCACCATTTAGCAGAGTTTGTCCCAAACTCGCTGATATTCAGCACTTAGAAGGCTTACAGGGCAGATTGGACAAAGCACGTAAGAGGAGTCTGATACAGGCTTCGACAGTAGCTCCAGAACGAGTCGAGTGGGAGCTTACATGCATCCGCTGCGTCAGCACGTGTATGACGTCTGCACGCAATATTGGATAGACGTCTTCTTCATTCAATAGCGCTTGTTACAAAGAATTATATAATAGGATTTTGAGAATTTTGCGTCTAGCATTATTATTGAATGACTGGAAGAGCTAGAGATTAGGAGGCAAGAAAGAATGAACGTCTCAGTACCAGAGGTGTTATTCGGACAAGCGGCGCCCGTAGAACGCACATTCCGAAACGAGATCATTGGTTTCATCTCCATGCAGCGGCTGGCAATAGATGTGATGAGCTTACCGCCCGTGGCGGCTTTCTTCGCGTTAGCCGGGGGACAAGTTGATGCGCGGCTCTTCTTCTTTCTTCTTGTAGCGGTTCTAGTGGCCATAGCTACGAATATAATAAATGACCTCGCTGACGTCGAGCGGGACAAAACGAAGTGGCCGCTGCGACCTTTGCCAACGGGGTTACTCTCGAAACGGCTTGCGGCAACCTACGTGCTTATCACAGCGGGAATCGCGCTCGTGATAGCGGGGATGGTCTTCAACTCGCTCTTCCTGGTGCTGGCGCTCTTAGAGCTAGTATTAGCAGCCGTCTACGCGGGTTACACGCGAGACAATATTGGTCATCTTACCGCAGCAATACCCATAGCACTCCTTCCTGTGGTAGCGTGGAGCGCTGCCTCCCCAGAGACCATTTTAACCCCACTACCGTGGCTGCTCGCCCTTTTTTGCGTGCCCATGTCAGTGACCGCACAGCTCTTTAACGAAGCGTCCGTTCCAGGGCCAACGCTCTTCGTCAAATTCAAGCCCTCCACAGATAAATTGCTCTGTGTCGCGTCCGCTGCTATGATATTTATAGTCGGTACGGCGATTTTTCTCTACGCGCAGTTGGCTTGGCCGTTCATGGCGGTGCTGGCCGCGTACGCGATATGGACTCTCGCTCAGGCTAGGAATTTCGGGATGCCTGAGTCTGCTGAGAAGCTGCAAAATGCCTTAAAGGTTCGATCATTGTGGCTCATTGTTCTTTTCTTAACGGTAGCAGTGTTAATCTGGGTTGCGTGAAATAAAAGGGGTTTAGCACTCTAAAGCATCCGGTGCCTGAGCACGTTTTTCATGTGTACATGCAATATTGGAAAAATACACGATTCAACGACTTAGGACGCGGCAGAGGACGTGGTGTCGATTCTTATATCTATCCTACTCGCTTAGTCGAAAAAAAGCTCTGTAAGACGCGCTTAAGGATTTAGTTGTTTGGCATCGTACGTATTCCGTGTTTGATACTTAAAAATAACACTTAAATCCGTCATATATTCTTATATACTATTTCGTTTCAGCAATTCCCACAAATCTTTTGCGCTTTTGAAATGCGTTCCCTGGAGACCATACGTTTTTGCGGCCTCCACGTATTCCTCAATATCATCGATATAAAGCGTTTCATCCCGTGCGATATCTGTCTTCTCGAAGACGGCATCGTATATTTTTTGTTTCGGTTTTTTTGCGCCTACCTCATAGGAGAGTATCCACTCGTCAAGGGAACGGACAATGGGATAACGTTCCATAATATAGGAAAAATGGAGTTCGTTGGTGTTGCTGAGAAGAAAAACCGGATAGCCTCTATTCTTCAGATGTGCAATAATCGCGTTAACTTCAGGATCCTCCTCAAAAATGTTGTTCCATATGTCTTTGAACTCTTCAAATGCCAGTTCCAGTTTGTATCTCTCCCTGAGCTTCGCGAAAAAATCCAGTGACGATATGCGGCCTTCTTCGTAGGGATTTACGAAACCCCGGTGTCTATCAAAGAGGAACCTAAAAAGGTCATCAGGTGTAAAATGGTTCCGTATCCGGGAGACTGCGTGGAGCTTCACCGCAATTTGTCTGTGTTCAAAGGGAAGGATGACGTTGCCGAGATCGAAGACGAAGAGCCTAATCATAGGCGAAGACCTGTAATTCTCCACGTTCGGTACTTGTTACATGAATCATGCCTCATAATATCGTGATTTCGCATATGTTATGGGTGCCTCGCCTTTTTTCAAGCGACAGCTGCTTTTGATTTTGCATACAGTCGCTGTTACGGGTCTAATCTTCATGCGCATCATCAGGGCCATATGTTGCTGTCGGGCTATAGTAATCAAACGGGGCATAAAACGCTTTTTTTCGACTATCAGTGCCATCGAAGAAAACTAGCAGATCATCATGATCCAAATGCGATGTCTCGCAATCAATGTCTTTAAGCTCGAGTTCATTGGCCCACGGAAAATTTGACACTTGCGGTATCATGTCGCGTATGTGCCAGTCGGGAACATCTTTCGACTCCACGATCCCATTATGGCGCATCTCCAATTCCGCTGCGAGCTTCTTAAGTTCCACATCGACTCCTCTCTTGCCCGGTATAAGCCTTGACCACCAGTTGACACTTACCGTCACTGCCCCGCCAAATGGCATGCCTAGTCGGGCCTTTTCTCTTGCTGCGATCCAAGTTACCACCAAGTCATTGAGGTCATTATCCTGAACCACCTTCGTTTTCAATGCCCTGAAATCGTAGGTAAATTCGGGGTCTGGCGTGGTAATCGTGAATTCTGGAGGCACTTCATGAAACATTCTCGGCGGTGGTTCAAAAACAATTTTAGCAATCAGTTTGATCTCCCGAATCTCATCTTTGGAGAGTGTTTTCCGCTTTCTGGCGCCTTTAGCAGCCTGTTTTTTGGCAAGCGCTTGCACAGCCCATACTGCTGCGGCCACGGCAATAAATCGCAATAAGGCTTCTGTACTGGTTTTGGATGCTTATCAGGTCAGTGTTGAACTAGAGAAACGCTCACCGTGCCGACAAACAGCAACTTTTAAGCTGTTCGTAAGCGCTGTAGTTGAACCAAGTACCTTAGCCACTTTTTTTGCGCAGCTAGTTTGCGGAACTAGTGGTTCAGTCGAATCGATAGATTCGCAAGAGGTGACAGGTATGATATTTATAGAGATTGCGATTCTAGATGTTGATTACCCTCACGTCGAGGAGTTTTTGCGCTCAAGAAATGATGTGAATGATGTACTAGTTCCATATGTTTTGTCTGACACACCACCCGAAGAATGGAAGAGTTACTTCGAAAAACACGCTCCTGCAAGTGCGAACGCAAAGATTGTTGGCAACACAGCCCGTTATAAATGCCCCAAAGACGAAGTGGCGATAAAAAGAGACGGCGTATGCTGGAAGATGGTGGCTGACTTAGTCGAGGATGCAAACCGACATTATCAAGAGATCGAATTGAGGCAATCGCAAGAGCTAGAGCGACGAGTTGAAATGGAACGTCAGGAGGAACAACCACCGGAATTTGCGAAGGACTGGGATCGCTATATGAGCCGAGACTGAATCCTAGGCATCCCAATTAACGATTTTTTTGTAAAGGAGAGGGTGGTGTTGGACGCGGTACGGGTCATCTGCGTCGGGGGTCAAGGTTGTTGTACTGTCTGCACCAAGTTATACGGCGGAGCAGTAGTGAATGTATAGACATACGGACCGCATTGCACGCGGATGCCATCGCTTTTTACGTCAATTCCTTCGAGTTCACCACCATGAGTGAATCTTGAATAAGGGATTATCCTTGTAGCACCGGCCCCGTTAGTACTCTCCATGAAAACGCCGCCCGTAGAAAAGTTACCTTGATTGGCTTGTGAATCGGAGAGGGCAGTTACGTAATAGTGTCCATTATAATAGTCAATACCTTCACTGTTCCACATTGTCTGACTTGGTGAAATTACGCCCTTATATGCAAATGTCGTGAGATCATACAGGAAGATTGCCCCTTGAACACCATTCGATGCTGGCCATTGCGACGCCCCATACGATACAACGGCAAAAGCATTAGCACTGGGGTTAACAGTGACACCAGCTGCAGACAATTGCGCTGCGGTGGGGGGAAAAAAACCATCTACCTCAGCTAAATTGACAGAGCGTATAAAGTTTAGGTTGCTTGTTCCCCACATTCCTAAATATGAAGTACCCGTGCTATCAGCAATGGCTATAGCATAGAGCGCCCCGTTATATACAACCCCATCGCCCATGTGGTTAACGCCCGACCCACATTGCCCGGCGGCATTGGAATTCGCTGTGACAAGGTTCCAATTAGAATCATATTTGGAGATTCCTGTCTGTGTTATATAGTAGTAATATGTCCCGTCATACGCCAACCCTTGGGCTTGATAACTGCCCGCCAACCAGTCGACTTGATACCTACCAACTTGTGCGTTTGCAGAACAAATCAATCCACCCGAAAGAATAACTGCTATGACAATTAGTGCCGCCAGCACCCCGACGCTCTTCATCCTCTCGAAAAGTGAAGGTATCGGCAATAAAAGTTGCGGTGTTGACCCACTTTGGTGAAGTATCTCTGGGAAGGCAAATCACTGGACTGGCCGACAGTTGTTCAGCCGCGTGCGGCTACGGCCGTAATTGTGGCGGTCACCTTTAAACCGCAATCATTATCGACGCTCCTTCTGCTTTGTTAGGCGTCAAACCCTTTGCGAGGCGCTTATGTCACTCGCAAGACTTGCGAGGCAATCATGCGCATTTACAAAATCGTCTAGGGTTGATGGGAGCAGGAGAGTGATAATCGAATATGGTACAAGAAGAAGCCTATGAAAAAATTAGTTCCACTGCTAAGCTAGTAGCGCACATAAGGAGCTTTACCGATATTCCGTTCACTAAGGAGATAGCCGCAGCAAGCGGAGCAGTGAAAGACTTTCAAACACTAACAGGCAAGAGCGCGGATTTCATGATTCAGTCTGCTTTCAATTTGGAGGCACGCTACAAGACTACTGATCAGATCATTGCACGTTACCATATTACACAAGTTTTGGAAATCGCCGCTGGACTTTCTCCGCGTGGCCTCGCAATGACTGAAGATCCAAATGTCGTTTATGTGGCCACTGATTTGCCAGAGATCTTGGAACAGGAAAAAGCAATTGCCGAATCCATACTAGCAAAATCGAACATACATCGTTCAAACCTCTATTACCGGATTGCAAATGCACTTGATCGAGAAAGTTTGTTGCAAGCGGCCATTCCTTTTCGACCAGACAAGCCTGTTGCGATTATCACGGAGGGGTTACTTCCTTACCTCACCCGCGACGAAAAAGAAACTTTGGCAGGCAACATTCGTGATCTTCTTAAGCAACACGACGGAATATGGATTACCCCAGATGTGAGCACCAAACAATTATGGAAGTTTGTCTCTCAAGCAGATGACACTATGCAGCAACGGATGCAGAATGTATCCGGCGCGACCGGGCGTGACATCGAAACGAACATATTTGAAGATGAAAATGCTGTGCGACAGTTTTTTACCAATGCTGGATTCACAATCGAAGAATATTCGTACTCAAATGTTCTTGAAGATTTGTCTTCGATGAAACTCTCGAAGTTTAATCGAGAGGAGATTCTTGAGATTCTACAGATGCAGAAGACGTTGATTTTAACAATCCGTTCGAGCTGAAAGCCGCGTTGCGATGCCGTGTCGAGCACAAAAACCTGAGTTCACTTCAAGTGCGTATTTTATCGGCGCGCTTGACGTGTACTGCGCACACGGCTCACTGGTGCACGGCGGCACCGATGCGTAAATCTCGAGCACGTGATTGTCCGCCGTGATAAACACGATATCGAGCGGGATACGCATGTTCTTCATCCAAAAAGTCTGCTGTTGTTGGATTGGGAAGATGAACAGCATGCCAGCATCTTCATTCAAATAGGCCCGATTCATAAGACCCATTTCCCACTTTGCAGGCGTATTGGCCGCCTCAGCGTAAACTGTTGTGCTCCCCACCGTTACGCGGTAGGTGGTCGGCAGAGTCAAGTTTTTCGTGAGATTTTCTATTTTGACCGTGCATCCCGCGCACGCTAATGCGAAACCGGTGATGATGAGGATTGTTAAGACTGTCTTAAACAGTTTCATTAGCCCCGCATTACGGCATTTTCAAATAAACCTTGTGGTAATTGCGCGGTCTGCGTCGTAATGCCGCCGCCCCGTATATCACCACATACCTTAGTTGGGCTTCTCGCCGCGCTCGTTCGGCGCTTTCTATCAGCTTCGAGCGGCATTGTGTGAACGTAAGCAGCAAAGAGGTTGTATATGGCCTGTCTCTTGTCGCCTACAGTGTTTTTGGGCTGGGTTACTCGCACAACTCAATTGCTGCATTTAAGGTAATAATCCCGAGGTAAGACCGTACTGAAAGTCAAACGTACGACCATCTTCATATTTCCATCCGACAGCACAAATTTAAGCAGGTTATTTCTCGATTTAAAGCAGTTCTCAGCCCCGTTCGGGAGTAACGCAAACACACTCCAATTTGTTCCGTGGCTAGATTAAAGGCTATGGTTTTCAGAAGCGCCTCTGCCACGACGCAGACAATTTCTCGCCACAAATCGGCATGCTTAAGCAACGTATTCCAAACATTTGATTATGCGTAATCAATAAAGGGGTATGAAAGCATGTCCCATAAGTCCAAAAGAGAGATAAGGAGTGAAGCTCTACACTACGTCGGCGATGCGAAGATAGGCAAGCTGACCGGAAACGGCGGGACGTACCCGCAGTTCCGTCTGCCAAAAACGCACGTTCACCTGATAGGGAAGAAGGCCCACATCTTTGAGATTACCAAAGGTGGGCAGAGTGCATTCCTTATTTCGACAAGTGATGGTTTAAACCCGTCCACAGAAGGTTTAAACCAAAGTGAAGACGCTAAACTCCCAAAAAGGGAGAATCCGCACGGGACTATACGCCTTTCGAGGCTGTGCCGAGGTGGGGTAGCTTGGTTATCCTATGGCCCTGTGGAGGCCACGACGCGGGTTCGAATCTCGCCCTCGGCCTTTTGTTTTCTTTGTGCTTTGGTCGATTGGAGCTTGAAACAGCTCTTGATCAACCTGAACCGTGTCTTCCACAAATTTGTCTAAATTGTCTAATTTGTCTAATTGAAGTGCGGGGGAGCCGTGTAGCAATTTTTGGGCAGACATTGCGATTTGACCCATCTGTATCCCTTTCCTTTTTCTACATCAATTGAACTGCGCGATTCGCAGCAATTCCCTATCAAAAAGAAACTTTATAGATAATAACGAGAAACTGACTAGCTTAGTCCTCCAAATGTCTGGCGAAACCAAAAACGGAAAAAAATGGCTATAGTTTATCTTGGAACTGTGGAAGAATGTATAACACTCGTCGCAGATGTGCTAGCGATTGCCTTTTATTTGACTATTTTTTTCACATACGTTGCTTGGAGATTAATTAACGCCCGAAGCGGCGAAGGTGTGCAGGCGCTTTATTTTGTCCCTCCCTCGATTTCAAGCAAGTGGATGACCTACAAACAACTTGAAACTAGAGAAGAGAAACCTGCACAGTTAGTATCTCCCGTCGTCCCGGTCGTATCATGTACTTTGCTGAATCCAGACATTTTTTCTGAAACGCTACTAGACGTTTCGCTAAGCATCAATAATCTCGCAACTTCAACTAATTATGATACTAAGATTTTTTGGATATCAGAGAGCGAAAACCCGTTTACGGTCAAAAACAACTTGTGGCAAATAAACGGCGGAGGTTTATTTGGGAAAAGATAATCGGCAGAGGAGCAGAAAGGAGATTCAACTTCTACTTTCTAGCACTAGAGCAGGAGAATTTTACACTCGGCAACCTCACGCCTGGCACGTACAAAGCTGCACTTCGGTTAACGCGAAAGAAAATCGGTACGAGAATAGAAACGATTGTGCTGGAGTTTAATGTTCTTGAGAAGGTGTACGGCGATTTTATAAACCGCGATGGCATAGCTACATTTTTAACAAGCATCGGCGCACTTGAGTCTCGTCTGCGTATATTACCACGTAAGAAACTGCTTAGAGGAGGAATGAAACAAATTCGCGCAGAGATCGAGATCAATGCGTCGGCTGAGCGAGTCTGGCACGTACTGACCGACTTCGCGGCTTTCCCGCAATGGAACCCATTTATCCGTCAAATCAGCGGAGAGCTGAAGGTTGGCGGCACACTTGACGTGTATCTGCAGCCTTCAGGCCAACGAGGCATGCGCTTTCGCCCTGTGGTGCTCGCGGTGGCACCTTCCCAAGAACTACGCTGGCTCGGACGGCTGTGGGGCATACCAAAGTTGTTTGACGGCGAACACAGCTTGACGATAGAACCATTCGACGTGAATCGTGTCCGATTTGTCCAGCAAGAAGTTTTCAGTGGCATTCTCGTTGCACTGCTCGGCAGCACAATGAGTGCGGCTGAGCGGAGCTTTCGGGAGATGAACGAGGCGCTAAAGACGCTAGCAGAGAAATCCACATAACAAGGCTGCTTTTGTGAGCTTAGTAGATACACCTCAAAGGTTGGTCTACTCAATAGTTCATAAAAACATCAAAAACGTGCTCAGGCAGCGGATGCCGATAATTGCTCCGTTCGGCTCGACCTGGAGCTGCTGTCGGAGCCTGTATTAGGCTCCTATGAAGTGCTTTATCCAATCGGTTCCGTAAGGCCTTGTTATTGCTGAATAGGAGGCCGGTTTAGGATAAACTCTGCTAAGTGATGAGATCCGGCTTGTTTTTCGAAAATAACGAGCATGATCGGCCCACCCGATCTACCGAACTTTCACCGTCGATTCTTGTTCCAAGCCTTGCGGCCACTAAGTCTAAAATGTCGACCTTCGGAGCCTCACAAAAGGTTCTTCCCTCTGGCCTCGCTGGACTATCAATCGCAACCCGAAACGACAGCGCTCTGTCGCTTCAAGATGAGGTCGCGAACTTCGTCCAAGAGTTGTATGTCCGTCCTTTTGCAGAACTCACTCACAAAGTCTAAACTGGACTTAACAGCCCAATTAGCGCAGTCAGAACTCAATAAATCTTCGAGCAAACCGCTCGACCCTTGATCTTGAACTAGCCTGTTCTTGAACTTGCGCCTGCTCAGTTCTGTTCTCAGCTTTCGCGTTTGCTTTTTCTCAGCTATCGATGGCCTATTTTTGGGCGGAAATGTAATCTCTTCAGTTTTAAAGTGCGTAAAATAGTTGCGCAAGTCAATTAGTAGGCTTGTCTCTTTCCATAGAGAGTCTTGTTTATCAAAAAGTCTGCGACAAGGGTATGGATATCCCTCGGTCAAATAAAGTGCGAATTGGAACTTGCGCAATATACTCCATCGTTCTAAATTTTTATTCGATTCATAGAACCCAAGGCAACGAACGAGGGACGAGTGGATCCTGCTTGTTTTATTGCCGTCTTCGTCTAATTCAATCCCTCCATCGCCTTTACGCAGCTCAATTCCGTTGCGCCAAATTTGAGCCATAGAGGTCACTACATCGAGGGACAATTGCTTAAGCATGCCACTAGGGGCGCCCTTTGTGTCTTCTGCTGCCCCGAAGACCTCATTAATTGTTGCCTCTAAAAAGCCGACTGCAGAGAAAACGGAGCCGATTACATATGCCTGGTGCTCGTATCTTTCCAGTCGCGAATGCTCCGGCAATCCAGCGTGATTGTCTTCAAATTGTGTAGCCCTCTTTGCAAGAATGCTGGCGGAATAAGCGTGTTGCCGCGAAAAAGTATAACCTATAATAATGGATGGAACATTGGCTGTAGGGACCATTTTTGCCGTCACCCATGGGACAGTGACGTCTTTACTCACAGCGATCATTTTTCATTAAATTAGCAACTCTCTTAAGTGTTTCGCGTATTGGTCGGGCAAGGCGGGGAAACATATAATGATTTAGTATACGGCCAGTCGTGATTGTGCTGACTGCCTGGCGACGCGATATCTAGGGGAGTAAAGCTCTGAGAAGGTCAGGTTTAAGGTGAGCAGAATTTCACGGCCTCCCAATACTTCATATAGATACCAAAAACCGGCCCAGGCCTTGGACTCTTGTAAAACCTCCAGTCTACCCCTGAAACGCCGTGTGTAGTTCTTGTTTGATTGATCCCACTGAAGTATGTCGCCCATTTGTTCACAGAATTTTCGCAGATCTCCTGGAAAAATGGCTCAGCACTGAAATGAAGTTCACTTGCAGTCTTAGACTGTGAGGTCAACGTTCTCCCAGTACTTCATGTAGATATCATATACATTTTCTGGCAATGGATTTCGATAATGGCTCCACGAAACGCCTGAAACGCCGTGCGTTAGAATATACGCTCGGTTTGACTGATCCCACTGAATGACATCGCCGTACTGCTCAGCAAATTTCCTCATGTCTCCGTTGACAATGCGAGCGCCTCCTTGCAATAATTGGATGTCTGTGTACTTAAGCCACTCTTGAAAGGACAGTTGCTCAAAAACACGCTCATCATCGAATCGACCTTCCATCACAGGCTCTATCGCCTCCACGACTTGCGGGTGGAGAGGACAATAATGCTGCATGCGAATCTTATCTTGCCACGGGAGAACATCGACAACCGGTTTCTTCATTTTCACAGCTTCCTCAAATTGTCCAGCAGTTAATCTTGCTATTGTCGCTAAAGGTCGCTGACCCGTAAACGCACCGAAGAGCACTATCGCTTTGTAGTTTAGATAGTGAGCGTTGTCGATACGCCCGATACTAAACGCTTTTTCAATCGCTTTCAGCACATTTTCAATGTCTTCCTTAGTCACAATGCGGCTCGTAACATGCTTGCGAGTTTTGAGGACTTTAGGCATTTCCAAGAAGAGTTCGAACGCCTGAAAGCGCGTATCAAATGTGGTCTTCGTCAAGTAATTAAGGAGACCTTTAGCAAAGTAGAGCACTTCCGCTGCGAATAAACGCTCTTGTATTTAGTTAGGGCGATGTAACGAACCGAGTCCACGGTTTCCTTACTGATAACACCATGAGTGGAGTTCCAAACTAGCTCAGTCGCCTTATTCATCCAATTCACGCTTTTTCTATCAAGACCAGCAATGCGCCATTTCTTATAACTGTCAAGTTGGTCTCGCGAGAATGTTAATTGAAGAGAACTGAGATTTCTTCTGTTCCCCGAATCGGTAAGATTTATCGCAAATGCGTTTTCACTCATTAAAACGGGATTGCAGGAACTGAGGCTTCCGCAAACGCCTCGCTTAGCCAAAAGAGAGTCAAAAAGAGGAGGAGTGTTCGACAGGGCTCCATGATAGGCCGCTACACTACCCGGGCTTGCGCACAAATGGTGGCTGCACAGAGCACAGCTTACTAAGCGGGGTATGGATGATAAAGGTTTCTCCTCTGTTTTGGAGTCTTCCCGTGTCTTGAATAGAGGAGTCAAATTCAATGCACTTCTAGCTTGGATTTCCATAGATGACTGTGCTTCGATAAACGCAAACCTATTTAAGCCGCTGCGGTTTAACAATGGGGCCGTGCACGAAGGGGACGTCACGGAGACCGATCGCGAGAGAATCAGGTGGGCGACTGCAATCTCAAACGTCACCTTCCCGCCGATCATCGGTGTGCTCACGTTCGGGCTCATCAACAACGCCGTTTCGAGCGGATTTTACTTTGTCGTATTAACGCTTCTCACGACGCTTGTTGCGGCAGTTGCGCCCCTAATCATCTTGATTGCGTGGGGCAGGGTACGCGCACACAACCCAGATAGCGCCGCAAGGGCGGGACGAGGGTACTGGCTGCTCGTCTCGACCGCTTCGTACTTTGTCGGCACTGCCGTCTTGCTGCTCACCCGAGCACCTCCCCTCATCGCGGCCGTCATGTTCGGCTATGGTGCGGTCACGCTTGTCATCTCCCTCATCAACCTGCGGTGGAAAATCAGCATCCACACGATGAGTGTCACAGTCCCGACCACGGTGCTCGTGTTTGTCTTTGGGCCGTGGGGCCTGCTTTGCGGATTGTTGTTGCCGCCAGTGATATGGAGCCGAGTGTACCTGAAGAAGCACACGATCGCTCAGGCCATCGCCGGCGCGCTCGTCGGTTTTGTGTTCATGGCCCCCATACTCTTTCTGCTCCTCCCGTTTGGTTCACTGTAATTGTGCTGATGCTCTCCTTGTTTGGACTCAGTCTACGGCATCAGCCTTCGTTCTTACGTCGTTTTTTTTTTGCTCATCTTGGTCGGCAATAAACAAAGTCCTCGCTTCAAACCCCGTCTTTTTTGTGCAACAGAGGAAACGTCTAATCAACGGCCGAAGCTTCTTAAGCAGAACGCTTAGGTACAACACGTGTTACCATTAAAAAGCGCGACACACGAGGAAAACGGCGTCTTATTCTGGGCTGGCGGAACCTCAATATTCATTTCAGTTATAACAGGACCTTCTTACGAGACCGATATCCTCGTACGGGCTCCTGGACGCTTGGCATGCGACCTGATTACACTTTGAGCATCTGGCCGGAACCGTTTACTGCTCGAGAAGCAGAGGAGCAGGAACTGATGGCGCATCTGCATTTCGATGCAAAGTACAAGATAGAGCAGCTTGGAAGCGCCTTTGAATCCGAGGAAGAAGAAGATAATCAAAATAACCTTGCCCTGCAAAGCGACGTCGGAAAAGCAAAGAGCACTGATATCCACAAAATGCACGCATACAAGGATGCGATCAGGCGGACGGAGGGCGCTTATATTCTGTATCCGGGGAGTGAGAAGTGCAACCCGCTGCAGTACCACGAACTCCTCCCAGGCGTTGGTGCTTTTCCACTTAGACCCGGCCGTGAAAAAGAAGACATAAGACAGCTTTCCCAATTTTTATATGATGTCCTTGAAAATCTCTGCGACAGGGCGTCGCGGAGGGAGATGCGCAGCTACTACACTTACTCTGCCCAGCATAGACCCAGTGAGCACAGATTATCCATTCTCATGCCAGAGATCAGTCCTGATGGCGAGCGAACCCCTCTTCCTGACGAGCACTTTGTCATGGCAGTTCCTGTGGATCATCCCGGGATCAAACGGAAGAAAGAATCAGGGAAAGAAAGTCTGCTAGTCCCTATTGAAAGAAAGGGCCATACGCTGCTGATAGCAAGTCGCTTAGCCTCACTGAGACATGTCTTCGTTTATGATCCAGTTGACACCAATTATTTTGAATGTCTGAAAGTAACAAACCAGAACCTCAGAGTAACGACGCTAAAGCGCCAAGGCGGAACGGACGATGCTCCGGGACACTGCGATGATCACATCCAGTTTGAGGTAGAACCTGATTCCGACTTTTACAGAAGTCAGTCCGATATTATCAGCCGCCTGTCAATCCTGCCGGACACTGATGCCGTTACCCCTGCCGTTTTTAGTCTGTCAGAGTTGTTGGGCAGACCGGTCTAACAGCTTGTAATGTCTAACCGCAATCCCTTGAAATCATTAGGAACTAAAACACGCAAGCAAATATTTTCCAGCTTGCAGAACGAGAACACGTGCGTTGTGCCTATAGTTTTGCTCCGTTTCAAATCATAACGTTAACCGGGATCTCCACGAAAAAGAAAGAGATCGGAGAAAATCAGCGTCATGAGAGGCGCCCTACGGCCTAACTTAGATATTTTGCGATCGCGATCAATAGACAAAGTCAGGACTATCGAACCGGTGGAGATCTGGCTGGAAGCGGGTGATGGCTTATAACGTTTTTCTTTTAGCCGCGACCCTCTTTGCTCAGCCGTTACTTAACGCAACCCGGGGCGCCCAGTTTCGGGGTGCTTTTTTTGCGGCGAGTTATATCGCTCCCGACAACGAGTATGCCAGATTCTGCGGTATCACGCAAGCCGTGCCAGAGCTTTCACGCAGCTGACAACATTAGTTGTGTGTCTCCCGCGTGCCCGTCATAATCCGCCCTTACTTCACCGCCGACTGGTGATTGAAATCACCCCTACTTTCTGAAGAGAACAAGCCGACCGTGTGGGCCTTTCGTGGCTTCGCGTTTGAAGCCACTACTCTAGCGGGCAGAAATTTTTTTGCAAATAAACGGAGCCCGATTTGACGTTATGTGAGGGTGGAATCTATATAGTGCGCGTAAAGAGCGTTCTTTATTGATTCATAATTGGAGGTAATATGATACAAAATCTGAATACGCAGTCGGTTACGATCGACAAACGTGCTGTTCCCTCGCGCCGGCCCACACTAATCCAAGGGCTCGGTCTCGAAGGAATGCATTTCGAAAGAACAGGGGTGGACAGAACAAGGAGAGGCGATCAGTAAATGCCCTACGCAGACCCCCAACGACGTCGCGAATACGACAAAGAACGCAAGCAGAGGCAGCGTGCCGAGGGGCGGACAAAAAAAGGGGTGGACACACGTCTAACCGCGCTCGAAATCAAGAACGCTCAAGATCTGTGCGCCTTGATCAACGAGGTTGTCGCCGAGGCGCGCAACGCCGATGGCGCTTCGCTGGAGCTTGAGGCTAAGTTGCGAATCAAGTTACGAGCCGTGGAAATCGGCCTCCGGGTCATCGAGATCACGAATCACGAGCAGCGAATAGCGGCGCTCGAGGAGCAATCGAAATGAGCAAACACGAATCGAGAATCAAAAAACTCGAAGCTTCGCGCACCAGCAACGCCGCGAGTGAGATGAGGATTCCGCGTGATCCAGTTGCCTTCGCCAGGTTGTTGGGCATAGAGCCCGACCCCTGGCAGCGCGATCTGCTCACCGCAACCGACCCGCGTATCATCCTCAACTGCGGACGACAGACGGGCAAATCGACGGTCGTCGCCATCCTCGCGCTCCACCACGCGCTCACCCGGAGTGCGGTCGTGCCCATCCTCGCGAAGTCGCAGCGGCAGTCAGAAGAGCTCTTGCGAAAGGTCGTTGCCTTCTTTCACCGGCTTGGAGCGCCAGGTGGCAGCCGAGGCGAATCAGCCACAGCACTCGAACTCAACAACGGGAGCCGGGTCATAGCCCTGCCCGGTTCTGAGGAGACGACTCGTGGATACAGCGCGTCGCTGCTCCTTATCGACGAGGCCGCACGGGTTTCCGATGAGCTATACTATTCGTCCACGCCCATGCTTGCGGCTTCAAACGGGCAGCTGATCCTTCTCAGCACGCCACACGGCAAGCAGGGCGTATTCTACCGCACGTGGAACGAGGG
Organism: Methanobacteriota archaeon; assembly: GCA_963805115.1. Lineage (GTDB taxonomy): Archaea > Halobacteriota > Bog-38 > Methanoflorentales > Methanoflorentaceae > Methanoflorens. Next base: position 85,678 of record CAWDSY010000007.1, read on the forward strand.
CCAAGGGTGGAAGAAGATTACGGTGCCTGCTGAGGAGTGTTCCCGCATCACAAAGGAGTTTCTCGACGAGGAACGGCGCACCATGGGTGAGTCGTGGTTCCGCCAGGAGTACTGCTGTGAGTTTACGCAGGAGGAGGGGGCGATCTTCAATGAAGCCTGGGTGCAGTTCTACGTTCCGGGGCAGCTTCCACCGATGGACGTAACCATCCAGTCGTGGGACACCGCCCTTACCGCGTCGGCGACGTCAGATTATGTCGTAGGGCAGGTGTGGGGCCGCTCGGGCGCCGATTATTACCTCCTAGGCCAGATGCGCCATAAAATGGGCTTTGACCTAACGGTGGAGGCGATCAAACTTATGAAAGAGCTCTGGCCCCAATCAACGGCGATCCTTATCGAAGCTCAGACGCTCGGCGACGCGATCGCGTCGCACCTTCAAGACGAGATCGAAGGCATCACCCCCGTTCACATGCGGGAGAACAAGGAGCTCCGCGCCTGGAACTGTGTTCCTTTGTGGAGGTTAAAACGCGTGTGGCTTCCTACTCCTGACGGCGATCAGTACAAATGGATGCACGACTATTTGCAAGAGCTCCTGAACTTCCCTGACGCGGGGTACGACGATCAGGTGGACGCCACGACCTTGGCACTCAACCACCTGCGGGCTAAACTGTTTCCGAGCGCACAGGAACACGTCGCTCGCGTGCACACCCAACCCATCGCGGGCCGTTTCTACAATCTCGCATGGGTTCCTGCGTACCTCGACCAACAAGGGGCTGTTCTGGCGCTCGATATGGAGAGCTATGAAGTGGTATTCGCGGAGACGTTTCCTCCGAGCGTCGTTCCGCATCAGCTCACCACGGTTGCAGCGATCTCGCGCACCTATAACGACGCGGTTGTGTTCGCAGTTGGCGGCTCCGACGAGGGGATGTTGCAGGCCCTCGAGTATAGGGGCACGTGGGTTCAGCGCGTCACGTTCACCGCGGGTATGTGGCAAGCGGCCTATGAGAACTTGAGCTTACTCCTCTTCAACGGGAAGGTCAGCTACCCCGCGTATTCGCAGCTTATGGCCGAACTCGACGCGTTTAGCCGCTCGAACACGAGGAGCGGCAAGCCCGACTATCCGCGGCACCCGACCATACAGGCGCTCTGTTTACTGACGTACGACTTGAGCCCACGGCCCGATTTTCTAGACAATGTCTACTCCAATCATGATCTTGAGGATCTTGGCCTGTTTTAGTGAAGCTCAAAGTCCTCACAGGCTCTCTGAAGTCTGGCACGAACACCGTCCGGATTCCTGTGCGGAAGCAGAGACCCGTTTCAACGAGTTCGTCCGCAGTCGCGTTGAGCTGTCACGCGCAGAGTGCACGCTTACGTTGCCAAACGCCTGCTCGCGCCCACATCGGGTTACAAGCGCTCAAAAAGAATACGTGGTCGACCTGAGCCTGAAAGCTCACGATGTGAGTGTTTCTTATAACTAAGAAGTCGGAGACCCTCCCTCGCGCTACACAGGGACTCGTTGAAATGACGATAACGCTCTAATCAATGGCACTGAAAACAGTGGGCTCGGCCGGATTCGGCGACGACCTCCGCCGTGTGAAGACGGAGGCTTCAGGCTTCTCATCGGAAGTTTTAGCTGATTTTTCTGAATGGTTTGCAGCTAGCGCGCAACCGGGCGAGACCACGACAAGGAAGGCAAGTGCTCCATCGTGAACCGTTTGATAGATACGCGTCGGCAGTCCTGCAAGCTTTGAGAGCGTATGGGGCAGGCGTATTGTTGGGTAGCTGTAGTCGACTTTTGCGCGGTGGAGTGAGATTTTGCTGCGATGGATTTCCAACAGCTCGTAGTTTGACATTGCATTATAAGAATGCAGACCGGGGTAGCGTTCAGCGGTTAGCATAACGCGTACAAAGTTTGCGCTGTCATTTAGTCGTTATGATTAACGTTTACGCGATCAAGCACTTTACTAGTATCAACAGTATTGAGCTCTAGTTCCCGCGTAAGTAAGGACGGATCTCCTTTTTTCCCTCGGTGCAATTAGACGCGGGCAGAAGTTCGCCGCTTGCGGCGCAGCAATACGTAGACGCCGCTGGGGCGAGAATCGGGACTGGGCATGGGCGGTTGCTGCGACGATTCCTTGTCTGCTTACGATATCGTTTACTGATTTCTGCGAGCTGCGATGGAGCTATTCCGACCGCAATCGCACCAGCTGCGCACAGGGTCCCGCCAAGCAACCTGTGGGATGCCGCCTTCAGTGGATTGCAGTCAGAATGGCATGCACTTCTCAGGATCCCTTGCGCCCCTGGCGTTGTCCTGAGACTGGCGAATGGCGTCGAAATCCGCTCATGTCTGACCTGTTGCGGGAGAAAAACAAAAGATTAATCCTTCAGGAATTAACAGCTGAGATTGCTTTTCATGAAAAGAGAAAATCTGCTAGGTGAGGCGATGGACCTTGCCAAAAGCCGGTATCTGGAAGGTGAGGTGATGCACCTTACCAAAAGCCGGCTGGAAGCCCTGACAGATGGGATCTTTGCCTTCTCGATGACATTGCTTGTTATAGGCATCAGCATACCGGCGAAGGCGGCCCTGGTCCAGTCAACACCATTCGTCGCGAACCTTCTCCTCTCGCTGTACTCTGATTTTTTCCATTATGTGCTGGCCTTCCTGATCCTCGGGGCATTCTGGCTTAGCCACCATATTGAGCTTCATCCCGTGAATCGCCTGGACCGGACGTATGTCTGGCTCAATATGGGGACCCTCATGTTCGTCGCCCTCCTTCCTTTCTCCACCTCCTTTTCGGGTGATTTTCCTAATGTCCCCCTCGGTCAGATCGTATTCGAGCTGAACCTTTTTGCACTCGGGATGGGGATGTTCCTGCAATGGAAGTACGCCACGGGGAAAGACCGCCTGGTTGAACCCGGAATGGCCCCCGGTTTTGTCCGGCAGGTGGGCGCCCGCTCCCTGGTCGTTCCCTTTGTCTCCCTCCTCGCGGTCCTTATCGCCCTGACGGGGAAGACGTGGAGCACGGCGGTTTACCTGCTCCTTCCACTGATCGAGTATATCGTCGTCCGCCGGGCGAGGAGGCAGTGAGAACCTTCCGCGTCTATGCGCCCGCGCGGCTGAGTCAAAATCGATGTGACAGACGCAGCGAGGGTTTGGACAGGTCTAGGTCAGTCTTAACGCCGCTGTTCAGAGCCTCAAAGAGCTCATCAGAGACCTCCGCTTCATGCGAAGACTGAGTGTTAGCGTCACAAGAACATTGGACGAAATCTTCCTTAGTGCCTCTTTCTTCTCTGAGAACCCTCGCAGTGGGGAATTATATAGGGAGGATCTCCACCTTTACTGGCGATCGTTTTTGGGGAACAACGAAAGAGAAGTGTTTTCCGATAATCTCCGAACACGGTGACCTAGAGCTTTTAAACGCTAAGCGGCTAGGATCATCAGTTGTATCTTCGGCATATATGTCCAATTTCTTGTTTACTATATGAATCGGGCCTTTGCCGTTAGTAGTGCAGCATGCTCAACAACTCAAGAGCGCCTTGCTGCCGCGGATGGACGGCTGTGCCAAGACCGGAAAGCCGGACAGCGACGACTGGGTGGGGACGTGTGCCGCGCAAGGTCAGCTCTATCCGCAGGTGCAGAACCTGATACAGGAGTTACAGGCACTATGATTGTTGCGACGGCCAACCTAACGCTCAGGGTCGATTGACCGCAAAAGTGGGGTCAAAACGCTCACTTCGATGGTCGTGTGAAGCGGCTACTGGTTAGCCGTATTGTGTAAAAATGGCGAGGCGTTCGTGGCGTTACAGGAGTGCGAGAAAAGCCCCCTTAAGGCGTTAAATTGACAAAATAAGGCAATATTGACAAAATAAGGCACGGCAACGTTTATTACACGAGTGCATCATAATTTCTGGCTTGTCCAATCGGCGGTTGCAGCATCGCAGCCGCCTGATGAAAGAAAATGATGGGATGACCTACGATGAAGAGACAAACTATTGCTGCACTTGTTGTCATCAGCGTGCTGCTCGGTTCAGCGGTGCTTGTCATGCCGGTAAGCGCTACACCCACAGCACAAGCGTCGGGGGGTTTGCAGAGCGGACGGGGAGCTATGATTTTGATATGTGAGAGGTTGATCCGGACATGAGCGAAGTAACCAGCCCGTCATTCCTCAACCGGATGAGGGAATCACTCAGCGGCTCTGCGGGGGACATCGTATACGGCATGGAGGATGGTGCCGTCTCGATCTTCGGGCTCGTGCTCGGTGTCGCAGTAGGCGCCCAGTCCGGAAGTGCCGTGTTTCTTGCAGGCGCTACAGGCGCCATTGCGGCATCGGTCTCGATGATGGCGGGGCTTTACCTCGATCTCGAGTCCGAGAGAGACGAAGCCCGGGTGGAGGCAAAGCACCGGGAAGCCGAGATCCGTCGTGATCCTGACCATGCAGTGAACGAGCTGATGGGCGTGCTACAGGGAGCAGGCCTGAGCAGTAAATGCCTCGATACGATCCGGACTGATATACAGGCTAACCCCCTGGCGATCTGCTCATTCGAGGACGCGGTCGCCGGTGAGGAGACCCCCACCTCCGGGAAAGACTCCCTGCTCGTGCAAACCGGCTGGATGGGGGTCACAGATCTTACAGCCGGATTAACCCCAGTGATACCTTTCGTATTTCTGCCGTTTGCCGAGGCCCGGATAATCTGTATCCTGGGAACCGCTACCCTCCTGATCCTGCTCGGTCTCTTCAGGGCAAGGATTGGCAAACGCCCGGTGGGAAGGACGGTCCTGGAGACCCTAGCCATCGCAACCGCCGCAGCTATCGCGGGTGTCCTGATAGGATTGCTGATCAGCGGCTGACAGCGATTGCAAGTGATGCAGTGAAGAGATAAATCTGCGGGCGGCAAAGACGCTCAGGAGTACGCTGCACCCCTATGGTGCCTTTTTCGCCACAATCCTCACGTCCGACAAAGCCAAAAAAGACGGCTGAAGCGTGTCTGATTTGAAAAAGGACAGTGGGCTCGGCCGGATTCGAACCGGCGACCTCCGCCGTGTGAAGACGGAGGATTTGGCGCGTGTGGTGCGGTTTTGGTGCGGGTAAGAGAGCTCCCTTTAGTGATTTCGCAGACGCCGATAGATGCTTAGAAGTAATGTAAAGGAAATCAGAAAGGTGTTTAGAGATAACTACTATGACTAGTGCGAGGAAAGGAGAGCTTGTCGTGCAGCGACTCGAGTCGCTATTCGGCAACGTCACGTTCGACGATGCTTACTGGCGGGAACGAAACGAGCCGTTTTGGCTGATCGCAGAGACGATCCTGTCCCAGAATACCTCTTCCGCGAATTCGAGCGCGGCCTTCCGGAACCTTTTTTCAACATACCAAACCGTTAAGGCCATCTCTTTGGCAGACGTGCACGACATAGAGCGCGTAATCAAGCAGGCCGGGTTGTACGAGGCCAAGGCGAGAAGCATAAGCGCGGTGGCACGTGAAGTAATGGAGACCTACAAAGGCAATACGTGGTCGTTCATCGGCGGCAGCTATCAGTCTGCGAGAGAACGGCTCCAGAAAGTCTTGGGCATCGGGCCAAAGACAGCAGACGTAGTCCTCGTTTTTGCCCGCGATTTTAACATCATCCCCGTCGACACGCACGTGTTCAGAGTGTCGCGACGTATCGGACTGGCTCCGCAAAAAGGAGGTTATGGTGTAGTTAAGATGGCTTTAGAACACGAAATACCGCCTGGAAAACGAAAGTTCACCCACATAGCCCTAATTAGATTAGGTAGAGAAATATGCGTCGCGCGGGGGCCGCGGCACTGGAAGTGCCCGCTTACGGATTTGTGTGACTACTACCAAGCGACATCTTCCGACGCCAATCACACTTGTTGAACGTTTACAAAAATCGGACTGTTTCAAGATTCATTGGGCTTCTGGTTTCAATCTTGAATTTCTTATATATGGTGCTCGCCAAATCTATGCATTTGTTTTCCTCGCCATGACTCGTGACGATCTTTTCCGGCCGGGGGTTTAGCCGCTTGACGTATTCAATTAGTTGTTGTCGGTCCGAGTGTCCAGAGAATCCATCAACCGTCTCGACAGCCATATTCATTTGCATAGTGGCAGTTTTGCCGTTGTTTGACATCGGCAGCTCTTTCCACCCTTTCTGTATGCGCCGCCCGAGCGTCCCTTCTCCTTGATACCCTACAAATACTAAGGTATTATTCTGCTGTGGTCCAAGCGCTTTTAGATACTCCATTACGGGGCCACTGTTGAGCATGCCTGAGGTGGCGAGAATTACACACGGTTCTCCACGCACAATGTCGTCGCGCATGTTTTGCTCCACCCGCACGAAACTATCTGAGAGAAACGGATTCATGCCCTCGTGAAATATCATGTTTCTCAAGTCATTATTGAGGTACTCGGGATACGTCGTATGAATAGCAGTCGCTTCCCAGATCATGCCGTCGAGGTACACGGGTATTTCGTCAATTACCTTCTTGCGAATCCCCTCCTCAAGAACGATCATAACCTCTTGGCTTCGTCCCACCGCGAATGCCGGTATGAGTACTTTGCCGCCCTTTGACAGCGTTTGGCGTATTATGGAGTACAGCTTGTTTTCAGCCTCTCGTCTCGACGGCGTTTGGTCGTGCGGTCCTCCGTAGGTAGCCTCCATTATCAACGCCTCGAGCCTTGGAAAGCTATTAACTGCTGCGTCAAACAGCCTCGTTTGTTCGTACTTAAAGTCTCCAGTGAAAGCGACGTTGTAGAGCCCCTCACCCACGTGAAAATGAGCTATCGATGACCCCAGGATGTGTCCCGCATTGTGGAACGTCAGTCGCACGTCGGGGGCTATATCGGTGACTCCCCCATAGTTCAATGCGACCGAGTGTTTTATGACTTCCCGTATCTTAGCTGAATCGTACGGGATCTTTCGGCCTTCGCGGGCCGCCACATCAATATAATCGAGTTGTAGAAGCGACATGAGGTCACGCGTTGGCGGCGTGCAGTATATCGGACCTTCGTATCCGTACTTGAATAGGAGCGGGACTAATCCTGCATGATCGAGGTGTGCGTGCGTGACGACAACCGCGTCAATCTGGTCGAGGGGGCTCACTTCAGGCGCGTAAAGATAGGGCGAGGCACTATCTTCTGATCCTACGTTAACCCCGCAGTCAACGAGTATCCTCGATTCAGGCGTCGAGAACACAAAAGAGGTTCTACCGACTTCACGACATCCGCCGAGAGTAGTCGCCCGTATCCATTGGTCTTTCGAGGTGATCTCCCTGTGAATCTTTCGACCCATCGATTTCAGAAGCTCTTTACGCTCGTCGCTGAAAGAGCGTAAGTACTGGCGTATCTCCTTCACAGTAACCGATTCGATCGGAGGGGTTCGTACCACTCGCGGCGTCCACCCTATCTGCTTTGTAATCTCTCGGAGTGTGGCGCCGTGCCTTCCGATTACAAGTCCCGGTTTTTTGGCCTCAATAACGATCTCACCGGTGTCTAAGTCAAAATAGTGGTTTGTAATACCTGCCTCTTCGGGCACGATATCGCTTATTTCTTCTATTGACTTCTCGGGGTCTGCCAGAACACGGGGATCTGGCCTTACTACTATGCGCTTACGCAGTTCTCGGGCGAGTTTCTTAACTATCTCTCCGTTGTCTGCGAACGCCCGAGGATCGTCAGTGTAGATCACAACTTCGGGCCCTTCAAACTCAAGTTCGGTAATCGTGATGTTTGAAGGCAACCGTTCTTTGACACGTTGTGTCAACTCAGTAAGTGCTTCCTCAGCTGGCATTGTGCGACTTCCACAAAAACAAAAAAAATACGAGAATAAAAGTTGGCAAGAAACAGAATTGCTTAAGTTGCAAGAGCGGCTTTTCTTTTGTCTATTTCATCCTTGTTTACTTCGACATATCCCTTTGCAGTAATCTGCACGATCCGCATGTCGTTGCCTGAGGCCGAATCCCTCTTCATTGCGGACGAAATCGCTCTAATAGCGAGGTCTACGCCCTCGTCGACGGAGATTTTTTCGCTATATCGATCTTCTATGACGCCAAAAGCTATTGGAGATCCTGATCCTTGCGCTGAAGCCAATCGCTCTTCAATTTGACCTCCTACGGCGTCCAAAGAATACAGCGACGTGGCGTTCTTATCGAAGCCGCCTATCATGAGCTGCACAAAATATGGGTAGTAACGGTTGCTGTTCAGAATGTTTGACAGCAAAGTTGCTATTGCTCCGACGGTCATCGGTTTGCCCTGTCTCATTTTATATAATTTAGCCTCTACGGTTATGGTGCGCACAAGGCTCTGCGCATCGCCTACGCCGCCTGCGATCGTCATACCGACGAGATCATCAATCTGATAAATCTTCTTGCCTTCTTTGCTGGATATGAAGTTGCCCATAGTCACGCGGCTTTCTGATGCGAGCACAACGCCGTCCTTACAGACTATACCTATAGTAGTCGTGCCTTTATAATGGTCGACATTAGTCATTTTACGTCCTCAGCAAATAGTAAACAAAAACCAGTAAACACTCTTTAGTTCTTTACGTTTCTATTTAAACCTATCTATATGCTGCTAATTGGCAAATATTCGCAAAATTGCGCCAAATCCAAATTGCACGCTCGATTGGCGCTAATCAAAATCAACTTCTACGATTATAGTTATGTTCTCAGAGTTCTTCAACTTTTCGACAAACCGCCGATCGAGATCCGCCGCTGCCTTGTCTGCACCGATCATAAGCGTGCGCCCTGAAGTGAACCCACTCTTTCTGACAACCATATCGGTCGCATCGGATTGCGCTAACTCAGCGCTTCCGAAACCTGTGATAACTTCGCTCGCGTGTCCCGTATGTATCCTAAAGCGGATTTTTGCGGCGTCGGTCTTCAAGGCAGCTTTGACTTCGCTGGTCAGATCGCTTAAAGCTTTGTCGGCCAAAACTGCGACAACGCAATCTGCCCTTTTTGAGATATGGGCGTCTTTGGTGACTTGAAGAGTCGTTTTGTGTCTCGCTGTAATATTGCTATGGCCCTTGGCTCGGATCGTGTCGCTTATCATCCTATATTCTATATTTATACTCCTCTGCGCAAGTATTGGTTGATGTGTAATGAGTCTTGAGATCAACCTTGAGTGTTACTCGTGCTCGCCAGATAAAAAAGTGCTGCACGAAGTCCTGCATAGCGGTAAGAAACTGGTGGTCCGCTGCACAAGGTGTCACGTAACGCATCAGGCTGAACCAGCGGATCGTACCCCGATGGTGAAACTCAAGGTCGTCGTGAGCGATTACGATCAATCATACGTGCGATGGTTTGATGTAGGAGTGGTTGAGCGATTGCGCATCCGAGACGAGATGATCGTGGAAAACGGGTCGATTGACGCCGTGCGGATCACCGCTATCGAACTTAGTGACGGCGTACTAGCTGTTTCAAGATTCATTGGGCTTCTGGTTTCAATCTTGAATTTCTTATATATGGTGCTCGCCAAATCTATGCATTTGTTTTCCTCGCCATGACTCGTGACGATCTTTTCCGGTCGGGGGTTTAGCCGCTTGACGTATTCAATTAGTTGTTGTCGGTCTGAGTGCCCAGAGAATCCATCAACCGTCTCGACATCCATATTCATTTGCATAGTGGCAGTTTTGCCGTTGTTTGACATCGGCAGCTCTTTCCACCCTTTCTGTATGCGCCGCCCGAGCGTCCCTTCTCCTTGATACCCTACAAAGACTAAGGTATTATTCGGCTGTGGTCCAAGCGCTTTTAGATACTCCATTACGGGGCCACTGTTGAGCATTCCTGAGGTGGCGAGAATTACACACGGTTCTCCCCGCACAATGTCGTCGCGCATGTTTTGCTCCACCCGCACGAAACTATCTGAGAGAAACGGATTCATGCCCTCGTGAAATATCATGTTTCTCAAGTCATTATTGAGGTACTCGGGATACGTCGTATGAATAGCAGTCGCTTCCCAGATCATGCCGTCGAGGTACACGGGTATTTCGTCAATTACCTTCTTGCGAATCCCCTCCTCGAGAACGATCATAACCTCTTGGCTTCGTCCCACCGCGAATGCCGGTATGAGTACTTTGCCGCCCTTTGACAGCGTTTGGCGTATTATGGAGTACAGCTTGTTTTCAGCCTCTCGTCTCGACGGCGTTTGGTCGTGTGGTCCTCCGTAGGTCGCCTCCATTATCAACGCCTCGAGCCTTGGAAAGCTATTAACTGCTGCGTCAAACAGCCTGGTTTGTTCGTACTTAAAGTCTCCAGTGAAAGCGACGTTGTAGAGCCCCTCACCCACGTGAAAATGAGCTATCGATGACCCTAGGATGTGTCCCGCATTGTGGAACGTCAGTCGCACGTCGGGGGCTATATCGGTGACTCCGCCATAGTTCAATGCGATCGAGTGTTTTATGACTTCCCGTATCTTAGCTGAATCGTAGGGGATCTTTCGGCCTTCGCGGGCCGCCACATCAATATAATCGAGTTGTAGAAGCGACATGAGGTCACGCGTTGGCGGCGTGCAGTATATCGGACCTTCGTATCCGTACTTGAATAGGAGCGGGACTAATCCTGCATGATCGAGGTGTGCGTGCGTGACGACAACCGCGTCAATCTGGTCGAGGGGGCTCACTTCAGGCGCGTAAAGATAGGGCGAGGCACTATCTTCTGATCCTACGTTAACCCCGCAGTCAACGAGTATCCTCGATTCAGGCGTCGAGAACACAAAAGAGGTTCTACCGACTTCACGACATCCGCCGAGAGTAGTCGCCCGTATCCATTGGTCTTTCGAGGTGATCTCCCTGTGAATCTTTCGACCCATCGATTTCAGAAGCTCTTTACGCTCGTCGCTGAAAGAGCGTAAGTACTGGCGTATCTCCTTCACAGTAACCGATTCGATCGGAGGGGTTCGTACCACTCGCGGCGTCCACCCTATCTGCTTTGTAATCTCTCGGAGTGTGGCGCCGTGCCTTCCGATTACAAGTCCCGGTTTTTTGGCCTCAATAACGATCTCACCGGTGTCTAAGTCAAAATAGTGGTTTGTAATACCTGCCTCTTCGGGCACGATATCGCTTATTTCTTCTATTGACTTCTCGGGGTCTGCCAGAACACGGGGATCTGGCCTTACTACTATGCGCTTACGCAGTTCTCGGGCGAGTTTCTTAACTATCTCTCCGTTGTCTGCGAACGCCCGAGGATCGTCAGTGTAGATCACAACTTCGGGCCCTTCAAACTCAAGTTCGGTAATCGTGATGTTTGAAGGCAACCGTTCTTTGACACGTTGTGTCAACTCAGTAAGTGCTTCCTCAGCTGGCATTGTGCGACTTCCACAAAAACAAAAAAAATACGAGAATAAAAGTTGGCAAGAAACAGAATTGCTTAAGTTGCAAGAGCGGCTTTTCTTTTGTCTATTTCATCCTTGTTTACTTCGACATATCCCTTTGCAGTAATCTGCACGATCCGCATGTCGTTGCCTGAGGCCGAATCCCTCTTCATTGCGGACGAAATCGCTCTAATAGCGAGGTCTACGCCCTCGTCGACGGAGATTTTTTCGCTATATCGATCTTCTATGACGCCAAAAGCTATTGGAGATCCTGATCCTTGCGCTGAAGCCAATCGCTCTTCAATTTGACCTCCTACGGCGTCCAAAGAATACAGCGACGTGGCGTTCTTATCGAAGCCGCCTATCATGAGCTGCACAAAATATGGGTAGTAACGGTTGCTGTTCAGAATGTTTGACAGCAAAGTTGCTATTGCTCCGACGGTCATCGGTTTGCCCTGTCTCATTTTATATAATTTAGCCTCTACGGTTATGGTGCGCACAAGGCTCTGCGCATCGCCTACGCCGCCTGCGATCGTCATACCGACGAGATCATCAATCTGATAAATCTTCTTGCCTTCTTTGCTGGATATGAAGTTGCCCATAGTCACGCGGCTTTCTGATGCGAGCACAACGCCGTCCTTACAGACTATACCTATAGTAGTCGTGCCTTTATAATGGTCGACATTAGTCATTTTACGTCCTCAGCAAATAGTAAACAAAAACCAGTAAACACTCTTTAATTCTTTACGTTTCTATTTAAACCTATCTATATGCTGCTAATTGGCAAATATTCGCAAAATTGCGCCAAATCCAAATTGCACGCTCGATTGGCGCTAATCAAAATCAACTTCTACGATTATAGTTATGTTCTCAGAGTTCTTCAACTTTTCGACAAACCGCCGATCGAGATCCGCCGCTGCCTTGTCTGCACCGATCATAAGCGTGCGCCCTGAAGTGAACCCACTCTTTCTGACAACCATATCGGTCGCATCGGATTGCGCTAACTCAGCGCTTCCGAAACCTGTGATAACTTCGCTCGCGTGTCCCGTATGTATCCTAAAGCGGATTTTTGCGGCGTCGGTCTTCAAGGCAGCTTTGACTTCGCTGGTCAGATCGCTTAAAGCTTTGTCGGCCAAAACTGCGACAACGCAATCTGCCCTTTTTGAGATATGGGCGTCTTTGGTGACTTGAAGAGTCGTTTTGTGTCTCGCTGTAATATTGCTATGGCCCTTGGCTCGGATCGTGTCGCTTATCATCCTATATTCTATATTTATACTCCTCTGCGCAAGTATTGGTTGATGTGTAATGAGTCTTGAGATCAACCTTGAGTGTTACTCGTGCTCGCCAGATAAAAAAGTGCTGCACGAAGTCCTGCATAGCGGTAAGAAACTGGTGGTCCGCTGCACAAGGTGTCACGTAACGCATCAGGCTGAACCAGCGGATCGTACCCCGATGGTGAAACTCAAGGTCGTCGTGAGCGATTACGATCAATCATACGTGCGATGGTTTGATGTAGGAGTGGTTGAGCGATTGCGCATCCGAGACGAGATGATCGTGGAAAACGGGTCGATTGACGCCGTGCGGATCACCGCTATCGAACTTAGTGACGGCGTACGAGCAGCCGAAGCTGAAGCTGAGGCGATTCGTGTGGTTTGGGCACAAAAGATCGATAAGGTAGTCGTTAAGATAGCAGTTCACACAGGCAATATCACACGATCGTATAAAGTGCCGTTTGACGGCGATAAGGAATTTGTCGTTGGGCACGAAGAACAGCATGGAAAGATTGCGCGGGTTAAGGTCAGGCGGGGCCCCGTTCTTGACCGCGCAGGGCAAAGCGCAAGGGCAAAAGACGTTGGGAGAGTCTATGTCACAGGCCCCGCGAGGAGAAGTGAGCGATCTAGGTCAGCCCACCGCGGATCTCGCACGTCGGCGTTTAGGCGGTAAAAAAGCTATGTTTTTGGAGCCGGAACGAATATCACTGCTGCAGAGCTTGAAGCGCCGGGGTATAAGTGAGCGAGTAGTGAGCGCGATGAGCGCGGTAAAGCGCGAAGATTATGTGCCTCACAAATGGCACGATTACGCGTACCACGATGAGCCGCTACCAATTGGAAACGGACAGACGATTTCTGCCCCCCATATGGTTGCTATAATGTGTGAACTCCTTAGCGTTGAGCCGTCGTCAAAAGTACTTGAGGTAGGAACTGGTTCGGGGTATCAGGCTGCTGTGCTCGCGCACCTTGCGGAGAACGGAATTGTTTACACGATCGAGAGATTTGAGCGGTTAGCGCAAGAAGCTAGGGAGCGTATGCCTGCGAATGTGGTCGTTAACACTGGCGACGGGTCTTTGGGGTTCGCCGAAAAAGCTCCGTTCGACAGGATTCTTGTGACTTGTTCGGCCCCTGACATTCCGCCTCCGTTGCTTGCACAGTTGACAGCTGGAGGTCGAATGGTACTACCGTTGGGAAGGGGGCTTCAGGAACTATATTTGGTTTGTAAGAACCACGAGATAACAAAGGAGGCGCACGGGGCCGTTGCTTTCGTTTTGCTTGTCGGTAAATATGGGTTTAGTGAATCGCCCAACGGTGGGCGAGCGAATCGCTTCCGTTTCTAAGCCCACAAGCTACCTTCACAGCCACTGGGAGAGTGATCTCTGATCTGCGCCCTTTTGAGCGTTAGCCATCCTCTCTAAGGTGTTTTCGACCCTATCTCGCGAGAAATCGTGCTCATCACAAAGGAAACTGAAAAGTTCTTGCTCTTTTGCAGACGTCCACGCTAAACTATACTCGTCAGTGACGTCAGGGTCGAGGAAAAATTGTTTGATAGGGTCATAGTCAATGTTCGCTCCAAGATTATCCAGCGCTTCTGCTATGCCATAGCGTTTAATCATCCTCAAGGCTTTTTTTGGTCCGATCCCTGTTACTCCTTTGTTGTAATCAGTGCCGACAAGGATGCCGACCTCAATGAGCTGCTCTCGAGTAATTTCCAAAGAGGAGAGAATGTCGTCGAGTTCGAATAATTCCGGACTGATACTTACGTAAACATTCTTGCCCGGCAGTTTGCGCCGTCCAGTTATCGTCAAGTTTCTGACTAACCGAGGCGTGCCAAAAAGCAGTGCGTCCGCGTCTTGAGATCCGGTATACGAGACGTCTCCTTTGATTGTCATATACGCCGCTTGTGCTTCTCCTTCGCTCGGAGCAAGGACTACCGGAATTCCTAGGTAACGTAGCAGGGCAACTGAGCTCTCAAGCACTTGATTATCAATTCGAGCCGACGCTTGCGCATATTTAAAAGCGTCAATTCTTCCTTCTGCTCGAGCCTGTACCCATTCTTGCGTCGCGCGCTCGCGCGTTTCCCTGCGCCTGATAACGGTGTCCTTTTTCATTTCTGGAGGTTCGCCGTCAAAAACGTAGACTGGCTTGACGCCTGCTTCTATGATGTTAGCGGTTCGATAAAACAGCCCTGAGAGGTGCGAGGTAATCCTCCCTGCACTATCCATCAAGGGTGTCCCGTCTCTCTGTCGAATGATGCTTAAGAACTGGTATATCGCATTGTACGCGTCAATGGCGACAGTGTCGATATGTTCAAGGTCTATCTTGGTCCGCAGAAGAAGATCTCCGATTGGAACTCCCATGCTATCAACTCAGAGCATTTGTTGCTATGCGAAGAGCTACGTTAAACCTACGTGAGGATAAACTTTGCCGGACCCGACTGGGGAAAGATAACGAATCACGTTAAGGAGCAGTCTTCTCTATTTTGCGTTTATTAGTCTCCTCCGACACGATCCTTCCATCGGGTTCTCAAATTCCAAAACCAAAAGGACGCCTTGTGCGCGCAACTCTATATATCAGAAGCGCATATGGCCACGGTAGAAGTGGGGCCGCATTTTGTTGATTTTGGCGAACAAGTTTGTGGCAGTCGGTGGTTAAGGGGTTTCTTTTCGTGAATGAGGTACTGAAGCGCATTTCGCCGTTTACCATGGTGCTCTTCATCATCGCAATCCAGTTTATCGCGCTTCTATTGGCTAACCCGTTTCAAGCATTGGGCATCAAAGCGTTCAATAATCCACAATCCGTGCTCAATGCGCTTTATTATGTTCTGCTTATTTTGGTTTTCACAGCATTTTTGCTCCTCATCATCAGGCTCCACAAACGGTGGGTGATACAAGTTATCATTGGCCTCGTAATCATCTCGACACTCTACTTCGTTTATTCGTCAGTCCTACTCAGCCTTGACAGTGGGTGGCTCATCGCGATAGCGGCGACAGCCGTGACCGCTTTTTTCCTGTTCTATTATCCAGAATGGTACGTGATCGATCTCGTTGGGATTCTAATAGGTGCTGGCGCGGCTGCAATATTTGGAATCTCGTTCGCCGTCCTACCTGCGCTCGTACTCCTAATAGCACTCGCCATCTACGACTTTATCTCAGTATACGAGACTAAACATATGATTAGCCTCGCCGAGGGTGTGGTCGATTCAAACCTGCCGGTCTTGTTTGTTCTCCCCCGTAATAGAGGGTATTCTCACGTGAAATGGTCACGGGAAGCTTCTGAAGCGAGCGGCGAAGAAAAACTAGAGAAGCGCGAAGCGTTTTTTATGGGGCTGGGCGATGCAGTAATCCCGACCGTTTTGGTAATATCTGCAAATACCTTCTTGAGTGCCCCAACGTTTGGGCTCATTAATGTCCCTGCCTTAGGCGCGGCTATTGGCACACTCGCGGGTTATGTGGGACTGATGTTGCTTGTCCTTAAGGGAAAACCGCAAGCGGGCTTGCCGTTCTTGAACTCAGGCGCAATCGTTGGATTGCTGATAGCAAGCTATCTCGTGGGAGTCAAGCCATTCTAGCCGTCACGCAGTTTCGTCGACCCGCCTTGTCAAGGGAGCGTGGTGTGCGCGACTAGCTAGATCAATTGAGGCTTTAAGCACCGCTGCAATTCCTTCACCAGATATTGTTGAGATCCCGAAAGCTTCGGTAACTGGTTCTGCCGGCCCGAGGTCCATTTTATTTGCTGCAACTATGACGGGAAGGCCGACTTGAGATTTCAGCTCGTGCAGAAGGTGCAGTTGATCAGAGACTTCGTATCCAGAGGTGCCCGAAGGATCAACAATGAACAATACAGCGTCTCCGAGGTTTTTGAGAGCTGAAATCGCCTGACGTTCTATGGTGTTCCTCTTCGACACGGGGCGGTCGAGCAGTCCGGGCAAATCGACAATCTGATAACGTCGATCGCAGTACGTTATGTGTCCGACGATGATGCCCTTCGTGGTGAATGGGTAAAGTGCGATCTTGGGTTTGGCGCTAGTTACAAAAGCGACGAAACTCGACTTGCCAACATTCGGATATCCCGCGACTAGTATAGTTGGCTCATCGTCTAGCGCGGGAAGCGCGTTAATCGTGTTTCGGGCGCGATTCAAAAAATCGAGATCTGGCTGTATCTCATTCATGATGGAAGCGGTTCGTCCAAACATCTGCTTCCTAACCGCTTTTGCGTCAGATACGCGAGCCATTTTCCCGATTGCGGCCCTGGACAGCTGATGGATTTTTGTCGATGCCCAAGTGACTGAAGCAAGTGATATTCTAAGCTGATCCAGTCCAACGACGATGTCGATTGTCTCCGCGTAGAACGCGCCGATCTCATCGAAGTTCGGAAATCGTCTCACGACAGCTCTAAGATTGTCCGCCAGGATGTTTGACGCTGTCAAGATCATCGTCTTCTCTGCCGTCCGCCCTGGCGATTTTCCTGCTCTTGCCCGGACACTCTTTCTGAATGCTTTGCCCAATAACTCTTCTGCAGTCGGGACCGTCGGAATATTGAACATTTCTTACTCCTAGACATCGCGAGCTAATAAAACTTATATCTCATAATTAATCATACTAATTACAGGTAATGGAACTCACGTCCGTGCAAAAGGAGATCTTAAGCACTCTTATCAGTTTATATCGTCGCAAACCGCGCTCAATCAGAGGAGAAGAGATAGCCGAGATTCTTGGCCGAAATCCAGGCACAATAAGAAATCAAATGCAATCGCTAAAAGCCCTTCAGCTTGTGGAGGGTGTTCCAGGGCCCAAAGGCGGATACAAAGCCACTAGCGCCGCATACCGGGAACTGGAACTGGACACGATGGCGGAAGAAGCTCACGTTGTTTTGATTAAAAATAACGCTGAAGTACGCGATGTTCTCATCGAGGAAATCGACTTTACGACAGTTGCACATCCAGACGTGTGCAGTGCAGCGATCAAGATAATTGGAAACATTCGGGAGTTCGACATTGGCGACACTCTTAAGCTCGGTCCGACTCCCGTGAATAATCTAACCATAAGAGGCACGGTTTGCGGCAGAAACGACGCGGAGAACAAACTCATCGTTTTGGTCTCTGAGATGATATCTCTTCCGAAAGCGCCGGTGAGTGAGTATGCCTCGAACGATTTAGTCACGATCGATATCGACGCGCCGCTTCAAGAAGTTGCCAGGACCCTTATCGACCACAATATTCAAGGAGCTCCGGTAAAACAGGGCAAAAAACTCGTAGGCGTAGTCACGCTAGAGGATTTAGGAAAAGCCGTTGCAGTTGGAAACCGCGGCTCCGCAGGAGATATTATGAGTCGAAACTTACTGTCGGTTGAAGACGATAGGCCCGTTTATGAGGCCATCCGTCTCCTCCAGGAACATCACGTCGGCCGACTGCTGGTAACGAACAACGGTTCTCCAACGGGAGTCATCACGCGAACCGACGTGCTGCGCGAGATTCTCAATTCTGTGATGCTTGCGTGAAGCTCACACATTTCGCGAGCCGCTTCGTTTCGTAATTTCGATAAGGGGGTGACTGTCACTCTCTAGGATTTGAATATCCGCTAGCGATTTCAGTCCCACGTTCTGGGCCGTTCGCTCCATACCCAAAAAAACGTCTCGATCCATCGTAATGATATAAGCGTCGGCCTCTTTCAGTTTTAAGCGCTTAGCTGCGACTGCCCGGTGATGGCCGTCTACCAGCAAGATCTTGTCACGCTTCTGAATAACGATTAATGGTTCAGCCAGACCCTTCTCAAGCTCATATTTTCTGCCTTCAAGCTCGTCCGCAAATATCTTTGACTGCGTCGGGACTAGGTCGACAATCCTCACTCGGCCAAAGTGCTCTTCGACTTGGACTTTGTGAATCGTTCGTAGCGTGCGCATAAGCTTCCACACCTTGTCAGGTGTGGCCCGTTCAATCTGCGATCTAATGACGTCTGTGTTTGATATTATGCCAATTACGTGGCTCTTATCATCGATTACGGGCAGCTTCTTGATGTCCGATCTAAACAACACACGCGCAGCGTCAAACAAGTCCATGTCGCGACGAGCAACGACTAAATCTACTGACATGATATCGGCGACTTTGACCGAAGGATCACACAACAAGATGTCGAGTGATGAGACGTATCCAAGTATCTTCTGGTCTTTGACCACCGGAAACCCGTCGTGTTTTGTGTTTTTTATAAGACTTATGACGTCTATGACCGTGTCTGAGGCTGAAACGGTAACTACCTCGCGCGTCATGTAATCTTCGACTTTGAGAGAACTCATTTTCTACCCATTACTGCGGTTTACAAGTAAATTAACCTAACTGCGGACCGATAACAGGCATCGTCAGCTTCTGCGACAGTCGTTCGATAACGTTAATAAGCTTACGGAGCCATTCTATCTTTATGCCAACAGGCGCGATCGTGTACGATCCTGCATACAGAGACCACGACACGGGGGATCATATCGAATCCAAAAGCCGAATAGATGCAATTATGGGACGTATACGAGAAGATGAACAGGCAAGACGTGTTCAGATACTTAAGCCGTTTAAAGCGGCCCCCGACCAAGTAGGAACCAATCATGACGTCAAATATATCGCGAGCGTGCGCCGACTTGCTGAAGCAGGGGGCGGCTGGCTCGATTTGGATACGTATTGTTCCTCGAGAAGCTATGAAGTGTCGCTCCTCGCCGTCGGAGGGGTCATTTGTGCTGTTGATGCCGTTATGGCGGACGTGCACAACGTGATGGCGGTTGTCAGGCCTCCTGGCCATCACGCAGTTTGGAACAAAGCAATGGGATTTTGCATCTTTAACAATGTTGCCTGCGCGGCGAAGTACGCCATCGCAAGTAAAGATATCGAACGGGTCCTAATCGTCGACTGGGATGTGCATCACGGCAACGGAACGCAAGCATCCTTCTACGGTGATTCGCGTGTGTTGTATATGTCGACGCACCAACGACCTTTTTATCCAGGAACTGGCGATTTTGAGGAGGTAGGATCGGGAGAAGGCGAGGGTTTCACGGTGAATCTGCCGCTTCCTCCAAGCGTGAATAATGACGGCTTCTTCTACGCATATGACCGCCTCTTCATTCCAATTGCACAACAGTTCGAACCTCAACTCACCTTCGTGTCGGCTGGACAGGATATACACTACGCAGACCCAATCGGCGGCATGCTTGCCACCTCGAATGCATTTAGAGGATTGACTGAACGGGTGAAATCTGTGACCCCGCAGGGGCAGGTCATCGCCTGCCTGGAAGGAGGATATGATCTCCACGCCCTAGCTGATTCTACGCTCGCAATATGCGGATCGTTATTTGATTTCCCGACGCAAGTGGAAGAAGACGACGTCAACAGCGGAATATCGAAACACGTCAGCGATCGGGTTGAGAGGGCGATCAAGGTGCAATCAAAATATTGGGAACTGTGATTCTAGTCGCAATTGTTGAGCGTCCTGTCAAAGTAACGGGCTAGAAAAAGCCGCATCCCGTCGCTATCTAGAAGCTCTTCGTCTTTGAGGATCTGAAACTCCTGTTCCATCGCGCGCAAGATTGCCTTGCTCGAGCGCACGTTCTTGAACTCGGCTGCTACGTATTCGGGGAGCGTGAGATACTTGCGTCGAAGCTCAACGACGTAGCGGCCACCGTCTATGTATGGTCCTGACAACACGAGAGGGTTGTTGGCGTATTTCTTTTTGAACTTGTTGGCGTGTCGCTTGGAGTCGACAGGCGGGCCCTCGTGTCTTTCCACGGCAGGGAGTTGCGAAACTAGCATTTCAAAGAGCAAGACAGCCTCCCCTCTCTCGTAATAAATGTCGCCTCGCAGGGCCGAAAAGCCGTGTCGCACCAGCGCGATCAGCATTCCCTTGTGAGCTCGCTCGAGCTGCGGGTAAGCGATATCGTCAACGAGATCTGGCAAGTCAAACTTCACGCCAAATACGGTCGTTTTTCGTTTCTTGACAATGGCTTGGAAGGCGCTAGCGTCGAGGGGCGGAATCTGCTGGGGGAAAAAACACTCTATGCACGGGCTTTCTAGGAAGCTCCTTGCAGAATCAATGAAAATAGAAAAACTATCTAGCGAGACTGCAGCAGCTACGTTTCGATTTGTGTCTACTGGGTCGATAACCGCCAAAGGGCTGGCGAAACTGTTGCGAGCGTCTTCACTAGTCAAGCTGATGCAGGTCCCTACTTTCCAATCCTGGACGCTTTTCAGTACATTTACAAAGGAGCCAAATTTGATAACGAGGAGCTCACAGAGGTATCCAGAGAATCCTTTGGTTCGTAACTCTGCGCCGTATATGCCCGCTCCCTTTAAGAACTGTTTTAACAGCCTGACGTCATCTTGTCTCCCGTCGAGGTGCTCGGCTATGAATTTCTGATGAAAAGGGGTCCTATCGACTGCTGAGAGTATTTGGCGCGTATTCTTGATTCGGTAGTGCGGCACGACATCAATAGCGAAACCGCCGCAACGAGCTTTTACATAAGGATGCTCGGCAAAACCTATGATATAGCCTTCGACCGCAATTTCTTTTCCTATTTCCAATCCGTAGCGTTCAAGGTCTTCGCGCGAAGTGCTCGCGTCAAATCCGATGAATATGTCGATATCTTGATCGCCCTCTTCGTCGCCCGAAATCCAGGTGTCTCGTGCAGCAGAACCAATTACTTCCACGGTCGCACTCAGATTTCTGCTTGCGAGCGCGCTTTCTGCAGCGGTAATCACCTGTTGGGTAACTCGGTGCAGACGCTCACGTTCGCTTCGTGAAGGTCGTATTCGTTTTAGCACGTTCATTTGCACTCGGGTTAACTCGTTTTTCATAATTTGAATTCCTCGAGCGTATCATATATGGGGCCGTTAGGAGTCAAGGTGCTTTTTTTTAGTTGAAAAGAGGAAACGTTGAGACGCCCAACGAAAAGTGTTGAGAGGGGGGCCATAAGGTTAGCCAAGTCCTTCATTTCTGAAGGAATTGCCCGTTTAACTCTTCCTATGGTGATGTGCGGATCAAATCTCTTCTCTGCTGCGTGTACTCCCGTCAGTGATTCGACGATAAGCTGGTGTAATCTTTTTAGATCTGCAGAATCGCTCAGGCCTACGTGGATAACTCTCATTTTTCTTATGTTCGGAAAGGCACCGATACCGTTGAGCGTTACACAAAACGGGTGAAATGAGACAGACCTTAATGCGTCGCGGATAGTTGAGAGTTCAGGAGGCGTGATATTTCCGAGGAAGCTTAAGGTTATATGCGTCGCAAGTGGATGGACTACTTTCACTGATGAGAACTGGTGCATCTCTAGGGTCTCACGCTGAATCGTGAGAAGTCTTTGTCGTATCTCGTTATCGGGGTCAATCGCAATAAATGCTCTAACGCTCTGCATGCAGCATCATAAATGATTTAATCCTTGACTCTAATAGTGATTCACTCAAGAGAGAAAAAATGAACGCCTCGCCTATTAAAAACCCCACGACTGCTGCCAAGTTCATCGTACTTAAGCCTGCAGGCTACCCCATGAAGAGCGAATTTGAATACCCGGAGGTAAGTGAACCGAGAGTATTCGATTATTACGCAAAAGAGCAATGGTTTGGCGCTTCGGTAAAGAAGGGGGACTATTTGTTTGATCGCCGGATGTATCCAGATTTTGCTTTTGAAATCATCAACGTCGAGCCTAAGCATGCGACGATCGGAAAATCAACCGTAGTTGTCGTAGAAGATGCAGAGAATAGCATCCCTCAGGTGGCTGCAGGCATCCTATTTGACGACATCGTCGGACAATACGGGGCAAAGAAGAAATGCAAGCTTATCGAAAAATACTTGAAAGACCCTGAAAGCTTTGGCAGCTGGGCTCCCAAGAACATTTTGTTCTTTGGGCCGTCTGGAACTGGAAAAACAATGATGGCGAAGGCGTTATCTAGTCTAACAGATGCGCCGATACTTACCGTTAAATCGACTCAGCTGATAGGCGAGCACGTAGGTGAAGGGGCCGCGAGGATACATCTCCTTTATGCGCGAGCCAAAGATCTCGCACCGTGTATCTTGTTTTTCGACGAGCTTGACGCAATAGCGCTGGACCGAAGCTACCAAGAACTCCGGGGCGACGTCCTAGAAATAGTGAATGCCCTACTGACGGAGATGGACGGAATTGAGGATAGGTCCGGAATCTGCACCATAGGAGCTACCAACCGGTATAGTGCGCTTGACGGTTCTGTGAGAAGTAGATTTGAAGAGGAGATTGAATTTACGCTCCCTAACACAGATGAGCGACTGCAGATTCTCGTGAACTTCGCAAAGACGTTCCCAATCAAACTGCACGCAACGGTTGATCTTGCAAAAATAGCAAGCAAGACGCAGGGCTTTTCAGGCAGGGATCTAGTCGAGAAGGTTTTGAAGATTGCGCTGCACCAAGCGATAATTGATGAAACTGTAGTAGGGCCGAAGCATTTCGACTACGCTCTTAGTAAGATTCGAGCAGAATCTCCTCCGAGCATACTATTTGGCTGACATTGAGCAAGGTACATTACATATATTTTGGTTGAAGTTGGTGTTCTGTGCAACTGAACCTAGATAACTTCGATAAGTCCATAGTAGTGCCGTTCTCGACTATTGATTGGCCTGGAAAAGCCTCAATGGTAGTATTTCTTCGCGGCTGCAACTTCAAATGTTGTTACTGCCAAAACTACAAGATTTGGGGCGCCGCGCCACCAATTGATGTGGACGGGTTGCTACGTGAAATTCGGCGAAATAGAGATTATATAAGCGCACTAATCTTTTCGGGTGGCGAACCGACGCTGCGTCCGAACTTACTTCAGTCGTTAGCTGAAGAGGCAAAAAAAGAAGGTCTTCTGATAGGAATCGAGACAAATGGTGCATTTCCCGAGGTCTTGGATACGCTGATCGACGCTCAGTTGCTCGACGGGCTTTTTATCGACCTCAAGGCGCCTCTCTCCGATCCACAAAAATATGCACGAATCATCGGAATAGGAAACGCGAATGCATATGTCGAGAAGATTACGAAGGCCATTAACATAGGCTGCGCAGCATTAGCTGCACACAAGATTCTCGAGTTTGAATTGAGAACCACGCTTTTCAAAGGGTTGCTTAGCCAAGACGAAATCACTGAAATGGTCAACCAGTTTGGGGCCCGTTATGCACTTCAGCAGGGCAGAGCTGAGATGTGCGTTCGAAGAGATCTGACCACCTTAACGCGCGACGAGATCGTTGAACTGGCAGCTCAGTGTCGGCGCCCGCTTAGAATTCGAACGCGTGAGAAAGGCGACGAGGACATATGTTGAGCTACCGCTCGAGCCTCGAGGGGGCGGTTTGTTAATCATCGGGTTCGTAGGATTTCCAGGGTCGGGCAAATCCGAAGCAACAGCTGTAGCGCAGGCCCACGGGTTTGTGGTCGTCGCTATGGGCGATGCAGTACGATCCTACATGCGCGAGCGGGGAATCGAGTTGAGTGAAAAAAACGTCGGCGCAATTGCAAACGAACTGCGTGCTCGACATGGGATGGACGCAATAGCTCAAATGTGCATTCCGGCAGTCCGCGCGCTCCCATCTCAGAAGGTCGTGATAGATGGTCTTAGGGGAGTCGCAGAGGTGGATGCTTACAGGAGAGAATTCAATAACAATTTCAAACTTATCGCTATAGCTGCGAGCCCAGAAGTTAGATTTGAGAGGGTCAAGAGCAGAAGCCGCCCCGATGACGCACTCAGTTTTCAAGGCTTTGAAGAAAAAGACGAACGCGAGTTAGCTTGGGGGCTCGAAGAAGCATTAAGCACGGCTGACTGCCACATATCGAATGAAGGGAGCCTTGAAGAGCTTAAGTCTTCTGTATCTAAGGTGATTGAACGACTCTCGTCGCTTGTCCCAGCGACTGGTATCGAGATAAGCGTGCGAACGCCAATCCACGAAACAGAGGTCCAAGATAAAGTCGAACGTGCCATCCGGAACATATTTCCAGACGCAGCCTTGGAGCGCTCAAACAACTTAATAAGTGGGACCAGTCACACGCTGGAGACATTTGCCAACCTTCTGCGAGCACAGCGAATTCGATCTGCGGCAAACGCAGAGCTCATGAAACGAGTGTCATCCAACTCTTTTGAGTTCACGTTAAACAAGCAAGCGGCGCTAGTCGGAAAGGTAAACTTTTGGCAGGATCCGCTTGGCCCGATCTTCGTCCGCGTCGTAGCGCCTTCGCCTGAAAAGGTGATAGAAGCGATCACAGACGAGCGCAATAAATGAAGGTCTATTTTTCGTCCGCCCACGTCGATCTTGAGCAGCTCGAGGATCTTAAGGATGTCGGCTTCCAAGGCTGGGAAGTGATCGCGGAGGGGCCGCAGAAGCTGGATGACGACATGATCGCTTTGATTGATTATCTCAGGTCCTCATATGACCTTGAGATTAGCGTTCACGCTCCATTTTCTGACTTGAACATCGCGAGCCTCAATGAGGCTATTTGGGGTGAAACTCTTCGGCAGATCAAGGCGGCGATAGAGGCGGTGGCAAACTATGCACGTGTTTTTGTAATCCACCCCGGTTATGTATCGCCCCTCGCGGCGTTCTGCCCAGATAAGGCGTTGCGCAAGAATAATGAGGCACTGTTCCAGCTCACGCGTTGTGCCCGAGAGCATGGCGTCACTGCGACCATCGAAAACATGGTCAATGTGGAATTTCTGCTCGGTCGGTTTCCCGATGAAATAGCAGACATGCGTGTTGATGGTCTAGGCTTCACTTTTGACGTTGGCCACGCAAACACGGCTGACGCAATAGACTCCTTCTTGCGAATGCCCGTAGACCACGTTCATCTGCACGACAATAACGGCCAAACCGATGAGCACTTAGTCCTCGGCTTAGGAAACATCAACTGGAGCCGCGTAATGCGCGGACTAAGGCGGTATAAGGGTATTTTCGTTTTGGAATCAAGGACACTCGATGAAGGCGTTCGAAGCTTGATGTATTTACAGCGCATTACCGTTTGAGGTTCGCCATTGCATCGCGTCGTCTCCTAGTCGAGCCGATCCCTGTACGGCACCTCTATTTCAAGCAGATCATCTGCGACAGATGTGTTGCGGAAGATGAGTCGCGCCTCTTCCAGCAACGGCGATGCGTTTGCGTATCTAGAGCTTATGTGAGTTAGAATTAGCTTAACCACGTCCGCTCTCCGTGCTATGTAAGCTGCTTCGGATGCCGTCGAATGGCCGACAGCTTTTGCGTATTCGTCTAGGTCTCCAGCTAGCGTTGCTTCGTGAATAAGTAAGTCGGCGTTTTTTGCAGCTTGCACAACCTCATCAGAAGGACGCGTATCTCCTGCGTAGACGATTTTCCTGCCCGGGCGCTTTGGTCCAATCACTTGTTCTGGCGTTACGACGTGATCTCCGATAGGCACGGATTCACCGTTTTGGAGGGTCTGATACAATGGTCCAGGCTTCAGTCCGAGCTCTTCTGCTTTTCTTCGGTCAAACTTGCCAGGCCGTTCGTGCTCTTCAAAAACGTAACCGCACGCGCCTATCCCGTGATCCACAGCGAAGACTCGCACTGAGAACGAGCCGAGTTCTATTATAGCTCTTGGCGAGACTTCCACAAAATCTACCTGAAACTGGGGATTAACAAGTGCAAACAAGTTTGGAACACCCCCCCACCGAGGTCCATATACGTTTAGTTTGTCGCTCCGGTTCAGAAAGGACATAGTGTGAATAAGTCCTGGCAAGCCGAGGAAATGGTCAGCGTGCCAGTGACTTATAAATACAGAGGATATGTTGATTCCGGTGCGGCAACGCATCATCTGGCGTTGCGTCCCTTCGCCACAGTCAAAGAGGATGGCGTCGCCGTCTCGCTTTATCAGTATAGAAGGAAGACTTCTAGCGACCGTTGGCATTGAGCCGCTTGTACCGAGAAAGAGTACCTTCAGCATAATGCGGTAGTTAACAGCTAGTCTGTAATCGAAGTTTCGCTCTAGTCCGAGAAATCCACGTCTTTGCTTCTGAGTCGGTCGATGTGATGACGTGCGTTGTTTATGGCTACATTCGCTACGACATTACTTTTCTGACATATTTTCTGACCAAAGGTTCGGGCACGGTGATGTTGCCTTGCATTCCGTTAATAGCAATCCACGTATTGATTGCCGTACAGACCTGCAGCGCTTGGTATTGGTTTTTGACGTTTGCGATTATTATCCTGGCGATGCTTGTCAGATTTGTAATGGTCAGGTCGTGCGATACTTCTATCATCCGCAACTGCGATGCGATGTTGTCCTGCAAATCATCTCCGGAATCACTTTCTTTTACGTTTGGCGACATGGTTGGCTCCGAGTTCAACAATAAAATGCAGGCAATACTTTAAGCTTTCCGAAGAAAGGCTTCAAAGTTAAAAATAGCTATGAGACTCCTGATATCCTCCTGTGTGGCTCCACATGTTGAGGACAAGCTGTTTATATCAAAACGCGTGACGATTCCCCATGGATTCGACGCAATCCGAGGAACAGCTGACCCCTGAAGAGTGGAAGAAGATGGAAAGAAAGAGAAAAAAACAAAAAAAGATCCTGCCAAATGAGTCAGAAATCTACGAAATGGACAGCAAATAACGATCGACACTTTAGGGCCCAGGTGTTCTAACTCGCAATTCGGCTCAAAAATAATGTCTCGCGAAGTTCGTCAGGTATTGATAGGAATCCTCTTTTCGTTTGAATACTACTTTCGTGAGTCGCGTTGAAGTTGCCTGTCCGCGATCAACTCAGCTTTTGTTTCAGTAGTGTTTAGGTCCAAAAAATAGATCTGAGAGCCGCTTTCAGCGCGTCCTGTGTTTGGTGTCCGCGCTGTTTCGCAGTCTATACATTTCAGTGCCTTTCTCCCGAGTGCAGCGCAGCATCCGCGACGAGGACGCGCTCGCGGAGATCAAATATTGAGGCTTGATTGCGCTTCATATTTTCTCCAAAATCTTGCGCTATTTAAAACGAGTTCAGCGTGCAATTTTATTGGTGCATTTCATAAAAACCTTTGAGAAGTTAAGTAGGCCTGTTCGAGCGCCTTTTTCCGTACTCTGCCTCCTATGTTCCGAAAGCGCACTTTTTTGGCACATGGCGCTAGAGAGTAATGGTGTGAGAGAGCTTGACTACGTCTGTGAGGTCAGCAAGAACCCCTTGCTGGCTTACACCATGCTGCACACTATTGACAAGTTCCAACGTAAGCCGTGTGTCCCGCCTCAGATACTAGCGAAGTTGGAAGCTGCAGTGCCAAAACGTGAGGAGGCACCTTACGCACTGACGCCATCACGATTTTACAGGATTCTGTTCCAAATTCACAAAGATTGCGAAAAAAGAAGACTTGACCTGCGGCTCCCTTATTATTGGTACAAGTCAGGGCCGGTCGTATATGCGCGGGGCGCCCCCCGAATCTTTGATGTGACGCGCGTAAAAAAAACCCAGCAAGTCACAGCTTCATTTGACCAATGGAGGGATACGATATTGATATTCGATGGGTACGAGTCATCTTTCAGTGATGCCATCTTGCTTACTTTAAACGTTGAAATCCTAGCGCGATACACGAAACTTGACGTTATTTATGAGTACTCGCCGAGCCAGATGCACAAGGTTCTAGTCACGATACTTAATCAATTGCAGAACCTGGCAAAAAAGGAGGTCGCAGATGAAAGAGACCTAGAGAGTCTCTTTAGGTTGCTGGCTCGTGTCGTCGGTGAGGACTTTGACGATAGATACAGCGAACTATATACCCCATTTGAGCGTGCAGTCGATATGATTCAAACAGAATTGGCGCCCAGGCCTAACTTAGGATACGTTCGTCGTATCGCTGAAGACGCGTGGAACGTTTTTGCATTAGGACTAAGAGCGAAAGAAAACGCAAACGTAGATCAGAAAGAGGTAAAGAAATGGAAAAACAAGTACAGGCACGCGTTGACAGCTTTTGAACTACACCTTTCTGGTGTATGATAAGCCTCACGCGCGTTCTCTTTTTTTGCCAGAGTGGACTCGTAATCCAGCCCTACCGCTTGTTGCTACGCCTGACAAGTGAGCAGATTTTGTGTTGCATCGCAAGCGGCCAGTTCTTTTGGAATTTGGATGATACGAGGTTCGAAAGCCCATAGTTTTGGGAGGTCCAATAACGTGCTCAAAGCGCTTTTCAGGCATTCTAGCGGGTCCTTGGGTTCTAACAAGCGCAAAATGGAGGTTATCTTCTTATAGTTGAAAAATGTCATTTTACTCGGTGTACGTATGAACGGTAAAGAAGAAAAGAAAGAGGAGTACTACAAAGGCAAAGAAGTCAAGGGCAAGACAGAAAAGAAGAAGGAATACTATAAAGGCGAGGAAGCGAAAGGCGAGAAGTAATCTTCGAGGTGTTAGAACACATGCCCGTCGCCTAACTTGTTAGTTTACGTTCAAACGTCAAGAAACGAGGTATGGCTGGCTGGTAGTTGACTGGGTCAAAAAACTCCAGTTCGCTGGGCTCTATTGGGACGCAGACTCTTGATATCATCCCGTGCAGAGTGTAGGGAAGTCGTATTAGTTTGACGTTCCCAGCAGTGACCCATTCGTCAATTGGGAACCTTCGTGCATACGCGTTTGCTAATGAATTTCGTTCTGCACGCGTTAAGTACGTAGCATCGCGGTCTAGCACGTGGATGTGAAAGCCGCGCCCCGAATAGACAATGCGCAGTTTGGAATACGTTTGTTTGAGCTCGCGATACATCAACACTGTTTGCTTTCTCAAGATCTTGAACTCTATCAAACACAGCATGCGCCCCTGATGCGCCTTCATCTTCTGATCTAGGTCGCCGTGGACTGGACAATAGACGTTTTCGGGGTCCAAATCGAAAACAAGTTCTTGCCCAACGTAATGCTTGCAGGGAAGACACTTGTCGGCCTCGTAGCAGTCTGGGCAGCCTCTGCATATTTCAAGATCTTCATAGCGATTCGTGTCATAGTAGACCCCTTCGGGAAGATATTTCGAGAGGTATTCTTGCAAACCTCGCAGGTTGCAATAATCATCAATCACGACCACGTCGTCTCTAATGTCCTCAAATTGTTTGAGGTAGATTTGGGTATACTTTCCAAGCAAGAATGAGATCACCGTGTTCTTTCGGAAAGGCTTCCAACGACGTAGCGCTTTCCCATTGAACTCGTTGCAGTAAAATTGGGCTCTTTCGACCAGCGAGGAGTATCGCATGCCTCGTGGCATTTTGTACTTGTGCTTCTTCACGTAGTTAGGCTCCGTCAGAATAACCAATACAAACACTCATGGTGCCGCGCTATGCACAGCGGACACAGCAGAAAAACGGTCGCGCAGCGCCCCTGCGACTTTGCAGAAAAGTGATCGGCGTTCTTACTGGAGTTTGAGGGGCCCCCCCTCTTTGAGCGATTTCATGATAATATCTATTTGAACTATCTCAAGCGGGAGATCTGCTATCTGGGTGTTGATCACACTTTTGAGCTGAGAGTAGTCGTGAGCCGCAACAGTGAACCGCAAATTATGGTCGCCGCTGACGTGGTCTATCTGAAAAATATTCTCTAATTCTGCCAGTTTTTTCGACAAAGAGTCGAGCTCTTCCAAATGAACCTTCGCAAAGAGGCGGGCACAACAATGCAATCCCACTTTTCCTCGGTCGACAATTGCTGAATATCCCTTTATTACGCCTTCATCTTCCATTATGGATATCCTGTCGCGCACTGTTGATTCTGACCTGTTTATCGCTTTGGCGATGTCTTTGTACGTCATCCTTCCATCTTGTTGCAAGAGATACAGTATTTTTTTATTCATTTCATCTATGCGCATTAAGGACACCTCTGCGAAGAACAAAGTGAACTCTCAAAGAGTCAATAAATACCTATGTAGTGAAATTTTTTTGTTACGCTTTTCTAGGTCAAAAATATCTGCACAATAGCAAATCGCTGGGCAGAGACGTGCGCGCCGCACATCGGTTTTCTATGTCTGTCAGGCGAGAAGCTTAGGTGGCCGTCGTCAGCAGAATTTGAAGAGGAAAAACGCCAAAAAACGTATGTAGTGACAGGGCTTAATATGGCAAGCATGTCTGAATTGAGCGCTTCGCAAGCAAAGGTCCTTCACGACAAAGTTGTTAGAAAAGCAGGCGAGACCATATTTAAAAAATACAAAGTTGTCATGAATATAATGGGGAAAAACGTTGCTAGCATCGCTAATGTGTACCCAGATCTCCTCGCCTACGACGTTTATAGCGTCAAACCATTTCTAGCAAGCGATACGCCCACATTAATTTCGGAAGTAGAGGTTGGGGCAGAGATAACGGATGAGCTCGTTGCGAAATGGCTTCAGCTCAAGAGCTTAGACATTGACCGAATCGTTTTGATCTTGCCGGAAAAAACGAGAAGCAGAGCGGAAGATACGCTTGAGAAACTTGGCCCAAAATTCGAACTTCACTTCTTTGACAAGGATTTACGTATTAGTTAGTTGTGAGCGGGATCAATTCGAAGGGTTGCGTCGGGGCCTGCTGTGGACTCAATTCTTTCGCATTTGGTGGCCTTTCATTGAGATTGTTATAAATATGTGAGCGCAATATTGTCATCGTGCAGGGTCGTAGTAGAGGGCATTATGTTGATGGGTAAAGTGCGCTATCGGTGTGACAAAGGTTCTACAACTATAGTAATACCTACAAAATGCATAGAGACGTTTTGCATAGGACGCGCATTTCCACTAAACAAATCATCCGGGAGCGTTTCTACAAGCATCAAAGAAGAGACGATAAGGCTGGTCGAAACTGCAGGAGCGGAAGAAGCAACGCGTGGAGGCGTTGTCGGAACCTATACCAGGGATGTAGACAACATAGAAGTCTTTTTGCCCATTCGTGTGTGCGAGACGGTTTTTAAGACAGAAAGTTACGAGGGAGAACTAAGAATCGAGGTCGTCGACGATGAGGTTCTCGTTAGCCCGGTGTAGGCGGCGTGCTCAATTTGTAAGCTCATAGGTGTACACTTGAGTTCTCGCGACATCCGCTGACGAAATCGGGAAATTGCCACGAGGGATGTCTATCTCGAAGGGCGCGGTCTTTTCAGAATCTGCCCGTTGCGAAATGCCTACGAAGACGCCGAGAACGTTTCCGTCTTTTTTATAGAGCGCGGCCGCTACGACAGAGGAGTTTACGTTTTGAGCCCCTCCATTGTAGACCTCTCCGCTGACGCTAATCGTCTTGTTTGAAAAAATGGTTTTGCCATTCTCAATTGAAAGCGGGTACGGGTCGGCGCTGGAGAGCTTGTATTCGGGGAATATTCGGTACAAGTCGGGTTTCTTCGCTGTTTGCGCGACAGGCCGACTTGCCGACTTATTTGCAGTAGTGTTTCTCGCATTGGGCAGTGGCAATGAGCTTATTGAGGCAGATGCTCGAGCCGCGAGAGTAGTGTTCGCATTGGATGTAACGGGTAACATTTTGATCATGAAGGGGCTCGTCTCTCCAGGCATAATCGTCGCATTAATTCCTGTTTGAGGGGCCCCATAGCCTCGCTCGGCTGTCGTATTGTTTGCGTACCCTTCAGCTTGAAGGCTGACATTTATCAGGTTCTGCGTGCCTACGTTTTTGATAATCCCTGTCAGGTAAGACGTCCCGTTGTAATTGTAATGCTGAGTATGCGTGACGTTTACTGGATAGATTGCAGGGCTCGTCGTATCATTGTTAGGTTGCGCGGTCAGGCAACCGGCGAAGCTAACTGTTATCGCCAAAGTAGCGAGAATCAGCAGTGCGCAAGCGCGTATCAAGATTGGGGGCGCCATAGTCGTATTATTGATCTTCGTGGAAACCGCGTTAGCTAGTCGACGATCTTGCTTATGGACAACTCCAGAATGTCCTCAGCTCCGTGCTGCTTTAGCTTCGGAATAAGCTCGTTAATCTGCTCTTTGGCCACCACCGATTCTACGGCGTAGTAATCTGTGTTATATAATTTGGCGACGCTGGGGGCTTTCATCGTTGGCAAGATCGTGATGATTTCTTCGAGCTTGTTTTTAGGGACGTTCATTTTAATCAAAGCCCTGTTCTGGGCGTCTATGGCACCTAGAATGAGCGTCTTGATATCGTCAATGGAGCGCCGCTTTGCCTCGTAGCTTACCTCGTTGGCAATGAGCACAGTTGATGATTCAAGAATAACGTCGATCACCTTGAGACCACTCCTCCTAAGGGTCTCGCCTGTCTCGGTTAACTCTACTATACCATCCATGATATCGGGGACTTTAGCTTCAGTGGCGCCGTACGACAAGAATATGTCAACAGAAATTCCCTTCTGCTCGAAATATTGCTTTGCTAGATGTGGATATTCTGTCGAAATCCTGCTGCCTTGCTTCAAATCAAACGGGGAATTTGCCGTCGATTGTTCGTGGACTGCGAGCACGATCTTGACCTTTTCAGACGCTGTCTTGCTATATGGCAGCTCCGCGATGATACGCACGTCACTACCGGTCTCGCGTACCCAATCCAATCCAGTTATGCCAAGATCAAAATAGGCTGCCGCAACATATTGAGGGATCTCTTGAGGCCTCAGTACTTTTACGCTACTTATTCTGAAATCTTTGATCTTAGGATTGTAGTCCCTCGGGCTTTTTCGAATAACTTCTAAGTCTGCCAGCTTCAAGAACTTGATCGTTTGTTCCTCCAGGCTGCCCTTGGGTATCACAAACTTAATTTCATCACTCATTTGAATTAACTATGAATCGTTGGTATTTAAAATTCATTAGTATTGCCTCGCAACCTATGCCGCTGGTTTAGGTTTAGCTAGGGCCTCGCTGGTGATCCGACGCTAAGAAAAGTGCTTTGCGGACTCAGCGGCTTTTGCTTGAGGGTGGCAACTCACACTTCAGCAGTGTGCATAATGAGGCAAATGGACCGTTTAGGCGCTTTGCACGTGCTAGGTGCCAGGTTTCTCGCGCAATCGAGAAGAACATTTTTAAAGGCTAAATATGGTGGTAAGTACAGAGACTTGTCAGGCTACAATCATGTTGTTGCGCAGACCCAAGTCGGCGAAAGAGAAACCACCAGCAAAGTACCACATTTCGGATGACGACTATTACTGGCTCGCCTCGCGCTTTTGTCAGAATATGATGGCATTCGTTCTTGCGGCTACCAGGTTTGATGAGGATAAATCCGCTTACTTCGAGCACTTCTTCATTGATTTCCTCGACAGGCGAGGCATAAGTTACTCGATCGTTAACGTGGATGAAACGAACAAGCAGCTGTGCATCATTAAGCCGTGGGAAAAACACATTACAAAATAGGAGCGCCGAGGAAGGGATTTGAACCCCTGCGAGGCGAAAGCCTCACCAGCTCTCATTGAACCTAAAAGGAACGCTCAAGGCTGGCGCCGTAGTCCACTTGGCTACCTCGGCCGTCAACTCGTCCGCTACAATTGCTTCAGCTCGCACGTTATCAAGCAAAATCATTCTGAATGGGCGAGACCCTCAGCCTTCCAGTACTATTTCGATGTTGATATCTTTCGGGACTTGTATTCTCATGAGTTGCCGAAGCGCGCGCTCATCAGCATCAAGATCGATAAGTCGCTTGTGGACGCGCATTTCCCAGTGCTCCCACGTGGCAGTCCCTTCGCCGTCGGGACTTTTTCGCGTCGGTACTCTAAGCTTTTTCGTGGGAAGAGGGACTGGCCCGGACAGGTTGACTCCCGTCCTGTCGGCTATGCTCTTAACTTGTTCACAAACGTGATCAAGCATTTCCGGGCTCGTTCCTGAAAGCCTTATTCTTGCTTTTTGCATTCAATCACGTGACGTTACCGAGGGACTATGTCGATGCACATGCCCGCTGCGATAGTTTGTCCCATGTCCCGAATGGCAAAGCGACCCAATTGTGGTATCTCTTTTACCTTCTCTATCACCAAGGGCTTTGTCGGCCGGACTTGGATGATGGCTGCATCGCCTGTTTTGATGAAGTCTGGGTTGGACTCTTTCACTTGACCGGTTCTGGGATCAAGCTTTGCCTTGATTTCCGTGAAGGTGCATGCCACCTGCGCGGTGTGCGCATGGAACACGGGCGTGTAGCCCGCAGTTATCGCACTTGGATGCTGCAAAACGACGATCTGGGCCGTAAATTCCTTTGCGACACTTGGTGGCGTGTCTTGATGACCGGTGACATCGCCGCGCTTAATATCCTTCTTAGCAACGCCCCGGACGTTGAAACCTACGTTATCCCCTGGAGCGGCCTCTGGGATCTCTTCGTGATGCATTTCTATTGATTTGATTTCCCCTCGGACATTTGCGGGCTCGAATATTACCTTGTCTCCCCGCTTCATTGTGCCCGTTTCGACTCTGCCAACGGGCACCGTTCCGATACCTGAGATCGTGTATACGTCCTGTATGGGTAATCTGAGAGGCAACTTCACCGGTTTTTCAGGAACTTTGAACTTGTCAATCTCCTGTAACAGTGTCTCACCGCTGTACCACGACATGTTGTCACTAAGTTTGGTTACGTTATCGCCTTTAAACGCCGAAACTGGGACATACTGAACGTCTTCTTCTTTGTACCCGACTGTTTTCAGTAGCTTTCCTACCTCGTCTTTGACCTCATTGAACCGCTTCTCGCTATAATTTGAAGCATCCATTTTGTTGATCGCTACGATCAGCTGATTGATTCCGAGTGTCCGTGCAAGGAAGACGTGCTCTTTTGTTTGAGCCATTACACTATCAGGCGCTGCAACCACTAATATTGCAGCATCAGCCTGCGACGCTCCGGTGATCATATTCTTTACGAAGTCACGGTGACCGGGACAGTCGACGATAGTGAAGTAGTAGTTTTCGGTATCGAATCGTTGATGTGCTATGTCGATCGTGACGCCGCGTTCGCGTTCTTCCTTGAGCGAGTCCATTACCCAGGCAAACTCAAAGGATCCTTTGCCCTTTGCCTCTGCTTCTTTCTTGTATGACTCAATTATGTGCGCACCTACATTGCCAGTCTCGAACAACAGCCTTCCAACTAACGTGCTCTTGCCGTGGTCAACGTGACCTATCATTGCTAAATTCAAATGGGGCTTTGCAGCCATTTTTGTTCTTTCCTCCTTTCAGCCTATGAAGTCGTGTGGTTTTGGCAGCTCAGCTTTTAGGCCTTTTCTCTGCCTTATCTCTTTTACTATCTCTGGTTGTAAGCTTTGCGGCAACACCTCAAATCCCAGGAATTCCGTGCTCCATATAGCGCGTCCTTCTGTCGCAGATCGCAAATCTCCAGCAAAACCGAACATTTCGGCGACTGGGGTTTTACCAACTACAACTACTGTGTCGCCTTCGGAGTCGATATCCAGTATTTGACCGCGCCTTCCTTGTATTTGTTGCGTCGCACTTCCCATTAGGCTTTGGGGGACGCTGATAAAAACCTTCTGCATCGGTTCAAGTACCACGTCCTTGGCCATCAGGATGGCCGCGAATATCGCCTGTCTAACGGCAGGTATGACTTGTGCAGGACCTCGATGGACGGCGTCTTCGTGTAGGGTGACATCGACCAGTTTCACTTTTATGCCCTCACAGGGTTCTCTTGTTAATGGCCCGGTCTTCATTGCTTCCCCGAATCCCTCTATGATCAGTTCCATCGTTTCACGCAGATATTGGATGCCTTTGGTCAGGTCTAGGAGAAGGTTTGATTCGAAGACATCAGCGACGTTTCGCGCTTCATCTTTTTCGAGGCCAGCTTCCATTAAGATCGCTCGCCGTTCAGTTTCCGGGGCGTTCATGTTGATGGCGCCCTCCTTTAGCAAAGCAGTCACATCGTGCGGTAACGCTTCCACTTCGAAGTAGAATCGGTTATGGCGGTTCGGAGACTTGCCCTCGACGGGTCCCGCACGGCCTTGAACGGTCTCTCTATACACCACAATCGGTTCTGACGTGGTGATTTGTACGTTTTTATCTCGTTCAATTTTGTGGGCAATTATCTCGAGGTGCAGTTCGCCCATGCCAGATATCAAGTGTTCTCCAGTCTCTTCATTGATCGTCACCCGCAGCGTCGGGTCCTCCTTAGAGACTTGCCGCAGGACTTCAACGAGCTTAGGCAGGTCTCTCATGTTCTTGGCTTCGACCGCAACAGTAACTACTGGCTCACTTGCGTGTTTAATGCTTTCAAAAGGAGCAACGCCTTTTAGAGAAGAAACGGTCGAGCCCACTATCGCGTCTCGCAGTCCGGTGACGGCCGCGATGTTACCTGCTGGAATTCGCTCAACTTCGATCCGCTCTGCGCCCATAAATATGCCTACCTGTTGAATTCGATTTTTGTTTGGCATGCCTGAAATTGCAAGCTCTTGTCCGCGTTCTAGCGACCCCGAGAAAAGTCGCCCTGTCGCGACTTCGCCTGCGTGAGGGTCGATAGAGATGTCGGTAACCATGAACTGTACCGGACCGTGTTGGTCGCAACTCAGCATCGCTTTGCCCTCATCCGAGTTCTTGTCTCCGTGCCATATCACAGGAACGCGTTGCTTTTGCGCTTGCAGCGGATTCGGGAGGTGCGTGATAACCATGTTTAGCACTATTTCATGAAGCGGGCTGCGGTCTGCAAGATCTTTTTGCTTGTTATTTGCACAGTATTCAAATACATCTTTGAAGGTGATTTTCGTTTTTTCCATTTGAGGGACGCTTAAGGCCCAGTTGTACAGAGCGGATCCGAACGCAACAGAACCATCATCGACCTTCACTTTCCAGCCCTCATTGAACTTCTTCTCGCTCATCCCCTTGATCAGCTTGTTCACGTGATTGATGAGATTGACGAACTTGCCCATCATAGCCTGTGGATCCAATTTGAGCTCGTTGACAAGCCTGTCGACTTTGTTAATGAAGAGAATTGGTTTGACATTTTCCTTTAGCGCTTGTCGCAAGACTGTTTCTGTTTGAGGCATCGTCCCTTCAACGGCATCGACTACGACGACTGCTCCGTCAACTGCTCGCATGGCCCGTGTGACGTCTCCCCCGAAATCGACGTGCCCTGGCGTATCGATGAGGTTGATTAAGTACTCGTTGCCAAGAAACTCGTGAACCATCGATACGTTCGCTGCGTTGATTGTGATACCTCTTGCTTGTTCTTCTTCGTCAAAGTCCATGAATAGTTGTGTGCCAGCCAGCTCCTTTGAAATCATGCCTGCTCCGGCGAGCAGATTATCTGAAAGCGTAGTCTTGCCGTGATCTATATGCGCTACAATCCCTATGTTGCGTATATTTTCGGGTCGGTCCATGAGCGTTGTGACACGCTCAACCATTTTTTGCCTGCTTACCATGTACTTCGCTGAAAATACTGTACTACCGCGCTGCCTTAGCCACTCGTTCTTTTTCTTCTTTCTTGCCTATCGAGAAGCTACGTACGTCATTCTTTGCGGCAGCTATAATCTCTGATGCAAGGCACTCATCAAAAGTGCGTTTACTTTTAAATGCACTCTTTTTAGCGCCTTGCGCGATGTACATAAGCGCTAAATCGACACGCCGCTGAGAAGCAGTGTCGACAGCTTTTGGGACCGATATACCGCCGTATTTCAACCTCACTGTCTCCTCCCGAGGTCCTGCATTTTCGACGGCTTGAATGAGCAACTTCACCGGGTTTTCCTTTGTACGCTTGTTTATTGTTTCGAATGATTTTTTTATAGTGCCATACGCTTTGATTTTCTTTCCCGTGTTGCCTTCTCCGCGCATGAGTTTGTTGGTCAGCCGCTCGACGATAGATAAGTTTGACTTGTTGAATTGCTGGTGTGCGTGTCTTCCGCCGGTGAGAATTCCTGGTGATTCAAAGTGAACGTATCGCTTTATACCTGGGTCTTCAACGTGAATGTCGGCAATCTCCCACTTGCCGAAGAGTAAGCTATTGTTATCGGTTGGCATGTTCTCTACCTTACTGGTTTTTCTTTTCTGCCGCGGACCATTTCTTCGAGAGAAACGTTGTTCACCTTTATAACCTTAAACCGCACGCCTGGGATATCGCCCATTGAGCCACCCATTCTGCCGCCAATCCCTTCCACGGTTACCTCGTCGTGCTCATCGATGAAATTCACAGCTGCTACCCCGGGACAGAAGGCGGTTACCTGTCGTCCGTTTTTGATCAGTTGGATTCTGACGCACTTGCGTATAGCTGAATTTGGCTGCTTCGCTTCTACGCCGACTTTTTCAAGCACTATTCCTCGTGCTTGCGGTGCGCCTTCTAACGGGTCCGCTTTTTCGTCCAGATGAAGTACGCGACGGCTGAAGTTTTTGTCGCTCCATCGAAGCGCTTTGTGGTCTTTTTTCAGTTTGCGTGCCGAATAGATGCCCCTTCCCATGATGACTCCTCGTTTAAGGATATTACTGAATAATCACGTCTTCTAGGCCGTAGTGCCTGTGCGCAAGCACTTTTGCTTTCTGAATGTTTCTGCCGTTTTTTCCAATCGCTATTCCACGATCCTTGGACATGACTTCAACGTAGGCGAGTTTCCTGTTCTCTTTTACAATGACTTGTACTTTCTTAACGAAAACGGGTTGAAGTGCATTGGCAACGAACTCGTCGACTTCATCGGAGTACTCGACTATTTCGATGTGCTTCCCTATTGATTTTTTCACTCTGTTTATGTTGTTGCCATTCTTGCCGATCGCGAGGCCCATATCCCCGTTCTTGACGACGAATATCACGCGATCGTTCTCGTCGTCGACATAGCAATCACGGGCGATTGCTCCGGTTAAACTCTCAAACAAGGCTATGTAGCGTATCCCTTCTGTTGTGAGCTTAACTTCTGTCATTATTTATCTCCTTTTCCCTTAGAGACATAATGTCTGAAGATCCTGGATCTACGATCGAAAGGGCGGATATCGTGAACGGCTTTCCACAAACTGATCCTAATTCTAAGCTGTTGACCTCGAGACTCACCGTAGACACACTGCTTGATATTATTGTATCGCGAAACCTTTGCGGACAGTTGGAGG
Source organism: Methanobacteriota archaeon (assembly GCA_963805115.1). GTDB lineage: Archaea > Halobacteriota > Bog-38 > Methanoflorentales > Methanoflorentaceae > Methanoflorens. The sequence continues at coordinate 125,140 of CAWDSY010000007.1, forward strand.
CCAGGATAACCAACTGGGCGTCGCCTTTCTGGATTGATTTAAGAGTACTCTTTGCGCCTACCGAGACCGTTCCGTCTCTTATTGCCGTTCTTAGGGATTTAGCGATATCTAGCTCCATTTTTGCCTCAGAATTTAGATTTTGCTCGTTCTTGCGATTAACCTAACGTCGCCAGTTCCGAGCAGAATAGGCTGGCCCACAATCACGTTTTCGGTGACCCCTGCAAGCTCGTCTATCTCGCCGCGGACGGCGGCATCTAGCAAGTGATTTACGGTGACTTCAAAAGCAGCTCGCGACAGCACACTCGTTTTTTCTCCTGCAATACCGTGCCGCCCAATCTGTTTCACTTCGCCATCAATCGTCATCATATCTGCCACAAGCATTATATGCCTAACATCAACTGTCAGTCCTTGCTCACGCAACGTGCTCATTGCCTCGTCAATGATGGAGTTCCTGGCTGCTTCGATACCGAAAACCTCCGCCATCTCGTTGATGTTATTTGTCTTCGTTCGGGTCGCGTCAATGTGCGCTAGCGGTATCACCTTTTTCAAAGACGAACCCTCTGTGTAGAGAACGTACTCCTCGCGTTCTTTTCGTACGACGACCCGCTTAATATCGTCGATGCCTTTAATGACCATTGTCCTAACTTTTTCTACGATTTGAAGCAGCGCCCTGTAGCGCTTGACTGAAGGGCTCAATACGACGTTAGATCCATCTACGTGAATATCGACATCCTGAAGCGCCTGAAGTTTAGTCACAACGGCGTCCAAATCGACACGCCGCTGTTGCAGAACCCGGTCATCAAATTCTATATAGATCTGCATCTCATCCGTATCAGTAAGGATATCTGCAATGTCGCTTACTCGCGTCGCCTCAATCTCCCAGCCAAGTTCCAAGGCTTTGTCTCTGTCTTTTGCGCTCTCGGCATCGAGATATATCGTCATCATCGGTGTGTCGGGTACTTTTCGAGCGTCGACTATTTCTATGAGCCTCGGAAGTCCAAGCGTAACATTGATGTCAGCTACCCCTGCGTAGTGAAAAGTCCTCATTGTCATTTGCGTTCCGGGTTCTCCGATTGACTGGGCTGCGATCGTTCCAACGGCCTCGCACGGTTCCACTTTTGCTCTTGTGTACACGTCTTGGGTCGTCTGAAGTATCTCAGCGATTTCGTTTTTGGACAGCTGCAAGCTATTTAATTCTGCAAATAGATCGTTTTTTACGTTCAAAGGCAATTTGAGTCCACTTATTGCTTCTTGAAGATCCATAGAACTCACCCGCTTCCGTGTTTGTTAATGACGCTCTGTACGATTTTCTGTACGTTGACGGATTTACCATACTCACTTTTAGTGGGGTCAATGCCGTCTTCCCCGTAAACGAACTGAACAACTCTCTCTCCGGAGCGCACTGTCCCGTCATATTTCACTTCTAAGTCTTGGAGCGCGTTTATGAGCCGTCTTTGCAGGTATCCAGACTGAGACGTCCTAACAGCCGTGTCGACAAGCCCCTCTCTTCCTCCAATAGCGTGAAAGAAGAATTCTGTCGGCGTCAGGCCCTTCTTGTAGCTCGACCTGACGAAGCCGCGCGCATCAGCGCCAAGATCGCCTTTTCGAAAATGGGGCAACGTCCTATCGTAGTATCCTCGGCTGATCCGCTCACCTCTCACTGACTGTTGGCCTACGCTGCCGGCCATCTGCGTAAGGTTCAACATTGACCCGCGCGCTCCGGAAACAGCCATCACGACAGCCGAATTGTCAAGTGCTAGCTCGCCTGCAAATCCGAGGTTCTTCCCCGCAATTTCTCCTGCCTTGTCTCTTGCGCGACCGAGTTCTTGCATTATTTTCATCTCTAGAGTTTCGTTGAGCGTCCGACCAGGCATGGATTCAAGCTCTCCGACTTCATAAGCATTTATTAGCGCCCCGACGCGCTCTTCCGCTTTTTCTATGATTTCTTCTATTTCCAATTGTGCCTGCTGAGAAACGTCCTCGTCATCAATTCCGAAGCTGAACCCGAACTTCATGATGCTTCGTATCGCAAGTTTAGTCGCGTTATCCAGAAATCGCGACGCCTCTGTAAAACCAGTGTCATGGTATTCCCTGATTATGCCATCCAGTATTGCGCCGCTAAAGGCCCCAATTGATTTTTCATCAATTATGCCACAAATCAAGTTGCCTGCTTCAATCTTGACGTATGCATCTATTTCACACTCAGTTTTGAGGCATACTCCGTGCATGACGCATTTCTTGGCTTTTAGTGTCAGATTCAGCCGCTCTGGCAGTATTTGACTGAACACCTGCTTGCCACTGTAAAAGGCTACGCCTTCTTCTAGGATTGCAGGTTCAGGGAGCGGTTTTTCAACGGTGCACTTCTTGAGAAGCTCGTAGACTTCGCTTTTCGTAAATTTAGAACCTTTTTGGGTAAGCAAAAAGAGCCCCGAGATATGGTCGTGTATCCCGCCAATAATCGGGCCGCCGAACCTTGGGGAAAGGATGTTTTCCTCCACTAGCATAAGGATGCGCGCTTCTGCGCGCGCTTCTTCGGTTTGCGGCACGTGCAGGTTCATTTCGTCTCCATCGAAATCGGCGTTGTACGGTGGGCATACGGCGGGGTTTAGTCGAAAAGTCTTGAAAGGCATCACTTTGATTCTATGAGCCATGATGCTCATCCGATGCAGTGATGGCTGTCGGTTGAAAAGGACAATATCCCCGTCCTTTAGCTGTCTTTCGACGACCCATGCGTTTTCAACTGTCTCCGCGATCTCGTCTCCGTTCTTTTCTGTAATCTTCACGCGTCTCCCGTCAGGTCGTTTTACATAGTTCGCCCCGGGGTGGTTAAGCGGGCCGCGCTTAATATACTCCTGCAACGCACCAATATTCCGCGGGGTCACAATAATAGGCACGGTCATCTCACGGGCAATAGTTTCAGGAACGCCCACGTCATTCACACTGAGGTTGGGGTCAGGGGAAATGACAGTTCGTGCCGAGAAGTTCACCCTTTTACCCGAGAGGCTCCCTCTGAATCGCCCGTCTTTGCCTTTGAGTCTTTGCGAGAGCGTTTTCAAAGGCCTCCCGCTGCGATGTCTTGCAGGGGGCACTCCTGACACTTCGTTGTCAAGGAATGTGGTGACGTGATACTGCAAGAGTTCCCACAGGTCTTCGATAATAAGTTGCGGTGCGCCTGCCTCACGATTTTCTTGAAATCTCTGGTTTATTCTGATGATGTCCACGAGCTTGTGCGTTAGGTCATCTTCGGATCGTTGTCCGTTTTCAAGCGTGATCGAGGGTCGTGTAGTTACGGGCGGCACGGGCAAGACTGTTAGTATCATCCATTCCGGACGTACGTTACTGGCGTCGAGACCGAGTAGCTCAATGTCGCTATCTGGTATCCGTTCAAATCTATCGCGGATATCTGCGGGCATCAATTTGTGACTATCTTCAACGTAGCGAGTCGGCTTTTCATACTTTATCTCCTTCTGCTGTTCCGCACAGTAGGGGCATGTGATTGCTTTTCGCGCTTCTTTGATGACGTTTTTGACAATCTCTTCAGTGGAGTAATTCTTGTCCTTCAGTTCGTGCATTTTGAGAAGGAATTCGTGCTGCTGCATTTCATCGAGCAACAGGTGCCCGCAGCGGCGACACGTCGCTCTAAGTATTTTCCGTATAAGCTTTGCAAATCCAACGTGGATCACGGGAGCGGCAAGTTCGATGTGGCCGAAGTGGCCAGGGCATTCGCCAGCACGCTGTGCACAGGTCTTGCATCGTAGACCTGGGTCTATGACTCCGAGCCGCGGGTCCATAAGACCCATTTCAATGGGGAAACCGTCGTCATCATACGTGTCTGCAGTAATAACTTTCGTTACACTCATCTTCCGATATTCTTTTGGTGACAGCAATCCAAATTTGATTTTTCCGATTCGCTTAGGGCTGCTCATGTGATCCTCCCGATTAGACCGCGTCTTCCAATTCAATGCGGGGGGCAATACCAAGAGCCTTCATCTCATCTAGCAACAATTTGAAAGCGTAGCTCATTTCAACTTTGTAGATATCGGTATCTGCTCCGCAATTAGGGCAATAGACTACGTTACGACGTTTATCAAAAGTGGCTATCATTCCGCACGCAGTACATACATACTCTTCAACTTTGTCCGATTCGTCGACGAGTCGTTCTTTCAATGCCAAAGCTGCGCCGTGGCCAATCATTACATCACGCTCCATCTCGCCGAATCGTAATCCTCCTTCGCGCGCTCGACCTTCGGTCGGTTGATGCGTTAGCACTTGGACGGGTCCACGCGATCGCGCGTGCAGTTTCTCTGACACCATGTGGTGCAGCTTTTGGTAAAGGATCACCCCGACAAACATGTCGGCGGCCAGCCTTTCGCCCGTGATCCCGTCGTACAGTACCTCCTTTCCTGTATGTGAGAAGCCGTTTCTTTTCAGCGCCCCCCTCAAACTGACTTCAGGTTCGCCAGAAAATGCAGTACCGTCTATCCGCCTTCCTTCGAGACTTCCGACTTTTCCGCCTATCATTTCCAAAACGTGGCCGACGGTCATTCGCGATGGGATCGCGTGAGGATTGATGATCAAATCAGGAACGATCCCGTCTTCGGTAAATGGCATGTCTTCTTGCGGCACGATGAGCCCGATTACACCTTTCTGTCCGTGTCTCGAAGCGAACTTGTCTCCTAATTCTGGTATTCTTTGATCCCTAGTTCTGACTTTGACTAATCTGGATCCATTCTCACCTTCCGTAATGATGACTGCGTCCACAACGCCACTCTCGTTCGAACGCATCGTGACAGAAGTTTCACGCCTTTTTTGGGTGCTGATGCCACCGAGCTCCGTGGGCTCTTCGAGAAATCTTGGCGGGCTAGTCTTTCCTACCAGCACATCATTGGGTTGCACTTTGGCCTCTGGATTGACGAAACCGTCTTCGTCTAGGTTTACATAAACTTCCGGGCCCCGTGCGCCGCGAACTTCCGCGTCCGGTATCTCAAACTTATCTTCTTGCCCCCCGGGGTATCGGCGTTCTTCAGCTTCGTAGGTGCGGAAAAAGTGGCTTCTGCCGAGTCCTCGCTCGATCGAGTTCTTGTTGATAATGAGGGCATCTTCAATGTTGTAGCCCTCGTAGGATTGGACGGCGACAACGAAGTTCTGTCCTGAAAGCCTGTCGTCAAAGCCTACCGCTTCCATTGCGTTGGTTTTTACGAGTCCGAGCTGCGGATAATGCAAATAGTGCGAACGAGTATCGGGCCTCAGCTTCCAGTTGGCGCACGAAGCGCCTAACGACTGCTTGACCATACCCGCCCCCATTGTGTTGCGCGGCGAGGCATTATGCTCCGGGTATGGGACCAACCCCGTAGCTATCCCCAAAATGAGCGATGGATCGATCTCCAGGTGCGTATGTTCACTCGTGAGATCTTCAGGCGCGACAGCAACGTAGATATTCTCTTCCTCTTCGGCATCGATGTACTCAATGAGTCCGTTTTCTATGAAATCATCAAAAGAAAGCTCTCCTTGCTCGAGTTTTAGGATGTGCTCTTCGGAAATGAGCGGTGCCCCTCTCTCGATAATTATAAGCGGCCTACGGGCTCTTCCGGAATCCGTGTTGATATTGATTTCGTTCGTGTCTTCGTGATAAGCAATATTTATCAGATGCGGAAGCTCGCCGCGTCTTCGTTTTGTTCGAAATTGGTCAACAAATTGCTGTGGATTGCTGTGCGTTCCCTTTAGGGCGCCATCAAGGTAAATCCTAGCTTCGGTCATCAGCTTCAACCTCCGACACGAATTCGCGTCCGATGGGCGTATAGCCAAGCTCCTCAAGTGCCGACAGGACTGTGGTCTCGTCCTCGAGAGCGGTTGAAAGTTCGACCTGCTGGGCAAAGTTCTTTACGAGGCCACAGTTTGGGCCTTCTGGTGTCTCACTCGGACAGATGCGGCCCCATTGAGTTGGGTGCAGGTCACGGGCCTCAAAGTGAGGCTGCGCTCGAGAAAGCGGTGAAATCACTCTTCTCAAGTGCGACAACATCGCCATGTAGTCGGTTCGGTCAAGGAGCTGTGACACCCCTGTTCGCCCTCCGACCCAGTTCCCAGTGGCAAGGGGGTGGGTGAGCCTCTCTGTAAGGACGTCTGCCCTCACTGCAGTCAACACATTGAGCTCGCGATTTCTCATGTCCGCTCGCTCAAGTTGGTACTTAATGTCTCTTGTAAGTCGACTAAACGACACGCGAAAGAGATCTTCCATCAGGTCGCCAGCGAGTTTCAAACGCTTGTTAGCGTAGTGGTCTTTATCATCTTCTCCGCGTTTGCGCAGAGCAAGTTTGAAGCAGGCTTCCGCCATTCTTCCGAGAAAGTGTGCTTTGACTAGTCGCGTTTCTTCCTCGGAGAGAAGCGGATCATTTAAGTGGGGCAGGAGATAGCGATCGACAACATAATTAGACCGTTTCGCCTGATATTCGGTAGCTTGGCCAGCAGCAACTTTCTCGCCGAGTCTTTTCATTGCCGATTCCTGAATTCTTAGGTGGTATGGTTCAAGCGACTCCTCTGCGTCTTGAGGAAAGTCTTCTGCCTCCTCGATATTCTCTAACATGAATTTGATGATTTCCGGATCGTCGGATACTGATTGGACAATGTCTTGATCAGTCACCAGACCAAGCGCTCTGACAAGCATTATGTAGTTGATTCGCCCAGAAACTGAGGGGAATGAGACCTCCAGAATGGAATCACGCCCCCTTTCTACCATGACCAGCGCTTTGTACCCTCTGCGCTGTGAAAAAACTTTGGCGACCTCTATTCGTCCGCCATAGCGTTCATCATACTCGGCAAAGATCTTGTTCGGTGCAAGATCCTCGAGGGTTATTATTACCCGCTCTGATCCGCTGACAATGAAGTATCCGCCGGGATCCGCCGGATCTTCGCCCAGCTTGACCATCTGAGCGTCGGAGAGTTTGGAGAGGTTGCACGCAGTTGAACCCACCATTATCGGCATTAGTCCAACTTCGACTTCCTCAGGTTCTTTTTCGATGTCTCCTTGTATAAGGGTCATTTCGAGAAATATGGGTGCGGCATACGTAATGTTTCGAAGTCGCGCTTCCGTGGGGTAAAGCTCCTCGAGCGAGCCGTCTGCTTCGCGCACTTTTGGCGTATCAACCCGAATACGGCCAAGCCTCACGAGAAGGCCGGGGACGTCGGTATCGATTACTGTCTGCTCATCAATGATTTTCTGTAACCCTAGCTCGATAAAGTCGTTAAAAGAGTTGATGTGATGCTGCGCAATCTTGTCTCTCGTGAAATAGCTTTTGGATATTGCCTGTCTGTCTATCAAATTCTCACCCCATTTTTGTGTCTATCACGAGACGGTAGGATACGGCTTCGTCCGCTGTCAGACTCCGGCGTTTTATTCTTATTACGTTATCTTTTTTCGCTGCAATTTCTTTGCACGCGGGATCTGTTACCGATATTTTAGGCAGTTGCTTGAGCTCGATGCTGTATCGCGCTAGCAACTCTTGCACTTCTTCGTCAGACATGATGAAGTGCTCCGGTACCATTTCATGCTTTATAACATCCAGGTTTTTCATGCGCACCACCACAAACTGCATTCTAAAGGGACAAAAGATGAATCGATTCGAAATTCTACAAGCAGATCTTTGTTCTCTAAGCGTCGTTCAATCTGTTCTGTTATCGGCTACTTCGAGATTTGTTGCGTTTGTCATTTAGCGGCAATAGAAGGCGGGCTCGAAGGGAGTTGAACCCTTGACCGCCTGGTATCTCTCCTTAGATTCCGGGTTAAAAGCCAGGTGCTCTGCCTAACTGAGCTACGAGCCCTCTACATATTTCGATACTGTACTCTAACAGGCCAACTACCATTTCACAATTAGCGATAGGAAAACCTCACCGCTTTTAATATAAGCTCGCTCAATTTAAACCTTTCCTCATCCGTGCACAGGCGCTTGAGGAGAATAACAGGCTGTTTGTTTTTCGCGAATGTTAAATATGCGGGACGTATATTAAAGTTTGGCTGACGACATTTTAGATCAGCATCGGTGGTCAAGTATGGCTAAGGTAACAATAAGTTTGATAAAAGCAGACGTTGGGGGGTTTCCAGGACACGCGACTGTTCACCCACAACTCTGCGAAAAGGCAGAGGAGATTCTTAGCGAAGCAGTTAAAACGGGAATAGTTGCCGATTTCAGGGTTATGGCGTGTGGTGATGACCTCGAGCTGCTTATGGGGCACGCTAAAGGCGAAAATGATCCAGAAGTCCACGAACTCGCGTGGAAGATCTTTACTGCGTGCACGGATGTTGCTAAGGTTTTGAAGCTGTATGGAGCGGGTCAAGATATGTTGAAGGACTCGTTCTCAGGAAACATACGCGGAATGGGCCCAGGTGCTACGGAACTCGAGTTCACAGAACGAACTGGAGAGCCCCTTATCGCATTTATGATGGACAAAACTGAACCTGGTGCTTTCAATCTTCCGATTTTTAAGATGTTTGCCGATCCGTTCAACACGGCCGGATTGGTGATTGATCCAAGCATGCACAGTGGTTTCAAGTTCGAGATATGGGACATTCAGGACCACGTGCGCGTCTTTATGGATTGCCCCGCAGAGATGTATGACATGCTGGCCTTAATCGGCGCCAAGAGTCGCTACGTTATTAAGCGGGTTTATCCAAAAGAAGGGGGAAAATTGCCCTCTGAAGAGCCAGTAGCAGCTGTAAGTACTGAGAAGCTGTATGAAATCGCAGGCGAATATGTTGGCAAGGACGATCCGGTGGCACTTGTGCGGTCTCAGTCGGGATTGCCCGCCCTCGGTGAGGTGCTCGAACCGTGGACATTCCCTCACCTGGTCAGCGGCTGGATGAGAGGCAGCCATAATGGCCCAGTTATGCCGGTCGCTTTTGAAAACGCGAACTGCACTCGCTTTGATGGCCCTCCGCGTGCCGTCGCAGCCGGATTTCAAATAGCCAACGGGAAGTTCGTTGGGCCTGTGGATCTATTTAACGATCCTGCATATGATGCAGCACGCGATGAAGCAAATGTGATAGCGAACTATATGAGGCGACACGGACCTTTTGAGCCACATCGGTTACCCCTTAAGGATATGGAGTATACGACGCTCCCTAAAGTACTCAGGAGACTTGAGGACAGGTTTGAGCGCGTGGAATGACTTGCGCGAACAACGCCAGTAAACGGCAACAGGAAACTGAATTGCGTCGAGGGAAAAAGGAACGCTAGGGCGTGCCTACTAACGAGTCTTAGCAGGAACGGGGGCGATCGATATCGAAGAAATATGGATTGAGAAATACCGCCCCCGCAAGCTCAGCCAAGTTGTTGGACAAGATCAAGTCGTTAAAAGACTGCAATCCTACGTCAAATTAGAGAACATGCCGCATTTGATGTTTGCAGGAGCAGCCGGCACGGGAAAAACCAGTGCGGCAATCGCCCTGGCACACGAACTCTACGGAGATAATTGGAGGAGCAACTTCACTGAGCTCAATGCTTCCGATGAACGTGGCATAGAAGTTGTTCGCAACAAAATCAAGAACTTTGCCAGAACCGCTCCTGTTAGTGCGCCTTTCAAGATTATTTTTTTGGATGAGGCTGATTCGCTGACACCTGACGCGCAATCGGCTTTGCGGAGGACTATGGAGAGCTTCAGCATGTCCTGTCGATTCATTTTGTCGTGTAACTATTCAAGCAAAATAATTGAACCAATACAATCCAGATGCGCTGTTTATCGTTTTAAACCACTAGGGGAAACCGAGCTTTCAGCACAGTTGAGATACATTGCCACGAAAGAACAGTTAGAAATAAGCGACGAAGCTTTGAGCGCGATAAGTTACGTGGCTGCGGGGGATCTGCGTCGAGCCATTAACACACTGCAATCGGCCGCTTCGATAAAAGCTGAGATTAATCAGGAAACAATCTATCAAATTACGGCGACTCCCGATCCGCAAGCAATTAAGGACCTTCTATGCGCTTCCATAGCGGGCAAGCTTAAGCTTGCGCTGTCGTCGCTCGACGCTCTTCTTCTGGAACAAGGTTTTTCTGGAAGCGAAATTGTGGTACAAATCCACAAAGCGCTGTTAGGCCTCGATATCTCTGACCAGACAAAAGTGCAGCTCATTAACAGTGTTGGGGAGGTTGATTTTCGACTCAGCGAAGGGGCCGACGAAAGGATACAACTAGAGGCTCTCATAGCAGAATTCGTGCTTTTGAGTCAGAAAAATCAGCGAATCTCTACATAACGCGATGTGCTTCTGAAGCTGCTGCCCTGACAGACTGTGTAAGTCTCTTTTTTGGAAGAGAGACAGTGATCCGGTTCTCATGGGTTCCCGCACTGGCGACGCTAATTCGAGTCCTAGGTCGGCGTCGGCGCTTGAATGCTCGATGTATTAAATGCGATGAGCGTCACCCAGAGTGGCGGTAGGTCGACTTATTGCTCGCGAAGAAAAGCAAAACTTTCAGAAGCAGCGACGCGGAAATCAGCCATACGAAAGCTTGAAATAAGGAATCTGCTATAACAGCCCCTATCAAACATTAAGCAATGGGCTAACACATGAAGTGGCAAGGAAAATCTGTGCGCCGCAGCACCGGAGGCAGAGTCAAGCACTCTGCCGGCAAGAGGAAACATGAGATGGGCAGAGAGTCGACGCTTACGCAGCTTGGAGAGACCAGAAAGAAGCAAGTTTCGGGTTTCGGCGGAAACTCAAAGATCCGGCTTCTAAAAGGCGCTCACGTGAATGTGACTGATGCGTCGACAGGCAAGACGAGCAAAGCGGATATTGACACGGTCGAACTTAACGGTGCAAATAGGAACTACGTGAGGCGTAACATAATCACGAAAGGCGCGGTTGTTCAAACAACCTTAGGCAAAGCGAAAGTCACCAACCGACCTGGTCAGGACGGATCAATCAACGCGATTCTCCTTGCAGAACAGTAGCTGTTCATCCGAAACGACAAGAGATGCTAGTAGTTCAGAAGATCGTCGACAAGTTGACTTATCCCCTCTCCCGTTCTTACGCTCATCGAGATTTGTTTGACCTGCGGGGCAATTCGCTTCATATCATTTTTCATACGCGCGACGCTCGCCCCGACTGCCTCCGCTAAGTCGATTTTGTTGATAACCCCAATATCGCTGACCCTGAAGATCATGGGGTGTTTGTTCACGACGTCATCCCCCTCGGTGACACTTACAACTACGATTCTCGCGTCAGTCCCAAGTTCAAAGTCCGTGGGACAAACCATGTTTCCGACGTTTTCGATAAACAGAATGTCCAGCTTTTTGAGAGGCAGTTTTTCAATGGCGTGGCTAACAAGATGTGCATCGAGGTGACATTCTGTTCCGGTGTTTAAGTTAACAACCGGGATATTTAGCGCCTTCATTCGAAGAAAATCATCCTCGCCAGCAACGTCGCCTGCAATCGCTCCGATGTGTAATCCTTGACGCTCCAAGATTGGGGCAACCTTCTCGATAATTGACGTCTTTCCCGAGCCGATTGACCCCAGTATGTCGAACGCCCGGATGTTATATCGTTTGAGAACAGTTAAGTTATGATTTGCCTCCTCCTTATTCTTTTTAAGAATATCTCTGCCTACCTCGATCTCCAGCTTGTGCATAGTCTTTAATGTCTGTTTTGACAATATTAAAATATCTGTAAGCGGATGCTATCAAACAATGGAGAGGACTACAAAAAAGGTCGTTTGGCCAGTCTACATCGACGCGCATAAAACGCGAAAAGAAGGACGAATCTTAGCCAAGGGAGATTCGGTAGGAGCGCCAGATATCAAGGAGATCATTCGCGCAGCGCAGGAACTAGGATTGAGTCCCACTTATGAAGATGAAAAAGCGTATCCACGGCTTTGGTGGGAACACAAAGGCCGGTTGCTCATAGACGTCAATGGCGCAAAGCGAGAGGCGATACGGCAAATTGCGCGCGCGATAAAAGCATCGCGAGCTACGCACGATTCTTGAAGATAAATGAACAAGCGAATAGAATTTCACACGCACACTATTCTTAGCGACGGTGCGCTTCTGCCGAGTGAACTCATAAGACGGGCGTATGTAGCAGATCATGAGGCCATTGCGATAACAGATCACGTAGACTTCTCTAATATCGATTCAGTGATACGCGCGACAAAGCGAGCGGCGGAGGGATCCAGCGGGATTGAAGTTCTCGTTGGAGCGGAGATAACTCACGTCGTGCCAGAAAAGATTCCCAAGCTTGTTCGGAAAGCGAAGGCGCTTGGTGCACAACTAGTAATCGTGCACGGTGAAACCATCGCTGAGCCGGTGGCGCTAGGAACAAACAAGGCGGCTGCAGCTTGTAGCGATGTCAACATCATTGCACATCCAGGCCTTGTGAGCGAGGGAGATGTAGAGCTTGCGAACCAGAATGGAATCTATCTGGAGCTTACAGCCCGATGCGGCCACAACGTCACTAACGGCCACGTGGCTAAAATTGCCTCGAACCTCCTCGTAAACTCAGACTGCCACGGCACTGAGTTGATAACGAATGCTGAGGCCGAACAGATCGCACGAGGGGCCGGTTTGAATGAAGATCAAGCGCTGCGCTTAATTCGTCGAAACGCTACGTCTCTTCTCAACAAAATTTTATAGATTTTCCCCAAACTTTAAATAGTTTAATATATCATATATATACGTAACGTTTGAGGTCAGGATTTGAGAAGGGTAGGTACTATAGTTCACGTATCGAGCCACGGCTATATTATTCTTAAAGCTGAATTCTTCCCAACGATTGATTCTCCGGTAGTAACGAAGCGAATGAAGAGAATTGGCACGGTGCATGACGTATTTGGTCCAGTAACGTCGCCATATGTTTCTGTGAAGCCGTTTAAGAACCTTACTCTTGCTAACTTGCGAGAACTCCGTGGCGAGAAGGTCTACATCTGAGCTCAAAGGTGAATATATGGTTGAAGTAGAAAAAGAGAGGATAATAGAGCGCGCAAAAGCGCGAGAAGTTACAAAAGAGCGCCAGAAAGAGCTTGGAGAGTACGAGGAATCGAAAGCTGTCTGCCCCGAATGCGGTTCGCGACAGCTAGTCCAAGACTACGAAAGAGCGGAGCTTGTATGCGACAAATGCGGTTTGGTTATTGATGAAGATTTCATGGACATGGGTCCTGAATGGCGGGCATTCGATCACGATCAACGCATGAAAAGGAGCCGTGTGGGTGCTCCTATGACGTATACCATCCACGACAAGGGATTGTCCACGATGATAGACTGGCGAAACAGGGATTCGTACGGCCGATCTATCTCTTCCAAGAACAGGGCGCAACTCTATCGATTACGCAAATGGCAGCGACGAATTCGCGTGTCAAATGCTACCGAAAGAAACTTAGCGTTTGCCTTGTCTGAGCTTGACAGAATGGCGTCCGCGCTTGGGTTATCAAGAAATGTGCGGGAAACGGCTGCTGTCGTGTATCGAAAAGCAGTCGACAAGAATCTTATTCGAGGAAGAAGCATCGAAGGCGTTGCGGCTGCGGCTCTATATGCTGCGTGCCGTCAGTGCTCAGTTCCAAGGACTCTCGACGAGATTGCAGAGGTTTCGCGGGTGAGTCGAAAAGAGATCGGAAGAACTTATAGATTCATTTCACGGGAACTTGATCTGAAGCTGACTCCGACATCGCCGATAGATTATGTGCCGAGATTCTGTTCCGGCCTAAAGCTCAAGGGTGAAGTTCAATCCAAGGCGGTCGAAATACTGAGACAAGCAGCGGAAAAAGAACTAACGAGCGGGCGAGGCCCGACTGGGGTCGCCGCGGCAGCTATCTACATAGCTTCGGTTATCTGCGGTGACAGGCGTACGCAACGAGAGGTGGCTGACGTTGCCGGTGTAACCGAAGTAACAATTAGAAATCGTTACAAAGAACTGGCGGAGGAGCTGGATATTGAGATCCTATTCTGAGGCAGCTCCTTCTCTGTATTTTTTTTGCTAATGCCACCGGCGACTTCGATCTAGCACGAACATCTGTTTGAGAATCGGCAAATTATTTAAAGCCCGGCATCATTTAGCGTTCGGGGCTCGTAACTCAGGGGTAGAGTGCCACGTTCGCATCTTAGGAGAAAAACGTGGATGCCACGGGTTCGATTCCCGTCGAGTCCATAGTTTCTGAGTGCTTTGCTCTCTTTTCGTGTTTTTTGAGTCAGATGAATGCTTGAGGGGTTCATGTCATGTGCTTTTTCACTATTGCTTTAGCTCGAGCATCATCGACCCCGCAACAGATAAGATACTTTTCGAATTTTTCGTACAAGGAGAGACCTGAGTCATAGAAACGCACCACAAATTCCTCGTTTTCTAAGAGCTTGGCTGCCGAAGACTTTTCGTTCTCGCCGCTAAACTTCAAGCTTTCTAAGAAGTTTCGCACGTATCTTTGCTCAAGAGCTTTTATGTGTTCAATAACGTAAAGCACGTCCTTCATTTCTTCCTGCAAAGCGTCGACCTGACTTTGAATGTTCTCTCTCATTATGATATACGGGCTCATCGCTCTCAGCGAGTTCAAGAGTAACTCTTCTTCTTTGATTCTATCCTGAGTGCCCTTGATAAGTTCGCTGACGTTTTTCTTGTATTTGTCTTTGTTATCGATCAGTTGTCTCGAAGCTAACTCGTTGTACAATTCTGGGTCTGGACGGTCGAGCAGGTCGTTCAGTCGGTGCTTAATCGCGAGTTCCCTTACACCGGTGTAAACATAGCGTGCTCCGCCCCTCCTCACCTTCAGGAGTTCGAACCTCTCTCTGTTGAGATTTGCAACGGACCGATCCACGCGCTGAAAAAGATCCTCAAAATCGCTGAGTGCAGCTTGTGCGTAATCATCGTCAATCAATTTGGAAAGAGCCTTTTGGTCGATGATATGGACCTTTTGTTCAAGATTGGCCAAAGCTGTATCCAGCTTGTCGTACTTATAAATGAGTCTCTCCATCTCGCTTTTCGGAACTTGCCCAAAAAGTTCATCGTTCACGGCATCGAGCAAGATCTCACGTGCCCGGATACTGCCCAGTTGTTTCAGCTTGGCATAGTCATCTTCTGAGACTCTAATGTTGAAAATCTTGTCCTTGGCCATTATGTAAAACGTAAAACATTTTGGGCTAAATACCTATCGATTTCATCGATTGCTGTGTTCAAATGCATGCTATTCCAGTGAGTGACAGTTTTGCTTAGGTCAAACGTTCGCAATGCCTCCGATTCTTATATATCGGAAGCCTAATGCTACTCATTACAGAGTTTCTTGCGAACGTGCGCAGTTGCTGCAACAGATCTTGTCATCGCCGTTCCGTTATGAGGCATAGATAAAATGGTCGCAGTAGGCGTTTTAGAACCGCATGCGACCCGTCACGAAGGAATCACTCAATGTTAACTATCGGCGTAGTGGCCATTCAGGGTGCTGTTTCAGAGCATATAACGGCTCTAGAAAAGTCCTCGAAGGATTTGGACTGCAAAATAGTGACCATAAAGCGCGCAGGCATAGTCCCACACTGTGACGGTTTGATAATTCCCGGCGGAGAAAGCACCACAATTTCAAGGATATTGCGTTTTGAAGGGATTGATAAGGAGATACTTGAGAACAAGGGCATCCCTATGATGGGGACTTGCGCTGGGTTAATCATCATGTCTGATTACAAAAACGAGCGTGTGGAAGGTTTGGGACTTATAGACATCGAGGTCAAAAGAAATGCGTTTGGGAGGCAAGCGGAGTCTTTTCAGGTGCCATTGACGGTGACAGTTTTCAATTCTCCGTTTGATGGTATTTTTATTCGAGCTCCCGCTATTACGCAGGTCGGAGATGCAACTGACGTATTAGCTCGTTTCGAGAAGTATGGCGTTGCTGCGCAACAAGGAAACAAATTGGCACTGGCGTTTCATCCCGAATTAGGCAATGATTTGAGATTTCACGAGTATTTTTTGAGGCTCTTTGATTTTGATAGGTGAGGACAAAGCCAGCAATCTCGTGCGCATAAAAATACGGCCTAAAGCACGATCATAATGAACATATTAAGCTATTCCTGCAACTTGAAATTCAAGGTAGTTCCGAAACGCTATTACTACCGTTTGCGAGGGCTCTAGCGCGCGGCGCTTGCGGCGATCCTTCTGTTCACTCTTTCAAATGCCAGAACAGCTTTAGCTCTCACGTAAAGCTCATCGTCGTGGAAAGCTTCCATCAAGGGTTTTATACTCGTCTCGTCACCTACTTTGCCGAGAACTTCGGCTGCGCGCTCACGAACAAGTCCGTTTCGATCCTTAAGAGCTGCAATCAGCGGGCCAATCGCGGGCTCTCCGATTTTGCTCAACGCTTCGGCTGCGCGCTCACGAACAAGTCCGTTTCGATCCTTAAGAGCTGCAATCAGCGGGCCAATCGCGGGCTCTCCGATTTTGCTCAACGCTTCGGCTGCGCGCTCACGAACGAACCAGTCTTTGTCGCTCAAGATATTAATAAGGCTTTTGACGGCTCGAGGATCCTTGATTTGGCCGAGTGCTTTCACTGCAGTTGCCCGCACAAACCAATCTTGATCGGTCATTGCCTCTTGGAATACGTGTGTTGCCGGCTGTCCTATCTTCTCAAGCGCCAAAATAACGTTACTGCGCACTTCCCATCTTTCTTCTGTGAGCGCTGAGGCCAGAGGCTTGATCGCTGGCTCTCCGATCTTGCCGAGTGCTTCCGCCGCCCTCATCCTTGTTTGTGGGTTCTGCACTTCTGATAACATTGCCATGAGTTGCTCGATCTCTGCTTCAGTCGGTGACAGGTTTTTGGCTTTCTTGATCCCCGCATTTTTACGCTTACTATGAGATGACATGGCTCCGGAAACTTCTATTCAAAGACTATATGCAGCGCAGGTTTGCTGCGACCTATGTCTGTCGCTTAGAAGGGTTGAGTCAATATCGCAGCTGGCCCCTACTTAAAGTCTCAATCTTTATCTTGTTCTCGCTCAATCTGGCGAATTTTATCGTTCACCCAATCGGAGACTCTGTCCTCGCTCATTTGGTTTGCCTCTTGCTGTTCTTTGATTTTTTCTGACACTACCTCAAGCAATTCCTTGGAATTTACGGGTTTCATAATGTACGCGTCCGCTCCGAGATTAAGGGACTTTACTGCATTCTCAAAACTCGGGAACCCGGTGATGATGATCTTTATCATTTGTGGATTAGTCTTATGCAGTTTAGTGATAAGCTCAGTGCCCTCCATGTCTGGTAGCTTTATGTCCAACAGGCATAAGTTGAAAAAGGTAGCATCCGACCTCTCAATAGCTTCGTTGCCGGTAGAAGCTGTTTCCACTATATAGCCATCTAGCCGTAAAATCTCTTTCAAGACTGCTAGGATTGTCTCATCGTCGTCGACGATCAAAATGCTTTTAGTTTCGACCATAAGATCCCTCCAAGCATTGCGCGTTTAACTAGTAGAAAGTACGCTTCACATAAAAAGCTCTCACCTGTGAAGGCACAGAGCTGGCGCGGGTCGAACGGCCAACTCGTTTAAGCCAGCGCTCGATCAAGCGTACCTTTAGTCTACGAATGCAAGCGGCCTCAAAAACCCCGCAGTCCTCCGCTTTCTGTGGTGTAGGCGATAGAATGGAAAGATGTCCCTCATACTTGTTTATTCAAATTCTTGCGGTAAAAAAAAGATCTTTTTTTGAAGGGTAATCCACTGTCGTCTTCGGCGCTGCATACATAAGCTATATTTCACAATAGATATATATATGAATAATAGGAACTGTGTTTCCAAAAGCTCTCTTCTCCGTTGGCAGAGCTGAAAGAGAACGGAGCGCTTCTAAAACAATTTTGCAGGTCAAATAGATTGCACTAGTGGTGAAGGTCTATTTCTGTGCTGTTATAGTAGAAGTTGGAAGCACAACCATTTTATAAAAATGAAAAAATAAAAAAGAGTAGGGCGGTAGTAAACTTGTGTAGCATATTAGGCATCGTAAACGAAAACGGTAAGCTTTTTTCTGCAAAATACATTATTGAGGGAATTAGCATAATGAATGAACGATGCAACGGGCTGGGAGGAGGATTCGCAGCTTATGGTCTATACCCCGAATACAAAGACTACTACGCCCTACATATCCTTCTGAAGGATGTTGAACTGAAAGAACAAGTAACTGAGATGCTGAAGGACTATGTTAGTATCTATAAAGACGAAGAAATTGAAACGCGCAACGTGGAACGTATACCACAAGATTACACCCCCTGGCGCTTCTTTGTCGACGTTCCTGAACGGTACACAAACGACGCAGACAACTATATCATTGATCTTGCGATGAAGATCAACAATACAGGCGGCGCCTTAGTCATCTCGAGTGGCAAGAACATGGGCGTTTTCAAAGCCATTGGCTACCCGGACGAAGTAGCAAAGCTGTACAAGCTTGAGAATTACAAGGCGTATATGTGGTTAGCTCACGGGAGGTACCCTACAAACACGCCCGGTTGGTGGGGTGGGGCACATCCGTTCAGCATCTTGGATAATAGCATTGTGCATAACGGAGAGATTACTAGTTACGGAACTAACAAACGGTTCCTTGAGTCGTACGGGTATACGTGCAGCTATTTTACCGATTCTGAAGTTTTGGCTTATCTGTGGGATCTTTTGGTCAGACGCCATAAGCTGCCCATCGAACTTGCATCCGAGGTACTAGCTCCTCCGTTCTGGGAACAGATCGAGCGAATGCCACCTGAGAAGAGGCGGATCATTGAGGCGCTGAGAATGACCTACGGTCCTGCAATGGTCAACGGGCCGTTTGGCATTGTGATTGCAAATGGTTCAGGGCTCACCGGAGTTGCGGGCAATGGTACTATGGTGGGGCTCTCGGACCGAATCAAGTTGCGGCCACTCATCTGCGCTCGAAAAAATGACACGACATTTATGGCGAGCGAGGAGAGTGCGATTAAGGCAGTTTGCAAGAATCCAGACAACGTGTGGGCGCCACGCGCGGGGGAGCCGACAGTCGCGATGGTGAATGGAGATGTATAGTTCCGTTCCTGAGTTCAGGGTTATCATTGACAGGCAAGCGTGCAGGCTGTGCAAAAGGTGCATCGAGAATTGCTCATTCGGCGCACTAGAATGGCGAGATAACAAAGTCAAGGCGTTTGACGATCGATGCGTTGCGTGCCAGAGATGCGTTAGTATGTGCCCTGAAGATGCCATCGTGCTTCGTCGAATGCCCTCGGTTATGAGTGCCCACCCAATTTGGACCGAGAACGCTCGGAGGGACGTATTCACGCAGTCGAGAACAGGCGCCATACTCCTAGCGAGCACTGGAAACGAACTTCACGAACGTGTCATCTTCGACAATCTGCTTCTTGATGCTTGTCAGGTAACCAACCCAGCAATCGACCCTTTGCGGGAGCCAATAGAACTTCGAACCTATATCGGTCGAAAGCCTCGCTTCGTTGAGCTTGAAGAGCTAGGCGACAGTATTAGGCTTAAGACCGAGCTTTCGCCAGCGCTTAGGCTTGAGATTCCAATTATGATAGCTCAAATGTCCTATGGAGCTATTAGTCTTGAAGCACACGAGGCGCTGGCACGTGCTGCGGTGATGCGCGGTACAACTATGGGCTCTGGAGAGGGGGGCCTCCATAAGAAGCTCTACCCGTATGCAGACCACATTATTGTGCAAGTTGCTAGCGGAAGGTTTGGCGTTCACCCAGCCTACCTGGAAGCCGGGGCCGCCGTTGAGATTAAGATCGGTCAAGGGGCGAAACCGGGGATTGGGGGTCACTTGCCGGGAACTAAGATAACCGAAGAAATATCCGAAGCGCGTATGATCCCGATAGGGGCCGATGCCATAAGTCCGGCCCCGCACCACGACATCTACTCGATCGAGGACCTCGCCCAACTCGTAAACTCACTAAAGGAAGCCACGCGATACAAAAAACCCGTCTTGGTCAAGATAGCTGCCGTTCATAACGTTGCTGCAATCTCCAGTGGTATTTGTCGCGCAGGCGCGGATGCGGTCGTAATCGATGGATTTCGAGCAGGCTCGGGTGCCACTCCCAAGGTAATTCGCGATAACGTTGGCATCCCCATCGAACTGGCGCTAGCGAGTGTAGATCAACGACTACGCGAAGAAGGTATACGGAATGAAACGAGCATAATTGCCAGTGGCACTATACGTAATAGCGGCGACGTCGCGAAGGCGATAGCGCTTGGCGCTGACGCCGTGAAGATAGGCACTGCTGCCCTCATCGCGCTCGGCTGCACAGTGTGTAAGCGATGCTATACCGGCAAATGTGCTTGGGGGATAGCTACGCAAGATCCGAGACTAAGGTCGCGACTCGATCCCGTTGAAGGTGCGCAGCGTGTGTCGAACTTGCTATTGGCTTGGTCGATTGAGCTGAAAGAGATCCTCGGCGCAGCAGGAATAAACTCAATCGAAAGTTTGAGAGGAAATCGTGACAGGCTCAGGGGCTATGGTCTGGATCACACCACGTTGGAAATACTCGGTGTCCAACCAGCAGGCAGCTAGGTAAGCGCATGCGCATAGTAGCTAATTTTAAGCATTACAAGGAGCTCAATGAGGAGGTCTTTCAGGCGGTTCAGGCTGGCGTAGCTGAGTTGACTCTTGAGGACGTAAACGGCCAAAGGTTTATTGCTGACTGTCTCAAAGGCAAGCTCAAGATCAATATCTATGGCACCCCTGGAAACGATTTGGGAATGTTCATGGATGGTCCAACGGTAACAGTCTTTGGTAACGCCCAAGACGGCGTCGGAAACACCATGAGTTCAGGGAAGATAATCATACACGGGGACGGACGAGACATCTTGGGTCACAGTATGAGGGGGGGCAAGATCTTTGTCCGTGGCGACGTTGGTTATAGAGTTGGCATACATATGAAGACTTACAAGTCCAACGTTCCGATAATAGTTGCCGGTGGACACGCTGGAGATTTCCTCGGAGAGTACATGGCTGGTGGCATGATCATTGTTTTGGGAATCCATAATAGGGCCAAAAAAGCCGAGATTTTAGGCGATTGGATAGCGACAGGACAACACGGCGGAGCTATTTACGTCAGGGGCAACGTCGACGAGAGCAAGCTAGGCAACGGCGCGTCGCAATTTCCACTGACTGCAGATGACGAAATCGCTGTTAAAAAAGTTCTCAAGGAGTACTGCCAGGTTTTTGGCCTAGACCTCGATAGCCTACTTGACTCCGAATTCACAAAGATCGCCCCACTCTCTCATAGGCCATATGCCGCATTATATACCTGTGAATAAGTTGTGGAGGCGACATGGACCTTCTCTCATACAAAGACCTGAAACGGAAAGTCTGGGATACGGAAAAATGCTGCGGATGCGGAGCGTGTGTTGGCGTATGCCCGACAGAAGCCCTTTATTTTGACGAGGAGCCTCGCCATCCCGCGTCCAACGATTATTGTAAGGTCACGCGTGATGAGGTTCCTTGCGCGGCTTGTTATTATGCTTGTCCGAGAGCTGATGAAACCTGCTCTGACGGTTTTGGTCCTATCATATCGATATACGAATCACAATCCAAAATTCGCGTTTCTGACGCCCAATCAGGCGGCGTTGTCAGCTCCGTACTCGCAGCCGCTTTCGAATCGAACGCGATTGACGGCGCGATCGTGATGGGCGTAGATAGATGGAGCCAAGCAGCTCAGCCCGCATTCGTTCAGACGTCTGACGCGGTTCTTGGGGCAGCAGGATCGAGATACATATGGGCGCCTATTTTGACGGCACTCAGAGAAGCCATAGCAGACAGAGAGCTGCACAAGATTGCGATAGTAGGGACGCCTTGCGTGACTAGTGCGGTCAGAAGGATTCGGCAATCGAACGTCGACGTCTTGTCAATATATAAAAACGCAATTCGAGTCTCCCTCGGGCTGTTTTGCACAGAAATATTTACAGATAGTCTCCTCGAAGAGTTGCGAATAGGCCACGGGATCAAGCCCTGGGAGATAAGCGGTTTCGACGTGAAGGGAAAGTTCATCGTAAAACTGAGAGATAACGCTGCGCAAGAGTTGCCTCTAAAAGACTTACGCACGTCAAAGAGAACTGGATGCGAGCACTGCGTGGACTTTACTAGTGAAGACGCCGATTTGTCGTTCGGAAGCGTTGGCGCCTCGCTTGGACACACGGTTGTAATCGTGCGAACAGATGTCGGCGAAGGTTTTTTGAAACAAGCACAGCGCCTGGGATATATAGAACTCAGTTCAGGCGTCGATCTTGCCGCTATAGCGAAAATTGGGGCGAAAAAGAAAGGTATACCATTCGAAACCGCAATGTCACTACTCAAGGAACCGAGTTATGACGCGCCATCATCTAGCGGAAAGACTGAATAATTGGTTCCAGATAATCTCTTCCGCGCTTTTGTCCTTCAATCGTCCGATGTTCGTCTATTAGGAGCCCGTCATATCCTATTCTGTTTAATGCCTCAATGACAGCTCGCCACGGAACTGATCCTTGCCCAACAACCGCATGCGTTTCTCGAAACCCGTCGTTATCGTGGATGTGCACGTGCTTGATTCGCGCGCCGAACTTATGAATCATTTGTGGAACTGGAATGTCGGTGGTGTTGCAATGGCCCACGTCCAGGGCCACCTGCAAGAACTTTGATCTCAGTTCATCGACGATTTCCACGAGAGCGTCGCCAGTCCAAGCTTCTTTAAAAGCGGGCGGGAAGCGCGGCATATTTTCTATGCAGACGAGAATTTTTTCGTTCTCTGCTTTTTCACATATGCGCAAAAAAGAGTCGCCTTCATTTTCCTTTGCAATTCGCTCGAATTTTTGCAAGCTTCTCGGATAGCTGACGATACCTGGGTGAACCACGACTAATTCGCAGCCGAGTTCGCTTGCGTACGTGATCGAGTTGAGTATTTCGTAAAGGGACGCGTTACGAAGCTTGGGATTAATGCTAGCAAGATTCACGCTGCAGAAAGGTGCGTGCATCGTATACGTGAGATCGTAGCTCCGCTTAAGCTCAGAGAGGAGACTCACGTTGGGCGTGCTATAGTGGACGTGGGGGAACTCAGAAACTAGCTCGATAGCAGTGAAGGTCGCAGCGGCGCTTACGATAAACTCTCTAACGTCAAGTTCAATCGCTGAAGAGACACCATACAGCATTGCTAAACTCCGACTGGAGGTGGGATGACGTCGACTTCTGACCGATTCGGCGGACTGTGCTCACGTCTCGTACTCTTTCTTAAGTGCGTTAAGAGCTTCGATAACGATCTCCACGTAAAGACGAGTATCGTTGCCATAGTGATCGCGGACTTTTGCCGCGTCTTCGTTGTCGAGTTGCAACCGTTCAATCCGTTCGAGGGTTTTCTCGGCAGTTTCTAATACCCATCTGTTTCGTGTTTCGGAATCGACGACGTTGATAAATTCAGGGCGTATGGATACCTTTACCGGACCGTCGTTAGTGCGAAATACGTTCAGCTTGCCGACGACAGCCACGAACGCAGGTACTTCTATTGCACTCAACTGGGTGACTGCCTGTTGCTGATACTGTCCGGCGTATATGGGAAAGACGCCTGTCGGATCGGCCAGTCGAGCGCGCCAATAGTCAGAATCAACGCCAACGTTTTCCTTTTCCGTAAGCGTACCGACGACAAACACACGATTACATTTGGCGCCTGTTGGGGTCAGAAGATACTGTGGCGCGTAGGTATCTTCGTGTTCCTTGTAGACGAGCGTCGACTCGCTGAGCTCTTTCGCGTACATGCGTCGCGCGACTTCTCGTTGTCTTAGCGACATCAAAGACTCCCCTGCGCCCTCTTGAGGACGGCATCAATGTCATCCTCGTCCATCTTAGGGAGCTCTTCAAAATCTGTTATCAGCAGCCATCGCGGAGTTTTGTTGCCGCGCACCTTATAGTAGCGTCCGATGATGACGGCCTTCATGGCGTCTGCCGCAACGTTTTGGTCGAGCGCTTCCATAGCCATTTCTTTAGCTGCCTCCAGCGTGATTCCGGTCAATCTTTCCGTCATCTCTCGATTAAAGAGCACGTCTGACACGATCTCGCCGTTATCGAGCACACCTTTCACGCGCAAATCGTACACTCCAGTTACTTCGCCGTGCTCCGCGCAGTGCCCCTTGACGACGACGCGACTGCACTCCGGGCATCGTTTGATTAATCCCGAGCCGGACTGCACATCGATAATTGCACCAGAGATCTCGTCTTCTGCGCGACCGACTGCTACCTCTTCATCGAGTGGTGCAATTTCGGATGCTTTGTTCAAGCTAACGCTGAAACGTCCCTGCCACGATTTTGTGACCACGTTGCGTATCGAGTAGCTTTGTCCGTCCCTGAGAATGGGCAAGTTCGCATTTGACCAGCTCGTAAACTTGATGGTCCCCGTCTCGTCGCCGAGGAGGCCTACTTGCGCTATTGATGGCGAATTAGGCTCCCACAGCTGCACGACCCGCACGCGGAGGTTGATCCATCTATCTTCCGCATTTATGTCTGTGATTTTTGCGTAGATTACGTCGGTTTCGGAAGCGACACCTTCTTTGGGATGGAGTTTGGCAAAATACGAAACCACGCTCCTTCTTGCTTCCTCGATGGGCACCTTAAAATCGTAAACCAGGCTGTTCAGCCGCTGTTCAATGTCGCTCGTGGGAACTGTGACACCTTGTTCCAAAAAACGAGTACGAATGTCTTCTGCTAGCTCTCTCAAGTCCATTTCTTCCCTCAAGCCTTTGGTTTTCTAGTTTGAAAGGCAGCAATATGTTGTACGAGATCGATATAAAGCTTTCTCGCGTGCCAGAAAAGTGTTTAATAATAAGGCTGGAGTGGGGGTTGTAAGCCTCCTTCTGTTTCAAGTGGCATTCATCTAAGCGCTTAACCTGGGTGTCGTCTGGACTGCTCATTCACCCTTTTTAGCTTGCACCTGTGAGGATTCGCCGTTCCATCGTAACTCCTGCTCTCGTCGGTTCTTCACCTCATACTCATATTTGCAGGGACGTACCGTTTCTGTGCCAGAGCCATGACTCTCGCCATGCGAGTTTCCCCGCTCACACGTCCAGAGGGTGGGAGGACTTTCCTCAGCGTGTTCCACCGGCAGCCACTCATCCCCTCTCCTCTCTTTATCTCGAAGGCAAACGTAATATAAGTATTCACTAATATGTGAAGCGTGGATTTGGACGAAGCACGTGTGGGTATGCGTCTCGCACGTCAAGCTATCGAGATCGCGGTAAACTCCGGGGAACGGATAGAAGCGCCGGAAGGCCTTCCCGCCATTTTTGAGGAACTCGGCGGCGTTTTTGTAACCTTACATTCAGGCGGCCTGAGGGGCTGTGTTGGGTACCCTTATCCAACCATGACAATAAAGGAAGCCCTGATCGACTCAGCAATCAGCGCGGCCTTACACGATTATCGATTTCCTCCCGTGCGGGCGGACGAGTTGGCACGGATCACGATGGAGATTACGCTCCTTTCGAAACCGGTAAGGATTTTCGGCCCCTCTGACATAGTGATCGGTAAGCACGGCCTCATTGTGAAGAAAGGGTTGCAGCAAGGATTGCTTTTGCCTCAAGTTGCGACAGATTACGGCTGGACGCCCCAGGAGTTTTTAGATCAAACATACGTCAAGGCAGGCCTGACCCCTCGAGACGACAGCGCAGAAATATTTGTGTTTGAAGGCCAGGTCTTTTCCGAGCTTCGTCCTGGTGGCGACGTCGTTGAGCGTCGTCTTGAGTGACGCACGATGAGCACCACGGTCATCCGAAATGCGAAAGTCTTTCACAAGAGTCGCATCGTTGTCCGTGACGTACTCATCGAAAGCGGCACCATTACAAAGATCGGACGCGTCCGCGCCGGAGAGCAAGTGATAGATGCACGCGGCCGATTGCTTCTGCCAGGTGCAATCGACGCGCACGTTCATTTTCGCGATCTGGGCGAAGTCTACAAAGAGGATTGGTACTCCGGTTCGTGCGCGGCCGCTGCAGGGGGCGTCACCACTGTTATAGACCAACCAAACACGAAACCGGCGATATGTGATGAAGGCTCCTATTTCGCGAAGCAGCGCGCGGCACGAAAATCCGTTGTTAATTATGGCATCAACGCGGCTATCGATAGGCTCGACCAACTCGAAGACGTTTGGCGACTCGGGGCCACGGCTTTTGGAGAGGCATTCATTCAACATAAGTCGCGCGAGGATTTACTTTGCGCGCTGCAAACTATCAAGCGCCTTGATGCCGTCTTGTGCGTCCATGCGGCCACACGTGCCGATGAAATCTTGGGTGAGGCGGCAGGGATTAAAACAGTTCTCGAATGCAATAGGGGTATTGGAGCCAAAATACACGTCAGCCATCTAAGCACTTCGGCAGGGCTGGATTTAGTGAGGGCTTCTGATCAGGACGTCACCTGCGAAGTCACTCCGCATCACCTTTTTCTGTCTGAGCTCGATGAGGGAAGACTTGGCCCGTTTGGGACAATGAACCCGCCGCTTAGAAGCCGGCATGACGTCGATCGGCTGTGGTCACACCTCGATGATATTGATATGGTCGCGAGCGACCATGCACCCCATTCAATTGCCGACAAAAAAATGCCAAACGCTCCTCCGGGGGTTCCAGGAGTCCAAACTCTGCTTCCGTTGCTACTTTCAAAGCTGGATCAGATTGGTCTCGGACGTGTTGTCGACTTGGTGTGCACGGCTCCGGCAGACAGATTCAATTTCAAGAGTAAAGGAGCTATAGCTGAAGGGTTTGACGCAGATCTTATACTCGTTGATCTCAAGGATAAGAAACCGATAACGCCGAGCTTGATGTGGAGCAAGTGTGGTTGGACCCCTTTTGAAGGCTTCGAAGCCGTCTTCCCATCGCTCACGATGGTGCGCGGCGAAGTTGTTTTCAACGAAGGGTCTATCATAGCGAAGCAGGGGTGGGGCAGACAAGTCTGTGGAGCTGGTTGCAGCGAACCCGACTAGTCTTCTGCGTGGCGATAGATAGACGCTTCCGAGGCATGCGTTCCAGTAGTCACCTACACAACTTTCATATCAACAGAAACAGCTCTTGCGCTACTAGTCACCAGGCAATCAGATGATCCCGAGACTGGTGAGCCTTTCGGGAAGGTATACTGCCGTAACGTAGTCTAGGCCTCTGCTTGCAAACGCCTGTTGTTCAGACTTCTTCTTCAGTTCAAGCTGAATGTTGATCTCTTCCTTCCAGAAATCAGTACCAAAACGCGGATCAGTGAGCTCTGATTGGAGTGCTCGCACGTCCTGATCAGACAGCTTATCGGTCGGCAAGTCATAGTTGACGATGTCGCTCGGGCGCACGCCGATGAATTGTGCTGCCGGGGTTGCCATATATTCCGACATGTGGGCACTCTTTATCGACCCGTACGCGACGGAGGCGAATATTCGGTAGGACCACGGATCCCCGTCTGTAAAAACGACGACTGGCAGCTTTAGCCGCTCGTTCATTCTTTTTAAAAGCCGCCGTGTGCTTCTCGCTGGCTGGCCTTTCAGGTGCACGATAATTGCATCGTAATCTGTGTCGAATCCGTTTTCAATAAGTCTGTCGCGCATACCGCCGGTTTCGATAGCGATGATAAACTTAGCGTCGTGCTCGACGAAATCTAAGTTGTCGACGTTGTAAGGGATCTGATAGCCCCCCTCCCCAACGTCATCAATGCAATGGATGACTCGTTCCGTTACCTGCCCGCGTCGTTCAACGTTTTCTTTAATCCGAATGGGACCGAAAATCGTAGCGCCATTCTCTTCAGGCCGAACGTGAAAGTTCTCGCGTTGGAGTTCAGTTATGATTTCAAGATCCTCGATCATTCTGTCGGACTCGGGCTGCTCTCTGAACTTTGCTAGTTTCCAGCCTTCGGAAATATAGTAAAGCTCTCTGAGTGTTGATGAGCGGTTCTCTTCGAGCTGTTTATTGAGGAATTCAATCGTATAACTCGACTTGAGGAGGCTATAGGCGCCTCTCACAGTCTTGCAGCTCCTGGCGCTCTCTCGTTCACCATAAACCCAAACCTCTGATTCTTCATTGAACGCGATATTCGATTTCGTTCTTGTTGGGATCAGAAGCTGCGGAATTTGTTCACTGGTAAACTGATCGTAGATGGTTTTAATGATTTGCAGGAGCCTTTGCTTGGTTACACTATCCTTCTCCTTTTTTGCTTTCAGTAGCTCTTCTTCAACGCTCATGCTTTGCCTCACTCACTAGCTCGCTTCTTAGGTAGCGCGTCGGCTCCTGTAACCATCTCTGCAAGTATCCCTTCAACGAGGGGATTGGCGCCTGGGGACTGCTCGGACTTAACGGCGTATCTGACTTTTTTTTCTGCATTAGGCTTGATTGATAGTTTCCAAATGTTGTCGAACTGGCCGTCAAAACTTGACACTCTTGGCTTAGGAGTTGGATCTTCGATCTCTACGGCAGAGACCTGGTGCAGCTTAAACTCTTTTTGGCTCTCAGAAAAGTTCTTGATGCGGATCGTCACCAATGACATGTCGTCGCTCTGTTCGGTCATCTTTTGCACGAGGACATTCCCCATAATCTTAGCAACGATGGGTTGAATATCCGGTTGCGGCTCGCCCGTTACCTCGGATACCTTCTCAGCAAGCTTGGGAAGCACCCTCTCTATTATCTCTTCTTTCTCTTTTCTCTTCGCCAGGACTTTTTGCTTCGCCAAGTAGTTCTTGAGCCCGCGCGCTACGTCTCGGACCGCAAGTTCTATCTCGTCCACTATCTCGGGGATATCCGCGATGGCTTCTTTTGACTCTGAAGTGAAAGGAACATTCGTTGACGCGACGTGTGTGAGAATGACGACTGGGCCTTGGGGAATGCCGCTTCCCCCCGGTTGCAGCAGTTCATAGTTCCTCCAGTTGATCTTCTCCACGGCGTGAGTACTCGCGCACCCACCTTGTTGATAAAGCAAAGGAACCCGGTTCGCGAATCGCAGCAGGTCCGTCTTTTCTTCCTTTGGTAAATTCCCTCCGTAGGCAATGCCCGCTTCGACGATGAATGGGTTGCCTGTGTGCACAGAGGGGTCTCGCGTAGTCGTCGCGATAAAATCAACGTCGTATTCTTTTTCCAGCCCCTTTCTGATCAGTTCTTCCGTTATAGGGGAAAGGCACTCCGTCGAAGGCGCGATGATCTTGACGGTCTTGAAAGCTTCGAGCAGGCGCTTTGCCTGATCGCGTGAGAGGTCACTGGGATTTACGTCGGGATCGACTCCAGCTTTTGCGCATATCTCTTTCGCGGTTTTGTGTCCGATGCGGGCAAACTCGTTTGTCAGGAATGAGGTCAGTCGCCTTCTCTCCGTGTACCGCAGCATCTTGATTAGCGTGCCGAGTTCAATGCCTTCAGGGTGTGGCAGTATTTCACAGGGTTCGACTGGCAAGACTTCCGTCACACGCTCAAACACTTGCGTGTCTCCTGTCGGTTCAATCAACGTCAGTCTGGCATGCGGATTGACTATTGCAGTCGATTTTGCATACCCATATATCGATTGTTTGCGAGCGCGGACGTATGTACCTTCCATCTCGACTTCAATTCTGGTTCCGTGAGGCCTGTCCCACGGCACAATTTTCTCCATTAATATCTCGGGTTCGTTCGTTTTCGTGTTGATAACAAGCTCGTAGTAATGGGCTTCCTTGTTCTTTCCCGTCTTGGAGTATACTGCCGTAGGCCGTCCAGATGTCAGTTGCGCATACAGGACGACCGCCGAGATTCCTATGCCTTGCTGCCCTCTGCTCTGTTTCAGGGCGTGAAATCGAGAGCCGTAAAGGAGCTTTCCGAAAACTCGCGGTATCTGCTCTTTCACGATGCCAGGGCCGTTATCTTCTACAACAACGCGATAGTTGTCTTTGTCCACCTTGTGAATCTCTATCAGAATATCAGGAAGTACGCCGCTCTCTTCGCAGGCATCGAGTGCGTTATCGACCGCTTCCTTGACACTTGTTATGAGGCTTCGCGTCGACGAGTCGAAACCGAGGATATGACGGTTTTTTTCAAAGAATTCTGCTATGCTTATCTCGCGTTGTTTCTGGGCAAGCTTCTCGGCAATGTTTTCAGCCATCTGGTGTTCTCCCAATCACAGCTCAGCGCCAACGATCGTGTGAGTTGTAGTGACTCCTTTGATATCTCGTATGCTATCAACCGAATTATTCAATGCTGTCAGTCCTTCGACTTCGATAATGACCACAAAGTCATATTCTCCAAAGACATGATATACTTCTCGTATACCACCTAACTCTAAAAGCGTTCGGTAAACATATCGTTCTTCTCCCGGAACGACGTTGACCATTGTAACTCCGACAACCACGATAATCACCACTCTATAAAAGCGAAAAGCGTATTTAGAAATTGCGATAGCTCATTGCAAGTCTCTCGACAAAGCCGGTCTGCTCGGATCTCAGCAGGTTACTGCTCAGTTGCTGCCTCTTGGAGTTAATTTTAGTGTATCGCCAGTCTTTCAGTTGTCTCCTCCGGTCCGTGAACTAAGTCGCTTGACGTTGTTCGACACAAAGGATACTCTATTGAGGTCCAACCCTTCGCAGAGAAAACAAGCTCCCGCGCAGAAATTAGTTAAATAGAAATACGTCAACTCTATACTAAAAAAGAAGCGGAGGTAGCCAAGTGGTCAACGGCGGTGGACTCAAGATCCACTCTCAAAGGAGTTCGCGGGTTCGAATCCCTCCCTCCGCATCGTAAACAGCCATCATCCTCATTCTTTTTGCGAGTTTAGTCTGCCGCACGTCTAGCGACGTTATTCGGTCTAAGGCACTGCTTGTTCTTGGAGCAAGGTGTAGGCACGGAAGTGCTACAGGCTTCGGGGGGTATATCTATAATAGTTGGAAGGTCAATAACACTTGTGCCGATGATGTGCACCGACTTCCGAGCGTCAAAGACGCAATGATGATCCCTATGAGTTCTGAGGCACTAGATGAGCAACTGGCTGAACCGCCGAAAAGCGGCTTTTTTGTACTTCATGGTTTCGATGCGGAGAAACACATCCACTGAGTGTTAGTGATTGCGGTCACTCATGAAAAAGAAAATCAAAGGCATAGCTCGTGACGCATTGAAGTTTGTCCTTGAAGTGAGCGCGTCCTCGCACCCAAAAGAATTCGCTGGGATGTTATACGAGACGGACGGGATTATCACGGACGTAGACGTTCCTATTACCCAGTCTTCAAACGTAAGTGCTGTCATGAATCTGTTTATGCTACCTGTCAACACACATACTGTCGGATCAGTGCACAGCCACCCGTCAGGAGCGCTCCAGCCCTCGGATGCAGATATTCGGCTGTTTATGCAAAGCGGTGACTACCATATTATTGTCGGCTACCCTTATGATATTACGAGCTGGACTTGCTACGACAGAATCGGCGACAGGAGGGAACTTGACGTGCTAGACGTTGAAATTGAAGAGAGCGCCGTGTATAGAGATATACAGGAAACCTTCGGTGGCGAAAATGACTAGAGTACTCGCCACAGGCACGTTTGATATTTTGCATCCGGGTCATATCTTGTATCTAACGAAAGCAAAGGAGCTGGGCGACGAATTGTTTGTAATTGTGTCCCGCGATACCATGGTCCAGCATAAGTCAAAACCAGTAATCCCCGAGCGGCAACGGCTGCAAGTGGTCAGGGCCTTGGAGGTCGTCGATCACGCTGAACTTGGGAGCGAACACGACATATTCGAGCCCTTGATGACAATAAAACCAGACATCGTAGCCCTTGGCTTCGATCAGTACTTTGACGAGAAGAAACTCCAAGAAGATCTTGACAAGAGGCACATCCCGTCCAAAGTCGTCCGGCTGCCGTTTCAAGACACCGGAGAGCTATCGGGCACTGAAAACATCATTCACGAAATCATTAAGCGTCGGGTGAAGTGCTAAGCCTGTGCCAGTGATGCTCCTATCCTGTTGATGCCATCCTCTATGTTTTGACGGCTCGCGGCGTACGACAAACGTACGTGACCCTCGCCGTTCGGTCCGAAAGCTGAGCCAGGCGTCACCGCGACAAGAGCATCCTGTAATAGTTTTTCAGTCACCTCAACAGAATTGCCGAACTGCGAGACATTCGCGAACGCATAAAATGCGCCCCTTGGGAGCGCGCATTCTATCCCCATTTTGCGTAGTCCGTCGATCATAATGTCTCGCCGCTTCTTGAATTCCGCCACCATTGCACGCATCGCGCCTTGGTCACCTCTTAGCGCCTCAACGCCAGCTCTTTGAGCAAAAGACGTGGCGTGGCTTACTGAGTGTTGTTGGATCTTGAGCATGCCTTGAAGGATGGGGGCTGGCGCAGTCGCATAACCGAGCCTCCAGCCCGTCATAGCATAGGCCTTTGAAAATCCGTTTATCGTGATCGTCCTGTCAGGTATTAGGCTGCCTATGCTGTGATGCTGAGCGCCATAAATGATTTTTTCATAGACTTCGTCTGACAGCACAAAGACACCGTGGTCTTCGGCCGTCTCAGCTGCGGTCTTTATTGCATTCTTGCCGTAAACGGCCCCGGTAGGGTTGCACGGGCTGTTTAGAATCAAGAGCTTAGTATCTCTAGTCATGTGACTCTGCAAGTCCACTGGTACATAGCCATCCTGTTCGGAAACAGGGACCATCACGGGCTTCCCACCAGCGAACTTAACGATCGCCGAGTAGGAAACCCAAGCAGGGTCGAGTAATAAAACCTCATCTCCTTCATCGATGAGCGTGCAGATCGCTTCAAATATCGCTTGTTTGGCGCCCGGTGTTACGAGTACGTCGGCTGGACTGACGTCGAGGTTGTTCTCATTTTTCAATCTCTCTGCTATCGCTTCTCGAAGTTCGGGAATTCCGCTGCCTTGAGTATAGTGTGTCTCACCACGATCGAGGGCCGTTTTTGCTGCTTTTTTTATGTTCTCCGGGGTTTCGAAATCAGGTTCACCGAGACTGAAACTAATAATATCTCGACCCTCACTTCTGAGCTTGGCTGCGGTGTCCGCAATCTTCATTGTTGCGGACTCAGGTATATGCCGGACTCTTGAGGAAATGACCGGATTTGGGTTCATCAGAGTCTCTTAAAAAGCTTTACAGCGGCTTCTACAGCTCTTTTTGCATAGTCGACGCGTTCGTGTGCTTCTAGGCGGGACATTCTTGGACCTGATATTCCCAAGGTGATTGGCTTGTTGTACTCAAGGGCTAGATCGGTAATCTTTCGCGTCGCGTGCTGTGCGACGATTTCGTCGTGCGCCGTCGCTCCTTCAATCACGCAGCCGATTGTCACCACTGCATCTACCCCGTCGTCTGTGGCCAAACTTTTGACTGCCAAGGGCATGTCAAAAACTCCAGGAACTAAAATGGTCTTCACGACATCAGCGCCTAGGAATGCCGCATGTTCTTTTGCGAGAATCTCCATCGGGTACGTAATGTCCCGATTAAATTCAGCCACGACGAATCCAAGCCTTACACGCACTTCATCTTTCTGTTCCATGATAATACTCCTGAGCAGCGCTCTAAAAATCCACTGGCTTTACGTCAGCAAACCCCTCTCTCTTGCCTTTACCGGCTTCTTGAGTCAGACGATTGTTCAACAACTTATAAACGTTCTGGGCGTGTTCACGCGTTCGTGCGTCAGCAAGCCTCGCCAGCTCTTTGTCGCTCGCTGCTTCATCCTCAAAAACGAATACCTCTATGATGTGCCTATTGGTCATTAGCTGCGCCCTTATAAGGCCCGTCGATGCTTCGTGTGCGCACTGTTTGTCAATAGCGGCTGATCCAGGCATACCGAGCGCCATCACAATGTCACACCCTGATTCTTCTAAGAGCTTTTTTGACGCGACTGGCAGATCTTTGATGCCTGGCACAGTATACCTATGAATCGTGCCTGGTACCCACCGGCGCAGTTCATCTATCGCCGCTTTAGCCATGTCATATCTGGCAAAAGTGGTGTCGGCTATTCCTATTTTCATGCGTAGCACTCCTACGTTCAAGATGAGCCTAACGTATCACAGTCCCTCGAGCACGCGATCGGCCGCGAGCGTTCCTGCCCCCATCTCGTCAACGATGCCGCCCTCCAGCAATATTAGCTCGAGCTTCTCTATTGCCTGCAATATGTCGCCCTTGCTGAGATTGCCCATGTTGCCTATTCGGAAGATATGGCCTTTGAGCCGTTCTTGGCCGCCGGCGATGATGATGCCTCGGCGGTGCATCCCCTCCTTCAGCGCCGCAAATTCCATTTCAGGAGGCACGTTGATTGCCGTAACGGTGTTCGAATACGCGCTTGAAGGGCCAAGCTTTGGAAATAGCTCCAGGTCCATAGCCTGAACGGCTGTGCGAATCGATGAGGCATAAACGCTATACCGATCGATGCGTGCCTCAAGTCCCTCAACCTCCAACAGTTTAAGAGCCTCTTCAAGCGCGAAGAACAGCGGCACGGCGGGAGTATAGGGTGTCTGCCCTTTTTCAGCTGCTTCCCTGTATGCGAGAAGGTCGGCGTAGTAAGGTCTTTTCTCCGCGGTTTTGATGACGTCCCACGCCCGATCACTTACTGAGACCATCGAAAGGCCTGGCGGCAAGCCAAGGCATTTCTGAGAGCCGGTAAACGCTATGTCGACACCCCATTTGTCTATAGGGGCTTGAATGCCGCCGATGGATGATACCCCATCCATAATCAGCAGAGCGTCTTGCTTTCGACAGAGAGCGCCTATCTTTTGAACATCATTCGTCATGCCTGTGGAGGTCTCATTATGGACAACGGTGACCGCATCTGCCCCAGTTTCGAGTGCCTGTTTGACTTGTTCAACCTCGATCGACGTCCCCCAATCAGCGATGACCGCCGTTGAGCTGCCGTAAAGTACGGTCAGCAATTTCAGTCGTTCTCCGAACTTGCCGTTTTCGAGCGCAATATATTTTTTGTCTGTCCCGAGGTTTCCGACAGCTGCCTCCATGGCACACGTCCCAGACCCGTTCAGGATAAGGACGTCGCTTTCTGTCTTGAAAACGCTGCGGAGTTTTTCTCGACTCTCGTCTAGGAGCTTCCTGAACTCAGGCCCCCTGTGATTGATCATCGGTTTTGACATAGCGCGCAGCACTTGAGGCGCTACCGGAACGGGCCCGGGGAGCATTATCAGCGCGGTCTCAGTCGTATTGTCCATAAACGCGTTTCTCCTTCACACTATGTGCGCAAACAGCAATCGGTCTTCGTATTAAATCGCAGCACTCTGTATTTAGAGTTTTTTCGTACTACTTTCAGCGTTGTTGCTAACTCACGGTCTTTCTCCCTTGCGGCGGCGAGGCTCGATGGCCTTGCTAGGGCTCTACCCTTACTCGTTTAAGTGTGCTCCAGAAGGCTCTTCTGGCCTAGGGTAAAAAGGGCTGAACAACAACAATGCATTTGTTCGTGTCCCGCATAAGCCAGGGCGTTGCCCTTGTCCTGGGGATGATAAGCGATGCGAGCGCAACAACGTCACTTGCCTACGCATATTGAAAGAAGAGAAAGCTAAGGTTCAATGAGCACTGGAAACCGCCTTAGATCCGGTCAAAAAGAACGTTATGCGCAGAAAGATGCGACTCTTTTAGATATCACGCCTTAATGCACCCGCATTCCTCCGCCGCCTGGGTTTTTAGGTCATCGGGGCACACCATTTACAGCTGCTCGGCCTCACTGACGGGTGGCGCTCCTAAAGATCGTGGCGCGGCTCGCGGCTTAACGGTTTTGTTCTGCGATGTGCATACGCGCGGGGCGTATCACCATGACGCACGTGCGGGCGTTTTGCATTACCTGGGTCACTGTGCTACGCACGAGCAGTCTCGACGCTGAGAAAGAGTGTGCGTCTCCGAGCACGACGATATCATATTGTCCTTCGCTCACCTCGTCCAGGATCTCTTC
This sequence comes from Methanobacteriota archaeon, assembly GCA_963805115.1. Taxonomy (GTDB): domain Archaea; phylum Halobacteriota; class Bog-38; order Methanoflorentales; family Methanoflorentaceae; genus Methanoflorens. The sequence goes on from CAWDSY010000007.1 coordinate 160,929, forward strand.
GGCAGCGTGCCCCTCCCGCACAACCGCGCGGACGGCGAGACCCTGTTCTCGCATATGTGCGCAGAGAGGGTCGAGAAAGATCCGTCTCGCAGCTTTTTTCTCTGAGTCAACGTCTCCGACGGCACCCCGATCGCAGATGCCGAGAGTACTGCGGAGCCAGCTCTCTGCCAGATCATTGATGTGCAGGTGATGTGCACATACGACGCAGAAAAGCTTGCGATTTCTGTGCTCGAAATCTATGAAGCATCCAAACCTTACTACTCAATCTTATGTTTTTAACTTTGCGAGTGAGCTGATGACTGAAGTCAATGGAACGCTGTTCGTGTCAGGGTATAGAGAAGAGCCAGTCGAACCTCACGAATGCAGGGCCACGGTTACGATCACGACTGAGCGGGCAAACGTGGTGAAAGCACAAAATGCCAGCGCGAAAACATTTGATGTCATGAAGAAGGCGCTTTCTGCTGCTAAATCGAGAGTGCGATAGCAACGATCTTCTTTAACGTTGAAAAGCCGCGTTATTATGATTCCACAAGACACAAGGCTTTTGCAACTTTGGATTCGTCAACTGCCGGCACTGCGCAGCATCAAAAACCCGACGGTTTCTTTTCGCTGCAAATCGCACCGTCGTTCTAAGCGCCGCGCATCCGAAGCGCTTCAGTGTAAATCCGTCGGAGGTCATTAGACGTTGAGGCCTTTGATATGAGATCGCTGGTCGCAGCTTGGAATGCCGCTTCTGATTCGGCGTCTCTGTTGTGTGTTAGCCTAAGATCACACAGCGCCCACTGAAGGTAATCGTCGTGCGTATCCGGACTGGTATCTAAGAGCTCGCTTTGTGCGGCGGCATATTCGGCATCTAGCTCTGTTTCTTGCTCTTCGCTCTGCTGCGGTTGCTGCAGCTCGCTGATCGTTGCCATTTCAATGAGCTTGGCGTCGACGCCGCAGCAGTACGCGAGTGCTCGTGCTCGAGAGACAGGCGTGCTCTCGTGATCATTTCTCAGCATGTCGATGGCTTGTGCCATGACTTCGTGCAGATCTAGCAGTGTTTCGACGTGCTGCGGGCTCATATAGACGTTCGCCGAAAGGGTTTGACTCGTCAAACGTGTCAAACCCGCGCGGCGCCTTCGAGCATACGCGCGGTTATAGCTCCTGCGTTTCTCTGGGTCTTTAATCGGCACGTTTTAGCTCGAGATCAGCCTTGTACATTAGTCTATCCAGCCACCTTGTCGCAATGAACCCATACATTATCATATCGATAAGGTCATCCGCACTGAACTGCGATGGATCGCTTCGCAAGCGGTTATACAGCCTAAAACACGCGACGGTGAGCTTTCTTAAATCTCCCACTTCGCCCGTGAAACGGCCATCTTTGTATATGTCAATAAGGCCTTGGTAGCGAATCTCGATGTCATCGTCGCTGTTTATGGGCTCCATTTCATCTTTGTCTTCTTTCATATAACCTCCTTGTGTTTGAAAAGTGGCCGCCGGAGCACCACCCTATACTTATATGCTATTATGACATAAAAGAGGCATGATAGGGGCATATATGGGAACAGATGCCTATTTTATTGGAGGATGTGCGCCGTGCGGATCGAAGAACTTAAGGAGCGACTACAAAACATTGGGATTGCCGTCTCTGAAAAGACACTTAGACGTTGGGGGGCTGGGGGCTTCATACACGATCATCTTTCGACGATGAAGCTGCCCGGAATAGGTCGGGGGAACTAGAGGAGTGGCCCGAAGAGTCGTTTGAAGAGGCCGCAGCGTTCCACGAGGTGCGCTATAGCGGCGTGGTAAAGCCCCGGGCTCTCACGAAAGAGATGTTCGAAACCATCAAAGACAGAGCTGAAGACATCTACACGACGGGAAGTGTGATCTGCATAATCCCCCCAATTACGCGCTGGATTGGGGCCTTCAAGCCATCCGATTTCCGGATCAGCTTCAAATACGGCTCGTGCCTGACCACGACCCATTAGACGAGACCCTTTTTTCGGGTTTCCGGGAAGGAGAGTACCGAGAAAGTGTTGACAGGCTTGATGAAAAGATTCCCCTCTTTCCGGGAAACACGCCCGGGGAAAAAGCTGACGTTCTAAACAAGTTGCTCATCGTTTGGATCACCGCTACCGAAAAAGCTCGATACACGGAACGAGCAAGAACAGAAGGACGGGACAACGGCGTGTGGCCGATCACCAAGACAGCTAGGGTGAGTATCCACTTTGCTGCAAAGGTGGGGAAAGAACGCGATTCAAACGGGAAAGAAACAATCGCAGTACGCCGGAAGTACGTAGAAAGCGAGCTTGAAGAGGCCGACACGAATGAGATAGTCTTGTACAAAAACGAGGAGGACGTTCGGCAGCTTACGTTGCGCGCACTATCACAGCATACCCTAGATCTTTTTGGCCCCCCGCCGTTCGACCTTGTCCATCAAGCTTTAGCGAAATACGATACGCCGCATGAATGATTGCGGTGAAAGGACAAGAGCTTAAATAGAACACAGCGCGCTGCTTAAAGAGAAACAACGAACCCAAAAAGAACAATGGGCTCGGCCGGATTCGAACCGGCGACCTCCGCCGTGTGAAGGCGGAGGCTTTTGGGCTTTCTGCGGCGTTTTCTGTGCTTGATATGACCACAAGAAATGCTAGCGCCCCTTCATGAACGGTCTGATAGATTTTGGTTGGCAACCCAGCGAGCATAGAGAACATATGCGGCAACCGAACCGTGGGGTAGCTGAACCTGGCTTTGGCATGGTGCATCGATATTTTGCTTCGGTGGATCTCGAGCAGTTCGCTTTTTGGCAATGCAACGTCAGCACAGAAGTTGGTATCAAGGTTAATAGCTGACATAAGTGGATAACCTAGGGGTTGCAGGCATAACCGTTGTGATTATCCGCAAATGACTAACTGGTCCTTTGAGAACATGTCAATCAGAACGAAATTACGATGCTTCTGCGGTTAGTCTCCGCACAGAGCTGCGGCAAGGTTACATTTCGCTCTTTAATGCTCACAGAGAGTTATCGACGCGCTGGTCAAGGGGTGGCGCGACCCTTAATTTCGTGTGCCGTCGATAAATCACCTCGCCCACAAAACAGGCGATGAGGACGATGAAGAGCGAAGAAAGCGTGCTCGGCGATATGCCAGCTTCGTAGCCCATAAGCGCACTGAAAAAGACAAGACATGTGACAACGGTTACTGCGATGATCACTGGATTCGCTCCTGTCGCGGTATATAGACGCAGATGCGCGATGTGGGTTATCAAGCACATAAGAATCGGTCAAAATGTTCATCTCGCATACTCCTTAACTTAACAGAATCTCATAGGAAAAATTAGTATATAGATCCTTATTTTATCTCCGATAAAATTGATTACCACGTGCTGCCCCCATACCTAGCGAAAAAGGGGCTGACATCGGCACGAAACTCTTCCCCAACTAGTTTCTCATACTACCTATATAAGCATGCTCGGACAAGCAAGGGCAAAAGTAGATTCATTTTCAAAAAAGTAGATTCATTTTCAAGAAGGTGGAGAGCATGGGCATCATAACTAGGGCGTTCAGAAACCTTTCACGACGCAAAACCAGGGCCGCATTTATCGTTGTGGCACTCAGTTTTTGCATGGCCATCTTAATCGCCATTCCACCCGGCATAGCAGCTAACCAAAATGCGACCAATAGTCTAACAAACACATTGGGCAATACGATCACGCAAACGGCGGCAACCGTCAACAACTCATCAACGCAGATACAATGCAGCCTCACTCAAAGTGCCCCAACAGGGTTTGGTGTTCGTTCTGGGTCAAGCGCTATGCCGGGAGGAGGCTCTCAGCAACAGGTTAGCTCTCCACAGTCTTCGTATGGCGGCGGCGCATTCGGTGGGGGCTCATTAAAGCCCATGAATGAAAGCTCGTACAGCGACGTTAACACATCTCTCTCAGGCGTCGCTGCAGTTGAACCCATACTCCGGGTGGTAGAAGGGCATAACGAAACAATAACACCACGATACGGTGCATCGATCCAAAGCTTCAATGTCACCGTGCCCGACTACATCATCACGGGGGTACCGTTAAATGCCTCATTAATCGACAATTACCCCATTCTGCCAACCAACATCGCGCAAGGGAAAAATCTGCAGCCAAATGAAACGGGCGCCGTCGTGTTAAGCGAAAACAGCTCCGCCTACTTTGACGCAGGCGTGGGAGCTACCGTGAACATCCTGGGCACCAACTTCACCGTCGCGGGCATCTACGCGCCTACGAGCACTTCAAACAACCAGTCCGTCTACATGAACCTGGCTGACGCACAGGCCTTGACCAACAACACCAACGTCATCACGTCGTTTAATGTGTTCGCCACGAGCACGGATACCGTCACCTCAGTCGCACAAACCATACAGTCCACGCATGCAGAACTCGATGTGACGACCCCGCAGGACATCTTAAACCAGCTTCTACAACTGCAATCATCATACGGCGACCGTTTAAACGCAACCACGGTGCTTATGGACCAAACACAAATGCAAGCGATTGAAGAAATCGTCATCGCGTTCGCCGCCACCGGCATCATTGTGCTCTTTGTCATGCTCTACACGGTGCGTGAACGAACCAGGGAAATCGGCACGCTTAAAGCAATCGGAGCCAGTGACGCAGCGATCATGGGCAATTCATGCTTGAGGGCATCTTACTCAGTGTGCTTGCAGGAATCGTGGGCGTCCTCATTGGCACCATTGGGGCACCCTATTTGTCAGGCCTTCTGTTGCCAGCCGTAGGGAATTCACTCGGCGGCTATGGCTTTGCGGCAGCTAGGGGTCCGGCGGCAACTCCTGCGGTGACGGTAAGCCCTGAACTTATGCTCATTGGCTTTAGCGCAGCAGTCGTGCTCGGCGCCATCGGCAGCCTCTACCCGGCGTGGCGTGCTGCACGAACGAGACCCGCGGAGGCGATGCGGTATGAGTGAGACCGTGCTCAAAACCGAACACCTCACCAAAACCTACAAGCTCGACAAGGGAGAGGTACGGCCGCTCACCGACGTGAACCTTGAAGTCAAAAAAGGCGAGTTCACCGCTATCATGGGGCCGTCCGGCAGCGGCAAAACCACGCTGCTCAACCTCATCGGCGCAATCGACAAGCCGACCACAGGCAAGGTGTTCTTGGACAACGTCGACATCGGAAGCTTGCCCGGGTCACAACTCTGTAAGATACGCAGGGGCAAAATAGGCTTCGTATTCCAGAACTTCAACCTCTTACCCTATTTAAACGCGAGAGAGAACGTGGAGTTGCCGATGGAACTGTCGGGGAAATACAAGGGTGAAAGAACGAAACGAGCGAAAGAACTCCTCGCCACCGTAGGCCTGGAAGGACGAGAAAACCATCGACCGAATCGACTGAGCCAGGGAGAACAACAACGAGTGGCAATAGCCAGAGCCTTAGCCAATGACCCCGCCATAATCCTCGCAGACGAGCCCACAGGAAACCTTGACCGACAAAACAAGAGAGAAGTCGTTAAGCTCCTCGCCAACCTCAACCTTAACCACGGCACGACGATTATTGTGGTTACACACGATGGGAGCGTGGCAGCACAAACCGAACGCGTGCTTTACTTAAACCTTGGGGAAATCACCAAAGAAAAAGCAGGCCTCCACAAGGAAAAAAAGAACAGTGCCCTGGTTGCGAACGAAGAGGAGGAAAAAGTCGCGATAACTGAGAGTGAGCTCACCAAGCTACAAGAGCGAGGGATTTTAACAGAATCTGAACTTGAAGCGAAAAAGAAAGACCTGCTGTCTAAGTTCTAAAGTTGCCCTTTGTGACATTGTGCAAAGATCTTTGGCAGCCTCCGCCAAGGTGATCCTGTTAGTTTGCTTGCCCAGTAGCCGTCGTGTCAAGGCGGGTAATTTGGCCTTTGTTTTGTCATTTTTCAAAATTTTTGCACCGTTTTCAGCGCCTGCACGCTGAGGAACGACGACGACAAAAGCGATTGCTCCTGTGATGATGCTGGCCGACGTAAAACGCCATCATTTACAACGGCATCTAAGATTGAGACACCTAATTTAGTCTTCGCTTGATGTAGACGGAAACCGTATGTCGACGCACGGTGTGAGTGGGATACATTGGAAGCATTACAAACACTCCCTACCGGAGCACGTGTATGAAGGTCTACACGAAGTATTGGAAAAGTGCGACTGTGTAGGCGGAAGAGCACGCTTTATGGTTATTGGAATTAATTAAACTGACGTTCAGATTTGATTAATTAATGAAGGAGCTAGGTATATGGATTTCAAAGAACAAGCAGGACTGTTAAAAAGAGTGCTTGGATTAAAGAAGGAACCACTGGCAATCACGTTCACGAATGACGAAGTTTCAGATGGCCTGTACGAGAAAACATCGATTTGTCAGGCGTTGAAGCGTGCTGCCGAAGGTGACTGTTTTGTTATTGATGAAAAGGTAGAGACCTGCCCTGGCGGCAGTAGGTATTGCGGTTTCACGGAGTTTGCGGGACAACAGAAAAGGAGACTTCAGCGGTTCCTTACTAAAGGAGAGAAGCTCACCAGTACGATTGTATCCTTCGAGAGAATGGTAAAACTGACCGTTCAGCCGCCTACAGGATTGGCAGATAGATTAGTGATATGTCCGCTTGAAAAAACAACACGACGACCTGACATTGTGTTGTTTCAGTGCAACCCAGAACAAGCGTGTCGGCTGATAACCTTGGACACCTACTGGGATGGCATATCACCACAACAACAGGTCATAGGAGCATTATGCCATAGTTCTATAACATATCCCGTAATGACGGGATGTACTAACATAACTACTGGTGATTGGACAGCACGAAGACAGCAAGGATTTGAACCGGACATACTATTCCTGTCAGTGCCGTACGAACGAATGCACAATTTAATAGCTGCTGTCCCCAACTGCTCAGCAGGAGATGCAGAAGCAGTAATACCCGAAGGATTCCAGCAGGGTAATTAAGATCAGGGTAGTCCTTGGGTCTTGCTTGATTTTTTGTCAATGCTGGCACCAAAATGAAATTCCCTGCAAATAGAGTAACTATCGGCGACCTTCGCCTGATATGGGCGATATCACTGTTTCGGACCAAACGATCGTAATCTAATACGATTGTTGTCGGCGTGTGAAGGCGACGGTTTAGGGCTTTCTGAATCTTTTTCTGTATGCGAAATGACCACGAGAAAGGCTAGCGCCCCTTCGTGAATTGTTAGATAGATTTTGATTGCAACCCCGCAAGCTCGGTGAACGTATGCGGCAAGCGAATCGTTGGCTAGCTATAATCGGTTTTTGCGCGGTGGAGCGAGATTTTGCTGCGGTGGATCTCCAGTAGCTCGTTTTCTGGCGGGGCAACGCCAACAAAAAGGTCTGGGTAATGTTCAGTAGCAGACATGGTGGTTGAAGAGGTCGGTGCTGCGCACTTAACCGTTGTGATTAGCCGCGTGCAACTAAGCCAAATAGGGATATCGTGGGACTGCAAGCAAATCTGTTAATTCTAGAGTCGTTAACAGCGGCCAAGCGAATTGGAGCGCAAATCTGAATGGACAGTCGAACTCAAGCAAAGCTCGAGGGGTACACGGCAAAGACTCTCCGCAAGCGCTAAACACTGCAGGCTTAGCTCTTCGCCCACCCGGTGGCGTCTGAAAGCTTCAGCACGAAAGGGTAATCAGAACGCCTTCAGCACAAAGTCAACCTTTATTCACGCAGTTCAGTCAGCAATAGGGGCAGGACAGGCGAAACAGACTTTTGCAAGTCTCTTCATGCTACTTTCACGCCATAACTAAGCGACAAGTGTCTCGATAGAGTTATGGCATGAAAAGGTCTTACTTAAGGTTCGCAAAAGGGGAAAAAATGGCGTTTCAATGGTTTAACATCGTGCTCATCGCGATCGGAATCTACGTCGCCGTAGACGGCGTCGCAAGCGTATTGGTCAAACACGGACAGTACCACAACGTCTGGTTCGACGGCGAGAGATACGTCAGAACGCTGACTGGAATCGTGATAATCATTTTAGGGATCGCCGTGACGCGATTAAAAATGCCGAAACGAGAAGAGGACGCATTCAATGAGACCTTGAACGCTCTGACGCAAACCTCCACGGCTGCCTTAGAACCCTTATGCTCGAGCGCGCTGCGTTCGCGCTAAGCTCGAATCGCACGTGACTTTTTCTTGATTATCGAGAGATAAAGCGATTGGTGTATCCCTGCCACGTACTTCCAACCAATGCGCTTTTCGACGTACGCCAACGCCCGTTGCGAATATCGTTCCCTAATCTGCCTGTTAGAGAGCAGCAGCACCACATAATCCTTAAGCTGTTCCAAGTCTCCCCGCGGAACGACGACCCCTCCGCCGCTCGCCTCTACTTCGTCCCGCAGACCCCCAACGTCCGTGACGACGGCAGGCTTGCCCAGCGAAAATGCGTGAGCCAACACCCCCGACTGACTGCTTTGCTCATACGGCAACACAACGATATCTGCCGCATTTTCAATCGTTAGATACTCCTTTGGCTGGAAAGAACCTTGGATGACGACGATGTTGTCCTTTGCAGGGCTGTCAGCAACTGCCTTCAACAACGTAGGTTTGTAGCGCACCCCGTCCCGGGACCCTGGCCGCGCATCTCCTGCGATAACCAGAACGGCGTCAGGCACTTCGCTGACTACTTGTGGCCATATCTCGACAACGTCGTCAAAGCGCTTGTATTGCTCCCACCAGCCCAAACACATGGCGACGTCCTTACCCTGAAGACCATACTCTTTTTTCGACTCGACGACACCAGGCACGCCCCCTGCCTTTAGCACTTCAGCCCCGTGCGGTATCACGGTGACGTTCTGGGGCACCCAGCCCAGGTTCACCGGCAGAAAGATCTTTTGGAGCTCCTCGTGCACGATACCGGCATCAACGAGCTGCAAACTCAGGTTCATGAATAAACACTCCTTGTAGCCGAGGGTGCTGTACACTGAATGATACGTCACGACGGTGGGGATTCTTTGCAGGTTCAACCGCACGAGAAGGTCAAGCAGATCAGTGCTAAGTTTGCCGTCGATATCGTAAAGACCGTATTCGTGTTGAATGTGCACGACATCAGGGTTCAGCTTCTCGATGGCGTCAAAAACGTCCTGATACCAACCTACTTTCTGCGGATCCATCGCAGCAAAAACGTTTTTCTGTCCTGCGTGCCCGCCTGCATCGAGATCCGGATTGCAGATGACGTACACCGTGTGCCCACGCTTCTTGATGCCTTCAACGAGTTCGTGAGAATAGGTCGCTATGCCATCAAATCTCGGCGGATACGGAGAGACAAAACAGATCCTTAAGCGGGAGACCGCTTTACTGGTCTGCGCTTTTGGTTCGCCTGGGCACATTAGCCACACCTGCTGCGTCGCATGCTTTGTACAACCTATAAAAACCTTCTGAAAAATATTTAACACTTCAACCTACTATGCGTCAAAAAGAGTTTGTCCTAGACCTCATTCCGTAGAACAGTCTTCATAAACTGGCGACGTCCTGGAGGATACGAAACGGCCTTGAAACGAATGAGAGGAGTATGCGGCTGCTACTACCTATCATAAGAACGCTCAAACAGACAGTTTAGGCAAGAGGTAGCGAAGCCACAGCGGACGTGCGTTTCGACAATTGAATGTCGGCGCGCACTGATACGACTTGTATTTCACTTACTGGATGTAACGTAGCCTTATACATTCCGCGAAAACAGATTAGAGAGACGATCCGCATCGCATGGCAAGCATTCTCATAACAGGTTGCAGGGGCGGCATAGGGCTCGATGTGGCCTGCCGGCTGCTTAAAAGAGGACACATAGTGTATGCAACCGTTCACCGTGCGATCTCAGTGAATGACGTGCGGACTGCCCTGCGGTCCTATGGCGGGGACTTTGTGGTGGACACACTCGACATCACAAAACCCAGCGACTTTGACAAAGTGGATAACTGGGACATTGACGTGTTAATCAACAATGCGGCGATAGGCGATTCGGGACCCTTAGCGGAAATAGACCTTCAGCAAGTTGAAGCTACGTGCAAGACGAATGTTTTTGCAACGCTCCGCTTGACGCAAAAAGTGGTGCCGAAGCTCATTGAACACGGTGGTGGACGAATCGTGTTTATGGGATCAATGGCAGGTACGGTGCCAACCCCCTTCTATGCGCCCTATGGGATGACCAAATTCGCACTCGAAGGCGTCGCGTCTTCTCTCCGAACGGAATTGAAACCGTTCGGCATCAAAGTCATCATCGTCAATCCAGGGGTGTACAAGACAGGCTTCAACGAGAGCTTCATGTCACAGAAATACGAGTGGATGGGCGCGCAGAGTCTTTACAAAGATCATATGGCATATGTGCGGCGCGCGGACCGGGTCATGAAGCTCGGGCTACCAAGCACCTGGAGCATCGCACGACAAGTCGTGAGGGCGGTGGAAGCCCGGTGGCCTAAGCGCAGGTACGTCGCTCCTGGCTGGGAGTGGGTTTTCCTTCCACTCCTTCGCTGGTTTGGGTGAAGCCTCTAAACGCGCTACTCGCTTTGCAGTTTCGTCGCGAGCGTTACCATTTTTTCGCCAAACCTCTGCACTCCTGCGACGCCTGATCGTCAGGTGCTCCGGGAGTAACAGACGATGAGTCTGATGGCGATGGGGATGGAAGTCGTGCCGACCTGCAAGCTGCTCAGCGCCGTTGGGATGCCAGGGATGAGGTAGCCGAAAAGCACCCCTGTGACCATCGCTAGGAATATTCATAACGTCAACAGCTCATTCAAGCGAGAGAGTCTTGCCTTAGGCTTTTCTGGCATAATAGAAGGAGATGAATCTATTGCCGTTTTATCGATACCTAATTCAACCGACAGCGGCGGCCTAAGGCTTTTCCCCAACTACTTTTATGCTTCTCACAGCGTTGGCAACATCTTCTAACTCTTCAGGTGCCAGGCTTAGGCTGCTCCTGACAGTTTGTGCAGTTGGATCGTTTGCAAGGCAATCTACCGAGAGTGCAGACCCGTCAACGATTTCCACACCCTCAAACCCAGAAGCGAGTGCAATCTCATCAATGATCTTTACCCCGTGAAACCCGGCAGCCCGGATAGTTTCCAAGTAGGCGTCTTTCATAATCGCCCCCGAGAGACAGCCAACATACGCGGCAACCGACTGCTTCACGGCATCTGGAAGCTCTTTTAGCAAAACGATATCAGAAACGGCAAATCGCCCCCCCGGCTTCAGCACGCGGAACGCTTCGTTAAAGACCGCGGCCTTGTTAGGCGTGAGGTTGATCACGCAGTTTGAGATAAGAACGTCGACTGAGTTGTCTGCTACCGGTAGGTGTTCTAGTTCTCCAAGTCTAAAATCAACGTTTTTGTAGCCGCCCTTACGCGCATTAGACCGCGCCTTATCGACCATTTCCGGGGTCATATCAACCCCGATTACCAGTCCGTCATCGCCGACTTTATTGGCAGCGAGGAAACAATCAAAACCCGCACCTGATCCAAGGTCAAGCACCGTCTCGCCCTTTTTCAGCGAGGCCAATGCGGTGGGATTGCCGCAGCCAAGGCCAAGATTGGCCCCTTCTGGCACTGAGTCCAGGTCTTCTTTTTTGTAGCCCACTGCCAAGCTGATGTCACTCACAAAATTGGTGCTCCCGCCGCAGCAACTATTCACGGCGAAACTGCGTGGCTCATTCTTTGCCACTTTCGCATAGGCGTCTCTGACGGCGCCCTTAATATTCTCCTCTTCCATAACAATTCACTCCTGTACTAGAACGTATCCTTAAAAACAGGGCCTAAAAAGCTCTTGACCGTTGCAGAAAGTTCCTCGACCTTGATGAGAGAGATGCAGCGGACCTCGCCGTCTCGCTCACAGCTGACGGCCGCCAGCTTGTCCCCCGCCCGTATATGGGCACGGTCGCGCAGCTCCTTAGGTAGTACCATCTGCCCTCGCTCGTCAACGCTCACGACTGCTTCTACCTTGCAATTACTTTTGCCCGTATCGTCGGGCGCACAACTTAAGGCTTCTTTTGTCATAGAACTCTACATAATAGTACGATTATCAGTGTATGTAAACTTTTCTGACAAATCTCAATAATGTGAATAATGAGAGATCGTCGCAAGCTTAAACATTAGTACGCTCGTTTGTGACTTGAAAAGGTATTTGAAAGAGACTAATGTTTATGAAGTCTAGGTTATAAGCGCAGCATGATCGAGGTAGTCATCTTAATCAGTCTCGTAAACGTTGCCCTTTGGTTTTCAGCCCACAAGATTACTGTGCGAGGTTATCTTCTCTATCTCGAGTATCATTTCACGCAGAATGGTGGAGGATAAGCTCACCTCTATTCTGTCGATGACTACATCAAGCAGCTTGTTATCGCGACAGCGCAGAACAGCAGGGGCTTGCACGAAAGTTAAGATCTCAAAACCGCTGAAGCAAAGGAGCTTAAGGTTTTCCTGCACGCTGCCCCGGGTTTGTGCGAGAAGCAATAGGGCTTGTTGAAAAAGTAATATAGTTCTTTCGGACGGCTGGCAGAGCCTGTATCATGCGGCTTGCTTTGTTGAATTCTCTTCGTATTACAAAGCGTTGCTTAGGAGCTATGTAGCATCACTAGTAGGACTAAAGTAGCGTGTAGAAAACCAAAGCGCAACGTTGACCAAGCTTATAAGAACGGGTACTTCAATCAGTGGCCCTATGACAGCGGTAAACGCCTGCCCCGAATTGATACCGAAAACCGCCACAGCGACTGCTATCGCGAGCTCGAAATTGTTGCTCGATGCCGTGAATGCCAGCGTGGCCGTCTTAGCATAGTTGATCCTGACCCGCCAGCAGACGTAGAACGTGAGGAAGAACATAATTAGGAAAAAGAAGAGCAAAGGGATCGCAATGCGCACTACATCGAGTGGCAGCGATATAATGAGGTTCCCCTTCAAAGAGAACATTATAATGATAGTGTATAACAGCGCTATCAGCGAAACAGGCCCGATCTTCGGGACGAAACGCGTTTCGTACCATTCCCGCCCTTTAAGTTTCAACCCTGCGAACCGGGTAACGATTCCTAGAACGAACGGGATGCCGAGATAGATCGCGACAGTTTCTGCAATCTCCACAATGGATATGTTCACTACTGTTGCCACTTGAGTTATGCCAAGCCACTGAGGCAATATTGTGATAAGGAAGAAGGCGTAGACTGAGTAGAACAGAATCTGCAAGATCGAATTCAGGGCGACCAAGGCCGCTGCGTACTCACTGTCGCCGCCAGCGAGGTTAATCCAAACGATGACCATCGCAATGCAAGGCGCGATGCCGATGAGAATGAGCCCAACAAAGTATTCAGGATTGTTGCGCATAAAGATGACCGCGAGAGCGAACATCACGAGGGGGGCGATGATCCAGTTGAACACAAGTCCTAAACCTAAGACCTTGGTATCCCGAAAGACCTTTCCCAACTCCTCGTAGCGAACCTTGGCCAGCGGCGGATACATCATTACGATGAGCCCGATTGCGATGGGGATTGACGTCGTTCCTACGGATAATTGGTTGAGCGCGCCTGGGACGCCAGGGACAAAGTACCCTACCGATAGCCCTATGAGCATCGCTAGAAAGATCCAGAGGGTGAGGAATTCGTTTAGGAACGACAGTCGTCCTTTGGGTTTTTCAACCATGTACGAAACCTTTCAATTCGTGATTCTCCGCAATTCGGTGACGAAATAGCAGTGCTTCGATACAGCCAACAGCTCGGTACAGCGATTGCGTCTTGATTACCCAAGCTGACAGCAGCCTTTCCTTTTCGCCAATAGATCGTAAAGCGTGCGTCCCTTGGGCGTAAGCTCGAATTGATTTTCATTTTCTGATACAAGGCCAGATTTGACAAGCTTTGCCATTTCAGTCTCAACTATCTCCGACTTCCTTGTCCTGAAACTTTCAGCGTAGCGCCTTTTAACCGCAGGTTCCATAAGGCGCCAGAGCAGGTCGTGAGCTTCAATATTGATATCTAAGTCCATTGCTGCTGCCTCTGAGCTCTATACTCGTAACACTGGCTTTTATAGATCAATCAGAAAAGAACGTTAGCTTCGGCATGATACGATCACCAAAGCCGTCAGTATAACCTTTACGATAATCTGCACAGGGCGATAATAAATTCCTCTAAAGCTTTAGCATCTTTCTGGGAGATATTTTCAAGCATTTCAGTTTTCGGCCTCCTCTAAGATAGCCTTAAGAAGCTCCTCGAAAGACTTTAAATACCGGATTTTTTCGTCTGCTATAACGAAATAGGCCTTTTCCTGAGTCATATCCTACCCAGCATCTTGTCGCAACTAATTGCTGAAAGTTGTAATAAATATTGATATATTATCATATATCAATGTTATGAAAACAGCTTAGCAGTAGAAGCATTACTATACACAAACAACATTTATTGAGAGAATGCGTCCGAACGAGATTAAGAAACGTGGGAAACGTCCGCGCTAGTCTAACTTGTTTCGCGCATTTTCAATAATTCGGCAATTTGGATAAGATCTCACCTGATGCGCTTTCTCCATAGCTTCTTGCTGTCCTATAGACTTGCATCTAAGCGATTACATCGGTTGGCAACAAGCCTTCTTTTTCGCCAACAAATTATGGATGGTGAGTCCTTTGGGCGTAAGCTCGAACCAGATTGTCCTTTTCCAAGACGAGCTCTGATTTGACGAGTTTAGCCACCTCTGTCTCAACTATCTGCGACTTTCGTGCGCCAAAGCTTTCCGTGTAACGCTTTTTTATGTTGCGTGTCAATCGTTATCATCGCAATTCAGCTCTAACACACGCTTTTAACAGGTAGATTCTCAATTAAGAACAACGGAAACGTATGAACATATATAAATATATAATCCTTTAGTTATATTATAGTGTGTAACTAAAAGACTCAAAGAGCGTTAAATTCATTATTTTGAATATTAAATGTCGATATCAAGCCTAAGGTGATTACATGAAGATAAAGGTATACGGACCGGGATGCGCAAACTGCCAAAATCTAGAAAAAAATGCTAAACGAGCTGTAAAAGAAATTGGTTTAGATGTTGAAATTGTGCAAATTCAGGAGATTGACCAGATAATGGAAGCTGGAATAATTGCGACTCCCGGATTAGCAATCGATGGAGAAATAAAGTCAATGGGAAGGGTTCCGTCTGTGGAAGAAATAAAAAAATGGATTAAAGCTAAAATGTAAAAAAAATATGGAAAGAAATCCAAATTCTTCGAGCAGAAAGATCCTATTATCTTACGTTATAGCATTGAACAAGTAGCCAATGGCAGTTATGGACACGGCCAATACGGCTATGAAGATTGCCAGGAGTTTAGGTTTCAACACTTTTCTGAGTATAATCATTTCTGGCAGGGACAACGCAGTGACCGCCATCATAAATGCCAGTGCAGTTCCGACAGATACCCCCTTATCGATGAGGACTGCAACCAATGGGATGATCCCCGCAGCATTTGAGTATAAAGGCACTCCAATCAGTACCTGCTATCGGTACCGCAAAGGGATTATTTGGACCAACATAGGTGGCGAGGAACTCTGTTGGGACATATCCGTGTATAATCGCACCTAATCCAATCGCTATTACGACATAAGGCATGATCCTTTTCAACAGATCTTTAGTGTAATCTCTCGAGGAGAGGGTGCGTTCTTTTAAGGTCTGTTTACCCTCTTCCAGAGTCATTCCTGATGCTTCCGCTGCTTTTATTTTTTCGATCATCTCGTAAACGTAGCTCTCCACTTCACCCTCCAGTTTAAGCTTTCCAATAATTATGCCGGCTATTATGGCGATAACGAGTCCGGATATAATGTAAATGGCTGTAATTTGCCATCCCACCATGCCCCCCAATAAGACAATGGCTACTTCGTTTACCATAGGAGAAGCAATTAGGAAGGAAAAAGTCACCCCCAATGGGACTCCGGATTCTACGAATCCTATGAAGAGCGGCACTGCCGAGCACGAACAGAAGGGTGTGATAACGCCTATTAAAGCAGCGACCACATTTCCGAGATACTCATTTCTTTTACCTAAGGCTTTTCTAACCTTTAGAGGAGAGATATAACTTCTGAAAAAGGCTATGGCGAATATTATTACGACTAACAGGATTAGGATTTTTATGGTGTCATAGATGAAGAAGTTGACTGCACTGCCTAACGCAGACGCAGGATTTAACCCCATCAAAACGTATGTTAAGTAATTAACAGCCTCCTGTAAAATATCCGGGACCACTGCTTACCTCATAATTTCTTGAATAGTGTCGTCCTATTCGTCCATTGCCCTCACTTGGTAGATGTTAGAAATTCCATCCCTTCAACCGCGGTAGCAAACGTGGTGGAGGCTAAAGCGAATCGGGTTGCAAGCAGTGCCTCCGCGATTTCTTCTTTAGTTACTCCGGCGCGATGGGCAATCTTGATGAACGTCTCAGTACAAAGGTGACACCCGACAGCCGACGAAGCAGCAATCATGATGAGATGTTTGTATTTGGGCGGGATATGGTCTAGTTGCTCCATTACAAACTTGCGCTCTTGAGCCTGCCTCGGAATCCACTCGGGGATAAGCTTTGACATCAGCACCATGGGCGTCGGCTCCTCCCCTAACGGCTTTTCCATCATCTTAAGAATTTCCTCAACTGTCATTTGCTTCTCGTCTGTCATTTTCGTTCTCCTTTTTCCGTTTTTTTTGCCCCAACCGTGTTGCCACTCGGTTGGATCATAGGCCTTTCGTCAGATTGCGCCTGTGAAACGTGCGAGCGAGCAGGACAAAGACAACGCTAAAACCGATAAGGACGGCCCAGTCGAGCAGGAGCGGGATCGTCGCGCTGCCCAACAAAGCACGGTCAAATCCGTCAACGAGGTACGTGATCGGCGAACAGTACGCCGCCACTTTTGCAACCCCTTGGAGACTCGCAATCGGCACAAATATGCCGCTAATGAAGATCAGAGGAAAGCGGACGAGGTTTGAGAGCAGCATAACGTTGGAGGGGTTTGTGCTTGCCGGAGACGCAAGGAGCACGCCGAGTGCTGAGAAACAGAACGCGCCGAGCACCAGGCTTATAGCAATGATGAGACCTCCTGTGAGGCTCATTGAGTAGCCGAACGCCGCCGTTCCAGCGGCTAAGATAATGACGTTGATGATGATGCCGTATAGCATGCCCGCGACAACGTCCCCGAGAATCAGAGTGTTCACGGTCACGGGAAAGGACAGTAGCCGTTCGTAGGTGCCTGCTCGCTTCTCCCAGGGGGTTATCAAAGGGCCAACAGACGAAGCCACGAAGAACACAAACATTGCTGCAAGTCCCGGGAACAGCGTACGAAGGTCGGCGCTCCTGCCTAAGGAGAACGCGAAGAACATGAAGAGCGGAAACAGAAAGCCGAACATGAGCACAGGCGGCTTGGTGTAGTAAATGCGCATGTCCTTCTCCGCTATGAGCGCTATGCTGCGAAGGTAGCTGAGAAGGGTATTACGGGGCATGCGCTTTGCCCTCCGTCAAGGAAACGAAGACGTCTTCTAGACTGGCGCCTTCAATGCTCAACGCGGTGAAAGAAAGCTGCCGCCTTTCGGCGAAAGCGAAAACACACTTAGCCAGCGCATCAGGATCATCGGTGTAAAACCGCCACTTGTCGCCCGTCTGTTCCGTTCGATTCACCAAGCCGCTGCGTTCGATCTCTCCTATGTCTGTGGGTGTATCAAACGCGACCTCAACGGATTGAGTTTCTTTGAACGCCTGCTTCAGGCGCTCAGGGGTATCAATAGCAGCTAGTGCCCCGTGGTTGATTATGCCAACCCGATCGCACAGAGTATTTGCCTCCTCGATGTTATGGGTCGTCAAGAACACCGTTGTTCCCGCGTCGTTCATTTCCCGGATAATGGCGCGAATGAGGCGCTGGCTGTGCACGTCGAGTCCCGAGGTAGGTTCATCGAGAAAGAGTACCTTTGGGATGTGCACGAGCGCGCTTGCGATGAGTACGCGCTGTTTCATGCCTTTCGAGAACCCTTCGACGCGATCGTCCTTTCTGTCGGAGAGTTCAAACTTCTCCAAGAGCTGATCTGCACGTTCATCAACCGCCTTCCGGCGCATACCGTAGAACCGACCCGCGAGGACGACGTTCTGTTTGGCCGTTAACTCGGTGTACACATTGCTCATCTCGGGAATGATGCCCATTTGCATCTTTGCAGCGATTGCGTGCTTTTGTATGTCAATCCCGCAGATAGCGATCTTCCCGGCATCTGGCGTGAGTATGCCCGTAAGCATTCTGATGGTCGTCGTCTTTCCTGCACCATTGGGGCCGAGAAACCCGAACAGCTCACCTTCAGGAACGCTAAATGAAATGTCTTTAACCGCCGTGACTGCACCGAACTGCTTGGCCAGACCAATCGCCGAAATGACCTCATTATGTTCTTGTTTCATTGTTGCTCGACTCACGGTTTATCGCGCTCAGTCAAACCGGGAAACTACTTCGTTCGTCGGCGACTTGTCATTGCTCCCCTCAAATAACGATATATTAATATATTAACATATATCAATGTTGTGAGAGTGCCTTTAAATAACGCTGATTCTCTCACCGAGTAAAAACGACGTCTAAAACCGATCAGAACCCGCTACGTTCTGAAAAAATTGATCAGAGCTGAGCCATGTTCGCGCGCTAGTCCAACTCGTCGAGCGCTTCTAAAAGCGTTTTAAGACGATCGCCCGCAAGTCGGTGGAAGGTCCATTTGCCTTGGCGTCGTTCCACGACAAGGTTGGCGTCTTTGAGTATGCGCAGGTGGTGTGACACAGCAGACTGCTGTGCATCAAGAAGGAGCATAAGTTCGCAAACGCAGAGCTCATGTCGTCTCAGAGCTTTGATGATTTTAAGTCTTGTTGGATCGGCTACAGCCTTGAGGGTGCGTGCCTGTTTGTATGTGTCACGCGCGTTAATCTCCTCGGCAATTTCCTTTAGCGTAAGTTGACGCTCCTCGACGTCGATGTTGTATGCCTCTGCGAAGTTTTGAAGCGATTGAATCGGGTTGTCAATCTTCATAGCCATCCCTCTAAAAGATACATTTTGTTGAAGGTATAAATATATGATCATATATGTGCGGTTTTCATATCGCTAATGAACACTTTCTTGCGTTTGGCGACCCCTCGTTTGTTCGCAAAATGAATCGCATGTAAATACAGCGCAGAACGTCAGGAGGGTCGCGTTTGATGGTTGTAACTGATGCTTCAACTTCTCATTAAGAATATTGATATATGACAATATATCAATGCAATATTGCTAGACAGCGCATTCAGTTTCTAGCGATGCGAGCACAATGACAACTGCACCAACTGTTGCTGCGTTAATTGCTGCATTGAATGATCGAAGCCCGGCCGTTCGAAAGAGAGCTGCAGAGACTCTCGGAGAGCTGGAAGAAGTGCATGCGGTTGAACCCTTGACGCGCGCTTTAAAAGATAGTGATACCGACGTGCGTGTACATGTTGCTCTTGCGCTGGGGATGATAGGCGATATGAGCGCGACGGCACCCCTCACCTACGCGTTGAAAGATGAAGAAGATGAAGCTGTCAAGGGCGCACTAGAAACCGCGTTAGATATGGTTAAACAGAAAATCATGGGCAAAAAAATGCGAGTTCTTTGACGCCAAATGAGATGCGTTCAGAAGGAATGTTAACAAAATCTAAATCAAAGTTAGGTATCAGAGACCCGAATGGATCCGCTGGCAGTTAAGCAATAAGAGGATACAAATGAGCGATAATGGCCGGCAAATCCTTCTCCTGACGTGCTCAGGGGTTTCTCATACAGGAAAGCTCACCACTAGGACCGGAACATGGCTCCGATACCGACATCCGAAACTGATTACTCGTCATCTACAACTTACCACCTTAAAACGTCCGCTGGATAAGGAACTCCGGGAAGACGAAAATCTCGTTGCAGTAGACGGATGTGAAGAATGTTGTATAAAAAAGAGAATGGATGCGATCGGAACGAAGCTGGATATTTACATTGTTGTAACACGGGAAGGAATCATTAAACGTGGGATGGAAGAGGCTCGGCCAGAGGAGATTGAAACTCTCTCCCAAGTCATCGTGAGAAAAGCGACGGAATAAATGATAAATGCCTACTGGTAAGCAAAATAATCGCCATCCACAGCAACGAATCATGTAGGTACAGGGCGAGACAGGCTTTTAGCCCACGTCGCCTATTATAATAATCAAACGGTCGCAGATTCTCGTAACGAATTCAAAAACAGCATTGCCAAAATTCAAGCTCAAGCGGGTTTCTTTATCGAGGGGGGCGATAGATCACGATAAGCATCGCTAATGAGATCAGCAGTCAAGAAGGAGAAAAACATTTTTTCAGGAAAAAAGAGGAGAGCAAATGTTACTTAGAGACTATACGTTGAGGTTAGTTCTCTCAGACTGTTGTCCTTCATCTCAAGAGGTGAACGCCCTCGTGGATCTGCCTGAGGATATAAGCGAAGTATTTCCCTACCTCAACACAGTTATGAAAGGATTGCAGTATGATCATAATGAGAGAGTCTTAACCGTTAGGCGAGAACGACGCTTAATAACCTTTAGACCACGACAAATAGCAGTGGCAAAACTAGAGGACGAAAATGAAGCAAGGTCGGTCATAGAAGAGCTGAGAGAGATTGTGAATGAGACTTATGCGAATAGAGATCATATCACACCGACCTACACCTCCAGACCGACCCCCCGACCTCTTGATGTCTATACGCTGCTTCCGGGAAACAACTGTAAGGAGTGCGGGGAACTAACCTGTTTGGCTTTCGCTTTAAACTTGGTTAATGACAAAGTGAAATTAACCCAGTGTCCATTACTTTTCAAAAAGGAATTTGAGGTAAATCGCTCCAAATTAAAGGATTTTTTGCCAGACTCGGCAACGTAAGAGCCAGCGGAACAGGTACCTAGGCAAAAAAATAGATGGAAAGCGTGACGCACGCTACCCAGCCAAATAGGCGCTCCTTAAGTCAGCACCAGAAGCGATTGCGTGATAAAGAGGATCTATGAGCCTTTCTTACCCCTTATCTCGCTCCTCATCGAGTTTTTTGAGGTCACATCTCCGACAACAAACCCGTCATAATCAAATTGCAGCTTATCATCAGCCGAACTCGAAGGATCCTTCGCCTTATTGACTTCCGATATCTCAGCGGTCCCTTCGGGTTCAGTTACCTCTATCCTTCTCGATCGCCGCGGCCTTGAGTTAAGGCTTGATAGGTTACCATCCGTGTGATGAACTACCGGGGACTCGCCGCTGAGCGGAGTCCTATTGCTTGAACTGCTGTCTCTGGGCCCATGGCCGTCCCCGAAACGCAAGACCTGCATAAGCAAAAAGCCGAGGACGGTTAAAAGGAGCGTATAAAGCACTAGATCGCTCCACGGATATCCGGCGACATTTTCAGTAATTGCATACTTACGTGAATCAATGATGAGATGACTGGCCACGATGGCAAATACCGCGTAACCTGCGACTAGTGCAGTCTTCGGGCGACGCACGAAAGGCACGAAGGCCGCAAGGAAGACGATCGGCAGCAAAGCAAGGGAATGAGAGATCTCGATGCCAAGCGCTCGTGCCATGTCCGGTAAGAAGGCTATGAACGGCACCACGATCAGGTAGCGATAATTTAGGATCGGGAGGACGATGCATATGGGCAGCGCTACGTGGACGAGGATTTCATAGCGCTCTCTTGCCGGCCCATCAAACCAGAGAAGGAAGATGAGCAACTCAGCAACAATCGCGACAGTAAGCTTGAGGAGGTCGGCTTGAAACGCTCGTCTCTCGTATTGCTTCCTTTGATCTGTCGGATAGTAAGAGGCTTCATAAGTGTTCACGCTGACCTTGAACCTCTAGAAAATGAGCCACTACGTCGTGCGTTAGTATCGCGAGCAAACTTCTCAGCCTAATAGAATAAAAAACGCTGGTTTATCAGGTAGATGCCGACGATAAGGAGCACCAATCCTGCAGCTCGTTTTATCCAAATAGTGTTTGCAGTCCTGGCAACGAGAGATGATGACAGCTTCGTCGAGTACGCAACGGCTAGCATCGGGACAGCGAACCCGAGCGAGTATACCAGGAGAAGGAAGCCACCAGTTAGCACATTTCCACGTGCGGCGACCCATGTAAGTATCGCGCCTAACACAGCGCCGGTGCACGGTAACCAGATGACCCCGAGCGACATGCCGAGCAACAAGCCGCTGATAACTCCTTCTCTCGGAAGGTTATACGATCGTTTTGAGACGGCATCGACAAACCCCAGTCGCGGAGCGTTATACGGTAAGTGCAAGTCGAACAACATCCAGACGCCAATGATCATCACGATGATTATGGCAATTACGTCCAGGTACCACGCGACGCTCTGAAATACTGAGCCGAATGCGGACGCTAACAACCCCATAGCGGTGAATGACATACTGAGTCCCAGAACGATTGCGAGCGGCCGCCATTTCCCACCGTCCGTCGATGATGCCATTACCGCTGGAAGTACGATAAGTACGCACGGCGTGAAGACGCTTACAAGTCCCGCTCCAAAAGCGATCAAAGGGTTTACTTCCATTGTCGCGCGTCCTCAATCGTGTTCGTTAGGGTTTGCTCATCCGTTACTCCAACACTCTTCGCAACTGCGCCATCACTCCTTATCACAATAGTTTCCGGGACGGTCGTCACGCCATAATTCGTAGCTTTACCCGTTCTGTCCGTCAACGGGTTAATCATTAGGATCGTAACTCCAGTCCCGTTGTACTTGGTCTCGAGGTGTGAAATGATCACTTTCTGCTCCGCACAGAGTGTGCAGTTCATTCCGAAGTACAACAAGACCGGTCCCTTTTTTAAGAGTGCGGTTATATCAGAGGGGTGCGACGTGCCTCCTACGAAGGTCAGCTTGTTTCCTGAGGTCTCGGTAGTGCAGCCGCTCACACTTATTATAAGAACGCTCAGCAAAGCTAACGCTACCAACGTTTTTAAACTGTCATTCATTGTTTCACTTGGGTTTGCTGTGCTTGAATGAGCCAATCTGCAATCTCTTGCTTGCTTGGCAAGCGACCGAACGCCTTGACCTCTTCATTGATGACTAGCGCAGGAACCGCTAAAACAGGGTATTCTAATATGTCCCGTTGTTGCGTGACCTTATTCACTGTGGCGTCAATGTCTTGTTCGGCGACCACGTCGCGAACCATCTGTTCAAGGCTGTTGCACCTTGCGCATCCCATTCCCAGAATCTTGACTTCCACGACGTTACCCTTTCGCGTATTACAATACGCGATTTATATCTACACATTTGCATATATCGATATTATAAATAGTTGTGGATTCGCCTCGTTTAAGTCAACACTTTTGTCACGAAAAACTTTAGAGAAAAAACAACAGGTGAAGCGCGGTACCGCTTAAAAAACATGACTTTGTAACACATCGCCCTTCTTGCAGAAGCCACGCTGCACACTCAAGCCGGCTCAGCGTTCTTTCAGCGTAAAATTTTTCGACTAATATCGACAGAGGCTCAAGGATCCTGAGAAAAGGTGGCCTCGATCCATTCTTCGATTCGGTCGCGCACACGCCTAAAAGATGTGCACGATGCACCGTCAGGCCCTGCGTCTACTAGAGGATCGTCAAAGTCGTGATGGATGTACTCGGTTCCTCCGGGGATAATGGCTCCTGGGAAAATGGGGCATCTCTCCTGGGCACGAGCACACATGGTCACGACATAGTCAAAGGATGCGTCGAGATACTCGTCGAGTGGCTTAGCGCGTTGAGAGGCAATATCGATGTTCTTCTCTGCCATCACTTCGACAGCACACGGGTGAACTTCGGTCGGTTCGCTACCGGCGCTGAATGCCTCGTATCGATCGCTGTGCAGGGCGTTGACGAACCCCTCGGCCATCTGCGAGCGTGCTGCATTGTGGGTGCATAAGAATAGGATCCTCTTCTTGTCGTCCATTGTGCTCTTCCGATATTCCAGTTAAATTGATCAAAATCAGTTTCGAAGCTGCTTATGCTCAGTGACTATATAATTGCTACCTCCGTAGTTTAGTGACAATTTCGCTTCTAGATATGATTAGGACGAACTTTGATCTTCGATTTGTGATTTCACGGAACTCGCAGTTCTTATTGTGGCGAGAAGTTGTTTGATATAGGCGACGTTCCCAACAAAATGTGAATGCTTATACTCTTCAGATCGGTGGGGTCCCGCGATGTTTAGCGAAAACAAAAGTCTATCGACGTGTGAAGGCGGAGGATTCAGCGTCCAACGTAGCGCTTTCTGGATTTCTGTCAGCACTTTTTTGCGTGGCTGCGCTGCGAGACGTGACAACAACCAGGAAGGCAAGCGCAACCACGACGGTCCGATTTATTCGCTCAGAAGCCAATAGGGCTAGCTAATTATGAAGAAAGAAAGAGCTATGGCGAGACTGGGATCCATTTCGTCCTTTCTCTTACATCACGCGACTATTAGAAAGCTGCCATGCGTTGCACATGCGCTCACGACAAACGAGCGGCTCGCGTAAGTACTCTGCCCCGTTCAGAAAGAGTTTTACAGTCCTGGGACAACTACACCGCGATGAATAACCCCGATGTGGCAATACTGGTGGGCTCCACCTCTGATATGTACGTCGCCGAAAAAGCGATAGAGATACTCGAGGACGCGGGCGTTGCGTACGATCTGGAGGTTATCTCCGCGCATCGAGAGCCAACGCGCCTCGATGAATATCTTAGAAAAGCTCAAGCTAAGGTTTATATTGCTATCGCAGGCCTCTCTGCAGCTCTTCCAGGCATTATCGCATCAAAGACGACCGCCCCAGTGATCGGCGTCCCGGTAAGCACTAAGCTCAGCGGTCTGGACGCGCTGCTCTCTATAGTGCAAATGCCGGCGGGAGTTCCAGTGGCGTCCGTCGGAATAGATGGCGGGAAAAACGCTGCATTATTCGCCCTGAGAATTCTGCAAGCAAATAGTAGCGCGAAAGAATAAGCCGCACTTCGCAACGACACCGAACTAGCTCTTTGAGTTGCTTAACGCCGCTTTTGCTATTTTTATCGCACAAAGATCTCCGCACATGGAGCAAGCATCGGTCTGTCGGTTGCGGCAGCTAAATTTCGCTCTAGCTAGATCTGGATCGACTGAAAGACGGAATTGTTTTTCCCAGTCCAGGCTGGCCCGTGATTTGGCCATCTCTTCGTCCAGCTTGTGCGCGCGGGGCATTCCCCTCGCAAGGTCGGCAACGTGAGCGGCTATCTTTGTGACGATCGCTCCTTGCTTGATGTCGTCTGGTGTCGGCAACGCGAGGTGCTCTGACGGCGTTGTCATACACAAGAAATCGGCTCCAAACATTCCGGCAAGAGAGCCTCCGATTGCTCCTGTTATGTGGTCATACCCCGGCGCTATGTCCGTGACGAGTGGTCCTAGCAGGTAGAGTGGGGCGCCGTCTGTCAACGATTTCATCGCTTTGACGTTGGCCTCGATTTCGTTAAGTGGCACGTGACCCGGTCCTTCAACCAAGGTCTGGACACCGCTTTCGCGCGCCCGCTGTGTGAGCTCTCCGAGCTGTATATATTCCATGAATTTAGGACGGTCGCTTGCGTCGTGCAAGCATCCCGACCTCATGCCGTCACCAAGGCTGATCACAAAGTCATACTCACGTGCGAGCTCAAGGAGATAATCATACTCGACGTAGAAGGGGTTGTCTTCGCCGTTGTGAACCATCCACGCAATGGTGAAAGCGCCGCCTCTGCTGACGACTCCCATAATTCTTTTGCTCTTCTTCAGTACTTCGAGGGATTTCAAATTGACTCCCGCGTGGATGGTCATGAAATCAATGCCGTCTTGGGCGTGCTTGCGAACCGTGTCGAACATGTCATCTGTCGTCATTGATACAACAGCGTCTCGCCGCATTGCTGCCTGATATATTGGCACCGTGCCAATCGGGGCTTCGATCTCTCGTAAAATTTGCCGCCGAATACTATCTAGATCCCCGCCTGTCGATAGATCCATAACAGTATCTGCACCGTATCTCAGCGCTATTCGTGCCTTAGCGAGCTCTTCGCTTTTGTCGATGTAGTCCACTGATGTGCCAATATTGGCGTTCACTTTTGTGCGCAGCGCTTCGCCTATGCCGATCGCCGCGATATCGTGAGTGGCGTTCTTAGGTATTACGCTGCGTCCACTAGCGATAAGGCGCCTGAGTTTATCGCTTGATATGCCCTCTGATTTGGCAGCGTTTTTTATGTCGTCGTTCAAGCCTTTTTTGGCTTCTGTTAGTAGTGTCATGGTGCTAGTATGATTGCGGGTCTGCTCACATCTCCCACAGTGATTATGCTCTTGTTGCTTAAAAATGTGAGCAGTGCTGGCCTCGCGCAGATCGGGCCTAAGCTTTATCTTGCTGCGCGCCGAACTGTACCGAAGTGCGCGTGGATACCTTTTCGTGGCGTTATGCGAGCAACACCTTCTGGTTGAGTGCAAAGCAAAACGCTGTTGTTGATCTAGGGTCCGTAATGACAGCCAAACAGCTGCCGCTGGATGAAGCGTGTTGCATCATTTTGACTCACTTGCACTACGATCACACGGCGGCCTTAGATCAGCTGAAACTTGGTGCCAAGACAGTCGTAATGATGCACGAGGCCGACGCGCAAGCGATCGGGACGAGCGCTTCCGCCGCACATTTTTTTGGCGCACACGCGCCTAAGTTTCGCGTCGACACTGTGCTTACAGACGGCGATAAAATTGATCTTGGTGATTCGACGCTGCGCGTGATCCACACTCCCGGACACACTCCTGGAAGCATCTGCCTTTACGAAGCCGAGTCGAAAAGCCTTTTTTCCGGAGACACAGTTTTTCCGTACGGTAGCGTTGGTCGTACTGATCTGCCTGGCGGAAGCTCGCGTGACCTGACACGCTCGATCTCGCGGTTAGTGACGCTGGACGTTAGCGTGCTATATCCTGGTCACGGGGAGGTAACCGCAAACAACGTAAATGAACAGATTAAACAGTCCCTCAAGCTCGCCAAAGCAGCGGAAGGCCCAGAGTAATGTAGCCAGCGGTGTTTACGTCCTAGTTCTTTCGTTGGTCCGTGCCAAGCGCGTGACGGTGGGGCAGCTCCGGACGATCCAATTTGCGCCAGGTTTCTACGCTTACGTAGGGTCGGCGATGGGGCCGGGCGGGTTCAAACGCGTTGCACGCCACGTGGATGTGTCTACAGGGCGCAACAAGACGCACAAGTGGCACATCGATCATCTCTCAGCCGTTGCAGAGATAATCGGGATAAATAAAATCGTAACCGGCGACCGAATCGAATGTGAAATGGCGCGCAATCTAGCGCTAAACCCGGTGCTGACCGGCGTCGCGGGTTTTGGCTCGTCAGATTGTAGGTGCTGTACGCACCTTTTCTATGCACGGCACCTTCATGACCTTGAAAACGCGATACAGAAGGTCATTAACAATCAATGTCATGAGACAAGCCGTCTGTCTACGAGCGTCGAAAAGTTGCGATAGCTGGCAAATGAAGCGGGAGCAGTCGCCACACGTAATTTATTTAAGGCTGCGAATCTAGGTCGCGCGCAACGGAGGATGGACTGAATGGGAATACTCACCAATACGGTCGGCAGCTATCCAACGCACGATATCGGAGAAGCGCTGAAGGTAAAAATGAGCCTTCAAGATCTTATGGCCGGAAAGGATCCTTTCGTCACGTCGATTGAGGCTGCAGTCGCTGATCAACTCAGAGCCGGCATTGATCTGGTCTCTGATGGCCAGGTCAGAGCGGATATGGTCAGCTTATTTGCGGCGGGGATTCCGGGCATGAAAACCGATAGGGGTCGCTCGTACATAAAGGGAAAAATTACTCGACCCCTGAGAGCTATTACCGTAAACGACTTCATGTTGGCACGACAGTGTGCAGGAACGGACGCTAAAATCAAAGGGATCGTGACCGGTCCTGCTACGCTCGCCGCATCCTCGTCTTTGAGTGCTGGAGCGCCGTACAGGTCGAGTCTCGATCCGCGCTTGCTTGATGACTTGGCAAAAGCGCTCCGCTTTGAAGCAGAGCAGCTCGTTCGTGCTGGAGCAGATGCTTTGCAGATCGATGAACCCGTTTTGTATAATGTGGGGGTCGAGAAAGTACTGAGATTTGTTGACGCAGCGGTCGATGGTATAAAGATTCCTGTGAAGCTTCATCCCCACGTCGCATCCTTCAAGGATTATGAGCAGCTATTGAAGCTGGAAAACGTGCAAATTATCGGCGTCGAAGCAGCGAAATTCCCCGTTTTGCTGGATGAATTGACCGGAGCTGCGTTTGAAGGTCACGGAAAAAAAGTCGCGCTTGGCGTGGTCGACACTGATCGCCAAGAGGTCGAATCGGTAGAAACGGTAAAGAAGCGAATCGAGCGCGGCATAGACGTCTTTGGTGAAGACATGTGGATCAATCCCGATTGTGGGCTACGCCTTCAGAAGAGGGAAGTAGCATTTCAGAAGCTTAAAGTGATGGTTGATGCCGTCACGAGCGTCAAACGCGAGCTCAATTTATCCTAGCATCCACCACTACGTGTGCAACTCCCGGGGCGTAGTCCTTCACTTTGCGCACGCTGAGTAACTCGGGTGATCGAGCGAGTGCTCGGGCAGCCTGCGCCACGTGAGCACGAGGGCGCTCGCCTATCAATTCTAACGGGACGAGTTCGTGGTAGTGTACGACGCCCCCGGGAACGAGAGCTTGAAGCGCTTTGCAAAGATAGTCGCACGCGTCAAAGTGTCCCATTAGTACGCGGTCAAATTGCTCTTTCGGCGTGACGTCAGCACAGTTGCCCAAGATAGGTCGGACTATGCCGTCAACGTTGTTAAGCGTGATATTCTCCTTCAGGTAATCATATGCAATTGAATTGAGTTCAATCGCGCATATTGACTGAGGGTGCGCGTGCACTGCCATTGGTATACAGAGCTGGCCTATGCCACTGAACATGTCAAGGACTTTTTCGTTGCCGCCGACTTTGCTCATTCGAACTCGCTCCGCAAAGTTGCCTGCAGAGAACATGACGCGGCTTGCGTCGAGTGCGAATTTGCAATAGTTTTCCTTGTGGATGGTGCTCGTTTCTGAGCCCGCTATGACTTCAATGTTAGGCGTACGTAGGTTACCTCGTATTCCTTTGTCCCACAATGCGCTCTTGCAGCGCGGGTACAAGTCCAGCAACGCCTCGCCTATGTCGTGTTTAAGGTGCTCAATTTTCGCGGGGATATTCACCAGCACCAAGTCGCCAAGGATCTGCCACCTGCGGGGAAGCAGCTGTTTTTCGTCTTCTGCGAGTGGCGCCGGTAGCAATGGTTCCAGCAGCTGATGCCCCCTCATGGAAGGATGAATACTCCTTCTCGCGTCTTCACGACCTGTATCTCCCTACCTTCGTCGTCTTTACAAACATACGCAGGCCTTTTAATAGCAAGAGTGACGTAAGTCTCCGGATCGAGCAGGTGGGCCTCATCGGCATCGATCGAGACCAAGACAGTTCGTTTCGCGTCACTTCGAGCGCCCAAGAGTCGGGCATTGCGCAAATCTTCTACTTTTAGAGCAGCGCTTTGGCCTGTTTCAAGGTCGACGGCGTTTGTCGCGCTTGTTATCGAGCATATCTCATAAATGTGCTGCTTGACCGAAACAATCGCGCCAGTCGGAAATTCAGGTAGCCTTACGACAAAGGTTACACGGTAAATGTCCTTTCCGTCGCGTCGTCCCACAAGCTTGGCTGAATCGCTGAAGCTGCCCCCCATCTCCCGAACCAAGGCGCGGACAATTCGCTTTGCAGCTTTGACTGTGCCGACGTACAGGTCAAGGCCTTCTCTTAGCTGGATGGTCTTAGCAATAAACGCTAGCCTATCCGCCTTCTGTGCGCTTTCAATGGTTCTTGTCACGATTTCGAGGGCGCGGTGTAACTCGGACTCGTCCGGCGTCCTGTGGTCTGCGCGTATTTGAACTTTGCTTTCGTAGTAACCGCCTGAAATTCTACAGCATCTGTCGCATGTCGCTCGGTCTACGCGAACATCTACATCATAACTCTTGTGTTGCGTCTCCCCAAGATAAGGAACGTCGACTTCGACGCGCGCACGTACCATCGTCTGCGTAACTTCATTCAAAATAACCGTGACTGTGGCCTCCTCTGCATCGATCGTCAGAGCCTCTTCGACCACACGGCCTATTGCGTGATCGAGGTCCTCATTCCGCCAGTGTCCTCTGAAAAAGTGATCGGAGCACATCGGACATATTTTGATGGTGAGGACTCCAGGAACTGCCGCGATATTACGGCCTTGTGCGAGACACCGCTCGCATATACCGTCTGAGGGCTCACCACAGCTGGGACAAATGCTTTTCAAAGTCAAACGATCTCCTCTGATTTAGAAAAGAACCATTTGGGCGTGCGGAATACCGTCAATTGTGATCACGCAATGCTCATCCACGACGCCGCTGTCGATGCCGCACGCAACAGATTGTTCGCCGACGAGATTCGCGATCGTGGCTTCTTCGAGTGCCTTTTTCACCTCGTGTTCATCTGCAGGACGACCCTTGAAAAAGTCTTCGTTAACAGAAAGGTGAAGCTCTCCTTCACGAAATGTGCGCCCTATTAGTCCTGAATCACATACAGCGACGAGGATCTCTTTGTTAACACTGTATGACTTCAAGTACATAGTCGTAAGAGTAGCGACATTATCGTTTTCAAGCATTCTATTGTTGTGTAAGCCTATAGTTACGGCTGTACCTGACTGGCTCAAATATTGCCGCTTCCTGCACCAGTCGGGCAATTTCGGCTTCGACTTTGTCTTTTTCAAATCCTAGTTTCGATGCTCTCTCTACAATTGTGTCAATGTGGGCGGATCCTGCCTCTCGCTCGAGTTCCCTGATGATATCCCTAATGCTTTTGATGCG
Source organism: Methanobacteriota archaeon (assembly GCA_963805115.1). Taxonomy (GTDB): domain Archaea; phylum Halobacteriota; class Bog-38; order Methanoflorentales; family Methanoflorentaceae; genus Methanoflorens. The sequence continues at coordinate 191,799 of CAWDSY010000007.1, forward strand.
TTCCTGCTGACTTTTGCTTTTTCCGACTGCTATTACGTCGAAATCTCGCTTTCCGGTTTCAGGGTCCACGCCGACCTCTTTTAGACACGCTTCGACGATTTGAATGACGCGTTTCGCGTCCTCGAGCGTCACCCACTTGCTTAGCCTCATGCGCGCGCTCGCTTCGGAAAGCCGTACGAGAGCTTCGAGCTGGCGAGCGGTTATAGGGATCGGCGAACCCTCGCCGCCTTCTCTCCTTAAACCTACGTAGTAGTCTATGAATTGCTGTTTGGCCTCTTCAGTGAGGATTGGATTGACCCTTTTTGCGTATCCAATGAACTTCCGCAGCAGCTCTGCTTCAATTTCTGGACTTATGATGCTCATTGCGGCCTCTACCTCCTGATTGGGCATTCCTGAGGAGGCAAGCTCTCCTGCAAAATGCGACTGGAGTATGTGCTTTGCGATGCCTGTATCAGTGCTCTCGTTTGGTACATCAGTCAGCACGAAGATCAGGTCAAAGCGAGAAAGAAGGGTGGGCTGCATATTGATTTGCTCTGCGATTGATTCATACGGGTCGAATCGCCCGTATCGGGGGTTCGCGGCTCCCAGCAGGGCGCAACGGCTCTTAAGGTTTGCCATAATTCCCGCTTTTGCCACGCTGACGGTTTGCTGTTCCATCGCTTCGTGGAGAGAAGATCTATCCTCAGACCGCATCTTGTCCATTTCATCAACTGCCGCTATTCCTTGATCTGCGAGCACAAGTGCACCCGCCTCTAGAGTCCATCTGCCGTCGCCAAATTCATCTTTTATCGCAGTTGCCGTTAACCCCGCTGATGTCGAACTCTTGCCACTGGCGTATATGCCTCTAGGCGCGAGCTGGACGACGTACCGCAGCAGTTGTGACTTACCTATGCCGGGATCGCCCACAAGCAGAATGTGAATATCTCCTCGAATGTGTGAACCGTCAGGAAGCTTTTTCGGCACGCCCGAAAAAAGTTGGAGCGCTATTGCCTCCTTGACGCTCTCATAGCCGAAAATTGATGGAGCTATTGATCGCACGATTGCGCGTTCAATTCCTGCGGTCTTTGCAAGCTTGTCTATTATGCTTGCATCCTCGCCCGATATTTCGATGTCCTGAAACTCTTTATCTTCAATTTCGATCGAATTTGCCTCGAGAAACAAATCGAAGGTCGTGCTTTTCACGTTTTGATACTGCCGTTGTGCAACTCGCAGTAAGCCAGTCATTACAACTCTATCGCCGGGAAATACCATTCCGGCCAGCGCGGCTTCTACGTTTGCATCGAGCGTCTGCGGTTGTTCCCCGCCTTTCAAGCCTTCAGGGGACTCTTGCAGCCGAATTTTTTGTGCATCGACGAATTTCGAATGTGCGAAATTCAACTTGAAAGGGCCTTTCTTCCTGCAGACCCGGTGAGAGCATTCAGTTGGCTCTTTGAGCTTGGCATCATCTTGTTCGACGCTTGTAATGTTGCCGCAGCTCAAACATTCAAAGCCCGCTTCAGTGAGCTTCGGACGAACCTCAGTGGCTTTGCGCACAAGCCCTTCGATTGATACGAGCTTGCCGACGTGGTCACTTCTCAGGTCTCTAATCTTTGTTTTATCAGAAACGTTGACGATACGGACTTCCACGTCCAGTTTGCATTCGATGGGCAGATCATATTCAAGGAGCGCATCGTGCGCTGACCTTAGGACAGAAATTGGGCCATCAATTAATGCATCTGCCAGAGCGATGTCGAAGTTTTGTAGGGCCTGATAGTCCACATCGATGCAGTTTACCTCTGGGTACTCGCTAGCTAGTTTGAGTATCTGCTTTTCGTAGTAGCGGGCGAAAAATGTGGCCCACCGGTCCTTAAAATCACCACTCATGCAGACTAAACTATACAAATCATTCCACTTAAATGTAAGCGAAGCAGTTACGCACTAATTAAAGCTTAAAATAAAGCTTCCCGCGATTCAGCAAATTGGCGGCTTTGCTTCAGCGCGAAACCGCAGGAGGACCTGTTCGCACTACCTCTCGAAGAACATCAGCGGATAGTCAGCGTCCTCATCGTACTGCATCTTCGCAAGCACTTTAGCCGTCCCATAGGTGACAACAAGCTGGACGTCGAGCATCTTGCCTTCAAGTTCTGCGTAGCCAAATTTGTTGATTTTCGACGCCACGCGGTCTCTGTCGATGCTGACGATAATACTCTCGACGTAGGGCTGCACCCGTATACTTTCTTCGATTGCTTTTTCAAGGGTCGCAATTGTGTCCAAATCGAGTGGTGCGCCGACGTATTGGTGATATAATGCACCAAGTTTTATGCCTGCTTCAAAAAGCGCTTGGTCTCTCTCGTTTATCTGAAATACCCCCGGTACAGTGGGTTCAGAAGGTACACAATCGAGAGTAGCAGGAGAACGGCGGAGATACTCCAATAACTCGTTCCGATCGCGTAAAGAAGGAGGATGAGCAGGAGCAATGCGCCCACGACAGCGAGGGTAATTGTGTTTCTGACTTTCGGGTACTTGATATCGCTCACCATCAGTCCTGCGAGGACGAGAGCGACAGCTAACAAGCCGACGGCTGGAAGTCCAGCAAGAATATATAGCGCGACTATCATGCCAGCCGCAGTGACGGGCAGCCCGGAAAAGGCGGCTTCCTGAGGGGCGACGTTGTACCGCGCAAGCCGCAACATCCCCCCGACTAAGTATAGGAACGACACGACAAAGATCAAAAAGAAGAGAAAGCGATAGCCTACGGCGGCTCTGACCGCGTAATACACCAGGAATGACGGCGCCAACCCGAAAGAAACAAAATCTGCAAGTGAGTCGAGCTGGAACCCGAGGCTTCCTTGTCCTCGTGTTCGGGCCAGATAACCATCAGCTCCGTCTGCGAGGACGCACACAAGAACAAACACTGCGGCAATACCAATGTCGTTAGCCGCCGTGAGAAAGAGGAGGGCTAACATGCCAAACAGCAAGTTCACTATTGTGGCAACATCCTGCTCTCTAATTTCCAAATCAAAAGGTAATCTCATAACACCTGCTCCTATATAAGCAACTTAGCGATTGTCGTCTTTCCCGCTTTGACTCTTTGCCCTCGCGATACGACAAATGAATAACCGCTAGGGAGTGCAACGTCGACCCGTGAGCCAAATCGAATCATGCCTATTCTCTGGCCTCTCCCGAGAATTTCATTTTGCTTGACGTAGCATACGATCCGTCTGATAACCGCACCTGAGATTTGGGTGACAACAACATTCCCAAGCCGAGTTCGTATAGTAATACTGTTCCGCTCATTTTTGTCCGATTCCTTATGAAAAGCGGGGAGCCTGCCTCCTTTGTGGTAACGTATGTCGATGACTTCACCATCGACGGGAGATCTGTTGACGTGTACGTTATGGATGTTCATAAAAATGCTGAGCTGGTTTTCTTGTATCTTGAGCACCCTGCCGTCTGCAGGACTGACTACGTCGGTCGCGTTATGGCTTTCCGATAACCGTTCAGGATCTCTGAAAAAGAGAAAAAGGGACAGCGTAAGGATTATCCCAAGCAACGCGTAATGAGTGAAGAATCCCATGAACGCCGTTAGCGCGGAAGACCCCAGAATCCAGTATTCAGACCCCTTAGCGAGCACGCGTCACGCCTCCTTTTAGCAAATCAAATACGCCAACCACCATATCAAGCAATTCTGGGAGTATCAGGAATACCAAGTAAGAGATGAGTAGCAACGCACCTAGGGATCCAATTTTTGAAAGGACGTCGTGCGACACGTAGAAACTGTCTGCCGGCAATCCAAACCATTGGTTACCGGTAGCTGTTAGCACAAACGCATCACGAAGGATGTTTAGAACGTAGATTGTGGGGATAGCGACCATGAATGCCGCCAATTTTCTGCGTGGAGGGGCAGCAACGCACGATATTACTCCAAGGAACAGTGCGATGCTTTCAATGCCAGTGCAGGCGAGAATGAATTGAACCGGGACGCCGTTAAGCGTCAACACGTTCCAATTGGCCTGTACTGCCGGCACGCCGACAGAGTTTAGTAGCAAGGCAGTCTGCGATGCCACTGCGTCTATCAAAACGTGGCTGAGAGACGAAAACTGTGCGAAGGAGAAGTAAAAAACGCCTCCTACTGCTGCGGCTTTGGTTATTAGCAATGTTAAGTCGTCAGCTTTCGTCCACATCATATAGCCGATGTAGCCGCAAAAAACGGCGACTAGAAGACATACTAATACGTTGAAATAGTCGCTAATTGCGAGATAATAGGCCGGCTGGTATGCCCAGTTCAGCGCGAAAAAAACCCAGCCGGCAGCTCCGAGCTGATATGTGACTTTACGCGGCGCAGCGATTGCTATTATGAAAAGAACGAGCGCAATCCACAATAAAGTTTGCATTAAGTCCACCAACGCGCCGTATCACTACATCAATACACAACGCCTTATAATAAAACTGGCATATAACCATTTTGACTCCGCTCTTTGGCGTTGTTCTTTTGATCTGCGATCGGAGTTTTGTCCGCGCTAGCGTGGCAGCAAAGACCTACATATTTATTGTGCAAGAGAAAAAGAATTCACTCGTAAGAAGCGATGCGTAATCGGTATCTGTGATCGAAATGGAATTCTGTCCAAAGTGCAAGAGTATTATGGTTCCTGAAGAAGGCTTCGTGAAGTGCCGGACGTGTGGTTTCACCAAAGAAAAAGGTCAAGTAGATAAGAAGAAGCACCTTCACGAAATCTCTCGCAATACACGAACCATGTTGGTGATCGAAGGCGAGTCAGAAAACGGCAAGCCCACAATCAAGGCGCATTGCTCTGAATGTGGGAACGATAAAGCCTATTGGTGGCTTAGACAATTGCGTTCCGCCGATGAGAGCGAGGTACGATTCTTTCGATGTACGAAGTGCGGCAAGACGTGGCGAGAATACGACTAGTTGCTAGAGATAACGCCTACGGATCGCTTACGCAAAAACGTGCCAGAACATAGCGGACTTCGCCGGCCACGCGAACCAATCGGATACAACACTGAAACCTCAGTCGGCATGCAAGGTCGACGCAAATTTTGCAAATGGATATCGAAGTCGTACTGGTGAATCCTGTTTATGAGGGTAACGTGGGCGCTGTGGCTCGCGTTATGAAAAACTTTGGGTATTCGAAGCTGACATTGATCAACCCGTGCGAGCTGGGGGCTTTCGCACGAGCGATGGCGTCGCACGCCCAGGATGTTCTCGACGCAGCGCGGCGTAAGACGCTTGAAGATGTTCTAGTTGCTTCTAATTTGGTGATAGGCACGACTGGAATTGCCAGGTCAAAAGCTAGTCTTAGGGCGCCGTACGAGCTTGCGAGGCTCGGCGGTAAGCTCTCGGAAATGCGCGGTATCGCCTCAATACTATTTGGCGCTGAAGATCAGGGACTTTCGAATGAAGTGTTACAAGAATGCGACGTTGTCGTCAACGTCGAAACAAGCACGAAATATCCAGTAATGAACATTTCGCACGCTGCTGCAGTCATATTGTATAGTATAGCTAGCGCAACGACTCCTGCCGCAAGACGAACGGTCGCAACCCACGCTGACCTGGACCGATTGCTTCAGCATACAAGCGAAGTTCTCGAAGAAATCGATTTTCCGGCGCACAAACGGCGTCGCGTGCTTCTCAACCTTAAGCGCATCTGGGGCAGATCAGAACTCAGCAGTTCAGAAGTGAGGACGCTGAGAGGCGTACTGAGCAGAATAGAACTCCGTCTCAGACGATGAGGTCACTTGAGGTACTTTCCCACAATCGGACGGAGCTTTTCGAACACCTCGTCTGAAATGGCCTCTGGCCTCGTCACTATAGCGTCCTTCAAAGCGTGTCTGCACTGGCACGCGCTGTTTGTTATTGGGAGGTGGGGCACCACTTCTTGGATAATTCTTTGCGTGCTGGCGGCATTTCTCTTGACGTTGTTTATGACCGTTTCGATAGTCACCTGCTCCTCGCGCCAGACGTCGTAATCAGTAACAGTGGCCAACATGCTGAAGCACATCTCTGCTTCTCTCGCGAGTTTTGCCTCCGACAGTGCCGTCATTCCGATGATGTCGAACCCCATATGCCGATATGCGTTCGATTCTGCGCGTGTCGAAAATTGCGGGCCCTCAATGCAGATGTACGTACCGCCTTTCGTGACACTAGATCCGACGCGTTGCGCCGCGCGATACAACTCGCGTGACAAGTCGTCACAAAATGGGTCGGCGAAGCTTATGTGCACGCAAATATCCTCAAAAAATGTATTCGGTCGCAGCTTGGTCCTGTCAAAAAGTTGGTCGGGGATAACCATTTCAAGTGGCCGTATCTTCTCTTTGAGGCTGCCTACCGCGGAAATTGCGATTACAGTGGTGATGCCTAAGATTTTCAGGGCGTAGATGTTCGCGCGATAATCTATGCGACTCGGCGAAAAACGGTGTCCTGCTCCGTGTCTGGCTAAAAAAGCGCAAGCTCTTCCTTCCACTAGTCCGACGATTATGTCGCTTGATGGGGGACCAAATGGCGTACTGATCTTAAGCGTCGTTGCATCTTCGAGCAGGTCAGGGTTGTAAAAACCGGTGCCGCCTACAAAAGCAATTTCGGCGTTCATTTTAGCTTCCAGCCTCCTTGACCAAGTGCTAGAACCCCTCTTCTTTGCATCTCTTTCAAGATCTCCGGCAGGCGTCCGGGTTGAGCTATGTCCAAATGAATGGGATCGATCGAGAACCAATGGTTCAGCCCCGCTTTGATTGACTTTTCGTTCCACACCTCTTTTCTGTCCTTGGCCATAAGCTTCGTTATCAAGTCAATCATATCTTCGATAAAATTCCACGGATACACCACCCACATCCAATCTTCGAGAAACTCAGCAAAGTAGTCAGGCCTAGTTTCTGAAGTGAAGAGCAGCTGCAGTACCCCCGTCCTGCAGTCAGCCGGTTTGAACTCTTTCACGTAGTCTGAAGCGTGTTGAAGGCTTTTTCCCGTGTCTGCAATGTCGTCTACGATAAGCACACGTTTGTCCTTAACCATCTCTTCTGCGATCGGGTATCGAACCCTACACTCATCTGCCAAGCGAGCAGTCCCTACATAATGTTCAACCTTCAGGCTGATTAAATCCGAAATGCCGAGAAAATCACAGACCATGCGGCCAGCAAACCAGCCCCCGCGCGCGAGCGCTACGATAACATCTGGGTCATATCCTGACTCCACGACACTCGATGACAAATCGCGACATAAGTCATAGATATAGTTCCAGTTCGTCACTGTACATTTGATCTTTTCAGGAAGAGCCATGGATCATTCGTCGAGAAAACATAATATTTATTTCTGCCTGTTCTATGTTTGTAATAGAATGGAAAAGGAATATCATACAGCAAATGCTATTAGAGAGCGGTGGTTTAAAGGAGTTTTCCTATGCGACTTGAACAAGACGATCTTAACGCGATAGGCGAAATAGTAGTGGGTCGCTATTTCAAAAAAGGCGGCCTCAAGTATATCAGTCTGAGAGACCCGCGGAGAATTTTTAAGGCGTACAACGAGGTGGACGAGCAGTACAAGGCGTATCCTCACATGAGTCGTGACTGGTACGTCTCCAACTCTGTCGATAGAGATGCTTACATCGCAAGAACGTGGAAGGAACTGAAAAAGCTCGTAGATTTTTTGAATGACTTGAACGACAAAAGCCTCTACAACTTTGTAGTCCGCGCGGACAACAAGCTCGCTTTGGCCAAAGTCGAAACTCAACGATCAGAGGTCTCAAAAGAGGCCGCGGCGATCGCGAGGAGGCACGATTACAAACTCTACCTTTTCACCGTCAAGGTCCCAAGCAATCTTGAATACGACGTGGATGTTGTGAACGGCGACTGAGTCCCACGCTCATCGCGCGAGAGACCTCAGCCGCTTTTGCATTAGAGCGTACGACGCCTTCAAGTTCTCTACGTTATCAAACGTTGCTTTAAGCAAGTCCAGCTCATCTTTATGGTTTTCATTTTTAAAGTGCTTCGCAAAACTGACGAGATTTTTCAACGCTCGTGTCACTTCGTCGACGATTGTGACGGTGCTCGCTATTGCGGTTCGAGAAAGCGGATTTAGATCGACAGTCAAAACGGTTTTTCCGAGTTTAGTTAAAGCTTGAGCTCTATCGCCGTCTTCTAGCGGAACGAATACCACGTCGGCTTGGAATATCCCGTTCTTGTGGACGTTTGCCCTGTCACTTGCTATGTGCGCGAGTTTGATGAAATCGAACCCCGTCAAAACGTTTGCTACGCCGCACGCGCGCAAGTGATCTGCAATTCTTTTTGTCCGCTGTGCTGATGGATGAAACAGATTAATCTCTACGGGGATGCCTGTAATTGCGTGCAACTCGGCGATTTCGCCTGGCACGAGTGAGGCGGTGTTCCCATTAACTGAGAGAACGGGGTAGTTTGCGGTGAGCAAATGGGCACACGCAACTTTGGTGGCGTTGCGCGCACTGTCGCTCGTTTGCTCCCCCAGCAGATAATCAAACGCTTCGCCTCTTCCGTGTGCAATAAGGCCGTGAGTACTGGCGATGCCTCGTTCATAGCCATCCACTAGTTTATTGCGTAACATCAGTGATGCGTAACGGGGATGTTCTTCAGAGACCATAGTCGCTTGATGCGGGCGTCATTTCGTCTGATATAGCGCCTTCGCAACCCCTTGTATATAAGCCTTCAGTGACAGACATGCTGTTGTGAGGAATGCGTCAGGAAACCTAACTCGAAAAGAGCTCCTGCTGAACTCCTTTAAGCTGGGTAGATTAGAGAAGGAGCTATTTGGTGCCACGCCGCCCTCCACGTTTGTCGGAAGATTTGGTTATCCTGAAGTTCTCGCGGGACCGTTGGTTTCCCCTATAGTAGGGGAGCCGGCACTTGCGGATACGCCGGACAAGTGGCTTCACTTCAGCAGAGAGCAAATAATCGGGCTGAGGTCTAACCTGGTCCGATCCAATTTCAAGTTGAACGTACGAGATGCGCAAGATCCTGATCGACTGCTCAAGGAGACGCAGGAGCTTGCAATGGCCGCGCTTCCGGTCGACGTAGAGGTAAAGTTTTTGAAGCCGCCGAAGCGCACGCTTCGTTTTGACAGCATACTCACGCCTATGGGCCCGTCGGGCACCGTGACCGACATAGAGATAGTTGAGAATCCGCACGTCCCAAGGAAAGTGGATATGCTTGCCGATGATCGGGACATTAAGGCCGCAGAGGCGGCAACCATTTTGTACGAGGACTCAATATCTCCCTATCAAATAAGTCGGCTTCTGTCAGTCGGCACGTTGGGGAAAAAACGTTTGATCGTCCCAACACGTTGGTCTATCACGGCAACCGATTCCATTCTGGGCAACAGTTTGTTGAAACGGGTGCGCAGTTACCCAGAGTACGCGGAGATTCAGCTCTTTATTTCAGAAGCTTTTGGAAACCACTTCGAGATCCTGTTGATTCCTCGCGTGTATGCTTTCGGATGGACGGAAATGTGGCTTTCGGAGGCCGGAAAGGTCGAGATTGGCGACTTGTATGAAGATACGATAAACAAGCCTGGATATATGGATGGGGGCTATTACGCAGCCCGATTCTCTGCGCTCGAGTTTCTTGATCAGCGAAGGAGGCAGGCGGCAATATATGTGATGCGTGAAGTCAAACCCACTTATGATATTCCTCTCGGAAGCTGGGTTATTCGAGAGCTCGTTAAGCAGGCTTTCTTCCTCCGACCTCTGACATTTGAAAGTATCGCCGATGCCCTGCGAAGCGTCCGGGCCCGTGTCAAAGTTCCCGCCAACACTCTTTTTTTGAAAAAACAATTGTCGCAGACAAATCTCGCGCAGTTTGGTTAAATGAAAAGTTCGGGGACAGCATATGCTAGCGCATAGCGGCAGCAGCGTTAAAATGAATCCCAAAACTTATTACTTCTGGAGTTAATGCCACACGTTAAGATCGGCACTGATCCGGTCTGAGCGAAGCAAACTGGAATGAGGAGTGCACATGGCCGTAAAAGTTGCAATAAATGGTTATGGAAACATCGGTAAGCGGGTTGCAGACGCAGTAGCGAAGCAGGATGACATGAAGCTAGTCGGAGTGGCAAAAACGCGGCCAAATTTTGAAGCCTTTGTCGCAGTTCAGAAGGGGTACACCCTCTATGCATCTGAAGAGGACAAGATAGCCGCTTTTAATGCCGCAGGCTTGGAGGTCGCTGGCACGACGATGGACATGCTAGGCGAAGCTGACGTTGTTGTGGATGCGACCCCGGAAGGAATGGGTGCGCAGAACCTGGAAGCGATCTATAAGAAGCTAGGCATCAAGGCTATATTTGAAGGCGGGGAGAAACATAACGCGATTGGAGCGTCATTCAACGCCTACTGCAACTATCAGGAAGCCCTTGGCAAGAGTTACGTTCGGGTCGTATCATGCAATACGACCGGATTGTGTCGCTCTCTGTCCGCGATAGATAACGTCGCCGGCATTAAGAAGGCGCGAGTCGTCCTGGTGCGCAGGGGTGCTGACCCTATACAAGTCAAGAAAGGGCCGATAAACGCGATTATTCCAAATCCGCCTACGGTTCCGTCGCACCACGGCCCAGATGTGAATACCGTGATGCCAGGGTGGGACGTCGCGACGATAGCAGTGCTTGTCCCGACAACGCTTATGCACCAGCATAACCTTATGATCGAAGTAGAAAACAGCGTCTCTCGTGAAGATGTACTCAGGGAGTTTTATAGCCACATGAGGCTGATGTTGGTGCGGGCAGGAGATGGTCTAGGCTCTACCGCGGAGATCATCGAGTTAAGCCGAGACCTTGGAAGGCCTCGTTATGACCTCTGGGAGATCCCAATTTGGGAAGAAAGCGTTAACGTCGTGGGCAAAGAGGTATTCTACATGCAGGCCGTTCATCAAGAGGCCGACATAATTTTAGACAATATCGATTGCATTAGGGCGGTCACGGAGACTGAAAAAGATCCACAAGCGTCGATTCGAAAAACTGACAAAGCAATGGGAGTTATGGGTTCTTTTAGGCCGCCGCTGTGCCTCGAGGACAATCCCGAGGAGCTTCGCGAAATTCACCGCAAGTTGTGGGGGATCGAATAACCCGCAAAAAAGCCGTTGATACGCGAAAAACGCACACAGAGGGCGAAACGCGCGCCTGCGCTGCAGTCGAAGCGAACGCTTCGTTGCTTTGGTGGGTTTGTAACGCTCAACGAGATGGGCTTCTGGCAAGACGTCCTTCGAGTCGACACCAGTATGCTCGTCGATCGAAAACTTGAAAATCTCCAAATCGAAGCGCATTGAAGCGATCTGGGATAACGCCACGGAACGTGTCGGTAGGGAAACAAAAGTCGCGATGATCGCGCACTACGGCCATTCGAGAGACTCTCTTCCCTCGATCAGCACACATCCGTGTTCAGGAACCATTCGGCGGGCCGCCCAACAGAGACTCGCTGAGAATAACGCCGAGCCCGTTTGACGGCATCCGAGTAATGAGTTCGATAGTTTGATATCGTCCGAGATAGCGGCGGAATGAAGTGAAAAAATGAAGTATACGCAGTTGGATATCGCCCCGACCATCAGCTCACTGTTAGGATTCGACATCCCCGACAAAGACGGGAGCGAGATCAAAGAGATCAGTGCGTACTGCGCGGACAAGAATATTGATCAAATACTGCTCATAGTCGTAGACGGTGTCGGGGCCGCGCTGTACAAGAAATTGGACGGTGTTCTGGCGCAGTTGCAGGCCCTCTCGGACGACGGTCTCTTTTTTGAGATCCATTCGCTGCCTCCTAGGATAACGACTCCAAATATCGGCACTATCTTGACGGGCTATAGTCCGGAGCATCACCTTCTGTATGAAGTAGCTGATACCTTTTATACACCGGTTAGGTCGATTCTTGAGATTGCAAGCGATAGCGGAATCAAGTCGGGCATAGTGATTGAGCTGCTGGGGGCGAAAGCGATGCTAAATCGAGTCGATCTCGCCATTGGTGTGGAAAACCTTCACGGGATTATTGATTACGATCGAAGGATAACCGATCTGGCACTTAAGGCGTTCAGTTTGGAAGGAATAAGGTTACTGATGATACATCTGCGGGCAATCGATAACTGCGCACACCACTACGCGAAAGCGTGGGATGATCTTGCTTTTTCAGCACAAACGATCAATGAGAATTTGGAGCGGATCTGTCGCGGCTTGTGCCGGCCGACGTTGATTCTAGCAACCTCCGACCATCCTATCCACGTCGAAAAATGGGCGCACCTTGAAGACAATAACACTGACGTTCCACTTATTGCCAGCTATGTGAACGTAGCTAGCGGCCCAAAAAAAGGAGAATAAGCCCCGACGTTCTATGTTGGCCTCCGCCGACGTCATAGTTAAGTCTATCAATCTCTGGTTCACAAGAGTTAGACGATGAAAGACAGACACGTCATGGAAGCTATGGGAAAAGCTTACGTCGTGGTTGAAGACGGACGCGTGGTCGAGGTTGGAGAACCGCTAATCGAACGGTGTCCAATTTTTGCAAAGGCGCGCGGCATTGAACAGATTAGTCAAGAGGTAGTAAAGCAGAATATCGAGTTCCGGATTCGCGATTTTGGTATGTGTACAGGCGAGCGGGCCATCGAGATGGAGGTTTTTGTTGGCTTTGGCGCGTCTGAAGTAATGATGACTGGACTCCGGCGGGGTTTGATTGACGCTAGCGTCTCGGTTTGTGAGGGTGTAGGCACCGTCATCACGTCCAGTCCTACCCTCACTCAAGGAATTGGAGCGCGGATTTCCGGCGTCATAGAAACGACCCTGATTCCGAAGCTGAAGAATCGAGTCGAGGAAAAAGGAGGAATTCTGCTAGATGGGAACAACGCCATTATTAATCAGCCTTTGGGCGTTGCCCGCGCTATAGAAATGGGTTTCGAGTGCGTGGCTGTCACCGTTGCGACGCTTTCTGACGCTCAGCAATGTCGCCTTATCGAGCGCGAAACGGGCGCCACCGTAGTTGTCATCGGCGTGCACGTAACAGGAATGGAACAGGACGTCGCGAGCGATTTCATAGACGCGGTGGACATAACTACGGGCTGTGCGTCGCGAGTGATCAGAGAAACTGTCGGCAACAAAGCGCTCGCACAAGTTGGAACTGGGGTGCCGCTGTTCGCCTTGTCGCAAAAGGGAAAAGAGCTGTTGCTCGAGAGAGCCAAGGAAGTCACGACCCCGATCCTCATCAACACGATGAAACTGCCGGTCCTGCCAGAAGATAAGCAACCAAGGCCTTTGATATGAGGGTATCCTGTGGACTATGAGTACGGCATCAATACGAAGTTGGTGCACGCCGGAGAACGTCCATCTCCCGACACCTGCGCGCTAGCACCGCCGATTTACCAAACGTCGAGCTTCGCAATAGACGAGATCCTTCCATCGGGAATAAAACGCGGAAAGTACGTCTATTCCCGGCTTTCAAATCCCACACTCACTGCATTAGAACTTAAAATGGCGGCCGTTGAGGGGGGCGATGCTGCGGTCAGTTTCGCCACAGGGATGGGGGCCATTTCGGCAATAATGCTTACGCTGCTTAAATGCGGCGATCATCTTATCGCTGATCAAGTGCTCTACGGCAGCACCTATGACCTTTTAAAAAGAGGCGCTCCACGCCTCGGCTTTGAGGTAAGCTTTGTCGACGCCTCTAATCCTGAAAATGTAGCAGAGGCCGTACGAGACAACACGAAACTTGTTTTTTTTGAAACCCCGGCTAACCCGACGCTAAAGTTAGTGGACATTCATAAAGTCGCGGCAGTCGCATCAGAAAATAGACTCAAAACGATCGTCGACAACACCTTCCTAACTCCCTACTACCAAAAACCCCTAGAACTAGGGGCCGATATTGTCGTGCACAGCGCGACGAAATACTTGAATGGGCACGGCGACGCATTAGGGGGGGTAGTTATCTCATCTTATGAAGAAGCAGTCACAATCAGGAAGGGGGTGTTGCGCGATATGGGCGCCGCACTTAGTCCTTTCAACGCCTTTCTTATCTTGCGCGGACTTCGCACGTTAGCAGTAAGGATGGAGCGTCACGCACAGAACGCGACTGAGCTCGCTGCTTTCTTGAAAGCGCATAAGGCCGTTAAGCAGGTTCTTTATCCCGCATTCGACCGAAACTTCGAGAACAATCCTAATCTGAAGAAACAAATGGCAGGCTTTGGAGGAATGCTAGCATTTAGGATTCGCGGAGGAGTTGAGTCAGCGGTGACTTTTTTGAACACTCTCAAACTGTGCACGGTTGCGGTGAGTCTCGGCGACACCGCGACTCTGATCGAGCATCCGGGACTTATGACTCACGCAGTTATTCCCAAGGAAGAGAGAGAAATGCTCGGAATCACGGATGACCTTATACGCGTGTCTGCTGGGCTTGAAGATGTTGCGGACATCAAGGCAGACTTGGAACAAGCGCTCGATGCGATTTAGTGCGTCTCTAAACGTGTTAACTCCCGTCACCTGCTGCTTCTCTAAATCGGGCTATTACGAATTCTGGATCGAGAGTGGCCAAAAACCATCCTGCCCGGGGCCCCGACGTTTTTGCGAGGAGCGAAATGTATATCGCTTTAAATGCCTCTTTCGAGTGAATCCCCACTTGTTCGCTGATGTTGTAGACTTCATTGTGCAACCACTCAGGATCCTTGCTGTCCGTCTCGAGTGCCTTCGCCAGCTTGTCTAATGCTTTTTTCTGTCCCGCTGTGAGCGTTTTGACTTGGATTGGAAGCGTGCGCTGAACCTCAAACTTCACAAACGGCGGTGCAAAACGATCGAGCCAGTTTCTTACGTTCTGCGCTCTTCTTCTTAGGGCGGTCGTGTCGGTAGTTTCGTAGCCGCTTCGACGAAGAACTTCTACCAGCTCGTCGCAGTTGTGTGCGATTTGAACCGCCGTCACCATGTGTCTAAACGGCACGTTGCACCCCTGCTCAGAGATTCGAGATAGCTCAAAAGCGCGACCTTCGCCGCGATCAAATTCATCAACCAACGTCAACAGCCCTAGACCCGGATCGAAATCGATGAGTTTCTCTGGCTTTGTTTTTATGATCATATATCGCAAGACGTCGGCAGGCGCGCTCTCTAGCATCTCCTGAATGCTAATAGTCACGCCTTTGGAGCTCGACATCTTGCCACGTCCTTTGAGGTGGATGTGACCATAAGGAACCGGAACGGGGGGGGCATACCCGTACACCTCTCTTGAGATACGCTGGCCAGTATCGTAGGAGCCCCCTGCGACAGCGTGGTCTTTGCCAAAGGGCTCAATAGTCACGCCTAGAATTTTCCAGCGTGCTGGCCAGTCGACGCGCCAGGCAAGTTTGCCTTGTCCACTTGAGTAATCAGCAACTCCTTCGGCGCCGCAGTCGCATCTATATCGTACAGCACTGCGCGCAGGAACGTGCTCAATGATTTGTGCCGCACTGATTCGCCGGCAGCGCTCGCAAAGTGGGTTATACGGACTCCAGCCCACAGGTAGTTTTCTCTTTGAAACGCTCTCAATTATGTCGGCGATCAGATTGTGCTGTTCGAGCGCGATTTTCGTCGCCTTTGTATAGAGTCCTTCTTTGTACATCCTGTCTGCTCGATAGACTTCAAGAGCAATATCTAATTCACCTAGCGATTCTGAGAAAGGCTTGAGATAGTGCTCAGCATAGCTCGAACAGCAGCCAAAAGGATCAGGTATTTCTGACAACGGCATGCCGACGTATTTTTTGTAAGCGGCTGGCAAGAAAGGGTAGACCGTTCGAAGAGGGTCGTACGTATCAGCGATGTATATAAGCCGAGCGGTTTTTTCCGCGTCCCCAATAGCTCTGAAAATAGCGTCGCCAGTCACTACTTCTCGCATATTACCGACGTGAATGTTGCCGGAGGGAGTTATTCCTGTAGCTATGACTTGCTGCCCTTCAACGGCGCGTGCAACGACGTCCGCCCAGTGAATGTGTGCTTCTTCCATCTTTTATGCAGGAAGCAGAGCTTTTTCTTTAAGTCAATTGCGCTCGCTGCGTCAATCGCCGCCTTTTCCCATACTCGGTGGTCGACAAAAACGTCAAGTCTCTTCTGAGCGTGTCAAATCCGCCAGTCAGTAATCCTTTTGGAGCGCCACGTGCGAATTGTAGATCACAAAGTCTCTTCGTGAATCCAGTCGAGATACGCTGGCGATCCCGATTCTATCGTGAAAGAGATAATGCAAGGGTTCTCGTAGCTGTGCAACTGCCGCACTCTGGCAGTAACCTTGTCGACTAGTGAAGACTTGGTCTTAATCGACAATGCATACTCATCATCTTCTTCGATGCTTCCCTTCCATCTGTACAGTGACTTGATCGGGTAAATGTTCACGCAAGCCCCTAGCTTTTCTTCGACTATTGCGCGGGCGATGCCCTTTGCCTCCTTTAGAGTTGCTGCAGTTACGTATATGTCAGAGAACATCATGAGACCAGTTAAGGTGAAAGCCGCTTGGATTATTATACTCTTGCATTAGTGATCTTCGCAGCTTATTGGCTTCTCGTGATATTTCTGAACAGCCGAGGCATCCTAGCGCGACACGGCGTTAGCGCTTACGGTCCTATTCTAATGCTCCGGACAACGCAGGGCTTGCGTTTGCTTGACAAGTTAGCGCGTCCAAAACGGTTCTGGAGGTTTTTTGCGAACATCGGCATTCCCTTGACCGTTGTTGCTATGTTCTTCATGTTGGCCATCCTCGTTGTTGGTGACGTCAGGATCTTGGTCACACAGCCCGCGCCCACCGCTTTGAACGCTCCACAAAACGTGTTGCTTCTTCCCGGAATAAATCAATTCATTCCGTTAACGTGGGGACTCATCGGCTTGATAGTCACACTGGTGGTTCATGAGCTCTCACACGCAATCTTGAGCAGAGTGGCCGACATCAAAGTGAAATCACTTGGTCTACTCATCGCGCTAGTGCCGATCGGAGCTTTCGCAGAGCCTGACGAATCGCAACTGCTTGGGATAGACGCTAAACATGGCCAAAAAATTGCTACGCGTCCAGAACGGCTTAGGGTTTTCAGCGCCGGTATAACAGGAAACTTCGCCGTCGCACTCATAGCGCTCATGCTATTTTTCGGCCCGGTGCTATCATCTGTAACGGCAACAAACGGCCTTGGGGTGGTATCGGTTGTGTCTGGATCACCCGCGGAACAAGCGGGCCTGCAACCGGGTATGACCATCTCTCAGATCGATGGCATTACGATCTCTGACACGAACGACTTTCAAGCATTCATGAACGCGACCCACCCAGGGCAGATCGTTACTGTGAAAGCGATAGATCAGGGAACTCCCAAGACCTTCGGCATCGTTTTAGCCAAGAATCCCAACTCCGACAAGGGGTTTCTGGGCATCGGAGGAGGGTCAGCGTCAGAACTCCTCACTTTCCTTAAGGGGGTCCCGAGTAACCTCAATACTTTTCAAGGGTGGGGCGTCCTTATAGGTCTGCCTTTGCTCCTTTTTGGCGGCTTTACAGGCAATATCGCGCACCTCTACCAGCCTATCGGGTGGGCGGCCCCGCTTGGGAACGGCTTTTTTTGGATAGCAAACACTCTCCTTTGGGTGGGGTGGCTAAACTTCTACGTAGGGCTCTTCAACTGCCTTCCTGCAGTCCCCTTGGATGGCGGACACATCTTCAGGGAACTCTTTAAGTCGCTCACCGAAAAGCTCCTGCGAAATGCCAAAGATCAAGAACGGGTCACAAGCGCACTCGTGACGACGCTCGGCGCCGTTATACTTGCCTCTTTCTTGATCCTGCTGATCGGTCCCTATGTCTTTGGCACATTTTAAGACTCTACGCGCGCTTCAAGAAGCGGTTGGCTTCCATTACTGGCAGAGGCTTTAAGGAAGCTGACGAGCGGGATTTGCTAGATAAGATGCTGACCAAGTACTCTGCGAGCGTGTCTTCGGATTTGGAGTTCGCCTATCAGTTCTCAGTCTAAAGGTGGCAGAAGAATTCATCCCGACGGCCGTACTTCGACAGTCTCTCAAGACGTCAAATATCTTGCGGAGTATCTGGCGTTTGCAAAAAAAAGTGGCGGACTTGCTGCGTGTGACTCTAATGGAAACCCCAAACCTTCGCTAAGCCAATTCGTTAGCAGTTACATAAGATGCTCGTTGACGAAGTGACTCAAATCGGCCTCATCGAAAGCTGCCTGCTAAAGATGAGCAAGATTCGAGGTGCTTGGATAGCATGAAGCTCGTTTCTGCAGGTCGCTGGCATGAATAGGCGGCTAGTGCGAACGCTCGTACGCGTCGACAATTGCCTGTCCAGTAACGAACGTAAGCTCGTGTCGTTTTGCGTAGTCGATCGAGTCTCGCTTGGTTAGGGCTCTCCCGCTTTGTGCATCGAGCATTTCGCACATAGCCATAGCTGGGATGATGCCCGCCATCTCAGCTAAGACTATTGAGAGTTCTGTTTGTCCTCTTCGTTCTGAAATTAGCCGCTGGGCTGCTCGAAGCAACGGAACGTGTCCCGGAGACCGAAAAGCTGCACCGAAGTCAACTGGAATATTAAGCGCCACCTTCTCCACAGTGAAGCCAAGCTCTGTAATAGTAAGTGCGCGATCTATGTCAGTTATCCCGGTCCTAACACCCCTGTGATTAACGGCGATTGAAAAGGAGGAGCGCGTGTCATAAGCAAGATCGCCGGGCTTCTCGCAGACAGAGTCAAGCTTCAAGCTGCATCCATTTGAGCTAACGAATTTTAAGATGTCTGACATGAAGGGGAGACACAGACTTTCAGCAGCTTGCGGAGAAATGGCAACGCAGATCAGCCCTCCCGCCTCTACGCGCATTCGCGCCACCTGTTTAGGCGTCGTCGAGACGGCGGGCACTACCATGTCCGTCTCGCCTTCCCTATCTTCTGAATCATAAATAAGTACCATCTCTCCTCTTCTTACTGCCTTAATTGCCTCTGCTACGCTCATACTATCGCGACCTCTATAAAATCGCCATTATCCGTGTTGAGAGTCTGTTTGATTGAAACTCGAGCAACGGTCTCGATCACGTCGTTCTTATAATGGGAGCGATCAGGCACAATTACGGCTCCGTCGATGCCTCCAACAGAAGCCTTATAACACCTGATACCGCCATAGGTGCGGTTGCTGGTCTTGAAGCTTGAGATATTGATGGGGGTTAGGTTGTTCAGCCGCACGCGAGCTGCGGCGCTTTCTTCATCCAACTTTATGTTCAGCGTTCCCGGATATGGCGTGAAACCTAGCCGTTCTTCAAACTGCTTTGTGTAACCGCGGATCGAGAGGTAGTACCGGCCCTCGCCCAAGCCTGATACTATGGTGCCGCTCAATTCGATCACTGGTTTTGACTCGAAAATGGACTTATAAGCTAAATACTGCTCTCTTAGTACGTTGGATCCCTTCTCCGTTATGGTAATAGCTTGCGATCTGCCTGATAGCGTTCGCGCAATCAAACCCCCTTCCTCGAGTTCTTTCAGTCTTCGTGAGACCGTCATAGGACTGGTTCTGAGCCTCTTAGCAAACTCAACGGTTGATACTTGGATAGGTTTTTGCGCCGCGTTAATAAGCGCGAGCTCTAGAAGCGGATCTTTCATTGAATCTTGAGTCACCAATATTGATATGCCTATCAATAATGAGTTGATGTTATAAGAAGGTATTTGCTCTGAGCATCCCCTGCTGCTACGACGCGGTGTGAGCGCATCGCCGAGCTCTGGGCTTGGGTGCAAAGAATCTAGCTTCAGATGCAGCTGACGCAGAGTTTGCACGCTGGGCAAAGTCAGCAAGAAGGCGCGGCGCATCTATCGCAGATACGCTGCCGAAGCGTTGAATTTCGTTGGCCGAATCGACAGTTGACAATTTGCTTCTTTTCTTGAGCTTTGTCCTGTGGATAGGTTTCCTTGTCGATTTAAACGGCTTGCATACGGACAGTTGTGAATACTGGGCCTCGCAGGTCGATCTTTTTGTTCCGGCTTGTTATGTATCGTGTGGCAACTGGATCTATTCTAAGGTTTAAGTCGTTTGGTGAGCGAGAGATCCGCACCCGCACCTCGAGGCTCGTCTTGCCCTGTTGTAAGGCTTGTTCGATCTCGTACGCAGCTTCGGCTGCGAATGCTTTTATGTACGTTATCCCTGTCGAAAGGCCTTCGAGCTCTGTAGCCCCTATAACGTTTCCATCTTTGACAAAAACCTCATTCAGAAAGGCGGGTCCGCAAAGTTTCGTCTTCTCTTCAGGCTCTACCACAGTGATTCGTACGAACTTGTCGAGGAGCTCTCCCTCCCACGCCACGAATTCAACGGGGCTTGCATCGGCGCCGTGCGTTTTGCACACGTTGATAATTGCTTGTTGTATCGCGTCTCCCTGCAGCGTTGCAGGGGCGTTTTTTAGGGTGATGAGACTAGCTAGCTCATCATCCGTCAAAACGAATTCTCCGTAAAACTGCGGGAATACAAGTGTTCTTATGTCCTTAAATGCGTGCGCGATCATTGCGATTCTCTCTACTCCAATGCCACAGTTCACAACAGGATATTCGATGCCATAGTTAGCCAATGTGAGGGGGCTGTACAACCCGAAATCAGCTACCTCGAGCCATCCAGCATCGTTGCTTTTTGCATTGTTAAAATTGGGAGAATATGCAAAAGCCTCGTAGTGCTTTCCTGGCGCATAATAGGTATCTGTGCCGGTGGCAACTTGTCTGAACTGAAAATCCTCAAATCCGAACGGCCGCAAGAACTCCTCGATTAGCCATTTGCCTACATCGACAGACACGTCCTCGTCCATTACAACGCACGAAGCGGAATCGTGCACTCGAAGGTGCGTGGCATCCTCACGCTGCTCTCTTCGGTAGCGAGGACCAATCGAGAAAAGCGTCACGGGTACGGCGGCGTATTTCTGGACGGTAGCTAGTGTATCGAACCAGGCTGCAGTCATGTGCGATCGCAGCGTCAGGTTGGAAGCCAAGGGTTTCAAATCCTTGAATTCGAAAAACACCTCTTCGAACACTTGTATGGCGCGGTCGTCGGGGACGTCTAGTTCTTTTGCGATCTCTCTAATTAGCTCATCGCTCTCCAGCTCGCCGGTTTTGAGTTTGTGAAGCGTTAACTGGAGCGCGGCAACTTTTTTGGGAGGTAGGCGTATACCGAAGCTCTTGATCATCGCCTGCTTCTGTGAACTCAAACCGACGTCGGGTCTAGGCAGAGCGGCGAGATAGTAGCATCTGTCGAGTATGGCAAAACCGGTCGGCCCCCACTGCTTCATTATGTCCGCTTCGGGAAATATCGTCTCGTTGATTACCTCGTCGAACCCTAGCTCCAGCAGTCGTTGCCGCATTTTCTCGATGAGATCGTTCAGCACGTGCGGCGCGCCCCGCGAACGCGCTTGCGCTATCCGACGCAGGTCGTAGATACTCCCGTCATTAAGCAGTTCACCGCCGTATTTCCACGCCTCTTCGAAGCTTTTTTCTTTGATTCGCAGTATTTCGCTCGTTGGGATCTTTTTCAAAACCGCAGCCTCCAAGCACTGGCCGCCCAGCTGGCTCTGTGTGGACTGGCTTGCGCAATGGCGCTACAAACCCCTCAACACGATTATACTTAAGTTTTTACGTGATAAAGCCGTTCTATAAAGAGCGAGGTACGTTTGCGTCAAATTACAAAGAACAGAGGACCACGCGGGCTTGCTGAGCACGCTTGAAGAGAGTCAGGTTCCGTGGGAGTCGTGTACAGCAAAGGATGCGAGTTGTGCCAGCTTGGCGCGAAGATGGTGCTTTTTGTCACCGGCTTATGCCATAGGAGCTGTTTCTATTGCCCTTTGTCTGAACACAGGAAGGGGAAAGACGTCGTATATGCGAACGAGCGTCTCGTAAAATGCGATGCCGATCTTATAGTGGAGGCACGTTCCATGGACGCGCTCGGAACCGGTATCACTGGGGGCGAACCGTTGTTGGCTCTCGCTCGAGTCCGACACTACATGAAACTCCTGAAAAGTGAGTTCGGACCGCAGCACCATATTCACCTTTATAGCTCTCTTGCTCCCTCGGGGCACGCTCTCCGCGTGCTTGCTCGTGCAGGATTGGACGAAATCCGTATCCATCCACCGATCGAGGTGTGGGACAACTTTGCATCCTCTCAATATTGTGAGGCGCTCAAGTATGCCAAGGCACTCGGTTTGGAGGCAGGTGTCGAGATTCCAGCTATAAAGCCCGTCCCTGCGATTTTGAGCGTTCTCAAAGAGGTGTGTGGCTTCCTGAATCTGAATGAACTCGAGTTTTCAGAAACAAACTATGACGCTATGACCGCGGCAGGGTTTGTTCCATTGAAGTCTGGCTACGCCGCTGTCGGTAGTCGACAGATAGCCGAAGAGATTGCTAACAATGAGGTGCCGACGTATTTCTGTCCATCTGCATCAAAAGACAGCGTCCAGCTTAGAGAACGATTTAAGCGTAAAGCGCGGCGTTTAGCTAGACCGTTCGATGAAGTCACCCAGGACGGTACGCTCGTATTTGGCGTTGCACAATCAGTGCCGAGTTTCGACTGTCTTACAGGCAGCTCTAAAGACGATTACGCGATTGTTGATGGCGAGTTGCACATGTCGTGGCAACAAGCGCTACGCCTTGCAAAAAAATATCCGGCGCTGGCCGAGGCAGCGCGCGTCGTGGAGACGTATCCGGACGGGACGGTGGTTGAAGTAACGCCTCTAAATTGTTGCTTAAAACCGAAAACGTAAATACTTCCGCGCTGACTTACTATCGCCCCGGATGTGGTTGCGCTGAACGGCAAAAATGTTGAGAACCGACTGAAGAGTTATCTTGAACGAGATGGGCAAGGCGTGCGAAAGGCCGTGCTTGAACTGTTTCTCGAAAAGCACATCTTCACAACTGAAGAGGTTTATCAACATCTGAGGGACGGCGGGTACGACGTAAGTTATCGGGGAGTTTCTGCCATGGTAGGGCTTATGAATACTCGATTGGGCATCTTTCGAATAGACGTCACCAAGAATCGCAACGTCTATTCGCTAAAAGACTCATACAAAGACGTCGTTCGGTCGCTCCTGAGTGAAGAGAAGGGGCTTGTCTCCCTTACCGAGGATATGTTGTCCTAGAGGCTTTATGTCGTGGATCAGGGAAAACGCGCATAACTCACTGTACAAAGCTTACGAACGGCTTCTGGTCAAAGAAGTGAAGTCAGCCCAGATGCCCAAACATATCGCCATAATACAGGATGGTAACCGGCGATATGCAGACAAGGTAGGCGAACCACGCGCGCGTGGCCACGTTTATGGCGCGTTGACGACTGAGCGGGTATTGTGGTGGTGTCTGGATCTCGGAATCGAACAACTGACGCTTTACACCTTTTCAACCGAAAACTACGGTCGCTCCAAAGAAGAGCTCGCACCGTTGTTTTCGCTAATCGAACAGAGGTTTGCTGATCTCTACAATGAAGAGCAAATCTACGAAGAAGAGGTTCAGGTGCGAATGATCGGAGAACGTGAACTGTTGCCCGACGGTGTGCTCCGGTCTGTCGAGCGAGTGGAAGAAGCCACTCGCGACTTCAGAAAGCACTCCTTGAACTTTGCCATGGCTTACGGAGGACGAAAGGAGATCGTCGACGTCGTGCGGTCATTAGCAACGCTGGTGGAAAGCGACACCATAAGCGTTGATGAAATCGATGAAGACATGCTCACGAAGCTTTTCTACAACAACAATGCACTCGCAAACGTTGATCTTATTATCCGATCCGGTGGCGAAGCGCGCACGTCGAACTTCTTGCCGTGGCAGGCGAATGGCAACGAGTGTTGTTCCTATTTTTGTGCGCCATATTGGCCGGAATTTCGAAGAATTGATCTTCTCAGAGCTATTCGCACATTTCAAGAGAAGGAGCGGGAGCGCAGAATCAGCATCGTTGAGCGCGCATTCGCTTTTCTCAACGAGATAGGCAAAGTCGAAGTGGAAGAGGTCTTCAAACTCTCACGAAAGGCTTGCGCCATTAGTCACGAAGAAGTAAAGGAGATTCTGCGAGACTTTGTCCCAGGAATCAAAGCTAACAACGACTGATGAGAACGGCGGTCATACTCGCGGGAGGCAAAGGTTCCAGACTCAACTTCGTAGAAAAAGCGCTGCTTGAACTCCACGGAAAACCGATACTGAACCACATTATTGAAACGCTCTCGCGCTGCGTTGATGAGATTATCGTTGTTGCGAGAGATGAGGAGCAGCAAAGGATGTTGCACCTCGCCGGAGTCACCATCGTGCGTGATGAGGTTCAAGATTTCGGGCCTGTGGCAGGTATTTGCAGTGGGTTACGTGCGTCCAGTTCTCACTACGCATTTGTCGCCGCCTGCGATATGCCGTTCATAAAGGCCGACGTCGTCGACTTGCTGTTTCATAAGGCTGTAGGGTATGACGTAGCTATTCCGTATCCGCCGGAACCATTGCATGCGGTGTACAGGCGCGAAACGACGATTCGGGCGGCGAAGGCGGCGATCCAGAGGCGCAAAGGGGCCATAATGTACGTCGTAGATCAGCTCCGGGTTAACTTCGTTCCGAAAGATGAGATCCGCCTCATAGACCCCAGTTTGTGCACTTTCGTGAACATTAACAGCTTAGAAGACGTGGAAATATTAAACAAGAAGAGGCTGTGTGACTAAGGCGTCGGCCCAGACTCGGCGTCCGTTTGAGCTGGCGGCGCACGCGTGGCGTTCGGTGGTTTTTTTCGCGTCGCGAATAGCAGTAGGAGCACTGCGCCTATAATCCCACAGAAAAGTACCGTACCACTGAGCACGTTGCCGCCGGCATACCCGTGCAAACCGGTGCTTACGCTTACGTAGGTTTCGAGAAACGGAAGGACGTACCCCACGCCAAGAAACGTGCAGATGACCGACATGAATCCAAACGCGGCGATATAAGCGGCAAGAGAAGCACCCCGGTTCTGTGTCTTTGCGTGCAAATAGATGAGAAACACGAACCACGTGATGAGCGACCACGTCTCTTTGGGATCCCAACTCCAGTAACTTCCCCAGGCGCTCTCAGCCCAAATCGCCCCGGTTATTATGCCGATAGTGAGGAGAGGAAATCCTACTGCGACGCTTTTGTATGCAAGGTCATCGAGCTGCTCCAGAGTGAACTTTGCAAGGATGCCTGTCGATTCACGCGCACCTGCGGGCTGAGTGTCCTCAGAGGCACCGTCTCTCTGACGGTTCAAGCCTTTTGTCGTGCGCGCCTCGCTTAGCTGTTTGTCTTTGAACAAATACAGCACACTCGCTACGAAAGCGATGACGAAGGCGCAGTACCATACAATAACGATTGGCACGTGTATGAGGAGCCAAACGCTCTGCAATGCTGGAATAAGCGGGGCGGCATTTGTCGGCTGCAGAGAGGCGAAGCCGAGCAGCACGAATGCGAGCGGCGCGATCAGCACTCCGGCACTCTTGTAGTCAGATTTGACGTTCAATATGACGTAGGCGCCCACAACAGTCCACGCAAAAAATGACATCACTTCGTAGGTGCTTACCCACGGCGGGTAGCCTTCGTACAGCCACCGGGTCGCAAGCGCAATGGTTTGAAATGCGAAACCAAAAAGTGCTAGGGTAAATCCCATCTCCGCAAGTCGTCGCTTTTTTAGTGAAAAATATAAGACAAAAAGGACCGACGAAATCAGATAGGTTCCAAGTGCAATTTCGAATCCAAGATGTTCAAGAGCTGCTGCGTCCATGGCTCGTTCTACTCAGTTCAATGCAATCTCATATTTCTTCTGATCTGGTCGTATGGTCAAGTCTGTGAGCGCGGCTTTCCAGCTTCGTGCGCACGCCCTCAATCTCCTTGAAAAACCTTGCTGAGCTTTTGTTACTGATCGCCCCGAGCTGCGTGCTCTGGTCGGACTCCTTGATCCAAATTCTCTTGTATGGGACGTAGAGCGCTAGCATTATCCCCACAAGTATGAACGCTGCTCCGACCCACACGAAGGGGATTCCCGAAGTGCTTTTGATTTGAAACGCGACCCAGCTCGCTTTTCCCGACTCTGCCACTCCGTTTGAATCGTACCCATAGAGATAGAAGGTAAGCCCTTTGTACGTCAGCGGCCCGTTGACCGTGACGTCGTGAGTCTGGATAAGGTCTCCATCTAGCACGGTTACCGTGGCCTTATAGTCGCGTACGGCACCGTTGTCGTAATAGCTGAGGCTAAAATCGTCGAGTCGCAAGGCAAAGCCAGCAACTTGCAGCGAACCACCCTCTGGAATGACTGCAATTTTGTTGTTGTATAGGTTTGCATTTCCATAGGCGGCTCCAATGGCGACCCCAAGCAAGAGTATTAATACTCCAAAATGCGCGATGTGAGGTCCGAATCTACCAACCCTCCCCTTCTGAGCCAACCCAAAGGTCGTGCTCCCGGTCCTTGTTTCACGGATCACGTACCCTTTCAGACTCTCTCTGACTTGGGCAAGCGTGACGCCTGAAAGGTGCACGCAGTACGGGAGCGCCTGCATGAAGTGATCACTTACCTCTACTTGAGGCCGTCTTAAGTCGCGCCACAAGGGAACGATCCTCGTCAGACTGCAGAGAGCGGTTGATATCGCAAGTATTCCGATGAGAGCCAGAAACCAGGGGCTTCCAAAAACTACGTCGCCTCCAGGGTAAAGTGTACCAACAACCGAGACGAGTATAATCAGGCCTATGATAGCGACTGCAAATCTGGTCGAAGTCAGCACTTTGATTGCGAAATTCATACTGTTTACGTTGATTCTCAGTTGTAGAGCACTCAAGTTGGAGGTTTACGCAGACTGCTCCCGGTTCGAGTGGTGGTCACCATCGGCACGACGAAATCGGCTGTGCGCGAAAGGTAGACCCGTCGCGTAATCACAGCCCGTGCCGTCGTTGTCTTTTCTGGTAGTCCCGGATGGCCCTGAGTAAATCCATTCTTCTAAAATTCGCCCAGTTAACTTCGGTGAAGTATAATTCGGAATAAACCGCTTGCCATATCAAGAAATCGGTCAAACGATTCTCGCCCGTTCTTATCACGAGTTCAGGCTCTTCCTTGAAGATGAGGTGCGCGCTAATAGTGTCCTCGGATATCTCATCGGCGTGCAGCTCCTTGTCCTTGACCTCTTGCGCTATCGACCGGATGGCTTGGACTAGCTCTTTCTTACCTCCGTATCCGATCGAGATGCTCACAGCAGGGGTCTCCTCGCGGCTAATGGTTTCTGGGGCGTCAGGTGAGTAGATAGTGGCGGTTACTGACGTAGATTGAAGACAGTCAGTAATCCTTTGGACGATCTGCGACCGCAGTCTTTGATTTACCTCTTCTCCAAGGCGCAGCATGTTGATGTAAACGGTTACTCGACTTATGCCAATCTCGTTGCACCACGAGGCGAAGGCGCTAATTCTCTTGTAAGCGTCGACGGTATCAAGATCCTTTTCAGCAATGACGAGTACCACATGTCGTGGCACTTCTCGAATCTGATCGAAAAGTCGTCGTTCGTAAAGGTTCGAAATCATCTTTTGTCTTCTCTCGTGTTTGCACTCTCACTAACCGTCGCAAACGTAAAGTACTTCCAACGTTAACTAAAAGGGGGTTAGCGTGAACATTGTTGAAGCACGCAGACTGACACTTCGCGCGAGTTTTGGGTTGGTCGCCCTGGTTGTTCCGTTTTTGGGGAGCATAGGATCGCTTTTCTTCTTTTTGTTTTTGTCCTTGTTGATTGTTCTCATTAACCCCAAGATGCACGTTTTCCTGCTGCTCGCAATGGTGCCGGATCGAAAATCTGAAGTGCTTATCAAGCCGCTCGCTCTGACGTTATCTTTGATGGCGTTGTGCATATTTAGCGTAGTCTCTAGTTTACCACTGTATATAGTGAGCGACGTTATCATAATTGTAACGCTGGCTGAAGTTCTAGCTGTGCTCTTCGAATCGTACGGCGGTTTAACCAGCAGTTTGATTTTCATACTGTCAGGCGGTTTTTTTGGTTTTCTGGTTGGAGGGGCTGCTGCCATGTTTACAAACGTGAACACTCCGGCGGACTTCTTGCTTTTTGTTGCTATGATCGGCGCACTTGTGGGGGCACTATTGAGGAACATTTTGCACGACGTGGAAGAGAATGTGGTCGTGCCACTCGGCATTGGTTTTGCCATGTGGCTCTTCGTCGGGTTCGACTACTCCGTGCCAGTCCTGCGACTTCTCTTGACCCTCCTCTTCATGATTCTCCTCGGCTACGCCCTTGGGAGGGTCAGATTGGCAGACGTCTCAGGAGTTCTCAGCGGCATTCTAATGGGCCTCCTTATAGTCTCTTTCACGGACTTTCGGTGGTTCGTGCTCATCCTCTCGTTCTTCGTTATTGGCGGAGTTTTTACGAAGTACAAGGTACGATTACAAACGGGCTATCGGCATTGCGCAAGCGGGGGGTGGCGCGCGGGGGTACAAGAATGTCTTCGGCAATGGACTTGTAGCGCTTGTTTGTGCTATCGCTTTCGGGATAACGGGCAACGCTCTGCTTGTCGTCGCGTATATTGGTGCCGTAGCGACGGCTACGGGTGATACCCTCGCGAGCGAGATCGGACAGACCCACAAAAAGCTGCCGCGGTTGATCACTGACCTGCGGCTGGTACCGCACGGCACTGACGGTGGGATAACGACGCTGGGAGAGTACTCCGCTTTGGCTGGAGCTGGAGCGATAGCGATAATTGGTGTTGTTCTTGGAATTGGAGCTTCTAACATGGCGGTTCCCGTCATTCTCGGCGGTTTTTTCGGAGCCAACTTTGATAGCGTTTTGGGAGCGGTATTAGAACGGCGGCACTATTTGACCAACAGCTCGGTCAATCTCTTAGCGACTGTGGCCGGTGCTATTGCAGCGGTGATTATCTATCTATTGCTTTTGTGAAACTCAGAATCACGTCTCCTTGGCCCCTCAACCGAAGGATCATCGCGTCGGACGACAAAAACGGCTTTTCGATCGAATAGAGGTTACCTGATAGTCAGATGCTCGCTTAAAAGCCGATGAACGATAGCTTCGCGCAGGTCGCTTACGCAATTGAAGGGTAACTCTTCTAACCTGAAGACGAGCGAGAACGTGACGCCTTCTTCATCTGTTTTTGATACAATCACTTCAATTGTTTGGTGGTTGATCGCTGTTGTTTTTTCCGCTTCGTGTCGAATGATCTGCTTTGCGAGGCGCAAGTCTGAGTCATAGGAAATGCGAATATCTATTCGAGCTGCTATGTTAGAGTCAGAGTGGTTGAAAACTACCTCGCTCGTAATTGCTGAATTCGGAATGATCATGTGTGCATCGAGCAGGCGAATAACCGTATGTCTGAACGTGATATCCTCTACAAAGCCGGATTCTCCGCGCACGGTAATGAAATCACCTACTCCAAATGGCTTGAATATAACAATAGCGATACCTGCGATGATATTCGAAAGGGTGCTCTGGGCGGCGATTCCGATGATGATACCGAGAATGCTGACGCTGGCAAAAACAGCGATCGACAGCGACTGCAGCTGCGGCGTCGACTCGATTATTACGATGAGACCGGTTACGTAGACTGCCGCGATAATAAGCCGTCGAAGAGCGATGTATTTAGTTGCGCTTACTCTCAGTCTTATCGATGCTTGGCGCAGGTACCGATCCAGAAACGTCTCAATTACCCTGGCCGCGATGATGGTGACGGCTGCGAAGAGTAGAACTCTCAACAGGATGGCTGCTGGCGTGTTCAAATCATAGAGGTCGTTTGGCAGTGCCATGTGCTTACGAAAAGTCTGCGAAAGGCGGAGCGCTACTCCGGATAGTAGTATTCTCCGTCTTCGCGTTGTTGGCGGTCCAACTTAGAAGCCATTTTGTTTACCCTCGGCCGGTGGGTGTCTTGATCCCTTCGGAAAGTGATTCCGATATCTTTCAAGAAGCGGTTCATCCCTTCGTGCATGTCGAAAGGACCTTCCGCTGCGCCACGCACGCCCGGCTCGCCGGCAAAAACCATCAATCGCTCACTGGCGAGGTCGATCATATAAATATCGTGATCAACAAGAAGTGTGCCCACCTTCTTGTTCTCGGTGAAGCGCCGAATCAGACTCGTCGCCAGCGCCCGCTGCTCTACATCGAGATGTGCGCTCGGCTCATCGAGCATGAAAAGGTCTGCATCGCGGCTCAGGCACGCTGCGATGGCTACCCTTTGGAGTTCGCCGCCGCTCAAATTGTCAACAGAGCGCTCCAGTATGTGTTCGAGCTGCAGCGGCCTGAGGATTTCAGTTCGGTAGTAGCTCGTGTCATAGGAGTCGCTGATCGCTCTTAGCAGAGAGCCGACGTTTTCTCCTGAATTGTCTTTTCCCGTGACATATTGTGGTTTGTAAGAGGTCTTAACTTCCACGTCGACCTTTCCTTCATCCGGTTCGATAACCCCCGCGAGCAACTTTACGAATGTTGTTTTTCCGGTGCCATTAGCGCCCATTATGCCGATTACACCTTTTGTAAGCTCACCGCCTTTTGCCTCAAACGTGAATGAATCGTAGCTCTTTTTGAGATGTTCGACGTGCGCCAGGATGCGCACGTCCGTGTCGACGCGCGGCGCGTGGAGCTCAAATTTGATCGGATCGGTTCTGATTCGAACGTTCTCTTCTCGAAGATACCCCTTAAGGTATTCATTAATGCCGACTCTGACTCCTTTCGGGTTGGTAATGACACCGTATGCTCCAGGTTCGCCAAAAGCGATATAAACGATATCTGCAAGCAAATCAAGTATCGCGAGATCGTGCTCAATGACTAAAACGTTCTTTTGCTTTGCAAGCTCCCGGATCGTTCGTGCGATCTTGACGCGCTGATAAATATCAAGATACGGTGTCAGTTCGTCGAAAAAGTAGAAATCGGCATCTCGAGCGATGGTGGCTGCAATAGCCAGGCGTTGCAGTTCACCGCCACTCAAATGTCTTATCTCGCGCTCTTTGACGTCCTGAAGCTCAAGTTGATCGAACAGTTCGCGACTTATGCCGCGTTCGTCGGCTTTGTTTATGAGGTCAGCGACCTTGCCTGCGTACGCACGAGGGATAAGGTCAACGTACTGCGGTTTGCTAGCAGTTCGCAGCGTGCCTTCGTAAACGCTCTTTAGATAATCGTGCAGCTCGGTTCCCGAGTAGTGCTCCAAGACTTCTTCCTCGCTGATGTGGTCTTGGCCAAAATTTGGCTTGATCTCGCCAGAGAGAATGTTGGTTATCGTAGTCTTGCCTATCCCATTTGGTCCTAGAATGCCAGTTACGCGGCCAGCTCGCGGAATCGCAAGTCCGTAAAGAGCAAAACCGTTGACGCCGTAACGATGGGTGGGCTGCTCTAGCTCCTCAGGCAAACTGATGATCGCTATCGCACCAAATGGACATTTTTTGATGCAAATACCGCACCCTACGCAAAGCTCTTCTGAAATGACGGGTTTGCCGTTGGGCCCAATGATTATCGTTTCGTCACCCGTTCTCACCCGAGGACAAAAACGCACGCACTCTGTGCCGCATTTTTTGCTGCGGCAGCTCTCTTTTTTTAGCACCGCTATTCTCATCGTCGTAAGACCGCTCCACTCGCCATGCCTAGGCTGGGCTATTTATTCAACAGTATCGTCCAGCTGACGAACCAGAAAGCGAACGTCATAAATACTAGGAAAAACCAATCCGTAAAACGATATTCTTTCGTGTCAATCTTAATGCGAGGCAGGGCGAGCCTCTGGGCATACACCACTACCAGAAGTATCAAAATGCCGTAAGCGGGCAGATAGAACGAGAAGACTCCCCCGGCAATACCGAGCAGCGACGAAAGTAACGTCTTTTTGATGCCTTCGACGTGCTTTGTTTGCTCGTCTTGTTCTTGCTTTTCATCGGTCTTCGTCGGACTTGTTTTTTCAGCCTTTTGCGCGGCACCTTTTTTTTCAGGTTTCGGGGCAGCCTTTTCTTTAGTTTTTGCCATGCTTCGACTTCAACTAAGCCTCAACTGTGTTTATATGTTTTGCGGCTTTGTTAGTGCGCTGCAGGAGAGCTCAAGTCACACGTGACTCAGCGTCAGTGATTCGCACCGCCGAGGGGGTGAGGACTCGTGCAACAGGCGCGTCACGGGATCATAGGTTTTATTCGGTTTACCGACCATATAGGACTAGTTCGTTCACTAACGACACTCGTGCTAGAGGCGATCGCTTGAAGAACGTAATGACAAGCGTTGACGTTGCAGCCCTTTTACCAGAGTTGGACGTGCTTATCGGGGCGAGACTGGAAAAAGCCTATCAGCTCTCGCCCGCAGAGATTCGATTGAAGCTTGCGACACGAAATGGAAAATACGATTTGGTAATCGAAGCAGGAAAGCGATTGCACCTGACGAGTAATCCTGCTTTAGCACCCGCCGTGCCCCCTAGTTTCCCGATGCTGCTGAGAAAGGAGCTTAAGGGCGGAAGGATTGCCACGATTGCGCAATACGATTTCGACCGCATCGTAGAGATACACTTTGTACGGAGCGATGACGAACGCTACCTGATCTGCGAGCTCTTTTCTAAAGGCAACGTGATCCTTACCGACACATCCAAGCGCATTATTTTGCCGCTGCGAGGCGTGAGGTCTGCCGCCAGGCAGGTTGTACGGGGGCAACACTATGAATATCCGGCAACACAACTCAACCCTGTCGGCATTTCGTACGACGAGTTTGAAACAGCGATCGCGTCAATCTCGCGCGACGTCGTCAGAACACTCGCGACGCGGTTCAATATGGGGGGCTTGTATGCTGAAGAAGTATGCTTACGAGCTCACGTAGGGAAAGACAAAACGAGCGTCACTTCAGACGAAACTCAGATGCTCTACGCAGCGCTCAGAGCCGTCTTCGATCCAGTGCGCTCACGTAAGCTGAAGCCCCATATCGTGTGTGACGACGACTCGGGGCCGATCGACGTCCTTCCGTTTGAGGTGTCGCAGTTTGAGCGATTCGAGAAACGCTATTTCGCAGGTTTCAATCAGGCCCTTGACGTCTACTACGGCCTAGAAGTTAAAAAACCAGAAACCACATCGGTGACGCAAGCGCGGCTTGAGAAGATCATCGACAGGCAGAAGGAGGCAATTCAACAATTTAAAAGCCAAGAGCGTGAAAATCACTTCAAAGGAGATCTGCTGTTCGAAAAGTATCAAGAGGTCGACCGATTACTAAAAGCGGTGCGACAGGCCCGAAAATCGAAGACGTGGGATGACGTAGGTCGCGTTCTCGGCTCTTTGTCGTTCGTAGAGCAGGTCGATCAACGCACCGGCACCGTGACGATAAACGTTGAAGGAGTCACAGTCGACGTCGCTGTAGACAAGGATGTTCCTCAAAACGCGCAAAAGTACTATGAAAAAGCGAAGGTAATGAAAGCAAAGGCCGAGGGCGCGGAGCGGGCACTGGCGCGCTCAATAACAACAATAGATCAAGAGAGAGCGTCTGCAGGAAAACAACTAGGGTCCGATAAACTTCGCCCGAAGAAAAAGAAAACTCGTTGGTTCGAGCGGTATCGATGGTTTTTTTCGACTGATGGCTTCTTGGTACTTGGCGGAAGAGATGCGGAAACAAACGAAGAATTGGTGAAGAAATACTTGGAACCGCGCGACCTGTTTCTCCACGCCGATGTCCACGGAGCCCCTGCGGTGATCCTGAAATCTCAAGGCAAGGAAATACCCGAACCCACGTTGCGCGAGGCAGCTCAATTTGCTGTGTCGTACTCATCTATTTGGAAGCAAGGTCTGGACTCCGGTCGATGTTACTGGGTGTATCCGAGCCAGGTTTCGAAAACCCCGGAATCTGGAGAGTACGTGCCCAAAGGCGCTTTTATTATTCGAGGCGAGCGACATTATATGGAATCGCAAGCGCGGCTTGCCATAGGCCTCCACGAAGACAGGATCGTTGGGGGACCCGTGTCGGCCATAACCCGTGTGGCGCAACCAGCTGTCGTGCTGGAGCCGGGCAAATACAACCAAAGTGATGTCGCAAAGATGATATCGCGAGAGCTTCTCGCTAGAGCACGAGAGGATGAAAGGAAGGGCCTGCGAACCGTTGTTACAGTGAATCAAATAGCCAAGTTTCTGCCGTCCGGCTACTCTGAAATACGCGCGTTTGAACGAGAACAACGCTAGCGTAGGGGTGTCTCTTGGCGACTCATCTAAGCTCTAAATGCTATCGAAAAGCGCAGATAGGTATATAAAATGAGGGCACCAACACGACATCGCAAGCGGCTATTTATACGATGAAATGCTTGATCGATACGGCTTTTGAGTTACGAGCAGACCACCTATATCGATGAATGATGACAGGATTCGCGGGACTGTGTGATCCTGAAAGAGGTATGTGAGCATGGCGAAACCAATCTTTGTGAAATTTGACGTCCCCGACGAAATCGAAAGCAAGGCGTTAGAAGCCCTCGAAAGTGCGCGTGATACGGGTAAAATAAAAAAGGGCACCAACGAGGTTACCAAGGCGATCGAACGGGGCATTGTTCAACTCGTGTTAATTAGCACAGACGTACAGCCAGAGGAAATCGTAGCGCATATCCCACCACTTTGCGACGAGAAGGGCATATCGTACGTCTATGTAAAAAGACAGACTGATCTCGGCGCCGCGTCAGGGCTAGACGTCGGATCAGCGGCGGCCGCAATTGTCGATGCTGGAAAGAGCAAGGCGCTCGTCGATGAAGTCGTCGAGCAGCTCAAAACGATTCGCTCAGGCTCAACTTAGTACCAATCCTGGAGGACGTGGCGGTGGCAGAATACAACGATGCAACGCCTGCAGAAGTCATCGAAATAGTGGGAAACACGGGGATGCACGGAGAGGCGAAACAGGTTAAGTGCCGTATCCTCGAAGGCCCGAACAAGGGAAGAATAATCACGCGCAATTGCGTTGGCCCTGTCCAAATAGGCGACATTCTCATGCTTCGCGAGACGGCGCACGAGGCTAAGAAACTCATGACGAGGTGAGATCATGGAAAAGCGGACGTGCTCTTTCTGTGGAGGCGCCATCGAACTTGGAACAGGGAAGATGTTCGTCAAACGTGACGGAACGGTGTACCATTTTTGTTCGTCCAAGTGTGAAAAGAACTTCAGATTGGGGCGTATTGCGCGACGCGTCGCTTGGACAGAGCCCGGTCGATTGGCGCGTAAGAGAGCGTGAAGGGGTCTAGATGGCGTCCGAGGACCACATTGAACGCACTTTCGTGATGATCAAGCCGGACGGGGTTCAAAGAAGGCTCGTGGGCAAGATTGTTGCGCGACTCGAGCAAAAAGGTCTGGAACTTCGAGCGCTAAAACTCAAGAACCTAGATATCGAGACGGCACGAAAGCACTACGCAGAACATAGGGACAAGCCTTTTTACGACCACTTGGTTTACTACATCACTTCGGGGCCAATCATCGTGATGGCGGTCGAGGGATTCAACGCCGTGCGAGCGGTGCGCCAACTCGTCGGAGCGACGAATCCTATTGAAGCGGTGCCAGGCAGCTTACGGGGAGATTTTTGCCTCGACCCCGTGAGGAACTTGGTTCATGCCGCCGACTCACCAGAGGCTGCTTCACGCGAGTTGTCGTTGCACTTTGGCGCTGAAGATTACGTGAGCGACGTGCGGGTTGGGGAGCTCAACGATTAGCTCTCCTAGCACATTGCCATAAGATGCCTCGGATTTTTATAGACCAGGAAAAGTGCGACGGCATTGGAAAATGTGCCCGCGTTTGTCCGAAAGGCGAGCTGATCTACGATACGGCAATGGTCAACGGCAAGCGAAAGTGCATCGTTAAGGATCCCCGTTACTGTCTGGGGTGCACGAATTGCATTGGAAGTTGTCCCAAGCACGCCATCCGAATCGACTTCTCGGCACCAAGAAGCACTAGGTACTCGTCGCAGACCTTGAGAAAGTTTAGCAGAAGGGTATTGCCCGCCTCGGTGTGGGCTACTTCCGGATGCCATTGCACCCCATAGATAGGTTTAGACGGGTGCTTCATCGCTTCTATTTCGCATATCGCTGAACGGGCGAGTTTCACAAAATTATCTGGCAAGCGACTTACCTCGTCGGCGTGTGACGCCCACGCATTTATTGTTGGCCCCATGCCTAGCAGTATGTCGTCAGGCTCGATGATCTCAACTGTGACGTGAGCATATCCTCCCGACGCGCCTCTGCGGACGGCACCGTCAAACGTCTCGGCTATCAGCTGATGGCCCAAGCAAATCCCTAGAATCGGCAGCCTGATCTCTCGTACGTACTGCTTGCAATTCCCGATGCGGTCCATTGTCGGGCCGCCGCTCAAGATTAAGCCATCGGGACTGCGCTGGAGCACCTCGTCAGCGCTAAGCGTATTCTTCACGAGCTCGCATCGGGTGCCCAGGTCTCGAACCGCACGATGAATCAAGTGGGCAAATTGTCCGTAATTGTTGATTACCAAAACCGACGTCAAAAGTTCACCGAGGGTCGCGCAAAAAAAGAAAGTTCACGCTTTCTTCGCGGTGTACACGCGCCACGTGGTTCCGTGAGAATAGCTCCATTTCTCAATGACGATGTCGTCGGCATTATCGATCAGCATGCTAATATTCGTACCGACTTCGTTGGGACTCAGGCCTAGTTCTCGCGCTATTGATTTGCTTTTGAAAAAGTGTTTGCCTCGTGTAACCCCTTTTTTCAAATAGCTCAGTATCTTTCTTTGGTTGTCGTTAGGACCAGACATCTTGATCTCCCATGTACAGTGACTGCTTTTGCTATATATACGCTCTTACTTGGACGTTTTCGAGCGTTCCTGCGCCTGATGCGACCCCATAAGCATGCGGCATCACGCGTAGTTAGACAAAAAATGTTGCCCCCTTTCAAGGGGGATTGCATCGATCCCGAGGTGAGCGTGAACGAGACGCGCAAACTTTTTTGCAAACCCGTGGCAGGTGTAGACCACTTCAGGGTTGCATCGGTCAACGAAGCGTAAGAGGTCTTGAAAATCTGCGTGATCTGATAGTGCAAATGCGTAGTCTACACCTCTAAAGTACTTGAAACCGCGGCTAGTCGCCCAACCGGAGACTGCAAGCGTGCGCTTTTTCCCGCGGAGCGGCCTGTCCTGTCCTTGAGGGGTTGAGCGCCCCGACGTGATGAGCACAAACGGTTCTCGCGATTCTGCGACTGAAGCTGCGTCGAATAGTTGATCACGAAAATCGTAACCAAAGCTCCTCAGCGCGTCATTAATCTGATATATACCGCTGTCGACAAAAGGGGCGTGATCGCGAAGTAGGTATGTAAGCTCTTGCGCCTTTCCGAAAGGATAAGCTAGCACGATCACCGATTCGTCATTCTCAATGCACGAAGCGACACATTGTCGAATCTGCGCGGCGACTTCCTTCGTTTCGGGAAAGACGTACTCCTCGCTTCCGAATGTGGATTCGATGATCAAAACGTCGGCATCGACTGGCTGCGCACCCTGTGAAAAAAACTTTTGTTTGGTGCAGAAGTCGCCGGTGTAGAGGATACTTCGGTCTCCCTCCAGGAAAAACATGCGCGAGCCAATAACGTGGCCCGCGTCAAGTGGCAACACACTTGCGTGGCTCAATATGTCTGCTGTCGCGCGTTTCCTTAGCTTTAGTAGTTTCTGCGTGACATCAGACATGACGACGCTTTTGCCGTCGCAGCGAGTAGGAAGGTGGTCAGAGTGCCCGTGTGAAACCAAATTGATTTCTTCTGGGGAGTACGTTCTCGGGTCGAGTCTGAATTTTGTTCCGTCTGCAAAGGTGACGGATATTCCGTTTTTCTGATAGATCATAAGGGCTGCGTGCTCAGGCTTCCCCGCAGATATGAGGCTACGGCAAATTACCTTCGCCGCTCAGTCCGTGCTGTGTTTCCAAGTTCATTTCGATGAGAATCTCAAAGATCTTTTTTACTGAACCCGCGTCAATGTTTCGTTCGGTAGCCATGTCGACGGCTCTGCTCAGCACTCGTTCGTGCTGTTTCTCATCGTCAATCCGGGTGAAACCATCCGCCCTTTTCGCGTGTAAGACCTGCGACGCCAGGTCTGTGCGTCGTGCTATCAGTTCAACGATTTCTGCATCGATGACTGCTATTTGACCTCGCACTTTTTCTAGCATCCGGCTTGACTTTATATGCCTCGTATTACAAGAAGCTTGGCTCTTTGTCGTTGCTCGATAGTCAAAACGTTTCTATCTGCGCCCCTTTATTCGACGTCTCAGTCTCAATAATAAATCCCTCGAACGGTTCCCACGCCTGTTTGACGGTCCGCAAAGATGATCGATCCACAAGAGCTATGTATGCTGGTCCCGTTCCGGAAAGGGTCGCGGCTTGCGCTCCGGCAGCTAGCGCGGACAGTATGGGTTCTGGACTGAATCCAAACGCGGCGCAGTATAACACGCCGTTTAACACCATAGCCTTCTCATATTCACCATCGAGAGCCAAATGATACGCCGTATCGACCCACGGTGCGAGCAGTCTTGCCCGCGAGACGTCCGCCTTCGCTGAATACGCTTTGCTTCGCGGGACGTATACTAGTACGGCGGCGTTTATTTCAACGCGCTTTAGAAGCACGTCGTGCTCGTTGTCCGTAAAGACGAGCCCTCCGAAAAATGAGGCACACGCATCATCAAACGCCCCTGTAACTGTGACACCAGCCCTTCGTGCTGCGAGGACGCCAAGTTTGACGATGTCGAGCGGTTCCAATTCAACGTCAAGGGCTTCGACTAGTGCGAGCACCGCTGCGTTCGCTGCTGCGCTGCTGCTCTTTAGACCACTTGCGATCGGTATTTCGCTTCTCGTCACAATGTGGACGCCGGATCTTGGGGCGTATCGTTCGACAACCAATCGCCCACACTCTGCGATGAGCGAGGTATCGGCAGAGGGATTATCGGCAATTTCGCATGTGATGCCGCTGTCGACGACCTCAACCTCAGCATGAGTTTTCAGCCCGATAGCAAAAGCAGATCCCTTGAGCGTTGCGATCGCATTGATGACGGTGCCGGCTCCGTGGGTTGACGCTCGTATCATACTATGTTCACTGTTTTACGTCGTATATAACCTTGCGAACGTCTAAACGGCTGCTTTTTTCGCACGTGGCGCATGGCAACGCCGGCGCGACGAACGTTGCTCTAGATACGCTCGATTCTCCGATGAGAACTTACCTCTCAATTTTGCTCTTGTGTAAGACTCGTATGTCACGCAGTTTTGTGATGGGGTAGTTGCCAGTGGCGTCTTTCTCGACGCTCTTGACCATATCCCATATCGTCAAAAGTGCAACGCTTACGCCCGTGAGCGCTTCCATCTCAGCTCCTGTCTTACCTTCCGATTTCACCTCAACGGTCGCGGTTATTGCTGTGTCGAGCACGGAATAATCTACTTTGACACTTGTCAGCGGGATCGAATGACAAAATGGGATGATAGAGGGCGTCTGCTTAGTCGCCAGCACAGCGGCAACTGTCGCGGTATTCAGTACATTCCCCTTTTCAATCGAGCCCTGCTTTATTGCGTCAACAGTTTCGGATTTAAGCTCAATGGTCCCTTCAGCTAACGCGCGCCTATAAGCGACTGGTTTGTTAGAGATATCCACTTGCTGTGCTTTACCGTTCTGAATATGCGTAAAGTGCATACGTTACTCACCAACCGAGATAAAACTTTCATGTAGCTTAACAGCGTCCAAATAAAAAAGATTGATGATTGTCGAAGAGGAGGAAACGCATCTTTTTCCATCGTGCAAGGCCATGCGCAGTGCTGCAGCGTACAATCCCACTTGCACTGCTTTCAAGGTTCTCCCTCGGCTAAAAAATAGCATAGCTCTGGCGGTATCCCAGTTGGCGGTGTGTTGCGGCGACACCGTCGGTAGGTTCTTAGCGTCTGCGTTTTGGCAAGAATCTCAGTAGAGCACTTGACGCGGGCTGGGGCAAAGACGGGGCAAGGTATTTCTCAAGAAACTCGCAACGATGGTTTATGCCCATTATCAAGAGATTAGAAGGAAAACACGTGCTCGTTTTGCTGGCGTCAGAATTCGAGGACGCAGAGTTTCGCGATGTTGCTGGACCGCTGATGCTAGAAGGCGCGACTGTCACCGTAGCTAGTAATTCGCACGACGTACTCAACGGAAAGCGCGGCGAAGTGGCCGTTATTCCCGACAGATTGGTGCGTGACGTCGAAGCTAGAAACTACACAGCGCTTTATATTCCCGGCGGGAGAGCACCGTCCAAAATCCGCGACGATCCAGACGTTCAAAGAGTCGTTAGAGAAGCTTATGACGGAGGGCTCCGGATCGGCGCCGTTTGCCATGGGCCACAGGTGCTCATATCGGCCGGAATCGTTAAGAACAAGACTTTGACATCGCACCCGGCAGTGAGGGCAGAGTTGGAGCAAGCGGGGGCAAACTACACCGGCAGGCCAGTCGAGCGTGATGGCAGCATCACAACAGCAACCGATCCGCGTGCGATCGCGGAGTTCAACACCGCGTTTATTAGAGAGATCGCGTGCTGTGAGCTTTTTGGTCCTTGAACTCTGCGCACGACTGCACAAAGGTTGCCGGAAGGTTAGGGTACGAAAGCGGGTGAACGTGGCAGTACGAGGCAAGGGTATTCTCGACTTGTATGCCATCGCATCCGTCTGAAATTCCCGTTCCTTTTTGCAGCTTAAACGCAAACTCGAGTTTGCCGCTGAGATCTGTGAGCTCTGAGTAGTGAAATTCGTGCCCTCGAAACCTGGTCCCTTTGCGCCCGATGATGGTGTCGTGAATGGTTGTGCCCGCGACGTAGCCGATTACCCGTTTGTGGATCATATTCGTTTTTGCGGGGATAACGCCGACCATTTTTGAGGTTCGTCCGTCATACTCGAGTGATTGAGTGAGGTACATAAGGCCGCCGCATTCTGCAAAAATCGGTAGGCCCTCTTGAGCGCTTGAAGCGAGGGAATCTCGCATTGAGCGGTTTCGCTCCAGCTCGTGCGCGAACAGTTCCGGATATCCGCCGCCTAGATAGACGCCGTGAACGCTCGGAATCTCTCCATCGCGCAAAGGGCTAAAGAAGACAACATCAACGTCGTTTAAGAAGAACAAATCGAACAAGTCGTGATAATAAAAGTTAAAAGTCTCGTCGTACGCCACTCCGATACGCACCTTTGCTCTTCTTGTCCGCCCTTCGTTCGACGGTACAAACACCTTAGGCGCAACTTGCGGCATCGGGGGGGCATTCTTCGCAATTTGAATCACCTTGTCGACGTCAAGGTGGCCGCGGATCATATCTTCGATGTTTTCCAGCTGTTTTCGAAAAGCACGGTCTCGAACAAGTCCTTCGGAGGCGGGCACGAGTCCTAAGTGGCGCATTGCGAGGTGCATCGAATCGTCACGCGG
Source organism: Methanobacteriota archaeon (assembly GCA_963805115.1). Taxonomy (GTDB): domain Archaea; phylum Halobacteriota; class Bog-38; order Methanoflorentales; family Methanoflorentaceae; genus Methanoflorens. Next base: position 233,076 of record CAWDSY010000007.1, read on the forward strand.
GATTTGCCCAATCACGTCGATGCCCGTGTAGTGCTCAATCGCCTCTTTCGCTTTGGCTGCGTGCGTCGCACTTCCTATGTTGTTGAGTATGACCCCTTTGATGTTAACTCGCCTGTCAAATGACCGATAGCCCCGTACTAACGCTGCGGTACTTCTTGTGATGCTCCGCGCGTCAATGACCAAGATGACAGGAGAGCGCAGAATTTTGGCGACTTGCGCCGTGCTGCCGATGTCACTTAAGCTTTCGAGACCCTCGTAAAGACCTCTAACACCCTCTACGATGCCTATGTCGGCACCGCGACTAGCGTGCGAAAAAACCTCAACGATGGCTTGCCTGTTCATCAAATACCCATCGAGGTTGCGGGAAAAGCGCCCCGTGACCTCAGAGTGGTAACTCGGGTCAATATAGTCTAAACCGACTTTGAATGGCTGAACGGTTTGGCCCTCTTTGCTGAGGATGGACATCAGTCCCACGGCGATCGTCGTTTTTCCCGCTGAACTCCTATCAGCCGCGATGAGCACGCGGGGCACGTCGAGACTGTGTTGCTGCGTCATCTACGAGTTCTGGCCTGCCTTCCTGTGGTTCTCTTGGAACACCGCCCGCAACGTGTCTCCGAGTTCTGACGGGACGACGTGACTGACCCCTAGAGTCTTTGGATGTAGGTCGATCTCGACCGTAACGTGCGTGTGGCCCAGTTGCTTTAGGGGCAGCACCTGCCGAGGTCCGTTGGTGACCGAGAAGATGGTCTTCTGGCTGACGCTCTTCATTGGCACGGCGTGCGGAACGCCGAGCAGGACCGCGAAGTCATAGTCGCTGTAGCGGCTTTCGATCAAGGCTCCGGCATTGACGCCGGTGATCGGGTACTCGTCCAATCCCCCTGTGATGTGATCAATGGAGACGCCACTCTCTTTCACGTCGTTCAGGATGTTTTCGGCGTGCTTTCGGAGTCGCGGCAAGCCAACGCCAGCGTCGAGATTCGCAAAGGTCTTGAGGTATTCGTTGCCGAGTTCACCGGCAACGGTTGAGACCGCGACGAGTATGTCTGCGAATTGATAGGCGGTCTCTTTTTTGGCATTTAACACGACGACGCCTTTCTTATCACGCTCTAAGAGCCCCAGCAGTTTCTTTGCAGTTATGTATTTGAGGTCGCCTCGAGACGGCTGGATGTACTCCTTACTTGCCACCCCTGCAATTTTTTCAAGATCTGTCGCCTGGATGAGTAGCTCCTTTTGTCGCAGGTATTCCGCGGGATCAAGCACTCCCGCATCGGCGGCTGCTTTGAGCGTCACAATGGCTCCGTACGTGTTGTCTCGGTATCCGGCGTGGATTTCCACCTCGATTGCCGGACACGGCGGGTTTGCCTCCAACACGGCTTCGTGGATGTTCTCACCAATTATCATGCTCGCGCAGGAGCCGATTACCCCGAGAAGGCTCGGATTGAAAAGCTCCACAGCACGTCGGATGACTTTCGTGAGAACTTGGTCTCCCCCAAATACAAAGTTCGTCTCATCCATCGCTGTCGTGACCACCCGAATTCCATCCTCCTCGAGCAATCTGCTGTGTTTGAAGCAGCAGCCTGATGGTCCGTGTATTATCACCACGTCAGTTTCCAGATCTCTTAGCGTATAGAGCGCGGCAACGATCGAACTCGGTCGAGGATGGATTATCTGCTCCGCGCCTGCGTTAGTTACGGGCACATTGGATGACATGCTACCTCCACATTTTCACACACGAAATGATGACGTCACGTTCTTTGGTCAGTGTAAGTGCCGCGCGCAGCGCGCTCTCTAAGTCGTTTGACCGGACAACGTTCGCCCGAGACGTGCGCATCTGGTCGCCAACGACAACAACGTCGTCGAGGGCCGCGTCTTCAGCTAGCGGCGCGAGTGCATCCGGAGCGATCCCGTCGCACACGTTTTTTGCCTCTGCTCCGATTATTAGGACCGCTTTGTGGCCGGCCTTTTTCAACGTCAACCCGTAACGTATTGCCCGTTTGATCGACGTTGCTTCGAGCCCGGAATTTGAATTGTCGATGAGAAGCCGTTTCTTGATTATTGCGGCAGACATCCTCCCCATGACTCCTTTGAAGTGAGAGAGTCTCTCTGTTACCACCTCGGGATCGAGCTTCGAACAGAGCGCTGCGGTCACAAAACAGAGCAGTGCATCCTCATAACTCGCGAGGTCATAGCATCCCGTGGGCGTGAAGCGCACCTCTCCAGAGACTCGACCGCCGTCAATTCTTGCCAAATCGCTGTAGGCAATCGTTACTTCGTCAAGTCCTATGTTCTCGTATCGCACGGTTGCTCCTTCATCGCCGAAGGTGTTAAGACACCGAACCGGTTCTGCCAAGGATTCCGTCGCCGTTGAGATGACGAGGCAGGAATTGGCTTTCGCATTTGATAGCATCTGCAGTTTGGCAAACGTCGATGTCTTGGTTTCTTGGGCAATGCCGTACTCAGGTGACAACGTGGTAAGGATATTCACGTCGGCAAGACCGGTTCCGCCAAGGGACACCTCGAAGATGCACACCTCTGGATCGAAGTCGAACTCTCTAACTAGATCCAACGCCGTTAGTATATTTGCAGGGGTGATGCTTAATTGCTTCTTAGCGACATATTTCCCGTTTTCGCGGATTTCGAGGCCGCGGCTCGTGAGCATGAGCAACTTGCGGTCAGAAAAAGCGACCCCCAAGAGCGATGCCGTGGTCGTTTTCCCTTTAACCCCAGTCACCTCAAAAACGAGCGCGTCTCGTAAGGTCTTGGTTTGCCGCGCGAGTTGACCCACAGCTTGGTGATGTGTCAGCACCGGAATGCCCAAAGCCTCTGCGCGCACGGTGAGCACCGAGTGGGCGTGAACGGGTGCGATGACCACGTCGAAAGAGTCGATCGCGTCGGGCGCCGGTGAATCGTGATATATGTCGATCGCGACCGCGTCTGCGCCGATTTCGCGCAACTTTTTACAGATTTGCCGCCCGCCGTGAATCGTGTCCAAAACGGCTACGCTTTTGCCGTTGAAATCCATCTGGGATTTATGCCTCTTTTAGCCTTTTGTGCGCCAAATCAGCGATACACGGGTCGATGCCGAGCGGCTCCGCGTAGACGACGTCGACGCTTCTGTCGGCAAACGAATGCGTAGTTCGGCGTTGGCCGTTTGAAAGTCCGAGAATCTCAGGGATATCCTTCAACGTGTGGGTTCCGTGAGCGAGAAAGAGCGGAAGTACATAAAGCGTCGTAACGTCGGTTTCTGCAAAGCTTTCGATCCCTTCTTCAACAGTCGGACGATCCATGTTGAGGTAAGCGGTTTTTATGGTTGCCTCAGTCATTCTTTCAGCCAGCATAGCTGCCACAGTCTCCACGGTGCGCTTGTTATAGGTCAGCTTGCTCCCGTGACCCAGCACCAGTACCCCAAAGTTCTCTTGCATAACGGTCCCCCGTTCTCCGTGTGCGAATTGTTCTTCTGATATTTAATGGTACAGCTCAACCTTGCGCGGTCGATCGTGCTCGCGTTTAACTCAGTTAGGTAAGCTTTTGGAGTGCGTCGGCTAGTTTCGGGAGGATCGTCATAGGGATACCGACAATCAGTTCGTCTTCGGTCACCTTGGCGTATTTCCGCGAACCGGAGCATCCGAGCGTGAAGTTGATGCTCTCTCTCATCAGAGGCGCAGCAACCGCATCGCCACACAGCGATTGAATGCCGGAGAAATCGGCGGTATTTCGTGAATGTAGCTCGTACACGTTCGCCTGCGCAATCATCATCGCTTGGCGGGGGTTCACGACGAGCACCACAACGTCAGGCTCAAAGGGAGTTTCGCCCAGAGGCGCGTAAGCCGTTGCATAGGTTTTAAAATCGACGCCGGGAACCGCCCGCATGGTCTCGCCGGCGTGCTCGACTGAAGAGAAGCGCCCGAGTTTGTAGTAGAATTCGCCCGACTTGATGTTTTCCGGTATCTCGATCACGCCAAGCATTCCTGCGCCGCCTTTGCACGCGTGCTGCTCGACGGTTGCGTAGAATTTCGAACCACCGCGCGCCTTCTGCACCATTTCGCAATGGCGCAGTACCTCGTTTGTGTGATTCAGTCCTGCTGGGATGCTGGATTCAGTTCGAATGAGTTTGACCGCCACGGGTGAGCCTTTCAGTGCTAAAACACTCGTGAGCTTGTCGGACAGTGCAGCGTAGTCTAGACTCATACCATGATCATGAGCGCGCGCACAGTAATAGTTTTCCAGGCACGGGCACTCTGAACGAGGCGGCTATCCTTGGGCAGTCACGCCTGCTTCGCCATCACCATCAGAGCCCTGACGCTTTCGGCTTGTATCGTTCCAGTCAATCGGTCCCCTTGCGAACAAGCTGCGCCACGGATTCCAATGATATCAGCGCCAACGTGCTTTAATATAGGGATCTCTGGCAGTTTGATGGACCCTGCGAGGGCAACGTCCAGATTTAGTGTGTGCCCCACTTCGACAAACTGTTTGCAGGCGGCTTCGTCCATGAAATCAAAAATGCCCTTTCCATCCTTGACAAAGGTATCGACCATAACGACGTCACAGCCTGCACTACGTGCTACGTCGGGCAGCAGAAAGGGATCGAGTGTTGATGCCCGACGAAAGTCTGCATATCCAGCGAGAACGACCTTCGTCTGCGGGTCGTATTCCTTCACCGTTCTCGTGACGTGCTGCATCAAAAAAATGGCATCATCTCGGGTTTTGGATCCCTTCAGCCCCACTTTGACATAGTTCGCGCCGGAAACAGCTGCGCCCAGTGCGGCCAGCGAGGCGGAACCGGGAAGATGTGGAAAATCACCGATCGTTGCGCTCACTTCTATCGAGTGCGGAACGAGGCTCCGAATCCCTCGGATAACCCAAGGAAAGTTGGCTCCGAGTGACCCTTCGATCGGGTTCTTGACATCGATGATATCGGCACCGCCGTTCACTGCCTCTGTCGCCTCAAATTCGTCTTTTGGACTGATTAATACCTTCATACGCAAAGGCGAGATGAGATTGGTTGCATATATAACTTTTGAGTGATTGGCGGCCGCCGCATCTACAAAATGGCGCTCGTTCAATATTTTATAAAAATATAAAAATAAAATTTTCTTGAGATCCTTTTGGACAAATCTCAATAAAAATAATTCGAATCATTCTCCGCGTTTTCTCAGCACAAGGTTAATAAACTATGAAATTGATGGTAAGATAAACCCGGGGTACGCTCCATGCTAGGTGAAACATACAGCTTGTCATCGCTTTTCGATCTGTATTATATTTTTTTTCTTCCCAAAAAAACAATCCCCCTCGACCGTTGAAAAGGCAAAAGCAGCCGGCGTCATTAAGGATGATGCGACCTGGCCTTCTGGCTTTAAGGCGATGAAGACTGACGACGTCCCAGCTTGGAACGGCTATTGCGCCGCCGGCACACTCGCCGCGACCATCGTGAACTGTGGTGCGGCCCGAGGGGCGCAAGCGGTTTCGTCAACGCTGTTGTACGCGAACGACCTGATCGAGCACGAAACGGGACTCCCGGGATGTGACTTCGGTAAGGTTATGGGTACAGCGGTCGGGTTCTCGTTCTTCAGCCACTCGATCTACGGCGGAGGCGGACCTGGTGTGTTCAATGGAAACCACATCGTGACGAGACACTCCAAGGGCTTTGCGATTCCGTGCGTTGCTGCAGCAGTGGCGATTGACGCGGGGACGCAGATGTTCTCAATAGAGGCGACGTCAAAGATCATCGGTATAGTGTACGGCGAGATACCAGAATTCAAAGACCCGATAACTGCTGTTGCCAAGGCAGCGGAGGGAATGTAGATACGCAAATTGCGCGGAGGTTTACGATACACAATGGATACGGACGTACCTGACACGAGCATTCCTGTTCAAATAGAGATATTCACCGAACGACTACTCAGCCCCGAGACGGTTGAGCGGTTAGTCACAGAGTTTGCCAAGATCGAAGGAATCACGCGCTTGATCTTGCACGGACCCCGGATCGCTCCCGCTGTTCCAGAAGGGCCAGCTAAGGGAACGCCGAACGTGCACGCAGCGCGCAGACACATTCAAGTGGGACAACAGGACGTAGAGCTCGGGGTACAGGTCGGTAGGGTTTGGCTTGAACTTGAGGATGAGGACGTGATCGAACAGGTCGAAGAAGCGAGCAGAAGGATTCTTCCGTGTGGCTTCCAAATTAACCGCGGCTTGTATATACGAACGCGTCCGACGCAGACTGATTACGCAAAATGGGGCGTAATCAAGGACCCTCGAGTGCTTGGCATGACAGATCCGAAGTCGAAATCGCGGATCTGTGCGATCTATCCCCGTGAGAGGTGACGCATATCGTCAGCCGCGCCACACACATTGTCGATTGCCGCGAATCAATGGGCCTGGGCAAAGGCGGAGGCCTTGCCCAACGAGGCACCATTTCCGAAACAGGGATACCTGACATCGTCGCGGTCGCAATGTCCCCGGGCAGACGGCACATAACGAAGCCCATCTGCGAGATCACGCACGGCCTTCGAAACGAGGGCTTTCAAGTCGGCGTGCTCGTGCTAAACGCCGGAAGCGGCGTTCCGGCCGACGCGCCTGAAAGCGCACGTGGTCTCGGGCCAAAATTTGGCCTTTCGGCAAAGGAGGTTGAACAAATTGCTCGCCACAAGCTTGCAGTTATTCACCTCGGCGGCGTGAAGACTCACATCATTTACAAAGCGCGGAATATCCTGCGCTTTGTCGCCATTCCGGCGATTGTCGTGAGTCAAACGCAGGTTGACTATGAAGATTTCGCCAAGATCGGGGTAAAGACGCGCATCGTGATGCCAAGACCCGAAGACGTTCAAACCGACGGTACTATCGTAGGAATCGTAACCAATGTGACTCGCGGAGAGACTATCACGCGTGATAAGCTCAACGAGGTCATTAAGTGTATCAATCACTATAAACGCGCAGAACGAAGGAGTTGAAAAAGAATGGCACAATTTGTTCCCGGTACTTCAAAGGTAGCGGCAAACAGAAGGAAGATGCTGGACCCAACGAAGACACTGGACAAAGTCCGTGACGTTTCAGATGATGATGTGGTAGCAATACTAGGCCACCGCACACCTGGAACAGCGTATGCTTCGACTCACCCACCACTGTCAGAGATGGGAGAGCCCGAAGACCCCATGAGAGAGCTCGTGAAGCCCACGGAAGGAGCGGCAGCAGGCGATCGTATTCGGTACATTCAGTTTACCGACTCGATGTACTTCGCCCCGATGGTTCCGTACGTAAGGTCGTGGATGGCTTCCACCCGATTCAGAGGCGTCGATCCCGGTACGCTTTCGGGCAGACAGATTATTGAATGCCGAGAGCGGGATCTCGACAAGATGAGCAAGATGCTGCTGGAAAGCGAGGCGTTTGACCCCGCTCGAAGCGGTGTCAGAGGCTGTACCGTGCACGGTCACTCATTAAGATTGGACCAAAACGGCATGATGTTCGACATGCTACAGAGATCGGTAATGAACCCTGACGGCTCCGTCAGCATTGTGAAAGACCAGGTGGGAAGGCCTCTTGACAAGGCAGTGCCTGTCGGGAAGCCAATGTCGGACGCTGACCTGAAGAGCAGAACCACGATCTATCGGGTCGATGGAGAAGCAGCACGAGCCGACAAAGAGCTTATCACCTACATCCAGCGGATTCATACGCTGAGAACGATGTGGGGATTCAAGCCGATGGCATAAGAGAGGTGCAACAATATGGCTACTGAAAAAACACAAAAGATGTTCCTCGAGGCGATGAAGAAGAAGTTCGCGGAGGATCCTACTTCAAACAAGACGACCTATAAGCGCGAGGGGTGGACTCAGTCCAAGGACAAGCGCGAGTTCCAGGAATGGGGCGCAAAGATCGCCAAGGACCGTGGCATACCCGCGTACAACGTTAACGTCCACCTCGGCGGTATGACGCTCGGTCAGCGGCAACTCATGCCGTACAACGTCTCTACGACCGACGTGATGTGTGAAGGCGATGACCTCCACTTCGTCAACAACCCCGCAATGCAACAGATGTGGGATGAGATCAGGCGTACAGTTATCGTCGGTCTTGACCAAGCGCACGAGACGCTCACAAAGAGACTCGGCAAGGAGGTCACCCCTGAGACTATCAACGGCTATCTTGAGGCGCTGAACCACACGATGCCCGGTGCGGCCATTGTCCAAGAACACATGGTGGAAACCCACCCTGCGCTCGTCGAAGACTGCTTCGTAAAGGTCTTCACCGGCGACGATGACCTCGCTGCCGAAATCGACAAGCCGTTCCTTGTAGACATCAACAAGCTGTTTCCCAAGGCGCAAGCCGAGCAACTCAAGAAGGCGATCGGCAAGACACTCTGGCAAGGCGTGCACATCCCGACGATCGTGTCGCGCACGTGCGATGGCGGAAACTCGAGCAGATGGTCTGCGATGCAGATCGGTATGTCGTTCATCGCCGCGTACAACATGTGCGCCGGTGAAGCCGCCGTAGCAGACCTCGCGTTTGCGGCAAAGCACGCAAGCCTCGTCGAGATGGCGAACATGCTTCCTGCACGCCGTGCGCGTGGACCTAACGAACCCGGCGGTCTCTCGTTTGGCTTCATGGCCGACATGGTCCAAACAGACCGGATATACCCCGACGACCCTGTCAGGTCATCGCTTGAGGTCGTCGCTGCGGGCTGTATGCTCTACGACCAGATATGGCTCGGATCGTACATGTCAGGCGGCGTCGGTTTCACGCAATACGCGACCGCAGCATACACCGACAACATCCTCGACGACTACAGCTACTACGGCAACGACTATGCCAAGAAGTACGGCGAGGACGGGAAGGCACCGGCGACGATGGATGTCGTCAACGACCTCGGGACTGAGGTTACGCTCTACGGTATCGAGCAGTACCAGAAGTACCCGACCACCCTTGAGGACCACTTCGGCGGTTCGCAGAGGGCAACGGTGCTCGCAGCCGCATCCGGTGTGACCGCTGCTATCGCTACGGGCAACTCGAACGCCGGACTCAGCGCCTGGTATCTCTCCATGCTCCTCCACAAGGACGCGTGGGGCAGACTCGGGTTCTACGGCTACGACCTCCAAGACCAGTGCGGGTCCACGAACGTGTTCTCCGTCAGGTCCGACGAGGGCGCGCCCGACGAACTCCGTGGTGCGAACTACCCGAACTACGCCATGAACGTCGGTCACCAGGGCGGCTATGCAGGCATTGCAAAGGCCGCGCACGTCGGTCGCCGCGACGCGTTTGCGGTAAGCCCGCTCGTCAAAGTGTGCTTCGCCGACCCCAACCTGTGGTTCGACTTCGCTGCGCCACGGAAGGAGTTTGCGCGCGGCGCTCTGCGAGAGTTCCAGCCTGCTGGTGAGAGAACAATCGTCTCACCCGGCCGAAAGTTCTAAACTGCGAAGGAGTGACGTTTGTCACTCCACCTTTACTTTTTTTAAGATCGTTTTAATCGTCCAACGACCGTTCGGTGCCGCGGTTGTTGCTAGATTGGTCTAGTTAATATCGGTGGAACTAGAGTTGTACAGTGTTACTTAATGTTCAGCAACCGCCGTCGAAGGAATAATACGTGTTTCTCGGCGTCTCAGATTAGCGCCTCGTGAAGTCGGTCCTGTGTTGGTTTCATTCGGCTAAGAGAACGCATCTAGTAAATTTGCCCCCTATTCGTGTCAATCGGTGACGAGCATCTGATCTAGTTTTCCATTAAGCCTTAGCCTCTTGCAATGGAACCCTATCGCAGCTAGCTGAGATCTACCAGCTGTGGCTAAGTATCTAGAACGCTCTTAAAAAGGTTCA